>JAFRAC010000001.1 GCA_017405595.1 Thermoguttaceae bacterium | reverse complement strand
TCGGCTCGGTGCGGCGGAGGAACCCCCCGTTCTATAAACGGGGGAGGAGTCCCCGCCGCTTTCACAAAGCTGAAACGCACCCTCACTAAGCCCCCACTCTTCAAGTGGGGGTATTCGATCCGATAACCCCGGAAAGCTCCGCTGCAGGCCTTCCGCCTTCCCGGAAACCTCCCTTACCCGCCCCCCCCCCCACTGACCCCCCGCACCCTTCCCCCTCTCCCTTTCCTCGCCTTCCTCCTCCTCACCCTCCTCCCCCTCACCGCGTTTGCCGCCGACGAGATTTCGGACGGGCTCCCTCTTTTCGTTCCCCGGGAACGCGCGCAGATCGAAGAGCTCTGGACCCGCGCCGCCGCCGCTCCGGCGCCTGCCGACACGTTTACCGGATTCATTCCCCTTTCGCGCCAGAGCCGGGCATACCGCGGCAAACCGGTCCGCATCACCGGCCGGCTTCTCCGCACATTCGAGATTTCGATGCCGGCCGAAAAGGAGGACGGGCTCCACATCGAGACCTGTTACGAATCGTGGGTCCTTCTGCCCGACGAGCGGAGCGTGCCGATCCGGCTTCTTTCCCGCACACTGCCGCCGGGCGTCGTTCCCGCCGAAGACGATTCCGCCCCCCTGGGCCGGGACCGGATCACCGCCGACGGCATCTTTTACCGGCTCGCCTCGTACAACGCCGGCGACGATTTCTACTCCTCCCCGGTCATCGTCTGCGACACATTCACGGTCGTTTCCGCCGCCCCGAAACCGGGCGAGGCGCCCGCCGTCCGGTCCCCCTGGTTCCTGAAAGGGATCGCACTGGCAGCCCTCTTCTTCCTGTGGCTTTCGGTCCGGTTCATCCTGTTCCGTTCGCGCCGGAACCGGACCCTTAAACCCGCCATGCGGCACGAGACCGCCGACCCCGATTTCCGGTTCGACGAATCCGACCTCGAAACACTCAAAGAGGCGGCGGCCCGCCGCACCGCCGAACCGGAAAACGCCGACCCCGACACTGACCCCGCCTCCGACTCCAACTCCGCCCCCGAAGAACCCAACTCCGAAAGCTCCGACTCCGCCCCTCCCGCTTCCGGCGCGGGCAAAATCCTCCCCCTCCTTCTGGCCGCGTTCATTTCGGCGGGCGCCCTCGCCGCCGCCGACGAAGCCGACCCCGCCGACCCCGACCCGTTCCAGCCGCAGCTCGACCGCCGGTTCTGGGAAGAGGTTACGCCGTTGGACGCCGACGCGCTTTTCGAGAGCGAGTCGGAAGAGAGTCTGGCGTTCGAAGAGTCGCTCCAGATCCTGACCGCCCGGCTTCAGAACGGGATTTCTCCCGGCCTGCTGGCCGCCAGCGCCGTTTCGGACCCCGCCGCCGCCCTGGCGTTTCCGGACCGGTTCGGGGAACCGGTCCGGTTTACCGGCACGGTCACGCGCATCAGCCGCAAGCGGCTCGACGTGCGCGCCGATTTCGCGCCGATCGACCTCTACCGGGTCGAACTCGACGCGGAAAGCACGCCGCTGGTCATCTACACGCCCGCGATTCCGAAAGGCTGGGGGCCGGACGGCGAACAGGGAACCGGCGCAAAGACGGCGGGACTGGGCATCTTTTTCGAGAAGTTCGAATCCCCGGTCATCATCGCGCCGCGGCTGGCGTGGTACGGCGCGCCCGACGCGCTCGGCCGGCTGGGATTCGACGTTTCGCTTTTCGACCGGGTCGAAGCGCACGCGATCAGCGAACTGGCGCAGCTTCCGCCCGGCGCGGACCGCAAGCGGATGCTCCGCAATTTCCGCCTTACCCCCGACGACCGGTACCCGTTCTACGGCCTTCTGGCCGAGGCGGCGAAAGCGCCTCCGGTCCCCGCCGACGCGCTTACCCCGTTATCCGCGGCCGACCTGTTCAACCGTCCCGCCGACTCGCAGGGGAAACCGGTCCGGCTTACCGGCCACGTGCGCCGCGCGCAGCCGGTTCTGGTCCCCGACAGTGAGATTCAGGCGCTCGGCGGGCCCGATCATTATTATGAACTCTACCTGTTCACCGCCGACTCGCAGGATTACCCGATTCTGTTCTGCATTCCGGAACTCCCCCGGTCGGCCGACGGCACGCTGATGACGCTCGGTTCCGGCCCCGATTACCGGCAGGAAGTGACGCTGACGGGATTCCTTTACAAGCCGTGGGCGTACCGCATCGATACCGCCAACTCGACCCTGGCGCCCGGTTTTCTCGATTCCGACAAGGAGGGGAAAAGCTGGATTGCGGTCCCGCTCATGATCGGCCTTTCCGGCACATGGACCCCCGGCGAGTCCGGTTCGGACGGCGGCCCGTTTTCGCAGGGAGTTTATTATCTGCTGTCGGGATTTCTCTTTATGGTCATCCTCTACATGCTGCTTCGGCACCGGCTCCGTTCGAAACCGGTCCGGTTCACCGTCGGCGGAAAACCGGATCTTCCCTAACTTCGGTTTTATCCTTCCGACCCTTGTTTTTCGGTTTATTCCCACGAAACCGAGAACCCGCGCGACCCCACGGCGTCCCCGTCTCTTTTCAGATAAAAAGCAACTTTTCGCCGAATTGAGCAAAAGATTTCCCGATAGAGGGGATACGGTGCGGTAGCCCCCGCGGTGCGCCCCGGGCGCTTTTAATCCGGCTCCCGGCTCCGCAGCCGCACCGGCTCTGCGAAATAGGCGGGAACAGCAACGCGCTTTCCCGCAAACCACCCCGAGCTTCAACGCTCAACAGCCTTTCAGCCCGATGCGCTGTAGGGGGCCCCCACTCTTTAAGTGGGGGGGACCCCAGCGCCTTCGACAAGCTGAAATGCACCCTCACTAAGCCCCCACTCTTCAAGTGGGGGTATTAGGTCCGGTACAACCTGAAAACCTCAATACAGGTCTTCAGGAATACCGAACAACCCGGAATACCGACTGCGGGAACAGCGAAGCGCTTTCCCGCGGCCAACCCCGAGCTACGACGC
This sequence comes from Thermoguttaceae bacterium, assembly GCA_017405595.1. GTDB lineage: Bacteria > Planctomycetota > Planctomycetia > Pirellulales > Thermoguttaceae > RUG695. The sequence continues at coordinate 97,452 of JAFRAC010000001.1, read as the reverse complement.
TCCCGGCTTCCGGCACTCCCGGAAACCTCCCGGAACCCCCCGGGAACAGCCCCGCGCTTTCCCGCGGCGCGCCCCCGGTGCGCCCCCCCAAAAAAAACAACCTTTACACAAACCGAAAAAAACGCTAACCTAACACCCGACACAACCGGCATTCGGGTCCGGCCGGCATAGCAGCCGTACGAACCCGACCCACCCCCCTTTTAAACAAGGTTTACCCACGAGCCTGGAATGTTTAAAACGAAGAAGTACAGCAGTTACCAACCGGCAACAGAACCGTGCGCGACCAGCGAAGAGCTGCTTGCCCTATGGACAGAATATAAGCAGAACCCCGACAACCAGGCCGTTCGGAACAGGCTTGTCGAGCATTATCTGCCGATCGTCTACCGCCGGGCCGACCGGATCCGCGCGAAACTTCCGAGCGAAATCGAGCGGGACGACCTCATTTCGGCGGGCACATTCGGCCTGATCGACGCGATCGGCGCGTACGACATGAACCGGGGCGTGAAATTCGAGACGTTCTGCCTGCCGCGGGTCCACGGCGCGATCGTCGACGAACTCCGGGCGATGGACTGGGTGCCGCGCAAAGTCCGTTCGAAGACGAGCAAGATGAACGAGGCGTACCGTGTCCTGGAAGGGAAATTCGGGCGCAAGCCCACCGAAGAGGAACTGGCGGAATTTCTGGACCAGCCGCTCGACGAGGTGCGCAAGACGATCAGCCAGAGCTCGACGGTCAACATGACGAGTCTCGACAAATCGTGGACCGACACTTCGGGTGACAGCGACATCTCCGAGATGGACATTCTGGCCGACAAGCGGGGGGAAGACCCGTCGGACCGGATTTCGAAACAGGAACTGATCCGCAACTGCACGAAAGGGCTCTCGAAGAACGAGCGGCTCATCATCATTCTCTACTACTTTGAAGAGCTGACCATGAAAGAGATCGGCGCGACGCTCGACCTGAGCGAGAGCCGGGTCAGCCAGATTCACAGCCAGATTCTCGAACGGATCAAGAAGATTCACTGCAAACTCCAGAACGACTTTTAAGCATGGACAATCCCGAACGACGCCTCAGCCGGAACGAGCGGCTTATTCTGATTCTTTACTACTACGAGCAGATGACGATTAAAGAGATTTCGATGATCCTCGGCCTGAGCCAGGCGCGGGTGAATCTCATGCTCGAGACGGTCCGCGACCACATCACCGACTAGCGGCGGACCTTAAACAGACGAGTACCTTAAAAAAGGCGCGAACCGTTACCGGCCGCGCCTTTTTTAAGGAGGTTAACACGCGAGGATGCGCGGTCCCCATGTAACCTTGGGGACAGAGGATGGTGAACGAACAATGGCGCCCCGGCGTTTCCCGGGGCCCGGCACCCCGGATCAGGTGATCCCGCCGTGGGTCCGGTACGGTGTCATGTGGCTGGGCTGATCGATCATCCAGAACCGGTCCCAGCAATCGCGGGCCTGCCGGAGATCTTCCGACGTATTATACAGCTGTTCGGTTCGGGTAGCCGGATCGCCCGAATAGGCGGGCAGCACGCACCCGGCGCTCCCGATCAGGAGCATCCCGAGCAAACCCAGAAGAATATACTTTTTCATCCTCAAACTCCTCCCTGAAGTTTAGCGGGCGTCACCGATTCTTTTTAACTTTCCTTTAAACGGTTTAACCGCCCGGCGGACAGACCGCCATTGAGGAAGACTCCTTACTTCCTCTCAAACTCCTTAGATTTATCGGACAGCCCCCCCCTCGAACTATAACGATAATCTGAAAAAATCAAAATTATCGGAACACCTTCCCCATCTTATCTATTCACCCCAACCAAGCTTGTCGAAACCACCCCGCGGGAACAGCGAAGCGCTTTCCCGCAGTTCCGCCGCTTGCGCGAACCACCCCAAGCTCCTCTACTCCCCGGCTGATCAGCGCTGTCAGCGGGCAAGGGAGCTCCGGTCTTTAGACCGGCGGGGGTTCCCTCCCGCGCACGGCAAGCTGAAACGCACCCTCACCTCGCCCCCGACTTCAGTCGGGGGGATTCGGTCCGGTACAACCGGAAACTCTCAATACAGCCTTCCCGACCAACCCCAAGCTCCTCTACTCCCCGGCCTATCAGTTCGGTGCGCTGTAGGGAGCCCCCACTCTTTAAGTGGGGGGGGACCCCAGCGCCCTCGGCAAGCTGAAACTCACCCTCACTAAACCCCCACTCTTCAAGTGGGGGTATTCAGCCCGGCACTCCCGGAAAGCTCCGCTACTCCCTTCCCGCACTCCCTGAAAGCTCCCCTGCAGCCTTCCCGCGCCCACGTTCGCCCGGCTGGCCGCGCCTGGTCGCGCAGGCCAAGGGGGACCCGGAAGTGCTGACCGCCTCGTGTTACCTCGACGCGGTCAACTTTGCCGGCTCGATCGAAATTCCGATTCACGTGATCGTCGGATTCATCGACGTCACATGTTCCCCCAGTTCGGTCTGGTCGGCGTATAACGCGATCCCGTCGGCGGAGAAGGAGATGCTTCCCGAACGGGAACTCGGGCACCAGAACGGGGAACAGTACCGACAGGCGCTCGACTGGCTCTGCGAAACCGTCCGGACCCTGTAGCGTTCCGGCTTCACGAACCGCTTGCGAAAGGGAACCGCGGCGGCTAAAATGACGGCATAACGCCGTGCGGGCGGGCCGCCCTCGCACGCATTTCCGGCTTAGGCGGCGTCCCCTGCCCCGCACGCGGCCGGCTCCGCCGGTTCCCCGACATCTTAAACTCTCTCGGCATTCCCGGCATTTCGGAACAATTCAGCACACAGAGGAGAGCACAATGAACCCGTATTTCAAGACGCTTCTCATGACAATCGTTCTGCTCTTTCCGGTCAGGCCGGGAGACTCCCGGGAACTGATCGAGGGGGAAGATTTCGTTCACGTCACCAGCGACGGCGGCGCGGGAGGCTACGAGGCGTTCCCCGACATCTGCCGGCTCGCCGACGGCCGGCTCTTCTGTGTGTTTTACGACGGGTACACCCACATCTCCTATCCCGACTCTTCGCATTTCAAGACGGGCGGCCGGATTTCGGCCTGCTATTCCGAAGACGAGGGAAAAACATGGAGCAACCCCTTCGTCATCTTCGATTCCCCGTTCGACGACAGGGACCCTTCGGTCACCGCCCTTTCCGACGGAACGGTTCTCTGCAATTTTTTCATTCTCGACAAGATCCCCTACGAGAACCAGAAAAAGCCGCCGTACCGCAAGCTGGGACAATGGTATATCCGCTCGGCCGATAGCGGAACAACATGGTCGGAACCGATTCCGATTACCGACGACCACTGGGCCTCGGCGCCGATCCGCATCCTGAAAAACGGGCGCTGGATCATCGGCGAATACGGGATGGCGCCGGACTGGGACGCCGGCGTCGCCATCTCCGACGACGAGGGAAAACACTGGCGCAAAGTGCCCATCCCCACCGGTGATTTTCTGCTGGCGGCCGAAACCGACATTTTTCAGCGTTCCGACGGTTCGCTTCTGGCGTTCATCCGACACCGCGAAGGATTCGGGCCGCAGCCGATGGTCTACAGCGTTTCGTATGACAACGGGGACACGTGGTCGCAGGGCGAAAGCGCGGGCTTTTCCGGGCACTGCCCCTATTTCTGCCAAACCCCCGACGGCGTTCTCGTCCTGGGAACCAGAACCGGAAAAACCCCGATCGAGGGCGAAGGCGTGGTTCCCCGCACGACGACGATCCGGCTCAGTTTCGATGAAGGGAAGACATGGAGCACGCCGGAAACCGTCGATACCCATTCCGGGGCATATCCTTCGATGGTCAACCTTAACGACGGTTCCACGCTCATCGTTTACTATGAAGAGGGGAAAGACTCGAACATCCGCGCCCGGAAATTCCGGATTGAAAACGGCCGCGTCGCGTGGCTAAAGTTCTAGTTTGGTGCGGCGGCGGAACCCCCTCCGCGCTGTCCGCGGGCGAGGGAGCCCCCTGAACAAACCACACCGGAAAGCCCCGCAGGAACAGCACAGCGCTTTTCCGCGCGAACAATCCTAAGCCGCTCTATTTCTCCTCTTTCGGTTTGCGGTCGCTAAGGCGGTGGCTGAGAAGCCACTTGTAGAACTCGGGGTCGCGGTAGATGGGGGTCCAAACGTCGTGTTCGGCGTCGGGGAAGAGCGACAGCTTAATCTTCTTGCCCCCCTGCTCTTCGATCGCGCGGCTGATGTCGATACTCCACGCCACGCGTACACACGGGTCCTCTTCGCCGTGGGCTGCCCAGATCGGGATATCGAGCAGTTTCGGCGCCCATTCGGCTTCACACCCGCCGGCGATCGGCGCGGCGGCAGCGTAAAGGTCGGGGTCTTTCAGAAGCGTGTCCCAGGTGCCGAACCCGCCCATCGACAGGCCCGTGATGTAGACGCGGTCGGGATCGACCTCGTAATCGGCGATCAGCTTTTCGACCAGCGGACGCAGATCCATTTCGATCCAACGCCGTTTAAGCGGGCAGACGGGCGTGACCGTAATGAAAGGCCAGGTCTCCTTCTCCTTCTTGATCCGGCGCGGAAGACCCGCTTTCAGCGCGGCTTCGTTCAGCCCCCGCTCTTCCGACCCGTGCAGGAAGATGATGAGCGGGTACCCGTCCTCGGTCTTCTCGGCATCACTGAGCGGCAGATAGACCCAGTAGGGGAGCTCGAAATCGGTCTTGAACTGGGCATCGGTGTCGAACGCCAGCGGATGCGAGTAGGAAATCGTCATCGAACAGAGAACCTGTTCGCCCGGCGCTGCCGGCTTTTCGTTCGGAACGGGGCCCTCCGCCTCGTCGGCGATCATCGGAACCGCAGGGAACAGAACAGCGCAAATCAGCGCGAGAAAGATCTTTTTCAGCATGGAAAATGACTCCTGTTGAATATAGGGGAAATAAAGATGTTGGGCTGAACCCGATTGTAACCGGAACGAAAAGGGATTTCAAGCCTGTATTGAGGTATTCCGGGTTTATCGGAAATCTGCATCAGAGCTTTCCGGGATTATCAAATCCAATATCTCCTGCTGGAGACCGGGATAATAAAGAGAGTGTATTTCAGTTTACAGTGGCGCTGATCGGCCGGAAAGTAGGGAAGCTTGGGATGGTTCTTGCGGGAAAGCGCGTTACAGTTACTGCGGAGGGTAGGAAAAGCTTGGCAAAGTGACCAACGGGAGCGAGCGAAAAGGATTGAACAAGAGGGAATAACGTCGCCTGCGAGGCTACCCCACCGCTTCGCTGTTCCCGCGGATTGTATTTCAGATTTCTGGTAATATCAGATCTAATTGAGCTTAGATTTGGGGATAGACAAGATCGGGATCGTCGGAATCGAGGAGCCAGTTGGCAATCAGCATGGCGCGGTCGCCGGGACCGATGTCGCCGTCTCCGTTGATGTCGGCGGCGGGAATGTATCCATCCTCCCCGACACTCGAAAGCCAGCAGGCGGCCAGCAGCACGCGGTCGCCGGGATCGACATCGCCATTCCCGTTTATGTCCATCGGGCAGACCCAAAAACTCTTTTCGGCACTCCACCCGGAGTTCACATAGCGCCCTTCCCCCAGCGCGCGGACACGGTAGACGACCTCCGTTCCGTAAGTGAGGTCCGTAACAACGGCGCCGGTTTCCGCGGTTTCAACGGAGACCCAATTCTTGCCGCCGTCGGCGGAATAGGCGAGCTCGTAACCGGACGCGTTTTTGGTTTCGGTCCACGTTATCCGATGACGGTTCGCGCCGTAAGAAACATAGACACCTTCTTCGCCGGTCAGGATCGCGGGCGCGGTGTTCATGTATTCATACGCGCCGATATCGACAGCTCTGCCGATAATACGCGGGCTGCCGGCAAGATCTTCGTCGGTTAATACATACGCGTTGTTCCCCGCGTCAACGGCGATCGAATTTTCGGTCAGCGTGTAGTCGCCGGCACGGCTGTCCGTAAAAAGAGGCTGACCCGACCGGTAGTCGATACAGTCGGTTTCGAAATCCCAGCCGATGTAGTTCGAAATGACGTTGACGCCGTTCACCTTGCCGCGGATCTTATCGATGCTGTTGTTCACCACAATCGAATTCCGGATCGTTAACGACTTTGAACTGGCCTGGTAGATTCCGCCCCCGGAACTGAACGCGGTATTGTCGGCGATCGTGCAGCTGACGATCAGCGCTTCATCCAAAAGGCTGTAAACCCCGCCGCCGTAATTGTTCGCGAAATTCCCGGTGACCAGACAGTTCACCATCGACATTTCGCCGCAGTTATAGACCCCGGCCCCGTACCGGGCGGAATTTCCCGAAACCGTGCATCCGGCGAGCGAAAGAGTTCCGCCGTGGTTGCAGACCCCCCCGCCGTTATAACTCACCGCATTATCGGTAATGACGCAGCCGGTCAGAGTCAGCGATCCCTGATAGCAGTAGATTCCGCCGCCGTACCCCTGGTCTTCCGATATATACGTGTTCGTGTTGCCCGTCACCGTACAGTTGATCAGTTCCGCCGTTCCGGTAACGTAAATGCCGCCTCCTTCGCCGTAGTTCTCCCCGCCTGTGATGGTCAGCCCTTTCAGCACGGCGGGGTGCGTTTCCGTGCCGCCGTTAATCAAGAAAACGCGGCTCTGCCGGTTCGCGTCAATCGTGATCCCGCCCGAAAGATCGGAAGCGTCGATCGTTACCCCGGCGGGCACCGTCAGCTGCCGGCCGGAAAGTCTGATTGTCGTTCCGGAAAGCCGGTCCATGAACTTCACCGTATCGCCGCTTACCGCCCGCGCGAGTGCATCGCGCAGCGAAAGGGCGCTGCCGCCGTCCGTGTCTTCGGCGGTTTCCACCCACCACTGCACCGATTCGGTTGCCGCCGGACGCGCGGCGCACGGGCCGATACCGCCCGCCGTGACGGCCAACAGAACTCGGTCTTCAAGCGTCTCAACACGAAGGTTTCGATGGTTCATCGAAAGGGGTTTCCTGGGGTAAGGGGGGCGGACAGTTCCCGCGCGTCAAAGGCCCCGAAAAGGCTTTGGGGGGTGCGGAAACCGGGAAAATTTCCCTACTTTATCGTTGGCATCACGGGGTGTCAAGATCGGTGTCATGAAAGGAGTTTTTATGCCGAAATTTCTTCTGGGTTCCGAAACCGCCCGGCGTATCGTAGAAGCGGGGTCGGACGTCCTCTTTTACGACATTCAGCGTGCCGAGCCGCCCGGGCACTGGCAGCCGAACCGCGAGATTTGGCGGTGCCGGTTCACGAACGAAGGGCGCTGGCCGATCGCCGCGGGCGAACTGGCCGGCGTGACGGGATTGGCCGACGCCGATCTCGACAGCGGGGAAGCGGTCGAAAAGTGGCGGCAGGAAGGGCTTCGTCTGCGGGTTAAGCGGATCGGGCTGATCGACGACGCGAACGCCGCATGGCTGGGACGCGGAACCGCGCTCGACGAGATTCCGGTCGGCGGAACCGGACGCGGCGCTGTGACCGATCTGTTCTGCGCGCTGGTCTGGCGCGATCCGGAAGTGATCGACGAGGCGCACCGGTTTCTCCCCCGCGCCGAATGGAAAACAGTAAATTGGATAGATCCGAATGATGTCAGCCGCAAGATACGGCGTCTGGCGTTCGTGAAATATCCGGGCGAATGGACCGTGATCGACGCCGCGCGGCCCGACGCCGACAATAACGTGTTCGCCCTGCTCGCTCCCGCGCCGGCGGGTCCGGCGGTGACCCGGATCGAGTCGGTTGACCTTGCCGCCGGCACGGCCCGGCTCGCCTGCGGGGTCACCGCCGATTCGCCGCTGGCCGACCTGTCGGCCGGCGACGTCGGGAAAGAAACGCTCCTTCTGCGCGACAGCGATACACGCCGCTGGCATATCCTTCTGAAACGATAGACGGCTGTTTCCGCCGCCCCCCGAAAAAAACGGCTTCCTTCGGCGTTTCGCCGGGGAAGCCGTTTTTGTATTGCATGTTCGTGCAGGGCAGAGTCAGCGCCGGAACGCGCCGGGGTATTTCGGGGGCGGGAACTCGTTCGACAGTGCCGAAGGACGGCGGAATTCCCCTTCCCCAAAGATGATGTAGGGGTATCCGTACCGGTCCATATCGCGGGCGTAAAGGCGCAGATGCTCTTCGGTAACCCACGCGCCGGTGTCGGGTTCCCCCTCGGCGCTCGCGGGGTAGCGGCCGCCGTGCGAGTTCAGGTTAAAGATGTATTCGACACCGCCGAGCCGGCGCCATCCGGCGAAACATTGCGCATGGCCCCCCGACGCGGGTCCGGCCATGACCTTGACCCCGCGCGTATCGGTGCGGGACCGGGTGAAGTAGGTTCCCGACCCGAACGAAACGGCGCAGAACGCGCGGCATGCGCGGAGAATCTTTTCGGCGAAATTGTCCTCGATCAGGACGATCGCCGCCTGCCACTTTTTCCCTTCGCCGAGCCGCCCGAGCTGTTCGGCGCCGACATGAAGGTTGTCGCTGCCGACCGCCGTGACGGGAACCAGCCCGCTGCGGTTCACCCAGTCGGCGGCGGTCCAGAGATCGAGTCCGCCGGAAAGGGAACCGCCCCGCGCGGCGTAGAAGGGGTAGATGGGATTAAACGATTCGTAATAGAGCGGCGCGCCCAGCGCGATCGACGTGAGCAGGGCGCACTGATACGCGTGCGCCGCGCTGTGCATCGAACAGCTCGGAAGCGGGCCCTGGTCCCACGCGAAAACGGTCCCCCGACGCGCGTTGGGCGGCAGTGCGCGGTAGATTTCCCAGGGGAACAGGCAGAAGCCGATAGACGCGTACCTGTCGGCGAGTTCGATGCGCCGGCCGAGCCATTTCTCGAACTGCGCGTCCCATTTGATGACCGGCATGTCGGACTGCCGGTCCCACAGGTATTCGGGCATCGAAACCGCCGTGTCGGCCGCCTTTTCGAGCGCCGCCCGGCGCCGCGCCGTCAGCGGAAGACACCCTGTTGCCAAAGAATGCGGCATAAAAAACCTCCTGTCATGTCAGAAAAAAGGAAGAAAAAAAGAGTAACCCTATAAGACTATAAAGAAAAAGCCCCCCTTTGTTTCATTCGGCTCCGGCTCCGCGGACGCAGAAAGCTGGTACGGCATCGTAGCCTGCCGCCAAACATCGCCTGCCGCGGCTCGCGGTCGGGGGATCCCTTCGCTGTACCGGACTGATCAGCTGCTGAGTATTGGAACCGATCCTTCAGAAAGCTCGGCTGCTGATTTCCTCAACCTCGAAAGGCTTAGTCTGGCATTTCGGAAGACCTCTTGAACGGCATCGGGAAAGATGGAATAATTAAATTGATTCGGCCGATGGAACAGCAGAGCCTTCATGTTCCGAATCCCATGGAAATCTCAAGCAAAAGACATATGTACGGCCGCGGGAGATATCTCCGAATCCCCGCGAAAGAAAGGAAAAAAGATGAATAGGTTCTATTCTGCACTGGCGCTGATCTGTATTGCTGTCTTCGGTCTGGCGGCCCGTGCCGGCGTTTCGGCGGAGGCCGGAACCGCGGGGGACGCGCCCGACTATTCCCAGGCGCGCTGCTGGCTGCGGATTCCGGAAATCACCAAGGACGTCGATACGTTCTACATCTACTCGACGGTGTACGTTGAATCGAGCTTTGAAGAGGGAGCTCCCGATTACGCGACGCTCGGCAACCTCGAGATGATACTGGGGGCGATGGGCGAATACGTGACGAACGCGAGCGTGTACGAGGATTCCACCAACCTGTTCATGCCGTTCTACCGCCAGGCGGGGATGCGGTACGCGGGGGAAATCTCCGAGAAGACCGGGGATCTTAGCACCGCACTCTCGGGCAGATCCTACGATGACATCCGCGCCGCGCTCGACTACTACTTTGAACACTTCAATCAGGGCCGTCCGTTCATCATCGCGGGCCACAGCCAGGGCGCGTCCATGGTCAAGTATGTCCTGGAGAACTACTTCACGGAACATCCCGAGTACTACAAGCGCATGGTTGCCGCCTACGTCATCGGCTATTCCGTTACGAAGGACGATCTTGAAGCCTACCCGCATCTGAAGTTTGCCTCCGGCGAAAACGATACGGGCGTCATCGTCAGCTGGAACACCGAGGGGCCGAAGAACGTGGAGGAGAATGCCCGAAATGTGGTGGTGCTGCCGAACGCCATCAGCATTAACCCGCTGAACTGGAAACTCGACGAAACATACGCGCCGGCAAGCGAGAATCTGGGTTCGCTGATGCTGAACGAGAAAGCTTTTGAATACCAGATTACCGACGTCGGGGCAGACGCGAAAGTGGTCCTCAGCCGCGGCGTGATCGTGACGAACACCCAATACGACCAGTTTGCGGCGCCTGATTTCTTCGGGCCGCAGAGCTTCCACGAAGACGATTACACGCTCTTTTACAACAACCTCAAAGAGAACGTGGCGAAAAGAATTGCCGCCTATCAGCGCGGTGCGGCGGAGGAACCCCCCGTTCTATAAACGGGGGAGGAGTCCCCGCCGCTTTCGGAAAGCTGAAACACACCCTCCTTAAGCCCCCACTCTTCAAGTGGGGGTATTCGGTCTGATACAACCCAAAACTCTCAATACAAGCTTCCTAAACACCCAGCAAGCCCCCCAGGCTCCCTACTTGTCCTTCCGGAACCGGATGCTGTAGACGTTGATTCTTCCCGGACGCTTGGGAAACCCGATCGTGAGGGATTTCATGCTGCCGGTATAATCTTCGTATTGCCTGAGGTCAACACTCCAGACACCCCGTTTGCCGTCGGCGCGTATCGGAATCGCGGCGGAAAAGCCGGGAAGGACCGGGTATTTCTCGGCCTTCTCGGCTTTCATCTTTTCCTGCTCGGGATTGAGCGGCCACTTCATGTCGTCGACCAAATCGTGCGGCGAAAAGGGGGCGAAATTTGCGGTCAGAACGGTCTCGTCGTTCGGCCTCGCGCCGTCGAGCTGAAGCTCGGCGTCAATTTCGAGGATCGGCGCGTCTTCGGCGGTCCAGAACGTTTCGGGCCCGTCCATCCCCCCCTGCGGGTCGGCGCCGAACGAAATTTCGAGAGCGCCTTTGATCGGATACCCGCTGTCGCGCGCGCTCCCCTCGTAGATCCAGTTGTGCCGGTCCCCCTTAAACTGCCAGTCGGGGATCGGCGACAGCTCCCTTTTGGCGAGCTTGTACACACGCGCGCGGATCTCGTCGACCGAACCGACAATGAAATAGGCGCGGTAGGTGCGTTTCATGTTGTGGTCGAGAATCATGACCGCCAGGGGCGCGATGTAGCCGGTCTGCCCGTCTTTCGCGCCGCCGATCCCTTTCAGCTCGTCGGGGCCGGCAAACCCGCCGGTAATGCGCGTCGATTCCGGCTGAAAGACGCCGAGTCCCATCCCGTTCTCGTCGACCAGCGCCGACCAGCGTTCCGGCGTGAAGTAGTTGATCCAGGGCCACCCTTTCCCGTCGTTCTTGTCGACCAGCACCGTGACCGGCTTCTTCTTGAACGGTTCGTCGCCGAGATAACTGACCAGCTTGTACCACGGGCCGTTTGTGTAAATGGCGGGCATCTCCTGTCGCATGGCGGGGTACTGGTTCGTGTCGGCCCGGCTGTTCTTGATGGTGGCGTCGAGAATGAACCCGTCGGGCATCAGCGTATAGATGCATTCAAAAATCGATTCCGCCGGAAGGTTCTCGTTCGGCCAGAGCATCGGACGGGTGCGGACCGCCATCTTGTTTTTGGCGATCTGTTTGAACGCGAGCACCTTCGACGGGTACCGGCCGCAATCGCCCGACTGGATCGGGTTCCAGCCGAGGTTTCGCCACTCGTCGTGCGGCTGTTCGCCGTTCGGCCCGATATAGGGAACCGGCCCGCTGTAATACGAAAGCTGAATCTGGCGGCCCCAGTCGGAACTGTTGATCATGTTCTCGCCGCCGTTCGCCTCGTCGGAAAGCCAGGTGACCGCGCCGCCGATCGAAAGGTCGATCCCGAGCGTCACCCGGTCGTTTTTCAGGTAGCGCATCGGCTCGTCGCCGTAATCGAACGGAGCCGGGTCGTCGGCGGCCAGAAAGGAGCGGCAGGCGAAAAAGATTCCCGCCAGAAGCAGAACGAGCGGGAACCGGCGAAGGCAGCGGTGCAGGAGGGAATGAAACATGGACAGACTCCCGTGTAAAACAAACAATCGAATCTTTTCGCGGACAGGCCGGGACCGGGCCTGCGGCGCTATTCCGCCCGGCGCAGCCGGACGCCGTAGAGGTTCAGTTTCCCTTTCCGGGGGGGCGTAAGGATGGCGAGCGATTTCATGGCGCCGGCGTACCCCTCGACGTTCCGCAGGTCGGCGGTCCACACGCGCCGCTGGCCATTGGCCATCGAAAGTCCGGCGGGGATTTCGGGCAGAACGGGATACTGTTCAAACTTTTCGGCGCGTTTTTTTTCGTGTTCCGGGTTAAGGGGCCAGGCGTCGATATCAACGGTATCCCGCGGCGAGAAGGGAACAATACGCAGGGGGAGCGTCACCGGCTCGCCCGGTCCGGCGCCTTCGACCGAAAGTTCCGCGTCGATTTCCAGAACCGGCGCGTCTTCGGCGGTCCAGAAGGTTTCGGGCCCGCGGATTTCGCCGCCGGGCGCGGCTTCAAACGAGATTTCGAGGCCGTCCCTGACCGGATAGCCGGCGTCGGAAACGTTTCCGCGGTAAAACCAGTTGCGGCGGTCCCCGTCGAACGTCCACCCGGGAAGCGGAGGAACCTCTTTTTCGGCGAGTTCGTACACCCGCGCGCGGATCTCGTCGGCCGAACCGACGATGAAATACGTGCGGTAGGTGCGCGTGATGTTGTGGTCGAGTATCGTCATGCAAAGCGGGGCGATATAACCGGTCTGCACCTCTTTCGCGCCGCCGGCCCCTTTCAGCGCGTCCCCGCCGTGGAATCCGGCGGAATTGCGTACCGATTCCGGCTGAAAGACGCCGAGCCCCATCCCGTTTTCATCGACCAGCGCCGACCAGCGTTCCGGCGAATAGTAGTTGAGCCAGGGCCACCCTTTCCCGTCGTTCCGGTCGACGAGAACCGTTACCGGCCTGTTCCTGAACGGTTCGCTGCCGAGATAGCTGACCAGTTTGTACCACGGCCCGTTGGTGTAGACGGCGGGCATCTCCTGATCGCGGGCGGGATACTGGGCGGTATCGCTCCGCGCGTTTTCGATGGTGGCGTCGAGAATGAACCCGTCGGGCATGAGCGTGTAGACGCATTCAAAGACCGTTTCGGCGGGAACGTTTTTGTTCGGCCAGAGCATCGGAACGGTGCGGACCGCCATTTTGTCTTCCCCGATCCGCCTGAACTCGATCACCTTCGACCGGAACCCGCCGCTGTCCCCCGACTGGATCGGGTTCCACCCGAGCGCCGCCCATTGCGGCGCCGGCGGTTCGCCGTCGGGCCCGACGTAGGGGACCGGGCCGCTGTAATACGAAAGCTGGATCTGGCGGCCCCAGTCGAAACTGTTGATCATGTTCTCGCCGCCGGCGGCCTCGTCGGAAAGCCAGGTGACCGCGCCGCCGATCGAAAGGTCGATGCCGAGCGTCACACGGCCGTTGCTCTGATACCGCATCGGCTCGCCGCCGTCATCGAACGGTTCCGGACCGGCGGCCGATACCGCGCCGGCGGCGCAGAGGGCCAGGAAAACCAGAAGGCTTTTCAGAGGGGCGAAAGCGGTCATGACTGCCCTTCCCCGCTTGCGGCGGGCGCGGTGTTCCCCTTCGACACGCGGTTCCACGTTAAAAGGAGAACCAGCGCGCAGACGGCGGCGACCGCGGTCAGTGCAGCCGCAGGGATCCACTGGGCGTAGATCCAGCAGCCGGCGGCAAACAGGGAGGCATACACACAGACGCAGCCGATCACCGAACAGAGAATGCCGAGCGGAACCGACCAGGACGGCTCTTGCAATTCCGAGACCGGGGTCCCTTCGGCAACCGCGGCCCGAACCACCCGTTTCCAGCCGGGGCCGCCCGCCTTGGTCCGTTTCAGAAACCCGACCAAAACCTTTTGGTCGGTCGGCTTGGTCAGGTAGGTGACCAGCAGCCAGCCGACGGTGGTGATGGCGATCGTCAGCAGAAGAACCGTGCCGTCCGAAAACTTCAGGCAGTCGGGGCAGAGCCAGGCGCCGTCTTCGGCCTGCGTGCCGAACAGGCGCGCGCAGAGAGGGACATGGAAGAACCGGAAATAGACCGCGGTCGGCAGCGCCAGACACATGGCCGCGATTTCGCTGGCGGCGCTGATCCGCCACCAGAACCAGCGGATCAGGAAGAGGAGACCGGTCCCCGCCCCGATTTCGAGGATGATGTTGAAGTTGTCTTTCGCGCTCTGCAGCTGAAACGCCAAAAGGCACGCCAGCACCATCAGGATCACGGTCCAGAGCCGGCCCTGAAAGACGAGCTGCTTTTCCGACGCTTTCGGGTTAATGAACCGGTGATAGAAGTCGTTCACCATGTACGAGGAACCGAGGTTCAGCAGTGTGGCGACCGTCGACATGAACGCGGCGAACAGCGACGCCAGCACAATGCCGAAAAGGCCGGCGGGCAGGAGCTTGAGCATGGCGGGGTAAGCCATGTCGTCGCGGATCATATGTTCGGGCAGGTTCGGGAACGCTTCCCGGAGCGAGGCAAGGTCGGGGTAAATGACGATCGAGGCCAGCGCAACCAGAATCCAGGGCCACGGGCGGACGGCGTAATGGCAGAAGTTGAAGAAGAGAGTCGCGCCGACCGCGTGCGACTCGTTCTTCGCGGCGAACATCCGCTGCGCGCCGAACGAACCGCCCCCCGGTTCCGCGCCGGGATACCAGACACTCCACCACTGCACGGCGAGCGGTATGACCAGCAGCGCGATGACCGCGTCGGTATCGGAGAAGTCCGGCAGGACCGAGGTCATTTTCATCACTTCTTCGTGCGCCAGAAGGCCGGAAAGGCCGCCGACTTCGGGCAGGCCCAGCAGATAGATTGCCGCGCCGATCGCGCCGCCCATGGCGATAATGAAGAGGATGAAGTCGGCCCAGATGACCGCCGAAAGGCCGCCGACCGCCGAAAAGAGGACGGTGACCCCGCACGAAAAGACGACCGCGGTCGCCGGGTCGATTCCGAGCATGGTGTTCAGGATTTTGATGATCGCCAGAATGACGTTCGCCATGACCACCGTGTTGACGATCAGGCCCAGATAGAGGGTGCGGAACCCGCGCAGGAAAGAAGCGCTTTTGCCGCCGTAACGGACCTCGTAAAACTCGATATCGGTCATGACGCCGAGCCGGCGCCAGAGTTTGGCGTAGATGAAGACGGTCGTCATGCCGGTCAGCAGGAACGCCCACCAGCTCCAGTTCGCCGAGACCCCCTTGGTGCGGACCAGTTCCGTGACGAAGTTCGGCGTGTCGGCGGCAAACGTGGTCGCGACCAGCGAAAAGCCGAGAAGCCACCACGACATCGACTGCCCGCTCAGGAAGTACTCTTTCGTGTCCTTGCCCGACTTTTTCATCGTCCAGAACCCGACGAAAAAGAGCGCGCCGAAATAGACGATCAGAACGAGCTTGTCCCAGCACGGCAGACCGTTCATGACGCTCAGGTTCGAGGCGATATTATTCCACGCGGTTTGCAGAAAGCCCATACTTCAAACTCCTCATAAGATTGTGTAAAACCGATAGGGCATGTGTTGAATCGGAGCGAACCGGAAGAAGGTTTTCCGGTTCAAAAAATATCCCCGCTCGCGCCGGACGAGCGGGGAAAGGACGGGTTCGCGGAACGTTATTCCGCGCCGGTTTCGGGCGCCCCCTCTTGCGGAGGTTCCGGCTTCGATTCCGGCGTTTCGGCGGGAGCGGAACCGTTTTCCTGAGGTTCGGCAGGCGCCTCGGCTTTCGCGGAATCGGCCTCCTGCGCGGGCGGCTCTTTGGAAGCGAGTTTCGCGACCGCGGCAAGATATTCCTGGATTTCGCTCTGCCCGCGTTCCTCTTCGGTCAGCTCGTCCATGAGTTTGCCGGTGAAGAAGAGCTGTTTTTTGTCGCCGACCGTTTTGACGTCAATGTAAATGACGTCTTTGCCGTTGAATTCCCCCTTGAGGAGTTCTTCGGCCAGCGGGTCTTCGAGGTTGCTCTCGATGGCGCGGCGGAGCGGCCGGGCGCCGTAATCGAGATTGCTCCCCCGTTTGACAAGCAGCTTTTTCGCCGCGTCGGTCAGCAGGAGCGCGAGGCGCTTTTCGACCAGACGCTGGCGAAGCTTCTTGAGTTCCAGATCGACGACGTCTTCCAGGTCTTTCTGGTTCAGGTGACGGAAGACGATGATGTCGTTGAACCGGTTAATGAATTCCGGCCGGAACGCGCGTTCGATATGCTCGTTCACACGCTCTTTCATGCTCTGGTACGAGGCGTCGTCTTCGGGCCGCTGGAACCCGAACGCCGATTCGTTTTTGATCGCTTCGGCGCCGGCGTTGGTCGTCAGGATCAGAATCGTGTTGCGGAAATCGACGTTGCGGCCGAAACTGTCGGTCAGACGCCCCTCTTCGAGCACCTGAAGGAGGATGTTGAAGATGTCGGGGTGCGCTTTTTCGATTTCGTCGAGCAGAACCACCGAGTAGGGGCGCCGGCGGATCTTTTCGGTCAGCTGGCCGCCTTCGTCGTGCCCCACGTAGCCCGGAGGGGCGCCGACCAGACGGCTGACCGCGTGTTTCTCCATGAACTCGCTCATGTCGATCGTGACCAGCGCGTCTTCGTCGCCGAACATGAACTCGGCAAGCGCTTTCGCCAGCAGGGTTTTCCCGACCCCCGTCGGCCCGGCGAAGATGAACGAACCGATCGGGCGGCGCGGGTCCTGAATCCCGCTCCGGCTGCGGCGGACCGCTTTCGAGATCGCTTCGATCGCCTCGTTCTGGCTGATCACGCGCTTATGGAGCTCCTGCTCCATATCCATCAGCCGTTTCGAATCTTCGGTCGACATCCGCGTCAGCGGCACGCCGGTCATTTTCGAGATGACCTCGGCGACGACCTGGTCGTCAACCGTGCCGTTGGCCTTCTGCTGGTTCTCCTGCCACTGTTTCGTGACTTCGTTCTTCTTGTTCTGATACTGGGCGATCCGGTCGCGGAACTTGGCGGCAAGTTCGAAATCCTGGTTCCGGACCGCGGTATCCTTTTCGGCCTGGAGCTGGCTGATTTCGCTGTCGATCTCTTTGAGATCGGGCGGACGGGTCATCGTTTTCAGGTGAATCCGGGCGCCCGCCTCGTCGATGACGTCGATCGCCTTGTCGGGAAGGGAACGGCCGGTGATATACCGCTGCGAAAGATCGGTCGCCGCCCGCAGCGCGCTGTCGAGGATTTTGACGTGGTGGTGCGTCTCGTACCGTTCGCGGATTCCGTGAAGAATTTGGTAGGTTTCGTCGAGCGACGGCTCGTTGACCATCACGATCTGGAACCGGCGTTCGAGCGCGCTGTCTTTTTCGATGTATTTACGGTACTCGTCGAGCGTGGTCGCGCCGATGATCTGGATTTCGCCGCGCGACAGGGACGGCTTGAGCACGTTCGCCGCGTCGATCGCCCCTTCGGCGCCGCCGGCGCCGACCAGGGTGTGCAGCTCGTCGATGAACAGAATCGTGTTCTTCGTCCGGCGGACCTCATTCATGAGCGCCTTGATACGCTCTTCAAACTGGCCGCGGTACTTGGTGCCGGCAACCATCATGGCCAGGTCGAGAACCACGATCCGCTTGTTGAGCAGGATTTCGGGAACGTCGCCGGCGACAACCCGCTGCGCGAACCCTTCGACGACCGCGGTCTTGCCGACCCCCGCTTCCCCCAAAAGGACAGGGTTATTCTTGGTGCGACGGCAGAGGATCTGCATCGTGCGCTGGATTTCGTCTTCGCGGCCGATGACCGGGTCGAGCTTGTTCTGCCGCGCCAGTTCGGTCAGGTCGCGGCCGAAACTGTCGAGCGCCGGGGTTTTCGACCTTCCGGCGCGGGAAGAAGAATCGCCGCCGGCGGAATCGCCCGAATCGTCGGGGGAACCTGTCGTCCGGCCCCCGAGCCCGCCGGCGTTCCCCTCGGCGTTCCCTTCCCCGTTGAGATGGTTCATCAGCGCCGCGCGGACATCTTCCAGTTTAAGGCCGATGTTCATGAGGACCTGCGCCGCGACTCCTTCCTGTTCACGGAGCAGACCGAGAAGAATATGTTCGGTGCCGACACTGACCTGCTTTAACGCCCGCGCCTCTTCGATGGCGTATTCGATCACCTTTTTGGCGCGCGGCGTCTGGGGCAGACGGCCCAGCAGGGCGAGATCGGGCCCGTTGCGGACAAGCTTTTCAACCTCGATGCGGATCTTGCGCAGATCGACCCCCATATCGCGCAAGAGGGTCGCGGCAACCCCGCTCCCCTCTTTGATGAGACCGAGAAGGATATGCTCGGTTCCGATATATTCGTGATTAAACCGGTGCGCCTCTTGGGTGGCAAGCTGCATCACTTTTTGCGCACGGTCGGAAAATCTTTCGTAAGCCATTTCATCCTTTCTGGGACAGAGAGTAAGCGGTATCCATTCTATCTTGACTTCCTCATTTCGTCCAGTCCATAAGACCGATTGACGAATGAAAAAAAATTTTTTATATACTAACTGTACTTGAGAGAAATCGGGTTTGCCTATTTTTACATACACGGTTGTTCCTGTAAAAATGGGGAACCGAACCGTTCCGTTTCCGACGCGAAAGCCCTTCCGATGAAAGCCGACCGTTCCCCCCTTCTTCCCTTCCCCTTTCCCCTTTCCCCCTTCCGGCGGCGGGGGGGGCTTCTGCTCGCGGCTCTCGTCTGCCTTATCCCTTTCTACGGATGCGGATGGAAAAAAACTCCCCCGGAAAATGAAAATGCCGGACCGGGCGTTCCGGCCGCAGTCCCGGCGCCGGAAGCTCCGTCCGATCCGGTCCCCCTTTCGGCTGAAGATCTGAGCGAACTGGGGAGCGCGACCAACCGGTTCACCGAGGTTTTTCAGGATTCGGACGGGAATGAAAAAAAGACCGGGTCCGAAACGACCGCGCGGTCCGGCGAATCGGTTCCGCAGGAGACCCAGGAGGAATATACCCGTCTGCCCGACATCCTCTTCGCTCCGCAGATCGTCGATAAAAAGACCGATCAGGATCAGCAGCGGTACCTGCTCCGCTACCGGTTCGAGCCGGAGAGCGACCAGCGGTGGAATGTGGCGCACCGGGTTCACAAAAAAGTGCTCATGTCGGGACTCGAGACCGAAATCGAAACCGTCTCGCAAATTGTCCGCCGCTGGCATGTCGAACCGCATTCCCCCGATCTCGCCGCCGATGTCGAAACGGTCACCTATTTCATCGACGAGATGATCCTCGACCAGCAGGAGACGGGGAAAGACCCGATCCGCTACGACAGCCGCGTCGACGACGAAGTTCCTCCCGAGATTTCGGTGTTCGGCACCGAAAAGGCGGTCGGGCAGGAGATTTCCCGCTTCAAAATTGACCAGCTCGGAATGATGACCGAAAAGGAAAAGATGATGCAGGAGTACGGCGGCAGCCCGAAAGATTCCCGCGTTCTCTTTCCGTTCCCCGACGAGCCGGTCGCGGTCGGGGAAACGTGGACCCTCCCCTACACCATCTTTCTGCAGAACCGCGACAAGACGGTGAAAACGATCAATGCCGTTCTCAAGTTCACGCTGACCGACGTGGCGGGCGATCTGGCGGTCATCGAGGTGCGGACGGTGCCGACTTCCCTGATCGGCGACCCGTATCTCGAAGGGCAGCTCGCCGAACGCCTCTTTACCGGTTCCTGCCGGCTCGACATGAAAAGCGGCAAGGCGGTCAAAACGGAAATCGAGTTTTCCCGTTCGGTTCCCGAAGCGTACGGAACGGCGACTTTTCTTGATTACCGGTGCCGAATCACCGAAGAAGCTATTCCGCAAACCCCCTAGCGGCCCGTGGGCGGCGGACGAAAAGGGCGGTTCGCCGGTTATTTCGAGATATTTCGGATAAGATCGCGGAGTTCTTCCCGCTGCTGGCCGATCTGCCGGAGAATCTGGTCGGAACGCGCCTGAAACGTTTCGGAGTTCCGGCGGAACGTCTCTTCCCGCTCGCTCAGTTTGGCGAGCTGCTCTTCAACCCGCTCCTCACGCCGGCGGACGTCCTCTTCGCGGGCGGCAAGCGCGTCGAGCGCTTCCTGAATCTCGTCCCATTTTGCCGCCAGACGGGCTTCGTCGGACGCAATGCTTTCGAGCCGTTCGGCGGTCGAGAGTTTCGTCTTGCGGACAATGTTCTCGAACTGGGCCACCCGCGCGTTAAGCGCCGACTCGCGCCGGTCAAGGTCGCCGGTTCCGTCCTGTTCGGAAGGGAGATTGTGTCGTTTACTGTACATCGCCGTCAGCTGTTCCTCGTGCCGGTAATTTCCCCCCCAGACCCCCTGCAATCGTTATTATCGGCACATCTTCACAAAAAGTTCAGCCGCGGCCGGCCCGAACGCCGAAATCCCCCGCGGCGCGGGGGGTGCGGCAAGCCGGATCAGTCCCAGACAAGCCGGTAGGCGTCGAAGACCGGGCCGTCGACGCAGGTGCGTCGGGAGTCGGTCTTGCCGTCGTCGCCGCGGTATTCGATGACGCAGCCGAAACAGAGCCCCATTCCGCACGACATCGGGGTTTCGAGGGAGGTCCAGCAGGGGGTGTTCCCGGACTTTCGGGCGGTTTCGAAGACCGCCGCCAGCATGGGGCGGGGGCCGCAGGCGGCGACGAGCGATTCGCCGGGAACGAGGAGCCCCTTTTCCCGCAGAAGATCGGCAACCGTACCTTTTCGGCCCGCGGTGCCGTCGTCGGTCGCCAGACGGACATCGACCCCCAGCTTCTCGAAATCGCCGAGGTCCGGAACCCGGTCCCGGGAGCGCGCGCCGTAGAGGAGCAGAAGTTCCGGCGGGGCATCGAGCGCGGCATACTTTTCGGCAAGCATGTAGAACGGGGTGTAGCCGATTCCGCCGGCGGCCATCACGATCCGGCGCGCGGCGGGGCGCCCCTCTTTTTCGATCGGAGCCCAGCCTCCGCCGAGCGGGCCCCACCACTCGATCGGGGTGCCGGTTTCGATACGGGAAAGCTTTCCGGTCATGTTCCCGACCACCAGATAGATGACCCGGACGCGGCCCGAGGCGCGGTCGGTCTGATAGACGGCGAAAGGGCGGCCCAGAAGGGGCGAGTAGAGTCCGGGCAGACGGAGCATCACGAACTGGCCCGGTTCGGCTGCGCCGGCAAGTTCCGGCGCGGTAAACTCGACCATCCAGGTCGCGGCGGCGACCGGCCGGCTGCCGGTGACGGTTCCGGTCCCGGTCCTGAGGTTCGGATGTTCTTGCTCAAACGCGCATTTTTTGCCCGCGGCCATTTCCCTTATCCTTTCTTACTGCCGGGCAGCCCCGGCCCCGCCAATCGTCGCCGTCACGTGGTCCCGGCACGCCCCGAACGCGAAGGCGCTCTGTTCGTCCGAAAGGTAGCGCTCATCGTAACGCATCGCCAGGCCGAGCCGGCCGGCATAGGTCCAGACCCCCCAGCCGGTAAACGTCTTGGCGCGTACCGGCGGCATGCCGCAGAAGGAGTCGAGAACGGTGTCGCCGACGATGAGCCGCCCGTCTTCGGTGCGCGGCAGCGGCGTTTTGCCGAAGATGATTCCCAAATTCGAAAGAACGGTCGTCGACCAGCAGCGGCGCCCGTGCAGCACGATTTTCAGCCCGCCGAACGTGTTGCGTTTCGACCGCAGGTTCACCAGGAGCGTATAGCCCTGATCGGTTTTTTTGATCCATTGCGTCTCGCGGTGGATCCCCTCGCCGAACTCCTCGCCGCCGGTAATCTGCGACGGGCGCCGGTCCAGAAAGACCATCGAGACCACGTTGGCCGCAAAGAGCGGAGGGGTTTCGCGCGTACGCATGTCGATCGGCATCGCGACGCGAATCCAGCGGTTCAGTTTCGGCACGAACTTCCGTTCAAAGTCGCCGCACGAGACGAAGAAGTCGCGCATCAGCAGGTCGTTAAGCGACCAGCCGCGTTTCTTCGCCTCGGCGATATACGCGCGGGTCTCCTGCCGGGAGAGGGTAAACGCGTCGTACAGCACCGGGCGGGTGTTCGGCGTATCGTAGTCGATCTTTTTGATCGGCAGAAACGGCTTGGCGTCGTGCAGAAGCATGTTGCGGGTCGATTTGATCCCGTAGGTGAGCAGCTTGAAATAACGGCGCCACGTCTGCTGGGGCGCCTGGCGTTCGGCCATGCTGTCGGCGGAAATTTCCGGGTACGCTTCGGGAGGAATTGCGGAACCTTTCCGCGCCGCGTAGTTCAGGAAAATCTCTTCCATAAAGCCGAGAATGCCGACCCCGTCCGAAACCGAATGATGAACCGCAAAACAGAGGTCGGTCCGTTCCCGGCCCTCCTCTTCGTACGCACGGTAATAGACTTTCAGGCCCGACGCATTCCGGATATCCGGCATCGGAAGGATCTTTTCGTCGCCGGCGTTTTCAAA
This sequence comes from Thermoguttaceae bacterium, assembly GCA_017405595.1. Taxonomy (GTDB): domain Bacteria; phylum Planctomycetota; class Planctomycetia; order Pirellulales; family Thermoguttaceae; genus RUG695. Next base: position 75,041 of record JAFRAC010000001.1, on the reverse strand, counting down.
GGGGACAATTTCCGGCTCCTTGTCGCGCAGTTCCCAGTACGGCTTTCCGCGCACAAGCGCCACACGCGCGGTCATGAGCGGATGACGGAGCGCGGCGGCGGCGAGCGATTCACGCAAAAGATCGAGATCGAGTCTTCCCGAAAACCGCAGTTTCTGCCAGCTCGACATCGGGAACGCCGGGGTCTCGTCCCAGAACATATATTCCTCGAAAGGAGTCAGGCGGTTTTCTTTACGAAACGGGCACATCTTTCGTTATTCTCTGTTGAACCTGGATTCGGAAGAAAAAGACGGCGGCAGGCGCCTGCTACCTGAGCGCGGCGCCGAGCCGGGGCTTCTGCGCGAAACGTTCGCGCAGCGATTTTAAACGGGGATACTCATCGTCGGCCGCGGAAAGATCGGCCTCTTCGACCACCGAAACCGCAAACCACCCGTTGGAAATGCGGCACAGTCCGGTTGAAAGTCCGGCGAACCGCTCGTCCCGGTCGAAGAGTTTCGGGCGGAGCGGAATCCGTGTTTCAGGCGCGAAGATCTTCGAGAAGAACCCGCGGAGCGGAATCTGCGCGCGGATGTTCATCGGCCCGGAAATACTGATCACGCCGTCGCGCGTCAGACAGGGGACGCCGTCTTCCCCCGTTTCGGCGACATAGGTTACCGCCGCTTCGACGTCGTCCCAGCTCTGGCCGCCGAGATCGATGTAATTGAACCGGAGCCGGACCTTGATCTGGTTTTCCAGGAACTGGACCGTGACCGGATCGGTCTCGCAGAACTCAAACTCGACCCACAGATTGCTGTCGTAGTCCAGCTGGGGCGCTTCGCGCCGGAACTTCCCCGCCAAATGCCCGGCGATTTCGGGAGGTGTCCAGCTGCGGCCCCCCAGACCGAGCCGGGAAAGAAAGACGTTCAGCGCCGATTCGTGGACTTTCAGGTCGGCGAACGCGCCGCGCAGTGTCGGCGGTTCGGCGGTCTGGCCCCCGAGCGACGCCGAATCGGAAAGGCGGAGCGAGGCCAGAAGCCAGTCGTCCGTCGTGCGCGAATCCTGGAGCGACAGGTTCAGGCCGAGCTCTTCGAGACGCGAATAGAAGTTGTCGGCCAGACGCCGGTTCATCAGCTCGAACCGTTCGGTCGATTCGGTATCGATCCGGCGCCGGACTTCGCCCGTGATCTTGTCGCGCGTCTCCTGCCGAAGCTCTTCCTGACGCGACTGGTAGCCGTCCTTCACCATTTCGCGGGTCAGCCCGCCGAGGATCGGCACGAAGTCGATGTTGGTACGCACGTCGCTCAGCAGGTTTGTGTTGTTCACGTCGATTTCCGACTCGGACCACGTCATGCCGCGGTTCCCCCACTCGAGCTGCTTGATGCCGGCGTAGTTGGCGTAACTCTCGTTAAAGATTTTCGCCGGAAAGACTTCGCTTTTGGTCGAGGCGACAATGCGGCCGGTCACGACCAGGTTCATCAGCAGGCGTTTCGGGTCGGGAACCAGCTGGATCCGCACCTGGGTGTCGGTGCGGCGCGACCCGGCGACCGGATTGCCGAGGATTTTTTCCTGTACCACATCGAATTCGGGATCGCGGATCGGAAGGAACCGGTTGATGAACGCCTGCGAAATGTAGACTTTCAGGTTCGGGTTGTCGTAAATCGTGCTGACCGCGTCCCCCATCTGACGGCTTGCCGCCGAAGGGGAATTCGACATCCGCCGCGCGGCGCGGGCGAGCGCCCGGCCGGTATCGCCGCCGCCGAGCCGTTCGTACTCTTCGTAAAGCGAAAGGACTTCGTACGGGTCAGACTGATCGGCGGCCAGTGAACGGAGGAGCCGGTACCACTGTTTCGGCGCGGCATGGCGGAAGACCTCTTTCTGCGCCTCGTTCAGGGCGGGAGATTCAATCTTGCTGCAGATCGAATTGATATGTTCGCGGATATGGTCCAGGTTCTCCTGCCCCCCTTTTTCCCGCGCCGCCAGCCCGCTGGTCAGATACGGCTGGAACCGGGAATGGTCGGCGTTGTTCCGCTCCTCGGCTTTCTGAACCGCGTCGTAGAGTTCGTCGATCTCGAAATTCTTCCGCCACCGGCGTCCGGCAGGGGTGATGCCGAAATAGTTCCGTACCGCAAGGGTGCGCTCTTTCAGCTGGGCGATCTCTTTCGGGGTGATTTCGGGAACCTCCGGCTGCGCGGCGGGGGAACTCTCGAAATAGTCGGCCGCCGCGGTCCACAGGAAGACCCGCCGGTCAAGGGAATGGCGGAACGCGCGCATGATGGCGGCGCGCTCTTCGGGGGAATACTGAATCAGCATGCCGGCCGAACCGCCTTCCCCGTCTCCGCGCGAAGTGTACTTCCCGCTCGCCGACGCAAGATGAAAATCCCCCTCCTCGGGACGCTCTTTCCCCCACCGGTCCCGTTTCGCCGTCTGGCGCGATTCCTCGTCGGTCATGAGGGCGGTTTCGGCAAAGTCGTCCTGGACAATCTGCCCGCTCAGCCGGCGCAGCGCGGCGCGGGCGGCGGCGGGATTCTCTTCCAGAAGGGGAAACGTGTCGCGGAACTGGCCTTCAACGGCCGCCGACCATTGGGCGGTCGGCTCGAATTCGGCGAACAGCTCAAACCGGCTGTCGAGTTCGCTTTCGCTCATCAGCTCGAGGAGTTCCGCCCGCCGGTCGACCGGTTCGGGAACAGGTTCCTCTTCCGCGCCGGGCTCTTCGCCCGGTTCCCCGGCGGGTCCCTCCGCGGTAAGCGGCTCGTCGGTGAACAGGTCGTCGGGGTCAGCCGTCTCGCCGGCCGCGGCGGAATCGGGCGGTTCGGGAAGGTTTTGGCCGGGATCCTCTTCCGCGGCGGAACCGGCGGGAGCCGGATCTTTGGCCGAGTCGATGAAGAGAGGATCGGTATCAAGCTCGGCGGCCAGCCCCTCGTCCGCAGCCAGGCCGGGTTCGGAGACCGGGGTGAACAGAATCTGCGGGGCTGAATCGGCGGCAAAGAGCGCCGCCGGAATCAGAAGCAGCGAAACCGCGCCGGAAAAGATTTTCGCGAGGATATTTCCGCGCCGGACCTCGGCAGTGAGGCGGCCGGTTTCCGCGGGGAGCGCTGTCCGATCTTTCGATTCCTGTTTCATAACCCTTTTCCAGCGCGCTTTCGGCCTAGACACCGAGCCTGGGGCCGTCGGCGCGGACAACAATAGTTCTCTCCATTCATCGGAAATCGGGCGAGAGGGACTGAAGTTAATTTGTGCCGATTATGCGGTTTTTATCTCTCTCCCTCCCGCCGGCGGGGAAAGGGGCCTTCCCGAAAGGGAACGGTCTCTGAACTCCGGGGCCGAAGAAGCGCCTCCCCCCTTCCCGAATCTGAAAAACGGGGTATATTAGCCGAAAATATCGGTATTGATTCCGATACCATTCACCAATCCGCCGGGCCGTGATTCCCGGCAGCGCCTTTCAGAAACGCGCGGAGTTTTGTTATGACAATCGATAAAAGCCTCAGAGTGAAAAAGGGCGTGACCCGTTCGCGCAACGTCTTAACCCGCGTCGAGCGGATCGAAAAACTGGAAGATATGGACAAGTGGACCGAAGGCGAAAGCCCGTTCGGTCTCCCGAAAACCCGCGTTTACCGCGTCGTCCTTAAGAAGAAAAAGAAGGCCAAGACCGAAGAGCCCGCCGCCGCCGACGCCAAAGCCAAGAAGTAACATTCTCTGTCTGCGCGTTCGGGGCGTTTGCCAGCCCAACATTCAAAAAGCCGTTCGCCAATGCGAACGGCTTTTTTCGTACACGGGCCGTGCCGGGGTTCCCTTCTATTTCTATTTTCCCGGTTCCGCAAGCTTCTCTTTCGCCGCGGCGCTGCCGTGACCGGCGGCCCTTTGGTACCAGGCGGCGGCTTCCGCCGGGTCGGCGTCAACCCCTTCCCCGTTTTCGTAGCAGCGGGCGAGCCGGCATTCGGCTTCGGGAAGATTCTGGTCGGCGGCTTTCCGAATCCATTCGACCCCTTCGGCGGCGTCGCGGGTCACGCCGAAACCGTCGAGATAGCAGATTCCGAGCGAAAACTGCGCTTTGGCGTGCCCCTTCTCCGCCGCGGTGCGGTACCACTGCGCCGCGCCGGCGGGATTCTCGCGCATTCCCCGCCCGCGGGCGAAACATTTTCCGAACTGATACTGCGCTTCGGTATGTCCCTGATCGACCGCCTTTCGGAGCCAGCGCGCCCCTTCGGCGGCATCTTTCCGCAGCTCGCCTTTGGCGGTCATGTAGAACATGCCGAGCCGGTGCTGCGCCTCGGCGAGCCCCTGTTCGGCGGCTTTTCGGTACCATTTCGCGGATTCGGCCAGGTCGGCGGCGACCCCTTCGGCTTTCTCGTAACATTCGCCGAGCCGGCATTGCGCTTCGGCAAGCCCGTGGTCGGCGGCGCGGCGGAGCCATTTGACCCCCTCGTCGGGGTTCTTTTCGACCCCGTACCCGTTAAAGCAGCAGGCGGCCATCGAAAGTTCGGCTCTCGGATACCCCTGATTCGCGGCTTTTTCGTACCAGAAGACGGCGGAAGCCGGATTCTGCTCCAAACCGCGGCCGACATCGAAACATCGGCCGAACAGGTACTGGGCTTCCGGATCGTTTTGGTCGGCGGCTTTCCGAATCCAGCGCGTTCCGACCGCCGGGTCCTTATCGACGCCGTTTTTGCCGTACAGATAGCTGCGGCCGAGCGTTATCTGCGCCTGAATGTCCCCCTTTTCAGCGGCGGCGGTCAGCTCTTCCATGTCCGGCTCGGCGCCGCAGAGGGGGAACGCCAGGAGGAACGCGAAAAGAAAAAAGAGCCCGGATCGGGCGGAAGGAAAACGGAGAGATTTCAACACAGCAGCTTTCTTTCGGAAGGATCGGAGAAAGAAACGCCGCGCTTTCGCGCGGCCGGCCGGCCAGGTCCGATTCTGCCTGACCGCGGTGAAGGGTTCAAGCGCGGCTCTCCGCCGCGCTTTGATGCAAAAAGGAAAAAAGTTCAGTTTTCCGGGGCGGATCCGGAACCTTTCCGGTCGCGCAGAACACGCAGCGCGTCGGTATTTCCGCGGGAAGCCGCCCGTTTGTACCACTGGAGCGCTTTCACGGGATCGGGCGCGACACCGGAACCGATGTCGTAGCTGTTTCCGAGCTCATACTGCGCGCCGGCGTGCCCCTGAAGCGCCGCCTTTCGGAACCAGACCATCGCTTCGGCGGGATCTTCTTCGACCCCTTTCCCCCGCTTGTAGCACCGGCCGACCCAGTACTGCGCGTCGCTGTTCCCCTGCATCGCCGATTTTCGGAACCAGCTGAACGCCTGCTCGAGGTTGTTCGGAGTGCCGCTGCTGGCGGCATAGCGGAGCCCCAATTTAAACTGGGCAAGCGGATCCCCCTGCTGCGCGGCTTTCTGGAACCATTCCAGGGCGGCCTGCGGATCCCGCGGAACGCCGTATCCGTTTTCATAGAATTCGCTCAGCCGGTACTGCGCGGCGGTGTTCCCCTGATCGGCGGCCTTCTGATACCAGCGGGCGGCCTCGACCCGGTCGGTTCCGACCCCCTCGGCAAGATCGTAGCAGCGGCCTGTCCAGTATTGGGCTTCGGCATGCCCCTGTTCGGCGGCCTGCCGGAAGAGTTCGAACGCGCGCATCGGATTCTTGTTCGGGCCGGAATAGTAGTAGTCTTTCGCAAGACGGAACTCGGCTTCGGGATCCCACTTTTCGGCCTCGGCTTCCAGTGCCGCGACCTCTTCCTCGGAAAGGGGTATCGGTTCGGGAGGGAGATCGGTTTTTCGGGGAAGGTCGTCGTCGGGATCGTCGTCATCAATATCATCGCCGCCGGTCTGCGCCTCTTCGTGAAGCTCCTTTTCGACTTCCAGATAGTCGGGCGAGGCGTCGAGCGGCTCGTCTTTCGAACGGCCGACAAACGGATGAAAAGCAATCACATAGACGAGTGCCGCCGCCAGAATAATCACCAAAATGCCGAGAACGATCTCCGAACGGTGAAACTGGTGTTCCGGTTCACGCGTATTCCGCCGCGGTGTCTGCGTCTTCTTTTTTTTCGTCATTGAGGTTCTCCGTTCCCTAATGCTTAGCGCGCCTATTCTATAGAATCGGTCCGATTTCGACAAGAGAAAAGCCGTCCGCGGGCCGCGGGAAGGGCGAAACGCTTCGCCGCCCCGCCCCCCCTACCGGCAGAGCGCGACAAAGAGAACGGCGATATCGGCCGGGGTAATCCCGGTAATCCGGCCGGCCTGCGCCAGATCGGTCGGCCGGATCCGGTCGAGTTTTTCGCGCGCCTCGGCGCGCAGATGGGGAACCGCGCCGTAATCGAACCCTTCGGGAATCAGGCGGGAAGCGATCTTCTTCTGACGGGCGACTTCGAGCTTCTGCCGGTCGATGTACCCGGCGTATTTGGCGTCGGTGGCAAGCTCTTCGGCAATGTCGGCGGGAACATCGGCGAACTGCGGCCAGATCTTCGCCATGTCGGCCCACTGGACGTCGGGCCGCTTCAAATACTTGAGTGCGGACCCCTGTTCGGAATGCGCCGTCTCGAGCGCGGCCTGCGTCGTTTCGAGGAGATGTTCCTTCTTTTGGAACCGGGCCCAGCGCTCGTCGCCGACCAGCCCCAGTTCCCGGCCGACCGGGGTCAGGCGGCGGTCGGCGTTATCGTGCCGGAGCAGAAGACGGTACTCGGCGCGGGACGTGAACATCCGGTACGGCTCGTCCACGCCGCGTGTGACAAGATCGTCGAGCATCACCCCCAGATACGCCTGATCGCGGCCGAGAACGAGCGACCGGCTCTTTCCCGCCGCCTTGAGCGCGGCGTTCGCGCCGGCGGCAAGCCCCTGCGCGGCGGCCTCTTCGTAACCGGTTGTGCCGTTTAGCTGTCCGGCGATAAAGAGCCCGGAAACCCGTTTCGTTTCGAGGGTGATTTTCAGCTGGTCGGGCGGAAGATAATCGTATTCAATGGCGTAGGCGTAACGCAGAATCTGCGCGTGCTCGAGCCCGTCGATCATCCGGACCATTTCGTCCTGCACCTCGCGCGAGAAGCTGGTCGAAAGGCCGTTAATGTAGATTTCGTGCGTACGGCGGCTTTCCGGCTCCAGGTAAAGCTGGTGGCGGTCCTTATCGCCGAACCGGAGAACCTTCGTTTCGATCGAAGGGCAGTAGCGCGGACCGGTCGACTCGATCTGCCCGTTAAACACCGGCGCTTCGCCGAACCGTTCGCGCAGGAACTGATGCACGTGCGGGTTCGTGTATGTCATCCAGCAGGGGATCTGATCGACTTCGATCTTGTCGTTCATGAACGAAAAGGGAACCGGTTCGGGATCGCCCGGCTGCATTTCCAGTTTTCCGTAGTCGATCGTCAGGCCGTTGATGCGCGGGGGTGTTCCCGTTTTGAACCGTTTGAGGGTAAACCCCAGCGACAGGAGCGATTCGCTGATCCGGTCGGCGGCTGGTTCGCCGATCCGCCCCCCCGGCATCCGCTTTTCGCCGCAATGCAGAAGCCCCCGCATAAACGTGCCGCACGCCAAAACCACACAGGGAGCGCGATAGACGCGCCCCGACGCGGTTTCGACGCCGGTTACCCGGCCGCCGTCGGTCAGGAGCCGGTCGACGGTCTCCTGCCGAAGCTCGAGATTCGGCGTCTCTTCGATCAGACGGCGGACCTCGTCCTGATAGGCGCGCTTGTCGGCCTGAGCGCGGGGCCCGCGCATCGCCGGACCTTTCCGCACGTTCAGCATGCGGAACTGGATCGCCGTCGCGTCGATCGCCAGCCCCATCAGGCCGCCGAGCGCGTCGATTTCGCGCACGAAATGCCCTTTGCCGACCCCGCCGATCGCCGGATTGCAGCTCATCTGCGCGACCGTATCGATGTTTCCGGTCAGAAGGGCGGTCTTCGCCCCGGCGCGCGCGCTGGCCGCGGCCGCTTCGCAGCCGGCATGACCGGCACCGATCACCAAAACATCGTAAGACCAATCGGACATCTCAGACCCGTTCCGCGGGACCGCGGATAAAAAAACTCCGAAAAACCGTGTGCCGGCGCACACCCGGCCCAGTATAAATCAAAACCGCGCCCCGGCAATAGGGCGCGGCCGCCGAAGCGGAAAGTGGGGGGCAGAAGGAAAGGCGCGTCTTACAGGCCGGCGGACGCGCGGTTGGCGCTTTCGAGCGTGTTGAGCAGAAGCATCGTCACGGTCAGGGGACCGACCCCCCCCGGAACCGGAGTAACGGCGCCCGCCACTTCCTTCACCGAATCGAAATCGACGTCGCCGACGAGCTTGTTCTTCACGGCCGGCTGACCGTCGTCGCCGATCACGGTTTTCTCTTTCCGGTTCATGCCGACGTCGATCACCACCGCGCCCGGCTTCACCATGTCGGCGGTAACGAACTCGGCTTTCCCGATCGCCACGATCAGAATATCGGCGCGGCGCGTCACTTCGGCAAGATTGCGGGTACGGCTGTGGCAGACGGTCACCGTCGCGTCGGCGGCAATCCCTTTCTGCACCATGAGCAGCGCCATCGGTTTGCCGACGATATCGCTTCGGCCGACAATGACAACCTCTTTCCCCGCGGTTTCGATATTATAGCGGCGCAGCAGTTCCTGAATCCCGTAAGGGGTGCAGGGAAGGAACCGGGGACGCCCCTGCGAAATGAGGCCGACATTTTCGGGGTGAAACGCATCCACATCCTTTTTCGGGGAAATCGCGTCAAGGATCTTCTTTTCGTCGATTCCTTTCGGCAGCGGGAGCTGCACCAGAATGCCGTGAACGCTCGCGTCCCGGTTCAGCTTTTCGATGAGCGCCAGAAGCTCGCCGGTACCGGTCGATTCGGGCAGGCGGATCACGTCGCTTTTCATGCCGGCGGCAACACACGCCGATTCCTTATTGCGCACATAGACCTGCGAGGCGGGATTTTCGCCGACCAGGATCACCGTCAGGGAAGGCTGAACGCCGGTCTTCCCGATAAACTCGGCGGTTGCCGTGCGGATCTCTTCCCGAATGGTTTCGGCAAGCTGTTTGCCGTTCAGAAGGGTTGCTGTCATCATTCACTTTCTTTCTGCGCCGTTTCGGCGGAACGGGTAACGGGTGTAATACGATACTCAAAGCAATGGCTGCCGGTCAGGCGGAACTGGGGATGCTCGCGGGCGCCCCACGAATTATCGCCGCCGACACCGGTTTGGCCGAGATCGATATTCAAATAAACGTGTTCTCTTTCGGGCATCATCCAGGCGTGGCCGGCCGATTCAAGGTCGCGCGGCAAGTGGCGTTTCGCCGAAAAGTTCAGCGTTGCCGGCGACGCGGCCGACGCACCCTGCCCGTCGGCCGAAAGCGCGGTAAACCGAAACCCCTTCCCGGCGGAATCGGTGATCTCGAGCCAGCGGCAGTCGGTGCGGTTGCCGTATTCGCCCGGACGCGAATAACACACAGCCTCTTCGTCCCGATCGACCGTGGTCGTGTAAAGGCCGACCGGAGAGCCGGTCTTGCGGTCCGCGTAATTTTCGCCCGGTCCCCGGCCGAAGAAGGTGATCCGGCCGCAGCCGGCGGGCAGAAGGAGAAGCGTGCCGATCCGGGGCACTTCTTCCCCCTCGGGCAGTGAAAGCTCAAGCCGGACATCGGTCGACCCGTCAGGCTGGCGGGTCAATTCCAGCGCGCAGGACCCCTCGATTTGGCGGAACGTCCCTTCGCGCCGTTCGACGCGCCGCCCGTCCTTTTCGGTCACAACCGGATCGGACCAGACGATCTCTTCCCCGGCACGGCGCCATTTGCCGAGCCGCTTTTCGATTTTACTGCCGCGGTCGTTGTCGGTCGGCGCGCGCCAGAAATCGGGCCTGACCAAAAGCGATTCGGCACGGTCGGCTTCGGGCGGAGGCGCGGGTATGAAAACCGGCAGGCGGAACTGCGCCGAGGCGATCTCCTCCCCCGCCTTTAAGAGGGGGGTCTCCCCCTTCAGGCGAAACGAGAAATTCACGAAATACTCTTTCCCCGGCTTGGCGGGGAACGCGGAAAGATCGCCGATCGGATACCCGGGAAAATGGGGCGCGGCCAGAATGCGGCCCCCCGGCGGAACCGCGGTCTCCCCCTCGAAAGCCCCCTCCTGCGAGGCGACCGGCACTCCGTCTTCGGTCAGCGTCGCCGTCCAGGCCACATCGCGAAGCGAACGGAAGAAGAAGCGGTTTTCAATTTCAAAGACGCCGTAATCACCCGACCCGGCGTACGGCTGTGTTACGGCAATATCGGCATAGCAGGCGCGGACCTCGGCGATGGAAGGGTGCGGGCGCCGGTCGGGGGAAACCAGGCCGTTCATGCAGAAATTGCCGTCGCTCGGCTGCCCGATCGGACCGAAATCGCCGCCGTAACCGAAACAGGTCTCTTCGGCCGGTTCGGTTTTCGCCCGGGTCAGATCGACATTGAGGAGCGTTTTCGGCAGACGGCCGGGATGGCCGGCCCGCGCCGCCTCGGCGGGAGAAAGCGCGCCGCGATAGACGCTCGCACGGTAGATCAGCGAACGCGCCTGCCGATGGAGCTCGTCGGGATCACGTCCGATTTCAAACGGTACCGGAACCGGGACGATTTCGGCGGGACACGCCGTCCGCGCCACTTCGGCTCCGTCGATATAGAGGATCAGTTCCTCTTCGGTCCGCACGCCGGTCACCCGGTGGGGTTTTCCTTCCCACGGTTCGGCGGTCCCTTCGGCCGAATACGTTTTCCCGCCGTCCGAAACGACGAACGCCGCGCCGGTTTCGGTCTGTTCGAGCGACCACTGCCGGCGCGATTTGCCGATGAGCCCCCCCTGGCGCGGGAACGGGCCGTTCCCATAGGCGCCGTAAGGCAGAATGACCGCCTCGGCGGTAAAAGGGGTTTTCCCGGCGAGTTCGAGCCTCTTCTGCGGGTCATCGACAATGGCATATCCTCTCAGACCGACCGGCTCGGCGGCGCCGCGGCGGGTCTTTTCGCCGGACGCAATTTCGCCGATCCGCGAAGCGGTGCCGAGTTTACCGACCAGCGTCACCCGATGGCGGTCGGGACCGCTATCGGCGGCGCTCTGGCGGGGAACCTTCATCGCAATTCCCTGATCGACCCAATCCCAGATGAACCCGCCCTGAAGACGGGGATATTTCCGGAACGTGTCCCAGTAAATCGAGAGGTTCCCGTTGCTGTTCCCCATGGCGTGGGCGTATTCACACAGGATGAGGGGCTTTTCGCTCTCTTCCGAACCGAATTCGGCCAGCTGGTCCGGGGTGAAATACATCGGGCAGTAGATGTCGGTGTTCCTCTCCTGTTCGGCGCGTTCATACTGCACCGGCCGGCTCGGGTCGAACGCTTTGAGCCAGTCGTACGCCTCCTCGAAATTGACGCCGTTCCCCGACTCGTTGCCGAGCGACCAGATGACAACGGAAGGATGGTTCCGGTCGCGCCGCGCCATCCGCCGGACCCGGTCGAGAATGGCGGGCCCCCAAAGCGGTTTCTTCGCGAGGGAATCTTCGTCGTAGCCGCGGCCGTGCGCCTCGACGTTCGCCTCGTCGATCACGTAGAAGCCGAGCCGGTCGCAGAGCCGGTAAAACGCAGGAATGTCCGGGTAATGGCAGGTCCGGATCGCGTTGATGTTCGCCTGTTTCATGAGGCGGAGATCTTTCAGGATGAGTTCGGGCGTCATCACATGCCCTTCGGCGGGATCGTGTTCGTGGCGGTTGACCCCCTTGAAGAGAATCGGTTTGCCGTTCAGCAGATAGCGCCCGTCTTTGACCTCGGACGAACGGACACCGATCTCCGTTGAATAGTTCTGCGTCTCGCCGCCGGCGGCCACACGGACCGCAAGCCCGTAGAGGAACGGCTGTTCGGCGGACCAAAGGCGCGGATCGGTCATCGGCAGCGAAAGGGTCACCGTTTGGGACTGGCCCGGCCCGATTTCAAAGGGAACCGCCGGAGCCGATTCGAGAAGGTGTTCCGGAACCGGTTCGCCCGGCATCGGCGCGACCGCGGCGCGGACCGAACCGGCGCGGAGCGCGCCGGCACCGTTGGCGAGTGCAAGTTCGACATGCACCACGGCATTTTTGTAATGCTCGTCGAGCTGCGGCGTAATGGCGGCATCCTCGATGCGCAGTGCGGGAAGGATCCTGATCCGCACCGGACGGAAGATGCCCGAAAGGCGGAAGAAATCCTGATCTTCCAGGTAAGAGGCGTCGCTCCAGCGGTGCAGGCGGACGGCGAGCGTGTTGGCGCCCGGCCGGACCAGACCGGTGATCTCGTAGCGCTCGCCGGCACGGGCGTCTTTGCCGCGCCCGGCCGGTTTGCCGTTCACAAAGAGCTCGAACGCCGATTCAACGCCGTCGAATTCGATAAAGAGAAGGTTCCCCCCGTCCAGCTTTTCGGCGGGAACCTCGAACACGCGTCGGTAAAGCGCGACCCAGTTGTCGCGCGGAGGGATGAAGCCGTCGGGAACCTTCCCGCCGGCTTCCCACGGATAGACAATGTTCGTGTAGAGAGGATATCCGTACCCCTTCATCTGGAAGTTGGAAGGAACTTCGATCCGGTCCCACGCGCGGTCGTCGAAACCGGGGTCCATGAAACGGCCGGGCAGAGCGCCCGCCGCCTCGTCGTTTTCGAACCAGTGAAACCGCCACGTTCCGTCGAGCGGGATCGACTCGGCGGCGTCGGTGCCGACCCAGTCGGGCAGCGGGGGGAGCGAATCGCCGATATCGGCGGGGGAAAGGAAGAAAGGCGCCGGCGCCGCCTCGGAAGGGCCGGGTTCGGCGCAGGGGACAGTGCGCGCCGAAAAAGCCGCGGGAAGAAGAAAAAGGAAGAAAACAAGAGAGAACCGGCTCATCGGCATCCGCTTTCCTGAGTAACACATGACCGGCGAAGGCGAAAGGGAACGCCCCCGCAAAATGCAATAACGCCATTTTACGCGAAGAAAAGGGGGATTTCAAGACGCCGGAAAAGGCCGGCACAAACCGTACCGCGCCGAAACGTGCGGGAAATCAGGCCGCCGAAAGGGGGGAAAAACGGAAAAAGAGACTATTTGAAAATGTCGGAAAGATCTTCGGGAGTCTCGCTGAGTTTCGACTCGAGTTCCTCGTAATCGGGTTCTTTTTTCGGTTCCGGTTCCGGTTCCGCCGCGCCGATCACAAAATGGAGAGACGAGATCATAAACCCGTCGTTGTAGGGAATCGGCACACTCCGGCGGATCGGCGCGTCTTTGTAGTAGGTGCCGTTCATCGAGCCGAGGTCGCGCACCATGACCATGCCGTGATCTTCGTAAATTTCGCAGTGCTGGCGGCTGATCAGCGGGTGGACAATCGAAATATTGCAGAGCCGGCTGCGCCCGATGGTGCAGGGAAGATGGACAACTTTGGAAAAGCGAAGCGTCGAGCCGTCGAAGATATCCAGCTTTACAAGCATTCCCGAGTCCTTCTAAGGGGAGCCGAAAACCAACTTTGCGCGCACAAGACAATTCGGAAACGGTGTTCGCGGCGCGCCTAAAAAGAATATATCCCATAATATGGAGAAAATCAACCGGGATTTCTCCCCAAAAAAATTTTTTCTTCTCCCCTTCTCCCCCCTTGATTGCCAAAGAAACTCGGCTATAATCGTTCCTGTTGACTGGCGTTAAGGGCGTTGCCCTTTTCGTCTTTCGGCATTGCGGGCGTAGCTCAGTAGGCTAGAGCACAACGTTGCCAACGTTGTTGTCGAGGGTCCGAATCCCTTCGCCCGCTCTTTCATTTTATGAGGCAGTCTTACCGGTTGCCCGGTTGCGACTTCGCCGGGTACTGTCGTTGAAACCCGGGCCCGGCCCGCGGTTTTTTCCCTGTGTAAGTTGCAGCTTCAATATTGGTGAACCTGAAGTGATTGCCTTTGGGCTCTCCCTGAATCCGATTCAGAAAAAAGCCGTTTCCGAAACGGCTTTTTTTCTAAGCCGGAACCATTTCGGGGGGAATCACTTCAGGTTTTTTTTGTTTCTAGCGGTCCCTGTCAAACTGGAATGAACTCACATGGCTGAAACCGAAACCCTCCAAGCCGATCTTCCTGAATCTGACGCTGTTAAGCTCGACATGAGTGTCGAGGTCAAAGAAGTCAGCTCCTGCCAGCGCCACGTCAAGGTAACGATTGCCGCCGACGAAGTCGCAAAGTACCGTAATCGCGAGATTGACGAATTTGTCGAAAAGGCAATCGTTCCCGGCTTCCGTGTCGGCAAAGCTCCGCGCAAAGTGATCGAAAGAAAGTTTAACGACCAAATCAGCGACCGCGTCAAGCAGAGTCTTCTCCTCGATTCTCTCGCCCAGGTCAACGAAGCCGAAAAGCTCGTTCCGATCAGCGAACCCGACATCAACGTCAAGGCGGTCGTCGTTCCCGCCGAAGGCCCCTTCGTCTACGAATACAATATCGAAGTCCGTCCCGAATTCGAGCTTCCGAACTGGAAAGGCCTCAAGATCGACCGCCCGGTCCGCGAGTTCACCGACGCCGATATCGACGAAGCGATCGAAATTCTCCGGAACAACAACGGCATTCTCGTCAATTCCGACGAGCCGGCGAAAGCCAACGACTACATCGTCACCAAGCTGACCTTCACCCACGAGGGGAAAGTCATCTCGTCGGCCGATTCGGAAACGCTCCGGATCCGCCCGACCCTCTCGTTCCGCGACGGCGTCATCAACGATTTCGATAAGCTGATGGTCGGCGTGAAGGCGGGCGACGTCCGTGAAACCACGGTGAAGCTCACCGAAAACACCCCGAACAAAGAGCTGCAGGGCAAAGAGCTCGACGCCAAGTTCGAAGTGAAAGAGGTCAAAGTCCTCGAACTGCCCGAAGTCGACAACGATTTCATCTTCCAGTTCGGCGGATTCGAGTCGATGGGTGATTTCCGCGACGCGGTTCTCGACGTGCTCAAGCGCCAGCTCGACCACGAGCAGCGCCGCCGCGCCCGCGCGCAAATCGCCGACGCGCTCACTTCGAGTACGCAGTTCGATCTTCCCCCGGCACTGCTCGACAACCAGTCGATCCGCGAAGCGCAGCGCCAGGTCATGGAGATGCGCCGCAGCGGGTTCTCGGAATCGCAGATCGCCTCGCAGATCAACTTCCTGCGCCAGAACAGCCGCACTCAGACCGCCAAAGCGCTGAAAGAGCACTTCATTCTCGAAAAGATTGCCGACACCGAGAACATCACCGACGATCCGGTCGATTACGATACCGAAATCGCGCTGATGGCAGCGCAGTCGGGCAGCAGCCCGCGCCGCGTTCGCGCGCAGATCGAGAAATCCGGCGAAATGGACATTCTCCGGAACCAGATCATCGAACGGAAAGTGATCGACCTGATCATGTCCGAAGCGAAGTTCAAGGATGTCCCCTACGAAATCAAGGGCGAGCAGGAAGAAGCGCTCAACCGTTCGGCGGGGAGCGATGAAGTCGAAAGCGACATCCCCGAAGTGACCGAAGAGGAAGTCAAGGAAGCGGCTCACGAAGAGGCCACGAAACCGGCAATGAAGGGCGAAAAACAGCCGGCGAAAGGCGATAAGCTGGCCTAGTTTTCCGGCCGCGCAAGCTCACGAAAGCGGAAAGCGCCCCCGGCGGCGCTTTCCGCTTTTTTCGGCAACCGCGAAAAAGGGGTTCCCGCCCCCCTTTTTTCCGGAATTCCTCTTGAACCGGCGGGCCGAAAAGATAACAATAGCCTGCGCTCTTTTCCGAAAAGAGCGCGCCGTTCAGCCAAGCGAATCCTCCATTTAGAAATGAACAATATGACGCCATTCCAGCCCCAACTGCTCGACGGTTTCCAAAACGCCTACGCCGACTACCAGCGGCAGCGGAACATGACCGTCGGCGACCTGCTCCTCGATAACCGGATCATCTTTCTGCAGGGGGAAATCAACAACGCCTCGGCGAACGAGCTGATCATGAAACTCCTCTACCTGCAGAGCAGCAACCGCCGGAAAGACATCCACTTCTACATCAATTCTCCCGGCGGTTCGGTTTCGGCCATGCTGGCGGTCTACGACACGATGCAAATCCTCTCCTGCCCCGTTGCCACCTATTGCGTGGGCCTGGCCGCCAGCGGCGGCGCGGTCCTTCTGGCGGGGGGGACCAAGGGGAAACGGTTCGCACTCCAACATTCCAAAATCATGATCCACCAGCCGTGGGGCGGCGTAAGCGGCCAGATTTCCGACATCGAAATCCAGGCCCAGCAGATTCTGCAGGACCGCGAACTGCTCAACCAGATTCTGGCCGGCCATACCGGCAAAACGCCCGAACAGATTGCCGCCGATACCGACCGCGACTACTACCTTACCGCCCAGCAGGCGAAAGATTACGGTCTGGTCGACGATATCCTTTCGTCGCAGAAGAAATCCGAGTCCGACGAAGACGCCGACGATAAATAACCCCTTCCCCCAACCGCACCCCACCCTGACCCAAAGGTTCACTTGATATGTACGTTCCATTCGTCATCGAAAAAAACGGCCGCGACGAGCGGGCAATGGATATTTACAGCCGCCTTCTGAAGGACCGGATCATCTTCCTCGGCACCCAGGTTACCGACGAATCGGCGAACTCGATTGTTGCGCAGCTCCTTTTCCTTCAATCGGAAGACCCGAAAGCCGACGTTCACCTTTACATCAACTCGCCCGGCGGTTCGGTAACCGCGGGCCTGGCGATTTACGATACGATGCAGTATATCAGCTGCGACGTGGCCACCTACTGTATCGGGCAATGCGCTTCGATGGGCGCGGTACTGCTGACCGCCGGCGCCGCGGGGAAACGGTTCGCGCTGCCGAACTCGCGCATCATGATCCATCAGCCGCTGGCCGGCATGGAAGGGACCGCCGAAGAGATTCTGATCCACGCGCGTGAGTACGCCAAGATCAAAGCGAAGATGAACGCGATCCTGCTCAAGCACACGGGCCGTCCGCTCGACGAAATCGAGAAGGACACCGACCGCGACCACTTCATGTCGGCCGAAGAGGCGCGCGACTACGGGCTGATCGACCAAGTCGTCGAATCGGCGCCGGCGCCGAAAAAATAACACATTCGCCGCCGCGTTCCCTCATGCGGGGCGCGGCGAATCGCATCACCCCCAACGCGCAGGGAACGCGCGCTTTTGAGGTTCAAGGATGAAACACTACATTCCGGTTTGCGCGGTATTTTTTCTCGTCGCCTTTCTTGTCGGCTGCGGGCCGACCCGCAAGGAGTACGCCATTAACGAGGCGCTCCTGATCGACCAGACGCGGATGCTCGAAGACCAGCTCTACCGCGCTCATTTCCAGATTCAGACTTTGCAGGACGAGAACTCGATTCTGCGCGAGAGGCTCGGCGAAAAGCCGAAGAAAGAGAAAGAGCAGGAACCTCCGGTCAAGTTCGACGGCGGCGTGAACCTGCCCCGGCCCGAGCAGCAGGCCGGTTACGCCGATCCGGGCCAGAGCGCGTATCCCGCCGACGACCTTTCGTTCGGCGCCAGCCAGCCCGCCGCGCCCATGCCCGCCGCAGGCCCGGCCCCCTACCCGGCGCAATACACGCAGCAGGCCGTCCCCTACCGCCAGCCGGCCCCTTCCCGCTACCGTCTGGCCCGGCAGCCCGTCCGACCGCGCTAATCCGCAGAAACACCCCTTATCCGCCCCCGTCTTCAGACGGGGGATTTCGGTCCGGAACAATCAAAACGCCAATACAGACTTCCGGCCCCTCCCGCCCGTCTAAAGCGACTTCTGCCACGGCATCCACCCGGTTTTCGGAAACGGAAACAGTTCCCAATCCTCCCTGAAAGTCAGTTTCGCGACCCAGGAGTAACTGACAAGATCACCCGCCGCCCGCGCCATTTCCATGAGCAGAAAGGCGAAAAAACCGTCGCAGAGCCGGTCGGTTATGTACTTTTCATCAAACCAGGTGTAAGCTCCCAACCGGGAAAAACGGTCAACCAGAAAGCCGTTGGCCAAATCGAGGTAATCCTCCGGCAGGTAAGTATCGAGCGCCCGGCCGCCGACGAGCATTTTCGCAACCAGCCCGTTCGCGTTCAGGCGAAAAGCGTGCCGTTTCGCGGACTTCTCTTTCGGCGCCGCGCGAATCACGAACTGGCGCGCCTCTTTTTCGCCCCGTACCGCGGAATTGATCAGAAACGCGAGACGGTATTCTCCCTCGGCGGTATCAGCAATACCGCATCTCGTGCAATAGATTGTTTGAAATGTATCTTTCATCGAAAATTCCTTTCCGTACCAAAAAACAAAAATCAAAGCGCCTTCCCGCCCGAACTACCCCAAGCTCCAACACTCACCGGCCTATCAGCGCTATCAGCGGGCAAGGGATCCTCCGACTTTAGTCGGATGGGGGTTCCCTCCCGCGCCCGGCAAGCTGAAACACTCCCTCTTCTCGCCCCCGACTTCAGTCGGGGGATTTCGGCTCGATAACACCAAAAAATCTCAATACAGCTTTTCCCCCGCCCCCGATCACTCATAAATGGAATCGTCCCACGGCACCCAAAGGGTTTTCGGGAACGGGAGCTGGTCAAAGTAGGCGGTAAAAGCGTAGAACGCAACCCATTCGTAGCTGACCCGATCCCCCGCACAGCGTGCCATTTCCAGGAGAAGGTACCCGACAAAAACGCAGACGAGGAGTTCATTGACGAACTCTTCCCGGAACAATTCGCACAGCCGGGCGGCCTGTTCCAGTTCGCTTGCCGCGAACGGGTTCGCCAGTTCGAGGTAATCCCGGGCCAGGAACGTATCGGGCGCCCGATCGCCGGCCCGCATTTTCTGAACCAGCTCGTTGGCGTTCAGATGGAGCGCGAACCGCGGCGCGGAATCCGATTTCGGTTCACCCGAGATGACGAATTCCCGCGCTTCATCATTTTCCTCGACAAGCGCATTGATTTTAAAGGAAAGGGAATACCCGATCCCTTTGATTTCAACGGCATTAAACTCGGTTTCGCACAGGGAAGAGAACGACGCGTTCATGCAAAATCCTTTCTGGTTCATAGCGGCCCGCCTTGGGCTGAACCCCCAATATATCAGACGAATGGCATGACGTCAAGCATTTAGAGCAATAAAAACAAAATTTGCCAAAATAAAATTTTATGCTATAATAGATCAAACCTGTTTACTTCCAGGATATTTGAAATAAGACCAAGAGCGTGCGAATTGGGAACAGGGAAACAGCTTCCTCGCCCTTTCCCTTTCCCAGTAAAATCAGAATATTCAACACACACCGATGACAAAAGGGTTAATTTTGGTATACTGGAAGGAAGCCTGTCTCGATCCTGATCGGATCTTCAACCTTAATCGTAAAGGAACCGCTGACAAATGAGACCGCTTGAACAAAAACTCCTGAATTTACTTTCCAATCGAAACGTGACATTCTACATTCCCCCTTATCAGCGGAACTATGAGTGGACAGAGGAACAGTGTCGGGTTTTTTGGGAAGACGTAAAAAAGACCTGTGAAAAAAACCGGCAAGGAGAGAACTCCGAACATTTCTTCGGTTCGATCACATACTTTCAAAACGAGGTTGTCTTCGGCCAGCCCAATAAACTGGTACTCATCGACGGTCAGCAGCGCATCACAACAACAATGCTCTTCCTCGCGGCGTTACGGGACACTCTTGCCGATGAGAGTAAAAAAGAATGGATCAATAATGATTATCTCATCAACGAAAAGGTTAAAGACGGTGACGATTCCAAAATCAAGCTGAAACAGGTCGAAGCCGACTGGGATTCCTATAAGGAAATTATCTTCAAAACCGAAGAGGGGGTTCGAACAAAGGACTCGGCAGTTTACAAAAATTACAATTTTTTTCGGCATGAGATCGCAAAATACACGGAGAACGGTGATTCGCTTATCGAACTTCTCAACCTGGGTCTCGTCAAGTTCAGCGTCATAACGATCGAGTTAGAGCCGGATAGAAATAAGTGGGAAAACCCGCAAGAAATTTTCGAATCGATGAACTCACTCGGAAAACCCCTGTCTCTAGCGGACCTGGTACGAAACTACCTCATGCTGGGGATGAAGGCAAAAGATCAGGATCAATATTACCACGATTGCTGGTTGCCGATCGAACGGGAAATTCCGGGATTAGTTTCTCTTTACATCCGGGACTTCATGCAATTTCGAAACGCCATGTATGTTAAGGGGGTCAAGGAGAGCAACTACAAGGAACTCTATGGGATTTTTAAGGATATATTCGCAGATACCGATAAAAAAGAGCTGCTCAAAGGTTTAGCGGTCAACGCAAAAACATACGCGGTCGTTCACGGAAAGCGAAGCAGCGGCAACCCGACCGTTGATCATATTCTTAAAGACCTTCGGGATTTTCGAGTGTCAACGGCTTATTCTTTTCTTCTCGGTCTTCTTTCGGCTTGGGAACAGAACAAATTCGACCAGCAGGGGATTATTGACATTCTGAAAGCGTTCCGCATTTACTGTCTTCGCCGCCGTCTGTTAGACACGAGCCAAGCCGAAAACAAAAATTTCCCCACTCTCTTACGCTATATCAACAAACTCGCCGAAGCCCCGAATAAACAGGCCGCACTATTTGAAATCTTATCAAAACAGCAATACAATCTTCGAATTCCCAACGATACTGAGATCACAAAAAAGCTTGAAACCGAAAACTTCTACCGATCGCAGTACTGGAAACTCTATTTGGCGCTCATTGAAGAGCACCTCACCAAGAGCCGCCCCGATATGAAAGACTCGTTATTGCAAGTTGAGCATATTATGCCGCAGACCCTCAACGATCAATGGCGCGCCGAACTCGGCTCGGATGTCGAACAGCATCAGGAACTCGTACACACGATCGGAAATCTCACGCTCATTCGCCATAATCAGGAACTTGGTAACAAATCGTTTGCCGAAAAGAAAGATATCTACGAGAATCATTCCGGTCTGCAGATTACGAAAACAAAGATCATTGAAAACGAGCATTGGAATGCCGAAACGATCAAAGACCGAACCGACTGGCTGACTAATCTTCTACTGAATGAGATTCTGCCGATTCCCGAAGAAATGCGGAAAATGAACAATTTTACAACTGGCACCAATGAAAACCGAAACTTCTCTTTTCGGAAATGTAAAATCCCCGGCAGCGATTGCGGGCTGATCGGCAAAGAGATCTCCTTCATCGCCGATAAGAGCTTTGTGGCATTGGTTGTTGACGATAAAAATGTTCAATTCGAAGGGGAAAAGAAAAAGCTCTCAACGCTCACCCGCGAACTATTCCAGCGGCTCGGGCGCGCTAATCAATCAGGCGCGTACCAAGGCGCGCAGTATTGGGAATATAACGGAACCAAACTCGCCAAGCTGTTTTGGAAAGGTTAACCCGCGCATCGAAGCCAACGCCGCACAAGCAGCGAAAGAGGGTACGTTAGCCGACCTGGTAAACGAGAAATCCGGGAAGTAGAGGCCGAGAAGGGCGGAAAAGATTGCTCAGTTTAAAATGGTGGCACAAAACAGCATTCCGCAAAAAGAACTGGCTCAGGCTTATCTTGTGATCGGGCGGCCGAAACAGTTCTTCATTCCGGTGCTGCGGATGCCGTGCTTTTGTTGCAAGTTGTTGCAAATTTCACTCTTCCGGCTTCTACCGGCAAACAACCTCCGCCAGCCCCACAAGTGTCAGGTTCTCTTTCGCCGCCGCTTTTTTCAGCGCGGGGGTAAACCCGCTTTTGGAAAAGAGGTAATAACAGACCTCGCTTCCCGCCGGCGGGGTAAACTTGGCGCGGAGCCGGTCGAAATCGGACGTGGAAACAGGGGTGTTTCGGTACTTGCATTCACCCAGAAGAAAGTGCCGCCCTTCCGGTTCGGCGGCCATAACGTCGATTTCATCGGTCTTGTTCCACCATCGGCCGATCCGCGGAAAGTAAAAGGGTAACCGGTCGGTATGGTTCAGCCGCCGCAGATATCCGCGGCAGATATCTTCAAATGTCTGCGAAACAAACCAGTCCAGACGCGGTTTAATGAGATGGCGCCAGACCGATTCAGTCTGGCCCGCTTCCAGTTCCGAAAGGTTTGGAAAGACAAAAGCATACCAAAACCGGAAGAAATGATCGGCAAGCCGGTAAAGACCGCGCTGAACGTTCGCGCTCTGTTTCTCTTTTTCGGATACCGAAAATTCACGTTCAATCAGCCCCAGTTCAATGAGGTTTTTCAAATAAACCGAAAGTTTGCTCCGGTCGACCTGCGTCTTCTGATAAATCTCGTTGAGCCGGGTATTCCCCAGCGCGATCGCCTCGATGGCACTGTTGTAAAGGGTCGGTTCCCGAAGTTCCTGCCGGATCAGCAGTTCAACCTCATGATAGAGGACCGAACCTCGGTAGAGTATCTGCCTGCACACATTCTTTTCGATCGAAACGGTTGGATCGAACTGCGCAAGATAATACGGAACGCCGCCGAGAATCGAATAGAGCGTAACGAGCTCTTCCGGGCCGCTGTTCGGAAAAAAGCGGGCCGCATCGTTAAAATCAAGCGGTTTCATTTTGAGTATGCCGGTCGCGCGGCCGTAGAGGGGGTTCTTTTCGGCCAGAATTTCCTTTTCGATAAAACTCATCGCGCTGCCGCACAAAATGATCATCACGTTGGCATTTTTCAGTTCCGTGTCCCAAAGGTTCTGGAGTATCGAAGGAATTGAACGGTTCCCCCGAACCATATAAGGGAATTCATCGATCACAAGGAGCTTCTTGCCGGAACTGGGCATTTCGGCAACAGCACGAAATACCGCCTGCCAATGGTCAAACGAGGTGACGAGCCGCGACACGGTTCCCCCCTTTTCGAGTATCCGCCGGCTCAATGCGTTTAACTGGTCCCGGTCGGTACACTCGGAGCAGGAATAGAAGAGGTGATCTTTGCCGCGGCAGAACCGCTGAAGCGTTTCGGTCTTGCCGACACGCCGTCTGCCGTAAACGAAAATCAGTTCCCCCTTGTCCGAGGCGTATTTTTCTTCGAGAAAACGAAGTTCTTCTTCCCGTCCGATAAAAACCATTGCCGAGCTCCTTTTGCGGTTTCGCCGCCTTTTCTGTTCCCTCTTTTATTATAGGCTTTTCTGGGAAAAGTCAATAGCATCTAATCACGATTAGACAAATCGTGATTAGATAAAGTTCGCCGTGTTCACTGCGGGCACAGAAAAGGAAGGTCCCCCGGGGTACGCCAAACAGGAAGAGCGCGGAGAAGCCGAAGCTCTTCCGCGCTCTTCCTACGGAAAGGATTTAGGAGTGTACGGTTAAAACATTTATCGGAGAAGGAAATGTTTGTTACCCTGCCGAAGGGAAGGAAACTTTCGTCTCTTTTCCCCCCGGCACTGATGAATACGAAGAAGCAAACAGCTTTTCCCGAAAAAAACCGGAAAAATCCCGAATTTTCGGCAAATTTTTCATTCGGAAGCGGCCGGGCCGAACAAGTCTGTTGGTGCCCGGCCGGCGGAAAAGAGCCGGGAACAGGTGAAAACCCCGTATGCGGGATTGTTTTCCGCCGGGCGTCTGCTAGAATCTTTTTCACGTTGAACGCCGACATTAACGACCTTTCACCCCCTGGCCGGCGCCGGAGAAACCGATGGACAAAACGATTCTCTTTCCCGTGTTCTTTCTTCTTTTCCTTTTCGTCTCCTTCTTTCTTTCCGCCGAAGAGAATACGCCGAACCGCTTTTCGGGAACCGACAGCCAGCGGATTGCGGCGGCGATTGCCGAAGCGCCCCGTTTCGGCGGCGTGGTGAAAATCCCGCCCCGCGTGCCGGACCAGGCCGCAAACCGCGGCTTTTGGCTGATCGATTCGGCGATCATCGTGCCGGGAAACACCACCGTGATCTTTGAAAACTGCAAAATCAAACTTTCCGACCGCGCGCGGGATAATTTTATCCGGTCCGCAAACTGCGGGCTGGGGATCGGCAAGGCCGAACCGCTTGAAAATATCCATCTGATCGGCGTCGGGGACGTTGTTTTTGAAGGCGCGGACCGGCCGCGGTCGACCGGGGACGGAAAACCGCTCTATTCCCCCTTTGCCGAAGGAGAGTTTCCCCCGAACAGCTCTTTCGGAACCGACTGCGATGCCGAAGAGCAGCGGCACAACGGCGACTGGCGGAATATCGGGATCCTCCTGGCACGGGTCAGCCGGTTCTCGATCCGCAATATCACGGTTCGCGAGCCGCACGCCTGGTCGGTTTCCCTCGAACGCTGTGCGCACGGCACGGTTCGCGATTTAATGTTCGAAGCCTCGGAAAACCGCGAGATTGACGGCCATGCCGTAAAGACAAGGAACCAGGACGGGCTCAATCTGCGGAAAGGATGCCATCATATTCTGATCGAAAATATCAGCGGGCGGACCGGCGACGATGTGGTCGCGCTGACGGCGCTCGATACAAAGCCATGTCCGGCGGGAACCTTCGACCGGTTCGAGATTTCCGGAACCGAACCGGACGACGATAACGGAATCCGCGATGTGATCCTGCGCAATGTGGCGGGTTACGCCGCCGGGGGACATCAGATTGTCCGGCTCCTGAACTCTCCCGAAACACGGCTCAGCAATATTCTGATCGACGGTGTGCTCGATACGTCGCCCGAAGAGGTTACCGATAAGGCCGCGGTGCTGATCGGCGACGTCGGTTACGGCGGGCCGGCGCCCGCCGAAAATACCGACGGTCTTATCGTTCGGAACGTGATCTCCAAAGCGCAGATCGGAGTCTGGCTCCGCCAGCCGGTCCGGAATTCACTGATCGACGGCGTTATCAATCAGAACCCGAACGGAACCGCGCTGAAAATGGACCCCGAACCGGAACAGTCCGAAAACCTTCTGATTCGGGATATTATCGAATAAGCCGGACCGCCCGGTTCCTCTGGTCTTTCAAAAAAACTTGAAATTTCGGGAAATTTTGAATAAAAGTGTTGAATATATATATGTATATATATATCGTGTATAATGGCGGCTGAAGGCGGTTGCGGACGGATCGAACGCTTTTCTTCCGCCGAGCCCTTCCGGCCTATGACCCGCGTCTGCCGTGTGTGTCGGAATTGCCGAAACCAGCCAAAAGGAACCAGCAAAAGGAGAAAACGGAAAATGACAGCCAAACCATTCAAGGCCCGAACCGCGGCGTTCGGAATTGCGGCCACTCTCACGCTCGCCTGCTGTGCAGCCCTCTTTTCGGAGGAGATCCCCTTGGACGCAAAGACGGCGGTGGAGCTCTACCGCGCGTCGGTCGATCAGATCAGAACGGTCGAGGCCGATTGCTATGACCCTGTCGCCGGCCCCGACTGGAACGCTGGGCCGAACGCTGACCGCGACGGTGAATCGAACCCAATTCACACTTCCTATCACTGGTACCGCGATCTGCTGACCGCAAAGGAGTACCTGAAAGGGAAATATCCGGAATTTACCGGCGAAAAAGCTTTTGATTCCTACGAAGATGTCACCATCGGATTCAACGGGGATATGTTATACCGATACAGCGTCTCCGACAACAGCGGACGGCGGGTCAAGGGTAAAAATGATCAACACGGCTCCTGGTTCGATGTGGGGGTGAGTCCGCTCCGCTTTCTGGGAATAACCCGGTTCACGTCGGCGTATTACAATGATCTGTCCCTCTTGGACATTCTGGAAGAGAACGCCGACCGCCTTGGATTTCTGCGTCTGAAAGACGGTCCGTTTCTCACCAACGACATTCTGCTAAGCTGTAACTACGAGGACGGGAGTCCCCAAAGCCTGACAGTAATATTGGACGCAGGACACGGTTACCTGCCGAAATTCTGGATCACCAAAAGACTTCCCGAACACACGGTCGATGAAGTCGTGTATGTTAAACAGTTCACCGAAACCGCGCCGGGAATCTGTTTTCCCACGCGGATGCAGCGGGAAAACTATTACACGGATGATCCGCTCCTGACGGACGGGGTTCATTTCGCGAACGGCATGACCGCCGAAGAGATCAAAGCTCTGCCGAAAGAAGAACTGGAAAAAATCATCCCCGAACTCGGGTTTCTCTCCATCCCTCTCTTCGACCCGACCGAGGTCCGGGTCGATCCCGGCACGCTGAAAATCAACCAGCCGTTCGACGAGTCGCTCCTTTCGCTGGAAAGGTTCCCGGAGGGGATGACGGTCTTCGACGATGTGCGCAACATCAGCTATACGACCGGCCAGTCCGGCGATCCCGATCTGGAAGCCGCGCCCGAACCGGAAGAGGACGCCGTTTCGGAGTCGGCGGACACCGCCGTACGTAAGGGATGGTGGAGTATCTCCCAATGGTCGGTCTGGGTCTGTCAGCCGGAGGGAACGGAAAGCGAAGAAGAGATCATCCTTTCGCGCAACGGCGATTCGGACCTTTCGGTTGACGATATTCAGACGAGTTCCGACGATTTTAGCGTCGATGTTTCCCCCTTCGACGAAAAGGGGGAAGCCGTCATCAAGATCAGGCATACGCTTCCCCCCGCTCCCTCAAAGGAAAAAGAGACCGTGACCCTGAAGATTTCCGGCGCCCACGGCCCGGAAATCAAGATCGGCCTGTTCTACACCTCTCTCCCCAATATCGCCGCGACTCCGAAAAGCCTGCTCGTCTATACGGACGGAGAGGAGCCGGTTTCACGGGAGATTCTGATTGAAAGCGTCCGTGAAACCGAGATCACCGACGTTTCGACGGAAAGCGAAGGCCTTTCGTTCGAATACGGAAATGAGCGTTCCGCCAGGCACACAATCAAGCTCACCGTCGATCCGGCCCGGTTCCCGGCAAAAGCCTATCGGGAAAAGGCGGCCGTTCACGTCAAAGACGCGGAAGGGAACACCGGCGAGTGTGTTATTCCGATCTACCCCGTTCGAAAACACGCCGCTTCCGAAGATCCCGACCCGGAAGACCTGATTTTCAGCCTCGGATCCTGATTCCCCAAATAAAAGAGCGCAAACAGGCCGAAACCGGTTTGCGCTCTTTCAGGCGGAAAGGAAAATCGGATTGTGCGGATAGGGCTCCTTATCGGAAAATGAATCTTGTTACCCCGCCGAGGGGAAGAAGGCTTGCGCCGTTTCCCCCGGCACTGATGAATACGAAGCCCGGCGCGGCTTTTCCCGAAAAAAATCGAAAAGGGGTGTTTTTTCGGTCAGACATTCACGAACCCCTTGGTGAGAGAATCCCTCGCCAGGC
Source organism: Thermoguttaceae bacterium (assembly GCA_017405595.1). Classification (GTDB taxonomy): domain Bacteria; phylum Planctomycetota; class Planctomycetia; order Pirellulales; family Thermoguttaceae; genus RUG695. Next base: position 48,011 of record JAFRAC010000001.1, on the reverse strand, counting down.
CGAAGAAGAATCGCCGCGAACCATTGACTCCGGCTCTGTGAGGGATTATAACGGTCATGTTCATTTGAGTTCAAAAGTCCGCTTTAACGGACGCATGTCAGATGAAAACCGGGATTTTCGTGAGAACTCCCGCGAAGTCAAGAAATCACCCAGGAGGTTTTATCGATGAAACGTTTTATAACCGGATTCTCTTTGACGGCGCTGGTACTCTTCGCCGCCCTCGTCGCGAAGGGGGACGCGCCCGACGCCGAAAACGCCAAAACGTGGGACGAAAACGCGACCGCCGAATCTCTCGGCCTGGAACCGCTCAAGCTTCAGGACGGCTTCTTCCCCCTCTTCCCGTGGGGCGGGCTCGGGGATACCGACACGATGATCGGATCCATATCCGAATGCGGGTTCAATATGCCCGGATTCATTTCGGCCGACGCCCTTCCGACCGCCCAAAAATATTCCATGAAGGCGATCATCCGGTTCCCCGCGCCGCTCTATGCCGAAGGCGAGAATGTGGAGGAATATGAGGAGAAAGTGAAAGAGGCGGTCGCCCCGACGAAAGACGATCCGGACGTGATCGGCTATTGCCTGACCGACGAGCCGGGTGCTGACAAGTTCCCGATCCTTGCCGTGACAGTCGCGGCAATTAAAAAATACGCTCCCGGAAAGCTGGCGTATATCAACCTTTTCCCCGGTTACGCCACCACCCTCGGCGCCGATGCCGTCTCGCAGCTCGGAACATGGACCTACACCGAATACCTCGAACGGTACGTCCAGGAGGTCAAGCCGCAGTTCATCAGTTACGACAATTACATGGTCGAGTATTCCGAGGACATGATGAACACCGAGCGCGCGGCCTCCTACTGGACCGACATGCTGGAAGTCCGGCGGATCGCCATGAAATACAAGCTCCCGTGGTGGAACATCATCAGCTGTCTTGCGATTCAAACCCAGTCCTCGCCGCCGACCGCCGCCCGGTACGCTTTTCAGGCGTACACTTCCCTCGCCGCCGGCTGCAACGCGCTGAGCTGGTTTATCTACACGCAGGTCTGCGATTTCACCTACTCCCCCCTCAACGACAGCGGCGACCGGACCCTCTCGTGGCTTTATCTGCAGGCGATTAACCGGCAGATTCAGACGGTCGGGTCGTTCCTCACACAGTTCGAGTCGACCGATGTCTGGTTCTCCGACCCGGCCCCGATGCCCGATCTGCCACAGAATCCCGGCACGCTTGTTGCCGATTTAACCCTCTCGTGGTCGAAGATGGCGGAACCGGAAAAAATCACCGATACCCCGCAGGTGATGGTCGGGGAGTTCCGGTCGAAGGAGGATTCCCGCCGTGCGGTGATGATCGTCAACCTGAATTTCGGCCGTTCGCTCAAGGTCGATTTCCAGGCGCTGGACGGCTATCGCGTAACCGGCGCCTTCAATCCGGTCGCGAACAAAATCAACGAGCGCCCGGAAACCGGCTGGTGGATTCTGCCGGGTCACGGAACCCTCTTCATTTTGGAAAAATGAACTCCCCGCCCCGGCGGGAAAGGTTTTTTTGAAATTCTCTGCTTCGGGCGTGTTAGTGTAAAAGAACCGGCGGCAAGAGGTTTCTTGCCGCCGGTTCTGCGGGGAATGACAGCGGTTATGTTCGTGTAAATTCAGGAGTTTGCTTCAGGCGAAAAAACCAGGAGGTTTTACCGATGAAACGATTGATGGCCGGGATCTCTTTGACGGCGCTCGTTCTGGCCGCCGCCCTTACCGCAAGGGGGGACACGCCCGACGCCGAAAGGGCCAAAACATGGGACGAAAACGCGACCGCCGAATCCCTCGGTCTGGAACCGCTCAAGCTTCAGGACGGCTTCTTCCCCCTCTTCCCGTGGGGCGGATTCGATGACGGCGACACGATAATCGGGTCGATGTCGGAATGCGGGTTCAATATGCCCGGATTCATTTCGGCCGGCGCCCTTCCGTCCGCCCGAAAATACTCCATGAAGGCGATTATCCGGTTCCCCGCGCCCCTCTATACCGAAGGCGGGGACGCGGAGGAATATGAAAAGAAGGTGAAAGAGGCGGTCGCCCCGACAAAAGACGATCCGGATGTGATCGGCTATTACCTGATCGACGAACCGGGGGCGGACAAGTTCCCGGCGCTCGCCGTCTCGGTTGCGGCGATTAAGAAGCACGCCCCCGGAAAACTGGCGTATATCAACCTCTTCCCCGGCTACGCCTCCACTCTCGGCGCCGACGCCGTCTCGCAGCTCGGAACGTGGACCTACACCGAATACCTTGAACGGTACGTTCAGGAAGTCAAGCCGCAGTTCATCAGTTACGACAATTACATGGTCGAATATTCCGACGACATGACGAGCGCCGAACGCGCGGCCTCTTACTGGCACGACATGCTGGAAGTCCGGCGGATTGCCATGAAATACAAGATCCCCTGGTGGAATACGGTCAGCTCCCTCTCCCTCCGGCCCAAATCCTCCCCGCCGACCCCCGCCCGCCTCGCTTTTCAGGCGTATACCTCTCTCGCCGCCGGATGCAACGCGCTGAGCTGGTACCTCTACTCGTTGGCAGCCGGCTATACATACAAGCCCCTCAATGAAGCCGGTGACCGGACCCTTACGTGGCTTTATCTGCAGGCGGTCAACCGGCAGATTCAGACGGTCGGGTCGTTCCTCACACAGTTCGAGTCGACCGACGTCTGGTTCTCCGACCCCGCCCCGGTGCCCGGTCTTCCTCAGAATCCCGGCACGCTTGTTGCCGGTTTAACCCTCTCGTGGTCGAAGATGTCGGAACCGGACGAAATCACCGATACCCCGCAGGTGATGGTCGGCGAGTTCCGGTCGAAAGAGGATTCCCGCCGGGCGGTGATGATCGTCAACCTGAATTTCCGCCGTTCACTCAAGGCCGATTTCCAGACGCAGGACGGTTATCACGTAACCGGCGCCTTCAATCCGGTTGCAAACAAAATCAGCGACCGCCCGGAAACCGGCTGGTGGATCCTGCCGGGCCACGGAACCCTCTTCGTTTTGGAGAAATAACCCGATCCCTTTAGAATTTTCCGAAAGACAAGATTACAACTTCAGCCGCCAACGTGCGGCCCGGCAAGCTTTAAATTACGACGGGTCACATTGCCCGCCGCGGCCCGCAGTTCAAGCTTGCACCTTTTCGGCCGCCAGCGAGCGGCCCGGCTAGCTCTAAATTACGACGGGTTAATTTGCCAGCCCCGGCTCGGGGTACAAGCTTGTACTTCACCGGCCGCCAACGAGCGGCCCGGCAAGCTTTATATTACGACGGGTCACATTGCCCGCCGGTGCTACCGGACCAGCCGGCGTATTTTTCGGCGCAGAACCCGGTAAACCGGTCCTCTTCGATCGCACGGCGGGCGTCCGCCATCAGGCGCTGATAATAGGTCAGGTTATGAATCGTTAAAAGAATCGGACCGAGCATTTCGCCGGTCATAAACAGATGGCGCAGATAGCCGAGCGAACGCCGGCATGCGGGACACGGACATCCCTCTTCCAGCGGGCGGGTATCGCGCTCGTAACAGGCGTTTCGGAGCCGTTTCGGCCCCTGGTCGGTAAACGCCATCGCATTCCGGCCGTTGCGGCTCGGCATGACGCAGTCGAACATATCGACCCCGCGCCGAATCCCTTCGAGAATATCTTCCGGCCGGCCGACCCCCATTAGATAACGGGGCTTGTTTTCGGGGAGCGCGGGTGTGACCACATCAAGACAGTCGTACATCGCCTGCGGCGGCTCGCCGACACTCAAACCGCCGATCGCATAACCGCCGAAATCGAGCGCGGCAAGCTCTTCGGCGCAGATTTTCCGAAGGTCGTATTCGAGCCCGCCCTGAACAATGGCGAACTGCGTCTGGGTCTCGAGCCGGTGTACGTCTTTGCACCGCTTCGCCCAGCGGATCGAACGCGCCATCGCGTCTTCGACCACCTTGCGTGTGTTCGGCAGACCGACCACATGGTCGAGAACCATCGCAATATCGGAATCGAGATCTTCCTGAACCTGAACCGAACGTTCCGGAGTCAGTTCAAATTTGGCGCCGTCGATGTGCGAACGGAAAACCGCTCCCTCTTCGGTAATCTTCGAAAGCTGCGCCAGCGAAAAGATCTGGAACCCGCCGCTGTCGGTCAGCATCGGCTTTTCCCAGCCGGTAAAGGTGTGCAGCCCGCCCAACGCCTTAACGACCTTTTCGCCCGGCCGCACCATTAAATGATACGTGTTCCCCAGAACGATTTCGGCGCCGGTCTCCTGCAATTGGCGCAGTTCGACCCCTTTCACACTGCCGCGGGTGCCGACCGGCATAAAGGTCGGCAGCTGCACCGTGCCGCGGCATGTGCTGAACGTGCCGCGCCGCGCGGCGCAGCCGCTGTCGCGATGAAGAAGCGTGTATTCAAAGGGCACGAACCAATTCTCCGCCGTTGACGATGTGGGGGGATGTTACTTTTTCGCCGCCTTGAGAGAGTCAAGGGTCAGCTGATTCGCGGCAAGCTGCGTCTGCAGATCGGCCAGAACGCCCCGTTCCTTTTCGACCACCGCCGGAGGCGCCTTTTCGACAAAGCTGCCGGCGAGTTTCGCCTCTTTCGCCTTCACAAGGCCGGCAAGTTTGGCGATCTCCTTCTCCTTTTTCGCAATCTCGGCGTCCAGATCGATCAGCTCGGCAATATCGACGTAGACCTCGGTCTTCCCGGCAACCGCGCTCGCCGAAAGGGCGGGCGGAGTGATTTCGGCACCCCACGTCTCGCAAACCGCGCCGGCCATCGACCTGAAATAAGGACGCATCGGCTTTAACAGCTCGGTCACGGCGTCGTCGCACTTGACCGCGCAGACGATCTCGGTTTTCGGCGGAATGTTCTGGCGCGAACGGACATCGCGGATCGCGCGGAGCAGTTCCTGGAACTGCGTGAACTGTTCGCCGATTTCGGAAGCGAACCGGGCATCAGCCAGTTCCGGCAGCGGAATCTCGTCAAGGGTCGGCCAGGGAGCGACCGCCGCGCTTTCGGCGGCGGCATGGGGAACCAGACCGCGGCGCGGCGCGAAATCGGCGAGACGCTGCCAGACCTCTTCGGTCACAAACGGGATCATCGGATGGAGCAGGCGCAGCAGGGCATCGAGAACCGTAACCAGAATCGAACGGACCGTGTTTTTCGCTGCGGGATCGGCGGAATCGCTCAGCCGCGCTTTCACAATTTCCAGGTAGAACGAGCAGTATTCGTCCCAAGCGAAATCGTACAGCGTACGGGCGGCTTCGGAATACTTGAACGATTCAAGCGTTTCGGTAACCTGACGGATAACCGCCGCCAGCCGGCTCAAAATCCACTTGTCTTCGAGGAGGAGGTTTTCGGGTTTGACCTCCTGCGGCTCGAAATCGCCGAGGCTGAGCATCACAAAGCGGGAAGCGTTCCAGAGCTTGTTGCAGAAGTTGCGCGCCGCGTCGAACCGTTCGCCCACAATCGGGCCGGGGGGGAGCGCCTTGTCGGCATCGGTTTCCGCCCACTGGGTTTTGAACTCGCCCTTGCATTTCGGGCAGGCGATTTTCGGTAGGGTGCGGTTCTTCTTCGTCTGTTCGATAATCGCGCCGCAATGCGGGCACTCGAAATCGAGACCGAGCCGCACGTCCTGGCTTTCGGTCGTGAGATACGCAATCGCGAACCGGAGCGAGTCGGCGCCGAACTTTTCGATCACAAAGACCGGGTCGATTCCGTTTCCCTTCGATTTCGACATTCCTTCGCCGTACTTATCGAGGATTTTCGGGTGAATGAAGACGTCGGGGAACGGCTTTTTGCCGGTATTGTAGTAGCCCGCCAGAACCATACGCGCGACCCAGAGGGTGATGATGTCGCGGCTGGTAATGAGCAGGTTTGTCGGGTAGTAATACTTAAGTTCGGCAGTGTCGTCGGGCCAGCCGAAAACCGAGTGAGGCCAGAGCGCCGAGCTGAACCACGTGTCGAGCACGTCCTCTTCGCGGGTCAGTGTGTGGCCGGGAACCGCGTCGCCTGCCAGATCGACTTCCTGCGAGCAGATCCACCACTCTTTCTTTTCGGCATCGTAACGCCAGACCACATCGCTGCGGCCGGCGAAAGCGGCGGCGAGTTCCTCTTCGGAAGCGTCTTTGCAATACCAGACCGGAATCCGGTGCCCCCACCAGAGCTGGCGGCCGATCGGCCAGTCCCGTTTTTCGCTGAGCCAGTCGAGATACCCCTTGGCATAGCGGGACGGTGTAATACGGACCGAACCGTTTTCGACCGCATCCATCGCCGTCTGCGCCAGGTCGGCCATCTTCACGAACCACTGGTCGTTCAGGTACGGTTCGATGGGGGTCTTCGAACGGTCGGACATCGAAATCTCGATAACGCGGTCTTCAACCTTTTCGAGCGCGCCCTCTTTTTCGAGGTCGGCCAGAACCGCCTCGCGGACTTTTTTGATCGGAAGACCCGCATAGGGGCCGGCGTTTTCGTTGTAAGTGCCGTCGCGGTTCAGCAGGTTGATCATCGGCAGATTCTGCCGCTTGCCGACTTCGTAGTCGTTCGGGTCGTGGGCGGGGGTAATCTTTACACAGCCGGTTCCGAGTTCCGGCTTCGCCCACACGTCGCGCACCAGCGGGATTTCGCGCCCGACCAGCGGCAGACGCACCCGCCGGCCGTCGGCCGCCATTTCGGCGAGCCTGACCAGACGGGGCAGAAGGCTCTCGCGGCGGGCGCGGAGCGCGTCGAGCGCAGCCTGGTGTTCGGCTTTTTCCTTTTCGGGACCAGAAGCAATCTTTTCGGTCAGTTCGGCTTCGATCCGGTCAAACTCTTTCGCCGGGTCGGGATGAACCGCCACCGCAGTATCGCCGAGCATCGTTTCGGGCCGGGTTGTGGCGATCGTGACAAATTCCGGTTCCCCCGGTTTCGGGTCAATCACCGGATAGTTGAAGTACCAGAAATGCCCGTCGAGCGATTCATGGAAGACTTCGTCGTCGCTCACGGCGGTCTGCAGATGCGTGTCCCAGTTCACGAGCCGTTTGCCGCGGTAGATCAGTCCGTCGGAAAACAGCTTGAAGAAGAAATGGCGTACCGCTTTGGCGCAGACCGGGTCGAGCGTAAAGCGGGTCCGTGTCCAGTCGCAGCTGCACCCCATCGCTTTAAGCTGGCTGAGGATCCGCTGCTGATACTGATCTTTCCAGGCCCAGATTCTCTGAACGAGAGCCTCGCGGCCGATATCGTGCCGCGTCTTCTTTTCCCGCTCGAAAAGGCGCTTTTCCACGATGGCCTGGGTGGAGATCCCCGCATGGTCGACACCGGGCACCCAGAGCGTTTCGAACCCCTGCATCCGCTTCATGCGGATCATGATATCCTGCAGGGTGTTATTGAGCGCGTGCCCCAGATGGAGCGCGCCGGTCACGTTCGGCGGCGGGATAACGATCGAATACGGTTTCTTTTCCGGATTCGGGGAACTGTGAAAGAAGCCTTTCTCTTCCCAATATTTCGACCAGCGCTCCTGTGCGGCAAGATGGTCGTATTGTTTCGGCAGTTCGTTAAAGAGGTCTTGCGGTGTCGTCATTTTCAGCGGTTTCAGGCTAAGGGGATATAACAAAAAACGGCCGGACGCGCATGCCGGCCGGCACGCGCGGCGTCTTAAAGAGAGCGCCCTTTTCGGGGGAAAACCTCTCCTCCTCTATTTTAATCGGCTTCGGCGCGAAAGGAAGGGAGACCCGCCCCGTCCGGCGCGCTAGGAGAGGGAAGAAAACCGCTTTTCGATAAGGCGGAACAGTTCGGCGGCCATCGCCTCTTTCGTGCCGGAAAGGGAAGCAAGCACGCCGCCGTCGGGAGCCAGGATTTCAAGGCGCGACACCCCTGCGCCGATCGCCGACTGGTTGTTGACAAGGATCAGGTCGCCCCGTTTCGCGCGGAGCTTAACCAGCGCCCGCTCGCGAAGATTTTCGGTTTCGAGGGCAAACGGAATCAGCCATTGGCCGGGCCGCTTGACCGCGCCCAACGCCGCGGCGATATCGGGGGTCTCTTCCAATTCGAGGGAAAAGATGCCGCCCCGGCTTAAAACGTCTTTCGACAGCTTCGACGAAGCGCGGCGGGTCGGCCGGTAATCGCAGGGGGCGGCGGCAGCGATCGCGCCGGCCATGGCCGGAAAGATCTCGACCGCCGCGCGGTACATCTCTTCGGTCGTGACGACCGGGATCACCCGCGCCTCTTTCGGATATTCCACGGCAACCGGACCGGAAACGATCGTCACGGCGTAACCGGCATCGAGCGCCGCCTGGGCCAGCGCGCGCCCCATCCGCCCGCTCGAGGCGTTCGAAATGTAACGGACCGGATCGAGGTATTCGCGGGTCGGCCCGGAAGTGATCAGAATCGACTTGGTCATGGATGTTTGCGTCCTTATGAAAATGCCGCGCCGCCGCGGCGCAGAAAACTCAGTTCCCCAGCGACTGGAGCGGAGCGGGAATCCGGCCGCCGAACCGGACGAACTCTTCGCTCACGCCGACGTTGCGCACCTCTAAGACGGGAGAGTGCCCGAAGAGCCCGCCGAAATGGACAAGGTCGCCCGCCTTGGCGCCCGGTACCGGAACCAGACGCGTGGCGGTGGTCTTGTTGTTGATCACGCCGATCGCCATTTCGTCGGCCATGACCGCCGAAATCGTCGCCGGCGGCGTGTCGCCGGGTATCAGGATCATATCGAGCCCGACACTGCAGACGCTCGTCATCGCCTCGAGCTTTTCAAGGACAAGATGCTTCTGCGCCACGGCGTCGGCCAGGGCGGCGTCTTCGGAGACCGGAATGAACGCGCCGCTCAGGCCGCCGACCGAACTCGATGCGAAAAGCCCCCCTTTCTTGACCGCGTCGTTGAGCATGGCGATCGCCGCCGTCGAACCGGGCGCGCCGATCCGCGCCAGGCCGAGCGTTTTGAGAATCTCGCCGATACTGTCGCCGATCGTCGGGGTCGGCGCCAGCGAAAGATCGACAATGCCGAACGGAATGCCGAGGATGTCGGCAACTTCGCGGCCGATCAATTCGCCGACGCGCGTTACACGGAAACTGGAAAGCTTGATCTCTTCGGCCAGATCGGTCAGGGTGAGTTTCTGACCGGCTTCCCGCGCCGAGGCGATCCGCCGCTTGAGCGCCGAATCGACCACGCCGGGCCCGGAAACGCCGATATTCACCGTCACTTCCGGTTCCCCCGCCCCCATATAGGCACCCGCCATGAAGGGGTTGTCTTCGGGAATGTTGGCGAAGACGACCAGTTTGGCGGCGGCAAACCCGTGCCTGGCGCGGTCGGCTTCGGCGACCGCGGGAATGATTTCGCCCAGACGGGCCAGCGCGTCCATGTTGATCCCCGCTTTCCGGCTGGCGGCATTGACCGAAGCGCAGACGCGGTCGGTCTGCGAAAGGACTTCGGGAAGCGCGTCCAGCAGAACTCGGTCCCCTTCGGAAATCCCCTTCTGCACCAGCGCGCTGAACCCGCCGACGAAATCGACGCGGCAGTCTTTCGCTGCCCGGTCGAGCGCGCCGGCCAGTTCGACCGCGCAGGCGGGCCCGTGTCCGGCAAGCAGGTTCGACGCCGGCGAGATGGCGATCCGTTTGTTGGTGACCGGAATGCCGTATTTGGCGCCGACCATATCGCAGATTTCCACAAGCCGGCCGGCATAGCGGAGAATTTTATTATGAACCTTTTTGACGAGCTGGTCGGGATTCGAACCGGCGCAGTCGTTCAGGTTGAGCGCCAGTGTAACAGCGCGCACGTCGAGATGTTCGGCGTGAAGCATACGGATCGTCGAGAGGATTTCTTCGGTACGGAGCATGGCGGGGAACCCTTCGTTCAAGGGGGGGGATTTTCAGAGGGAAGGCCGGCGAAGCTGGTTGGTGGCGACAAAAATGTTTTTATGCTGGAGTTTGACGGTATACCCGTATTCCGCGCCGATCTCTTCCAAATCGAGCAGAAGCGTACGGGGATCGTCTTTCGGATCGACCTCGACCTGGCCGATCAGGACAAAGCGCCCGTCCCCCTCTTTTTCGGCGTAGAGCTCGGTAATGTTCACTCCTTTGTCGGCAAGCGCCCGCGCCAGGACGCGGACAACGCCGGGCCGGTCTTCGCCGAAAGCGGTCAGGATGAAAACGCTCGATTCGGGAACCGGGCGGACCGGCAGGGCGCTCGTGCGGGAACAGAAGATTCTGCACTCTTCGACCCCGCGCTCTTTGAGAAGTTCCGCCGCCAGGACGTCCGGCTCAAAATCGGTCTCGAAACGGAGGGTCATCATCAGGGTGAAGAACCCGCTGAGAACCGCCTGACTGCACGATTCGATATTGCCGCCGAGCCGCAGGATTCCTTCGCTCAGACCGGCAACGATCCCCGGCTTGTCGCCGGCAATCACACTGAGAACATATCCGAAAGAGGGTGTTTCGCTGGGGGAAGCCATCGGTATGGTACACTTTCTTTAAGCGGGAAAAACAAACCGGTTTGCGGCGCGCCGGTCACTGGCTGATATGGAAGAGGAGAACATCCCCTTCCTGCACCACGTAATCTTTATGCTCGCGGTGATTGAGCCCCTGGGCCTTGACCTCGCGTTCGCTGCCGAGTCGGATCAGATCGTCGCAGGCGACCACTTCGGCGCGGATAAACTTTTTGATGAAGTCGGTGTGAATGCAGCCCGCCGCCTCGATGGCGGTGCCGTTTTTGCGCATCAGCCAGGTGCGGACTTCCTTTTCGCCGGCGGTCAGAAAGACCATCTGCCCCGAAAAATCCATCAGCAGGCGGATGAACTCGTCGCGGCTGGTCGAGGTCAGGCCCATCTCATCGAGGAACGATTTCCGCTCGTCGGCGGGCATCTGCGCCAGTTCGACCTCCAAACCGACCGAAACGGCGCGCACCGGCACATCGGCGGTCGAATATTTTTCGTAAGAGGCGTGGTCGGTTTCGTCGTCGCCGGTGTTGACAAGGATCATCCGGTTCTTTTCGGTCAGGAAGCGGAACGACCGGGTCGCCTTATACTCCTCTTCGTTCATTTCATCGGCCTTGACCGGATGCCCCTCTTCGAGTCCGGTTTTGACCTTCTGCAGAATCGCCTCTTCGACCGCCAGCTTGTCGAGCTGGTCTTTCGGCAGATGGCGTTTCTGCTGTTCGTGCACCTTTTCGAGCCGGTTGATTGCAATTTCGAGATCGGCGAGAACCATCTCTTCCAGGAAGGCGTCGATCTCCTTTTTCACATCGGACCCGTCGAAGACCGGCACAACGCAGACCAGATAATCGGCTTCGCGCAGATGCCCCAAACGGGAAACATTCCCGACCTGATCGCGCGAAAGTCCGGGAGTGTCAACAATTTCCAGCGAGGCGTACGTCACCTTTTTCGGGTGATAGATTTCGCAGAGCGCCTCGACCCGCGGTTCGGGAATCGGGGCGGTGGCCAGCGCGGTTCCCTTCCCGTCCATTTCGGGTTTGCGGCCGACGAGCCACTGGAAAAGAGTCGATTTGCCGCTCCCCTGATAGCCGACCAATCCGATTTTCATAATAACCTGTCTTTCTGGTTTTTCAGCGCGTGCTTTCCCGCCCCTTCCGGCCGAAAATTCCACCCCTGAATTATATCAGTTCTCGAAAATTTTAAAACGGCGGGCGCCCCGTTCCCTCTCCCCCGCCGAAACCGGAACCTCCGGAAAAAGCCGAAAGGCGCGGAACCTTCTCCCGGAAGCTCCCCCATCCGGAATTCCCGAAGAAAGAAGCGATTCCCTCCGGGGGGGATTCTTGCAGAAAACCGGAGAAGATCTTAAAATATCCTTTCCATTTGACCCCCCGCCCGGCTTTAAAGTCCGGGCCGCAAAAAATCCCCTCCCAAGAAGCCGCACGGCTTCTGTGTGACATTGGAATCTTGCCGGAACCGTTTCCGGTGCGAAGGATTGCTCCGCGTTTTCGCGGCGTGTTACAGCGATGAAGTTGCGAGTTTTTAAAAAGCACTACACTCTCCGGCATTTCAAGATCACGCCGGTCGGTTCGGGCAGCTCGGGCAGTTCGGTCAGTACGGTCGGCGCCCTTTTCGTTGAACTCGAGCAGGACGGCCTGGTCGGGTTCGGCGAAAGCTGCCAGGAAGACCAGATCCGTTCCGGAAGAATCGACGGAATGATCGAAAAAATCGCGCGTCTCGAAGGGGAAATGAAGAATTACGCTCTCGCCGATCCGATGGCCTTTGAGCGCTTCATCGACCCGTTTTTCGAAGGGGAACCTGCCGCCCGGTGCGCTTTGGAGATGGCGGCGTGCGATTTATGGGGGAAGACCTGCGGCGTTCAGCTTCGCCGCCTTTGGAGATACCGCTGTCCGGGACCGGTCTATACGAGTTTCACCCTCGGCCGCGGATCGGCGGAAGGCGTTCTCGAAAAGCTGGCCGAAACCCCCGACTGGCCGATCTACCGCGTCGAGCTCAACGGCCGCGACGATCTTTCCCTCCTCGAAACAATCCGGGCGAATACCAACGCCCGGCTCTATGTCGATGCCGGCGGGCTCTGGACGCTCAGCCAGGCGCTCGACTACCTGCCCAGGCTCGCTGAGCTGCGCATCGACCTGCTGGAACAGCCGTTCCCACCCGACGCCTGGGAAGAGACCCGAATCTTCAAGGAAAGCTCGCCGATCCCCCTCTACGCCGATGAAAGCTGCCGTTCGATCGACGATATCCAAAAATGCGTCGGCATCTTCGACGGCGTGAACCTCTATCCGGTCAAATTGGGCGGGATGCTGGCCACGCGCCGCGCGATCACCGCCGCGCGGGCCCTCGGGCTCAAAACGATGATCGGCAACCCGGTCGAATCGACCGTCGGCGCCAGCGCCGCCGCCCAGTTCGCGCCGGTTCTCGACGCGGTCTGCATCGACGGCCCCTGCCAGATCAAACAAAAAATCGGCCTCGGCATCGAATTTGACCGGGGCAGAATTATCTACCCCCTTCAAGGCGGCACCGGTGTCTCCTCGGCCAAAAACGCTGTCCGTTCTCTTCCCTAAACTCTCCGATTGCGATGACCAGCCATTCCCCCGCCCCGCCTGAAAACGGTCCCAGGAAAAAAGCCAAAAACGCCGGTCTCCGGGCGAAAAGAAAACGGCTCTACACCCGCCGCGGCGATCTGGGTGAAACCTCTCTCTTCTCCGGCCCCCGTGTCGGAAAAGACCATCCGCGCATCGAAACCCTCGGCGCGGTCGATGAGCTGAGCGCATTTCTGAGTCTGGCCCGCGCGCAAAAGCTTCCCGAAAAGATCGACATCCTCCTCGAATCGATCCAGGTCAAGCTGATCAGTGTCGGAACCGAAATCGCCGCCATGACCCCTTCCAAACATGACGTGCCGGTCCTCCGGCCCGCCGATATCCGCTCTCTCGAAGACGAAATCGACGTCTACGACGCGCTTCTCCCTTCCCTGACCTCAATTCTGATCCCGGGCACCAGTCCTCAGGCGGCTGCGCTCCACGCGGCGCGGGCGGTCTGCCGCCGCGCCGAACGGCGTGCGGTGGCTCTTCTGCGGAGCGACGCGTCCGTATCGCGCTACCTCATCTCCTGGCTGAACCGGCTGGGCGACCTTCTCTTCGTGCTCGCCCGTTCGGTCTGATTCCGCTTTTGCCCGCCGGACGCGTTAAGCCAGTTTTGCGGAAAACGACGCTCAAACCGCTCCGGCTCAAAAAAACGATTAAAGTTACTTATCCGGTATTTCCGATTAATTCTCAGGCAGCAAAGAAGCTTCCACGAATTCTTCAAAATCGGATGGATTCGTATTGTCAGCGGTCCTTTTAGCGGGATGCGGTGATGACGAGACGCCCTTCATTCGATCCCTGCAAGCTCTGAAGAATTTTGCGGAGTTTTACCGCTGGCAGTTGCCGGCGATGCCGCGCTTCACCATTTCGGCTCAGGCCGGGGGGGCGGAACGGGAACAATTTGTACGGTTTTTACCGTTTTTGCTCACCTTAACCGTTAAATCAGCCGAAATAGAGAAAGACATTTTTCGGGTTCCTCCGGAAAATCGATTCTCGGGTGAGGAGGAGATTCCCTTCTCGCAAGAGGCGGGTGATGTCATTCGGCCGTTTCCGAAGGAGCGGATACGCCGTTCGGAACGCGAGGACACCGATGATTCGTCTTCAGCGGAATGGGAAGGTCGGGAATCAATGGAGTTGTACCCGACTCAGTCACAGTCAATTTTTATCGGAGAGCCTGCAATGAAGGTTTTTACAACTGGTCAGGTCGCCAAGATCTGTAAAGTGGCCCCTCGCACCGTTAGCAAATGGTTTGATTCAGGGCGTCTGAAGGGGTATCGCATTCCCGGGTCACAGGACCGTCGTATTCCTCGTGAATATCTGATCAAGTTCCTGAAAGAGCACGGAATGCCTACGGGAGATCTCGAAGACGAGACCCTGGCAAAAGTTCTGATTGTCGCGCAGGATCAGGTTCTGGTTGAAAACGTCAAACGCGAACTTCCTCTCGAAAAATCGTTCAAAGTCAACGTGGCCTCGAGCGGATTCGACACCGGCATCCAAGCCGAAAGCTTTCATCCGGACTGCATCATCGTCGATTTTTCGATCGGCCGCAGCGAAGCGCTTCAGATTTGCCAGAATCTCAGAAAGACCTCTGATTTCGCCGATGTCATTCTGATCGCCCTTCTGCCCGACGACGGGAGCACCACTTCGTTCGACCGCTCGAGCATCAACGAAACGTTCCGCAAACCGTTCGACCCGGCGCTGCTTGCCGATCGGATCCGTTCGCTGATCGGTTCGCGCAAAGAGCTCGTCTGAGCGGATACCTAGAAGCCAAAGGCCTTAAAGGGCCAGCAAAGGCGGAGCGAAACCTTCCGGTTTCGCTCCGCCTTTTTCGTTCCGAACCGGTTTCGCGCGTCCTTTCCCCTATTTAAAAAATCCGGTTCTCGATTAGAATAGAAAGGATTCGGGACGGGGGTTGCGCGGTATCAGTCACAAAGGATCGGAATGAATTGTTCAGAGGAAAGCGCCAGTCCGGCGGCGGCCGTCACGGTTCCGGAAGAACTGGCGGGCGTTTATCAGTTGGTTCAGGACGATCTCGCGCAAGTCGGTTCGGCCATCCTCGAACGCCTCGGCCATTCCGACGCCACGATTGACGAAATTCTCCACTACTCGTTTCAGCTGGGGGGCAAACGGCTCAGGCCCCTCCTTCTGATTTTGAGCGCGCGCGCCTGCGGAAAGGTCAGGCGCGAACATTACCTTGCCGCCGCCGCGATCGAAATGATCCACACCGGCACCCTTATTCACGACGACATTCTCGACGGCGCGCGGTTCCGCCGCCATCTGGAGACGATCAATCTGCACTGGGATTCCCAGTTTGCCGTTTTGGCGGGGGACCTCCTTTTGACGCTCGCCATTTCGCTCATCACCGAATGTTCGCGCCCCGAAATCTACCCGATCGTCGCCGAAGCCTGCCGGCGCACATGCGACGGCGAACTCTCGCAGGTGGCGGCGCGCGGCCGGCTCGACCTGAGCCTTGCCGAGTACGAGCGGATCATCGAAGGGAAAACCGCCGCCCTTTTAGAGGCGTCGTGCCGGCTCGGCGCGCTTCTTGCCGATCAGCCCGAAGAGAACGTCCGTGTCTTCTCCCAATTCGGCCGTGATTTGGGCACCGCGTTTCAGATTTACGACGATGTCCTCGACCTGGCGGGAACCGACAGCGAAACCGGGAAGACCCTCGGAACCGATCTGCTCAACCAAAAACTGACCCTTCCGGCGATCCATTTTCTGCAGACCGCCCCGCCGTCCGAAAAAAACGCCCTCCTCGCCCTTTTCGAGTGCGGCGGTTTCGGTCCCGCCGAGTCCGAAAAGATCCGTCTGCGTCTTCTCGAAAGCGGCGCGGTCGACTTCGCCCGCGGCGAAGCGCATAAGCGGGTACGCCGCGCGGTCGGGCTTCTCGGCACCCTCCGCGGCAAAGCCGCGCCCGGGCAGGCCGAAGCCCTCGACGCTCTGGCCGCGGTCGCCGAATTTATCGCGAACCGGAACAAGTAAAATTTCCCCGTTCCGGCGGCGGCGGAAAGCCTTCCGAAACGCTTCTTTTTTCCCTCTTTTCCCCGAAAAACCGCGGGAAAACCGTTCTTCTTTCTCCGCGTCTTTCCCTTCGATACGGAAAAATTCATATTGTCGGTACGTCCTATATAAACTATATTGCCCCTGTGCGGTCGGCTTATTTCCAAGAGCATTTTTAAGGGATTGACCCCCCGCGTCTGCGTATAGGGATTGGTGGGTCCGCAATGAGGCGGACCCGGCGCTGCAGAGTAGATCAAGATGTCAAATTTCGAAAAGATAAACCAGTTTGTTTCAGAAAAAAACAAAGGGATCCGAAACGGGATGATTCGCAAGGAGGCGAAACCCCGTTCCCCGGAAAAGAGAGACCAGAAATCGTTCGCGGCTCCGCCGAAGAGATCCGAATATCTCCTCTTCTCCCCGATTCACTACGAGCCGAAATACGCCTATCCGCTCATCGTCTGGTTTCATTCGCCGGGCGCCGACGAAAAAGAGCTTTTCCGTGTCATGCCCCAGATCAGCCTGCGGAACTACGTCGCGGTCGCCCCGCGCGGTCTGACCTTCGAAGAGAACGGCGGGAACCAGTCGCACCGTTTCTCGTCGGTCGAAGGGTTTGTCAGCCGTTTCGCGCCCCTTTACGACTGGAGCGAAAACGCTCCTTCCCTCGACGAGATCGAAACACGCGTCTTCGAGGCGATCGGCCACGCCCAGCTCCGCTGCCGTCTGGCTCCGGACCGTGTCTTCCTTGCCGGCGTCGGCGCCGGGGGCACCATGGCGCTCCGGATGGGGGCGCGCCACCCCGAAGCGTTCGCCGGGGTCATCTCCTTTTCGGGCCGTTTCCCCTTCTCCCCCTTCTCGCTGACGAAATGGGATTCGCTCCGGCGTCTGCCGATGATGATTACCCTCGGCGCAAAGAACCCGGTTTTCCCGCCGAACGCGGTCAACCAGCAGCTGCGTCTCTTCCATACCGCCGGAATGTCGGTTTCGATCCGGCAGTATAAGACGGCAAGCGACCTGGTTCCCCAAATGCTCAAAGACGCGAACCAATGGATGATGGACCGGATTCTCAATCCGGCCCTCTGAACGATGGCGCAGCGGTATACCGACCAGATCATCAAACAGGCGGATCTCGCGCTCGAAGCGCTCACCGACGAGTTTCTCGGCGATGAGGTTCTGCAGGAAGAGCCTCTCCCGGAATCGGGAGTTCTCGACATTGAATTCGGCTCGCTCGAAATCCCGCGAAACAGCCTTCCCCAACTTCGGTCCGGTACCGTTCTCGAACTCGACGAACCGGCAGAACCGACGGTAACCCTCTACTACGCCGGCCGGCCTGTCGCCGAAGGGATCCTCCTGATTCAAGACGGGATGATCGCCGTCCAAATCACCCGAAAATACACAGGTCCCGACCGATGACACAGCTCTCCCCTTTCCGGAGCCTTTTCCGTCTGCCGTCGGCCGCGGCGGCCTTCGGACTCCTTCTTGCGGCTTTCCTTCTCCTTTCCGGCAGACCGGTCCCGGCCGTCGGGGCTCTCGACGCCGACAAGCCGGCCGAAAGCGCCGAACCGTCGGCCGCAAACGAACCGGAAACCAAAACACCGATCGACTACACCCCGGCCGCCGGCTCCCCGGCCCGGCCGGTAAAAGCTCATCCCTTCATCGACACGGCGGCAAAACTCCTCCTTGTCCTGGCCGCGGTCTTCGCCCTCTTTTGGTTTCTGCGCCGTTTTCGCGCCCCCTCGCTGGGCGCCGCGGTGCAGGAAGGGGCGTTCGGCGTTGCCGCGTCGGTCCCCCTGACCGGCAAAACCCGCCTGGCTCTTCTGCGGTTCGGCAAGAAGCTCCTTCTGGTTTCGGCGTCCGGCGACCGTGTCGGCCTCCTTGCCGAAACCGCTGATCCCGAAGAAATCGAAACGATTCTCGCCTCGCTGCGGCGCCCCGCCGCTCCCCCAAAAGGAGGAGAGCAATGAACCGTTTTTCCTCTTTCGGCCGCGGGCGGAACTTCCTCTTTTTGATGCCGGTTCTCGTTTTCCTTTTCGCCGGTTCGCTCCCGGCGGCCGAACCGGACGCGCCCGGCCCCTCGCCGCTGGCCTCGGCGCTGGCGCAAGCCGCCGAAAACGCCGAATCGTTTCTTCCTGCGGCAAAGGAGTGGCTTTCCGGCGCCAACCTTCCCCTCTTCTTCGCGCTTCTGGCGGTCGTGCCGGGCGTGCTGATCGCCACGACCTGCTACATCCGGATCGTCACCGTTCTTTCCCTTCTGCGGCACGCGACCGGCCTGCCTCAAATCCCCTCGACCCAGATCATCGTCCTTTTGAGTTTCTTCCTCACGCTGGTCATGATGTCCCCCACATGGACCCGTGTCTGGCGCGAAGCGTGTGTTCCTTACGCCCAGCAGCAGATCAGTGCCGAGGAGGCTCTCCGGCGGGGCGAGGCGCCGGTACGCACCTTCCTCTGGAAACAGATCGAACGGACGCACAACACCGCCGAAATCGGCGTCTTTCTGCGTTACATTCCCGATGCCGAAAGGCCCGAGTATTACGAAGACATTCCGTGGCGCGTGCTGATTCCCGCCTTCATGATGAGCGAGCTGAAAACCGCGTTTTTTATCGGGTTTCAGCTCTTCCTCCCCTTTCTGATCATCGACCTGGTCGTCTCGGGGGTCATGGTTTCGATGGGAATGATGATGCTCCCCCCCACCGCCGTTTCGCTCCCGTTTAAACTGATGCTTTTCGTTCTGCTCGACGCGTGGGACCCGGTTGTGCAGATGCTCCTCGACAGCTTCGCGTTGATGTAGGAGGCCGCCGCAATGTTTGAACCGGATACCGCGCTGGCGCTCACGCAAAATCTCTTTTGGCAGACGCTCACCATCCTTTCCCCGATCCTGGCGGCGGGAATTGTCGTCGGACTGGTGATCGGCGCGCTTCAGGCCGCAACACAAATTCAGGAGCAGACCCTGTCGCTCGCCGCGAAACTGATTGTCATGGGTTACGCCGCGCTGCGCCTTCTCCCCTGGATTGTCGCCCGCTTAATCGATTACGCACACACGCTGTTTGCCGGCATCGGCGAACAGATTGGAGGGGCACTCTGATGGCGGCGTTTTGGGAAGGGCTTCTCTCCGCGGGTCCCGGCCAGCGGACCGTCTGGCTGGCGCTTCTGCTCTTCGCCCGTTCGGCCGGCCTTGTCCGATTGATGCCCGTGATCGGGGGAAAGCGGGTCCCCCCGGCCGTCCGCTTTTTTGAATCGCTCGTCCTGGCGGGCGCACTTTTCCCCTCCCTTTGGTTTGTCGAGGTTTCGGTTCCCGCCTCGCTGTTCGAAAAGGGGGCGGCGCTGGTCAGCGAATTTCTGATCGGCCTTGCGGTCGGCGCCGTGCCGGCGTTCTTCTTCTCGGCGCTCACCCTCTCGGGAGGGGCGATCAGCCGCATGAGCGGTTTCTCGGCGGCGGCGGTATTCGATCCGGAACTCGGCGAGGAAAACGGCGCGCTCGAAACCCTCCTCAACCTCGCGGCTCTGGCCGCCTTCCTCGCGGCCGGCGGGCTCGAAAAGTTCTTTACCGCGGTTCTGACCCTCTTCGAGACGATTCCTCCCGGCTCGCTGGCCGCGCCGCAGACCGCCGCGCTCCCCCTGACCGCAATCCTCTCGCAGGCGGCGGCTCTGGGCGTGCAGACGGCGCTCCCCTTCTTCGCGGCGATTGCCGTGCTTTGGCTCGGTTCGGCGCTCCTGGCGCGCGTCCTTCCCCGCCTTCACTTTCTTACGATGACCATGACCTTTTCGGGAAACCTTCTGGCAACCCTTTTCATTCTCCACGCGGCGCTCGGAGCGATCCTCTTCCTCGTCGAAAAACGCCTGCCCGACTGGAACGCCTTTCTGCCGACCCTCTTTTCCCCTTAATGAAAGGCGCCGCCGATGAGTGACCGCGAGAACCGGACCGAAACACCGACCATCAAACGGATCGGACAGGCGCGCGCCGAGGGAAAACTCCCCGCCGTGACCCTCCTGCCGGGAACCCTCTTCTTTTTCGCCGCGCTTCTGGCCGCCGAACTGGCCGCCGCCGGAGCGATCGCGCGTTTCCTCGTCTGGGCGCGGGAACTCAAACAGACGCCGTTTGAACCCGATCCCGCCTCGCTGGCGGTTCAGACCTCCGCCGGTTTCCGCCCGTTCGTCCCGCTTCTGCTGATATTGGCCGCCGCGGCGCTTCTCCTCCCCGCGCTCGGCGCCTGGCTCGGCCGGGGCTGGTCTTTCCTCCCCGAAAAAGCCGCCCCCGACTTTTCGCGTCTCCGTCCCCGTTTCGGCACCCTCTTTTCCCTGAACTCGGCCTGGCGGCTGGCGATGGCCGCCTTTCAGATCACCGGCGTTCTGCTGATCATCTTTTACCGGCTCCGTTCGGCCGGAGATCCGCATTCTCTCCTCTCTCTCCCCCCCGAAGACTGGCCGGCCCTGTTCCGCCGCGAACTCCTCCCCCTGACGGTTCTCTTAGGCCTGTTTTCCCTGATTCCTGCGGCCGCCGACCTCTTTTTCCAGCGGTGGAAGTTCAAATGGGATCTGCGGATGACCCCGGAAGAACTCCGCCGCGAGCAGCGGGAAGAAGAACGGAAAAAGCCCTTCTAAGGGCGCTTGACCCGCTCTTTTTCCCGAAAAGGCCGGATAACCGTCCCCTCAGGAATATCCCATAAAATAACGTTTAAAACGTGAAATTTTCTTCTTTTTCCTATCTCTCTTATCTTCTATATGTTATAATTCCATATGGATTATTCTATGAAAACCAGACCGCATTGCTATCGAATGTTGCCCGCCCGGCGCGCCGAACGGCTCGTGACCGGTCTGGCGGCGCTGTGCCTTCTCATCACTCCCTTTCTGACCGGCCGGCTCCCGGCGCAGGAAAGCGGTCCCAGACAGGGGATCACGTTCTGGCTTCTCGACGACAACGGAAACTGGAAGGTGCCGCTGCCGAACTGGTCAATCGACGATGTCACCGCCCTTCTCGACCAAAGAAAACAGTCCCGAAACACGACTTCGGCCGCGATCGACCTGCTCAATATCGACGGCGAGGTCATCCAGACGAGTCCGTTGGTGGTCAACGGCGAGGTGACCGGCCAGCGCGCTTTACTGAACCTCGAGTATAAAATCAGCCTCACCCTGTCGGGCGGGTCCAGTCTGCCGGTCCGTATTCCCCTGGGCATGAAAGAGGGTGTTTTTCGTGCCGGAGACGGCGCCGGCGAGACGAATTTCACATTCGAAGGCCCGGGGCGCGTCCTTCTCGATGTCGATGCCGAAAACGGCGGATATGCCGCGCTCATCTATCCCGATCAGGAAACCGCTCCCGAACCGGATCCGGCCCCGTCCGAAGAAGACGCCTCCGAACAGGAACCGGCCGACCAGGCAATCCCCGATCCCGCCGGCGGCGAAAGCGCCGCCGCTTCCGGGGAATCTCCCTCGAAACCGGAATCTTCGCCGTCAACCCAAAACTACACGGTCCGGCTTCGGCTCCTCTTTCCGGTTCAGCAGGCCTCCGGTTCCGAAGAACATTCCCTTTCGCTGACTCCCCCGGCGGCAATCCGTTCCCAGGCCCGCCTGACCGTTCCTCTGCCCGATGTTGAAATCGGCACCTCCGAAGGGCTGATCGCCGACGCGCCGGTCAACCTCGACGAAAAATCGTCGGAAATCAGGGTCTACGGTTTCAACCGCGGAGGAGCCGTTACCGCAATACGATGGCGGCCCGCCAAGAAAAATGAAGCGTCTCTTCCGGTCACCTACCAGATCGAAAAGGCGGCCATCGATCTCACGCCGACAGGGAGCAGCGTCGACTACGATATCCGTCTGCCGATTCGTGTCTTTGGAGGGGCTCAGTCGCCGGCCAGCCGGGATCTGAAAATCGAACTGCCGGCCGGCGCGCGGGTCGACATGGAGAAACTCCATGCCGCAGCCAGCGACGGATCCGATATTCCGGATGTGGTTTACCGCGAAATTCCGCCAACCGAAATGGATCCGAACCCGGGGGTCGGAGTCATGATCCCCGGCGATGTCGATGCGCTCACACTCCGGCTTACCGCCTCGGTTCCGAACACCGAAAAGAACACATGGGAATGCACCGGATTCCATCTCGAAGGAGCGCTCAAAGAGACGGGGGAAATCACGGTTCATCTTCCCGACGACGAAAACATCCTTCCCGACCTTGTTCCGGTGGCCGGTCTGCGCGACATACCCCAAACCGATACCGCCGAGGGGGCTGAAAAGAGGGCGCGGTTCCGTTTCTACAAAGGGGAGTTTATCCTGAAATCGGTCCCGATCCAGCGCGAGAGCCATGTCATTGCGCAGCCGGAATTTCAGGTTCTGGTCGGCGAGAATGAATTGCATTTAAAGACCCGTGTCGCCTACTCGGTCTACGGCGCTCCTTTGCGCGAGGTGCGCGTGAAAAATCACGAGTGGTTCATTGCCAAATTCGACGACGAGAGCAACATCGACGCCGCCAACATCCACGATGATCCCCAATCGAAAGAGGTGAAGATTCTCCCCCTGAAAAAACCGGTCGAGGGGGACTTTGTCCTGAAATGGGAATCGGTCTGCTCGGTCGATGATGTCCGCTCTCAGGAAAGCCCGGCCGGTCCTTCGATCGAGTTCGGGTTTCCCGAAATCATCGCCGACTGGGCCGCTTCCCCCCTGGCGGCCATCGTTCCGGACGATAACATCGAACTGATTCCGCACAAGGGAAAGAATGAAGATCTGACACAAGCCGCCGCGCGTCCGTCGATCGAGCTGCCGCGGCGCCAGCAGCAGCCCTTCCTCTACCAGGTACAAAAATACCAGGTGCAGAAACAGGCGCAAAACGAGGGGGATGCCGCCGCACCGCGGCCTCTCTTTTCCGCGCGTTTTCTGGTTCACAAAGAGGAGGTTTCCGTCCGTTCCGCTCTTTCGGTCCGGCTCGACCGCACTCCCGCCGAATCGGTTCAAACGCTGGAATACAACATTAAGTATAAACCGGTCTCCTCCCTTGATTTTCGGGTACCCCAGGAGCTTGAATCTCTGCCGGATCTGGAAATCCTTCTCGACGGAAAAGCGGTTTCGTTCGAAAAGCGTATAAGCACACCGGAAGATCAGGACTCCGGGCTGCAGAGCCGGCTGATCCGTCTGCCGGCGCCGGGAAGGATCGGTCCGGTACGTCTTGAGATCCGAACTCCGCTGGAACTGCACAAAATCGGAACCGACCTGTCGAATATCATCAATATCCCCCTCGCCGTTCCGGTCCCCTCGTCGGCCGAACCGAACGCTTCCGGCGACGGGAACCGCACCGAACCGGGAACGTCCGATGCCGATCATTATTCTGTCGAAGCGGTCGGTCCCCTCAACTGGACCCTTCACGTTCCCGAAACGGCTTCTCTCTGGGAAAAGACCGATGACAGTCAGACAAGCGGCACGCGCCTTTTCCGGTTCCGGTACCTCGGCCGGAAGGCGGACGGCGAAAACACGCCTTCCTTTCCCTCCCTGTTCCCGCTCCGGATTGACGTCGACAGCCTCCAGGACGGGGGAGGGCTGACCGCCGAACAGATCTGGGCGCAGACCGTCATGGGCACCGGATCCTACTACGAGGCGATCCGGTGCCGTCTGAGCGGGAACCGGCGGCTCTTCACGCTCCGCCTGCCCGAAGGCGCCCGGGCCGATCAAATCGCCGTTGCGGTCGACGGAGTCCCGATCCCCGTCGATTACACGCCCGAGGAGCGCGAACTGCGGGTTCCGCTCCCCGAAACCGTGAAGAGCGAAACCGCCGTTGTTTCACTCTGGTATCAGATCCCCCGTTCCGAGCATAAACTCGAATTCCCCGATCTGATGGAAAAAACGATGATCCGCCGCTGTCTCCTCCAGCTGGTTCTCCCCCCCAAGACCGTCTTGCGGCAAACCCCGCAGGGCTGGAGTTCCGAGTACGACGAATTCAACCGGGAAGAGAGCATGGGCGATTTCACCGCCGCCATGGGGGAAGACGCGCTGCCGCCCCCCAAAAATGCCAACATCTATCTGCTGAGCAGTTTCAGTCCGCCGGCCGAAACCCATCTCAAAATGATTAACCGGGCCGCGCTGGTCATGATCGGAAGCGGACTCATTCTCCTTCTGGGGAGTATCTATCTCTATCTGCCCCGCCTGCGTCACTACGAGCTGTTTCCCGTTCTGGTACTCCTTGCCGCGGCAATCGTTCTTTTCCGACCGGCGGTCGTCTTCTATTACACACAATACTGCGCGTTCGGATTTATTCTGATCCTGGTGATTCTCCTGATCAAGACCCAAACCGAACGGCGCCGTGCGGCACGGCCGCTCAATCCCCCGTCAGCACTGCACGGGCCGGTGCAGCCGCCGCAAAAATCGGATATTGCGCAGGATGCCGAAAAAGAGACACATCCCTCCGGAACCGTACCGCCAGAAACCGTTTCCCCCGAAGAAAAACCGGCTCCCGGCGGCGATACTCCTTCGGCAACGGTTTCGGCCGGCGCCGGGGCGGCCGGACAGCCGGATTCCCCCGCGAAGGCGGAAACCGGCGTACAGATTGAATACAAACAGGATATACCGGCCGCCGACGAACAAGCCTCCCCGGCAGACGCCGAACAGGTTAAGAGGTCCGAAGAGGATTCCGCCGCACAGGCCGAAGCTGAACCTGAAACGCCGCCGCAAGCCGGAACCGGCAGCCCCGGGGCGGCTTCCGGTGCGCCCGAAGCGGGTTCCACCGAAACCAAACCGGTTCCCGAAGGATCGAGCACGGAGGATGTATGAAACGTGTCATCTTCCTCCTTCTTCTCCTGAGCTGCGCGGTCTCTCTTCCGGCCGAAGAATCGTTCAAGTACCGATACTGGATGATTCCCGCCGAAAAGATTGCCGAAGCCCCCTGGGGGAACGAAAAATATTACCCTGTCCAGCTCAGCCGGTTTGAAAAGTGGGTTCAGGCGCTCTCCGCCTCCCCGAACGAGACCGGAACGGTTCTTCGGGAAATCGAACTCGAAGCCGTTCAGGCCGGCGGCGCGCTGAGCGAAGGGGAAGGCCGATTCCGGTTCAGCGAACAGGAATCGGACCATTCTGTTCTCGCTCCCTGCTCGATCGCGCTTTCCAACCTCCGCTGGAGCGACGGAACTCCGGCCGATGTCGGGTCCGACGGAACCGGTCCGCTTTCGGTCGGGCAGATCCGCCCCGGAGAAGAGATCCTCTTTTCCTGGTCGCTCGCCGCCGAATCGGCCGAAGAACTCCGCCAGCAATACCGGTTTGAACTCCCCCGTTCCCCGGCGATGCGCCTTCGGCTCCGTTTGGAAGAAGATTTTGTTCCCGAGGTCGATACCGGTCTTGTCACACAGCTCGACGAAAACGGCCTGTGGCTCATCGAACCGGGGCCGGGCGGCTCCTTCGCCGTGACCCTGACCAAAACCGGTCCGCAGCCGGAATCCCCCCCGGTTCCCCCGACGGTCTCGGAACAGATTTTCTGCCGCGCGGCGCTCGAAGGGATCGAAATCACCTATACCGCGGCCTTCCCCGGCGCCGTTTCCCTTTCGCAGCCTGTTACACTCCGGCTCGATGAACCGTTTCTGCCCGAAAAGCTGGAATGGGCGGCGGCAGGCCCCGCCGATGCCGTGTGGGAAAAGGAAGGCCGGATTCAGAAAATCATCGTCGAACCCCCTCCCGCCTCCCCCGGCACCCCCCCTCGCCTGACCCTGACCGCCTTCGCCCCCTTCGACGACAGCCAGACACTCCGCCTCCCCCCGGTCCGCTGCGACAGCGCGCTGTGGCAGGAGACCTCCATCGGGATTTCCTTTTCCGCTCCGGCCGCCCCGCGCGACTATATTTTTACCGATGCCGAACGGGACGGCGCAACAGGCCTGCTGCGGCTGCTGCGGCGGACCGGCAGTGTGGAAATCCCGCTCGCCGCGCAAAAAGACCGTTTCACTTTCGAAAGCGCGTCGCGCATCGCGTGCGGCAGCAATGAGATCCGGTTTGAAACCGATCTGTTTGTCAAAGCCGATCAGCCCGGCACATGCCGGCTGACCATTCCTTTCAAGCCGGGGTGGATTCCCGATTCGGCACTGGCCGAGGTTCCCATGACGGTCCGCCCCGAACCGGAACAGGTTCCCTGCCGAATCGTCCTGGTTTTTGAACAGCCGATTCCGACCGACCGCCAGCTGAAAATCCGCATTAACGGAAGGCGCGCGCTTTCCCGCGAAACGCTCCCCCTGACCGACTATTTCCCGCTGGCGCTCGAAGAACAGGTCAGCGGCGAGCACCTGATCGCCCTTTCCGCCGATGACGAGTCGAGTGTTACAATTCTCGACCGTGACCAGAATTCCGTCACGCTGCCTCCGCCCGCCGAAGAAACGGTCCGCCGGCTGTGGGAGACTGCCCCCAACGCCGCCCTTTTCTCTTTCCGGAACGCCATGCCCGATCTCACAGTCAGGTTCGACAATATTCCGAATTACACCGCCGAACTTGTCGGCCGCGCCGCGCTCTCGGCTCATGAAGCCCGGGAAGAGTGGGACATTCACTGTGTGCCGCAGGCCGGTTCCCGCCTCGATCAGATTCTCTTCATCTTCGACCAGAAACCCTCCGCCGGTACGACGGAGACGGGCGTTCTTTCCCCTCAAAACGATCTTGAACCGTGGAAAATCACCTCGGCTTCGTTCAGCGGGACCGGCGAACTCCGTTTGGATACGCACCCGATCACCGATTCGGAGCGAAAGCAGTTCCAGATCCCACCCAATGCGGCGGTCAGCGAAGTTCTTTTGCCCTCTCCCCGCAGCACTCCCTTCACCCTTCACCTTCAGCGTGTGCGGAAAATCGACATCAAACACCCGTTTCAGATTCCGCTCTTTTCGCTTTGCGGCGCCTCGAAGCAAACGGGCCGGATCAGCATCGTCACCCCCGATTTCGCGCCGGTCAGGCTCAGCACGCGCGGGCTCACCCCCGCCGTTCCCCCGGTCGAAAAGGAAAATGCCGAATCCGAATTGGCGTCGTTCACCTACGACCCCGCCGCTTCGGCCGACTCGCTTCTCACCGCGGTGGAAGGAAAGGGAAGCCGCCGAAGCACCTGGTGCCGCAGTCTCCGTCTGGAAAGCGATTACGCACCCGGCGGGGTCGTCCGCACCCATGCCGTCTGCCGCATCGAAAACCGGGGCAATTCTTCTCTCCTCATCCGCTTTCCGAAACAGACGGCGTTGGTCAACGCCGGAAATGTCCGCTGCGGAAGGGAACCGGTTTTCTACTCCTTCCGCCCCGAAAATCTGGAGTTGGAAATTCCCCTCCCGAAAGAAAAGCGCGATTTCACCTTTTCGTTCGATTACGAAAGCCAAATCCCGAATTTCGTGATTTGGGGATATGCCCGCTGCCAAAAACCGCGTATCTATCTCTCTTCCCCGACCGGCGCCGATGAAGAAATCCCCGTCCTCTCCGGAATGTGGAGCGCCCGCGTTCCCGCCGAGTTCCGGTTCAACAGCGCGGCCGGAGGCCAAACGGTCCGCGTTCCGATCGCCTCGCCGGCCGAAAACTACCGGTTTGTCAGCGGTTACTATCTCAACATTCTGGGATTTCTCCTCTTTTTGCTGACCACGATCATCTTTCTGCAGCGCAAAAGCGTTCATATCCTCGTTTTCGCGCTGCCGGTTCTCCTTCTCTTTTTCCTGGCCCAGAGCCAGACCGCGCGGGCGGTCTGCCTGGGAATCCTTTCCGGCTGTGCAACATCGGCGATTTTCTCTTTTTTCTACAACCGTCCGGTAAAAGAACCTTCTCCCGAGGAATCCCTCGGATACCTTCTCTCCAAGAGAGCGGCGGTCTTTCTTCTTCTCCTCCTTCCCGCCCGGCTGGCCGCCGAGGAGGGATACTCCGTTTTCGTGCCGACGCACGACGGCAAAACCGCAGCCGACCAGCCTGCCTGGATTCCGGAAGAACTCAGCCGGCAGCTCGGGGAATGGGAAGACCGCAGCGCGCGCACAAGCGGAGAGACCCGCATTCTTTCGGTGCTCTACGAAGGCCAGATCAATTACAGCCGCGAAACGGACCAATACACCATCTTTCGCTTTACCGCCAAATACAACATTCTGACCGCCGAACCGGAAGCGCGGCTCACTCTTCCGCAAATGCCGATCGCCCAGGAAGGGGGAATACTGATCGACGGCGTGGCGGGAAGTGTGACGCGTTCATCCTCCGAAGAAGGCATCATTTTGAATCTTCTCGGAACGCCTGCCGGCCGTCACGTTCTGGAAATCCCCCTCTCTGCCGAACCGTTCGGTGAAACAGAGGAGAGCGTTTTCCCCCTTCCGGTTCCGGCGGTTCCCGATGCGAAGCTTCTGATGCGCCTGCCCGCCGACGTCCTTCCGCCGCGGCTCCTCGGCGCCATGGGGCAAGTCTCCTCCTCTCCCGGATTTCTCACCGCCGATCTCGGACAGACCTCCGCCGTCACCTTTCTTCCTCCGATCAGGGAGGACCGGAACGCCAGCGCCCTTCTGGAAGCGGAACAGCTGTTCCGCCCGGTCTTTTTGGAGAACCGCGTACTCATTCACGGCGAATTTCGTCTTCGGGTGACCGGCAGAATCAGCGAAATCGCCCTTCAAATCGACCCGCGTTACCGGCTTTTGAACTGTACCGCCGACGGCGCCGACCTGATCCCCGCGCCGCGCCCCGACCGCGCCGAGACGGTTTCGATCGCGCTGCGCGAGCCGGTCTCGGGAGAACTGACTTTACACGCCGATTTCGAACCGGTCGATTTCGGCGGTGTCGGAGATCTTCCGCTGCCGATGATCCGGATCGCAGGGGCTTCCGTCCTGTCGAACCGGCTTCAAATGCCCGATGGGTATCATCCTTCGGAATACGATCTTTCGGAGGCGGACACCATTCAAAAAAGCATCCCGCTCGCCCCTCCCATGCCGGAACCGGTCCTCTCCGAATCGGGCACGTACCGGTTTGGCCCGCGCGAGACCGGTATTACGTATCAGGCACGCATCGAAACCCGCGGGCCGCTCTGGCAGCTTACCCTGCGCGTGCCGGAACTTTACGCCATCGATTCGGCTTCGGTCTCCGACATGCAGGGGAAGAATATCCCGTTTCAGCGCAGCGGCGAGGGGACCATCGTCTATTTCCTCTTCGAAAGAGCGCTGAACGGGGAATATCAAATCAATCTCAGTCTGCGCACGCCGGCCGCCGGCCAGGTCCCGCTGATCGGCATACTCGACATCCCCGCTTCCGATGCCGAACTGAACTTTCAGCATTCCGACGACGTCTACACACACTTCACCCCCCCCGGCGACTGGACCGTACTTCCCGCCGGGCAGGGCGGAAAACGGTGGGGAATCCCCGCCGCCGCGGCCTCGCTGGCCCCCCCCGAAATCTCGGTTCTGCCGAACCGCCCTCAAATCGACTTTCAGTGCAACCTTTACTACTATCCCCTCGGCGGGATGTTCGACAATGTGTGGGAACTCCGCGCCGATACCCTCTTTCGGATCAGCGACGGCGAGGTCTCCCGCCTTGAATTCCGGATCGACGACTCGATCCGCGCCGACACCCTTCAGGTCGAACCGGAGAACCTGACGGCGGCGATTGACCGGTTTCCCGACGGCTCGCGCCGTCTGACCCTCACCGCACCGGAACCGTTTCAGGGGAATCTCAAGATTCATCTGCGGGCGCCGGTTCAGCGGAGCTTTCCGCGTCTGCCGAAATTCGATCCCCCCGCGGCCCGGGACAAACAGGTGCGCGTCTTTCTGCCGGCCCGAATCAAAGGATACACGCTTGTATGGCAGCCTCAAAATCTCGAAAAGTGCAAAGGCGGTCTCGCCCTTGACGAACCCCGGAAACAGTCGGACAGCCTCATTCCGATCGGATCGACCGGTACGTTTCCGAGCGAGGTCGGCGATGCGTCCGGCCTGCAGTTCGACGCGTTCCAGGCCTATAAACCGGTTCACCCGGGTCCCTATACGGCGCTGATTCCCGACCAAAGCGCGTCGACCGAACAGATATGGTGCGAAACGGAATACTTTCTGCGCAGCGACGATTCCTACTGGGGCCGAACCGTCTGTGATCTGCGTCTCGGCACCGAACCGGCGTGCGAAATCCGTGTTCCGGCCAATCAGCGGATTCTTTCCGCCGAAGCCGACGGGATTCCGCTTCTGATCGCACCGACCGAAGAGGAAAACCTGTTTCGTATTGAACTCTACCCGGAAACTCCCTCGGTGCGGCTCACCCTCACTTTTGAGGCGCGCCCTCTCGCCTTTCAGTCGTTTCGGGCGGGACAGCGTCTTTATACCGCACACCGGCTGACCTCGCCGCGCCCCGCAAACACCGAACCTTCCCCGGAACTTTGGACGATCCATTTCGATCACGAAACCCGGCATATCCCCTACTATGTCAGCCGCGGCGCCGAAACGGAAATCCCGGTGGCCCAAATCCGCGAAACATTCCCCGGCACACGCGATTCCGTTCCTCTTCCCGAAACCGGACCGTGGAAACGGCCGGTCGCTTCGGACCGGGCCGAAGGAATCCGTTCCCGGCTCAATCTGCTGCGGCTTGAACATCTGCTCGACCGTCTCGATACCGGCGATTTGAAACGAACCGACTCCCGCGAAAGGCTCGCCCGCTGGCTTGAAATCTGGACCCCGCTCTACACACGCACACGCGACAGCTTTGCGCGGAAAGCGGCAAAGATCACCGAACCGGAACGGAACGCCTTCGCGCGCCAAACCGAGGAGCCGCAAGCGAACCGGCCCCCTCTTTCCGAGGGGCGCGAAGAATTTGCACGTCTTCAATCGCGCTGGGAAGAAATTCTGGCCCAGCTTGGCCCGTCCGGCGACGACACGGAAAACCGCGTTTCGGAGACTGGCCCCTCCGATCTGCCGCCGGAAGAAAAAGAAAGAACCGAACCGCCCGCCGCGACGGAAACCGCCGATACCCGAAACGCCGATTCCGCGGAAGATTATCTCCTGTTCGGTCTGGCCGACCGCTATACCGATCTTCTCCTCCTTACCCCGGCCTCGCCGTCCCTCTCGCGGGCGACGTTCCGAATCGGTCTCCAGATTTTGGCGATCCTCTTCGCGGCCCTCATTCTGAAAGGTGCGTGGAAAAAAGCGCCGTGCAAAAAGACTCCGCCCCCGAAAAAGACCCCCGGCTCTGAAAAAGAGAAGGCCCCGGAAACGGAAAAAGAGGAAACCGGCCGTTCAGAAGGAGAAGAAAGAGAAGAGAATCCCTCCGCCGAAA
This sequence comes from Thermoguttaceae bacterium, assembly GCA_017405595.1. GTDB lineage: Bacteria > Planctomycetota > Planctomycetia > Pirellulales > Thermoguttaceae > RUG695. Next base: position 16,829 of record JAFRAC010000001.1, on the reverse strand, counting down.
ATGCCGGATCGCCGCAGAACGGCGGGAAGAAAGAGACGGAAGAGCCGGCCGAAACAGAGGAGGGCTCCGGCACGAACCGTTCCGACACCGCCGAAACAACTGAAACAGCCGGCGGCGGAACGGCAGCGGACACGCCGGCGGCGGCCGCAGAAGAAAAAGCCGCCGTCCGGGAGGAAGGAACGGAACCGGTCGAGGGAGAATCGCCGCAGCCGTCCGGGTCCCGGAACGGTTCCGATGAACCGCTCCCGCCGGCGGACCGCTAGAACCGGCCCCATCGCCGCCGCAGGAGCCATTCCCCCGTCAGCAGCGCCACCCCGCAGAAGAAAATGCCCCAGTTTTCGGCAAGGGGCGTCATCTCGCGCGTGCGGTCGATGATCGTCTTCCCTTTTTCGCGCATCTTTTCGTAGAAGGCGGCCGCCGATTCGGGCGGAAGGCTTTCGCCGCCCGTCATTTCGGCAAGGCTGCGCATGACCCCCTCGGCCGCGGCCGGAAAGGCCAGCTCCCGGCAATTCTCCTTCACAAGGAAACGGCGTGTTTCTTCGGTTTTTCGGCCGTTCTCAGAAGCGGTAACACAAAACCGGTATTCCCCGGCCTGGCCGGTTCCGGCAAACCGGCCGCTCCCCGTCTCGTCCAGACCGACCGTCTCGCGGGTTCCGTCAGGTTTCTCGACCAGGGCGGTCAGCTCAACACCGCCGCGCCGTTCGGGCTGAAACGGCGTATAGACGGATCTGAGACGCGCCGGATCGCCGCAAAGCAGCACATCGGGTTCAACCGACGGATCGAGATCGCCGGGCGCCGGAGCGTCTTGTTTGGCGGCCCACAGCACCAGCTGACGCCAGAAATTCTCGAACGCCGGCCGTGCCGGACTCATGGCCCAGCGCCATGTTGTATCGCTCAGCAGGAGTACCGAACGGCCTGCCCCGGTGCTGCCGGCAATCAGGACCGGCAGCCGGCTGCCGCCGTCGCCGCACCCTTCGAGCAGCACTTCACTCCCTTCCCGGATTTTCGATTCGGCCGATCCGGTGCCGATCTGCTCCAGGCTGAGAACCGATTCCAGAGGGGGGAGCTCATTCCAGATTTTCGCGGACTCTTCCCCGCTCGACGCCAGATTGGTCAGATAGTGCGCCCGCGCCGTTTCGGCGGGCCGCACCTTAAACGGCCGGTCGGCAAAACCGCGCACCTCGCCCCCGCCGCGAAGCGCTTCCTCGAGCGATGCGGCAAGCCCGTCCTCCGGCCGGCTCTGACGGGTTTGGCCGTCGGGAAAGATGACGGGAATCATCGGCGCCAAAGGCGTGCCGGCAAGTTTTGCGGCGGCGATCGACTCGGTTCCCGGAAGAAAGATCAGGCCCGCGCCCCCTTCGGCCAGCTCCCTGACCTTCCTGAGCGTCTCGGGCCGGAGAAGCGCCGGGTCGAGATCGCCGATGATCACGGCGCTGTACCGATGTGTATCAGTATCGATCGCCTCGTCCGGAACACGGACGTAATCGACGGTGATCTCCTGTTTGGAGTCGAGCGCCATGCGGATAAACTTGTCCTCGAACCGCCGGGCGCCCTCTAAAAAGAGAACGCGCAGATTCCCTTCCATTCCGAGCAGGTACGCGTCGGCACTGTTATTGGCCGGCGTGATTTCGCCGGGCATTTCGGGTATCGAGACGGTAATACGCTTTTGTCCCGGTTCGCCGCATGGATAGCTGAACAGGAAGGGGATTCTCTCGTCATCGGAAGCCGGGGTGATTTCGCGCCACCCGGCCTCTTCCCCTTCCACCGAAAAGAGGAGGGGTATCGGAACCCCTTTGTATCCCGAAACACGGAGAAAGCCGCTGACCGCAGCTTCGTTCCCCGCATAGACCCGCCGGGGCACGGCCAGATCTTCCACCGACGCGTCGCGCAGGCTTCCCCCTTCCGAAACACCGACACAGGCGGTGTAGATCGGCACACCGGCATCGCGGTAACGGAGCGCCGCTTCCTGCGGCAGGACCGCGCCGGGCGCGCGCTGGGCGCCGTCCGAAAGAACGAGAACGCCGATCAGCCGCTGTCCCGAATAGCGGTCGAGAACTCCGCCGAGGGCGCTGCCCAGCGCCGTCGCTTCTCCGGCCGGTTCGGCGGGCAGCTCGTCCCCGGCTTCCAGGGGAGAAAGTTCGCCGTCGAACCGAAAGAAGCGGAACAGATCCGGTTCCGCATTCCGCCCTTCCCGCAAAAGGGAAAGCGCCGCCTCGTAACGGCGTCCCTGGCGGTAATCCGAAATCGACATGCTCATCGAATCGTCGAGAAGAACCGCGGCGGCCGCGGGAAGCCGGCGCTCGACCTCGCGTACCGTACAGGGACGCAGAAGAAGCAGGGCAAAGACCGCCAGAAAAACGAGCCGGAACAAAAAAAGAATGCGCCGCTGCCCTGCCGTAAAAAGGGCGCAGCGGCGCATCAGCCAAAACGAGGCGGCCGCGGCGGCGGCCCAAAGGAGAACCGCGGCGGTCAGGCTCGAAAATACCGGATGAAAGACGAGTGATTCCATTCACACAGACCCGAAAGACGGGGCGCTCTATCGCCGCTGGCGATCACCCCCTCCCCCTTTCGAGGTATTGCCGTGGCGATTGATATTCCCCCGTACCACATCGCCGATGGCGTCTTGCCAGGTCGGAAAGGCGCGTTCCCCTTCGCGCGGTGCTGTCCGGGCCGGACGTTCGGAAATCTCTCTTTCCTGTTTCCCGGAAAAACCGCTTTCCCGCTCTTCGGAAAACTCTCTTTCGCGGCGGCGCCGGCCGGCGCCCCTCTCGGGACGGGGAGGTTCGTCATCGGCGTACCGCTGGGCATATTCGCTTTCGCGCCGCGGCGGATCGAATTTCGTACGGCGGAAATCTTCGGCCGTTTCGGGAAGCGGAATGAATTCGTCATCTTCGTACCGGGGCGCAAAATCGCGGTCCCGGCGGCCGCGGCGCCCGCCGCCGCACGGTTCCGGAAAGTCTCTCTCCTGTTCGGCATAACGGGATTCGCGCCGGGAGTGAGACCGGGAATCAGAAAACTCTTCCGCGGCGGGAGAAACTTCGCGCTGCGGCGCCTCGCGCCGCTTCTCGGGCGCGGAAGGAGCTTTTTCGGGACGCCTTGCCCCCTTCGGAGGCTCCGAAACGGAACCGCGTTCGCGCGCCGGTTTCGGTTCCGGCCTCCGTTCGGCTTTCGGTTCCGGTTTTGATTCGGCTTTCGGCTCAGGTTTCGGCTCGGCTTTCGGTTTCGGAGCGCTCTTCGGCCTCGCGCCGGCGAACTCCAGTTCCGGCTCGTCGGGGATCCCCCAGAAATCGTTGTCTTCGATCGAAGGGGCGGGTTTGCGGGAAGGCTCCGCGTCTTGGAGAGGAGATTCCTCGGGTTCGGCAAAAACCGAAGAGAATTTTTTCTGCGCCTCTTCGAGAGAGAGTTTCTTTTCCCGGTCGCCGGCCGCCGCCTTCTCTTTCTTTTTCGGCGCGGCCGAAGCGGACGTTTCGGCCGGTTCGGACTCGGAAGATTCGGGTTCGGCCGGTTCGGCGGCAGAGGCGTTCAGGGGAACAGGAACATGCCCCCACGAAACTTCGAGCGTCTCTTCGAAATCCCACGAGAAATCGTCGGCATCGGATTGGGCCGGTTCGGCCCCGGCGGTTCCGGCAGCCGGAAGAGGCTCTTCGGCCGCGGGTTCCGCACCCTTTTTGCGGCCGGCGGCTTTCCGCGATTTTTTCGCCGGTTTTTTGCCGGTTTCCTCTTCGGCCAGTTCGGCGATCCGCCCCTCGATCTGGCTGGCGATTTCGCGGAACGGCTCTTCCGCCTTCTCGACAATGGCGTCGGCGATCTTCTTCTGTTTCGCGCGGGCTTTCTTCTCTTCGGCGGCGATCACCTTTTCGGCAATCTCTTTTTCCGACTTTTTGGCCCGGCGCGATTTCTTTTCTTTCTTCGCATCGGCGCCGACCGTCAAATCGACCGGAGAATCACTCGCTTCAAGCGAATCGAGGAGCGACTTTTCAATCGTCAGGTCTTTCTCTTTCTTTACGGCGCGCCCCCGCGGGGAAGCGGGACGGGCGGCGCGCTTCTTCGCGCCGCTTTTCACCTTCGAAGGCTTTTCGGCCTTCGCCTTGGGAGGATTCGAATCGGCGGAAGCCGCTTTGGGTTCGTCCTGAGCCCCTCCCTCGGCCGGAAGCGTACCCTCGGACCGGGGAGATTCGGGCTTTGTTTCTTCCTCGTACAGGAGATCCGGCTCCTCTTCAAGCGATGAGATCAGGTTTCCCCAATGTTCTTTGTTCTTATTCACCATTCTTGCTTAAATCCAGACTTTCAACCTTCTTTTGCATCCGCGTTCGGGACGCAGTCTCTTTGGGCTTTTCCCTTTTTTCGACGGTTCGCGGCGGGAACGGCACGCCGGCCCGCCCGCGGCGGCCCCTTGGGGCACCGGAAGAAAAAAGGGGCTCAAAATTAACGGTACAATCGCTTCCGGGTCTATTATAATAACTTCTCAACCAAATTAAAAGGAGTCTATTTCAGAAAAGCGGAATAATCGCTACCTTCAAGTCCATTTTACCAGTTTTGACGGATGGGAGGGGGAAGAAGCCTTTCGGCCGAAGAAAGCGGAAAGCTCCCTTTGCCGCCCTAAAACGGAAAAACGCGGGGCCGCTTTTCGGCAAACCCCGCGTTTCTTCCTGCTTCGAACTCCCCGATCCGGGGAAAACCGCATGTCAGATGTCGGTCGAAATGGTTTCGAGAGTCTGGTCGCTCTCAGGGCGATAGACCGAGAACTCGTCGGTTCCGTCGCCGTTCCAGTCGCCGACCACCGGCTGATCTCCCGCCTGGCCGAACTCGAAGCTTCTGTCGGGCTTATGATCGCCGTTGGTGTCGATCGACCAGCGGCCGTCCTCGAACAGGCCGACCTCATCGATGCCGTCGCCGTTGAAGTCGCCGACAATCGGGATACTCGTCTTGCCGCCGAATCCGGTAATTTCGATGTCGCCGTCGTTCCAGAGACCGTCGCCGTTCACGTCAAGACGCCATTTTCCGTTGTTGTAAACGCCGATCTTCGTGATCCCGTCGCCGTTCCAGTCGCCGGTCACCGCGCGATCCCCTTCATGGCCGTATTCGAAGACGTGATCGATCAGATCGACACGGGTATCGCCGGTTTCCGACTGACGGAGCGCGCGCACCTCGACGTTGACCTCTTGGTATTCCGGAGGCATATTCTTCGGGCGGGAAACGTTCTGGAACGTGTTCGGGTTCTTCGAGGCCGGAAGCCCGGCTTCGAGCTCGACCGCCAGTTCGTCGCTGAACCAGCGGGGGCCGAAGATACCGATATCGGTTTTCCCGTCGCCGTCCCAGTCGCCGGTCACAGGCTGGTCTTTCGCCTTGCCGCCGAGTTCCGCCCAGAGATCCTCGTCATCCCATTTGCCGTTCCCGTTCAGGTCGAGGTACCAGTTGCCGTTGACATAGAAACCGATTTCGTCGGATCCGTCGCCGTTCCAGTCGCCGGAAACCGCGATGGCGTTCTCGGGGCCGAGCGTATAGCGCTGAAGGTCGCCGTTCGACTTCATCACGATCCACTGGCCGCGGGTCATATCGACGTCGGAGAACGAAACGAGCGCATAGCCGTCCTGCTTATACAGGCCGCGGTATCCCGCAACCGAGGTGAATCCCTCGATCGAACGGGGAAAGCCGCCGTTGATGACCGAAAGGTGCCACGCGTACATTCCGGTCGGAACACCGCCGCCGCCGTAGCGCAGCGGACCCACCGGGGCGGGAGCCACACCGTCGGGCAGATAGTTGAACGGGGCGGTACGGCCGCCGTAGTAGCGGCCCGGCAGCATGAGCGGAATTTCGCGGTCCTGGTTGATCAGGATCGTCGGCGTCGGCGGCGGGGGAACCTCTTCGACATACTCGTAGAAGTTATACTGGACGCCGTCCTGGTCGCCCGGCTTATTATGCGCGTCGTCCCACGGAATCGTGATCGAGGAAAGAACGCGGGTCGCGGATTTTCCGATCGTCTCGCCGTTGAAGTTTCCGACCGATTCGCCGTAATGCTCATAGACGGCGGAAAGGTCTTCTTCGGTCACGGTGTAGGTCCGGTTGACGGTCAGGCCGCCGAAGTAGTAGTAGCCCGCGGCATCGGTCAGCTGGGTCCGGGTCGTGCCGTCTTCCAGATGAAGGGTGATCGTCACGCCGGAAATCGGGTCCTGGCCGCTGGTCACATCGTAGACGTAGCCGGAAATCGAACCGTATTTGATTTCGCCGAAGTTATACTGCACCCCGGTATTCCCTTCCCACGAAAGGGCGATCTCCTCGAAAATGCGGTTGTCGTCTTCCTTCGACGAATCGGTCACAAGCGTGCCGGTCTGGATTCCGTTGATGTACCCGATATTGTTCGAGCGGTTCTCGTACTCCGAGGGCTGAACCTCATGAACCGCGTATTCTTCGTTGATATCCAGGTCATCGAAGAGGTAGAAGCCGTCCGAGTCGGTCTTGGTGCTGGTCACATACTCGTAATCGGCGCCGTTCCACTTGTACAGTTCGATCGTCACACCCGCGATCGGCGCGTCTTTGGCGTCCTTCACGCCGCTGTCGTTCCGGTCCTGATAGACATACCCCGAAATCGAGCCGAGGATCGTCTCGCCGAAGTTGTAATTCACACCCTTTTCGCCCGGTTCCCAAGCCGATTTGTCGGCGGCGTCCAGATTCACGTCAAAGACGCGCACATCGTCGCCGTAATCGGTCATCGAAACGATCGAGCCGAGGGTCTGGTCGTCGAACGAGCCGACCGTGTTCGTCTTGTTGACATAACCGTCGGGCTGGACTTCGTGGATGTAGTATTCCCCGTCGATATCGAGATTCTTGAATTCATAGTATCCCGAAGCGTTCGTGTAGGTCGAGTCCATATAGACCATCTGGGCGCCGACCTTCTTGTAGAGCTCGACGCGGGTCTGGCCGATCGGCTTGTCGCCGACCGAGAAATTGTCGCTCGAGTCGCGGTCTTCGTAGACGTAGCCGGAAATGTTCACCCGGTTTTCGCCGAAGTTGTAGTTGATGCCGCTCTCGTTCCAGCCGTAGCCGGCGCGGACCGAAAGGTCGATCTTGAACAGGCGGGAATCGTCGCTGTAGGCCGAAAGGGTTTCGAGCGAACCGTAGGTGCTTCCGCTGATCGTGCCGATGTTGTTCGCGGCGTTCAGGTAACTCGAGGGCTGAACCTCGTGAATGTAGTACACCTTTGCCAGATCCAGATCGGTGAACTCGTAATACCCCTGGCTGTCGGTCTTCGTGGTCGCCAGAAGCGTCATCGTGCCGCCGGCCTGTTCGTAGAGCTCGATCGTCACGTTGGCGATCCGCGCGTCGGCGCTGCTCAGCGCCTTGCTGTAATCGAGGTCTTCGTAAACGTAACCCGAAACCGAGAAGAGCTTCACTTCGCCGAAGTTATTCTCGATCCCGTGCTCGAACGGATTGATCGTGATATTCTCGATCACGCGGTTATCGGCGGTGAACGCCGTGTCCTTGACCACGGCTCCGCGGACATCGGACGGGGTCAGAACGTAACCGGCGGTGTTTTCGGCGTCGTAGTAGCCGCCAGGCTGGGTTTCGTGCAGGGCATAGGTCGTATTCCGCTGCAGGCCGAGGAAGTAGTAGCTTCCGTCGGCGGCGGTTTTTGTCGTCCGGTCCAGAACGTAGGTGCCGTTCACCAGTTTGTAAAGCTCGACCGAAACGCCCGCGATTCCGATATCGCCGGTATCGTAAACGCCGTCCAGATTGCGGTCTTCGTAGACGTTTCCGGCGATGGTTCCCCAAAGAACCTTCCCGAAATTGTTCTGAACCGACGAGGAGCCGCCGACCAGATACTCGGTCGTCAGCACGAGCGGATTGGGGCTGACCGGATTATTCTGGGCGCGGGCGCACTTGTCGTAGTAGTAGACGTCCTCGCCGTAAACCTGGCCGTAGTAGATGTCCGACTCGCAGACCACCTGATAGGTTCCGGGAAGAAGGCCCGTGAACTCGTAGTAGCCGTTAGCATCGGTATGGGTCGTCATCGGGCTGCCGTTCTCGGTATAGGGAACGAAGCTGCCGCTGTCATCCATCACATAGAGCGTAAGCTCCACGTCGGCGAGCGGATAGTCGCCGTCGGCTTCGACGAAATAGCAGTCCCAGACCACGTCGGCGTAGACGTAGCCGGAAATATCGACCGGTTTGGGCGTGAGCGGAATCGTCTCCATCACGCCGGTCGTGTTCAGGCCGCCGTCGGTAAAGGGATTGTCGCTGATATCTTCGACAATGTCCAGCCGCCCGTCGATCACGTACACGTCTTTGTAGTAGAGGGTGGTATCGACCGGCAGATACTGATCGGAAGTGAAGGCCGCCGAGAAGTTGACCCCGGCATACTCCATTTCGATCCCTTCGAAGTTCGACTTGGTAAAGAAGGTTTTCCCGTCGACCGTGTTGCAGAAGTCAACGTCGACCTCGAAAACGAGCTTTTTGCCGGCAGTAAAGACGTTGTTGTGGAACTGGAGGGTCAGCGAGGTCGCCCCGTCGCCGATCTTGTCGGTATGGCCGTCCTCGTAGGTGAAGTAGTAGTCGAAATCGCCCGACTTGATATCGCTCAGCGGCGAGACCACGAACGGATCGTGCCCGGTATCGTAGTTTCCGCCGTTCGGTTCCGCCGCCGTGGTGTCGAAGAACGCATACGTGCCGCCGTCGCCGTAACCGAGTTCGAACGTCACTTCCTGCATCGCGACCGACGTGTCCGCAACGTCGGTCACCCAGCTCAGGTAGAACCGGTCCCCCATGGCGACATCGTCGTTCTGTTCGAGAATCGCCCCGCCGAGGATCAGCGTCGAGTTGACCGACAGCAGTTCACGCCGTTCGAGTTCCTCGACCCGGCAGCGGCGCTGCATATCCGCGGGACTCGCCTTTCTCCGAAGGAATCGCTTCTCCGCGAAATGAGACGAACCGGTCCCGAGCGTAAGGGCTTCCGGGTCCGGTTCAGGAACGACGGCAAGAACGGATTCGTGTTTACGACCGCGGCGTAAAAAATCAAAAAAACTCACGGCTGAACCTCTTCTTTATCACTAAGTTTGAAATAAACCTTCTTTGTTCCACGCGGAATTTACTGCTTTAAAAACGGCCAGAACCGGACAGTGGTGTCGAAGCCGCCGCTGAGCAGTTCCCCTTTATCCAGGTCGAAGTAGAGTGCGGCGACCGTACCGGTATGCCCGTAGCCGCGGGCGAATTCCGACCCGTCTCCAAGATTCCAGAGCCGGACCGAATTCAGGCTGTCGCCGGAAGCCAGAATGTCGCTGCCGCAGAACCCGAGCGAGTACGTCGTTCCGATGGCGGCGTTGAGCGTCTGTTTCTTCTGGCCGCTGGCGGCGTCCCAAATGAAGATCGTCGGGCTTTCCCCTCCGGCAGCCAGCAGGGTGCCGTCGAGGCTGAACGCCAGCGTGCGGACGCGCCGTCCGTCGGTGCGCAAATCTTTCCGGTGCTGGAAGGTGCCGGCATCCCAGAGACGGACAATCCCGCTTCGCCCGGCGGCGGCAAGCGTCTTCCCGTCGGGCGAGAACCGGACGACGGTGTTCCCTGCCCCCGGCATGGCCAGGGTCGTCTTTGTCCGGCCCGAGGCAATGTCGAAGATCGTGACCTGCGGATCGTAACCGCAGACCGCCAGGAACTGGCCGTCGGGAGAGAAGCAGATCGACTCGGCGCCGTTCCCGACTTTGGTGAGCGTCTTCACCGCCTTCCATTCGGCGGTGTTCCAGAGCTTGATCGAACCGTGATGGCTCAGCGCGGCAAGCGTTTCGCCGTCGACCGAAAGGTCGAGTGAACGGATCCAGTCTTCATCGGCGCGGAAATGGTTTTTCAGCGCGCCGTTGGTCAGATCCCAAACCGCGAGCTGGCAGTCGTCGCCGCCGGTCACCAGCTCGCTCTTCGCGGGAATAAACGCCAGGGATGTCGTCAGGGGATACTTGTCGACATCGTCCCAGGTAAACGAAAGGACCTGGTCGGCTTCGACCAGCGGGGCCGAGAGCGGATATTCCGGCTCCGGTTCCCCAAAACCCGGCGAGGTCAGGAACGCGAACCCCGATAAAACCAGGGTCCGGAGGAAGACGCTCCGGTTCATTTTGATTTCCGTCATTTTCGTTTCCGCCTCTTTGCGGTGAAGATCGCCCTCTGCCGGCATTCCCCGCGCAGGGAAGGCCCGGCAGAGCCGAAAATTGAAACTGTTTCGGAAAATTCTGCCCCATGGCTCGCCGGCGGCGGACAGGCCGCCCTGCCGCCGGAACAGAAAATTCTTGTTTCAACTATCGGCAGACTCCTCAACAAAGATAAAGGAGAAATTTAGAAAAATACGATGTTTAACGGTTTCTCCGGAAAAAGGGATTATGCGGGTAACCCGGCGGGAAAAAAGCGCGCCGGCCAAATTCCGGGGGGTTCCCCCGCCGCTTCCCGAAATTTATTTCCCGGCTGTACTATGATATAATGGGGGGAAGTTTTTCGCGGCCGGGCCCCCGCCCCGCCGCACCAGGAGAGGCAGAACAAAAAACCTACCCGTTTACGAGGCAATCCCGGTAAAAAGATGAACGGCATCGAACGACGCGGCTCCGTCGCCGGTAAACTGTTTTGGACCATTGTGGTTTTCGGAATCATCATCGCCGGCTTCTGGTGGACGTGGAAGCACTATTCCCGCACCGGCGGCAAGGCCAATGTCATCTACTCGAAGGTGACCCGCGGCACGTTCGTTCACGAGATCGTCGGAAAAGGGAACGCGCAGAGCGCCAAGAACGTCGACGTCACCTGCCAGGTCGAAAGCAACGCCGGCACCACGATCATCTGGATCATTCCCGAAGGGGAACATGTCCAAAAAGGGGACCGGCTCGTGGTTCTCGACTCTTCGGACCTCGAAGACAAGGCGAGCACCCAGCAGATCACCTGCAACACCAACAGCGCCTCGGTCGCCTCGTCGCGCGCCTCGCTGCGCACCGCCGAGCTTTCCCTCGAGGAATATATCGAGGGCACCTTCGAGCAGGAGTGGATGACGATCGAAAACGAGATCTACACCGCGCGCGAAGAGCAGAAAAAAGAGGCCGATTCGGTCGCCTACACGAAAAAGCTCGTGCAGTTCGGATACACGACCACCGTTCAGCTCGAATCGGCGCTGGTCGCCGAGCAGAAACAGGTCAACACGCTCAAGAGCAACCTCCTCAAGCAGGACGTCCTTCTCAAATACACCAGCGAAAAGCAGATCACCAAGCTGATGGCCGATATCGAGACCGCCCGCGCGAAACTGAGCAGCGACACCTACTCGGCGGAAGTCTCGAAGAACCGGCTCGACCATTTCCTCCAGCAGCTGGAATACTGCGTCGTGCGCGCGCCGACCGACGGACAGGTCGTCTACGCCAACGACGACGTCTGGCGCGAATCGGACATGATTCAGGAAGGCTCGAAAGTCTACGCCAACCATGTCATGGTCCGGCTCCCCGACCCGATGCAGATGCAGGTCAAGGCGATGATCAACGAATCGAACATCGCCCACGTCAAGGTCGGCATGAAAGCGAGGATCGTCTTCGACGCCCTTTCGTCGGAATCGTTCGAGGGAACGGTCAGCAAGGTGAACCAGTATCCCGAATTCAAGTGGATGTCCTCCTCGAAAGACTACGTGACGATCATCGACATCGACAATCCTTCCGACAAGATCCGTTCCGGCCTGACCGCCCAGGTGCAGATCGAAGCGCAGCGGATTGCCGATGTCCTGATGCTGCCGGTCCAGTGCATTGTCGAGGTCGCGAAGAAGGATTACGTGATCACCTACAGCGGCGGCCAGTGGGGATACAAAGAGGTCAAGATCGGCCTTTCGAACGACAAACAGGTGATTATCGAGGAAGGGCTCAGCGAGGGGGACCAGGTCGTCAGTGGCGCGCGGCAGTATAAGAACAAGGTCCATTTCCCCGGCATGCCGGTCAAACCCGAATCGGAAGAGGGGGAAGAAACCGCTGAAGACAACGAAAATCCGGCGGTCGATTCCCCGTTCGGCGCCCCCGGTGCCGGACTCGGCCCGATGGGGGGAATGATCGCCGGGGGTGTCACCGGCGGCCCCCCTGCGGGACCTCCGCCGGGAATCCCCTCCGAAGGGGAAACACCTTCCGGACCCCCTCCTGCCGAAGAGAAGGAGAAAACCGAAGAAGAAGCCGAACAGGACAAGCTCCTGCTCGACTACCTCGCCTCGCTTATTAAGAAGAGGGAACGGGACGAGTTCGCCCTTCTGGAATCCCTCTCCCCCTATTTCGACATGACCGCGATGGAGGTCTGCCAGATGGGGGACAGCGACAGCGACAAACAGATCACCCGCAGCGAGATCGCCGAAAACCTTCCGCTCTGCCTCCCCTTCTTCGACGAATGGGACCGTTCGAAAAAGGGCTCGCTGACCCGCACCGACCTGGTAATCGGCTTCTGTTCAGCGCGAATCAAGTACCAGCGTATGCAGCAGACCATTTCGGAACTCGACGAGGAGGAATCCTCAATGAAGTTCGTCTTTAAGATGGAACCGGCCGAAATCTTCACCTTCCTCGACCGTACCGGCGAAAACGTCATCGACGCCGCCGACACGCCCGAAGGGGAAAACGATTCCTTCGCCGGCCTTCTCAAGCGTCTCGACCTCAACGAAGACGGAAGGGTCAACGCCGACGAGTTCTCGAAAGGGATCACCCGCTTCAAGCAGGACCTGAACAAAACCCCGTCCGCCAAAGGGGTCTCGAACAGTTCGGGCCGGCCCCCGCGGCCCCGGTAAACGGAGATGAGCGATGCCTGAACCGAATCATCCGGAACCGGCCGAATATGCCGCCCTTCTTTCGGGCGTCACACGCGAATACGTCCTGAAAGGGGAAACCGTCCGCGCCCTGCGGGGGATCGACCTGAAAGTCCCCCGGGGCGATTTCGTCGCCATCATGGGGGCTTCCGGTTCCGGCAAGAGCACCCTGCTCAACCTGCTCGGCTGTCTCGACCGACCGACCGCCGGAACCATTCTTTTGGGAAACGACGATGTGACCCGGTTGGACGACGCCGCCCTTTCGGAAATCCGGGGGAGCCGGATCGGGTTCGTCTTTCAGTCATACAACTTGATTCAGCAGCTGACCGTCATCGAAAATATTGAGGTTCCCCTCTTCTACCAGAAGAACGTGACCTCGAAATCCCGCAAGCGGTGCATCGAACTGGCGAAGATGGTCGGTCTGGGGGACCGGCTCAGCCACCGGCCGACCCAGCTTTCCGGCGGCCAGCAGCAGCGGGTCGCCATCGCCCGTTCGCTCGTCAACGACCCGTACTTCATTCTGGCCGACGAGCCGACCGGCAACCTCGACTCGGTCACGACACTCGAAATTCTCGATCTGCTCGACCGGCTCAACAGCGAAGGGCGCACGATCATTCTGGTGACCCACGAAGACGAGGTCGGCGCCCGCAGCCGCCGGATCGTCCGTCTCCGCGATGGACAGGTCGAGTCGGACAAGCGGCTCGCCGAAATCCCCGACCTGCCCGACCCGCCGAAACCCGCCTCCCGCGCATAACAGCGGCACGAAAATCAATATGCTTTGGTTAAGAACATTAATTCTGGGAATCAAAAGCCTGCTGCTCCACCCGCTCCGTTCCCTGCTGACGGTGCTCGGGATCTTTATCGGAGTCGCCAGTGTGATCTGGCTTCTGGCGATCGGGGAAGGGATCAGCCGCAAAGCGCAGGAGCAGATCGAAAGTCTCGGCGCCGACAACATCATCGTCCGCACCATCAAGCCGCCGAACGAAGTTCTGAGCCAGGGAAACCAGGGGGGGCGCGGCATGCAGGTCCCCGAATACGGGCTGACCCGCGAAGATTTCGCCCGCCTTTCCGAAACGATTCCGACCGTCGTACAGGCGATCCCGGTCCGCGAAGTGCGCGAGACGTTCCAGAACGCCAGCCGGAAAGTCGACGGCCGCCTGGTCGGCTGTACGAGCGATTACATCGAGATCACCAAACAGCAGCTCTTTGAAGGCCGGTTTCTGGACGAGATGGACGACTCGAAACTGCGCGACTTCTGCGTGCTGGCGTCGAAAACCGCCGAGATTCTCTTCCCCTACGAAGACCCGATCGGCCGGCTTGTGCGGATCGGCGAGAATTACAACTTCACCGTGATCGGCGTCATGCAGTCGCGCGCCCCTTCGGCGGCGGCGGGCGGTTCGCTCGACTCGCAGGATTTTTCCTACGACATTTACATTCCGATCAACACATTCCGCGCACGGATCGGCGACACCGTGGTACGGCGCCTGAGCGGCTCGTTCGAGGGGCAGACGGTCCAGCTCAACCAGATCACCCTGAAAGTCGACAGCGTCGAAAACGTCACCGAAACCGCCGAGATCATCAAACTCGACCTGGCCGCGCACCACAAATACGAGGATTACGGAATCACGGTCCCGCTGGAACTCCTCGAACAGGCGAAGACCACCCGGCTCATGTTCAACATCTTCATGGGGCTCATGGCGGGCATCTCGCTGGTCGTCGGCGGAATCGGGATCATGAACATCATGCTCGCCACCGTTACCGAACGGACCCGCGAAATCGGGATCCGCCGCGCGCTCGGCGCGCGTCAGGGGGACATTATCCGGCAGTTCCTGATCGAAACGATTGTCCTTTCGATCGTCGGCGGGGGACTCGGCATTCTGGTCGGCCTGACCTGCGGCCCCGCAACGACATTTGCGATGCTCCTTTTAAAGACATTCAAACCGGACGTTGTGGCCTCGCTCCCCGCAATCATCCAGGAGATGAAACCGATCATCGTCTACTGGTCGATTCCGCTGGCGTTCTGTATTTCGCTGGTCATCGGGGTCGTCTTCGGGCTTTATCCCGCGGTACGCGCCGCCTCGATGGACCCGATCGAAGCGCTTCGGCATGAATGAACAGGCTCTTTGAAAAGGATGTGCCGCACTTCCCGGGTCTGCAGGGGGAGCCGGAACAGTGCTTCCCGGCAGATGATTCCTCAAAATGAATGGCACCGTTTATTAAAGGTTCGTTGCGAGATGTCTATCACAAAGCAGTTTTCTATCGTGTTCCTCTTCGTATTTTCTTTCGCCGCGCAAGTTTGCTCTCAAAACAGCCACGAGTATAAAAACGAAAGAAATGAGATCCTGCAGGCGTGGGAAGATTATGTCGTTTCGCTAGACCGTATCTCCGGTCAAGTCGAAATCACGATGTACGCCACCGATGGTTTGGATTTCAGCAGTACACGCCGCTTTCGTCTTTTTTATCCTTATCTTTCGATTGAACATTTAGGGGAAAAGGGTGATGTCACTTTCCGTAGAAATTTTAATTCGGATTATATGTTCAGTCTCAAATATGAAACGCCCGAACCGGTCATCGGAGAGATCAATCTCATTCAACGATCAAAAAACTGGTTCGACAGTGATCACCTTTTAGAGGAAATCAACGAGGAATCGACAAAAAACGCGATCCTCTTACTGGTCGGCGGACCGTTGCGTCTGTTCCCCTTCTGGCTTCCATCCCTCTTGAAAAGTGATCAGTTCATCATCACCGGTGTTGAATACCAAAATTTCGATGGACAGACAATCGCGGAAATCTCTTTTAAGAATCATCAACCCATCTGCGAGAATCCCAAAATGAATCTTCTCGAAGGCAAACTTTCTTTGTTACCCGACAAGTTCTACCTTCCGGTCAAAGCGGAAGCGGTAATAGAAGACGCGGATGACAATGGGGTCGAAGAGTATCATCTTACAATCGAAAACGATTATGATTTTTCTTTTGATCCGCCGGTTCTCCGTGAACAAAAGAGAGTCACCGCCGGCACAAAGCAGTCCGGCGAAGGCAGAATCTTCATTTCAGACTTAGAGAAAATTCCCTCTGTTGACAAAACAGAATTTACGCTTTCGCACTACGGGTTCCCGGAACCAAGTTTCGCCGAAGAAGCCATAAACCCCGCAAGGGTGATACTTATCATCTTAGGGGTTCTGATCATACTGCGCGCGGTTTTCCCTATTCACTCCAAAAGGAGGGAATCTGCCCGCTGAGAGAAGCCGCAGAACGATCGGATAACCCCGGAAAAACAAACGATTTTCGGAATCCATATCTTACGCGATACCTCTCCTATGATCCCGTTTCCTTCGTCAGCGGGAAAACCGATTTCTGTGTTTTAAAAGCCAGGGGCACTCATAACGAGATACTTTCTCTCCCGTTGATCGATCCTAGCGCTCCCCAAACACCGTAGGTGCTCGTACCTTCTAACGACTGGTTCGTTTCCATGATCCGTGACCGGGGCGCGAAAAGGTCTCCGGTATCAATATCATTTCGGATAAAACGGAGCGAACCGTCCATCATCGCCGCGTTCGCGCCGCCGGGATGAAAGCTTGAAACACCCCCAAGCACCGCTCCAAAGGAAGACTCTCCGAAAGAGCAGGCAACGGTGTTCGGCGGAAGATTTGTCGAAAATCCGTTCGCCAGTGGTCGACCGGAAAACCAATACGTACCCCGTTCCCCCCACGGCTCAACTTTATCAAGGCGAAGCGGATCGGTCTTGTTGACCGATTCCAGGCAGATCGCTGGCCAGACCATCATCAATTTGGGATTCCTCGCGTCCGGAGCCGCCGCGACATCTCTTTTAGAGTTGCTGATACTCAAATACTTCCCGTTTGAATAGCGGTCGGCATCGGTTGGAGGACCGGAAATCGATTCCGCCAGGCAGAGGGTGTTGCTCAGACCGTCGATAATATGCGAAAACGATTTCCACGAGTGGGGCGTAAATGCACCGCGGCGGGTGGCGGGCGTATCAATATCACAGTTATACATCGGTGCGTCCCCCATATTAAACATTACGTTGCTGCGGCTG
>JAFRAC010000006.1 GCA_017405595.1 Thermoguttaceae bacterium | reverse complement strand
TACTCTTCGACCGGCATATGCCCGATTTGCCAGTCGCCGTACATTTCGTTGCCGATTCCCCAGAACCGGATGTCGTACGGTTTGGAGTGACCGTTTTCGCGGCGGAGTTTTCCGAACGGGGTGTTCGGCGAACCGAGCGCGTATTCAAGCTCTTCCAGCGCGTTTTCGACCTGGCCGTTGCCGGTGTTGACCGCGATGTAGGGTTCGGTATCCAGTAGGCCGCAAAAGCTCATGAACTCGTCGAATCCGAAATCGTTCATTTCGATTCCGGGCCAGGCGGGATTTTTCCGAGGCGGACGCCGGTCGCGGTCCCCGATCCCGTCTTTCCAGTCGTAACCGCTGACAAAGTTTCCCCCCGGCCACCGGTAGACCGGCGCGTTGAGCTCTTTGAGACAGGCGACCGTGTCGGCGCGCAGACCGCCGATATTGTCGGACGGCATGAGCGAGGCGCATCCGATGTGAAGTGTGCCGCTGCCGGCCGCGGAAACGGAAAATTCCCCTTCAAACGGTTCGGCGGCGCCGGCTTGCCAGTGAAATTCCAGTTTCTGGTATTCCCCCGGTTTAAGCTGTTCGGCGGTCCACTCGGTTTGTGCGGTCACCGTTCCTCCCTGCAGGGCGGCGGTAACCTGTGTTACGCCCTCATCGGGGGAGATCCACAGATAGCCGTCGAAATCGACGCCCGGCCGGAATCGGAGCCCCTTTTGCGTTAAGGAGGCGGTTTCCCCCTCTTTGAGAGTGAGTGCCGGAGTCCAGTTCCCGGTGAACGGCTCGTGCTCGTCCATGACGCATTCGGCGCCGCCCGCCTGCCACGGCGAGTCTTGGCTGCCGACCGCGTCGAAGAATTTGCGGTCGCGCAGCAGTTCCGCCCAGAGCCCGACATCGACGCAGTTGCCGAAATGCTCGATGAACTGTCCGTAGAGATACTTCGAAATCGGGGGACCCTGCTGGGAGATGTCGATCGAGACAACCGTCTCTTGAGCGGATGCCGCGCCGAGACCGGACAGGAGGAACAAGAATACGAAAGCGAAAAATAACCGTTTCATCCGAGGGACCTTTTCTTGTTGAAAGATGATCAAATTTTCCGTGATTTCCGTGCCGGGGCTGTCTGTTTGGCACCGGCGGCCGATCGGGAAGGAAAGGCGACCGGCGCCGCCAGCCGCCGGAGAAGTTCCCGGCCGGTCGAGCTGAGAGGAATCTTTTCGGCCTGGCCGGGAGAGAGCCAGCGGTACTCGATCGCCTCGAGGGGTGCGGCCCCTCCGGCAAAGGGGATTACCGTTTTGGCCTGAGCCGCCGAGGGGCGAACCGGGTGAAAGAACGAGGGCGCCCCTTCGGGAACCTTGCCCGCCGCTCCGCGCAGAAGGAGGGTAATCCGGTAACGTGTTACCGTGTGCGGCATGCGCGTGATCTCTTCGCCGGGCCGGACCCTGTCGGAGCCGAGAAAAAGCTGAAGTGATTTTGTGAGTTTCTCTTCGGCGGCGGCGCCTTCCCCCTCTTGCCGGAATCGGGGAAAATCCCAAAGCCCGCCCCAGCGGAAATGTTCGGGGTACCGGATAAAGAGAAACATTTCCCGTTTGCCGCGGGCAAAGAGGGACCGGGGAATCAGAAACGCGGTCTCGGTACGGTTTTCGACGGCCGGTTTCTTTTTGGGGGAAGGAATCTCGTTCTGCCAGCCGTTTTGCGCGGTGCGGCAGAAGGGAACGCAGGGGCAATCGGCACAGCGAGGCGTTCGGGGGCGGCAAACCAGCCTTCCCAAATCGATCAGCGCCTGATTGAAGCGGCCCGGATCGCGGACGGGAAGGACGCGGAGCGCGAAATCCCACAAGACGGCGGAATTTTCTTTTCGCGCCAGATCGCCCCGGACAGCTAAAAGGCGCGCGTGCAGCCGGGAGGTGTTGGCTTCGAGTATCGGTTCGCGGCGGCCGAGCGCGAACGAAAGAACCGCGCCGGTTGTATAGCGGCCGAAACCGGGAAGCTTTTCCGCCTGCCGGCGTTCCGCCGGAAAAACGCCCCCGTACTTTTCGACGATCTGGCCGGCGGCGCGGTGTAAAAGATGGGCGCGC
>JAFRAC010000005.1 GCA_017405595.1 Thermoguttaceae bacterium | reverse complement strand
TCCCCCATGCGCCCTTATCCGTTTCATCACTGGAACTCTTCGCTCCAATGCTGTGAACTGATTATTGTATCGTTCTGTTCCGATACGAATAAGTAACATGTTTAATCTTGAGTTATTCGCGCTCTATAAAAAAACTCGCTCCGCGCCAAGGCTTGCGCCTTAGCAGCAAATCGATGCAAAATTATAGTGCTTAAATGCCACTCTTGCTTTACCTAGTTGTTAATGTTCGCAGCCGCCGCCAAAGACTCCCCCTAAAAGGGAACGCCCTAAAAAGGCGACAACAGGAAGGATTGTAGTCCTTTGAAAAAAATCGAAAAGGGGGGAGGAAACCGTTTTTTTAAAATTTGCGGGTGAGCCTTTAAAACTACCCATTTTAACATTCCCGCGGGGGTTCTGAGACCCAAAAAATTTTCAGAAAATTTTGTGATTTCGGCCATTATTCATCTGGTTTTTTCTTCCGCAACAGTTATAATCCGTAGAGGTTGTCGGCGTTCCTTGAAACGGGTTCCCCGGCGGTCAGGTTCCCTGAAGAATCTCGACAAATCCTACGAAAAAGCCTTGGAAGGCTATAGGCATTTGCGATTTTTATTCCATATTCATTCCGTTTTTCCCTCAAAGAAAGGACTTTGTTCTATGAAAAAGAACACTTCGAAAGGCTTTACGCTTGTTGAGCTTTTGGTTGTTATCGCGATCATCGGTATCTTGATCGGCCTCCTTCTTCCGGCCGTTCAGGCGGCCCGTGAAGCGGCGCGCCGTATGAAATGCACAAACAACCTCAAACAGCTCGGGCTCTCCCTGCACAACTACGCCGATAAAAACAATGAGGCTTTCCCCGCTGGTTTGGGGAGCTTCTACCACATGTTCCCGAACATCGGCTACGCGATCCCGATTCTTCCCTTCATGGAACAAAACCAGACGTACGAAGCGATCCTCAACTACTGCGAAGCCGTCAATCGGGGCGATGATGCCTACAACATGGAAGACCTGTTCTTCACATGCGAAGGCTTTGGCGATGCGACTGCCGACATGGTTAACGATGTCAAAAAAGCTCTCGAAAAGCCGATCAGCGCTTTTACGTGTCCTTCCGACGGAAATACGAAAAACGCGACTTCTGCCGGCGGCAAGTCTTTCTTCAAGAACAGCTATGTCGGCAGTATGGGTGATGCGCAATGGGGCCAAAACCTGTTTTCTGCCGGAAGCAAATCGTTTTCGATTTGTCCCTCTGATCCCAGAACGGGCGGCGATTCAACACATGGCGATGATTCCCAAAAAACGTCTGTCTCGTCACGCGGTCTTTTCATGCCGAAATACTGGCACACTTTTTCATCGATGAGCGACGGAACCTCCAACACGATCGCGTTTAGCGAGACCGTTGTTGCCAATACTGATACTCTCACCGATAGACCCGGAGACGTTAAGGGCGGCGTTGCGAACAACACACAAATGGCGTCAAATTCCAACTATGCCAATCCGGCCAGGTGTCTCACCGGTGCCCGCAGTACTGATGACCGGACCCAGCTTGCCGATCCCGGTTATGGCGGCCGCGGCCTGGTTTTCTACCTCGGAAACAGTTCTGAATCGCGTTTCAATACAATTCTTCCCCCGAACTCCCCCTCTTGCTCCAACCTTGATACGACGAACGACGAGAAATACATTGGTATTGGTTGGGGAGTCTATTCCGCTCAGAGCAATCACTCCGGCGGTGTCAACTGCGCGATGGCCGACGGTTCTGTCCGGTTTGTCAATGATAATATCGACTGGACCTCGAATAACGACACCGGCATCAATCCCGAAAACGATTCTGAACATATCTACAAAACCTCCGGCGCCTCTCTCTACGGTGTTTGGGGTGCCATGGGAACTCCGGCCGGCGGCGAATCGAAGAGCCTCTAATGCGCGCTCCCGGTCAGCCGCAAACGGCTGTACCTATGCGTAGTTGTTAAGACTTCATACCGGCAGACTTCGGTCTGCCGGTTTTTCTGTGCCGGCAGAATTCAACCTCATTAAAAGGGAGCATGAGAGGTCTCTCCCCCGCTCCTTGCCGGCACTCTTTTCGGCCGTATTTCAAAGTTCTTTTTCGCTTTGACCCGTCTTTCCCTTACTTTCAAAGGTTTCGGTTCCGGGTTTTTCGCGGCAAGTCAGGAACAGTTTGAGATTTGCTGAATCTGCGGAGTCTTCCTCGGATCACTCCCCCTCCCTAAACTGAGTTCAGCCCAAAAAAATGCCGTTTTCCGCCCCGGACTTATCGCGGAGCAGAAAACGGCGCGGAAAACCGTTTGGTTAAACGGGATTCTCTATTTAACCTATTTAACGAAGCCCGGCATCCTTAAAGATTTCTTCCGATGTTTGGCGCCAAACGCCAAGCGCTTCCCCATGTTTCGGGGATCCGGATGTCTGGATGATATAAAGGCGTACAAGTCCGGTAGACGGTTCGGCATAGCACTGATTCCCGCAAGCGCCGGCATGACCGACCCACCCTTCTTCCATGCAGGTCAGACCATAATAGGGTTTTCCATCGGGAGTCTGCTTTTTCATGATCTCTTTTTGAGCTTCTTCCGAAATAAAACGTTTTCCGTTATAGACCCCCCCGGCAGCATGCATCTGGAAAAATTTCAGCAGGTCGTTGGCAGTCGAAAAGATGCACGCACCCGGTTCGGGGAAACGCGCCTCATGCGATGCGTAAGGTCTGCGCATCATCGGAATATCGCACTCCTTTAACTTTCCGTCGACCGTCTGATAGCAGTGAATCCACCGCTCTTTTTGGATCTCCTCACTCGGCCACAGTGTCGTATCGTTCATTCCGAGCGGGTCAAAGATCCGCTGCTGAATAAAATCTTCATACTTCTGACCTGTAACAACCTCGATAATCCCGCCGGCAATATCGATTCCCAGTTCGGAATAGGAATAATCGGTTCCCGGCTCAAAATTGAGCGGAGTACGGCTGATTTCGAATATCTCTTTCTGAAGTGGAAGGGTATCCGACCCGAATTTATCCATCATCTTCGTCTGGAAGGGAAAACCGATCTGGTGCGAAAGGGCGTGACGTACAGTCGGTTTCGTCTGCGGCGACTTTAAAAGAATCATTCCGTCATCTTGATACTTGGTCACTTTTAGATTGGCCATTTCGGGAAAATACTTCTCGATGGGGTCATCGAGTGAGACTTTCCCCTCATCAACGAGCATCATCAGCGCGGTTCCGGTAAAGATTTTCGAGGTCGAAGCGATCCAGAGCATCTGGTCCGGAGCGATCGGGACCTTGTTCTCCAAATCGGCGTAACCGACGCAGTCGATTTGCAGAACCGCGTCTTTCGTCGCAAGAACCGAGACCATCCCGGCAAGATCTCCCCGATCAATATACGGCTGAAGCGCCTCTTTCATCTTGGGAGATTCGGCCCGCAGCAGTGAGACAATAGCCAGGACCATCAAAACGGCAAGGGAAGCAAAACGTTTCACAACAGCTCCTTTCAGCATCATTGGGTTAAAGAACGAACGTTCTTAGGGAACGATCGGCAAAATGGATAAACCTATGATACAAAAATGAAGACGGCATTTCAACGGTTGCTCCCCCTATCACGTCGATCCCCCTTAAGAAATAAGCAGGGCGGAATCCGTTGAAATTCGATTTCTTTTCGGCTAGAATAAACCCATGCATCGGTTCGCGAAAAATGACAGAAAGAAAACGGTTTCATCCGAATTTACCATCGATCGCGTATCTGTCGTAGAGATTCCTACGGCCAACAGTCTCAGGCAACAACAGCCCATCAAAAGGAAATCAACCATGAAACAATTACTGACACTTCTTCTCATCGTCTTGGCCACCGCAGTTGTGGCGGCCGAAAACGCCTTCCCGCCCGTTCCTTCAGCTCCGGTTGTCGCGCACCGCGGCTTCTCGGGTCTGAAACCGGAAAATACCCTTGCGGCATATCGTGCTGCGGTCGAAGCCGGTGCAAACGGTGCGGAATGTGATATCCGCCGCGCAAGCGACGGTATCATCTACATTATGCATGACGGCAACTTTAAGCGAACCGCCGGGCACGATATTCCGGCAGGAACAATCCCCTATACCGAAATCGCTCAATTCGACGCCGGCGAGGGAGAAAAAATCCCCACTCTCGAAGAGTATCTGGCTCTTCTGAAAGGAACTCAAACCCGTCCAATTGTCGAAGTCAAGGAAGACGGATTTGAAGCGCAGGTCGTTGAAACCATCCGAGCCTTTGAGCTCGAACACACATCGGTCATCATCGATTTCTCGGCCGAGCGGGTCAAAAAATTCCGCGAATTGGCTCCCGAGATTTGCGTTGCCTGGCTGTGCGCCTTCAATGAAGAGACTCCCGAAGATGAAATCGCCGCAAAGATCATCAACACACTTAAAATTTGCAACACAAACGTTGTTGACATGTGCTTTAACCGGGCAACGCCCACTCTGGTAAAGAAGCTCCGCAATGCGGGAATCTCCGTCTGGTGCTGGACGGTCGACAACCCCAATGATATCACGCGTCTCTATGAAATGGGTGTGGAATCGGTCACGACCAACTACCCTGACCGCGCGCTCGAAATCTACCAAAAAAAATAGACGGTTACGAAAAGTCTCGGCCGCGGGCAGGAGATTCCATCTTGAGCAGAAAGCCTAAAGAACCTACGCGATTGGTTCGGATACCGGTATCGCTGATTCCCCAGGTTAAAAAATTCGTCGCCCAAGGAGGGGTTGGCTGCCCTTTTTATGAATCAGCCGTTCCCGGCGGATTTCCATCTTCGATTCAAGATGAAAATACGCAAACAGTCAACATCATCTCCTACCTGATACCGCATCCCGAGAAAACCGTTCTGATCAAGGTTACGGACGATTCTTTCGAGCATGAAGGATTCTTCCGCGATGACATTCTCGTCTCGGAGCGGGGAGAAACGCCCCAAGACGGTGACCTCGTCATCTGTAATGCCAACGGAAACATTTTCCTTAACCGCCTCGACCTCAGCGCGGGACGGGGTAACTTGGGGTTTGAAATCTGCGCGGTTGTCCGTTTCCGGATACACACACTTTACGGAGATTCATTTTTTAACTAACGGCCATCACAAACCCCGCAAGCCTGAATAGACGTTATTCTTCGTCACATCACCATATCCTCTAAACCGAAAGGAACGATTATGAAAAAGGAAACCTCTTTGCTCTCAGCAACATGGGAAATCGTCCTGTTTCGGTTTTGCGCTGCGGGGTGTCTCATTTTGACCGCGATTTTCTCATTCATCCCTTCCCCCTTGCAGGCCGCGGAACCCTCGTTCTATCCCGCGTTTAACGAACTGAGTTTTCTCTACGACGGGGTTCTCTTTTCGCCGGAAACATTTACCTGCTCGGTCACTCCGGCGGGGGAAAACAGTGAGTACACTCAAAAGAACGTTGTCTACCTTGCCCGCGACGGGAAACTTCAGATTCGCGTCGACTATAAGTTATACAAAAATTACCCTGTTTTTGAGTACACCGTCTGGCTGGCAAATCTTTCCGAAACGGAAGAAACCGGGCTGGTCGAAAATTTTAACGCGATACACACTTCCATTCCGTTTCCTGTCCGGAACCGCAATCTGATCCTCGATGCCGTTACCGGCTCGACCTGCGTGCCGAGTGATTTTACCCCGAAACGTTTCACGGTTGAACCCGGCAAAACCGAATCGTTCCTCACCGATTGCGGACGCTCGAGCAACGACTATTTTCCTTTTCTGGAATGGACTCTCGACGGCCCGATTTCGGAAAACTACCACTGTATGCTGGCGATCGGGTGGACCGGTTCTTGGACAGCCTCGTTTACGAATAAAAGCGACGCCGTCGAAATTACGGCGGGAATGGTAAAAACGCATTTTCGTCTGGCTCCGAAGGAATCGGTACGCCAACCCTCCGTGGCGCTGTTTCTGTCGGACATGGGTGAACAGGATTTCCGCACGATGGTCCATCGTTTTATGGTAAATGTCAAATCACCGCGAGACACCGAAGGGAACGTCATCCCGCCAATCATGGCGTTGGGATCTGGCGGGGGGAACAAAACACCTGAAATGGCACGCGCCATCATCGATTACTCTGTCGAAAACAAGTTGCCGTTCGACACTTTCTGGGTCGATGCCGGCTGGCACGGAAAACCCCATGAAACGGATCCGTATCCGAATTGCGGTCCCGACTGGTGGTCAAACGTTGGCAATTGGATCGTCAACACAGTAACTCACCCGACAGGCACCCTTCTGCCTATCGCCAATGCGGCGCATCAAGCGGGAATGAAATTCCTCCTCTGGTTCGAACCGGAACGGGTTCATCCGGATTCGGACGCGGCTGTACTCAAAGAACACCCCGAATATATTAACGGTCATCTGTTCGACTTCGGGAATCCCGAGGCCCTGGCCCTGATTCAGAACGCCGTATTCGATCTGATGCGCAGTAACCGGGTCGACATTTACAGAGAAGACTTTAACATACCTCCTCAGCCGGTTTGGGACTCGATCGACGCCAAAAACCCCGACCGAACCGGACTTGCCGAGGCGAAACATATCTCGGGACTTTATGAGTTTCTTGATAATATGCGCAGGGAGTTTCCCGGTTTGCTTCAGGAGAATTGCGCCGGCGGAGGACGCCGACTCGATATGGAAATGATTTCCCGCGCGCACTCCTACTGCCGAAGCGACTATTTTATCTTCCCCAAAGAAGACGATTCGGCGTTCATTATGGGGCAGAACGCCACACACAATACGCTTCCCTATCTTCCCTTTCAAGGAGGGGAAAGCAACTGCGTTACCGTCGGAGATGAGTACGGAATGATGAGCGTTCTTTCGTCCGGAAATGTGTTCACACCGAGCGATTTTGACGGCGGTGTTATCCGGCGCCCCTTCACGCCAGACGAAACCGCATGGTTCAAAAAGATGTTCGACATCGCCGCAAGGATGAACAAACTTTACATGGGCGATTTTTACCAGCTGACACCGAACACCGGAACAGAAAACAACGTCTGGTGTGCCTGGCAGCTGTTCGACCCTCAAAAAAAGGAAGGTTTCGCCATCGCGTTTCGGCGCGCTGAAGCGCCGGACGCTGAACACACGTTCGAGCTGCGCCAAATCGACCCAGACAAGGTCTATGAAGTCGAAGCGTACAACGGCGTTAGGTCCGAAATGAAAGGAAAGGAACTCGCCGAATGGCAGCTTCATCTTGAACCGCGGTCTTTCGCCCTTCTGTTCTTCAAGGAACGGTAAAAAACGTCCACTTTCATTCCCGACCCGTTATTCCTACCGATGAATGAGATCCATTTGTTGCGAAATCCATCCTAGCCAAGTCAATCTTAGCTGAAAGGAACCGATGATGAAAAAAAGTGATCCTTCCGTCTTAAGCCTCCGGCAAAAAAGATTTTTTTCCCCTTTCCGGGTTCTCCTTCTCGGACTTCTTTTCCTCGTCGTGGCGGGGATGGGAGCTGCTGCACGGCTCGATTCCGCCGAAATGGCCGGGACGACCTCCTATCCCGCATTTAACGAACTGAGTTTTCTCTACGACGGGGTCCCCTTCTCGCCGGAAACATTTACCTGCTCGGTCGCTCCGGCGGGGGGAAACAGCGAGTACACTCAAAAGAACGTTGTCTACCTTGCCCGCGACGGGAAGCTTCAGATTCGCCTCGACTATAAGTTATACAAAAATTACCCTGCTTTTGAGTACACCGTCCGGCTGGCAAATCTTTCGCCGGACGAGGAAACAGGACTCGTGGAAAACTTTATGTCGCTTGGCACAACCGTCTCGCTTCCGGTCTCGGACCGAGACCTGTTCCTCGACGTTGTCGGCGGTTCTCTCTGTAATCCGAACGACTTCACCCCGAACCATTTCGTCATTCCCGCGGGTCAAACCGAAACGCTGCAAACCGAAAGCGGCCGCTCAAGCAGCTATTATTTCCCTTTTATCGAGTGGACGCTCGACGATCCGGTTTCGGAACATTACCGCTGTATGCTGGCGATCGGCTGGACAGGTTCATGGAAAGCCTCGTTTACAAACAAGGGGGATGCCGTCGAAATCGCCGCCGGGATGCTGAATACCCATTTTCGGCTAGCTCCGGGAGAGGAAATCCGGCAGCCGTCCATCGCACTTTTCACTTCCAATCAGAATGAAATGCGGTTTCGAACAATGGTGCATGAGTTCATGATCAAGTTCAAATCGCCCCGCGGCGCCGACGGGAACGTCATTCCTCCGATCATGGCAATCACGGCCGGGGGGGGAAACAAAACGCCCGAAATGATGCTCGACATACTCAGCTATGCGGTTGAGAACAAAATGCCGTTCGATACCTTTTGGGTCGATGCCGGCTGGTACGGAAATCCTCACGAGGCGGACCCATACCCAAACTGCGGCTCAGAGTGGTGGGCGAACGCCGGCAACTGGATTGTAAATACAACCACTCACCCGGCAGGAACGCTTCTGCCCGCTGTCGACGCGGTTCACAGCGCGGGAATGAAATTCCTCCTCTGGTTCGAGCCGGAACGGGTCCAGGCGGAATCGAACGCCCCGATTCTCAAAGAACATCCTGAATATGTTCATGGGAACCTGCTCGACTTCGGAAATCCCGATGCGCTCGCGTACATTCAAAAGACCATTTACGGTTTTATGCGCGAAAACAAGATCGACACCTACCGTCAAGACTTCAATATGGACCCGCAGGGGATATGGAACAGTATCGACACCGAAAATCCGGACCGTGTCGGTCTCGCCGAAGCGAGACATATCACGGGTCTTTACGCTTTCCTCGACGGAATGCGTCAGGAATTTCCCGGTTTGCTGCAGGAAAACTGCGCCTCAGGCGGGCGCCGTCTCGATATGGAAATGATTTCGAGAGCGCACACTTACTGCCGAAGCGATTATTTCATCGGACCTAAGGAAAACGACACGGCTTTCATTTTGGGACAAAACGCCACGCACAACACACTTCCCTACCTTCCGTTCCAGGGGGGAGAGACGAACTGTGCCGCGATTGGCGACGACTACGGCGTGATGAGTGTGATTTCGTCAGGAAATGTCTTTACGCCGACCGATTTTAACGGCGGGATTGTCAAACGCCCCTTCACTTCCGAAGAGACCGCATGGCTGAAAAAGGTCTTTGAAACCGCCGCGAGAATGAATAAGCTTTCGATGGGTGACTTCTACCAGCTCACTCCGAACACCGATGCGCAAAATAATGTCTGGTGTGCATGGCAGCTGTTCGACGACGAAAAGAAAGAGGGATTCGCGATTGCCTTCCGCCGCGGCGAAGCGCCTGACGCCGAGCGAACTTTCCATCTCCACCATCTTAACAGAAAGAAAATGTACGAGGTGGAAACCTATAACGGAACCACGACGCTCATGAAAGGCAAGAATCTCGCGGACTGGCACCTGAACCTTGAACCGCGTTCCTTTGAACTGATCTTCTACAAGGAAATCGAAGAATAGGGACAGGATCAGACCGGATAAGAGGAAAGAGGGGAGAAAAAACTCCCCTCTTCCCTCATTGTTTCTGCTCTCCGAAAACCGGGAAAATGCCGCATTCCACAACTTTCGCAGAGGCGTCGGTCTCTTTACGGGCTATTCAAGAGAAAAACCCGCCGTTCGGTTAGTCCCGCCGAACAAACGGAGCGTAACGCCAGCGCCTGTAACCGATCAGATACTGACAGTGTGCGGCGGGAGAACCGAGAATCGTGTTTGTAACGCGCACCCCTCCCCAAGGGTCTTCGACGACCGCCAAACCTAACCGTACCGGAGGTCCCGGCGGTCCCATGACCGTTCTCATTTCGTAGACAATCCCCGTACGGTGATCGATAACGGTGAGGTAAATCACCTCCGGTGACTGCTGAATCGCGTCCAAGTACTGCTCGTAGTTCATAATCCTCTGTCCGTTAATCCCGATAAGCAAATCGCCTCTTTCGGGATAATAACGGGGGGGCGACCAAAGGGAAGAACGAAAACGCGAAGGCGCGTCTTCGTAATCCACCGGATATCTCTCTTCCCGCCCTCGCTCCAGTCGTGCCTGAATATCCCGGGCAATCTCATTCCAGTCGTCCCGCCACAACTCTGCCGAACGATGGGGATGTTCGACGGCCGGAAATCCCGGCGGCGGGGGCGGAGGAGGAGGATTACGGCGCGGTTCTTTGGGAACCGAAAACAGATCAATCTTCTGCTTATGCGGGCGGGCGCGGTCGCGCATCAGCGCGTTGACAGCATCAACGGTTTCGGTCCAGCGGACATATTTACCGTTGTCGGTTTCGAGAAATTCTCCCATCGCCTCAACCATGAGACTCCCGTAATAACCGACCAAAAGCGAGGTCTGATTTCGGCGGCAGGAGTTAAAATCCAGAAAACCGCGCGTTTCAAAAAAAAGGCTCGACATGAGCGATGTAATCTCTTCGGTATTCGGCGTATAACGTGTATTCTTTTCAGGATTTCCCCGTTTAAATTGCCGGCTCGAATCGGTAATAAGGCCTGTAAAGCGAACCTTCTTCTCTTTGAGAGCCAAAACCAACTCACTCCGGGGAATCCGTCTTTCGGCAAGTTTCTCCTTTCCATTGGCGTTCTCTTGATTCGGTTCAGCCATTTCGGACAGAGTCTGATCGGCATCCGTCTCCGGCGCTGCGGATTCGGTTTCTGCCCCCTCATCATGATCAAGCACTTCCCCTTCCGTCTCGGCGAGAGACCCGTCACCGGAGTCATCGTCCTCAGCCACAATTTCCCGTCCCTTTTCCTGAAAAGGTTTTGGCTCTCTTTCGAAAAAGAAAAACTCGTCTTTAACCAGAGCCCCTCTTCCGATCCAAAAAACGAGAATGCCGTCTTCTCCTTGAGCCGGACAATCAGCGATCGCCGTTTTCAGCGTTTCGAAAGGGCGGTCACTCGTCAGAATATCCTCACCGGTCCATACGGAACCGGGAGCATTGTAGACCGAAAGATTTTCGGAAGGGAGATTCTCGACAAAGAGGGATGTAAAAAAAGTCACCGCCGAGCGAAACTCCTCGGCGTAGGCTTCATCGCGCAGATCGCCTGCCGCCGCAACATAAAGAACTTGCGCCGATAGGTTGCGTGTTAAGAGACAAACCGCCAACGAAAAGAGAAAAAACAATCCCTTCATGAGACCCCCTGCCGGACATCGCCGAAGCACTGAGTAACCCCGCTCTTTCTGCGGAAAAAGGGGGAATGAAAAAGGTGTTCCGCCAAGCCGCGTACGATCAGCTCGCCGAAGTCCCCTGGCCGCCGGAAGCTTCTTCGGGAGTGTCGGGCTCCGCACTGTTTTCCCCGCTGCTCTCTCCGTAGCCCCCGTAATCTTTGCCGTAGGTACCGTAACCGTAGCCGCCCGAACTGCCGTAACCATACCCGCCCGAGGCACCGTAGCCGTAACCGCCGTAGGCGGAATTACCGTACCCGTAACCGCGCTGTCCATAGCCGTAACGACCGCGTCCGTAACCGTAACCTCCGTAGCCGTATCCGTAGCCGTAACCGTACGTTGACTTCTTCTTCGAAGTTGCCGTCGGATCGTAAAAACGGTGTTTCAAGTGGCAGTTAACCACACATCCGAGGAAATTCGCTCCGACATCGGTCATCATCCGAACGCCCTGAGTCACATCAGGCTGTCCGTTCCGGCGAATCCGGAAGATGTAAATGACCCCGTCCGTCTTTGCAGCAATATTGCAGACATCCGAGACATAAAGTACAGGCGAAGTATCGATCAAAATGTAGTCGTACTTCTCTTTGAGCTCTTCAAGAATCCGGTCAAAATCAGCCGAAATGTAGCGTTCCGAAGGATTCTTGCGCGAAAGCCCCGCGGAAATCACAAAAAGATTCTTAAGAACGGTCGGCTGGACAATT
This sequence comes from Thermoguttaceae bacterium, assembly GCA_017405595.1. Classification (GTDB taxonomy): domain Bacteria; phylum Planctomycetota; class Planctomycetia; order Pirellulales; family Thermoguttaceae; genus RUG695. The sequence goes on along the minus strand of JAFRAC010000005.1, from coordinate 134,368 downwards.
TGTTCTTCGGTATGGGTTCCTGCCAGAAGTTCGGCGAAACCCTCGGTATTTTTCAAATTGAATTTCTTGTGGATATCGGGCTTTCGGATATCCCCATCGATCAAAAGGACCTTTTTATCCGCCTCGGCAAGCATAATCGCCATCGAGGAAACAAAAGTCGTTTTTCCGTCGCCGGAATGGGGACTTGTGAAAATCACCGTCTTCGGGCGAACGCGTGCGTTAAAAAAGACCTTTGAACGAAGGGCGCGAAATGTTTCGCACTGGACAGAGTCCGGAAAATGATACGCAAACAAATCCGGAATGGGTGTTCCCGGTTTTGTCTCGGACGTCGCCAGTCCCGCTTTCTGTTTGCGCGTCATCGTAAACGCCGGCATTTGGGCTAAAAGGTGAATCCCCAAAACCGTGGAGACATCATCGGGTGTTCGGAAAGTGGTATCGACTGTGTCGAGAAGGAATGCGAGCGCAAAACCGGTCAGTCCGCCGATTAAAAGCGCCAGAACACCATATTTCAATTTATTCGGTGAGAAGGGATAGGCAGGTTCACGGGGAGGAAGAACGACTTCGATTTTGTATCCGCCGTACTTGCTCATGATGTTGACCTGGTCGAGCTTGCGGATAAGCTGCATCTGAAGCTCTTTCTGCGAAGCGATCGAAAAACGGATTGTTTCCAGGTCAAGAAAGTGATCATTGATCTTTTGGATTTCCGGGGCCTGAGCGTCGATGTAATCCTGCAAAAGTTTCCGCTGTTCATCAATCGCCTTAATCTGCTCTTTGAGAACATCGATGTACGTTTGCATGTACTCCTGATACGTAAAAATACCGACTTTGTTGAGCGTCTCGGCCTCTTCCAAACCCGTCAGTTCTTTACGGTAGTCAATCAGCTCTTCATATCCCTTGCGGAGAGCTTTCATTTGAGGATTGTCTTCCCCAATGTTTTGCTCCTTCAACCGGGCGATCTCTTTGAGCATAATCGCCGACTGCTGAATATCAAGCTTGAGCAGGGTCGTGTTCAGGGTTTCACCCATATCTCCGCCGCGCGCCAAAGCGGTAATGGTCGAAATGGACTGTTCCTGCCCGACGCCGCTGATGTTTTCGTTCCCCGCGCCAAGAATCACGATCAGTTCCTCTTCGGGAATTTCATCGATGTCGCGCCCGGCAATCCGGTTGTTGATCATGTCCAAACGATTCTGCAGGCGAATCTTCTGGTAGTCGAAGTCGACAAGTTTCTCTTCGAGACTTTGAATGCGGGTTAAAACGGGATTGTTTTCGCGTACCCCGATCAACGCCACGCTCGAATGGCTCAGGTAATCGTCAAGACGCTGATTGGTATCGGCAATCCCCTCAGTAACATCCTTGATCCCTTCCTGCAGAGACCGCTGTACCGCACTGGACGCCTTTGCATACTGTTTTTCGAAATAGACCTGAAACTGATCGAGAAGAGTCGAAATGACGATAAAAGCCTCTTTCGGAGAAGATGACGTATACGACACACTTAAAACATTGGCCTTCTTGGTTTCCCCTTCCCCGCCAAGCCGAATCTTTAAGTTGCCGACGACATACTGTCCCCAAGCCTCAGGGCCGCGAAGAAGCTCTTCGTAAATAACCCCCCTTCGTTTTTCCTGATCGTTGGCAATCTGATTGTACGTCGAAAGAAGAACATCGTCGCTCTGTAAAAGCGCGATCATCGTATTGAGAAAATCTTCTTCTTTGGCGGTATTTCGAGAACCTTCTCCGGCCATTCCCGAATCTTTTTTCGAGATATGAATCATCGCGTTCGAGCGATAAAGGCGCTGAGCTTTGGTGTAGCGGTATCCTACCGCAACAATCGACGCGGCAACGATGAGAATAATGAGAAAAATATGACGCTTGACAATCTGTAAAAGATCAAGAAAACCAAGCTCTTTGCCCTGGTGGGGATCAACGACCGGCGCGGAACTCAGACGGGGCGCAGCAGCCTTTCCGGGATACCCCCCTTCTTCGGCAGAAGAGGCATCGGCGTTATTTTCTGCTGCGATCTTGTCGGCGTTGAGCTTGCCATCCTCTTTGTCTGATGTTTTGTTGGCATCTTCCGGAGCCGATGACATAGTCGTTTCTCCAAATTGGGACAATTTACGCAAAATACGTTATATGGCTAATTTTAATAAAAACCAAAGGAGTTGCAAGGAGAATCTCTCCTGCAATCCCCCGATTGTGCCATTTTGTTAATTATAACGTACGGGAAAAAAGGATGACGATCTTCTCCTTTTTAGACTCCACTTCACCGCAGATACGGCCACGGAAAATTTGCCGAAAATCTTTCTTCCGTAGTTTTATCGCGCATCCTTCATCGATTTTCGCTGTCCAAACCGAGAGAAATGGCAATTGACAGAGATTCTCGCTTCTGTTACAATTCAGAGACAATTGGGGGTTTCCTGGAACTCCCCGCTTTGGACTTTTCTCCCGTTACAGGGCCGCGAAAAAACTTGAAAAGGTGCGCGTCCCTGTACTTGACAAAGCCGGAGAAGAGCTATAATTGGGGCGTAGGTTTTTCTTACCAAAGCACCCCAATACACTATCTATCGGAGTTTACAATGGCAGTTCCCAAAAGAAAACACAGTAATGCCAGAACCGGTTCGCGTCGTTCGCACGATGCCAAGAAACCGGTCAGTTTGGTTGCGTGCCCTGAATGCAGCAAGATGATCCCTTCCCATGTCGTTTGTCCGAATTGCGGGCATTATATGGGTCGCCAGGTGGTCAACACCGAAGAGTGATCTCAATCTTAAGCGCCCCCTGAAAGGGGGTGCTTTTAGCTTTTCAGAGCAAATGTTTCAGCCCGTCATTGATGCCGGCAAGCTGCGGACGCGCGTTTCTCTCGTTCAGAGTTTTCTTCATGCTCAGCGTTATGATGGCAGCAGGCATCGACTAAAGAAGGAGCAATAGCGATGGGAAAAACAGCTTTTCTGTTTTCCGGCCAGGGAGCGCAGTCGGTCGGCATGGGAAAGTCCCTTTACGATACGGTTCCCGCCGCGGCAGATCTTTTTCGCCGTGCCGGCGATATTCTTGGCTACGACCTGGCTGCTCTCTGTTTTGAAGGACCCGCCGAAAAACTGAACGCGACCAGCGTCTGTCAGCCCGCCATCTATGTTACGGCGTTAGCCGGGCTGGAGTCCTTCAAGGTTTCCCACCCCGAAGAAGCCGCCTCTGCCGAAGGTGCTGCCGGTTTAAGTTTAGGCGAATATACCGCGCTGGCTTTTGCCGGAGCGTTCTCCTTTGAAGACGGTCTTCTCTTGCTCCAAAAACGGGGTGAGGCAATGCAGCGCGCCTCCGATACGGCTTCCGGCGGAATGGTAAGTATCCTGGGATTAGAGAACGACGTTGTTGAGGCACTTTGCGACGAAGCGCGCGGAGACGACGTTCTCCTTCCCGCCAATTATCTTTGCCCGGGAAATGTCGTCGTTTCGGGTTCTTCAGAGGCTTGCTGCCGCGTTGCTTCCCTTGCCGAGGCCAGGGGTGCAATGAAAGTTGTCCCGCTCACCGTTGCCGGCGCTTTTCATACCCGGCTAATGGGGTCCGCCTCGGATATGCTCGCCCAGGCGCTCGATGCGGTCCGTTTTCAAACGCCCCGCATCCCTGTTTACAGCAACGTAGATGCGCGTTTCCACTCCGATCCCGACGAAATTCGCCGGATCCTTTTGACTCAGCTCACTTCGCCCGTTCTCTGGGAGACTTCAATCCGCGCCATGCTGGATGCGGGTTTCGATACATTTTACGAAAGCGGTCCGGGCCGCGTCCTGCGCGGACTGATGAAACGGATTAACCGCAAAATCAAACCGGAAGGTTTTAACCCAGCCGATTAAACTTACACAGGAGGTTACAACAATGATTCAAGTCGATCTGAAAGGACAAAACGCCGTTGTGACAGGCGCAACGCGCGGTATCGGTTTTGGAGTCGCCAAAGCCCTTTCTGCCGCCGGAGCGTCGGTCGCGTGCATCGGAACCAATGCCGAAAAGCTTAATCAGTCGGTTGCCAAAATTGTCGAAGCGGGCGGATCTGCCAAAGCTTACATCTGCGACGTTTCCAAAAGCGAAGATGTTGCCGCAGCGGGCAAACAAATTCTTGAAGATTTTGACGGCAAAGTTGACATCCTCGTCAACAATGCCGGTATCACCCGCGATATGCTGGTACGCCGAATGACCGATGAACAGTGGGACGATGTCATCGCGGTCAATCTTCGCGGTCCCTTCCTTGTAACCCGCGCCTTTGTCGAGGCAATGCGCAAAAAGAAGTACGGCCGAATCGTCAATATTTCCAGCATCAGCGGGCTGATCGGCAACCGAGGTCAGGCGAATTACTCCGCTTCAAAAGCCGGGGTCATCGGATTTACCCGTACCGTTTCCAAAGAGCTGGCGAACCGCAACATCACCGTGAACTCGATCGCTCCCGGCTTCATCGAAACCGATATGACCGCAGTTTTGGATCCCGCGATCGTCACGGAAATGAAAAACCGGATTCCGCTCGGCCGTTTCGGTGCCCCGGAAGATATCGCCAACGCGGTTCTCTATTTTGTCTCCCCCGATTCGTCATTCGTCACCGGTCAAGTCATTGCGATCGACGGCGGAATGATTATGTAATGATCCCGAAGCGCCGCAGCCGTCAGCAAGAGAAGGGATAAGCTGTTCTTGCTGTATTCCCCGTTTTTGTTTATAATGTCTGCGCCTTAGAGGGATTGCCGTTATAATTCCAACGCAAAAAGGTTTTCACCGTTTTTTCGGCCCAACGCGCGGCTTTGGCTCGTGCGTCAGTTTAGTTTGACTGCAGTCAAACGCGAAAATTCAAAGAAAGGTTTACTTCAATGTTGAGCACCCAGGAAATTCAAGATAAAGTCATTGCCATCATCGCCGAACAGCTCGGCGTTGATAAAGAAAGCGTTAAGCGCGAAACCGATATTGCAAACGATCTCGGCGCCGACTCTCTCGACTTTGCCGAACTGATGATCGTCTTTGAAGAAAACTTCGATATCGACATCGTCGAAGAGGATGCCCAGAATATCACTACTGTCGGTCAGGTCATCGACAACATCGAAAAACAGCTCAAATCTTCGGGAAAATAACTGCGGTCAATGGCAAAACGGGTTGTTGTTACCGGTTTCGGCCTGGTCTCCCCTCTCGGAGTCTCGGTCGAGGATGTTTGGCGTCGCCTTTGTGCCGGAGAGAGCGGCATTCGTCGGTTTCACGAAGAGCCGCTCATGGTTTTTCGGTCTCAGGTCGCCGGTCTTTGCGATGACTTCGTTCCAGAAAAGTACGTTTCGGTCAAAGACACAAAAAAACTGGATCGCTTCACCCTTTTTGCCTTAGCCTCGGCGATCGATGCGGTTCGTGCGGGCGGCATCGATTTTTCCCGTGAAGATCCTTTCCGCTGCGGAGTAATTACCGGCTGCGGAGTTGGCGGGCTCGGTGAAATTACCCGCCAGCAGGACCGTCTGCGCAACATGGGGCCCGCGAAGATTTCCCCGTATACAATCCCCAAGATTATGGCCAATGCCGCACCGGGGCATATCGCCATTCATTACGGGCTTCACGGTCCGTGCTACTCTGTCGCGACCGCCTGCGCCAGCGCGAACAACGCGATGGCCGAAGCGTTCCGTGCAATCAAGCTGGGCGAAGCCGATATCATCATCACCGGCGGAACAGAATCTGCTGTTTCGGAACTGGGCATAGCGGGTTTCTGTGCAATGAGGGCGCTGACCGAAAGCGAAGATCCTCCCGAAACAGTTTCTCGTCCTTTCGACCGGCTTCGCGGCGGGTTTGTCATCGCCGAAGGCGCCGGTATTCTTGTCTTTGAAGAGTTAAACCACGCTAAAAAGCGGTGTGCGCCCATTTTGGGCGAGGTTCTCGGCTGCGGATCGACTTGCGACGGCTGTCACATTACCCAGCCCGATGCCGATGGAACGTATCCAGCTGCCGCAATGGGCGCAACCTTGCGCAGCGCGTCACTGGCACCCGATGAAATCGACTATATCAATCTTCATGGTACCGCAACGAAACTGGGCGACACTGCCGAAACAAATGCCATCAAACGCGCATTCGGCGACCACGCCTACAAGATGCCGATGTCGAGTACCAAAAGCCAGGTCGGGCATCTTCTCGGAGGAAGCGGCGGTCTTGAAGCTATCTTTTCGCTGCTTACCATTCGTGACGGGTTAGCCCCGCCGACGATTAACCTCACCGAGCCCGATCCGGATTGCGATCTTGACTACGTCCCGCTCAAAGCCCGTGAAATCAAAGCCCGCAGGGTAATGTCGAACAGTTTCGGTTTCGGCGGGCACAACGCCTGTATCGCGTTCGGCAAATTCGAATAGTTTGATCTGCGGAACATCGGATTGTCCGTATTTCCGCTTGCGATTTGCCGCATCTTGAGTTCTTACGGACGAGACTCACCCGCTCCAGTTGTTTTTACAACACACAAAGAAAGAAGGCTGCCACGAATGGCTCGTATTCTTTTATTCCTCCTCTTCTTCGCGTTTCTCCCATTCGCCGCCGCGCAGGACAATTTCACAGGTCCGCAAACAGCCCTGGCCGAGCGGGGGCTCGCTGCACTGCCAGCCGATGCGGGACAATTCTGGATGGTCTACGACCTAATCCCTTATACAAGTCTCTACCCCAACCTTCCCGCGCCCGAACAGACCATTCTCGGCTGGATTCTGCAAGATACCGGGAAAGACTTCTGGTTCAAAGAACCTTTCGGGGTCATTTCGGCGTCACGCGAAAAACTCTACGTTTATCATACTGCGCAGGTTCAGCAATACGTCTCGAATGTGCTCGACCGCTTTCTGGACGCGGAAAAGAAAAAGACCGTTTTCCATATTCAAATTTTCCTCGTTGACACCCCCGACTGGCGGACCCGGACCGCGCCGCTGCTGCGGCCTGCTCCCGTCGCTCGAAACGACATTTCAGGCTGGGTACTGAACAAAGCCGATGTGCAGACTTTTCAGCAGACACTCTCAAAAAGATCGGATTACACTGAGCTGAACGCTGCCCGTTCCGATGTCCCTAATGCAGAGCTTTTCGGCTGGGTTCTTCCCGCCTCGGAACGAACGTACGTGCGCGATATTCAGGTTGCCGCTTCGTCTCCTCAAGGGTATGTCAGCGATATTCACAAGGTCGACGAAGGGTACCGTTTCGAGGCAACTCCGTTGGTTTCAACCGACGGAACAAAAGCTGAAATTCTCTTCTCCTGTTCGTCAACCGTTATGGAAAAAACACTCTCTGTCCCGCTCAAAATCCCGACATCCTCGGCTCCGCGTCAGCAGCTTAACGCGGAAACCCCGCAAATTATCCGCTCCGACATCTCAGACCGGATCTCATTTTCGCTCGATGAGGCATTCCTGCTCGATTTGGGAATGATCCCCATGCCCGACGAGGCTTCGGCCGCCCAAGCCCCTTCCCTTTCTTCCATTGTCGCCGGGAAACCGATTTTTAAGAATGTCCTCATTCTGATACAGAAGAGCGACCTCTAATAAACACCCGAAAAGCCTGTTTTGAGTCCCCTCTCCGCCGGACTTCGCCGTAATGGCAGTCCCGCCGTCATCCGCGAAAGGGTGTCCGCACTAGCTTGTCTGTTCCGTTTCCGCCTCATCGGTCTCCGGCGTCGGAGGACCGCCGACAGCAACCGGTTCTCCCCCTTTACGGGAAATCAGCACGCGAAAACCGACCACCGCGAATATGGGCACAACGGTCATCGCCGGAGCGCGCATACGCATATTTGCCCAGTAGAGAATATGCGGAAGCGTGACCGCGATCACCAGAAAGACCGGCCAGGACCAATTTGACCAGTAAGGGGAAACCAAAAGCCGGCGGCGGGCAAAACTGACGAGGGGCGCGCAAATGTAGAGAAAGCCGAACAGGGCAAGAGGCACTTCAGCCGCGTAAAAAAGACCGACACACCAGCGGCAGATCCTCTTAGCAACAGACTCGTTGGGATCCGTCTGATACGGTAAAAACTGCCACAAATGACCGAGACGGACTCCCGCCGCAATCATTGCCCCCTGAGTATCCTCGGACATATCTTTGTGTGCCGACGAATAAGCGATTTCATCTTGACGAAGTTCCCCGACAGCCCCAGGCTGAAAACCATACTCTTCAAAATCTTCGGCTTTAATCGATTCCCAGCGCTGATGAAATTCCTCAGGATTCCACGGCCCGGCAAAGGGTCCCGGATGCCGATTGTATTTGTAGAGAGAATGATTGTTCGCTAAGAAAAGAGTATACCCTCCGTGTGTGGTCGTTACGATCATCTTCCCCATCTGAACCTGATTCCGCACCCCCCAGAAAAGGAGAATCGCGGCAAACCCGGCAAAGAAAAGAAGAGCGAACCGCAAAAGCAGTTTCCGCATACGGCAGTAATTCAGCAGACCAAGAAAAACCAACAGTCCGAAAAGCAGAAAGACAGGGCGGCACAAGGCCGCAAGACCGGCAACCAGACCAATCCCCAAAAAGAAAGATACTTTCTTCTGGCGGGGCATCATCGCCAGTGTCAGACACCATATGATCAAAACAGCAAAAAAGGCGGCCAGCGTTTCTGTCATCACGACACGTGACTGCGCGAGAAGAATCGGATCAGCCGCCACAAGAAAAGCGGCCGCAAACGCCCATTGCCGCGGAAACGAAAGCATAAGAGCCAGCTTATAAACAATCAGAACCGTAAGAACACCCAATATCCAGTGAAGAAATGCCGTTGCGCCTTTCTCCGACAGCAAGAGGCCGCAGGAACACTCGGGCGAAGAGGACGTACCCGGTGTGAGCATGTAAAAACAGCGCAGAACCGCAGGATAAAGGGGCGGACGGAATGCGGTCGGGGTTTCTCCGTTGCCGAAAACCCCATATTCTCGCAGATTTTCGGCGAGCGCCCGATACTGATCGGGATCCGCGTCGAACGAATCCATCTTGACCAGAACAACCGCGCCCCGTACGAAAAACGCAATGAGGAACAACACGAAAAAAGGCTTATTCCGCTTTAACTTCGAGAAAAAAGACATCTGACAAACTCCTTTACCGAAGGAACTTCGGCAATGAATCAAAAAAGCGGAAAGAGAGCCGCTGTTGATAATTCTCCGAAAGAAATTTTTCCTAAAAGAGCAAACGGAAAATTGTCAGCGAAACCGTTTCTATAACGGCTCGAACCAATTGCTTCTATTCTATCAAATGTTCATCACAAGGCAAGTCCGCCGCGGCGGTAAACCGTATTTTTCGCAGTTTAAAAGAAAAAAATCAAAAACTCCTCTGATCAAGGTTTTTCTGCTCAACTTTCTTTGCCGCGGCCGCCATCTCCGATTCTTTCCGATCGCGGAGGTTTTCCAGAACGCGGACATTCTGAACCGCCTCGGAAAGAGCACCCCGAGCCTTTTCCGTTGCCTCGACAGCCTCGGCAAGCCGCTTTTGAGCCTCATCCTTCAAACGGTTCAGTTCCTGCCGCTGCGTTTCAAGAAGACGAAGCTCTTCGAGCGGCACGGGCTGCCGAAGTCCGGTCAGACGCCAATCGCTCAAATTACGGCTAAGGCGAAACTCGATTTCGCCGATTCTGGCCCGAAGCGCATCTTCGTAAAGTTCGGCTTCATGAAGAGCTCGCCGCTGCTGGTCCCGGCTGTTCTCACGCAGTTTTATCAGAGGAGCGATTTTCATCTTCGGTCCTTTCAATAGGTCAGGCAAAGACGAACGATTCCCGCAGGTTTCGGACGAGGTTTCTCGTCACGGTATCCGGAGACTGTCCACCCCTCAATTTCCAGGTGTCTGGCAAAAACAAGCCCGCCTTCAACGGCCCAGTTGACCTCGCCTAACACCTTCTTTTCGAACCCTCCCAAGATTCGGTAATCATAGTAAGAGACAAGCGCGTTTGCCCCCCAAAGATTGCGGTCTTCCCCATCCGGTTTAATGGCCCATCTTCCCCCGGTCAATCCGCCGGTCACATAGATCCAGTAGGGGGATTCCCCATTTTCAAACGCCGGAAGCCCCTGCATTTGAGTGATCCTCCGTGCGGCTTTGGCCATGGGGAACGTCGCATCAAGATAGGAATTCTCGTTCGGTTTCCACGTCATTCCGAATACCGGAACCACTTTCCAGTCCGAGATGTTCTGATACGATGCGCCGAGCAGCAAGTGTGTCGTTTCGTTCCACCGCCAAACGCCAACCACCCGGCCGGTAAACCGAAGCGAGTCGCTTGAACTTGTTTTTAAGTCGGCGTTCCAGGATGCGCCGAAACCGAGATCGAACATAAAGCAGGGAGAAACGGGAAAGAGCCAATCTCCCTGGAGACCGCCGGTGTACAAACCAACCTTTCTGCCGAAGATCGGTACAAGGCTTTCAGGAAATGAAAAATCGGTCCACGAAAAATGAGGAGTAACCATCAGAGGATGGTCCCTGTCCGGAAGCGGAAGAGCAAAACGGACCGAAGCACTGAATGTCGTCATGCCGCTTTTGCGTTTTCCGACATTCGGGATGTACTCAATTCCTCCGTGAATCTGCTGAAAACAGCCTTGCCGGCGAATCGTCGGAATAAGAAAAAAATCGGAAACGGCGCTCTCCTCCTCATATTGCCCGTCATCTCCTATCGCGGAATAATACCCGTCCGGAGGTGTATCGAGAACAGGCGCGGGAAGCTCAGGATTCCCCTCCCCGTACAAAACACCGTTTGGAGAGATTCCCGTGCCCGAAGTTAAGATATAGGTGTTTGACGAAGGAGCAAATGAACCCGTTTCCGATTGTTCGGGAACAAATCCTCCGTCCGCCAGATACCCTCCGCTAGCCGTCCCCCATCGTGAAACCGAAGCGGTTCTCACAGCCCGGTTAGCCGGTATCGTGCCTGTAAACCGATGAGAAAGATAGGGAGAAGAAGAGGTTATCGCCTCACCGCCGGACGGCCATTCGGCGACGGAAAAGCGGTTTCCGGAACTGTTGTCCGATTCGGCCGATCCGATCTCGGGTGGCGCAACGAGGTCGGAAGGCGCGGCCGCCTTCCCCCGATTCCGGCGCAATCTTCCGCGAGTATATCCGACAAGTCCCCGGGCAGGAGGAGTGTAGTTTGTGATTCCGACACCGTTTCTCAGCACTTCCTGCGCCGGAATGTCTTCCTCCCGAAAACAGAAGAAGAGAAGCAGCGGCAAAAGCGCGTAAGAAAAGAAGGTGCGCGGCATTTAGAACGCAAACCCTGCTTTAAGGTAAACAGAACTCTTCGGTTTGTAGTAGGCGCAATGGTGGGCGTACAGCTGGCGGCCGAAAGCGCCGCCGACTTCAAAGAAACCGTTAAACCCGGAAGGGCACTCAAACTGGATCCCGACCCCCACACGGTAGTCATTATAATCGACATTGTATGTGCCGTCGAAATCCTTGGTCAGCCATCGGCCGCCGCCGATATCCCCTTGAAGGTATCCCCACCATTTCGTCTCGTTCAGGTTGGCGAAATAGTGCGAAAGTCTGGGATTCGGAAAAACGAGGTACCAGTCGTTCTTTTCATTCGGAACCCAATGGATACCCCCCGAGGGGAGAAGCTTAAAACGATTCCGGCCATAATAAGCGACCCCGCCAAGCGCGGTAATCTGCTCGTTGATTCTGATTGTCGCCAGACCTCGGCCGCGGATAAAGAAAGCGTGGCCGTTAATCTTTTTAAACGAGGAAGCCACCCCCGCCTGAACCCAGAGATCGGCGCCGATCTCTTGGGTAAACTGAGGTGCGGCGCCGAACCCCAGCGATGCGTCAAAGGTCTGACCGGGCATCGAATGAATATCCGGCAAATCGGGCATGTTCCAAAGCTGCAGTCCAAAATTGGGAGAGAGATACCAATACCCGCTCACCCCGTCCTGGTTCGCGTGCGGCAGGCACTTACAGGGAAAATTGAACTGCATGTTAAAATCGAAATCGTTCAGTCCCAGACCGGAATGGCCGTTTTTCGGAATGAACGTGTAGCTGGCCGACGTTCCTTCCCAGAACCGCCGCATGGTTTGAACCGGCTGACTGAAGAAATCGGGACGAGAATCGGTCGGTGCCGGAGGTGCGATGGAACCGGAAGAAGGGGTCAGCGTCCCCGCGTCCATCGGGGGAGCAATAGACGTCGTAGAACTGGGCGCGGCACTCCCCACTCCGCCAAGGGTCGGGGGCTGGTCCGCAACCGTTTGGGCAACATAGTACGGCGACTGGACCGCGGTCCAATAACCGAAATCCTGTCCGAGAATCACGATCGGCTCAGAACTCTTTAATCCGGCAAAATCAAAGTCGGCATCCTCCCGGCTTTCGGTACCGGCATTTTCAGCGTCTCCAGCTTCGATCCCGATGGCCGGCCAATCAATCGGAGAAGAGCTGAACGAAAGTTCAACTTCCGGCTCGCCCGGCGGGGACAACCGAAACTGATCGGCATAAAAACCTTCTGCGGAAAGGAAAGAAGGCATGGGAAAAAACAGAACAGCCGCTAAAGAGATAAACCTCTTTACCAAGAGAGAAAAAACTCGTTCTTTCAGTGATCCGCTCATCGTATTTTCCAGAGAAAAACTCAACTGGTGCGGAGAATACTAAAAACCGAAAACCGGGTCAAGGCTGATATTTCGCCGGCTCCGCGTCCGAAAGAAATCCGAAAAACGGTTTCCTGCGGCTCCCTCCCGAGCGCCATCTCGGACCCCTTGGGGCTTTCTTTCCCCCGCGAAATGATTTATAATCGGCTTATGGAAACAGTGCATTGGAACCGGCTCGTAAAAGAGACCCGGCTGGTGAAAGTCTGCCATTTCATCAAGATCGATTCGACCAATAATCGCGCCCGCACCTATCTGGCACGGGCGCGCAAACCCCTCGCCGGACCGGTTCTCTTTGCGGCCGACCGGCAAACCGCGGGCCGGGGACGCGGCGATCATTCCTGGTGGTCTCCCGGCGGGGGACTCTTCCTCTCGTATGCCGCGCGGCGGTCCGAATTCGGGATGCCGAACGGCGAAAGTGTCGAGATTTCCCTCTTGACGGCTCAGGCGGTCGCTCAAACGATCCGCCGCCAGTTTCCCCCTCAGCGGTCAAAACCTCTTTCGGTTCGGGTCAAACATCCGAATGATGTCCTCCTCAACGGCAGGAAAGTCTGCGGCATACTCATTGAATCTCCTGAACCGGAAACCGTCATTATCGGCATTGGAATCAATTTGAATACGGCAAAGTCCCCGGTTCCGGAAGAGCTTCGAGAACGATACATCTCCGTCGAACAGACACTCGGCAAAACGCTTGCCCCTCTCGAATTTGTCACCGAATTAACACAAAGGCTGTTTCCATGAGCTGGCAGGGGATCGAAGGTCACGACCGTATCGCGGAAATGTTCTCCCGCGCCTTTGCGCGGGGCCGTCTTGAAGGGAGTTTTCTCTTCACCGGCCCCGAGGGGGTCGGCAAACGGTCGTTCGCGTTTCAGCTGGCCAAAGTGATCCTCTGCCAATCGCCGCGCCGGTTTACTTCCTGTAATCAGTGCGAATCATGCCGTCTTTTCGACCTCCATTACGTGCCGGTAAAAGGAGAAATCATCCGCAGCGAGAAACAAGCCCTCGCCCAGCAAAGGAGAGCCGCAAAAAAAGAAAAATCCCCGGACGGGGAACCGGATCCGTTGCACTTTGAAATCCCGAATCATCCCGATTTTTACTATATCTCAAAACCCGCCGATCGGACACAAATTCCTCTGGAGCTTCTGATCGGTCCCAAAGAAGACCGCGGTCAAAGCGGCCTTTGTTACAATCTCTCGCGATACCCTTATCTCGGAAAACGAAAAGTCGCGGTCATCGACGATGCCGATTATTTTAATGAGGAAGGCGCCAATGCCCTGCTGAAAACACTTGAAGAGCCTCCGCGCGGCGCGGTCATGATTTTGATCGGAACAAGCGCGGCCAAGCAGCTTCCGACCATCCGTTCCCGCTGTCAGTCGGTCCGTTTTACCAAACTGGCAACGCGCGATCTTGCAGCGGTTCTCGTTAACAGCGGTATCGCGGCCGAGTACGACGAAGGACTCCGCCTCGCGAAATTGTCCGATGGTTCATGTAAAACCGCGATGGAATTCAAAGACGATTCCTTCCAGAACTTCCGCATCGACCTCTATCAGGAACTGGCAAAGCCGCGGCCCGACTTTGTGCAATTTTCAAAAAGGTTCAACGATTTTGTTGATGAAAAGGGAAAAGACGCGCAAACGCGCCGCCGCCGGTTGGCGCTCGGCTTAACCCGGGCCGCCCGGTTTTACCGCAATCTGGCGTGCCTCCTTTCCGGTGATTCCTCGGTCCTGACCGGCAATTACGATTCAGGTCCCCAATTACAGCAGGCGGCCAAGAACCGTCCGGATCTGCAGCAAGCCGCAAAAAACGCCGAACGAACCCTTGAAGCGCTCGAACAGATCGAACGGATGGGAAATATTCCCTACATCATCGAGGCGTGGATCAATAGTTTACGGTAGAACAGAAGATCCAAACCGCCCGTCTGTCCTGACCGCAGTCTGCAGCACACTGTCCGCTTTTCGTCTTCCTCAAGACACTTTTCACCGAACCCCGTTACGGCTTAAACTGAAGTGAGTAAAGGTCGGCCTCTCTCATCTTAAACCGTAAGACAACGGGCTGTCCCGCCAGTGCACCAAGGTCGCTTTTGCCGTTCCAGGAAACCTCGCGGTCAAGAAAATCTCCGAAGATTACGTCGCAATCGCTGAACGCATACCCTTCGATCGGCGTACCGTCCGGATGATCGATTTCCACAAGAAGCTCTCCGGCTGCACTGGTCGCGACATTAAGAGAAAGATTTCTGCCCTCAAAGACTAACGGTTTCGTCGCTGCAGTTCCCGAAACGGATTTTGCGTGCAGCGAGGCAAAACCATCAATTCGAAGCGTATACCGGCGAAGCCTCGAATCCCCGCCCGTACCATAAGACTCGGTTGCATAAATTGAAAGTTCATTAGGCATATCGTCGGTCAATGAAGGGGTTTCAATCAGCGACCAGGCAAGATAGTTGTCGCCGTAAAACCAATTATGCGCGGTTCGTAGCCCGGGCGCCACAAAAACATCATTGCTTTGTGAAAAATGGACTCCATCGCGGCTCGCGATAAAAATCGAATCGGTAACGGCTGTTCCGAGACGGGGTTCCCGCGTCATTCGCTGTTTCCGGAATTCGGGTTCGGGAAGATTCCAAGTGCCCGGAACCTCGCCGCGATCGGTATAACGAGCCGGAAATCCAATATAGATGTCTTTATTCCGATAATAGGGAAAGATCTGGTTCGTGTAGTATTGCGTCTCCTTTGTCGGTCCTTCCCCCTCAGGGAAAAGAATTTCCCCTTCGTCGGTCCAATCGGTAAAATTGTCGGAAACCGCCCTTTTAATAATCCGAATCCCATCGCGGAAATCACGATAATAGAGGACGTACCGGTTCTCCTTCTCGGACCAGAACGCCACATTTTGCGTGTCAAACGCATGACCGGTAAAGACGGGACCGGGTGTGATCTCAGACCAGTGAACCGCATCGGCCGACTGAAAAACAAAAAGACCGTCTTTCCCTTCTCCTCCGTAGAGGTAGCCGATCGCCTTGTATTTTGCTTCGGGCGGCACACCGGGCTTCTTATCGACAAATGGATTGAAATCGTGATTCGAATAACCGCGAAGGCCAAACATCACAATATTGTTCTCTTTATTTCCCTGAAAATCACAGAGGCCAAGATTGGGACGTTCCCAATGAATTCCGTCAGAACTCCTTAAATAAGCAATCGAGAGGGGCTCTCCGGAATTCTGGCCCCAGGCATGGTAATACATATGGTACAGATCGCCATCGTACATGATCGTAAAATAGCCGGCACTGTCTCCATCCCAGGGAAGATCCCCAAACTCAGCGGCGATCTCCTGCCGCTCCGGATGATGAACCAGGACCTCAACATGATCCAATTCTCCGACCAGCCAGTCATCGACAAAGAGCTGAAGGCTCGAGCCTATTGAAAGAGGCTCAGGATTCTCGGCCTGTGTCATCGATGTGAAAGCGCAGAATACCGCAGAAATAACGACGAAGAAAACGCTGTATTTCATTTTACCCTATCTCCCAAACCGGCTCAAAATCCGATCGCATAAGCCGTGGCCAGAACAACGGCAACAGTCAATATCACAGGAATGGTGTTTACGAGAATCAGTTTTCCGTCTTCTCCCTGAACATCGACCGTCGCGCAGGCCGCGACAACGTTATTCACACAAATCATATTCCCGATCGCCCCGCCGATCTGCTGAAGCGCGACAATGGCCACCGGCGAGATCGCGAGCTTTTCCGCCGCGTGAAACTGAAGCGATGCAAACAGGATATTCGAAACGGTACATGAACCGGAAACGAATGAGCCCAAAATACCGATCCAGGGCGCCAGAAGCGGGTACGCCCCGGCGCCGGTCCACGCGGCTGCGGC
This sequence comes from Thermoguttaceae bacterium, assembly GCA_017405595.1. Lineage (GTDB taxonomy): Bacteria > Planctomycetota > Planctomycetia > Pirellulales > Thermoguttaceae > RUG695. The sequence goes on along the minus strand of JAFRAC010000005.1, from coordinate 117,975 downwards.
GTGAGCCGTTTCGGCCAGCATGCCGTCGTAGCCGGCGGCGCCGCCGAGCGAGTTGATCATAATCTGAACCATCGCCACACCCGAAATGAGCGCGACCGCCGGTCCGCAGACGGTCCGCCGGACCGCCGTTTTCCAGATGTCGGCGGTCTCGTTCCGGCGGAGTCCGAACAGGAAGACCGAACCCAGAGCGACCAGGATAAACGGCAGAATCCCCGGGTTCGTCAGCCACGCACAGCGGAAAACGACGGGATGGTCGCCCCCCAAAAGGGGAATGTCGAACGAGATATTTTTCAGGAGCGGATAAATCCTGAAAACGTGAAGGCGGGTAACCAGCAGAATGAGAATGATCAGCACATAGGGTGTCCAGGCGCGCCAGAGAGGAACGGGAGACGAACCGTCTTCGTCCGAAGGGAGCGCGCGCTCGGAACGGTATTTCCCGGCGAACCGCCATTTCGTTTTGGGAACGAGGAACCTGAACCGAACCGCCAGGAGTGTGACAACAAGCCCAATCGAGGCCCCCAGCAGGGACGGAAGCTCCGGTCCGGCGAAATGGGCGGTGATTTTCCACGGGACGACGAACGCCAGCCCCGAAAAGAGGGCGAACGGAAGAATCTCGAGCGTCGGCCGGAGCGATTTCTTCTCGCCGAATCCGATCGTCAAAAAGAGAACGGCGATCACGGGAACCACCAGACCCGCCGGTCCGAAAAAGTCGGTAATGGCATCAAGAAGCCCGTGTTCGAACGCGGCGGAATCGAGCCCGGCCGCCGTCGGCAGTTCCGGCTCGATGAGCGAAAGGGCCGCGAGGGTCTGAACCCCCGCACCGCCGAACGAGACCGGCACGCTGTTGCAGATGAGCGCAACCATAACCGCAGCCAGCGGAGGAAATCCGAGCCCGACCAAAAGAGGCGCCGCCAATGCCGCCGGGGTGCCGAACCCCGCCGCACCTTCGATCAGGCCGCCGAAGAGCCAGGCGATGATGATCACCTGAACACGCGGATCGTCCGACCCGCCCGAAAAACCGCGGTTAATCGCGTCGATTGCCCTTCCCTTGGTGAGTGTTTCCAGAATCAGGATCGCGCCGAAGATGATAAAAAGGATCTCGACCGCCTTAAAAAAACCGAGTCCCGAAGCGGCCGCCACCTGAACTGCGGGGAGCCGCCAGACAAACAAGGCGGTACACACCATCATTCCCCACGCGATCAGGAGCGAGGTTCCCGGCTTGACCTTGACAAGCGTCATCAGCACAATCGCGGCCAGCAATGGAATTAAAACAAAGATGACGTGCATAAAAGCCCTCGCAGCTGAAGATGAAAACCGGACGGGAAAAGGCGCGGAAACCGCTTTCGCGCCCTCATCCGATTATATCAGATCGATTCTTCCCCGGCAAAGAGAGACGCGAGATTCAGAAGGGTCCGAACCGCAGCTTCCATCTTATTGACCGAAAGCCACTCGGTCACGGCGTGAAAGTTGTTTCCGCCGGTAAAGATGTTCGGGGTCGGCAGTCCCTTTTCGGTCAGGCACGAACCGTCGGTCCCCCCGCGGATCGGTTTCCAGACCGGCTCGGCGCCCGCACGGCGGACCGCCTCTTCGAGCCGCGTCAGAATGAGCGGGCAGTCTTTCAGCCCCTCGGCCATATTCGGATACTGCTTTTTGTATTCCGCGGTCCAGACGCTCCCCGGCACGGCTTCTTTCTGCCGTGCGATGAGCTTGTCCAGAATCCGGCGGTTTTCGCTCATATCCTCATCGGTAAACGCGCGGAGGATGATATGCGCCTCTGCCGAACCGACATCGCCGGCAATCGAGCAGAGGTGGATATACGGTTCGCGCCCTTCGGTCGACTCGGGCGCGCGTCCGGCCGGCAGGGCGGCGGCCAGTCCCGCCAGGGCGCGTGAGGCGTTGACCATCACCCCTTTGGCGGTTCCCGGATGAATATCGACGCCGGTCACCTTCAAGCGGAGCTGTTCGGCGGAAAAGGTCTCTTTATTGATCTCGCCGGGAAGTTCTCCGTCGACGGTATAGGCGAAATCGGCGCCGAACTTCTCCACATCAAAAAATTCCGCTCCTCGTCCGACTTCTTCGTCCGGGGTGAATGCGATCCGGATCTTCCCGTGCCGGTACGGAACCCCTTCGACACTGCCGTTCAAAAGGCGGTCGGCAGCGGTCATGATCGCCGCCACACCGCTCTTGTCGTCGGCGCCCAGAAGGGTCGTTCCGTCGGTCACCACGATCATATCGCCGATACACGACCGGAGCCCTTCCGACTCGGAAATCTCGGCCCCCGACTCGAGCCGGATCGGCCCGCCCTGATAGTCGATCAGTTTCGGGTTCACGTTTTTGCCGGACGTGTCGGGTGCGGTATCCAGATGGGCGATCCACCCCATCACGGGAATCGGCCGCGCCGCCTGTTCCGCGGCGGGGCGCGGATCGGGAATCGTGGCGGTTACGTAGCCATGCTCGTCCTGCGCAACCTCGGCGGCTCCCAGAGCGCGGAGTTCCCCGGCAAGAAGAGCGCCGAACTCAAGCTGTCCCGGTGTACTCGGCACCTGCTCAGCATTGTCCTTCGATGTTGTTTCGATACGGACATAACGTAAAAAGCGGTCTAACGCGGTTTCCGGCATTTATCTCTCTCTTTTGTGACTGGGGTTCTTGTATATATCTTTAAAGGGTAAAGCGAAGACAGCGGCAGCGCCGTCCCGTCTTCGCACCATACAAAGCTTCTGTAATCGATGAACGGTTTCCGCCACTGCGTCACCACACGAACCATTCGATCCCGCAAAGCCTCAACAGGTTGTAAACCCACCCGGGCTGGTGAACCCGGCGCTCGTTGAGAAGCTGGGCGGCAAGTGCGGTCAGCAGCCGCGCCGCAGGGGAAATATCACGGCCGTTTTTCATGGGCGGAGGAGTGAGTTCGATACAGACTCCGTCTTTAAAAAAGAAGAAGGGAGCGTGAACACTTTCCCGGCACAAGGCCGCGCCGGGAAATGTCCGGGGAACAACAGGTACGGAACCCTCATCTTTCGGGACTTCGGGTATCAGCGCCACCCGGAACCCCAAATCCATAGACCGCCAGCACGGAGTATTGTTGTCCCGGCACACGGCAGTATCAACAATCGTAATGGCGGCCCATCCCCCGCCCCGGTGGGCTTTCCCCCAACCGGCATCGAAAGGAATTCCCTCAGGATCAACGGTAATGTAATAGTCCTCTCCGTCCAAAATCTGTTTCCGGACGGTAAAACCGGTCCGGATCGCGTCTGTCGCGTGATAGTAGTATTTGCCGTCGGACCACCCCTCCTGCCAATTGACGGAGGCTTGATACGGATACTGAAAAGATTCAAAGACATCGAACCAGTTTGAACACCATTCCCGAACGTTCCCGATGGTGTCGTAAAGTCCCCAAAGGTTAGGTTCTTTCCCGCCGACCTCATGAGCGCCTAAAAGATTCCCATCATACTGCACCCACTTTTTAAGGACATCCGGACCGAAATCCAAACCCTCATGAACTTCTCCCCCGCTGTAACCGATACTGGCATTGCCGATGTACCACGCAATCCGATCCAATGCCGGAATATTGTAGGGAGCGGCTCTTTCGAAATCCCCGGAATAGAGATCGGTCCGCGTCCCGGCGCGGCAAGCGTATTCCCACTGGGCCTCGGTCGGAAGCTGAACCGTTTGACCGGAAAGGAGACTCAGTCTGCGGCAGAACGAGGCCGCTTCCCACCAGTTCACATAATAGATCGGGTAATTCGGACCGACTCCGGCAAGAACACAGTTATCATTGAACCATCCTTCATCATACTGTTCTGCCGCCTTTTCCCGCTGGACAACCACGTCCGTTCCCATCACGCTTTTCCACATTTTTTGCGTGACTTCCGTTTCCAGCATCCAAAAACCGCGTGTCAGCCTGACTTGACGCAATGGATTGCTCGGGCGAATCTTCATTGCCGGATGATTCGTACATCCCATCAGAAAATCGCCGGGGGGACACCAGCGGAACGCGTAATCAACGCCTCTGACCGTCAGCGTCTTTTTTTCTCCGGCAAACGAGCCGGGCCCGAACGGTTCGGAAGGGTCGGCGCCGGCAACAGCCGCTTTTCCGCCCGCCTGGTCTTCTTCCCCGGCCTGTTCCCCTCTTCCGGGAAAAGAGAATACGGGAAAAAGAAACAGGAAGACCGCCAGAATCGGAACGAACACCAATTGATGGAACATCTTGGCACGGTTTCTGCTTTTCATTGTCTCGATCCTCTGCAAATCTGAAATGCGGCTGCCGATTGATTTAACACAAAAGTGTCTTTCGATGCCGTTCCAATACGGACATAACGTAAAAAACGGTCTAACACGGTTTCCGGCATTGAAAGGTTTCCTTTTCGGGTCAGTATTTATGCGGAAATAAAGCGAGGAAGTAAAGACAGACACGGTGTTTGGTCTGTCCGTCACCACACGAACCATTCGATACCGCAAAGCCTCAACAGGTTGTAAACCCACCTGGGCTGGTGAACCCGGCGCTCGTTAAGAAGCTGGGCGGCAAGAGCTGTCAGTGTCCGTGCCGCAGGGGAAATGTCACGGTCGTTCTTCATAGGCGGAGGGATAAGTTCGGTACAGGCTCCGTCTTCAAACAAGAGGGAGGGAACATTAACCCCTTCCCGGTACAAGGCCGCGCCGGGAAATGTCCGGAGAACAACAGACGCGGAATTCTTATCTTCCGGGATTTTGGGTATCAGCGCCGCCCGGAACCCCAAATCTATATACCGATGGCACGGTTGGTCGTAATCCTGGGACATGGCCGTATCAACCTGGGGAACAGCGAGCCATCCCCCGCCCCGATGGAATTTCCCCCAACCGGTATCGATAGAGACCCCTGTAGGATCAACCGTAATATAATGATCCTCCGCATCCGGAACGGCCTTTTTGTAAACCGTAAAACCGGTGTGGACCGCATCTGTCGCGTGATAATAGGAAGGGCCGCTATACCAGCCTTTCCACCATTTAACGGAACTTCTGTAGGGATATTTAAAACACTCCCTGGTATCGCCGGAATCGGCCCAGTCTGAACACCATTCCCGCACATTCCCGATCGTATCGTGAAGGCCCCAAAGATTGGGCTCTTTCCCGCCAACCTCGTGCGTACCCAAAAGATTACCGTTAGACTGAAACCACCTTTTCAAACGGACGTCTGAACCGAAGTCAAATCCCTCGTTAACTTCCCCCCCGCTGTAACCGATACTGGCATTGCCGGTATACCATGCGATCGGATCTAGTTCCGGAACATACGGCATTTTCAATTTTTCAATGTCACCGGAATAGATGTCGGTCTGTGTTCCGGCACGGCAGGCATACTCCCACTGAGCAGAGGTCGGAAGCTGAACCGTTTGACCGGAAAGAGAACTGAGTCTGCGGCAGAACGAGGCCGCTTCCCACCAGTTCACATAATAGACCGGGTAATTCGGACCAACTCCGGCGAGAACATAGAAATCTTTCCCCTCTTCTTTAAAATCCTGTTCCGCCGCCTTTTCCCGCTGGACAGTCACGTCCGTTCCCATCACGCTTTTCCACATCTTTTGCGTGACTTCAGTTTCCAATATCCAGAAACCCTGCGTCAATCTTACGCGATGCAATGGGTTGTTCTTGCGAAGATCCGCCGCCGGATTGGAGGTTCCCATCAGAAAATCGCCGGGGGGACACCAGCGGAACGCGTAATCAATGCCTCTGACCGTCAGCACCTTTTTTTCTCCGGCAAACGAGCCGGGCCCGAACGGTTCGGAAAGATCGGCGCCGGCAACAGCTGCTTTTCCGCCCGCCTGGTCTTCTTCCCCGGTCTGTTCCCCTCTTCCGGGAAAAGAAAACGCGGGGAAAAGAAACAGGAAGACCGCCAGAATCGGAACGAACACCGATTGTTGGAACATCTTGGCGCGGTTTCTGCTTTTCATTGTCTTGAACCCCTGCCAATCCGATATGCGCTTGCCGATTGATTTAACACAACAATACCCTTACCGGTCAATCTCCGGTACTGGGAACCAGCAGAATCCGCAAACCCGTATAATCGAGGCGCGTCGTCGCGGGATACTTCATCCGGAACGCGCTGCGGCAGTTCTGCGCCGCGCTGTCCCAGCAGCCGCCGCGGTAAACATGCGTCGCGGCATCGGCGGTTGCCAGCGGATCGACCGCCGGTTCAGGACCTAGATCACCGTATTGGTCGAGGCACCATTCGTACACGTTCCCGTGCATATCGTAAAGGCCCCAGGCGTTCGGCACTTTGGTTTTGACCTCGTGTGCTTTATATTCGCTGTTTTCGGCATACCAGGCGACTTCGCCGGGGTTTTCCGCGGCGTAGGGGGTTTTGGTCCCGGCTCGGCAGGCGTATTCCCATTGCGCTTCGGTCGGCAGGGTGATTTCATACCCGGTCCGTTCACTCAGTTTATCGCAGAACGCTTTCGCGCCGTTCCAGTCAATGTAGAACATCGGGAACTCGGGCCCGGCGGCGGTGACCCAGCGCCCGCCCGCCTTTTCGCACTCCTGGCGGACACTCGTTCCCATCACGCTCTGCCACATTCCCTGCGTCACTTCCGATTCCAAAAGCCAGAAGCCTTTGCTCAGTTTGACCTTGTGCGGAACTTCGGTACTGCAGCGGCCGGATTCCGACGCGGGACTCCCCATCACGAATTCCCCCGGCGGGCACCAGACGAACGTGTAATCGACGCCGGCGATTTTCAGCGTCATTTTCTCACCCGCCTCCGAACCGGGCTTCACGGCTGCGACACAGGCCCTGTCCGCCGTAAGCGCCGCACAGAGCACAAGAAGAGTGGTTCCCAGAATCATCAAAGTTTTTTTCGTTTTCATATTAACCTCGTATAGCAAACTGTTTGACAGATTTCCCTTTTGCGGCGGGGAACCGCTTCCGCGCCTACTGCAGCCGGTCCCCTTCCCCGATCACGGTCAGTTCCATTCTCCTGCTTGTTCCCTGCGGCGATTCGGCATCGACGCTGATCCGATTCTCTCCCTTTTCAAGAGCCGGAACGGCGTCTTCAGGAAGAAACTCTTCGACCGGAACATTCTCTCTGCTGTATTTCACGCACTTGCCGCCGCGGAGTTCAAAATAGGTCCCGGTCTCCAGCGTGACGGGAAACCGGACTGTCTGGCCGTTGAGCGTCACCGCCGGATTAATCAGTTCGTAATCTCCGTAGGGAAGCGCCGCCATCGGGCCGAGAAGGCAGCGAACCGTCTTTCCGGCAGGAATGTTGTTATACCAAAGGCGGCAGGAGCGCAAATCGCCGGTTTCCCGGTAATGTGTGTAGACGGTATACCCCATCGCCGGCCAGACATAGCGGCTCAGTTCGGCCGAGTCGGCTTCGAGAAGCTCGATATACCTCCAGCCGGTAAAGTCGATTTTCACCAGCTGGCTGTAAAGGCCGATCTGAAGATTGAGCACTTCCCCCTGTCCGTCGCCGCAAAGCCAAAAGCCGGTGGCGCGGAGCTTCTCCGGATCGGATCCGGCCGGCATCCGCCATGGCTCTGTCCGGACCCAGGCGGCGTCGCTCGGAACCTCGCCGGAATTCGACGCGCTGAAGGCGAACGCCGTCTCGCCGGTCGCCGGAACCGTTCCGGCGTCAAGTTCCAGCCGTCCGGTCACGCCGCGGTTCCCCTCGCACTCCGCGGAAACTCCGGCCGGATCGAATCGAACGGCTCTTTCCGGATTGTTGTAAGAAGCGGGTGTGTAGAGGGCCGCCAGGCGCATCGAAAGCGGCTGAGACGCGAATTCGCTTGTCACAGTCCATTCGGCGCTCGGGTCGGCGGTATGGACGATTTTATGCCTTTTGTAAAACATCTCGCGGAACCACGGGGTGCCGTCGGCATCGCGGTAAAGCTTGAACTCTTTTCCCGGCCGGCGAAGCTTTTCGAGAATCGATTCGTCAAGTCCGGCCCGCCGCGCTTCGGCGTAATCCCGCAGAAGCGCCACACAGTCGCCCAGGAACGGATTGGTTTCCATCTCTTCGACGGTAATCGGATGGTTGAACGAAAAACCGGCGTTGTTCCCGACCAGCTTGCATCCGATATAGTCAATGTCATCCCGGTAGGTCGCGTCGTACTGCGGCTCTCCCCAGCCGACGAGTCCCCACCAGCCGACCTGGAGGGGAAGATAGAGGCCGCCCTCTTTCATCGCGCCGAACCTGTCGATTTCCGGGTCATGCCCGAGCCAGAAGCCGTGCTGATACTCCTCCCCCGCTTTCATCGAGGCAAGGTGAACGTCGAGGAACCGTTTAAAGCCGCGGGTCGCCGAATCCCACGCCTGATAGCGGGAACGGTAATGCCACCATGAATGGATCATTCCGGCAAACTCCATGCCGACCGGGCGGTCCAGATCTTTGGCGACGTCCATGACGAATTTGCCGCCGTAGTACCAGTAATTCTCCTTCCCCCACATGTACTGGAGTCCCTCGATTGCATCGAAATAGATGCCGTCAAAGCCGCATTTGTTCACCAGATCGGCGTGGTTTTTCGCAATCTCGTACCAAAGCGCCGAACCCGGTTTGGGAACATAAAGTCCCCCCCAATATGTCTTTAAAAGCGACGCGGCTGAACCGGCATCGTGCGATGCGGCGGCCGTTCCATGAAACCCCCGCTTACAGCCGAGGAATTTCCAGGGGGCCTCGTGTGTCACATCTGCGTATTCGATAATTTCGTCTCCCAGCCGGAGCGTGCGGCTGCTCGTCGATTCCCAGCCCGAGGCAAGAATTTCCGGCGGAATCGGCTCATTGACGGTGATCTCGTCCGACTCGGCGTCGATCGGCCCGGCAAGCGTCCAATCCCGCCAGGTATCCAAATCAGGATGGGGAACCGGTGTAACATAACGGTCGTCTTTCCCGATATAACAGGTATAAGTATGCAGAATGACCTGAATCCCCGCCTCGTGACACCGGTCGATCACCTTCTTAAACGCGTCCCAACCGCCCGGCTGTCTGTTGTCGAGCGAACCGAAACTGAAAAAGCCGCCGCCGTGATTATCGATCTGATTGAACCCCAGCCGGCGGCACGACTCGATCCAGGAACCGGCCGTCTCTTCGGTCAGCGTGCCGAAGTTCATCATATAGGAACCGTAACCATCGGGACTGGCCAGCGCCCACGCGCCCCCTTTGTCGGACACGGGAATATCCACAGCCTCGTCTGTCATCACGCGGCGGATCGCCGGAAGAATTTCGGACTGCGGCACACCTATCAGAGCGGCTTTAGCGCCGATAAACCCGAACCTTTCCGTAGCTTCGCCCCAATAGGCGTTATGAAGGGCGGGAAGCTGATGAACGTGGGTAAAAGAGGTGAGCGCCAGAGTGCAGGCGGCAAACGGCTCGTACGGTTTCGCTTCCAGTTCGAGCGGAACGTTGACGAAGACCAGCTCGTCGAACACGCCGTCGGCCGCGGCGATTTCCAGAATGACGGCGCCCGGCCGCGGGGTCACCCGAAGTTCGGCGCGGGCCGACGCGCCGCCAAACTCCAGCCGAAGCGTTCCGCCGTCAAGCGCCGCGCCCGTGGCGGGAAACTCGGTCCCGCCGGCCTTGACATACGCACAGGCCGACGCCGGCTCTTTCCGGAGATATTCCCGGTTTCCGGCCTTATCGAAAAGGGAAAGGTTCGTCCCCTCATCGGAAATCACGTAGCGGAACGTGTCGGTTTCGAGTACCGCATCGGCATAAACCGCGCCCGCAAAGGCGCAGAAAAGAAAGAGGAAAAAGGCTTTGACCGTACTGTTCATCATATCGTCCCAAATTCTATCCCGTCTGAACCGCCGCCGCGCGCCGCGCCGCCGGTAAAAAGAGCGCGGACACGGCGCAAAACACCCCCTTAAGTTTACCGGGCGTCTGACCCGTTTTCAAGACGCGCCGCACTAACGGAGCGTCCCCCCTTCCCCGATCACCGTCACTTCGGCCCGGGAAGGATTCCCGCCGCCGGTCTCGGCGGAAAAGAGAATGTCATTCTCTCCCGTCTCAAGCACAGGAATCTCCCCTTCGGGATTCACCTCGCCGGCCGGCGCGCCGGTGCTGTCGTATTTCACACATTTACCGCCCCGCAGTTCAAGATACGCCCCCGACTCGAGTGTGACCGGAAAACGGAGCGTCTTTCCGCCCAGGTTAACCGCCGGGTTTTTCAGCTCATACCCGGTGTGCGGGAATCCGGTGATCGGCCCGAAAAGGCACCGGACACTCTTTCCGGCGGGAATGTTGTTGTACCAGAGTTCGCAGAGCGACACATCGCCGGTTTCGCGGAACAGACTGTACTGCCCGACGACCGGCGAAGGCCAGTTGTAATTCAGAAGTTCGCCCGAGTCGGGTTCCAGAAGCTCGATATACCGCCACCCGGTAAAGTCGATCTTCACCAAATGACAGCAGAAGCCGATCCGTACGTTAAGGATCTCCCCTTCCCCGTCACCGCAGATCCAGAACCCGGTCGCCGAAAGAGAATCGGGATCGGTCTCTCCGTCTCCGGCGAGTTTCGCCGCGCCGGTCCGAATCCAGGCAGCCTCGCTCGGAACCTCGCCGGAATTCGACGCACTGAAGGCAAACACCGTCTCACCGGTCGCCGGAACCTGACCGGCATCAAGCTCCAACCGCCCGGTCACGCCGCGGTTCCCCTCGCACTGCGCGGAAACTCCGGCAGGATCGAACCGCACACCTCGCCGCGCGCCGGCGTCGGGCACGTAGAGCGCACTAATCCGCAGCGAAAGCGGCTGCGGCGCAAATTCATTTTCGACGCGCCACGCCGCGCTCCGGTCATCGGTGCGGAACACCTTATGCCTCTTGTAAAACATTTCACGGAAACGGGGCGCGCCGTCGGCGTCGAAAAAGAGCCTAAACTCTTTTCCCGGTATCCGGAGCTGTGCGAGAGTCGATTCATCAAGCCCGGCGTCGCGCACCCGCGCATAATCGCGGAGCCGGTTCATCGACTCGGCAAGGAACGAGTCCGCGTCGATCTGGCTCACATCGACCGGATGATTAAACGAAAACCCGGCGCGGTTGCCAACCAGCTTGCAGCCGATGTAGTCGATATCGTCACTGTAGGTCGGCTCATCTTTCGGGTTTCCCCACCGGACGAATTTCCACCAGCCGAGCTGAAGGGGCAAATAGAGCCGCCCGTCCTTATGCGCGGCGCAAAGGTCCGCTTCCGAGCCGTGCTGATACGAGTGAGCCCCCTTGATCATGGCGATATGAATATCAAGGAACCGCTTAAACCCGCGGTTCGGAGAATCCCACGCCTGAAACCGCGAACGGTAATGCCACCACGGGTGAATCATATGCGAAAACTCCATCCCGACCGGCCGGTCAAGCTGCCGGGCGACTTCCAGCACGAACTTCCCGGCGTAATACCAGTAGTCCTCGTCCCCCCACATCCGGTTCAGCCCGTCGATCGCGTCGAAATAGAGCCCGTCGAACCCGCACCTGTTCACCACATCGGCGTGATTCTTCGCGATCTCGTGCCAGAGAGGCGACTCGAGTTTAGGGATATAGAGGCCGCTCCAGTACGTTTTCAGGAGCGACGCGGCGGACCCCTTTTCATGCGGGGCGGCCGCAGTTCCGTGGAACCCGCGCTTGCACCCCAGGAACTTCCAGGGCGCTTCCGCGGTGACACCTTCATATTCGATGATCTCGTCCCCCAGACGGAGCGTCCGGCTACTTGTCGCCGACCACCCTTTCTGAAGGAGATCCCCGTCGAGCGGCTCGACGACCGTAATCTCCGCCGCATCGGCATCGATCGGTTCGGCAAGCGTCCAGTCGCGCCAGGTATCCAGATCGGGATGCGGGACCGGGGTCACATAGCGGTCGTTCTGGTTAATGAAGCAGGAATAGGTATGCAGAAGAACGCGAATCCCCGCCTCGTGGCATCGGTCGATCACCCTTTTAAACGAATCCCAGCCGCCCGGCTGAACGTTGTCGAGCGAACCGAACCGGAAGAAGCCGCCGCCGTGATTATCGATCTGATCGAATCCGATCCGCTTGCACGACTCAATCCACGAGTCGGCCGTCTCTTCGGTCAGCGTGCCGAAGTTCATCAGATACGAGCCGTATCCGTCCGGACTCGACAGCGCCCATGCACCCCCTTTGTCCGAGAAGGGGAATCCGACGGCGTCGTCCGTCATCACGCGGCGGATCGCCGGCAGGATATCCGCCTGCGGCACGCCGATCATCGCGGCTTTCGCACCGGCCAGACCGAACCGCGCGACCGCGCGCGCCCGGTACTCGGTATGCAGCGCGGGAAGCTGATGAACATGAGTAAACGGAGTGAGCGCCAGGGCGCAGGCGGCAAACGGCTCGTACGGTTTCGCTTCCAGTTCGAGCGGAATATTGACGAAGATCAGCTCGTCGAACGTGCCCTCGACCGCGGTAATTTCCAGAATGACGGCGCCCGGCCGCGGGGTCACCCGAAGTTCGGCACGGGCCGATGCGCCGCCGAACTCCAGCCGAAGCGTTCCGCCGTCGAGCGCCGCGCCCGTGGCGGGAAACTCGGTTCCGCCGGTCTTGACATACGCGCAGGCCGACACCGGCTCTTTCCGAAGATATTCCCGGTTTCCGGCCTTATCGAAAAGGGAAAGGTTCTTACCCTCATCGGAAATCACGTAGCGGAACGTGTCAGTTTTGAGTACCGCATCGGCATAAACCGCGCCCGCAAAGGCGCAGAAAAGAAAGAGAAAAAAGGCTTTGAGCGAACTGTTCATCATATCGTCCCAAATTCTATCCCAACGGAGCCGCCGCCCGCACCGCCGGTAAAAAGGGCACGGACACGGCGCAAAACACACCCTTTAGTTTACCGGGCGACTGACCCGTTTTCAAGACGCGACGCGCTAACGGAGCGTCTCCCCTTCCCCGATCACCGTCACTTCCATCCGTGCCGAGGTTGGGACCGGTACCCCGGCCGAAACACGGATGCGGTTCATCCCCTTCGCAAGGGTCGGAACTGCGCCTTCCGGCGCCGTCTCGGCGAGCGGCGTCCAGTATTTATCGTATTTCACACATTTTCCATTCCGAAGTTCGGCGTAAGTTCCCGACTCAAGCGTTACCGGCAGAGTGACCGAATGGCCGTTAACCGTTACGACGGGGTTTTTCAGCTCGTACTCCGCGTAGGGGAGCGCCCTCACCGGACCGATCAGACAGCGCACCGTCTTTCCGGCGGGGATGTTGTTATACCAGAGGCGGCAGGAACTCAAATCGCCGGTTTCCCGGTAATGTGTGTAGACGGTATACCCCATCGCCGGCCAGACATAACGGCTCAGGGCAGACGAATCGGCTTCGAGGAGTTCAATATACTTCCAGCCGGTGAAATCGATCTTGACCAGCTGGCTGTAAAGGCCGATCTGAAGGTTCAGAACCTCTCCCTGGCCGTCGCCGCAAACCCACATGCCCGTTGCACGGAGTTTCGACGGGTCGCTTTCCGCCGGCATCAGACAGGTTTCAGTATGGACCCAGGCGGCATCGCTCGGCACCTCGCCGGAATTCCGCGCGCTGAAGGCGAATGCCGCCTCGCCGGTCGCCGGAACCGTTCCCGCGTCCAGTTCGATCGTGCCGGTCACACCGGTATTCCCCTCGCACTCGGCGGGAACGCCCTTCGGATCGAACCGCACCGCCGCGGCGGGATCGTCGTACGCGGCGGGCGTATAGAGCGCCGCCACACGAACGGAGAGCGGCTGCGTGCCGAACCCGTTTTCAACCGGCCATTCCGCGCTCGGGTCGGCCGGGTCGGTCACTTTATGCTTCTTGTAGAACATCTCGCGGAACCACGGGGTGCCGTCGGCATCGCGATAAAGCTTAAATTCTTTCCCGGGCTCGCGGAGCCTGGCGAGAATCGACTCGTCAAGACCGGCAGACCGGACTTCGGTGTAATCGTGAAGCATCGCGGCGCATTCGCCCAGAAGCCGGTTCCCGTCCATCTCACGGACGGTGATCGGGTGATTGAACGAAAAACCGGCGTTGTTCCCGACCATCTTGCACCCGACGTAGTCGATATCGTCGGGATAGGTCTGGTCGCACTGCGGCTCCCCCCATGTCACGAGATTCCACCAGCCGATATGGAAAGGCAGATAGAGGCCTCCCGCTTCCATTCCGCCATACTTGCCGATTTCCGGGTCGTGACCGAGCCAGCAGCCGTGCAGATACTCCTCGCCCGCCTTCGTCGAGGCAAGGTGAATATCGAGAAACCGTTTAAAGCCGCGGACCGCCGAGTCCCACGCCTGGGAACGCGAGCAGTAATGCCACCAGAAATGGACCATCCCGGAAAACTCCATGCCGACCGGACGGTCCAGATTTTTGGCGACGTCCATCACGAACTTCCCGCCATAATACCAGTAGTTTTCTTTCCCCCACATATATTGGAGCCCTTCGATGGCATCGAAGTAGATTCCGTCGAATCCGTACCGGTTCACCAGATCGGCGTGATTTTTCGCAATCTCGTACCAAAGCGCCGAATCCGGTTTGGGAACATAAAGCCCCCCCCAATATGTCTTTAAAAGCGACGCTGTTGAACCAGCATCGTGCGGTGCGGCAGCCGTTTCATGAAATCCCCGTTTGCATCCCAGGAATTTCCAGGGCGCTTCGTTCGTTGCGCCGGAGTACTCGACGATTTCGTCCCCCAGCCGAAGGGTACGGCTGCTCGTCGATTCCCAACCCGAAACAAGAGCCTCCGGCGGAATCGGTTCATTGACGGTAATCTCGTCCGCCTCGGCGTCGATCGGCCCGGCAAGCGTCCAGTCGCGCCAGGTATCCAGGTCGGGGTACGGAACGGGCGTCACGTAGCGGTCGTCTTTGTTGATATAACACGAATAGGTCAGCAGGATCACCTGGATCCCCGCCTCGTGACAGCGGTCGATCACCTTCTTAAATGAATCCCATCCCCCCGGCTGAACGTTGTCGAGCGAACCGAACCGGAAGAATCTGCCGCCGTGGCATTCGATCTGGTTAATCCCGAGCCGCCGGCACGCCTCAATCCACGAGTCGGCAGTCTCTTCGGTCAGGGTGCCGAAGTTCAGCATATACGAGCCGAACCCGTCGGAACCCGACAGCGCCCACGCGCCCCCCCTATCCGAACCGGGAATGTCAACGGCCTCGTCCGTCATCACGCGGCGGATCGCCGGCAGAATGTCCGGCTGCGGCACGCCGACCAGCGCGGCCTTCGCGCCGACCAGACCGAACCGCGCGGCGGCCTCGGCCCAATAGGCGTCATGCAGCGCGGGAAACCGGCGAACATGAGTAAAAGGCGTAAGCGCCAGAGCACAGGCGGCAAACGGTTCGTAAGGTTTCGCTTCGAGAGTCAGAGGAATATTGACAAAGACCAGTTCGTCCGGTTCTCCTGTCACCTCGGCCGTCTCAAAGATAAGACTTCCGCCGGACGGCGTAACCTTGATCGCGGCGGTAATCGCCTCTTCGGCAAAAGAGAGCCGAAGCAGATGACCGTCAAACTCTGCGGAATCGGCAGGGTATTCCGCACCGCCAATCTTTGCCAGGGCGCAGAAAGAGGGAGAATCCTTTTCAAGATATTCATGCCCGCCGACCTTGTCGAAAAGGGAAATGTTTTTCCCGTCCTCTCCAATGACATAACGAAGAGTATCGGTTTCGAGCACTGCCTCTGCGGCCGAAAGAACCCCTGTCCAGGACAGCCAGAACAGGAACGGGGTTAGGAAAAACGATCTGAATATTGAGTTCATAGGAAAGCCAAATCTTTTGATGAATCGCCGGACCCGTGGGCGTTTTCCCTGCCGGAAAGAAAACCCGATCCCGCATCCGCAATGCATCGGTAAGAGATGCGGATTCCTTTTCCGGGGGCAAATCGCTTGCCTTTAACCCGCAAACGTAATCCCCGGCAACATTATAAATAGGGAAAAAAGGGAAAAAAAGAGCCAGCTTTTAAACTGCGAGGGTCTTCCCGCCGGAGAACTAGGGAACCTCGTAGCTTGGGGATTCAGGGCTGAGAGGGCTTGAATCTTCGGAAAATTCGGCTGCCATATACGAGGAATGGACCTTCACTTCGTCAGCAGTTTGCCCTTCCTCCGGTTCTTCGGTTTGCGAATCCTCCCCGGAAACATCCAAAGCCGCATCTTCCTCGGAATCGCCATCGCTCACCGTTTCGGCGGAACACTGATTCGCGGAATAAGAAACCTGCTGAAAATCCGATTCTTTCCCGCTGGTCCAGTCTTCCCCGGCGGGTAAAGGGTTTGCACTGATAACAACCGGTTTCGGCCAACGTTCCTCGTTGCCGGCAATATGGGCATAGAAGGACTCGCTGTCAGACGAAGAATCATGATTCGTCTCGAGGGTGTCTTCGTCCGGCGAATTTCCGGGAACGGGGGCAGAATGTCCCGTACCGTTCACCATTTCCCAAACCTGCGGAAAACGGTTGATATTGATCCACAAACATACAAAAATCAGCAGAAACGAAAGAAAGAGTCCTGAATATTTCGACATAAATGACCTCGCGGATCTTCACCCGGGTTCCCCCTGTTTTTTGAAAAACTTTTGTGAAGGGAACGGATAAAATTTACGGTTCGCGGCTGTTCCTTGAGTGATTCCTTGTAAAGGGGAAATTACGCCAACGCGGCGCAAAGAGATTTCTTTCCTCCCCGATTTCAACAAAAACCTAGAACTTTCCGCAGAAAAAATCAAGAAAAAGAACAAAACAGCTTCATTTTCTGGAAAACCGCGTAAGGATTATAGCGATTAACTGGCCTGCGCAAAGAGAATCGTTTATCGAATCCGGAAAAGTTGGAAAGAGAGTGCTGCCTCTTAATCCCGAAAGATAAAAAAAACCGCTCCCAAAACGCACAGGCACGCCCAGATGTAGTTGAGCGTAATTTTCTGTTTGAGTACAAAGATCGAAAAGGGGATAAAAACCGAGAGGGCAATCACTTCCTGAATGATTTTCAGCTGGGGAACCGTCAGAACCCGGGAACCGATTCGGTTCGCCGGCACCTGAAGTGTGTATTCAAAAAACGCGATCCCCCAGCTTATCAAAACCGCCCAGAACCAAAACTGCCCTTTCAGGTACTTGAGATGTCCGTACCAGGCGTAAGTCATAAAGGTATTGGAACAGACCAGAAGGGCGACGGCTGCAAGAACGATTTTTGCCATTGGAAAGTTTGTGCTCCTTGCGGGTGAGGTACGCCATACAGCGGGGGCATATTCCGCTGTGCTGCTGTGAATCTAATCGATTACGAGGATGTCGTAAAGACCGATTTGGGGAATTTCGACCCGGACAAAGCCGTCGGCGCCGCGTTCGAAGGGGAGTTCGGTATCGGCGGGCTGAAGCCGGACCGACTGCGGCGCGGTTTCGGTTTTGACCCGAACGGTTAAAGGACCGATCGGCTGAATGTCATTAAAGAACGGGTCGGTCCGGTGCGGGCCGGAAATGTTGACCAGGTGGACGGTCAGCTTCCCCTCGGGAGTGCGTCGAAGCGAAACGTCAACCTCGTGCGAGCCGGAGACACCGACCGCCGGTTCGGGAAGAAGCAGATTCATCGCCGCGGCAACAAGCTCGCGGACTTCCTCGCTCGGCTGACCGTAATACTTTTCGGAAAAATCGTGCGGACAGACGACAACCAGTCCCTTGCCAAACGCGGCCGTTTGGAGCGCGTTGTCCGGCCCGCAAGACTGCCATACGGCGTCTTTAAACGCCTCGCCGAAAAGGGACGGGAGCTTTTCTCCGGTCAGAAGAAGGCGGCCGCCATTTTCGACGTAACCGGCCAGAAAGTCAACAAAACCGGGAGGAAGGGTTTCCCACTGACAGAGCGCGGCGGCGGGATACCGGCCAGCCTCTTTTTTGAACGTCTCGTCGGTTCCGACCTCGAGCGAATACTGGTTGTCGAGAATGGCGTTATTCAGTCCGCGATGCCAGAGAAGCGCGTTGGGGAAGAGCCCGTTCCCCTGACGATCGACCCGGTCGTAGTGCGAGAAGGTCGGGATAATCAGAAAGACCTGGGGAACCGCCGAGGAGCGAAAACAGAACGGTTTGCGGGCGCGGCAGAAACGGCCGATCTCGCCCATTTGCGAGACACGTTCGATATCAACGCTTCCGTCCCGGTTCTGCGGATAGTAGTTCTGGAATCCGCCCCCCTGGGAGAGGACGCAGGCCGCTTCGCGCATTAACTGAGGGGTTCCTTTCGGATACCAGGGGCCTTTCGGTTCTTCGGCTTTACGGGCGAAACTCCATGCCATCAGATCCCAGGGCTGCCCCTGCGAGGCAATAAAGCGGGCTGTCTGGCGGACATCGTCGACGCTGTTTGCGGGGGTGAAGTCCCCCGAAATGAAGCTGACATCGGCCGAAACCGGTTCGGGCATGTGGTCGGTAAAAGCCCAGTTGCTGGCGATTTCAAAATCGGGCGCCGCTTCGTGAAGGGCATTGACCCAATGGCGCAGACGATGGCGGAACGCATCGCGGTGAAAGTTCATCCACTCAGCCCAGTTCGGCTCGTCTTTCGATTTCGGAACCGCATCGAGGCCGGTTTCCCTTTTGAATGCTTCGACCGCCGCCGGACCATAGTCGGGAACCGCCGCCCAGCACTCGCCGTCAACCCAGACGCCGTCAACACCGTAATCGAGCGCCAGCTCTTTGATCTGCGGAATCATCAGTTCATCGACGTAACCGCCGAAGGGGGATGTCATGCTGGAATTAACGGAGCCGTCGGCGTTGACACACGCCCATTCGGGATGAAGCAGGACGGCGCGGGAATCCCAAACGCCGGAATAGTGCATGTAAAGCGAAACGCCGCGGGCAGCTGTCGCTCGGCGCCAGACGCGTAAAGGATCCCCCGTAATATCGGGACAGGGATTGCCGACTTTGGTTGGGTAACTCGAAACGCCGGGATGGCCCTTGCAGTCGATCTGAATGAAGTCGGGGCTGACCGCATCGAGGAAGCGGTCAACCATCTCGTCGGTGACACCCGCGCCGACATGGTCGGTCAAGCCGCAGTGAAAGTCGAGATGGATGCCGAAAAAGGCGTCTTTCCGTTTCAGACGCGCCGGTTCTTCGGCAGCGGAAAAGGCAGCGGCAAAGGCAAACAGCAACAGTGCGAGAGGGAGAAAACGTTTCATGGCACGGGGCTTTCCGGGAAAAAGAAGGTGCGCCCGGCAACGAACGCACCTTTGGGGAAATGTTTGGGAGTGTGTGCTATCGAAGGTCAGTCCCTTTCGGAAAGAAAGACAAAAATTCCCTTCTTATTGCTCACGAGAATATCGGGACGGCCGTCGGCATTGATGTCGCTCGTCCAAACCTGAGTTCCCACGCCGGAATCTTCGTCAATAATGTGCGGGATCACTTTCGTGTCGGAACCGGCCGGCTGAACCTCCCACCACATCAGAATTGCCGGATCGTTCGGGTTAATGTCCCCTTTTGAACCGTGCGCCCACCAGCGTTTTCCGGTGACGAAATCAGTTACACCGTCGCCGTTAAAATCGGCGGCCGCCATCGAATGGAGCTGGCTCACTTTCGGAAAAAAGTCATCACTCGGATCTTCGGGAATCAAGACATTCCTCTCGAATGAAATTTCTCCGTTCTCATTTCGAACCTGCTTAAACCAATCGAGTCCGTAGAGGTGGCAATGATGCGCGGTAACAACGTCATTCAGCCCGTCGCCGTCGACATCCATCACCAGGATGTTCGAGGCGGCATCCGAGAACTTAAACGGGTGAAACGTCCAGGGAAGATCACGGTAATTTTCGGGCTGCTCCCACCAGCCGTCCATTTCGAGAAGATCAACACGGCCGTCGCCGTTGATATCGCCATGCCCGACGCCATGGAAGAAGCAGAAATACTTTTCGTTTTCTGTCGAAACCGGAATAAATTCCCACGGCTGGCCGGGTTTAGCCGGATCCCACTTGGCGAATCCGTACCAGCCGTTCTGATTGAAGATGAGGTCGGCGCGGCCGTCACCGTCAACATCGGTCCATTCCTGCGACTCATTTCCCAACTCGTCGATCGACTCATGTTTGATCCAAGCGCCGTCCGAAGTTTTGGGGTTTTCGTACCAGTAGCCCTGATGGCCCGGATAAGGACAGACGATAACGTCGGTCCAGCCGTCACCGTTAATGTCGTCCGCGAAATTCACGAAGGAATCGGAATAGTTCTCCGGATCAAAGTTCTCCCTTTCATAAATTTTATGGGAGATTTTAAAACCGGGTCCCTCATACCAGGCTCCCCCCGCGACAATGTCAATAATACCGTCGTTATTGAAGTCGGCGGCGGCGGCTCCCTCGGAATTGAAATGATCACAAACAACAATCTTTTTAAATTTCGGTTCGTAGCCGAATGCCGCCGCACAGGTCAGCAAAACGGCAACCGTCAGAATACAGAATTGTTTCATGACAACACTCTTTTCTATCTACTGTTTTTTAATCCACTCGGCCGCGTCATGCTGCCATCGATCCCAGCTCGGCCCCTTATATCCGTTCAGACCGTGACCGCCGCTTTCCAATTCAAGGTAGACACACGGCCGGCCAAACACTTTCATCTGCTCCGCAAAGAGAACGCTATTCTCCGGAGGAACCACCGTATCGTCTTGGGCATGAGCCAGAAAAACGGGAGGAGTTTCCGATCCGATCTGCTTCTCCGAGGAGAAGAACCAAACGTCGTCTTCCGCCGGGCTCTCTCCTAAAAGCTGCGAGCGCGTTCCCATATGGGTCAGGGCCGAATCCATCGTAATCACCGGATAGATGAGCACCGCGAAATCGGGACGGCACGAAACACGTTCGACCGGATCGGGGGCGTTCGGGTTCCCGCGGTCAAAATGGACTGCCGCGCTCGAGGCCAAATGACCGCCCGCCGAAAAACCGATAATCCCGATTCGATTCGGATCGACACCATATTCGGTGGCGTGAGTGCGAACCCAGCGGATCGCGCGCTGGGCATCGGCAAGGGGAACATCCTTGCGTCCCGCCGGAAGGCGATAATCCAGAATGAAGCCGGCAATACCGTTTTCATTCAGCCATTTCGCGATGCCGAAACCTTCCGGTTCGCTGCAGCGCATGGCATACCCCCCGCCGGGGCAGATCACCAGCGCGGGAATCATCCCTTCCGGATTCTCGGGCGTGCGAACATGGAGAGCGACCGGCTCTTCACCGGCGCCGCAGTAAATATCTTCAATCCATTCCTCTTTGGCGGCAAGAACCGCTGACATCGAAAGAAGAAGGAATGTTAGCAGAGCGCCGTGTAATTTCATAGATACACCTTCATCATTTTAGAAAGCTTTTCGATCTTTTGCGGGCCGGCAAGACGCTCGACGACAAGAGCCATCGCGCGGCAGAAACCGCAAGCCGGCGGCCAAAAGCCGACCGGCTCCCGGCAGAGCCGACTCCAAGACTCCTGTTTCGAAATCGGCCTGAGCAAGTTCAATCGCCCTTAAAAAACTCCGTTTCTAAAGGCGCTCGGCCGGAAGAAAATTTACTTTTTACAGCAGCAGCACTGGTTTTCGGGCTTTTTGTAATCCCCGATATCGGGAGTGGACGGATGCGAATCGGGCCCGAAATAGCGCAGACCGACAAGCGGCTCGTTTCCGGTATTGACGATCTCAACACCGTTCTTTGCCGCATCGGCGGTAATGAAGATTTCGTCATCGGGCTCTTCGCCGAAATGGATCATGTTCGGAGACTCGATCGCGAGCTTGCCCATCGTCCCGCGCCCCTGGGTCGTGATCCAGCAACTGGCGGCGGTATCGGTCAGTTTGCAGCGCGCGCCCGGCATCACCGTCAGTTCTTTGGCCGAGATCCGCTGTTTGCCGTCGATCTTCCCGTAGACAATCCACTTGTCAACATAACCGGCTTCAAAGTCGGAAGCGGCTTTATCAACGATCGGTTCAAGATAGTTATGGTCTTTGAAGTACGGGTCAACGTTCTTTTCCCAGTCGAGCTGTTCCACGATGAAGTCGAGATCGTGTTTCTTGTCATCGGGAACGTTTTTGACGAGCAGATCCCACGAAATCGCGTCTTTATCGGTCAGAGACTGGAACATACCGAACACATCGCTTCCCCACTGCGGTTCGTAGGTACAGACGGAACCGGGAGCATGCAGAACGCCGGCGGGAACAACCCAGCCGGTACCCGGTTTCAGGCGGTACGCTTTGGAAAGATCGAGAATGCCGTTATCCCCCTTGTTCCAATCTTCAAGACATTTGCGGACCTGGGCCTTCGTCGTTCCCGGTTCCAGTCCCATAAAGGTGTAGTCGAACCGATTTTCGGCGGCATTCAGCTGCGGGGGGTAATAGTAGGCTTCGGGTTTGCCGTCCTGCCCCGTCAGGTTGGCGTCTTTATCCATCTGATGCATATGGTGCGGCAGAGGACCGAGGTTGTCGAAGAACTTCGAGAAGACCGGCCACCGGTGATACTGATTCCACATCGTTTCACCGACAACACTCCCCTTCCCCTCTTCGACAGCGTCGCGCAGAAGGAAGCGTTTTCCGTTAAAGCGGATATAGCTCAGCCCCTCGTCATCAGCGCGTCCGGCATTTTCAGCTTCGGTCGTACTCCCAAACCATCGTTCGTCGATCCCGCCCCGATCCAGGCCGAGCGCGTACCAGTCGGTCGGCGCGAGCTTGATTCGGCGGCCAGGCTTGCAGAAAACACGGGGAACCCAGTTCGGTGTCAAGCGCAGGATACCTTCTCCCGCTTCCATCGCCGCGGCCAGGATAGAGGCCACTTCATCGCGTTTCACTTTTTCAGATTGACAGCAACATCGAGACATTTTAAAACCCTCCAAAATTTCCGGTAAAATAGGTCGTCGAAGAACGATCCTCACTCATTATCCAACATTCTCGAGGAAAAAACAAGTTCCTCTCCGTTCTCTTTCAAAATTATTCCTCCCTCAGCCGTTTTCGCTCTCACTTTCCGCTTCTTGACACCCGAGAGGAACTCGCCGATAATTCCATTACCGGCAGCATCAGCAGATTTCCCCTTTTGCTGAACAGAATACCGAAACAAGTGCAGTAATCAACGCGAATGGAACTGAATTTAATCGCCACCTCGGTGATGGGGCTCGAGGCGGTTACCGCCCGAGAACTCAAAGAGCTCGGACTTGATCCGCACAACTCCGATTCCGTTGCCGGACGAACTCTCTTCCGCGGCACCGAACGCGACGTGGTTCGTGCCAATATTCACCTGCGTACCGCGGGAAAAGTTCTGATTGAGCTGGCGAATTTCGAACTGAGAAACGATTTTGAAGTCCTTTTTGACGCCGTCGACTCGGTCCCGTGGGAAGAATGGATGCCCCGCGAGGCTGAGGTCACGGTCGAAGCCCGTTCCGTTCACTCGACCATTACCAGTGTTCCGGCTCTTCAGCGTATTGTGAAAAAAGGGATTTCCAACCGCCTTTGCCGAGCCTATCACCTCGGCCGGCTTCCCGAAACAGGAACAAGTTACTCTGTCGAACTCTCGGTTTGCAAAGACCGTGCCAGCCTCACGCTCAACAGCACCGGGCGGGGGCTTCACCGGCGGGGTTATCGTCTTCTCAACGCCGCGGCTCCTTTGCGCGAGACGCTTGCCGCGGCGCTCGTCGCTCTTTCGGTCTGGACCCCCGGGCGTCCCTTACTCGATCCGTTTTGCGGTTCCGGCACAATCCTGATCGAAGCGGCAATGCGCGGCCGCCGAATCGCCCCCGGACTCACTCGCGAATTTGACGCGCAAAGCTGGCCTCTTTTCCCTGCCGGTCTTTGGAAAGAGACGCGCGAAGAAGCGCGGGCGCAAATACTCCCTTCCCTCCCTGAACGGCTGCGCGGCATCGATATCGACCCCGAAGCGGTCAAATACGCCCGCTATCACGCTCAGCGCGCCGGTGTCGAAAATGACATCGATTTCGAAACCGGCGATTTTTTACATTTGAACGATTCCCGGGAATACGGCTGCGTTATTACGAATCCCCCCTACGGCGAACGCCTTGGCGAAAAGGACGCGCTTCGCCCCCTCTATGAATCGATCCCCGCCGTCCTTTCCCGGCTCCCCTCCTGGAGTCATTTCATCTTTACCGCCTGGACCGATTTTGAATCGCTCATCGGGCAAAAGGCAACCCGCCGGCGAAAGATCTACAACGGGCGAATCGAATGCACCTACTTTCAGTTTCTCGGGCCGAAACCGCCCCGCCGGGCGGCTCTTCCGGATGCGGAAATTCCCGAAACAGAATCTTCCGCCGCCGCCTCCGAACAATCCGTCCATAACGCAGAACCTGTCAGTGCCGCGGAGAATCAAAGTTCCTCAGAAAACACTCAAACGCTTCCCCCGTCCAAACCGGTATTCGGGGGGCTCGACGATTACGCTGAATATCAAGCACGCCAGTTCAGCCGCTGCCTGGCAAACCGTGCCCGCCATTTGCGGAATTACCCCAAACGGGGAATCACCTGTTACCGGCTCTACGAACGCGATTTTCCGGAGGTCCCTCTCGTCATCGATATTTACGAAGGGAAATACCTGCATATTGCCGAGTTCGAACGGCCCGACGGCCGCACAGCGGGAGTACACCGTCTCTGGCTCGACCGGATGGCCGCCGCGGCTGCCGAAACGCTCGGAATCGAACCGGAAAACATCTTTCTCAAGCGGCGAACGCGTCAAAAGGGATCCTCTCAATATGAAAAGCTTAGCCAGAGAGGCCTGTTCATCACCGCGCACGAGGGGGGACTTTCGTTTCGCTGCAATATGACCGATTACCTCGACACCGGACTTTTCCTCGATCATCGGCTCACACGCGGGATGATCCGCGATCAATCGGCGGGAAAACGTTTCCTCAATCTTTTTTGCTATACAGGATCGTTCACCTGCTACGCCGCCGACGGGGGCGCAACGGCAAC
This sequence comes from Thermoguttaceae bacterium, assembly GCA_017405595.1. Taxonomy (GTDB): domain Bacteria; phylum Planctomycetota; class Planctomycetia; order Pirellulales; family Thermoguttaceae; genus RUG695. Next base: position 93,191 of record JAFRAC010000005.1, on the reverse strand, counting down.
GGTCTCGGTCGATCTTTCGCCCCGTTACCTCGAATGGGCGGAAGCGAATCTCAAGATGAACGGCCTGACGGGGGATCACCGCTTTATCCGCGCCGATGTGATGAAATTCCTTTTAAACCCCGATCTTTACGGAATCACGGAACCGTTCGATCTGTGTGTCTGCGACCCGCCGACCTTCTCGAACAGCAAATCGACCGAATCGGATTGGGATGTCCGCCGCCGGCACGTTGAACTGCTTCGTCTCCTTGCCGGGCTGATCACTCCCGGCGGCGTTGTCTACTTCTCGAACAACTTCCGGCACTTTAAGCTGGACGAGGATTCGTTAACCGACCTCTACCAAATCAGAGAAATTTCCCACCGAACCGTTCCGGAAGAGTTCCGGAACAAACATATTCACAAAAGCTGGAGGATGATACGATGCGCATCGCAGAACGCTGGAAACTGAACGATCCCGCCTTGAAGGAAGAGTACCTTCGCCGTCACAACGAGATCTGGCCCGAAATGAAAGCACTCCTGAAAGAAGCCGGGTACCGAAACTACTCGATCTGGCTTTCCGGAGACGATCTGTTCGCAGTCTACGAAATGGACGATCCCGAAAAGGGACGCGAAATCCTCGACAAGAGCGAGGTCAAAAAGAAGTGGGAAGACTCAATGCGCCACCTGATCTACCTGGGTCCGAATGACATTCCCGAACGGCTGGAACAGATGTTCTTCTTCAGCGGCGAAGATTGAGTTCCGTTTCGGCATCGAAACGAGGGGAAATGATTTTGACGCACTTTCCCTCATTCTTTTCTTTCCGGAAAAGGTGAAGGAAAGGATCTCGTTATTCGATGACGGTTGAAACGGTCAGTGTTTCACCTTCGGTCAGTTCCGTCTGCCAGGCGATCCGTTTGGGGTGACTTGTTGTGAGCGGGTCGTTTTCGCCAACGATACTCTCGACGAACTTGCCCGGAACGGGGCGGTTGTTTTCGTCGGCCGCGGTCACTGTGACCGTAATCCCCGGTCCGGCCGGTTCACCGTCCTCGGAATGAGGTGTAACGACGATTGAGTTTTCACCGAGCGGCCGCCAGTCCTCGAAAGTGATGAGGGGGAAATCGGCCTGACGCGGCGCTTCGGAGGTGAACTTAACCGTATCCGTAACTTCAACACGGGCTGTTCCGCCGGCTCCCGCAGGCGAGTAATCGTACCGGCGAAGAACCTTCTCGGCGCCCGAATCGGCATACGCGCTTGTAAGATCGAGGGTATACGATGTTCCGCTGTCGGACGAGCTGAAATCGACAGCTTCGGCGACAGCCTCCCCGCCGGTCTTTTGGAGATGACCGTTGATCCGGGGAACAGGGTGTCCGAACGAATTGAGAAGCTCCCCCTCATAGCGGCGTTCCGAAAAAGTCCGTTTCGTGTAGGTTTCCCCGCCCGGATCACAGACAAGCCAGACACCGCCGCGCAAAATGCAGAACGTCCCCAGATCGTTATGATTGTGGTTTTCGGCGTTATTCCCCCCTTTGAAGACAGCGGCGATCTGGGAATCGTCCCCCTTCGGCGGACGGCAGATCACAATGCCCGCGTCCGGAAACCGGCTGACCGGTTCGTCAATGAAATTTTTCGCCTCCCCGCTCTCTGCGGAAACGAGGGGTTTTAAGGTCCCCCCCTCCTCCAGGGCTGGGAAGAAATAGGATGCCGCAAGGATCTGCGTTCCGGCCTTGCAGTTCGGATAACCGTACTTCTCTTCAATCTCGGTAAGGCCGAGTCCGAGCCGGCGGCTCAGGAGGGCGAGAAGCGAATCGGAGGGGTCGGCGCTCATTGGACAGTCGGCAAACGCGGCATAGTGACCGGGCGTCACTTCCATTTTGAGGGCAAATTCCGCGACAGCCCGTGCTTTGGGGCATGTGTAGAGATTTACGGCCTTTGAGGCGCTCCAGGCGATTTCGGCAAGAATCGCGAAATGGCCGAATCCGTAGTTCCAATAGCCGATTCCCTCGCTGCAGTAGCCGTCATCGGTAAACCCGCTGAAGAAATAGGTTGAAACGAAATGTTCCGCGGCCGCGAGGTACCAGGCGCGTTCCTCGGCCGAAGAGCAGACCGAAAGCGCGGCGGCGGTGGCCCCGCAGAAGCAGACGGTGTTCCAGTTGTTGGTGATCACAACCCAGGACATCATCGGATTGCCAGCCCCCTCGACCTCGGCACGCAGCGGTTCAAGAACACGGCGCCGGATATTTTCCTCCACAAGCTGCGCCACATCGGGCGAAAGGACCGGTTTCATCGCCCGCAGAATCAGCCCCATGTTTCCCGCCAGTTCGGTCGCGATAATGTCGGCGGCAAACGCTTTTCCGTCGTAGATCGCTCCGCCGTAATCGTGCGCCGGCAGCGACCAGCTCGGATGGGCGCAGATTTTTCTCAGGAGATCTTCAAGAGCCGGAAGAAACCGCCCCTTGTTTTCGACAAGTTCGGCTCTCGCCAGCGACATGCACCGGTTCCGCCAGCCGCTCCAGGCGTTTTCATAATTCGTCCGAATTCCGGTACTGTAATACTCCTTGTAAAGTTCTTCCGGCAGTTCCTCCAGCGGTTTTTCCAGGTACCGTTCCGCACTGCTGGTGATGTGCGAAAAGCCGTACACCTCGGCAAAAGCGTCCCACTTTTCACGGTCGGCGATCGAAGGAATCAGCATCACCGGTTCGGCAGGCAAAAGGGGCGCGAGTTCCGCCGCGCGGCCCTCGACCGCTTCGCGGTCACGCTGTGAAACCTGTCCGCAAACAGCCGAAACCGTGCAGAACACGATAGCAAAACCAAGCAGGAACCTTTTCATACAAACCTTTCAGAATCGACAGGATTACCCCCGTTGTTTTACCGTTTGGGCGGCAAAGAAATCAGCCAGCCGAACGCTTCCAAAATCCGGGCCGATTCCTCATCGGTGACCGGCAGAATGCAACGGTCGCGGCCGTTCTCTTCGGCCCGGAAGCTGCAGGTTCCGTCCTTGCGGATGATCACGCGGCCCGGTTCGCTCAGCCGGAAATAGTCGGGAAAAATCAGATAGAACGGCACGACCAAATCCCAGAGCGCCATTTGAGGAAACCCGTAATGGCAGCAGGAAATATAGGCGGGCATATCGGCGGACATCACAAAAATCCGGCGGAGCTGTTCCTGGGAAAAGAGGAGCCGCGTTCCGATTTCGTGTCCCTCCCAAATAACAGGAACCGGCCAATCTTGGGCAACTCTCCGCGCGGCTTCAATATCGAACCGGATATTGTTCTCAACATACTCGGCGGGACGGTCATGAAAGGCTCCCGCCATCACGACAAGCAGATCGGTCTTCTGCGCGATCAGCTCTTTGCCCGTAAGCGGAGAGACCTCATCGGCGGAAGAATCAAGGAGACGGGCTAAATTCGTCGCAAATCCGGTCATCAGAATCGAAACCGATTTATCGGGCGAGGAGGCCAGCACACGCCGCAAAAGCGGAACCGCGTCTTCAGCGGGGATCGGTACGGAAGGGTCAGGAACCGAAAGGACCTCAAGTTCGTCCGCCGTCAACCGCATAAAGTTCCCGTCCATCACCTGAGCCGGCTGACGCGGCATTCCGATCGGAATCTCGGGCCGGCCGAAATAGGCGTTGAGCATACGCGTGTAGCGGGGCACAAGAGGACTTCCATTCGTCGAGGTCACCGCGAGCAGTTCAACCTCGCCCCGGCTCATCAGCGCGTGGATCAGCGAAAGCGCCAGCCCGTCATCGACATCGCTCCCGATATCGGTATCAAAAATGACCCGTTTCGGATAATCCGAAGCCCGGAGCGCCGCGCCGGAGAAAAAGAGAAGGCAGACGGCGGAAAGAACTGCCCATAATCGTTTTTTCATCGAAAGACTCCCTCAATGAAGGTTAAGGAAACGTGAGCCGATCATACCCTGCCGGCGATCCCATGTCAAAAGGGGCGATTCCCCGCCCGGCAGGGATTCCGCCGCAAAGGAACGCGATCCGCGTTGTTTTTCATCCTTTGCGGACAAGCCGTTCTTTTAACCTGGCAACCAGCGCCGGCACAATCTCTTCGTAAGAATAAGAGCCGACCAGCTTCTCTCCCTCCTTAAAATTAACTTTGTCCGCACCGCACCAGAGGCCAAAATCGGCGTCATCGGTTTCGCCCGGTCCGTTCACCCGGCACCCCATGACCGCGATCTTGAGGGGAACATCGGCGGCAAACGCCGTAGCTTCCTGCACCTTTTTGGCCAGCGCAACAAACGCCTCGTTTTGCACCCGCGCGCAGCTCGGACAGCTGACGATATCGAGTTTCGGCAGGCAAGAGGGATAAGATCTCGTGATTTTTCCCGTCGCCACATTCATCAGAATTTTTTTTCCCGCAAAAATCTCCTTTTCCTTTTCACTGTTCGGAACCGTGAGCGAAACACGGAGTGTATCGCCGATTCCCTCGGAAAGGAGGTTCTCGAGAGCGTAGCTCGACTTGGGAATCCCGTATTGGGGCAGACCGGCTTCGGTAACGCCCAAATGGAGCGGCACATCGGGCCGAAGCTCGGCGAACCGGCGGTTGACCAAAATAACGGTTTCCGGATCCGAGTCCTTGAGTGAAACGCAATAGCGGGCAAACCCGATTTCGTCAAGCCACGCGGTATGTTCGATCGCCGAGTTCAAAATCGGAGCAAACGGATCGGGAAGATTCTTCCCGCCGGAAAGACGCGCCGTTTTATACGCCTCCAAATGAACGGGATCAATACTCCCGCAGTTGATTCCCACTCGAATGGCCAGATCGTTGTCACTGGCAACCTGGGCCAGCCAGCGCACCTTCTCTTTCCAGGAAAGGTTCGGATTCACATGGTGAAGATGTCCGGGATTGTAGCGGATCTTATCCACAAACGGAGCGACCTTTTCGGCAAGCCGGTAATTCTCCTGCAGATCGACCGAAAGGTTCACGTGGGTCTGACGCCGAATTTCGGCGAGCGCCTCGGCATCGCGGCCGGTATCAACGGCAACACGGACAATCGTCGCACCTGCGGCCTCGAGCCGGTTCACCGTCTCGACCGTCGCGTCAATGTCAGTCGTTTTCGATGCGGCCATCGACTGCAGCGCGATCGGATTGCCGCAGCCTATCACAATGGTTCCGATTCGAATACAACGCTTACGTGCCATAGAATCTCTTTTCGCGGAATGTTTTCGATCACGCGGGGACCCATTCCCCGTCCCTGATATCACAGCGATGCGCTCTCTCCGGCGGAAGGGGTTCCCAATGCGCCCCAAACCCCGTAGGGACTCGATCCGCTCGTCGGCTCTTCTTTGGAAAGGTCGCCGTAGTTGACATTGTCGGTAACGAAGTGTACCGATCCGTCGGCGTAGAGGACATTGACCCCGCCGGAGTGCCAGCTCGACGCGCCGCCGGTCAGAGCGCCGAGGAAGCCGGAGCCGGGCTTGAGCATGTCGTCCGTCATCGTCGTGGTGAAGACGCAGATAGGCGTGTTCGGTGCGTTCGTGGCCGTGTAGACCGACGTCATGCAAAGCCCGTCGACGAAAAAATTGTTCCGCTGAACAACCATCTTCATGACAGGGTCCGAAATCGGACTGCCAATTCTTGTCCGGTCGTTGGGATTGTAACCTTTCTCAAGACAGACCGACGGAATGACCTTGCCGTCCCGAACCACCTCTTCGATCTGGTTGACCCCGCCGCGGACCCGCTCTTCGGAAAACCCGCCGATGCACGTTTCGGTCGCGGCCATTGTGTTGCTGGTGCCGTCGGAACAGGAGGCGAGATTCTTCCAGACGTTCGGTCGGAACAGACCGCGGGAATTGGTCTTTTTGAACGTAACGGGATCCTTGGCGGAAATGGGAAAGGAATCGGGCACTTTGTCTGGAATGAGCGCGTCTCCAACACAAAGACTGACCGAAATCCGCGAGCAGTAATCGGAACCGGAAAGAGTCTGGCGCGATTCCGGGTCGGAAGGACAGGTCATATAGTCAATCGTACCGTTGTTCCAGAGAACCGGCTCGCCGGTATCGCTGTACGTGGCGGAAGTGAACCCGTCGAGCCGTTTATCGAGCAGATCCTTGACAAGATCGTCATAGCGGCCCGACTGTTCCATAAAGGGGAGAAGAGTCACACGCCCGCTGAAAAGTCCGGCGCCGTACGCCTCGGCGCCGAAAAAGGTACTCATCCCCGAAGCGGGAAGCGAGTCGTAGGCATCGTGATAGGCGTGCAGGGCGATCCCAACCTGCTTGAAGCTGTTCTGGCATTTCATGCGGCGCGCCGCTTCGCGCGCGGCCTGGACCGCCGGAAGCAAAAGCCCGATCAGGATCCCGATGATCGCGATGACCACCAGCAACTCGACCAGGGTAAAGCCGTTGCGGTTTTTCGGGGAAAGAACGATAAAGGAAGATCTTTTCATCACGGCGAATATTTCCAACTTGCTCTTGTTTTACATCCGAACCTTCATCCCGGCACGGATCGTTTCCCAGTTCAGGTTCCAGAGGCCGATCATCTCGGCGGCCATGCCGAATCCGCACTCTTCACAAATGCCGAGCCGCTCGCCGCCGCAATTCGGTTCGAACGTGCCGTCGGGGAAAGTGAAGTTCGAAATCCAGCACTGCTTCTTAAAACTCATGTCTTTCAGCCGGAGGAGCCCTGAACGGGAGTTCATCAGCGGTGCGCCTTTCTTGTGAAGCCCCGCCAGAAGATCAATGACCTTGCAGCGCGTTTCCCAGTCGAGTTTCATCTCTTCGGTCCCGGGGAACGGAGTGTGGAAACTGACGGCAAGAAGGCGGAATTTCGGGTGATCGGCAATGTACTGAACCGTCTCTTCGACCGCCTGCCAGTTGTATCTGTTGATCACCATGTTTGCGTTCAGGCAGGGGTGTGATGAAAGCGCGACGTTTTTTTCCATGCGGTCAAACGCGCCGGGACCGCGGATCAGGTCGTGGTACTTGCCGACGCCGTCGAGACTGACCCAAACCAGGTCGCTTCGGCACGGCTCGAACGGAATCTGCGCGTTGGTCGTTACCGTGGTGGAATAGAAGCCGATTTCCCTGGCCAGGTCGAACAGATCGTTGACCGTCCGTTCGCCGTCGCGCCAGAGAAAAGGTTCTCCCCCTTCAAAATCGACAAAGCGCGACCCCATTTTGTAGCAGGTTTCCAGTTCGCGGCGAACCGTTTCATAGTCTTTTTTGAGAGTCTCTTCCGGCTTGCGGGGATAGACCGCGCAATGTTTGCACCGCAAATTACACGCGTTTCCGATGGCAACCACCGACTGAAGGGGGCGGCGCTTTCCGAAAAAACGCGCTGCGGCATACCACCGGAGAAAATAAAGGCGCTGAGCTGTCTTTTTGAACATGGAATCCTCTGAAATTTTTTCGTTTTCGCCACCGGTCATCGGCAGAGCCCCGTCTTGAAACAGACCGCTGCGGCAATGGCCAAAAGGCAGAACGCGGTTTCGAGATTGCGGGAAAGAAACCAGCGAAACAGGAACCAGTCGAGTCCCTTCTCGACGAAGATGTCCCAGTATTCCATGGGTCCCATCCAGCGGCGGCGGACGACTTTCTTCTCCGGATGGAAGGCATAGGCAGTCATCGAACGCCAGAGTGCAACGGCAAGCGGCAAACTCAGAAAGACGACTGCGAAAAGCGGGGAAATCTTTCCCAGGAGAATCGCGGCGATCGTCGAAACATAGACGCCCAAGAGAATCACCGCCAGAGGAACAAGTCCCTTTTGGGGTGAACCGCAGAGAATCGCAAGGGTGTTCTTATGAATCTGCCGATCCGGATTCATGTCAAGGATCGAATGGACATAGAGGATATCCATGACAAGCAGGCCGACGGGAATCGAGAGAATCCAGACTTCCGAGGGGAGCGATCCGGCCGCGGACCACGCCACGCCGCACATCACAATCGGCCCGAAAATGACGCCGACAACAATTTCGCCGAGTCCGTGAAAGCTGAACCGAAACGGCGGAGCCGAATAAAAGAAAAGAAGAACCGCCCCGACCCCGGCGCAGAGGGCGATCGGCCACCCCCGTTGCCAAACAAGGTAAGCGCCGATCAAGAGAAGCGCCAGGCATAAAAACGCGGCAACCCCAAAAAGACGCGCCGGTGTCGTTTGCCCCCCGGTCAGGTAAGCGCATTTCATTCCCCGTGCCAACTGTCCCTCGTTCAGGAGTTTCTCGCGCGCCTCCGGCGACTGGCAGTAGAAGTCGAAGTAATCGTCGAGCAAATTCGCCGCGAGATGCCCCAGGAAGACGCCGAACACCGCCAAAAGCCCGAACCCGGGATGAAAATCTTCTCCCCCCCACGTCAACACCAATGCCAGGAGTGCGGGAAGTACCGACTGCATCGTACTGTGCCACCGCGCGTTGAGCATCCAGAAATGAACCCGCTTGAACATAAAAACCACCGCAATCATGAATACTCCCCCTTTGGCGCCCTCCCATAGCTGCCGAGCGGGAAAGGAGCGCAATCCCCCTCCCCTATTTTAAAACAGGAACAGAATAAAGCAAGCCGACAAAACCCCGTCTCCCTGTCCCGACAGTCCAAAACCATTGACGGCCGTACCGATAAATGATAGACTTTCTGCCAGCGGCAACACCCCTAAAAACCGCAGAAATCATTTATTCCCCAACGGAGGAAACCAATGCTGACCCGCCGATCATTTGTGAAAACTCTCAGTCTGTCTGCTCTGGCCCCCGCAGGCCTTTCGGCCCTCACGGCAAGTGAAACTCCCGCCTCTCCGGCGCTGGAGCTCAAGCCGCTCCGTCTGGCCCAATATTGCGATCCCCAGCTCGGGTTTGGCGAAGAGGGTTTCGGCGAAAGTCTGACCCGTTTCCACAAGGCGATCGATCTGATCAACGACCTGAACCCCGATGTCGTTACCGTTCTCGGCGACCTTGTCCACCGCTACGAAGACCCTGCCGATGAAATGATTAACGGCCTGAAACGGATCAAGCCGCAGCTGATTGTCGCGCCCGGCAACCACGACATCCCCGAACCGGTAACTCCCGAAAAACTCACCCGCTTTCGGAACGACTACGGTCCCGACCGTCAAAGCGCCCTGATCAACGGGTGGAAGCTGATCTGTGTCAACACCCAGCTCTGGCGCGGTGCCGAACCGGAAGAGACGGCGGCCCAAGACGAGTGGTTCAGCAAAGAACTCGGCCAGGCAAAAGAAAAAGGGATCCCGTCAATCATCCTTTCCCATATTCCTCCCTACATCGCCTACCCGAACGAGGACGATTCCTGGGCCGCGATCACCAACGAAAACGAGCTCCGCAAAAATCTCATCGTCAAAGCCGTTGAAAACGGCGCGCGTTTTTGGCTCGCGGGCCATACGCACGAGACCATCGTCCGCGTTTTCGAAGGAATGCTCATCATGAACGGCGAAACAACGTCGGTCAACTTCGACAAGCGTCCCTACGGAATCCGCCTTCTGACCGTGCAGCCCAGCGGCGATTACACATGGGATTTCATCAAAGTCGGGTAGTCTCCGGTCCAAAACCGGGGCGACCCGGCAAACCGCTCCCTTTCAGCAGGGAAAGAAACAGGAAAGATCAATGAAAAAAGAGATGGGAGTGTTATCAGCGGTGTTTCCGATGCCGGTTCTGATCGTCGCCGCTTACGATGAAAACGGAACCGTCCAGGCTATGAACGCCGCTTGGGGAAACCAGTGTCAAGAGGACGCCGTTGCCCTCTTTATCGACAAAGACCACGCGACAACCAAGGCGATCCGCAAAACCAAAGCGTTCTCTGTCAGTCTGGCGGATCTGCCGAACATTGAGGCCGCCGACTATTTCGGGATCGTTTCGGGGAACAGCGTCCCGGAGAAATTTGCCCTTTCCGGACTTCATGCCGAAAAGAGCCGTTTCGTCAACGCCCCTGTCATCGCCGAGTTTCCCGTAACAATGGAATGCGAGCTGGCCGAAATTGTCGAAACGCCTCACATGTACGCCATTGTGGGAACGATCAAAAACGTCTCGGCCGAAGAATCTGTTTTAGGGACCGGCGGCAAGATCGACCCCGGCAAGCTTCGCGCGCTCATCTTCGATCCGTTCGGCCACGCCTATTACGAAACCGGTCCCCTTGCCGGAAAAGCGTGGGGTTCCGGCAAAGAGATGGCCAAAACAGTTCGTGAAAAGAGCAGAAAGAGCGTTTAACCGCACGAGCAAAATAAAAGCGCGTGCCGCGAGGTTCTCCCCATGACACGCGCCTGATCCGCTCAAAAAGCAAGACGGCTATTTTTTAAACGCCATCAGTTCCACGCCGAACCCGCCGCCGTCGATAAAAGCACAGGTAAGACTGTCGCCGACCGGGAACGGCTCGACGATCACCCTTTCGCCTTCAAGCGCGGCGTTAAGGTCTTCCACCACAAATGCCACGTGCGGCATCGTCTGCAGTATTTTCGGCATCGGGGTATCGTCATCGAACTTGAGCCATTCGATGGCGAACGGGCTCGCCGCGAAATCGGTAATCGCGGTTTTAATCCCTTCGAGATAGGTCATTCCCGGTTTCTCTTCCTGGGTCGGAACTCCCCAATGACTAAATTGATAACCGTCTTTCATTTCTTTTCTCCTTTTTAGGAATCAGCGCGAAGAATCAGCCGAGCGCGGCGTTGGTATTCGAGAACCGCAGGCCGTCCATACTGTGATACGAACCGAATTCCGTGACGATGGCGCCCTTTTCGCCCGCCATCATAAAGTGACGGTCTTCCAAAGCGGTCAGGCTGCGGAGGTCGCCGACATGGAGTTCTTCAAAATTGAAGCAGGTGATCGCGCCCGCATCAAGCTGGCTTTTCGGCAGTATGGCGCGGACTTCATCGGTCAGTTCGCCCCCTTTACCGAAATTGAAGATGCTTCCGTCGCGGACGAGCCAGGTTTCATGCTTCGCCTGTACGCCTTCGGCGGGAAGATGATAATGTTCGGCGATCATCTGGTGGGGGAGAAGATAAATGTCGTGTCCGAAATAACCGTTGGTAATATCATTGTACCAAATGATTCCGCCCATCCCGACGTTTTCAAAATCACCGAGACCGAAATCGACTACCCAAAATTCCCCGTTTTTGAAGGTCCGAAGCTTATCGGCAAGCGTATAGCCGTAATCTTCGAACATTTCGTAGAAGGCACGGTAAGCGACATCTTTCTGGAAGACGCCGTTCTTGTAATAATCGGCATTCGTGTACTTTTTCATACATACCCTTTCTTTTCTTTCACCCGTCGCCGAAGCTTCGAGCCGGTTTCCGGCCGTTTCGTTGGCTGCCCCTACCAGCGGGGCGACCATCGCTCCGGCGGCGATTTTTATCATGTCTCTTCTGTTCATTTCTTCCCTCAAATTTGGCTTGTTCCGCCATGCGCCCGGGGCGAAAACGCGTTACCCGCCGCGAACGACCCAATTATAGGCTAATTATCTATCGGTTTATACCCCCCGCCCCCCCACAATTCAAAAATTTTTCGTTTTTTAACGGCAATTTCACCCTTTTGAACCGAAGAATCGCTTCATGACCTCCCGAATGGTATCAATCGTCTTTTTGCGGTCACAGAGCAGAATCACTGCGAAAAAGAGGAGTATTCCGACCGCCAAATCCACCGCAATTCCAAGCGATGCCGACACCGTCTTCTCCGAAACAAAGGGAACCGCGGCAAAAGACGCGGGAGGATGAGCAAGAAAAAGCCGTTCCAGGAAAATCCCGCAGGCCATGACCGCCGAGGCGAAAACGGCTGCCGCAAACGTCTTCGCCAGGATATGCCGTTGAGCGGGGAAAATCTCTCCGGCCATGCCGCGTGCCAGGAACGCGGTTTGCCCCCAGGAAGAGAGCGCGATCGCCAAAGCCAGCGCGGCCTCTCCCAGGCGGGGAACCCCTGCCAGAGCCAGCATCAAAAAGAGGAAGACCGAAAAAACCCCCGCCCACATCGGCGTTTTCAGTTTGCCGAGCGCAAGATGCGCCCGGTTCAGGAACGCCGTTAGACAGAATGCGGGCACTCCGCAGCCGAAACAGAGGGTTAGTCGGGCAATGCGCGCCGAATCTTCGGCAGACGCCGCTCCGTGGGCGAAAAAGAGACGCGAAAGAGGAGCGGCAAGAAGAATCAGCCCCACTCCCGACGGAATGGCCAAAAGGATGACCCAACGAAGCGCCGCGGTAAAGTCTGCGGCAAACCCGCTGCGGTTCTTTTCCAGCGCACGACGGGTCAACAGGGGATAGAACGCCGTGCCGACGGTCACTCCGACCAGCGAAAGGGGAAATTCATAGAGACGCTCGCCGAAATAGAGGGCCGAAGCCGCTCCCCGCCCCATCTTTCCGGCAAAAAGAGAATCGACGCCGGGAATCGCCGAAAGTACCGGAACCGACGAGCCCGAAAAGAGCGCCGCCAGCAGTGTCGCCAAAAGGACATTCACCTGAAGAAAGAGGATCACCATCGCCGCGGGGGCAAGGCGCCGCCATATCCCGCGCAGCGCGGAACGGACCGAAATAAACGTCCCGCCAGGACTCTCCTTCGCTGAATCCGGCGTGCCGAGTTTTCCGCTTCGGCGCAGATAACGCAGATAAAGGAAGAGAACGAAAAACTGCAGCGCCGCCGCCCCTGCAATCGCCAGCGAGAGAACCGCCCCCCGCCCGGCAGGGGTGAGGGTCGCCGAGGAGACGCCGAATATCGAAACCGAACAGGCCGGCACCTTAAACGGCAGATAAACCCCGAGGGGCGAGATGAAAAAAAGCACGGCCAGCCAAACCAGGTTAAAGAGAACCGGCATAAAGCCCGCCATCCGGAACCGGCCGAGTCCCTGCAGAACCGCAGCGATCTGTGCGGCGGGAACCGCAAAAATGACATAAGGGAACATCAGCGAACCGAACCGCAGGATACTGTACCAAAGTTTCCCCGGCGGCGGCTGAAAGAGAAACCAAATCAGCGCCGCGGCGATTTCCAAAAGAACGGCAAGCCCCAATCCAAAGAGAAACCCGCCGGCAAGATAACGGACGGCCAGCGCCCGGGCCTCTCTTTTGTCGGTTTTCAGAAGTTCCGAAAAGACCGGAATAAAGGTCAGGCCGAAAATCCCCTCTTCGAAAAAGCGGCGAATGATATTCGGAATCCGAAACGCGCAGGCAAACGCGTCCATCGCCATCGATCCGGAAAGCCCCATCACGGCGGCGGTATTGATATCGCGCAAAAGCCCCAAACACCGGCTGACCAGCATAAACATTCCCATTACCGCGGCGCCGATAAACGATCTTGCGCGGTCAAGAGGAGCTGTTGGGGATCCGGTCCGGTTCATTCGTCAGCTTTCCTGTCGGTCAGATTCTCTTCCGCTCTTCCCCCCATTCAATAAGGAGGGACCGGTTTCGGGAAATTTCATCCAAAAGACCGGCCAAATGATCGGCAAGCCGATCCGCCGATTCGAGTTCCCGCTGTTTGATTTTGTAAACATCGACAAGACTCGAAGGCCGATTCGTAAAAGTTCCCAAAAACGCGCCGAGCCGGCGCGCACGGCTCCCGCTGCCCGCCTTCTCCGCACGGCTCAGGTCCGGGGGAAGCCGATCTCCGAGCTCTGCGGCAACAACTTTGAGAGCCAAAAAAGGGACATTCGCCTCCCGGCAAACCGATGCCGCATTCCAAACGAGGGTATCGGCAAGACGCGCGCCGCTCTTTCGGCCGAGTTCCCGGCGTCCTTCAGGATCGGCGGGAAGTTTTGAAACAGAAACGAGCGGCGCAATCTGCCAGGGCATTTCGCCGCCCGTACCGGGATTGTCAGCGTTCCCTCTTTCCTCGCCGGAAAGATTCAGACGCTCTCCCCGTTCAGAAACCAGTTCCAGAGGCATAAAAACTTCCTGCCGGCCGATTTCCGGCGAGAGCGCGTCGGCGAACCCGGAAGCGATCACCCGGCGGGGCTGAAAGACCTGCAGAAGAGCGAGCGTTCCTTCCCTCACATTCGTTTCCCCTGCTCCGGTCTCGGCCACCGCCAACGGGATCCCCTTGTACTCCCCCTGAACAAAGGTGAATCCGTTCCCTTTGGTGATCCGGGGGTTTTCCATCCGGTCGGTAAAACAGCCGTACTCCGCGCCGCGGGAAAAGAGGAACCCGACTTCCGCGCGCCGGACACCTTCGGTACTGTCCGGTTCGTCCGCCGACATTGCGGCGCCGAGAGTTTCGGCCGCGGCCTCGTAGATACGGTCTTTCACCTCTTTGGAGTACCGGGCCGAAATCCAATTGAGCAGGAAGGAACGAAGCAAGTCGGCAGCCTTTCCGGTTTTCTGATTACTCTTCGCCGTACTCTTCGAGCAGCTTCTCCACAAGGGGATTGAGCCGTTCGCCCCAGAGGGCGCAGCCGACCCCGTTCGGGTGAACCGCATCGTAGAGGACGTCGGGATTATACTTCCCGTCCGGAAGGAGATACAGATCCGAAATGTCGGTCGTAACGGCATACGGCAGATCGCGGAAATAGAGGGGGAGAACGCGGTTATACGCGTCGACGAAAGACTGATAGGTCATCCCGTCGTGCGCCGGGTTCCCCTCGAACTGGAACGGCAGGCACCCCATAACGATGAAACGCGCTTTCGGCCAGCGCTCGTGCATCTTCTTGACCAGCATTCTGATCCCAAACGCGACTTCCTCTTTCGGCGTTTCAAAACAGGTCAGGTCGTTGACACCGATTTCCATGATGATCAGTTTCGGATCGATTCCGTCGAGCGGATAATGCTCGAAACGCCACGCCTGGCCCGAGACAATGTCGCCGCCGATTCCGAGATTGAGACCCTTTTTCGAACCGTAGTACTTTTCCCAGACCTGCAGATTGAGCGCGGTTCCGTTCCGGACCCAGGTCTCGGCAACCGAGTCGCCGAACATGATGATATCGTAATCCTTGTTCTCTTCCGTCTGGAGCCGATGTATCTGGTCTGTATACCGGTAGTCGTGAACTCCGTTCGTTTTCGGGATGACGGTCTCGGGCGTTTCGCCGAGCCCCTCCATTACCATCGGCTCGACGGCCTCGGCCCAGATCTCGTAACCGGCGGCGCTGGGATGAAGGTAATCGGGCATGATGCTCTCCGGAAGATTGCCCTCCTCGTCGAGAAACAAGTCACCGATACTGTAAAGCTGAACGTTCGGAACCCGATCCGCTCCGTAAATCGCGCGCAGGCGGGCGTTGGCGTCTTCGATCAGTACACGCAGCAGCGTGCCGGGCCGGGCGTCGCGCGGGAAGATCTCCAGAAGAAGGAGTCTGGCGTCGGGATAGAGCCCGGTAAGCCGGCTGACAATTGTCTGAATTCCCACGACCGTATCTTCGGGCGAATCGCCATGGGCAAGATTGTTGGTGCCGATCATCAAAATGATCATCTTCGGCGCAATCTTATCCGTCGGGGCGTTATCGATCCGCCAAATGACCTGGCTGGTCCGGTCGCCGCTGATCCCGAAGTTGAGGGGACGGCGTCCCTTTTCAACGTAGTACTTATTCCAGACGTCGATCCCGGCGTCGTCCCAGAAATCGGTGATGGAGTCGCCGACCCAAAGCAGGTCGGTTTCCCCCTTTTCCATTTCGGCAACCTGATGCCGGAACAGATCGCAATCCCGGTTCTCGGGAACCGCCGTCGCGGGAAGATCGGCGGCAAAAAGCGCGGAGGAAATCAGCGCCGCAACCGATGCCAGAAGGATAAACCAAAAACCTCTTTTCATTCTGTCACTTCTTTCTATACAAAACATTTTCAAAATCGAGCGGGTCCTCTCCGGCGGACGGAGAGCCGCTTTTACTCCTCTTGATCGTATTCCTCCAAGAGTGTTTCGACAAGCGGATTAAGCCGTTCACCCCAGAGGGCGCAGCCGACCGCGTTCGGATGGACCGAGTCGTAGAGGACATCGGGATTGTACTTGCCGTCGGGAAAAACGTAGAGGTCGGAAATGTTGACGGCCGTTACATACGGCAGATCGCGGAAATAGAGGGGGAAGATACGGTTATACCCGTCAATCCACGATTGGAACGTCATCGCGTCGTGGTTCGGATTGTGTTCCCACTGAAACGGCAGGCACGCCACGGCAATGAAACGCGCTTTCGGCCAGCGGGCGTGCAGCTTCTTAATGAGAACGCGCAGGCCGAACGCCACTTCCTCTTTCGGTGTCTCGTAACAGGTCAGATCGTTTGCGCCGATTTCGGTGATGATCAGTTTCGGATCGGCTTCGCCGAGAGGATAGTTTTCCATACGCCACGCCAGGCCGGAAACAATGTCGCCCCCCACGCCGAGATTCATCCCTCCCTTCGAACCGTAATACTTTTCCCAGACCGGAAAACGGTCGGTGCCCGGACCCGACATCCAGACGCCCACGATCGAGTCGCCGCACATCAGAATCTGATAATCCTGCCGCTCTTTGAGCTGTTCGACCTGCTTCGTATAGCGTTCGTCGTGCATGGCGTTCGTTTTCGGAACGGCCGGTTCGGGCGTTTCGCCGAGCCCCTCCATCACCATCGGCTCGACGGCCTCGGCCCAGATCTCATAACCGGCGGCGCTGGGATGAAGATAGTCGGGCATGATGCTCTCAGGAAGATTGCCCTCCTCGTCGAGAAACAAGTCACCGATACTGTAAAGCTGAACGTTCGGAACCCGATCCGCTCCGTAAATCGCGCGCAGGCGGGCGTTGGCATCTTCGATCAGTGCGCGAAGCGGCGTGCCGGGCCGGGCGTCGCGCGGGAAGATCTCCAGAAGAAGAAGCCTGGCGTCAGGATAGAGCCCGGTAAGCCGGCTGACAATCGTCTGAATCCCCACAACCGTATCTTCGGGCGAATCGCCGTGCGCGAGATTGTTGGTGCCGATCATCAGAATGATCATCTTCGGCGCAATCTTATCCGTCGGGGCGTTATCGATCCGCCAGATGACCTGGCTGGTCCGGTCGCCGCTGATCCCGAAGTTGAGAGGACGGCGTCCCTTTTCAACGTAGTATCTGTTCCAGACGTCAATTCCGGCGTTGTCCCAGAAATCGGTAATGGAGTCGCCGACCCAAAGCAGGTCGGTCTCCCCTTTTTCCATTTCGGCAACCTGATGCCGGAACAGATCGCAGTCCCGGTTCTCGGGAACCGCCGTCGCGGGAAGATCGGCGGCACTGACCCACGAGGCCGCTATCATCATCAGCCCCAGCCAGAATTCGGTTTTCATCATGGTTTCGTCTTTCTGTATCATTTGCGGTTAAGGGGAAACGGAAGGTCAGCGGCCTTCTTCGCTTTCAAACGGTATGACCAGCAGGAGAGTCTGCCGCGCGTCAAGCCGCAGACGGGCTTTCCCGCCGTTCTGTTCAAGTTCGCCGACCTCGCCGGTCTGCGGATCCATTACGCCCCAAACCTGATTCGAAACAGCTCTGTCGCTGGCCAGCTGCACCGTTCCTTCCCACGGATCCCCCCAGACATTCGCCAGAAGAACGATCAATTTCCCCTCACGCTGGAAGACGCCCTGCGCCAGATAGTCGAAGCCGGGTTCGCATTTCAGACGCGGCCGCGCGGCGGCATCGAGCGCGCGGGAAACAGCTTCGGCCGAATCGAGCGGCTTTTCGCGGTCAGCAAAGAAAAACCGGGGAGATTCTTCCGGCAAACCTTCCCCCCATGCCCGCGCCAGCCGGTCGAGAACCTCCACGGGCGGCGCCGACTCCTGCGGCAGAATAACCGCGTTCCACTGGGCAAGCCTTTCCGGATCGAGTTCCGCGATCGACTCGCCGTCGATCACCGTAAACGGGATCTGCGCGCGGGTCAGCGCGGTACCGATCGCCACAAACGACTCAATGGCAAGGGTCATCTCCGCCGACTGCGGCGCGTTATTCACACATTCGGCAACCGGCTTAAATTCCCGCTGCATCGTCTCGATCGGATAGTAGAGCAGAACAGGCCGGACCGGTTTCGCAGGAAGGAGAACAGAATTGATCCGGCCGACAAAATCGCAGTAGGCGTGATGGGTCTCTTCGTTCCGGTAAGGCGCGTTTTCACCGCCGCGAATCTGGTAGTAGAGGGTAAAATCGGTAACACCCCACGCCATCTGCCATGCGGCGGCGGACTCCATCCAATCGAGCGTGACGGGAAGACGGGCACCCGAATTGACCTGACCGAAATCGCTCATCTCGTCCATCACCCGGCGCGATCCGATGATCTGCGCCGCCGAACAGGGAAACGCCGCCGCCAGCCACGCACTATAAGCCGAGCCTCCCGGATCGGAATTCAGATTGTCGAGTCCGGGCCAATCAAGCGACTTAAGCGTGCGCATCTTGTTCCCATCAAGCGGAACATGCCCGTTGAGCGTCTCCTCGTGCAGAGTGTGCCCCGAGGAGACAGGACCGCCGGCCGCCCGGCACCAGGCCTGAATCGCCCCGAAATACCGCTGGGCGTAAAGGTCTTCGATGAGCCGCCAGTACCGGGCCCGAATCTCCTTGTCGCGCCGCGTATCGCCGGTAAAGAGGGAAAGAAAATGCGGTCGAAGTTCCTCGCCGTACCGTTCCCGATACAGGTCTTCCAAATCGGAACACCACGGAAGCATCGGCAGATTCTTTTTGTCCGGGTCAAGCGGATCCTCGATGCGGACCCGCTGCCGCGCTTCTTCCGGAATCTGCCCTAAATTCGCCGCCATCATCGACGGTTCATCGGTAAAGAATGCCTCGACCTTCTTAAAGAGTTCGTCCCCCATCTCCTCCCGGTAACGCTGGTGGGTCACCTCAATGAACTTGTCGACCGCCTCCGGTTCGAGCGGGTTCGGATATCGGCGGCAGGCCGAGTAGTTGTTGCACGAATGCGTAAACTCGTAACAGTCGCGCACGGTAAATGGCTCATCCTGATTATTTTCATCCCAAACAAGCTCCTTCGAAACAAGTTCCGGAACCTGTTCCAGGACGGCGCCTCCCGCTTCGAGGGAGGGATACCCCTCTTCGTCGTAAATCCAAAGGCGCAGCCCGGCATCAGCCGCGTTTCTCGCCCCGGCAACAAACCGTTTCCAATTCTCCTCATTCCGGACATATCCCGGACCGCCGACATTGATCACCACGCCCCCCAGTCCGCACTGATCGCGGTAATAGGCGGCGGTTTCGGGATTCGAAAGATCCGCCCCATGAAGCATCTGGAGCGGCCGGTCGGCTGCCGGCGGATTGTTCCAGTCGGCAAGCCAATCGGCCGGAACCGGACTTTCGGCGAAGGCAAGGGAAATCACGAATCCCCAAATCCCCGCAAGACAAATGAGCAGTTTGCCCATGGAAACCTCCTTAATGTTCCGAAACAAAAGAAAAACGTCTGAAATCAGTCTAACCGAAACGGTTTCGCCTGTCCAGTCAGCGGAACCTCACAGAACGCGCCCGATAAGCGTTTCCCCTTCGGCCGAAAGAACCGCGGCTCTTCTTAAAGTACCGAGAGGAACATCCCCCTCAAACCGAACCGGCAGAAAATACTCGCAGGTCCCCTGACGCGCGCTTCGGCGCTCTTCCTCAACAAGAACGGTCACTTCCCGGCCGACCAGCGAAGCGGCATACTCGGCCCGCAGGCGCAGAGCAATCTTTTCCAGCTCCGCCGCGCGTTCCCTTTTCACCGAATCGGGAACCTGCCCCTTCATTTCAGCGGCTTCGGTACCGGGACGGCGGCTGTATCGGAAAATGTGAACTTTCGAAAAACGGACCTTTTCGACCGCTCTACAGGTATTCTGAAACTCCTCGTCGGTCTCTCCGGGAAAACCGACAATGACATCCGTGGTCAGCGCCGCCAAAGGAATCGAATCGCGAATCGAAAGCGCCCGCTCCATAAAAGGCCCGCTCGGCCAGCGCCGTTTCATCCGCGCCAGAACCGCGTCGTCGCCGCTTTGCATCGAAAGGTGAAAATGCGGGCAGACCCTTTCGGGGAACTCCGCCGCCAGCCGGACAAGTTCATCGGTCACTTCAACCGCTTCAAGGCTCCCCAGACGATACCGCAGTTCAGGAACCTGTTCGACAAGAGCACGTAAAAGCTGGGCAAGTGTATGCCGATTCTCAGGCGGTGCCGCGCTGCGCCGCTCGATATAGTCTTCAAGCCGGGCAAGAGCCGCTTTTCGGTCGGCGGCAATCAGATCGAGCCCGTAATGCCCCAGGTGAATTCCCGAAAGGACGATTTCGCGATACCCGCGCCGCGCCAATTCGCGGACTTCGCAAAGAACCTCCTCCTCACGCCGGCTCGCCAAATAGGGACGCACTTTCGGAATCAGGCAGTAGGAACAGCCGACCCGGCACCCGTCCTGGATCTTGATATAGGCGCGGTGACGGGAACCGAACGAGCCGATCCCTTTCGGCACCTTCCACCCGCGCCGTTCTAAAAACTCAGGAAGCTTCCGTTTATCGGCAACCACCTCGGAAACGCGGGGAAAAGCTGCAACCCTTTCGGGCGCGGCGGCGGCATAGCACCCCATCACGACAAGCTCGGCACGGGGCGAGGCCTCGGCGGCCGCCGAAATGGCCTTGCGGCATTTGGCGTCGCTTTCGGCTGTCACGCTGCAGGTGTTGATCAGAACCAGATCGGCTTCAGCCCCGTTTTCGCGCGAGACCTCCTGCCACCCGCTTTCGAGAAGCGATTCCCGAACAAACGCGGTTTCGTACTGGTTGACCCGGCATCCGAGGGTAACGGTTCTGAACTTTTTCACACGCGGTTTCGACCTGTTTCAAGGAAATCCGGCCCGGTCCATTTCCCCCGTTTTTCCGCGTAAAAACAGGGGGAAACGGGGATCTCTTCAAAGGCACTCCCCCTATTCTAAAGGAAAAAAACAGGGATAATAGGGGGGCGAGATTTTGATTTTCAGCAAGCAGACAGCGCCCCAAGCCGCATCCTGTTTTAGGGAAACAGGGAAACCCGGCTTTCGGCCGACAGTCTCCCGAAACGAAAGGATAAACCAAGAATGAACGATCTGTTGAAAGTCGCGGTCATCGGCGGCGACGGTACCGGTCCCGAAGTGGTTGCCGAAGGGGTAAAAGTCCTCAAAAAGGTCGCGGAACTCGAAAACTTCAAAGTCGAACTGACTCCCTTCGACCTGAGCGGCGAACGCTATCTCAAGACAGGCGTCATCATCACCGACGAAGAGATCGCCGAACTGGGCAAATTCAGCTCGATTCTTCTCGGTGCGGTCGGCCATCCCGATGTCAAACCGGGGATTCTCGAACAGGGACTCCTTCTCCGCCTTCGTTTCGCGTTCGACCAGTACATCAACCTCCGTCCGGTCAAGCTCTTCCCAGGCGTCGAGACCCCGCTGGCGAACAAAAAGCCTGAAGATCTCGATTTCGTCGTGGTTCGCGAGAACACCGAAGATATGTACGTCGGCACCGGCGGCTGGATGAAAAAAGGGACTCCCGACGAAGTCGCGACTCAGGTCGCGGTCTATACCCGCAAGGGAACCGAACGGTGTATCCGCTGGGCGTTCGAATACTGCCGCAAACGGAACAATCCGAAAGGAAAAATGGTCACCCTCGTTGCCAAAACGAACGTCCTTTCCTACGGGCACGATCTCTGGGCACGTACCTTCCAGGAAGTCGGCGAAGAATATCCCGACATCAAAAAAGACTACAATCATGTCGACGCCTGCTGCATGTGGATGGTGAAGAACCCCGAATATTACGATGTCATCGTCACCACGAATATGTTCGGCGACATCATCACCGACCTCGCCGGTATTCTGCAGGGGGGCATGGGGGTTGCCGCCGGCGGAAACATCAATCCCGAACCGGGCGGAACGAGCATGTACGAACCGATGGGGGGCAGCGCGCCGAAGTATACCGGCATGAATGTCATTAACCCGATCGCCACCATCAACGCCGTTTCGATGCTTCTGAACCAGGAAGGCTACACCAAGGCGGCGGAACGCGTCATGAAATCGATTCAGTATGTGACCGGCAATAAAATGAAGAGTATGGCCGCGGGCAAAATGGGTTACTCCACCACCGAAGTGGGCGACCTGGTCTGCGAATATCTCTAATCGGATAAGCAAAGCGCTCCGGTTTAGGAAGCCTCAGACTCCCTAAACCGGAGTTTTGCGTACAGGCGCGTTAAGAAGCGCGGCGCGCCGGACTTTGAATCCCGCGTTTTCGCCATCATCTTCCACTCTCAGCAAATCCGATGCAATTCGACACGGCAATCCTCGGCGCCGGCCCGGGCGGCTACATTTGTGCGATACGCTGCGCGCAATACGGACTGAAAACCGTTCTTTTTGAAGAGCGTGATCTCGGCGGAACCTGCCTGAACCGGGGCTGTATTCCGACCAAGACGATTCTGCATTCCGCGCACCTCTTCTGTCACGCGCGCCGGTTCGAGAAGTTCGGAATCAAGGTCGGGGAACTTTCGTTCGATTACCCCGTTGTCGCCGCCCGGCGCGACAAAATCGTCGGCCAGCTGCGCGGCGGCGTGGCCAGTCTCCTTAAATCGCACGGGGTCACCGTTGTTCCGGCGCGGGGCAAACTCCTTTCGCCGCACACCGTCGAGGCGGATGGCCAAACATTCGAGGCGCGGAACATCGTCATCGCGACCGGTACCCGCTCCTCAGTCCCGAACATCGAGGGGGCCGGCGGCGAAAAAATACTGAGTACCGACGACTTTCTCGCATTGGAAGAGATTCCCGAAAGTGCGGTCATCATCGGCGGAGGGGTCACCGGAATCGAGTTCGCGTCGATCCTGGCCTCCTTCGGCAAAAAGGTTACCGTTCTCAAGCGAAGCTCCGAAATTCTTCCGGGGGCCGACGAAGAAATTGTGCGGCTCCTGCTGCGCAAACTCAAACAGCTCCGTGTCACCTTCAAAGCGGGGGTCACGTTCAAACGGATTTCCGGAGACGCCGAAAAGACCGTCGAATACACCGATAACGCCACTGGAAAAGAAGCCGCGGCCGTCGGGCAAGCCGTCATTCTCTGTACCGGCCGTGTTCCGAACACCGAAAATCTCGGACTGGAAAACGCCGGCATCGAAACCGTCCGCGGCTATATCCCGGTCGACGACCATCTGCGCACCAATATTGCCAGTATCTACGCCATCGGCGATGTGAACGGCAAACACGCGCTGGCCCATGCCGCAACGGCGCAGGGAAAAGCGGCTGCGGCGAAAATCGCCTCGAAACCGAACCGTTACCGAGACAGCGCGGTTCCCTCATGTGTCTACACTTCCCCCGAAGCGGCGTGGGTCGGTCTGAGTCAAACCCAGGCCGAAGCGCGGGGCTACACGGTCCGCGTGGGGCGCTGCCACATTCCCGCCGCGGGAAAAGCGCTCGTCATGGGGGTCGATACCGGTCTGGCGAAGATCGTCTCAGATGCCGAAACCGGCAAACTTCTCGGCGCGGCAATGATCGCGCCCCGGGCGACCGACATGATTGCCGAAATCGCGGCGCTCATCTCCGTCGGTGCCACCGACGCCGATCTTGCCGACGCCGTTCACCCGCACCCGACCCTGAGCGAAGTCATCGGCGAGGCCGCCGACGACCTCCTCGGCCTTTGCTGTCACCTTCCGAAACAGGAAAAAGAATAGCGGCGTCTTCGGTCCGCAGCGAATCAGTTCCGCGCGGCAAGCCGGACCAGCTCTTCCTCGTAACGTTCAACCATTTTTTCATAGGAAAACTCTTCCCGGACCCGATTCGCGTTTTCACGACCGAGCCGGGTTCGGAGGGCGCCGTCGGCCATCAGCAGATTGAGTTTCGCGGCAAACTCCTCTTGATTTCCAAACGCAAAAGTCTGCGGTCCGTCCGCCGCGCCGAGAATCTCATCGGTTCCGTCGCAGCGGCTGCTCAAAACGGCAAGCCCCGCCTGCGCCGCTTCCAAAAGCACGTTCGGCATCCCTTCGTAACGGCTCGGCAAAAGAAAAAGATCGGCGTGTTTCAGCAAGAGCGGAAGATCGGGCCGCCATCCGAGGAAATGAATCCGCTGCCGTGTTTCCGGATGTAGCGAGGCCGTCAGTTTGAGCAGCTTCTCCTTTTGCAGTCCCTCGCCGGCAATCCAGAAGTGCCGCTCTTCCGGCGCGGCGGGTCCGAGCCACACATCGGCAAACTCCAAAATCCAGTCGAGTCCCTTCTGCCATGCGAGCCGTCCGGCGAAAAGGATCTGTTTTCCCGGCGCGTCAACCAAAGGCACAGAACCTTCGGCACAACGGGAAGGGGGAAACTCCCCGACCCCGTTCGGAATGACACCGATCTTCTCCGCGGGAATCTTCCCTTCCTTTTCGGTAAACAGGGCAACCGACCGGCTCACACACAGGTAGCGGTCGACAAGTCGGCTCGTCAGCCGATCGGCGAGAAGCCGCCAGGAATGTTCTTTTTCGGAAACGCGTATTCCCGAAATCACCCGCGCTGTTCCCGCGCGGCGGGCCGCCAGCCGCCCGAGAAGGTTGGCGTGAAACAGAAAGGAAAGAAGAATATCGGCTTTCTGCGCTTTCAGAAGCCGCGCCAGTCGCCTCACCCCCCGGCAAAAGGTCAAGGGACCGGAAACATCCAAAAAATGAACGGGGATTCCGCGCCGTTCCAAAAGCGGAACAAACGAGGAATCCCCGAGATGTTTTCGCCGCGGCCAAAGGATATAAACTTCCGGAGCGAACCGGCCGCGGTCGAGCCGGAGCGCCAGTTCGGTGAACGCCTTTTCGGCCCCGCCGATATTCAATTCAGTAATACATAGCGCAAGCCGGATGACTGACACGCCTTAGAGCTTTTCGCAAATGGCTTCGGCCATGGCCTGAGTGCCGACCGCGGTCGGATCGTTCCGGTCGGCCTTCATGTCGTAAGTGACCGACTTTCCCTCTTTGATCACCGCGGCAACGGCGGCTTCCAGGCGGTCGGCGGCTTCGGTCTCTTTGAGATACCGGAGCATCAGCATCCCCGAAAGGATCATCGCCGTCGGGTTGACCTTATCGAGCCCCTTGTACTTCGGCGCACTGCCGTGCGTCGCCTCGAAGACGGCGGCGTCTTTCCCGATATTGGCGCCCGGAGCAACCCCCAGCCCGCCGACCAGACCGGCGCACAGGTCGCTCAAAATATCGCCGTAAAGGTTCGGCAGAGCCACCACATCGTAAAGCTCCGGCTTCTGTACCAGCTGCATGCACATGTTGTCGACAATGCGGTCTTCAAACTCAATATCCGGATACTTCTCGGCGACCTGGCGCGAAACTTCCAGGAAAAGCCCGTCGCTGAACTTCATGATATTAGCCTTGTGAACCGCGGTCACCTTTTTCCGGCCGTTGGCGCGGGCATACTCGAACGCGGACTTCACAAGCCGCTCGGTTCCCGAAACGCTGATCGGCTTAATCGAAATACCGGTCTCCTCGGGACCCGTGGCGATTTTGCGCCCTTCGGCGAGACTGTTGATCTTGTCCATCAGGTCGGCCGTCTGCGGCGTTCCCTTGGCAAACTCGATTCCGGCATAGAGGTCTTCGGTATTTTCGCGGAAGATCACAAGGTCGACCGGAACCTTATCGAAGAACGTGCGCACGCCCGGATAATACTTACAGGGCCGGACGCAGGCGAACAAGTCAAGCGCCTGGCGAAGATGGACATTGATGCTCCGGAACCCCTTGCCGACCGGCGTGGTGATCGGCGCTTTCAGCGCGCAGCGGGTACGGCGTACACTCTCCATGACCGCGTCGGGAAGCGGATTGCCCGTCTTTTCCATGACGTCGATTCCGGCTTCCTGAACATCCCAATCGATTTTCACCCCTGTCGCGTCGATACATTTGCGCGCCGCGGCCGCCAGTTCGGGGCCGGTTCCGTCACCGGTAATGAGTGTCACTTCGTAAGCCATAAAAATTCCTCGTTCTTCTATGTTTTTCAGAAATCCCCTTGCGGGGAGACCGCCGCGAGGGCCGCCCGAACCTTCCCCCCGCATCAAAAAAGGGTGGTCAAATCCAGGCCGGCCGAACCGAAATGGGGCAAGATTTTCTTCCGGAAAAACGGC
Organism: Thermoguttaceae bacterium; assembly: GCA_017405595.1. Taxonomy (GTDB): domain Bacteria; phylum Planctomycetota; class Planctomycetia; order Pirellulales; family Thermoguttaceae; genus RUG695. The sequence continues at coordinate 67,361 of JAFRAC010000005.1, read as the reverse complement.
GCGGGGCGAAACCCGCACACGCTCTCCCGCCGAGATTTCATTCTACCCGAATCAGCCTTTTTGGCAATATCCGCGGAGAACGGCGCAGACCTCGTCCGGGCTCGCGGTACCGGTCACTCCGATCTGCTTGATCGTGATCGACGAGACCGCCGAGGCAACCAGCGCCGATTCGGCAAGCGGGAGTCCCAGCGCGCACGAGAAGGCAATTCCGGCGTTCGTCGCATCCCCCGCGCCGCAGATATCGATGGGAGGCTGAACCGGAACCGCCGGGATCAGAACCGGGCGGGAATCAGGTTCAAAGAGGATCGCTCCTTCGGCGCCGCGCGTCACAAAAACCGGCGTTCCGTTCCGGCGCGCCAAACGCCCTCCGGCATCGAGAAGCGCGTCCAGATTCCGGTCCGCCGAGGCATCGGCCTTGACCACCGCCTGAGCGTCGGGGCGGTCGAGACGATCGGCAAGGTCGAGCAGTTCGCTGGCGTTGCATTTGATAAGAACATTGCGGTACCGTGCCCCGTTTGAGCGGGAATCCGCCATAAAAAAGCGCTTCGGATCGGCCGCCGCCAGTTCGGCGAGCAGATCGGGAACATCTCCCCCCAAAACCGACCCGGCCTGAAAGGTAAACTGGTCGGCGATCACAACCGCGGCGCACCGGGGAACGATCTGCCGGAGTGCTTCTTTCACCTGCTCCAGCGCCGCCCGGGGTGCCGGAGAACCGTTCCGAATGTCGAGCCGGCTCAATTCCCGCGCCGTTCCCTCCTTTTCGCGGATCGGTTTAATGTACGTCGAGGTAAACAAGGAAGGGTCGCGCACCATGCCGGAGGTGTCGATGTGACGCTCTTCAAGAGCCCGAATCAGCTCAAAGCCTTCCCCGTCGTCGCCGCAAAGCCCGACAGCCCGCACTTCGGCTCCAAGCGCGGCCAGATTGTTGGCGATCGTTCCCGCCGCTCCGGGAAAGATTCCTTTTCGACGAACCTGGTGCGCCGGAAGTCCCGTTTCAACCGAAGGCTCTTCGAGCCGCGCATCGATGAAAAGATACTTATCGAGGCAGTAATCCCCGACAACCGCGATCACCGGGCACCGGCCCGAATTCATCGTGCCGAGGATCATCGGAATATCGAACGGGTAATTTTCGATAAGGGCGGAGGAACTCGAATCGGCGGACATCATCACCTTTTGTTAAATTCGCAAAGATGGAAAATTTGTCCAAAATGCGCAATTTACATCAACCTGGTATTGATTTTTTTCAAATATGGTATACTATTATAATGAGGAAACTCATTATTTACAATTCCCTCAACAGATCCGACGTTGGAGGCGGCTGTGGGTAAAATTTTTTGTTACGGCAACTTACAAACAAGGGACCTGAAGGCCCTGGCAAGGGGTTTGCAGGTGTCCGGTTACAGCAGAATGACGCGCGAGACCTTAATTTCCCAGCTGGAAAAAGCAGATCCGGCGGGGAAATGCGCCAAAAAAGCCGATCTTCCCGCTGCCGCGGCCAAACCTGCCCCTAAAACCGCGAAAACATCCGCTCCTTCCCAAAAATCCGCGCCCGTCAAAGAACATCCGGCCGTGAAAAAAGAAGTTCCGTCAAAATCTTCCGTCTCAAAATCCGTCTCCCCGAAAAAGGGAAAAGTCTCCAAAGAGCCTTCAGTGCCGAAATCCGCTCCCTCTGCGGCTAAAAAGACCCCTTCAAAGCCGGCCCCCGCAAAAAAGAGAGTCCTCCCGCCGGCCAAGGCCTGTTCGCCGAAAATTCGTTCCTTCTCCTCCGGCGAAGAACCCGCGCCCAAAAACATCCTGTCCGAACAGGCCGGCGGTAAAAAAGCGTCTTCCCCAGCCAAAACGGGCAGTAAACTGAAAGGGCAAAAATCAAGTTCACGATCAGCCCGTTCGGTCAGCGTCATCCCCTCAAAACTCCGCATGGGGTCGGCGCCGCCGCTCAAACTGACACCCCCTTCTCAGGATGCCGAGAAAAAATCGAAACGGCGCCGTGCCATCGCCCCGCGCCGCGAAGATGTCACCGTCATTTCGATGCCGTCCGAAGAGTCCGCCTCGTTCCAGGAAGAAGCCGCAAAGGATATTCTTCCGGCCAACACCCTCAAAGACAAAATGATGCGCCGTAAAACGCTCGAGACCCCCTCTTCGGTCGGCAGCGGGCTCGACCGCATCGTTTTGCAGGTCTGCGGTCCTTTCTGGCTTCATGCCTGGTGGGAAATCAGCGGCACCCTCATCTCCCGCGTCCGGGCGGCGATGGGGCATCTCTGGCATACCGCCGATCCGATCCTGCGCCTTTACCGGGTTACCGAAGAGTCGGGGGGGCGTTATACCAAGATCGTCGGGGATTACGTCATTCACGGCGGAGTCTATAACTGGTTCCTCAATGTCGACGATCCGCCCGGAACATTTTTGGTTGAGATCGGCTATCGTTCCCGGGACCGGCAGTTTTTCTCCCTTGTATCGAGCAACACCGTCATCACGCCTCAGAACTACATTCAGGAATCAATGGGCTGGAGCGAATCCGCCTGGAACATGCTGACCGCCTCAACAATGGTCTCCCCGTTCGAAGGCAAAGCGGTCGAAGCCGATCTTTCTCCGGGCGCCGAACCTTCGGGAGGAACCTCCCGCCCCCGCCGTACCGCCTTTAGCCTGGCGGTCGACGCCGAAGTGGTCATCAAGGGTCAGACATCCCCCGACGCCCAGCTGACGGTTCGCGGCGAACGCATTTTCCTCCGCGAAGACGGAACCTTCCTGATCCGTTACCATCTGCCGGAACGGCGTCACGTCTTTCCGGTTGCCGCGGTCAGCCGCGACGGAATCGACACCAAAACGATCGTTCTTTCGGTGGAACGGAACACGAAAAACCTGGAAACTGTCGTCCGTCCCCAGTCCGACGACGATTAACGCCACCCGCACACGCCCCAAGACGGGGAACACAAACGAAAGGATTCTGTTCTCGTGGAAATTCTCTGCGGCACCGGTCATCTCCCCCGCTTCAATCGGGGATGCGTCCTTTCGATCGGTAAATTCGACGGCCTTCATCGCGGACACATTGCCCTCCTGCAGGCCTTAACCAAAAAAGCGCGGCAGTCCGGCGTCCCCTCCGTTGTCTTCACCTTCGACCGCTCTCCGGTCGAAATTCTCGCGCCGGAAAAAGCGCCTCTTCCCCTCTGTACGCTCGAACAGAAGATCGACCTCATTTCGGCGTTCGCCCCCGACCGGCTGATCATCTATCCCATTTCCCGTTCCTTTTTAGAACGTTCCGCCGAGGAGTTTCTTCAAACCGTTGTTCGGGAAAAGATCGGCGCTTCGGCAATGGTCGAGGGGGAAAGTTTTACGTTCGGCGCCGGCCGAAGCGGCACCCCTTCCTTTTTAAAGAGCTGGTGCCAAAACAGCGGAATCGACCTCACCATCCTTCCTCCGGTCACCAAGTTCGATTCCCCCGTCTCGAGCAGCCGCGTCCGCGCCCTTCTGGAAGCCGGCGAAGTCGGTGTGGCGCGCGACATGCTCATGCGTCCCTACCGTGTCACCGGCATTGTCGCCGACGGCGAGCACCGGGGGCGCACACTCGGGTTCCCGACCGCAAACCTTTCGGAGATCAAAACCATTCTCCCCAAACCGGGTCTCTACGCGGCCCGCGCCTTGGTCGGGGCCCAATTCTTCCCCGCCGCGGTCAACCTGGGGGGAAACCCCACATTCGGCATCGAGAAGTTCAAGACCGAAGTGCATATTCTCGACTGGTCAGGCGACCTTTACGGCGCTTCCCTTTCGATCGACTTTATCACACGCCTGCGCGACATCGTCCCCTTCAGCAGCAAAGAAGAACTGATTGAAGCCATGAACAGCGATCTGCGCGAAATCAGATCCCTCTGGTCAACATGGATATTTGCCGATACAATACGCTCATAGAAGAGACCGATGGTCGCGCCGCGCGATAAAGCGCGTCGAGGAAAGTCCGGGCTTCGCGGAAGAAGGATGACGGATAACATCCGCCGGCCGCTTCGCGGTCAGGGAAAGCGCAGCAGAAAAGATACCGCCGGGCGCTTCGCGTCCGGTAAGGGTGAAATGGCGAGGTAAGAGCTCACCGGCGGGCGGGTAACCGTCCGGCCTGGCAAGCCCCATCCGAAGCAAGGCCAAGCAGGAAACAGCTCCTTCGCCGAGCGGGGGTTTCTTCCGCCCCTTTGTTTCCGGGTCGGCCGCTAGATCGGACGGGCAACCGTCCGGCGAGATAAATGACCATCACGGCGCCCCCGGGCGCCGACAGAACCCGGCTTACGTCTCTTCTTCATCAAAAACCCCCGGAAAGCGTCTTGCTTTCCGGGGGTTTTCGCTTGCGGCCGGGACCAAAAAGAGGGGCAATCAGCCTCGGTACGGCTGGCTCCACGCCGCGCCTTCGGTTTCCCAATCTTTTTTGACCGCGCCCTTTTTGTAAATCTTTGCGCGGACGTAAAGATCGTCCGGCTTTAACGTATAGCTTCCTTCGGTTCCCTCAACCGTTTCGAGAACCTTTCCGATCTCCTTCGAGTAGCATTCCAGCTTTCGCGGGAGCGATTTCCCCTTTTCGTAGGGCATCTCGGCATATTCACAGTCGGGATTGTAGTCTTTCTTGGTGCCGATGAAATCGATGATGTATTCCCCCTCTTCCTGAACGTCGATCTTGACCTCGAGCGTTTTGCCGTCAAACTGAATATCGTCGAACGCCAGCCCGTGCGAGGCGTAGAAATCGCCGGCACGGATCGCGGCAAGGATATCGGGAATTTCAAGTCTTTCGGCACGGACCACGCTCCAGCCGACGCCCCACTGGTCCATCTCGTGGAAATCGTCGGACCCCATCCCGTAAAGAAGCGGCTGGTCGTGCGTAACACGGTAAGCGTTGACGATATCCCACATCTGTTCAGGAAGCCACGCCTTTTCAACACGGGTCGAATCGCTCGGCGTAAAAGCGTTGTTGGTCAGTTCATAAAGAGTGAATTGGGGAAGCCGGATCAGGTCGCTCGGCTGGAAATCGTAATAGGGCCAGAGCGGGTGGTTGGCGGTCACAAGGTAATCCTGCCCGTCATAGACTTCTTTCCCTTTATTGTAGTTCTGCTCCAAAATGCCGAACGGATCCTTGGGATCGATGGTCGGAAACGCTTCGCGGACGTTGATGAAATTCAGGTGAACGTGATACCCCTGTTCGCCCGGCATCGTTGTCTGTTCGAATCCCGGAATCATCAGGAACTTTCCCGGATCGTTTTTTTCGGCTTCGAGTTCCCGAAATGTTTTCAGCCGGACATACGTGGTCTCTTCGAACGAGCGGGTTTCGACGGAATCGTCGCCGTAGATACTTTTGTGCTCGTCCACCATCTCCTGGGTCAGCCCTGCCCAGGCGTTTTCGCGGCGGAGGGGTTTCCAGTAAGAGGTCGCCCCTTCAAAGGCGCGCCGGAACCCGTCCTGATCATGAATTTCCGGCGTATGCGGAATACTCCAGTCGCGCTGATACCGGAATTCGTCGCTCTGAAAGAAGTTGTGGTCGGACGGACAGATAAAGTGATATCCGTTTTGCCGGTAGAAGTCCGCCATCCGTTCGGGGAAATAAATGCCGTCGGACCACTGGCTGTGCTGGTGGAGATCCCCCTTATACCATCTTTTCTTCGCGGGCTCCGGGGCGGCCGCGCGGGCGCTGCCGGCAAACGCGGGCACCATCGCCGCCGAAGCCGAAGCGGCCGAAACCTTCAAAAATTCACGCCGGGAAATAGCCGTCATTGCAAAGCGATCCTTTCTGTTGATGCAATACAATTTTGATCAATCTGTTTCAAATCGTGTTCAGAAACCCTGCTGCTGTTTGTCATACGCAACGCGTACAGCGCGGGCGAGCTGGTCGGCACAGGAGGTGGGGCGCGGCCCGCACGTGTTTCCGAGAAGTTTGCGTTCGATCTCCTCGACCGTCGCGCCTTCGAGAAGTTTCGAAATCGCTTTCAGGTTTCCGTTGCACCCGCCGAAGAAGCGGATGTTCGTCACAACATTGCCGTTCAGGTCAAAGTTGATCTGCTGAGCGCAGGTTCCCTGTGTCTTATAAGAGAAATCCATCGTTTTCTGCCTTTCTTAAAACGCGGTGAATCTTCTCAAATTCCGCTCTGCCGATTATACCTCCTTTTCCCCGAACAGGCAAACCGCCTGCCGGCGGGCCGCACCGAATCGCCGGAACCAACTTGACGCCGGACCAGGAGCGCCGATAATGGGAATCGGGGATCGGCACCCCCCTGTTCCGCCGGGCGTTCCGGCACCCTTGCGAAAATCCCTAAATGGAGTTCCGACAATGCCCCCATCTTTCCGCGATTCGGTTCAGGCGATTTGGCGTGCGGGAGTCGAAGCGGTCCTTCCCGGCAGACTCATTCGGCAGACCCTCTCCTTCGAAGGCGACCCGAACGGCGCGGCAGCCGTCACCGTTCAAAACGAGAAATTTTCCCTTCCCCCCTCGGGCAAGGTCATTGTCGTCGGAATGGGAAAGGCGTCCTGCGCGATGGCGGCGGGAACCGAGGAAGTTCTTGAGCCTCTCGTCAAAGCGGGGCGTCTCACCGGCTGGGTCAACGTCCCCGCCGATGCGGTCATTCCCTTGAACGCGGTTCATCCCCACGCCGGCCGGCCGGCCGGTCTGAACGAACCGACCGAAGAAGGGGTCGCCGGGTCACTTCGAATCGAGGCCCTCATCAAAGAGGCTTCCGCCGATGATCTGATCCTCGCGCTCATTTCCGGCGGCGGGTCGGCGCTCGCCCCCCTGCCGGTTCCGGAAATCACACTGGCCGAAAAGGTTCTTGTCACACGCCTTCTTTCCGGCGCCGGCGCCAACATTGAAGAGCTGAACACCGTCCGCAAACAGCTGAGCCGAATCAAGGGGGGCGGATTGCGCCGGCTGGCCCGCGGCAAACGGCTCGCGGCGCTGATCCTTTCCGACGTCCTGGGCGACCCCCTCGACGTCATCGCCAGCGGCGCGACGGTTCCCAACACCACAACGGCCGCCGATGCGCTGGCGGTTCTGAAACAATTCGGTCTCGACAGGCACGCCGGGCTCAAAAACGTTTGCGCCGCGCTCGAAAAGCGCGCCCGCGCCTCCTCTTCGGAACCGGATTCCGAAACCGGATACGAAAATCACCGCAATCTGATCATCGCCAATAACCGTACCGCCGTCGACGCCGCGGTCCGAAAAGCCAAACAGCTCGGGTTCTGCGCTTTCGGAGAATCCGCGCCCCAAAGCGAGCCCGACGTCGCCCTTGTCGCCGGCTCCCTCATTTCCGAAATGCAGCAGCGAATGAAACTCCCCCGGCCCGGCCCGGCCGCACTGATCAGCGGGGGAGAACCGACCGTCACCCTTGCCCCGCCCGCAATCCGGGGAAAGGGGGGAAGAAACACCCAGCTGGTTCTGCTGGCGCTCATCGAAGCGCTCAGGAACCCGGAACGGTTCCCTTCCCGTTTCGCTCTTCTTTCCGGAGGGACCGACGGCGAAGACGGCCCGACCGACGCGGCGGGCGCGTTTTTCGACGACACCTTTCTCGCCCGTTTTGCGCAACTGGGCGCCGGCGGACTTGCCGCAGCCCAAGGTGCTGCCGGCCGAAACGATTCCTACACCTTTTTCGCCGAAAACGGAGGGCTTCTCCGTTCAGGAGCGACCGGCACCAACGTCTGTGATCTGCGGGTACTCCTTTTTTCGCCGGAACTTGAACGGGAAGTCCGTTCCGGGTAAAATTACCGGGAAAGCCGTACGGCTTCGCAATCAACCGGTTCCAGCCCGTTTCAACTCAAGGCGTTTCCCCGATCGCAGCGCCGAAGAAAGGTTCCTATGAAAAAGATCAGTTTGGCGAGTATTCTCCTGTTTGCCGTCCTCTTAACGGTTCGCACCCTTTCGGCGGCCGACTATTACGTCAACTGCAACGACGGCAGCGACAGCAACGACGGTCTTTCCCCCGAGACGCCCTGGTCGTCATTGGCCAAAGTCGACTCTTTCGAGTTCGCTCCCGGCGACCGCGTCCTCTTTGCCCGCGGCTGTACCTGGCGCGGAACCTTACAGCTTCAGTCCGGCACCCAGGAGGCGCCTCTCTACTACGGGCCTTACGGCAAAGGGGCCAAACCGGTCATTCTCGGCTCGCTTCCCCTCAATAACGAGTACAACTGGCTTCCGGCGGGCGAAAACCTCTGGGTCTGCTACGACGCGGTGATTCCGGCGTTCGGCAAATGGGATATCGGCAACATCATCCTGAACGGTCATCGCGCCGCCTTTAAAAAGTGGTCGAAAGAAGACCTCAAGTCGCAGGACGATTTCTGGTACGACATTACCGGCGACAAGCATATCTACTACTACTCCGAAGAAAACCCCGGCAAGAAATACATTGATGTCGAGGCGGCCATCGGAAAACACATGATCAGCCACACCGATGCCCGTTACGTAATCTTCGACGGATTCGATATCCGTTACGGCGGTTCGCATGGATTCGGCGGCGGCGAAGTCGCTCATTTTGTTATACGGAACTGTGATATCTCCTGGATCGGCGGAGCCGACCAGGAACGCGAGGGTGGCAAAGGGCGCCGGGTACGTTTCGGAAACGGAATTGAATTCTGGGGAACCGCCGACGACTGCCTCGTCGAAAACAACAAGCTCTGGGAAATCTACGATGCGGCGCTCACCAACCAGGGGGTCGGCGGGAACATTCAGTCGAACATCACTTACCGCGGCAACCTGATCTGGAACGCCGAATACTCGTTTGAATACTGGAACGGCGAAGGCTCAAAGACCGAAAACATTCTTTTCGAGAACAACCTCTGCTACAGCGCCGGGTTCGGCTGGGGCCACATTCAGCGTCCCGACCCGAACGGCCGCTGTATCATGATGTACAGCAACCTCGCCGCCACCAAGAACTTCGTTGTCCAAAATAACACGTTCTGCGACGCGACCGAATCTCTGATCCGGCTCGACTACAACGCCGGGAACCCCGACTGGCCGTCCGCCGGCCTTACACTCAACGGAAACCGCTACTTTAACGACGGCGGGCGAAACTTCTTCCGCTGGCTCGGCGAAGAGATCCCCGGCAATCAGTTCGACGCGTGGCGCGAAAAAACCGGCTACGAAAAAGACGGCCTTTCGGCCCCCCCCGAAAAGCCCCTCGGCCAGATGAAACACTGGAACCACGTCTACTAATTCACCCGCCAGCTTTGCGGGAACAGCGAAGCGCCTTCCCGCCCCAGACAATCCCCAAGCTCCGCTACTCCTCAGTTCTCCAACGCGGTGCGGCGAAGGAACCCCCCGTTCTACAAACGGGGGAGGAGTCCCCGCCGCTTTCGGAAAGCTGAAACTAACCCTCACTAAACCCCCACTCTACAAGTGGGGGTTTTCGGTTCGATAACCCCGAAAAGCTCCCCTACCTCGGGAACAGCAGCGCGCCTTCCCGGGCGATCTCTCACGCCCCCTACCGCGGCTCCGGAACCTGGAACGGCGCTCCGGTCAGCATCTCGATAAAATTGATCGCGGTTTCGGAAAGCACCTTATGATGCCGGTAAATAATCCCGATCGGACGGGTCATACGGGGCGAGATTAAGGGAACCGCCGCGATTTTCCCATTTTCGGCATCCAGGCGAACGGTCGGATACGGAACAATGCTGATTCCCATCCCGATTTCGACCGCTTCCTTAATCGTCTGAATATTATCGAACTCGGTAACAATATTCACACGCACCTGGCGGGTACGCAGACAGTGGTCGGTTTCGCGCCGGATCACCAGTTCACGGCCGAACGCGACAAAATCGGATCCCTGCAGATCTTCCATCCGGAGCGCGGTCCGTTTCGAGAGGGGATGGCCAACCGGCAGGATTACCGACATCTCTTCGGCACGGAGCGGAATCACGTCGATATCGAGCGACGCGATCGGATACGAGATAATCCCCATATCGACTTCCGAATCGAGAACCGACTGCTGCACTTTTTGCGGGGGCATATAATCGAGCTTCACCTTCACCTTCGGATACTTCAGCATGAACCGTTTCATAAACCGGCTCATTTCATTCAGTCCGACCGAGTAGATGGCCGCGACTTTGATCTGCTCCTCATCGCGATGCCGCATTGCGCGTACACGGTGAACAACCGAATCATACGACTCCACAACTTGGCGGAACGTCTCGTAACAGATCTTCCCTTCAGGCGTCAGGCAGAACGGCCGTTTCGCCCGGTCGATGAGGGGAACGCCGACCTTCTCTTCAAGCCGCTGGATCGTCTGCGTTGCGGCCGACTGGCTGATCTGGTTCAGTTCCGCACCCCGCGAAAACGACTGATGGAGCGCCACATCACAAAAAACTCGAAGCGAATCAATTTTCATAGTACCGCCGCTATTAAATCCTGATCCTCAGTTTCCACAATTTCGGCCCGGCAGAATTCGCCGGGCGAAAGACCGGTTCCGGTCAGATAAACCACCGGGTCAATATCGGGCGCATCGGCGCCGGTTCTTCCGATAAAGAAATTTTCCGCTTCCGTGCCGTCGCTGTTGATGACCGGCGTATCAACAATCACGTCATACACATTCCCGACCTTCCGGCGCGCCTCCTCCCGCGCAATCCCGGTCAGTGTTTCATAAAGGCGCGCCCGGCGCGCCTCTTTGACTTCCTCGGGCACCTGGTCCGGCATCAGAGCCGCGCGGGTCCCCTCTTCGGCGGAATAGGCGAACACGCCGGCCCGCTCGAAACGCCACTTTTCAGCAAAACCGACCAGTTCTTCAAACGCCTCGTCGGTCTCGCCGGGAAACCCGGTAATAAACGTGGTACGGAGCGTTAAACTCGGAACCTCCTCGCGCAGCCGCGCCAAAAGCTCTTCGGTCTCACTCTTGCCGACACGCCGGTTCATCTGTTTGAGAATCGCGTCGTTGCAATGCTGCAAAGGAATATCGATATACGGCAGAATCACCGACTCTCCCTTTTCGGGGTTCCCCGACCCGAAAAGCGCAATCAGGTCGTTACCGAAGAAGAGGGGATAGGTATACAAAACCCGAATCCACGGAAACGCACCGAGATTCTGAAGTTTCGTCAAAAGTTCGGCAAGCCGCGGTTCCCCGTAGAGGTCGCTCCCCCAGAAGGTTGTCTCTTGAGCAATCAGGATAAGCTCTTTCACCCCCGACTCGGCAAGGATTTTCGCTTCGTCCAGAACCGCATCGAGCGGTTTACTGGTAAACCGTCCCCGAATCGCGGGAATAGCGCAGTACGAGCAGAACCGGTCGCACCCTTCGGCAATCTTGATATACGCGGTATGCGGCAGGGTGAGCAGAAGGCGGTTCCCGTCCGAAAAAGAGTAGTGCCGTTCGACCGTATCGTTAAACGGAACTGCGGCAGCGCCCACTTTCGCCCCGCGGGCGTGCTTAGCGCCTCTTTTCGGAGAACCGGGCATACTGAGCGGGAAAAAGCCGGTCACTTTCTCTTCGTCGAAAGGACCGAACCAGCCGTCGACTTCGGGAAACTCATCGGCAAGCCGGCTCCCCATCGCGCGGATCAGGCACCCGCAAACCGCCACGGCTTTCACTTTTTTACGGCGTTTGAGATCGAGGAGCTGTTTCAGCGTTTCGACCGCCTCGTCCCGGGCCGAAGCGATAAAGCCGCACGTATTCAGAATAACGAGGTCCGCACCCTCGATTTCCGGCGTGAACCGCCACCCGGCCTCGATAAACCGGCCGAGGATCGACTCGCTATCGACCAGATTTTTCGGGCAGCCCAGCGAGATCATCGAAACCTTTTTCGGCATAACCATCTTCTCCGGAACCATCAACCGCCGCTTTCCGCCTACCTCTATAATATAATAATTTTGGAACCTGTCCACCCCAAAATAAGAATTATTTATAAAAACTCCCGGAACAGCAAGCCCTTCCCGCCTTCAGAACCACCCCAAGCTCCTCTACTCACCTGCTGATCAGCACGGTCAGCGGGCAAGGGATCCTCCGACTTTAGTCGGACGGGGGTTCCCTCCCGCGCTCGAAAAGCTGAAATACTCAAACAACTCGCCCCCGACTTCAGTCGGGGGATTTCAGCTCGATAATCCCAGAAAACTGAGCTGCAGATTTTCGATAACCCCAGAAAGCCAAGTTCCCCCCTTCTCCCTCCGTAGCCAACAACGCGCCCCTCCGCCATCCCCAAACCCTTGCTTTTCACCCCGCTCTCGTTTATAACTAAAAAACAATTCCTACCTTAATCCCGCACCCCTAACCTGGAAAGATCCTGAACGCATGGCCCCATTCCGCCTCCTTCTGCCGGCAGCGCTTTCCGCGCTTTTCCTCTTCCCTCTTTTCGCCCAAGACACGTCTCCGGCCCGGATCGACTATTACCTTTCCCCCGCCGGCAGCGATGCGGCTGCGGGCACCGCCGACGCTCCGCTTGCCACCCTTACCGCCGCGCGCGACCGGATTCGGGCCGATAAAGCGGCCGGCCAGACCGGAACCTGGACGGTTCACATTCAGCCCGGAACCTACAGCATCACAGAACCGATCCTCTTCACTCCGGAAGACAGCGGCACCGAAGGGGTTCCGATCACTTACCGCGGCCAGCCCGACGCCGAAGGGAACCTTCCGGTTATCTCGGGCGGAATCGAAATTCCCGGCTGGCGCGACGAAGGCAACGGCGTCTGGTCAGCCGACATTCCGTTTACCGAAACCGGCGACCCGATCTACTTCGAACAGCTCTTTGTCGGGAACCGCCGCGCGGCGCGTGCCCGCGAACCGAACGAAGGTTTCCTGAAAGTCGTTTCCGGCTGGGACGAGAACCCGGTCAACCGCGAAAAGAACATTTACCCGAAAACCACCCGCCAGTCGGTAACCGCCGAACCGGGCGCGCTCGACTTTTTCAAGGATGTGCCCGCCGAAGAACTCCGGTTCGCCCATGCGGTCATTCACCATCACTGGAACACCACAATCCGAATCATTTTAGGGGTCGATACCGAAAAGAGCGAAATCCTCATGAAAGGGAAGCCGCAGCCGTATCACAATCCCTGGCAATCCGACTCCCTTTTGGAAATCCTCAACGTCCGGTCCGCGTTCGACCAGCCGGGAGAATGGTTCTACGACGGGGTTAACCGCAAAGTCCTTTACCGCCCCCTGCCGGGCGAAGAACTTGCCGGCGCCCGCTTTTTCGTTCCCCGTTCCGGCCTGGCACGCGCGCTCCGGTTCGAGGGAAATTCGCAAAAAGCCGAAGGAACCGACGAGACCAAAACCGACTGGGTTGAAAATATCACCTTCGAAAACATCCGAATTTCCTACTTCGACACTCCGCGCCGGCCCGAAACCATGCAGGACGCCGAAATCGACCCCGCAGTCACCGGAGACCTCGCCAAACCGGGCCCCGCGCAGTTTGAACCGGCGCAGGCGGCCATGTATCTCGACAGCGCGGTCAGCGGTCTTTACGCACGCCGGATTTGGTTCATCGGCTGCACGGTTTCCCACATCGGGGAATACGCGTTCCGGCTCCATAACGTCAAACAGTGGCGGATCGAAAAGTGCGGCATTTCCGACCTCGGCGGCGGCGGAATCATCCTGACCGGGGACGGCGGCCCGCAGGAAGACTCGCCCGGCATCTCCAACGAGAACATCATTCAGAACAATCACCTTCGCGAAGGGGGCCGGTTTCACGCCTCCGCGGTGGGCGTTCTTATCGGGAACAACACGCACGACAGCGATGTTGTCCACAACGAAATCGAGGACTTCTTCTACTCGGGCGTTTCCGTCGGCTGGACCTGGGGATACAAGGGGGGTAGCGCGTTTCGGAACCGCATTGAGTATAACAAAATTCACAAAATCGGGCAGGGATCGCTCGCCGACATGGGGGGTGTCTATACACTCGGCGCACTTCACGGCACGCGGGTCTGCAACAACGTCATCTACGACATCAAATCGAACTCCTACGGCGGCTGGGGACTCTACACCGACGAAGGTTCCGAAGGGGTTCTCATGGAAAACAACCTCGTCTACAACACCACCGACGGTTCCTTCCATCAGCATTACGGCCGCGGTAACCTGATCCGGAACAACATTTTGATTGACAGCACGCCATACCAGGTCGTTGCGTCTCGTGTGGAAGACCACCGCTCCTTCACCTTCGAGAACAACATTGTCGTCTGGTCCGAAGGCCGGGCGTTCGGTCATCGCTTTGAAGAGGTTCACAAACGCGTCCGCAGCAACCTCTGGTACTGCACTACAGGCGAAGCGATGTTCGGCGACAATGGCGACAAAACCTACGAGCAGATGAAAGCCTCGGGATTCGACGAAGGGGGCCTCTGCGCCGACCCGCTTTTCGTCGATCCCGAAAACCGCGACTATCACCTTCAGCCGGACTCCCCGGCATTTAAAATCGGATTCGTTCCGTTCGACTACACGCAGGCCGGATGCCGGGAGAGCGCCGCAGAATGACCATCAAACTCCGCATCTACCAGGCTGATTCGGCCGGCGCCGTCTACCAAAAGCCGAAACTCCATCTCTGTGAACCGGGCCGGCTTTCCGATCTGCTCGCCGAAATCGGGATCCGGCTGCCGAACTCCTGCGGCGGTCTCGGCCGCTGCGGAAAATGTCGGGTCATGCTCCTGAAAAAGTCGGACCCCCGCTGCAGCGAATGGTCCGCGCGCAAAGCGCCGCCGGTCGAAGAGGTCAGCCGTTCCGTTCCAAGTGTACCGGCATGCCAGGTCTTTCTCCGCGAATCGGCGCTCATTTTTTTACACCAGCCCGGCGAAATTGCCGCTGCCGCAGTACCTCGCATCGTCACATCGTCGGCGCAGCGGCAGTTCGCCTTCGCCGTTGACCTCGGCTCGACAAACATCGACGGCGCCCTTCTCGACCTCGAAACAGGCGCCGTTTCCGCGCCCTGTTCGGTCAAGAACCCGCAGCGTGAATACGGATCCGACATCGTCAGCCGTCTCGGCGCGGTTGTCGGCCGGAAGCATCTCGCCGAAGAGTGCCGGCGCAAAACCCACGAGGCGCTGAACGATCTGCTCCGCACACTCGCCTACCACGAATCGGTTCCGGAAACGGCGATCGCTTCATCGGTCAAATCGGCAGCGGTTGCGGGAAACAGTGTGGTGACCTACCTCTTTCTCGGCATCGACCCGCACACCATGACGGTTCCCCCCTACGAACCGATGGCGCTCGACTTTTCGCCCCGTCCCGCCTCCTCCTGCGGATTCCCGTTAAACGAAAGGGGCAAATCGCTAACCGTCCCCCTTCTCGGCGGCCTGATCGGGGGCGACCTCACGGCGGGGATTTTCGCACTCCAAACCAATCCGGAATACGGGTTCACGTTCGGCCAGGCCGGACCGGAACTTCTGGTCGACGTCGGCACCAACAGCGAGATGCTCCTCTTCAAAGAGAGAACGATCTACGCCTCACAGGCCGCGGCCGGTCCCGTCTTTGAAGGGGAATCGCTCAGCTGCGGTTCCCGGGCCGAACCGAACGCGATCCGGCATATACGTATTACAGGAACAGAACCGCTTTCACCGCTCCCTCCGAACCGGGCGGCGGCGCGGATCAGCTGCGAAACATTCCAGCCCGGCACGGACCGGCCTCTTTGCGGTCTCGCCGGTTCGGCGGTCATCGACCTTGTCGCCGAACTATTGCGTACGGGCGACCTCGACGCTTCCGGAAAACTTCAAAAGAGCATACCAATCACGCCCGATCTTCATTTAACGCAAAAAGACGTCCGCCAGATTCAGCTCGCGCTCGGAGCAATCCGCGCCGGGCTGACGGTTCTTCTCGAAACAGCCGGGGTCAAGTGGCCGGAAATCAAAACGCTCTACGTTTCAGGCGGACTCGGGAGCGGACTCGACTTCACCAATGCGCAGCGGCTCGGTCTCTTCCCCGGTACATTCGACCCCGCCCGATGTGTTCCCTGCGGCAACACATCTTTACAGGGAACACTGGCGTTATTGCGCAACGGCGAACTCCTGAACACGGTCAGCTCGCTGCGCAAAAATCTCGTCCGCGTCCCCCTCGGCGGCAACCCCCGTTTCCGCGACGAGTTCATCCGGGCCATGAACTTCCCAAACCGCTAACTCCGGGAACAGCGAAGCGCCTTCCCGCACCCCGGCAATCCCAAGCTACTCCGCTCCCCGGCCCTTTAACACAATCAGCGGGCAAGGGCCCCTCCGATCCGCGAGTCACGGCAGACGATTTTAGCGCCAGGCTTTGCGGCCGCGCCTGCTTCTGTGACCGCGTAGCCGGGAGCCAAAATTTGCCAACCTGTGCTGCCGGGTAGCCGGACGGGGGTTCCCTCCCGCGCCCGAAAAGCTGAAATACTCCTTCATATCGTCCCCGATTCAGTCGGAGGATTTCGGTTCAACAACCCCCAAATGCTGCTTTACAACACCTCCAGACCCAGGCTTCTCTACTCCCCATGTAGAAAAACTCGTTTCATAGGGGCATTTTCTGATGACCGTACAGCAGGAAAACGCGTTGCTGTTCCTGCGGGGGTGGGAGTGTAGGTGACGGAAGCGTGAAAAAAGCGCGGGGTTGCCTGGGGAGGCAAGCCCGCGCTTGTGGGGTCCTTAGAGGAAAGGAACGGTTCGTTTAGAACTGGTCGAAGTCAACCGCCAGATCGTCCTCGCCGAGCGAGGCGAACGCGGCGTCGGCGGTGTCGGAGTAAGGCAGAGATGCCGGACTACCCTCAATGAACTCGTACGCGCCGCAGTCGTAGGCGGTGCCGTTTCCTGCACGGGTGTTCCCCGCCAGGTCGGTGGTCGGATCGCCCGAGACGACGCCGGAAGCGTTGATTGCAAGCGAACCCGATGTGAGCCTGTAATCGCCGTGGGTAGGATCGGCAAAGAGGCTTTCGGGCGAAAGGTTAATCAGGTTCGTATGGGAAACATTCTCGGTACCCGCGAACACCGTAATGATGATCGAGTTACGCGTGATGAGCGTCACGTCGAGGCTGTCCACGTAAAGATCATCCGGGACCGAATAAGCGGTATTATTCGCAATGGTCGACCAGGAAATATTCACATTCTTGATGACCCCGGCCTCGGCCACATAGATACCTCCGCCGGCACCATACTGACCCGCTGTATTATCGGCAATGAGCGACTGGAAAATGGTAAGATCGGAAGATTTTACCCAGATCGCGCCGCCGTCTTCGACCGCGGTATTACCGGTAAATGCGCTGTTGGAAACAGAAGTATCCAATCCGTTAACATACACCGCGCCGCCTTTACGGGCGGTATTGCCGGAGAAGACGCAATCGTCAACAGTGATCGTTTTCCCGGAAAGGGCGGAACTCGTTCCAATTGCCGCGCCGTCAACCGTCGTTTCGATGTTCTGGAACGTGAGTCCCTTGAACGTCACATCAATCGCTTCGGAAATCGTGAAAACGCGGAAGTTTTGGCCGTCGAAGACAACGCAGTTGCCGCCGTCGATGGTCAGACCGTCGTGGCCGGCATTAAGCGTTAGTCCGCTTTCAAGACTGATCGACGTGACATTGTCGGCAAATGTGATGACATCGCCGTCACCCGCCGCATACATCGCCAGCGCCTCGCGGAGCGAGATCACGTTGTTGGTCGGGTCGGAATCTTCGCCGGCCGTATTAACGACAATCGAAGACACGGACGAAGTCGGAGAAACAAGACCCGTATACTCATACGCGCCGCAGTCATACAGAACGTTGTAAGGACGCGCGGCATCCGCCAGGTCGACCGCCGGAGGATCGGCCGGCGAATCGATCGCGTCGACCGCAACTGTCCCGGCAACGAGCCGGTAATTGCCGCCGACCGCGTCAACAAAGAGCGTATCGATATCCGGCACCTGATGCGAATCGTAAGCGGAGATACCGCCGGAAACCGACTCGTAGCAGGTATCGTTATAATTCACCTGGTAGTAGTAGGTCCGGGCACTGTAACCGGCACCGACGATCGAGTCGTCGACATCGATGAAGTTGCTCGAATCGACGTAGAGATCACTGCCGTCCGTTCCGGAAGGAGCCGTGTTATTCACAATCGTCGACCAGCTGACACCCAAGGTGTAGGGTCCCTGATGATAAAGCCCGCCGGCGTAATCCGAAGCGGCATTGTCGGCAATGAGCGACTGATAGATCACCGTGTTGCCGTTGCTGGCGACTCCGCCGCCGATCACCGCGGTGTTGCCGGTCATGATGCAGTAATCGATCTCCGCCCGATTCGACTGGCGTACAAAGACCGCGCCGCCCTTGTCAGACGCCGTATTGCCGGTAAACGTCGAGTACTCAAACACGGCGTTGTCGGAATAGAGGTTGACCGCGCCCGCCTGATGGCTTGAGTTCCCGGTAAACGTACTGCGGGAAACTTGAATATCACCCTGGTAGTGATAGATTGCCCCGCCGTAAACGCCCGAGCTGTTGCCGGAGAAGGCGGTATCGTCGATGGTGATCCGAGTCGCCTGGTCGCCGACAAGTGCGCCGCCGCCCCAAATCACGTTGTTGTCGGTAAACGAGCTGCCGGTAATCGCGGCGGTTCCGCCCTTGACGATGATCCCGCCGCCGCGCAGACCCGTGTTCTGCGAGAAGACGGCCGAGTCGATCGTCGAGGTTCCGCTGAAGGCGTGAATCGCGCCGCCGCGGGAAGCGCGGTTTCCGGTAAACTCGGCTCCGCTGACATTCAGCGTGCCGCTGTGGTTGCGGATCGCACCGCCGAACCCGCGGGTTCCCTGATTGTCGTCATCGAACTGGGTTCCCGCGCTGTTCCCGGCGAACGTGCCGCCGGTCACGGTCAGAACCCCGTTGCTCCCTTCGAGATGAATCGCACCGCCGCTGACACCGGCACTGTTCCCGTCGGAAGCGGAACTTCCGCCGAACTGGGCGCCGGTAATCGTCGAGGTTCCCTCGCCGAGATAGAGCGCACCGCCGTTGGTCCCGGCGCTGTTCCCGGTAAAGGTCACGGCCCCACCAGCCGCCGAAACGGTGATTGCCGG
The DNA here is from genome assembly GCA_017405595.1 of Thermoguttaceae bacterium. Classification (GTDB taxonomy): domain Bacteria; phylum Planctomycetota; class Planctomycetia; order Pirellulales; family Thermoguttaceae; genus RUG695. The sequence goes on along the minus strand of JAFRAC010000005.1, from coordinate 48,456 downwards.
AGCGTAAACCGCACCGCCGTTTTCTTCGGCGGTGTTATCGGCAAACGAGCCGCCGGTCACGGTGACCGACGCGCCGGGATCGATCGCGTAAAGGCCGCCGCCCGACAGTGCCGAGTTCCCCGAAACCGCGGCGTTCGTCAGAGACGCGTTGCCGCGCGCGAAAATGCCGCCCCCTTCGGTCCCCGCCGTGTTGTTGCGGATCTGGGAATCGGCAACCGAGACATTGTAGCCCCAGATCGCGCCGCCGCTGGCTGTGGTTGCGGTATTCCCGTTAAAGTCGCAGTTGGCCGAGAAGTTCAGGCTCGAAGTGTCGCCGCCGCTGAAAACCGCGCCGCCGCGTTCGGCCGCCGTATTGCCGGTAAACGTCGTGCCGGTCGCGGTCAGACTGCCGGTATAAAGTGCGCCGCCGTTAACCGCCGAGTTCGAGGTAAACGAACTCGAAGCGAGCGAGCCGATTTCGCCGTGAACCGCGCCGCCGTCGGCTCCGGCCGTGTTCCCGGTAAAGGTGCTCGACGAGAGCGCCGTAATATCACCGTAGAGCGCGCCGCCCCCTTCGCCCGCGGTATTGCCGCTGAAGTGGCTTTCCGTCACGGTCACCGCCGAAACGGTTCCGGTCGGAATCGTCGAAAGGAAGACCGCACCCCCTTCTTCGGCCGCAGTGTTGCCGGTAAACGTCACGCCGCTGACCGTAACATCCTCGCCGGCACAGGCAATATAGAGCGCGCCCCCTTCGGAACCGGTCGCTTCGTTTCCGGCAAAGGTGCCGCCGGTAATCGAAACCGGCGCGCTTTCGGAGCGGATCGCCATCGCGCCGCCGTAAAGCGCCTCGTTATCGGTAAAGGTGCAGTCGGTCACGGTCACACCGCCGACCACGTTGGCCGCGTAGACCGCGCCGCCGTGAGTTCCGGTGTTTCCGGTAAAGGTCGAGCTGTTCAGCACCAGGTTCAGGTTCGTGACACGAATCGCGCCGGCGCCGTCGGTCGAGGTGTTGTTGAGGAACCGGCTGTTGTTGAAGGTAACCGTCTTGGCCGGCGCCAGGTCGCTGACGATTCCCGCAAAGACACCGCCGCGGGAAGCGTCGTTGATATTCTGGAACGTCATTCCGTTGACCGTGATATCGGCCGCTTCGGAAAGGTAGAAGATACGGAACGTCGTCCCGTCGAAGAGGACACGGTTATCCCCTTCGATCGTCAGTCCGTCGTGAGAGGCGTCGAGGGTAAAGGTGCCGTCGGCGAGGAGTTTCGTCCGGCCGCCGATCGTCACCGCGCCGGAAGTGCCGCCGCTGACATCGGTCAGAACCGAATCGAAAGTGACGGTCTTCCCGTCGTTGGCGTAGGAGACATCTCCCGCGTCGACAGCGCCGTAATAGACGGTGAGCGCTTCGCGGAGCGAAATCTTGTTGTCCCACTTATCGACGACGTCCTCGTAGGTCGTAACGTGCATCGACGGGGTTTCGGGCCCTTCGCCGCCTTCGATCGCGCCGTAGTCGTAATACGTATGATACGGACGCGGATTCCCGGTAATCCCTTCCGAGGGGCCGCCGGACGTCAGGTGGGTTCCGTTGATCGCCGCCGACTGCGGAGCCAGCGTGTAGGCCGTCTTGTAATCGGTTCCGCCGGCAAAGAGCGGATCGGTTCCGTTCCAGACGTCGCAGTCCGAATCGGGGCTGACAACGGCGCTGCCGCCGTGGCCCGCCGACTGCCAGAGGGAGTTGACAAGGGCAAGCGTCCCGTTCGCCTGGTAGGCGTCGAGGAGAATCGAATACGAAACTGTCGTATTGCTGTTGCTGTAAATGTCGGCGCCCTCGCCCGTGCCGGAGACGGTATTATTGGCAACGGTTGACCAGCGGATCGTGGTGGCCTGGTTCATCCCGGTGTAGATTCCGCCGCCGTAGGCACTTTGGCCGCTCAGGGAGGAAGCGGTATTTTCGGCAACGACCGACTCATAAAGATCGAGCGTTGCGCCATTCGAGTAGATCGCGCCCCCCTGGGTCGCACTGTTGCGGACAACCCAACAGTAATCGAGGGCGAGATTCGCCGCAAGGTTCGATGCGTAGATCGCGCCGCCGTAACCGGGCTGGCTCGCGGTTCCGGCGGTGTTCCCGACAAAGGTCGTGCGGGTCGCCGTCATGTCGTCGCAGAAGACCGCGCCCGCCTCGGCGGTTGCCGTATTGCCGGTAAAGAGGGTGTCGGTGAACGTGAAGACCGAAGATATCTGACGGCCCACCGCGCCGCCGTGAGCGGCGCTGTTTGTCCGGAAGACGGTGTTATCGGAAACGGTCAGATAGCGGGCGTAGACCGCGCCGCCGGTTTCGGTCGCCGTATTCGAGTTAAAGTGGGATTCGCGGATCGTGACATTCGTCGCCGCGCTGGCATCGCCGTCGTCGCCGTAGACCGCGCCGCCGGTTTCGGCAGTGTTCTCTTCGAAGGTCGAGCGGACGATCGAAATCTTCTCGCCGCGGACCGCGCCGCCGAAATCGGCGCTGTTCCCGGTAAAGATGGTTTCGAGAATGGTGAAGTCGGCGCCGGAATCGCTCGCGGCGATCGCGCCGCCGGAACCGGCAACCGAACCGCCGCCGGCGCCGGTCGCTGTGTTATTCTCGAAGAGCGAGGCGGTCACGCTCAGTTTTTCGGCGAGAATCGCGCCGCCGTCGGCCGCCGTGTTGCCGTAGAATTTGCAGTCGTCGATGGTAAAAACCGCGTTGGCGTCAAGAATGCCGATCGCGCCGCCGAAACCGGTCGCACTGTTCTGGCGGAACCGGACACCGTTGGCCGCCACCTTTTCGCCGAGAACGGCGCCGCCGTTCTTCGCCGAGTTCGAGAAGAACGCGCCCCCTTCGAAGTTGAAGTCGGCGGCAGTCGATTCGGAATTGACCGCGCCGCCGTAATCGGCCGTATTGCCGGTAAACGTCGTGGCGATGGTGTGAACCGTCTCGCCGTTGATCGCGCCGCCGTAGGTCGCGGCGTTTTCGGTAAACGAGCAGTTCTCGAACAGGAAATCGGCCGTAACATCTTCGGCACCGACCGCGCCGCCGTACCCGCCGGTATAAGCGGTGCCCGCCTTGGTTCCGGCGGTATTCCGTTCGAACGCCGAATTGGTCGCGCGGAGTTTGACGCCGCAGACCGCGCCGCCGTTGACCGCCGCGCTGTTGGCCGTGAACGTGCAGTCGTCGACATCGACCTCGGAAGTACGCACCAGGCAGAAGTAGGCGCCGCCGTTATTGGCCGTATTGCCGGTGAACGTGCAGGAGCGGAACGCCCCGTTCCCGTAAACCGCGCCGCCGTTTCCGGTCGTGAGGGTTTCGCCGGGGTTGTCCGGATCGGCATAAGACGCGATGAGCGCCTTGTTCTGGGTGAAGATCGAAGACTCGGCGCTGACCTGGCCGCTGATCGCGCCGCCGTAGTAGCTCTCGTTCTTCTCGAACGTCGAGCCGACGATGGTCAGGGAGCTTTCGCTGTTGAAGATCGCGCCGCCGTGATTGTCGTAATCGGTGGTGTTCTTTGCGCTGTTTTCGGTAAAGAACGAATGGCGGACCAGCGCCGAGCCTTTATGGAGCTGGACCGCGCCGCCCGACTCGCTCGTGGAGTTCTTCAGGAAGGTGGAGCTGATCACTTCCAGATTGACGCTGTCGGTATTGATCGCGCCGCCGCTGAGCGCCGAGTTCTGGGTGAACGTCGAATGGTTCACCTGCAGCGATTTCACCACGGGGGTATCGCTGCCCGTCGGGGCGGGAGTGGAAGAGCCGGAAGAAGCGTTCTTCTTGCTCCCTTCGGAGTAGATCGCGCCTCCGCCGCCGTTTGCCGCGGTATTGCTGGTAAACGACGATTCATCGACCACGCCGACGCCGCGAACCGCGCCGCCGTCGGAACCGGCGGTGTTCTGGGTGAAGACCGCTTCGGTCAGATGCAGAACCGCATCGTCGTCGCCGTAGACCGCGCCGCCGTCCTCAACGGAGCTGTTCGAAGTAAACGTGACATTTTCGACGGTGAGAAGGTCCTGCGACACATAGACCGCGCCGCCGTTTTCCGCCGCGGTATTGTTCTGGAACGAGCCTCCTTCAATGGTGAGGTTCCCGCCGTCGGAATCGATCGCACCGCCGTTGCCGGTCTTCCCGTCGGCAGCGCTTTGGGTCGCGGCATTCGAGGTAAACGTGCAGTTGACAATCGCCGAATCGCCGGCGCTGTTCAGATAGACCGCGCCGCCGTTCGACGTGGTGGTGTTGGACGCGAAACTCGCACCGGTCACGTTCACGCTCTTGCCAGCGGTTGTATTGGCGGCGTAAACCGCGCCGCCGTTGCCGGCCGTCGCGCTGTTGCCCGTAAAGACGCTGGTTCCGTCAACGGTCAGGCTTCCGCCGTTGACATAGACCGCGCCGCCGTAAGCCGCGCGGTTGCCGTCGAACGTGCCGCCGCTCACCGCAACATCAAGGTTATAGACCGAAATGGCACCGCCGTTGGCGGTTCCGGTGTTCGAGTCGAACTCGCAGCCGTTCAGTGTCAGAACGTCCCCCTCGGTCAGGGTCAGGCCGGCCGCGGTCGCGCCCGCGGCGCCCTGATCGGTCGAGATATTCTTGAACGTCAGCCCGTTGAACGTCATCGAGGCGGACTCGGTCACGCTGAAGATCGTGAAATTCTGATTCTCTGAATCGAGGCAGGTCTGGCCGTTGAACGTGATGCGGTCATCCCCTTCGATGACCAGTCCGTCATGCTCGCCGGTAAGTGTGTAAGAGTATTCAGGTTTGATTTCGGTCAGGCCGGAAGCGAACCGGACAGTGGTGTTGTTCCCCTTGCCGTAGGTGATGTTTCCGTTATTGTAGCTGATCGTTCCGTTGGTCTTGTAGTAAACCGTAAGAGCCTCGCGGAGCGAAATCAGGTTGTCCCACGGGTCAACCACATCGCTGTCGGTGGTGACAACCATCGACGGGGTTTCCGGCGCGTTGATGACGCCGGGAAGATTTTCGCCGGCCGGAGCGAGGTAGTTGCCGTAGGTGTCGTTCTGAACGCCGTAGGTGACGGCGACATAGCCGTCTTCATCGTTATCATAGACACCCGGATCGGCGGACGGGAAGAGCCCCGTCGCGGTCACCGTCACGCCCGAGTCGTAAATCGTCGCAACCGTGCCGACATTCACCACGGCGACCCGGGAACCGTTGTAGTTATGCGAGACAACCGTCGAGCCGCTCACGGTAAGCTGCAGCGGCGCGATATTGAGGGTCGCGGAACGAATTTCATCACCGTGCCCCGTGCGGCTCACCTTGGCGAAGACCTGGTAAGAACCGGCGTTGCGGTATTCCGGCATCTGGGTCAGGTTGAAGTTGACGCCGTCTTCCGAGTAGACAATCGTATCGGTCGCCGTATCGACACCGCTGATCGTGAACGAGTGATTATCCCCGTCAAAGATCACATTGGCGCCGGTAAAGGTGAAATCGAAATTGGCATTGTTGATCGCGGCCGAAACAGGATGCTGCACGATCGTATAGTTATCGGCACGGGTCTGCCCAACCGGAGTGACATTGCATACAACATCGATGCTGTGTGTCCCGACATCCGAGACAGGCTGGTGATTCGCGTCGACGTAGGTCGCGCTGACAATCGTCACGTTGAAACCGTCGCCGACAACAAGATCGTTGGTGCCGAAGTGGCTGAACGCGACATCGGCGTCAGACGTGCCGTCGTATATGGTATCGTTGGCGGCGAAATAGACGTTCAGCGTCCGCGCGAGAATATTGGCGGTCGCTGTTCCCGTCGTAACAAAATCATAGTTGTTGACCTTCGTGCCGGTCACTTCATAGTAGACTTTCACGGTCTTACCGGTGCCGACATTCGGATCGGCGTGATCGTTCGCATCGACGAACCCGGCGGAATCGACCGTTACGGTCACATCATCTCCGGAAACAACGCCGCTGACCGTCTGGCTGTGGATCGTTGCCGCGTCCGAACCGTCGTAAACTTTATTGTCGGCGGTAAAACTGACCGTCAGCGCTTTCTTGTTGATCACCAGAAGCGCGCTTCCGATCCAGTCCTGATAGTTCGCGCGAACCACCTTTGCGTAGACCGGATGGGTACCGGCATCGGTAAACTCCGGAACCGTGTCGGAATAATTCTTTCCGTCGAGAGAATAATAGACCGCATCGCCGGTCTTCGTTCCGCTCACCTCGATCTTGTGCGAATCACCGTCGTAGGTCAGGCGGGCATCGTCAAAGTCAATATCGGTATTGACCGCCGGGGTGATGTTGCGGGCGATCGGCGCCTCGGAAACGTTGTAGTTCCCCAGGTCGGCGCCGCCGAGCGTGTAACTCATATTGATGGTGATGTTGTTCCCGACGTTCGGGTCGGCAAACGTTCCGACCACGTTCGTCACGTTCACCACATCGCCGTCGACAAGGCCGGTGAAATCGCTGAAGACGGCATCCGAGGCAACCCCGCCGTCATAAGGCTTGTTATTGGCGGCGAAGTTGAGCGTCAGATCTTTCTTTGTGATGTTGCCGTACAGAGGCGTGTAGGTAATTCTGTAGTTGCCGGCATCAGCGCCGCCGAAAAGGGGTTCAACATCAACGAATTTTTGGTCTCCGACATTCTTGTCGGGAGAACCGTCCTTGTAAAATTCGGCGGACGTGATCGTGATAATCACCTCGTCCCCCGTCACGAGATTGTCGAACGTATAACCGCTGATCGTCGCCTCGACCGAGCCGTCGTAGACCTTGCTCGGGTCGCTGAAAGTCACCGTCAGCGCTCTTCTTTCGACCGTCAGGTCGGCGTAGTTGTTCCAGACGTTGTAGTTGCTGTTGCGGGTCACCTTCGCCCAAACCCGGTAGGTTCCGGCCTCGGTGAACGACGGCAGCGTTGAAGAATAATTGACGCCGTCGGCCGAGTAAAGGATCTCGTCGCCCGCCTCGGTTCCGCCGGTAACGCTGACCGAATGGGCCTGACCGTCGTAGGTCTCGGTCTTACTCTCGAAGACAACGGGAATATCGACCGCGTAGATGTCGGTTTTCACCTCTTCCTGACGGTCGTTGTAGTTATTGCGGTCAGCGCCGGTAAGCGTGTAATCGACGGTAACCGGCTTATCGGTTCCGACGTTCGGATCGTCGAACGTGCCGCCGTTTATCGTGATCGACAGTTCGTCGCCCGAAACAAGGCCGTCAAACCCGTTCGGGGCGATATGGTTTGCGGGCAGATCGGTGTTGCCGTCGTAATATTTCCCGTAAACACCGGTGAATTTGACCGTCAGATCCTTCTTGCCGATGTCGGCTTTCACATCCGACACGGTCAGATCGTAATTGTTGATATCGGCGCCCGAGAACGAGTAGCCGGAAACGACAACCTTTTTCTGATTGCCGGCATTCTTGTCGGCATCACCGTCATCATTGACAAACGTGCCAACCGCGCCGGAAACGGTAATCGTTTCACCGTCAACAAGACCGGAGAACTCGGGATTATTGTTGATCGCGGCAACAGCGTTCCCGTCGTAGGTCTTGTTCTGAGCGGTAAAGGTCAGGGTCAGCGCCTTCTTGCCGATATCGGCTTTGACATCAGCGACGGTAATCGCGTAGTTGCTCACGTCGGCGGTGCCGGAAGTCGTGTAACTGTTAATGTTCACCATCTTCTGCTTACCGGCGTTCTTGTCGGCAAACGCGGCGCTTGTGGCTGTTGCAGTCAGAGTCTCGTTGTTGACAAGCCCCGCAACCGTGCAGCCGGTAATCGTGACATCGGTGTCGCCGTTATAAGTTTTACTGCTGGCGGTAAAGGTCAGGGTCAGAGGCGCGGGATTGATACTCGCGGCGACCGTCTCGCCGGCCGGCGCGATATAGTTCGAGGCTTTTGCGCCGGTCAGGGTATAGGTGACCGCCACGCCGTCGCTGTTGACGTTCACGGTACCGAACGCGCCGGACGCGGTCACGCCGACCTCGTCGCTGCCGCAAACACCATCGAGCGTACCGGCGGTGATCGTCGCGGTATTTGTGCCGTCGTAGGTCTTGCTGGCAACCTGGGTGCCGGAAATCGTCAGCTGTTTCGGATTGATCACGAGCGTGGCCTGACCGGTCCAGTCGTCGTAGTTCGCGCGGACAACCTTCGCTTTCACCGTATAGGAGCCGGCATCTTTGAACGCCGGAACATCGGTCGACCAGGTCGTGCCGTTATCGGACGAATAGTAAACCGCATCGCCGTCCTTCTTCCCGCTAACACTGATCGAGTGGTTCGTCGCATCGTAGGTAAGAGTGTCGCCCGTAAAGGTGATCCAGTCGATCGTCGCGTTGGTGATATTGGCCGTAACAGGAGCGTTGGAAACCGAGTAATTGTCCTTATCGGCTCCGGCAAGATCGTAGCTCACGGTCACCGCCTTGCCGGTTCCGACGTTCGCGTCGGCAAACGCGCCCGAAAGATTTTCAAACGTCACCACATCGCCGGAATAGAGTGCTTCGTCGAAATGGTCGAAACTGACCGTGGCGGTGGTGCTGCCGTCATAGACTCTGTTCGACGCCGTGAAATAGGCCGTGACATTCTTCTTCGAGATATTCGCCAAAGTCGGGTCCACGGAAAGGGTGTAGTTCCCGTTTTCGTTCCCCGAAACGGTGTATGTCACCGTGACGGCTTTGTTCGTCCCGACATTCTTGTCGGCGAACAGGCCGCCGGTCGCCGTAACGGTAACGACATCGCCGCCGTCGACCAGGCCCGAAACCGAAGTGCCGCTGATCGTCGCGGTTCGGGTACTGTCGTAGACGCGGCTGTCGGCCGTAAAGGCAACAGTCAGCTGTTTCGGATTGATACTCGCGGCGACCGTCTCGCCGGCCGGCGCGATATAGTTCGAGGCTTTCGCGCCGGTCAGGGTATAGGTAACCGCCACGCCGTCACTGTTGACGTTCACGGTGCCGAACGCGCCGGACGCGGTCACGCCGACCTCGTCGCTGCCGCAGATCCCCTCGAGGGTACCGGGGGTAATCGACGCGGTATTGGTGGCATCGTAGGTCTTGCTGGCAACCTGGGTATTGACAATCGTCAGCTGTTTTGGTTTGATCGTCAGCGTGCCGCTGCCGTACCAATCCTGGTAATTCGCCCGAACGACCTTCGCGTAAACCTTGTAGGTTTCGGCATCCGTGAATTCGGGCATACTGGTGAGCTCCTCCCCGTTGAACTCACCAGTCAAGGAAAAAAAATACTGGTCTCCATCTTCGGTTCCCAGGAGCTCCAGCGCCTGGTCAGTGGCAGTATAATATACCTCCTTGTCTGGCAAACTGAGCCCGCTTGGCTCCGCCGGCGTGATTTTACCGGTCACCTCAACGGTTTCGGTTTTGCCGTCGACCGTGGTGAAACGGACGGAAATCGGATACGTGCCGACGTTGGTGTAGGTCGGTTCGGTCTCGGACCAAGACTGGCCGCCGTCGGTCGAATACTCGATCGTCTTCGTCGTATCGACGGTCGAGTCGAGACTCACCAGAGACTGGGGACCGCCGTTATAAACCTTCGTCAGGCCGGTCGCCCGGTTCCCGAGATACTCGAACGCGCCATAGTCTTGGATGCCGTGAACCGGGCGGGTGTTGTCGTTCAGGTCCTTCGCCGGGGTCCCATCGACATGCGAATCCGGAATTTCATCACCGTGTTCATCGACCTTATTCCCGGAAGCGTTTATGCGTGTTCCGTCGATGGCGACCGAACCGGCGGCGAGGGTGTACTTCGTCTCGATGTCGGTGCCGCCAACAAAGAGAGTATCGCCTGACTGGAGTTGGTAGCAGTCAGCGTCGGGATTAAAATGACAATTGTCATATGTGTGCTCATCTACCTGTGCGTAACAAGTAGCGTTATAGGACATTTCGGTCTGGCGCATTGACGCATCAACAATGATCGAACCGACAGCATCCGTCGTATGATTGAGTGTATAGACGGAAAGGTCGTCGCCGTGCACCGCCGTGTTGCCGGCAAGGGTTGACCAGAGGATATTGGTGATAGCTTCAACAACACAAAGACCGCCTCCATAGGCCGCCGAGATGTTGTCGGCGATGAGCGTCTGGTAAATCGTATTGCTGCCGTTTATGACATAGATACCGCCGCCGCCGAAATTGTGGCCCAGGCCGTCATTATCGGTCACCTTGCTCTCATTGCCGACAATCCAGGAATAGTTGACAGTCAAAGGGCCGCGGGCACTGTAAATGCCGCCGCCGACGCCGGTCGCGGTATTCCCGGTAATATGGCAGTTTTCAAGTGTTAACGCGATATCGGTCGAAACGATCGCACCGCCATCTTGTAATGATCCGTTGTCGGTAAAGATGCTGTCCTTAATTGTGACAGATTCATCATAGGTTCCGGAGATACTGATGGCGCCGCCGCCGTGATAGCCACTACTCGTTCCGAGAGATTGGTTATCGGTAAAGTGACAACCGTCAATCTCAAGCTGTCCGGAAATGGAAAAGAATTGGCAGAGAATCGCGCCGCCTGCGCCGGTATCTTCGTCATTGGCAACATTCCCGGTAAAGTCGCTGGTCCCGATCTTAATCGATGCAACATCACAAAGGTAGATTGCGCCGCCGTAAGCATCGGCCTCGTTCCCCGTAAACTCCGATCCGGTAATGGTCAGCTCGGTCTCCGTGTCGCCGGTGTAATTGCAGTAGATCGCACCGCCGTTATTTCTTACGGCAGTATTCTCGGTAAACTCACAGCCTTCCACGGTAAACGTTACGACGTCTTCGGTGGCAATCGCGCCGCCGCAGTATCGGGCCGTGTTGCCATTAAACGTGCAGTCGGTAATGGCCAGTTTATCACCCGTGTTGGAGTAAATGGCACCCCCGTCCCCGGAGCCTCCGTCTGATGCGTGGTTGGTATTGAAGGTACTGTTTTTGATCTCAACGGATGAATTCTTAGAGTAAACAGCACCGCCTTCCCATGCTGAATTGCCGACAAAGGTGCTGTTGTCTTCAATGGTCAGCGAACCGCCCTCGGCATAAACCGCACCGCCATCATACTCAGCCGCCACGTTGGCGCTAAAGCTACTCTTCTTGATTGTGACAACAGCATCAGAAGCATAGACAGCGGCACCGCTATGATATACGGAATTGCCGGAAAACAGGCTGTCATTCTCAATGGTCAGCGTTCCGCCTTCCGCATAGACCGCACCTGCTGCGTACGCCGAGTTAGTTGCAAACGTACTGCTGTCTTTAATGGTCAGCGAACCGCCGTTACTGAAAATGGCGCCACCCTTACCCCCAATGATTACCCGAGTCGTAACAGTGGTTTCTGTTTCGATTTCAACAGCCTCATACTGGTCTAATTCCGAAAGATCGTAAAATATTCCATAAAATGTCTCATAGACAAAAGTGCCGTTTTCATCTTCAACATAGCTGTTTGAAGTGGTGTCGTAAGAATATTTTTGTAAATCGTCGATGAGGAAATACCGGTCATAAATTTGACCTTCCTCGTAACAACCATAGATGTAAGAGCCATAAGAGCCATTTTCGACTTTGTTGTATACGGTCTTGATAACCGGAACGGTCTCCGTCACTGTTTGGACTTTGTATGTCGCGCCGTTCCCGTCGAACGTGCTGCCGGTAACAACCAGATTCAGACCGCCGAGATAGATCGCGCCGCCGTTTGCTTCGGTGGCGGTATTGTTAAGGAAGGAACAGCCGTCGACGGTGAGGGTTTTCGTGCCGTCCAGGGTTTCCGAGGTCGCGAACGCGGTTCCGTTCTGGGCCGCCGTGATGTTCCGGAAGGTCAGCCCGTCAAGCTCAACATCGGCCGAGCCGGTCAGAGTGAAGACGGTGAACGTCAGGCCGTCGAACGCGATGCGGTCGTCGCCGTCGATCACCAGACCGTCGTGGGCGGCGGTCAGGGTGAACGTTTCGCTGACGTTCATCACGATCAGATCGGCGCCGGTCGGATTCGGTCCGATGGTGTGGTCGGTCGTGTCGGTCAGGGTCACGTCGTCGGCGAAGGTGACCGTTGTATTGCTGCCGGTGTTGTAGGTGATCGTTCCGTCGCTGTTATAGGTCATCGTTCCGTCGGTCTTATAGTAGGTCGTGAGCGCTTCGCGGAGCGAAATGCGGCCGTCCCACGGATTGACCACGTCTTCGGTGGTCGTCACGACCATCGACGGCGTTTCGGGAGCGAGAATCGACGCCTGAACCGGCGTGTTTCCGGAAACGGTGTAGTTCCCGGCATCGTCGCCGGTAAGGGAGTAGGTGATCGGAACATTGTAGGTTCCGGGCGCGGAAGACGTGAAACTGCCGCTTGCGGTAACGGTCACATCATCCTGGTCTTCGCCGACGGTAATGATCCCGGTAACCGTGCCGAGCGTGACATCCGCATCGGCATCGCCGTCGAACCGCTTACTGGCGACCGTCGTGCCGGTCACCGTAATCGCTGCCGGCGTGATGCTCGCCGGATCGGTCGATGACGATGTACTAAGCTGGTAGTTCCCCTTGTCGGTGCCTTCCAGCCCGTAATTGATCGTCACGGTGTAATCATCGACGTTCTTGCTGGTAAATTCGGCGCTGGCGGTCACCGTCACGTCTTCGCCGGAGATGACCCCCGTATAGGTTCCGGCTGTGATCTGTGCCGTTTTATTGCCGTTATAGACCTTGTCTTCGACAGTATAGCCGGAAACCGTGATGATTGCCGGGGTGATCGAGGCGGTAAGGGTCTCGTCGGCCGGCTTGGTGTAGTTGCTGGCCCCGGTTCCGCTGATGCTGTAGGTCACGGGAACACCGGCATCGTTGACGTCCTTGGTGGTGAACGCGCCCGCAGCGGTCACGGTAATCGAATCGCCGGTACAAACCCCGGAAACTTCTCCGACGGTGATATTCGCGGTATCGGTCCCGTTGTAGGCGCGGGTTTCCGCCGTGGCGGTAACGGTAAGCTGTTTCGGGGTGATCACGCCGGTCACTAGCGTCGTTCCGCTGTTCCCGTCCACGTCGGTGTAGCGGACATGGATCGGATAGGACCCGGCATCGTGATAGGTCGGCGCAGTGGTGCTCCAGGTTGTGCCGTCCGCGGAATATTCGACGGAAGAGGGAACAATCGTGCTGTCGATACTGACGAGGTTCTGGTAGGTTCCGTTATACTCTTTGGTCAGGCCGGTAATCCGGTTATCGAGGAACTCGAACGCGCCGTAATCCTGAATATTGTTGACCGGACGGGAGCTGCCCGCCAGATCTTTCGCCGGACCGGTTGAAACCGCCGTGGCGTCGATCGCGACCGAACCGACCGCGAGCTTATACGCCTCTTTGTATTCGGCCGCAGTTCCGCCGACGAAGAGGGTTTCGCCCGAATGATACTCGGTCGAATTGGCGTAGACGGTGCTGTATGCCGGTTTGGTCTCGTAGAGAGACGCGTGATAGTGAACCCAGCCGTACTGATTCGCTCCCGCAGCCAGCACGATCGAGCCTGTCAGCGACGCATTTCTGTCGTTATTCTTCGTGCTGTCGACATAAAGATCCTGATCGGCGCCGCCGAGGGTCTTGTTCCCGGCAACGGTCGACCACCGAATATCGCCGTCGGTGCGGTTCAGGTAGATGCCGCCGCCGTTGCTGCCGGTATTGTTTGCGACGAGTGACTGGTAAACCGTGAGAGAACTAACGTCTTCGACGTAGATTCCGCCTCCCTGGAGCTTCGCTTCGTTGTTGACAAGCCAGCTGTAATTGATCGTAACGGTCGAGTTCTGGGCCGCGATCGCGCCGCCGGCATTGCTGGTCGATTTGTTTCCGTCGAACGTGGACCTTTCGATCGTCACTGTATTCACCGCACCCGTGCTGGCCCAGGAGTCGATCGCGCCGCCTCTCTGTACGGCCGTATTCGACTCGAACACCGAATCGGTGATCGTAACGGTCCTGGCACTTCCGCAGGAAATCGCACCGCCGCCAGCGTATGGATCGAAGGCATGGTTGCTCTTAAACGTGGTGTGACCGATATTGAGAACACCGTTGGAACCGGCGATGGAGATCGCACCCGCACACATCGCCGTATTGTTTTCGAAAAGGCTCTCGGTAATGTTGAGGGCGGAACTGACAGCAGGAAAGTAAATCGCGCCGCCGAAAGCGTAGTTGCTGGGATCGGATTCCGTCAGCGAATTGTTCTTGAATGTGCATCCGCTGACATCGAGAGCTTTCGCGTAAACCGCTCCCCCAACGGTCAGCGCGGAATTGCCGTTGAACGTGGTATCGTCAGCCGTCATCTGACCGCCGTTACTGAAGACCGCACCGCCATACATACCGGCGCTGTTTCCAGTGAACTGAGAGTCGGCAACCGTGATCGCGCCTGTTCCCGTATAGATCGCTCCTCCGTAATTTCCAGCACGGTTGCCGGAGAACACGCTTTCGGACACACTGAGTTTCAGCGCGCTGAGGACGGAAACCGCGCCTCCCACCGTTCCGCTGTTGCCAATGAAATCACTGCCGTTGATCGCGATCGTTTCGCCATCGGCGGTTAAACCGCTGACCACAACAAGCGCGGCTCCGGGTGCGGACGTTTTAACATTCTTGAAGATCAGGTTGTTAAACGTCACATTGGCGGGAACTGACATCTTGAATATCTGGAAATCATCCTGTCCGGCTTCGCCGTAGGCGTCGCCGTCGAACGCGATGTGGTTCGCCTGGTCCGCGTCATTGATCCCCTGAATGACCAGGCCGTCGTAATCGATCACGTCCCCGTTGGCGTTAACGGCGGTACCGAGATTGAAACCGCTGTTAAGCTGCATCGTGGTAAGCGTATCCTCGAACGTGACCGTGGTATTCGTTCCGTTGTATGTGTAACCGAACGTGCCGTCGGTGTTGTAGGTGATCGTTTCGCTCGCCTTGTAGTAAACGGTGAGCGCTTCGCGGAGCGAAATCAGGCCGTCCCACGGATCGACCGTGTCGCTGGCGGTCGTGACATGCATGCTCGGGGTTTCCGGGCCGTTGATCGTCGCGGTGAACGTCTCGCTCGCCGGGTTGAGATAGTAGTTCCCGAAGAGGGAGCTCTCCCCGGTGAAGGAGTAGGTCACCGTCACGCCGTTTGTATAGGTCGCGGGAACGTAATCGGCGAAAGCGCCCGACGCGGAAACCGAAATGCTGGCGGCATCGGTGGAAAGGATCCCCGATACGGTGCCGAGCGTAACCGCCGCGACCGCATTGCCGTCAAAATCCTTGTTCGCCACCGTCGTGCCGGTCACGGTGACCGGGATCGCGTTGATCGTCAGCGTGGCGTCGTCGGTCCAGACGGTGTAATTGGAACCTCGGTCCACCTTCGCGTAAACCGTGTAGGTGTCGGCGTTGGTGTAGGACGGGATCGTGGTCAGATTCCAGGTCTCGCCGTCGAGCGAGAAGGAAACAGCGTCCCCGCTCTGGGCGCCGCTGAGAACCAGGGCATGCGCCAGGGCGTCATAGTCGCAGGTCACGTCCAGGAACTCGAGCCCGGTAATCGCGGCCGGGGTGATCGAGGCCTGGCTGCTTGCCACGGTAACCTCGTAGTTGTCCTTATCGGCGCCGGTGAGCGTGTAACTGACCGTGACGGCCCACGTGCCGACGTTGGAATCGGCGAAGGTACCGCTGATCGTGTCGAGGGCGACCGCATCGCCTTCGATTTGGCCGCTGAGCGTGCCGGTAATCGAGGTGACAACGTCCGTTCCGTCGTAGGGCTTATCCTGCGGCGAGGGGGTGAGCGTGATCGCTTTCGGCGTGATTTCGCCGGTCACCTGAACGGTTTCGGAATCGCCGTCCTTCGTGGTGTACCGAACCTGGATCTGATACGAATTGACGTTGCGGAAGGTCGGCTCCGTGGAGGTCCAGGTCGTTCCGCCGTCGGTGGAATACTCGACCGACGCCGGAACGACGGTGCCGTCGAGTTCGACCAGCGTCTGTTCGGAACCGTTGTAGACTTTCGACAGGCCGAGCACGCGGTTGCCAAGATACTCGAACGCGCCGCGATCCTGCGACCGGCCGACCGGGCGGGTCTTGTCGTTCAGGTCCTTCGTCGGGTTCGGCGTAACCGTGGTGTCGGAAGCGGTCACGCCGGTCGCGTCGATGGCAACCGAACCGGTGGCGAGGGTGTACTTCGTTTCGATGTCGTCGCCGCCAACGAAGAGAATGTCACCTTCCTGCAGCCTGTAGCTGTCGGTATCGATGTGGATCCAGCCGTCGTAACCGGAGATGTTCTTGTAGCAGGAATCGACGTAGTAGAATTCGCCCTGACGGAACGCCGTTTCGCCGACGATCGAGTAGGAAATTGTCGTCGTGCGGTAGGACGAATTCCCGTAAATATCGTTCCCGCTGCCGTTGGGAGCGCTGTTCCCGGCAATGGTTGACCAGAGGATGTTGGTCACTGTGCGGCCGGTCGAACTGCCGTTATTCGTGTAGATACCGCCGCCGCCGCGGATGTTGGGGGAAGCGCCGGAGGTGCCGTTGGCGGTATTGTCGGCGATCAGCGACTGATAAAGCGTAATACTGGTCAGATCGGCATAGATCCCACCGCCGTTGTTGCCGGCGGTGTTGCCGGTGATCCAGGTGTAGTTCACCGTCAGGTCTTTGTTCGACGCGCAAATCGCGCCGCCGCTGCCGCTGGCGGTATTGTTCATGATCTTGCTGTCGTTGATCGTCGTCGTAATCCCAGAGAGGTGGATCGCACCGCCGGTGCCGGCCCTGTTGCCGGTAAACGTGCCGCGGTTAATCGTAACGCTTCCGCTCGAACCCGAGGCATAGAGCGCACCGCCTGTAGGAGCGGTGTTGCCGGTAAAGACGCTGTCGCTGATGGTCAGCGCGGTGTTGGTGCTGAAATGAACCGCACCGCCATACTCCGCCGCGGCGTTGTCTGTAAACGTGCTCCCCGAGATCGTCGCGGTCGTTCCGCTCATGATTCTGATCGCACCACCAACGGCATAACCGTTTGCAGCCGTGTTGCCGGTAAAGGTGCTGTTTTCGACCGTAACCGTCGTCGCGGCAATGTTAAACGCACCGCCGGTGTTCGACCCGCTACTGGTCGAGACGTTGTTTTCGAACGTGCTGCCGGAAACCGTAACCGAAGTGGCAACACTGTTTGTGCGGAGAACGGAACCGTCACTTGCGCGGTTGCCCGTAAATGTGCTGTCGGTAATGTCGACCGTCGCGGAAGCATCGGCCAGGAAGATCACACCGCCTTGGGCAGAGGAAGAATTCGACTTGAACGTGCTCTTGTCAATTCTAATTGACGCGTTGGCGGACGGAGCAAGAATGACGCCGCCGGAACTGCCGGTTGTCGAATTGTTCTCGAAGTTCGATTTGCTGATATCAATCGTCATTCCATAGATAACGCCGGCGAAATAGCTGGAATGGTTATCCGTAAAATCACTGTTGGTAATCTTGACCAGCCCCGTATCCAAATTGGCCACGGCACCGCCGGCAAGACCGGTATTACCGGTAAACGTACTGCCGTCGATGGTAATCGTCCCTAGGCCGAGAACCGCGCCGCCGTAAGTCGCCGAGTTATTGGCAAACTCGGAATCGGTCACTGTGACGGCGCCGGCGGTATCATAGGCGCCGAGTGCGCCGCCGTATCCTCCGGCAGCGGTCCTGTTACCGGTAAACTCAGATTCATCAACGGTAATCGAACCGGCCACCGTGAAGACGGCACCGCCGCGTAATTCAGCCGTGTTGCCGGTAAACGTGGATCCGCTTACGGTAATCGCCGACGAATAGGCGTAGATCGCGCCGCCGAACCTGCCAGACTTATTGGCATCAAAGACCGTATCGGTAACAGAGACCGCCCCCGACGCGCCGAAGATGGCGCCGCCGCCGTAGGCCTCGGAACCGGAAGAGACACCGCTCGTACTATTATCCGTAAACGTGCTGCCGTCTACGGTTATGGTCGAATCTCCGTTGCCGCTGATCGCGCCGCCGTAACTGACCTTTGCAGTTGTTTTGTTGCCGGTAAAGGTCGAATCATTGACCGTAGCCGAACCGCTGTAAACCCAGACCGCGCCGCCGCGATCCTTCGTGGTGTTGCCGGTAAAGGTGCTGCCGCTGATGGTCAGCGAACCGGCGCTCATGAGCGCTCCGGCATACCCGCTTGTACTGTTGTTCTCGAAGACCGAATCGTTGATCGCGACGGTCCCCGATCCGTAAACCGCGCCGCCGTATGAGGCTGCGGTGTTTCCGGTAAACGCCGCCTCGGTCAGGGTCAGGGTCCCGGCAGTGGAGCAGATCGCGCCGCTGTGTCCTGTCGCCCTGTTTCCGGTGAACTCGGTGCCGGTGATCGTGATCGTGTCGGTGGTGGCATAGATGGCGCCGCCGTTGGCTGCGGAGTTGTTCCTGAACACGCCGCCGGTGATCGTCATCGGGTCGTTGCTGCTGAGAATCGCACCGCCGTTGTTTGCCGCCGTGTTGTTCTCGAACAGGGTGTCGTCGGAGACGGTCAGCGAATTGTTGGCGCTGTAGATCGCGCCGCCGGCCGAACCGGACGTGTTGCCGGTGAACGTGCCGCCGCTGATCGTCAGGTTCAGACCGTCGACGCAGATCGCGCCGCCGCTGGCGGCCGAGGCGTTATTTTCGAAGACGCCGTTGTTGATAGTGAGCGTCTTCGAGCCGGTCAGCGCGGCCGTCGTTCCGATGGCGCTTCCGCTGACGGCGGTCGAAAGATTCTTGAACGTCAGGCCGTTGAACGTCATGTCGGCGGCTTCGGTGATCGTGAAGATCCGGAACGTCTCACCGTCGAAGGTGATGCGGCCTTCCCCTTCAATGACCAGCCCGTCGTGGGTCGAGGTCAGGGTAAAGCCTTCGTCTTCGACCTGCATCGTCCCGAGATTCGGCATGAACATGACGGTTGTATTGCTCAGGTCTTTGCCGTAGACGAAATCGGTTCCGGTCGCTTCGTTGTAGGTGAAGGTGCCGTCGGTCTGATAGTAAACCGTGAGCGCTTCGCGGAGCGAAATCTGGTAGTCCCACGGGTCAACTACGTCGCGGTCGGTGGTAACGATCATCGACGGGGTTTCGGGACCGGATCCGCCGCCCTGCCATTCATACGCGCCGTAATCGTAGTATGTGGCGTAAGGCCGGACTCGTCCCGCCAGATCGATGTCGTGGGGATGGCCGGTCGAAAGGCCGGTTCCGTTAACCGCGACCGAACGGTCGGCCAGATAGTAGGCGGTCATCACGTCGCCGCCGCCGGCGAAGAGGATCTCGCCGGTATGATACTGCTGGCTGTCGGCATCGGGATTGAACGTGCCGCCGTTCGCCACCACGGTTCCGTAGAGGGAGTTGACGGTGTTCAGAACCGACTGCTGGGTCAAAAGTTCGACATCGAGAAGAATCGAGTAGGAAGCGGTGACCTGCGCGGTATTGACGTTGTTCTGGACGTAGAGATCCGGACCGGCCGCGCCGCTGTTCCCGGCAACGGTTGACCAGGAGATATTGAGCGAGGCTTTATCGTAGAGATAGATGCCGCCGCCGTTACCAACCGCGGTGTTGTCGGCGACGAGCGACTGGTAAATCACCCCGCTGCCTTTGAACATGTCGATCCCGCCGCCGGTACTGCCGGCGGTGTTTTCAACGATCCAGCTGTAATTGACCGTCAGACCAATACTGGTGGTCTCGATCGCGCCGCCGGAACCCGCCGCGGAGTTGCCGCGGAAGAGGCTGCGGTTGATCGTGACCGGTTCGACTTCATCACCGAAGACCCGGAGAGCACCGCCGTCGCCGACGCTTGCCTGGTTATCCGTGAACCGGCTGTCATTAATCGTGATATGGTCGATACTGCCCGATCCGTAGTAGATCGCGCCGCCTTCGCCTCCGAACCAGGCCTGCAGGTCTTCGTCGTAAGCGCCGACCGCCTTGTTGCCGTCGAACAGAGTGCCGGAGATTTCCAAAACGGAGCCGTCCTGAACCCGGATAGCGCCGCCCTTATTGATCGTCTTGTTTCCGGTGAATGTGGAGTCGATGATGGAAATTGCGTCTTCACCATTATGATATGTGACCGCGTAAACCGCGCCGCCGTCGTGGCCGGCTGTATTCTTATCGAACACGACTTTATTCAGCGTGAGCGATTCGGTATCTTCCACATAAACCGCGCCGCCGGAACTCGACGCCGAGTTGCCGGTGAAGGCGGTTTCGGTAAAGGTGACCGTGCCGCCGGGCCAGGCGACAAACGCGCCGCCGTAGGCCGCAGTGTTGGACTCGAACGAGCTGCCGGAGACACTCACCGCCGACCCCTCCGAATTGGCGTAGATCGCGCCGCCGTAACCTTCTTCGGCAACAGCGCTGTTGTTCCGGAACGCCGAACCGGTAACGGTCAGCTTGCTGCCAAAGACCGCGCCGGCGTGGTTCGCGGAGTTGCGGACGAACTCGCTGCCGGTGATTGTCACATCGGACGCCCCGAGACCGTAGATCGCGCCGCCGATGCTTCCGGCGGTGTTCTTCGTGAAGTCGCCGCCGGATACGGTAATGGTCACGCCGTAGAGGGCGCCGCCGCGGGCCGCCGCCGAGTTGGACGTAAAGTCGGAATCGGTGACGGAGAGCGTGCTGCTGGCGAGAATCGCGCCGCCGTTACCGCCGACAACCTGCTCGGTCGTAACGGTGTAGGTCGTGGTAACGGTTGTCTTGGTCCTTCTTTGCAGACTGGAATCCGAAAGATGGATGTAACCGGCCCAGTAGTCGTAGAGATACTCGCCCGAGGGATCTTCGACGTATCCGCCTGATCCGTCCGGACTGTATTTGGTCAGATCGGCAATCAGGAAATAGTCATCTTCACCGCTATCGTCAAATTCGCCAAAGACGTATTCGCCGTTGCTGTCAGGCGTATATTTCTCATAACTTTCAGAGACTTCTTCTTCCACCATCTCCGTTTTTCCGACGGCCTTATTGTTCGTGAACACACCGTCGGTCACGGTCACGGTGATGCCGTAGATGGCGCCGCCGTTGGCCGCGCTGTTGGCGGAGAAGATGCTGCCGTCGGAAATAACTGTATCAGCGGAATCGCTGTAGATCGCGCCGCCGTCGCCGGTTGCCGTGTTGCGGGTAAAGGTGTCGTCGGTCGTTTCGACATGGCCGCCGTAGATGGCGCCGCCGTTGACGGTTGCACTGTTGCTCCCGTAGAGGGACTCTGAGGAAATGACAGTATCGCCGTAAACCGCACCGCCGTTTTCGCTGGCCGTGTTGCGGGAGAAGACGGAGTCGTCGATCGTGAGCGTCGTGTCGGCCGCCCCGTAGACAGCACCGCCGCTGGCGGCGCTGTTGCGCGAGAAGGTGCCGTCGGCGAGGGTCAGATCGGTCGCGGTATAGATCGCGCCGCCGTTGGCCGCCGCGGAGTTATAAATGAACTCGCCGTCGGTAATGGTGAGATTTGCGCCGGCGTTGTAGATGGCGCCGCCGCTCGTGGCCGCTTCGTTGCCGCTGAAGAGACCGCCGTCAACCACGACGTTGAGCGAACCGGCATAGATCGCGCCGCCGCTTACCGCCGTGTTGCCGAGGAAGTCGCTGTCGTTGATCGTGACGGTCTTCTCGGTTCCAAGACCGTCGGCAATCGAGATCGCCGCGCCGTTCGCGTTGGTGACATTATTCTTGAACGTCAGGCCGTTGAACGTGATATCGGCGGCCTTGGTAATCTTGAAGATCTGGAAGTTTTCGCCCTCGAAGACGATGCGGTCGTCACCTTCGATGACCAGGTTGTTGTAATCGTAAGCGTCGCCGAGTTCGTAACCGGCGTCCGGATCGATGACTTTCAGGCCGGGCTTGAAGGTGATCGTGCTGTTGGCCGTGTCGTCGGCATAGCTGAACGAGCCTGTCCCGGTCTCGGAGTCGTAGGAGTAGACTGCTGCCGCCCCTTCCTCTTTCTTGAAGTAGACAGTAAGCGCTTCACGGAGTGAAATCTCATTATCGAACGGATCGACGATGTCTTCGGCAATCGTGACGACGGTCGACGCGTCTTCCGGTCCGAGGATCGAAGCGGTCGTCGTGTTGACCGTGTAGGTGTAATTGCCCTTATCGGCGCCGCCGTAGGCAGTGTCGGGAACCGTGACGGTCACGGTCTTATCTTCGCCCCAAGCGGGAGTATCGAACAGGGCAGTTACGGCATCCAGATCGACGGTCACTTCGTCGCCGCTGATCAGCGTGACAAACGCGTAATCGGTCACGGTCGCGGCGGCGGTCCCGTCGAAGTTCTTATCTTCGGCGGTGAAGTTGAGCTCAATCGCTTTCGGCGTAATCGTTCCGGCCGCGGTTCCGACGGTAACGGTGTAGTTACCGGCATCGGCGCCGCCGAGGGTGAAGCCACTGACGTTCACCTGCTTGCCGGTACCGACGTTCTTATCGTTGAAAGTTGCCGTAGCGCTTGTCACCGTCACAACGTCGCGGTCATAGAGGGTTTCGAACGTGTAGCCGTTGGTAATCGTCGCCGCGGTTGTGCCGTCGTAGACTCTCTCGTCGGCGGTGAAGTTAACGGTGATCGCTTTCGGCGTGATATCGGCGGTCACGTCGGCAAGGGCAATTTCGTAGTTGCCGGCATCGGCGCCGCCGAAGGTCAGACCGGTAACCGAAACGGCTTTGTCCTCTCCGACGTTCTTGTTGGCAAAGGTTGCCGTGGCGTCGGTGAAGTTAACCGTCACCACATCGCCGTCGAACAGCGTATCGAACGAGTAATCGCCCTCGTTGGTTTTGAGCGTCGCTTTGACATCGGCATCGTATTCCTTATCTTCGGCGGAAAGATTCAGCGTGACTGCTTTCGCCGTAATGCTGGCGGTGGTTGTCTCTTCAACGGTAATGTTGTAGTTGCCGACATCATCGCCGTCAATCGAGTACTGGCTGACCGTTACGACCTTGTCGGTACCGACGTTCTTGTTGGCGAACGTGCCGGAGCTGACCGTCACCGTGACATTGTCGCCCGCAACAAGGCCTTCGAGTTTGTAACCGCTGATCACGGCGTCGGGGGTACCGTCGTACTCCCTGCTTTCCGCCGTGAATTTCACGGTCAGGTCTTTCGCCATAATGTCGGCGGTCACGTCGGCAAGGGTAATGGTGTAGTTGCCGGCATCGTCGCCGCCGTAGGTCAGACCGGTAACCGAAACGGCTTTGTCCTCTCCGACGTTCTTGTCGGCGAACGAAGCCGAGGTCCAGGAGGCGGTCACTTCGTCACCCGCAATCAGCGTGTCGAACGTGTAAACACTGTTGATCTCCGCATCTGTGTTTCCGTCATATTCCTTGTTCTCGGCGGAAAGTTTCAGCGTGACCGCTTTCGGCGTGATGCTGGCGGTCACCGGCGCAAGGGTAATGTCGTAGTTGTCCTTGTCGGCGCCGCCGTAGGTAAGACTGGTAACCGAAACGGCCTTGTCCTCTCCGACGTTCTTGTTGGCGAACGAAGCCGAGGTCCAGGAGGCGGTCACTTCGTCACCCGCAATCAGGGTATCGAATGTGTAAACGCTGTTGATCTCCGCATTGGCGTCTCCGTTATAAA
The DNA here is from genome assembly GCA_017405595.1 of Thermoguttaceae bacterium. Taxonomy (GTDB): domain Bacteria; phylum Planctomycetota; class Planctomycetia; order Pirellulales; family Thermoguttaceae; genus RUG695. The sequence continues at coordinate 25,081 of JAFRAC010000005.1, read as the reverse complement.
CTTTGTCAACGGCGGTCAGGTTGAGTGTGACCGCTTTCTTGTAGATGTCGGCATGGAGCGTTTCGGTGACCGGCGCGATGTAGTTCTTCGCCGCGGTGCCCGAAATGACGTAGGCGACCGTCACGTCTTTGTTCTCAGCCGCTTTCTTGTCGGCAAAGCGGCCGAGCGCAGTTACGGTGATGGCGGACTCTTCGCCGGAAACGATGTTGCCGAGCGTGCCGGCGGTCGCTTCGGCGGCAGTGGTGCCGTCGTAAACCTTGTCGGTTACTTCGGTACCGGTGATCGTGAGCTGGCGCTTGTTGATTGTCAGGGTCGCGCTGCCGGTCCAGTCGGAGTAATTGTCGCGGCTGACCTTGGCATAGACCTTGTAGACGCCTGCGTCGGTGTAGGCCGGAATCTCTGCCGAGTAGGTTTCGCCGTCGATCGAATAGAGGACCGTGTCGGTCGTCAGAGCGCCTTCAACGGTCACCGAGTGCGAATCGCCGTCGTAGGTGAAGGTCTGGTCGTTGAAGACAATCCCCATCTCGTCGGCGATGATCGAGGCTTTGACAATCTCGGTCACCGGGGCGATGTAGTTGGAGTCGTCAACCGTGTAGGTCACGGTCACGTCTTTGTTCTCGCCGACATTCGGAGTGTCGAACTGGCCGGAAGCGGTCAGTTCGACCGTCTCGCCGCTGACCAGGTTACCGAGGTTCGCCGGGTCGGCATGAACCGTCGCATCGGTGTTCCCGTCATAGATCTTGTCGTCGGCATAGGTACCGGAGATCGTGAGCTGGCGCGGCGTGATCTGGGCACTGCCGACCGCGGTGGTCGGATAGAGGGTGTAGTTCCCCGCATCGGCGCCGGAAATCGTGTAGGTGACTTCAAGGTTGTTGTAGACGCCGACATCTTTGCCGGTGAACTCGGTCGCCGCGCCGCCGGTGACATCGTCACCTTCGACCGCGTTGAACAGGCCGCCGATCGTAACGGTCGCCGCAGTCGTGCCGTCGTAGACCTTATCCTGAACCTGCGCGCCGTAGACGTAGATCAAACGCGGCGTGATATCGGCCGTGAGGGTTTCACCGGTGGTCTGCAGATCATAGTTCCCCGCCGAGTCGCCGGTCAGCCAGTAACGCACCGCAACGTCTTTGTCGTCACCGACGTTCTTGTCGCTGAAGGTTCCTTCGTGGTTGAACGTGACCGCGTCGCCGGCAATCAGGCCGTGAACCGTTCCGAGGTGGAGCTGCGCGGTTGTGTTGCCGTCGTAGTCTTTGTCGTTCGCAAAGGTTCCGGTAACCGTAACCGGAGCCTTCGTGATTTCGGCCCGGTCGGTTTCGTAAGGAACGGCCAGGACGTAATTGTCGGCGTCGTCGCCGGTCAGAGCATAGGTTACCGTCACGTCATAGACACCGACGTTCGGGCTGGCGAACGCGCCGCTGGCGGTAATCGCAACATCGTCGCCCGTCACCTTGCCGACCAGATCGCCGAGAACGATCTCGGCGTCGGTGGTCATATCGTAAACCTTGTCTTTCACATCGACGCTCGCGACGGAAATTTCCTTTTTCAGGATCGTGCCGCTGAGGGTCTGGGTTGTGAATTCAAGCTCGTAGTTCGCCTTCGAAGCGTCGTCGAGTTCATAGGTGACTTCAACGTCTTTGTTCAGGCCGGCGCTCGCAGTATCAAACAGGCCGGTCGCGGTCACGGTGACCGTGTCGGTTCCGGCCACGCCGCTGAGCGTATAGCCGGAAAGCTGTGCGTCGCGAGTGCCGTCGTAGTAACGGTCGTCGACCTTCGTGCCGGTGACGGTAATCGTCTTCCTGGTAATGGAGGCCGCGTCGGTTGAAGATTCGGTCGCCAGAGTGTAGTTGGCGAGCGTGTCGGCGTCGCCGGAAAGCGCGTAATTGACCGTCACGACGTAGTCGCCGACCGCGGAATCTTCGAACTCGCCGGAGGCGGTAACGGCGACATCGTCGCCGGCAACAACGCCGCTGACCGTGCCGAGATGAATCACGGCGGCTGTCGTCGCATCGTAGACCTTGTTGTCAACCGTGCTGCCGCTGACGGTGATCTGGCGCGGGGTGATTTCGAGCTCGGCGCTGCCGGTCCAGTCTTCGTAACCGGCCCGCTGAACGGTCACGGAAACTTCATACGTGCCGACATTCCTGAACGTCGGCATTGCGGTGGAGGTCTGACCGTCATAAGTGTAGGTAATCGTGTCGCCATCCTGAACGCCGCCCAGGAGGAACCCGTGCTGCGCGCCGTCGTAGACAATGCTGCCGCCGGCGAAGGAGTAGTCGCCGGCCGCGGCATAGATCTCGCCGTTCACCGATTCGCTGACCGGAGCGAGATAATTCCCCGCCTGGTCGCCGGAGATGGCGTAGGTAACCGGAACGGCCCAGGTACCGACTTCGGCCGTGGGGAACTCGCCGCTGGCGGTGACGGTGACATCGTCGCCGCTGACCAGGTTGGTGAGTTCGCCGGCGGTAACCGTCGCGGCGGTCGTGCCGTCATAGGCCTTGCTCGCGACCGCGGTGCCGGAGATTTCGAGCTGGAGCGGATTGATGGTAAGAGTCGCGCTGCCGGTCCAGTCAGCGTAATTCGCGCGCTGAACCTTCGCGTAGACCTTGTAGGTTCCCGCGTTGACGAATTCCGGAAGCTCGGCCGAGTAGGTCTCGGCGTCAACCGAGTAGAGGACAGCGTCGCCGTCTTCGAGATCGGCGTCATCGACGGTAACCGAACGGCCGGTACCGTTGTAGGTGAACTCGGCGTCTTCGAAATCGACGGTGAACGTCGCAGGAGTGATCAGCGCGCGGATCGTCTCGCCCGTGGGGGTAATGTAGTTCCCGTTCTCGTTCCCGGTGAGGGTGTAAGTAACCGCCACATCCCAGAGACCGACATTGGCGTCGGCAAAGACGCCGTCGGCGGTCACGGTGACCTCGTTGTTGAGGATGCCGCTAACCGTGCCGAGATTGACCGTCGCATCGGTATCGCCGTCATAAATCTTGTTTTCGACCGTCGTGCCGCTGACCGTAATCGGACGCGGGGTGATGTTGGCGGTGGTCTCCGCCGCACTGTAATCGTAGTTGGGCAGGTCATCGCCGTAGATGACGTACTGCACGTCAACGGCGTGCTCGCCCGCGTTGGCGCTTTCGAATGCCGAACCGACCGTGATCGAGACGGTGACATCGTCGCCGGCAACCAGACCGGTGAACCCGGCGAAGGCGGCGTCGGCGGCCGTGGTGCTGTCGTAAACCTTGTCGCTGGCAGTGAAATTGAGCGTCAGCGCGCGTTTGCTGATAACGCCGGTCGCCGGATCGAGCGAAACGGTATAGTTCCCGGCACCAGTCCCGGAAATCGTGTAGGTCAAGTTCACGGCCTGGGTTCCGGCATCGGCGGCGGCGAATTCGCCGGTAACATCGACGTCGATGTTATCCTCGTCTTCGGTGCTGGCAAAGCCGGTCACCTCATAGGACAGGATATTCGCGTCGGTTGTGCCGTCGTAGGTCTTCGTCTCGACGTTGACGGAGCTGACCGTCAGTTCGGCAGGCGTGATGGTGAGCGTGGCGCTCCCGGTCCAGTCGTTGTAGTTCTCGCGCTGAACCTTGGCGTAGACTTTGTAGGTACCGACGTTAACGAGCGTCGGGAAGGTTTCGGAATAGGTCTCGGCGTCGAGCGAGTAGAGAACCGTCGCGCCGTCGGCGCCGCTGACTTCGATCGTGTGTGCCTGGGCGTCGTAAACGACTTCGTCGCCGGTGAACGAAAGACCGGTCTGGTCGGCGGCGGTAATCAGCGCGCGGATCGTGTCGCTTGCCGGGGCAATGTAATTGCCGTTGACGTCGCCCGAAACGGTATAGGTGACTTCGACATTGTAGCTGCCGACCGCCGAATCGCCGAACGCGCCGTCGGCCGTGACGGAAACCGCCGCCAGATCGGCGGGAACAATTCCGCTGACCTCACCGAGCGTGATCTCGGCGTCGGTCGTGCCGTCGTACGTTTTATCCGCGACCGTCGTGCCGGTAACGGAGATCTGCCGCGGATTGATGATGAGCGTGGCGCTGCCGGTCCAGTCGGCGGCGTTCGGACGGGAAACCGTCACCGAAACATCGTAGGTGCCCGCGTTGATAAACTGCGGAAGAGTTGTGTAGGTCTGGCCGTCGTATGTGTAAACGATCGTGTCGGCCGGTTCGGTGCCGGTCAGGGTGAATTCGTGCGCCGCGCCGTCGTAGGTCACCGTACCGCCGGCAAACGAATAGTCGGCGGAAGCGCTGGTGATCGTCGCGCTGACCGTGTCGGCGGCCGGGGCGTAGTAGTTCCCCGCCTGTGCGCCCGAAAGGGCGTAGGTCACATCGACATCCCAGGTGCCGACATTGGCGCTGGCGAACTGGCCCGTCGCGGTAACGGTCACGTCGTCGCCGGCAACGATCCCTGTCACGGTTCCGAAGAGGACATCCGCGTCGGTCGTGCCGTCGTAGATCTTGTCGGCGGCGGAAACGCCGCTGACGGTGAGCTGCAGCGGGGTGATCGACGCTTCGTCGGTCGCGCTGTCCGCCTCGAGGACGTAGTTGGCCGCATCGGCGCCGGAGAGGAAGTAGTCGACGGTCACGTCGTAATCGGCGACATCTTTGCCGCTGAACGCGCCGGCAAAGTTGACGGTGACATCGTCGCCGTCCGCAATACCGAGGACCGCGCCGAGGGTGATCTCGGCGCTGGTGTTGCCGTCATAGACCTTGTCGGCGACCGTGGTGCCGATAACCTGAATGACCGCCGCTTCGATGGTCCCTTCGGCGGTCGAGGAGGTCGTAACCAGCTCGTAGTTCGGGGCGTCTTCGCCGGTCAGGGAGTAGGTGACTTCGACGGTGCGCGTACCGACGTTCTTTTCGCTGTACTCGCCGTCGTAAAGAACCGTAACATCTTCCCGCTCGTTGACGATACCGCGGACCGTGCCGAGGTGAATGTCAACATCGGTGGTGCCATCGTAATCCTTGTTGGCGACCCAGGTCCCTTCGATGATGATCTGCGCTTTGCTGATCGTCGCGGTAACGGTTTCGCTGTCGGCGGCCAGCTCATAGTTCTCCGCTGCCGCGCCGGAAAGGGCGTAGGAGAGAACAACTTCTTTATCTTCTTCGGCGTTCTTGTCGGCAAACGCGCCGGTGACGGTGACATTGACATCGTCCCCTTCGACTTTCCCGTCGAGTTCGCCGAGGGTGATGTCGGCACGGGTCGTCGCGTCGTAGACCTTGTCGGCCACGGAGGAGCCGGTCACCGTGATCACGCGCTTGGCAATGTCGGCGGTAAACTCTTCGCTCGACGGATCAAGTTCGTAGTTGCCGGCATCCGCCCCTTCAAGGGTGTAGTCCACCGTCACAGCCTTGTCGTCGCCGGCATCGGCATCGGCGAACGCGCCGGACGCGGTGACGGTAACATCGTCGCCATCCACAGCGCCGCCGAGTGTGTAACCGGTCACTTCGGCATCGGTCGTGCCGTCGTAGGTCTTGCCGGAAACCGCCGTACCGCTGACCGAAACCTTCAGTTTCGAAATCGAGGCGGTGAGCGTCTGGGTATCGGTGTCAAGTTCGTAGTTGTCGGCATCGTCGCCGGTCAGGGTATAGACCGCGGTAACGGCTTTGTCGGCGCCTGCATTCTTGTCAGCAAACGAGGCGAAAACGTCAGCGTCAACATCATCGGTTCCGACAACGCCGGAGAGCGTGTAGCCGGTAACATCGGCGTCGGTTGTGCCGTCATATTCTTTGTTGGAAGCCGCAGCGCCGGTGACGCTGATCGTCTTCTTCGAGATCGTCGCTTTGAGCGTCTGCGTTTCCGGAACAATGTCGTAATTCTGAGCCGAGGCCGTATCAAGAGAGTACTCGACCGTGACATTCTTGCCGGTTCCGGCGGCGGCGGTTTCGAACGCGCCGGTCGCGGTAACCGTCACGGTGTCGCCGCTGACAACACCGTAGACATCGCCGAGGGTAATTTCGGCATCGGTATTGCCGTCGTAAATCTTATCGGCGGCCGTGGTGCCGACCACCGTGATCTGAGCTTTCGTGATCGAGGCTTCATCGGTCGAAGTTTCGGTCGCCAGCTCGTAGTTCGCCAGAACGTCGGCGGCGCCGGCCAGTTCGTAACTGACCGTCACGGTATAATCGCCGGCATTGGCGCTGCTGAACGCGCCGGTGTAATTGACCGTGACCTCTTCGCCGTCCAGAAGGCCGCGGACCGTGCCGAGGTGAATCGAAGCGTCGGTCGTACCGTCATAGACTTTGTCGTCAACCTTCGCGCCGGTGACCGTCACCTGGCGCTTGGCAATGACGAGGGTCGCCTCGCCGGTCCAGTCGGCGTGATTGGCGCGGCTGACCGTCACCGAAACGGTGTAGGTGCCCGCATCGGTAAACGCCGGCATTTCGGCGTAGGTCTGGCCGTCATATGTATAAACAACAGTATCGCCTTCCTGTGTGCCGGTCAGGGTGAACGTGTGCTGCTGGCCATCGTAAATCACATTGCCGCCCGCCAGTGAAAATTCCTCACTCGGTGCGGCGGAAATCGTGGCGTTGACCTGGTCGGCGGCCGGAGCAACATAGTTCCCCGCCTGCGCGCCGGAAAGGGCGTAGGTGATATCGACAACCTGTTCGCCGACACTCGCACTTTCGAAGACGCCGGTCGGGGTAACGACCACTTCGTCGCCGGAAAGGATTCCGACCACCGTGCCAAGGGAGACAACCGCATCGGTCGTGCCGTCATAGACTTTATCGGCGGCAGAGGTACCGGTGACGGTGAGCTGAATCGGGGTGATCGCCGCCTGGTCGCTCGCGGCGGCCGGGTCGAGGACGTAGTTCCCCGCCGAGGTGCCGGAGAGGGCGTAGGTAACGGCAACATCGTAGAGTCCGACGTTCTTTTCGCCGAACGCGCCGCTGGCGGTCACGCCAACATCATCGCCGTCGACAATTCCGTAAACCGTACCGAGCGTGATTTCAGCTTTTGTGTCGCCGTCATAGATCTTGTCGGCAACCGTCGTGCCGACCACAGTAATCGTGCGTGCGGTAATCGAGGCTTCGTCGGTATCCGATTCGGTAACCAGTTCGTAGTTCGCGATCACGTCGTCGGCGCCGTCAAGAGCGTAACTGACCGTCACGGTATAATCGCCGATGCCGCTGCCGCCGAACACACCGGTGTAGCTGACCGTGACCTCTTCGCCGTCGAGAAGGCCGCGGACCGTGCCGAGATGAATCGAAGCGTCGGACGTGCCGTCGTAGACCTTGTCGTCAACCGTCGTGCCGACAATCGTGACCCGGCGCGGCGTGATATTGAGTGTCGCTTCGCCCGTCCAGATTTCATAGTTCGCGCGGTAGACCACTGCGGTTACCGTATAGGTTCCGGCATCGGTGAACGCCGGAGGATCACTGAACGAGAAGGTGTCGCCGGTGAAGAGGACTGTGTCCCCATCTTCGGTTCCGGTCAGGGTGAACGTGTGCTCCTGGCCGTCGTAGACGTAGTCGCCGCCGGTGAAGGTGATATCGAGCGCCGCGGAGGTGATGCTCGCCTGAACCGTCTCGCCGGCCGGGGCGAAGTAGTTCCCCGCCTGGTCGCCGGAAAGGGTGTAGGTCACCGCAACGTCCTTATCTTCGCCGGTATTCGCATCGGCAAACGCGCCGCTGGCGATGACGGTCACATCGTCGCCGATAACCACACCCGCCACCGTACCGAGCGAGATGACCGCGCCGGTCGTGCCGTCGTACACTTTATCGGCGGCGGCGGTGCCGCTAATCTCAAGCTGGAGCGGAGTGATCGCCGCCTGGTCGCTTGCCGTGCCGGAAGCGAGTGTGTAGTTCCCTGCCGCCGTGCCGGTCAGAGCGTAGGTGATCGCAACATCGTAGAGTCCGACGTTCTTTTCGCCGAACTCGCCGCTGGCGGTCACGCTGGCATCGTCGCCGTCGACAATCCCGTAAACCGTGCCGAGCGTAATTTCGGCATTTGTGTTGCCGTCGTACACCTTGTCGGCCACTGTTGTGCCGACCACAGTGACCGTGCGCGCGGTGATCGACGCTTCGTCGGTGTCCGATTCGGTAACCAGTTCGTAGTTCGCCAGAACGTCGGCGGCGCCGGCCAGCTCGTAACTGACCGTCACGGTATAATCGCCGGCATTGGCACTGCCGAACGCACCGGTCGCGAGGACCTCGACCTCTTCGCCGTCCAGAAGACCGCGGACCGTGCCGAGGTGAATCGAGGCGTCGGTCGTGCCGTCGTAAACCTTGTCGTCAACCGTCGTGCCGCTGACCGTCACCTTGCGCTGGGCGATATCGAGAGTCGCCTCGCCGGTCCAGTCATCGTGATTGGCGCGGCTGACCGTCACCGAAACGGTGTAGGTGCCCGCATCGGTAAACGCCGGCATTTCGGCGTAGGTCTGGCCGTCGTAGGTGTAAACAACGGTATCCCCTTCCTGCGTGCCGGTCAGAGTAAAGGTGTGCTGCTGGCCGTCGTAAATCACGCTGCCGCCCGCCAGTGAAAATTCCCCGCTCGGCGCGGCGGTAATCGCTGCGTTGACCTGGTCGGCGGCCGGGGCGATATAATTCCCCGCCTGCGCGCCCGAAAGGGCATAGGTCACATCAACAATATGTTCGCCGGCTTCGGCACTTTCAAAAGCGCCGGAAGCCGTCACGGTAACATCGTCGCCGCTGACAATGCCGACAACCGTCCCGGCATGAACGACCGCATTAGTATTGCCGTCATACTCTTTGTTGTCCGCTGTCGTGGTGTTTTCGGTAATCGTCAGCTGAAGCGGAGTGATCGCCGCCTGATCGCTCGCCGTGCCGGAAACGAGGACATAGTTGCCCGCATCGCCGCCGGTCAGAGCGTAGGTGATATCAACATCGTAAAGGGCAGCGTCTTTGCCGCTGAACGCACCGTCGGCGGTCACCGTCAGATCGTCGCCGTCGATCACGCCGTAAACGTCGCCAAGCGTGATTTCGGCGTTTGTATTGCCGTCGTACACCTTGTCGGCAACCGTGGTACCGGAAACCATAATCGTCTTGGCCTCAATTTCGGCCTCGAGGGTTTCCGAATCCGCAGCGAGTTCGTAGTTAACCGCATCGGTGCCGGTCAGACCGTAGTTAACCGTCACCGTCCGGAGGCCGGCGTCCTTTTCCGCAAACGCGCCGTCATAATCGAACGCGACATCGTCGCCGGCAACCAGTCCGTAGACCGTTCCCAGAACGATATCGGCGTCGGTCGTACCGTCATAAATTTTGCCGCCAGCCGCCGTACCGGTAACCGTCACCTGGCGTTTGGCAATGTCGAGAGTCGCCTCACCCGTCCAGTCGTCGTAATTGGCGCGGCTGACCGTCACCGAAACGGTGTAGGTTCCCGCGTCGGTAAACGCCGGCATTTCGGCGTAGGTCTGGCCGTCGTACGTGTAAACAACGGTATCGCCTTCCTGCGTGCCGGTCAGGGTAAAGGTATGTTCCTGGCCGTCGTAAATCACGCTGCCGCCGGTAAACGTAAACTCTTCGCTCGGGGAAGCCGTGATGCTCGCCTGAACCGTTTCGGCAGCCGGAGCGAAATAGTTCCCCGCCTGATCGCCGGAAAGGGTGTAGGTCACCGTCACGTCCTTATCTTCCCCGACAGCCGCATCGGCAAACTGGCCGGACGCAACGACCAGAACATCGTCGCCGGAGATCACGCCGGCTGTCGTACCGAGCGAAATGACCGCGTCGGTGCTGCCGTCGTAAACCTTATCGGCGGCCGTGGTGCCGCGAATCGTCAGCTGCAGCGGAGTGATCGCCGCGCGGGCGGTCGCCGAGTCGTTAGCCAGAACGTAATTCCCGGAAGCCGGGCCGGCGAGGGCGTAATTGATCTGGACGTCCTGAATACCGGCATCTTTGCTCCCGAACACGCCGGTCGCGGTCACAGTCACGTCTTCGCCGTCGATCGGGCCGAAGACGGTACCGAGCGTGATTTCGGCATTTGTGTTGCCGTCATAGACTTTGTCGGCCGCGGCCGCACCGGTCACAGTAATCGTACGGGGCGTAATTTCGGCCGAAAGGGTTTCGCTCGCGCTGGCAAGGGCGTAGTTCGCCGCGTCGGGACCGCCGATCGCGTACTGCACCGTAACATCGCGCACCCCGGCGTTATAGTTCGCAAACGTACCGGTGGTGTTGATCAGAATTTCGTCGCCGTCGAGAATGCCGATGGTCGTTCCCAGGTGAATCGAAGCGGCGCCGGTTCCGTCGTAGACCTTGCCGTCAGCCGTGGTGCCGGTGATCGTGATCAGGCGCTGGCCGATCGTGAGAGTCGCTTCGCCGTACCAGTCGTCGCGGCCGTCACGGGAAACTTTGGCGTAGAGTTTGTAGGTGCCCGCATCGGTATAGGAGGGAAGTTCGGCAATATCGTAGGTTTCGCCGTCGAGGGAGAAGCGGACGGTATCTGTCGATTCGACACCGGTCAGGGTATAGGTGCGTGCGGTGCCGTCGTAAGTGTAAGTGCCGCCGGCAAAGGTGATTTCGCCGGCCGGAGCAGCGGTGATTGCCGCCTGAAGAGTTTCGTTTTCGGGCGCGGTGTAATTGCCTGCCTGTGTGCCGGAGATTGTGTAAGTCACATACACGTCATGAACGCCTATACTCGAATCGGCAAACGCGCCGGCCGGCGTCACGATGACTTCGTCGCCGGAAAGGATGCCGACAACAGTGCCGAGCAGAACGGTTGCGTCGGTGGTGCCGTCGTAGACTTTATCCTGCGCTCTTGTATTGATAACCGTTAGCTGGATCGGAGTAATCGACGCGCGCACAGACGCGGTATCGGAAGCGAGAACATAGTTCCCCGCCGAAGCGCCCGAAAGGGCGTATTCAATGTCAACGGTATACGTGCCGGCACTGGCGTCCGAAAATGCGCCGGAAGCGGTAACGGTCACCGAATCGCCGTCGATCACGCCGAGGACGGTACCCAGGGTGATTTCGGCGCCCGTCGTGCGGTCGTAGACCTTGTCGGCAACCGTGGTGCCGGCAACGGCAATCGTGCGCGGAGTGATCGACGCGTCATGAAGCGAGGATTCGGTCACAAGGACATAGTTCGCCGTGTCGGCCCCCGAAAGGGCGTAATTCACGGTCACTTCGTAGTCGCCGATATTCGCGCTGCCGAAAACTCCGGTGTACTCGACGGTGACATCGTCGTCGCCGAGGATTCCCTTGGTGGTTCCCAGGTGAATCGAGGCGGCATTGGTCGCGTCGTAGACTTTGCTGTCGACCGTCGTGCCGGAAACGGTAATTTCGCGCGGGGCGATCGCGAGGGTCGCTTCGCCGAACCAGTCGGTCTGGTTCGGATTGCTGACACGCACATAAACCGTGTAGGTGCCGGCGTCCGTGTATTCGGGCTTTTCGGTCAGGAGATACGACTGGCCGTCGAGCGAGTAGAGGACGGTGTCGCCTTCGCCGATTCCGGTCAGGGTGAAGGTGTGCGCGCTGCCGTCGTAAATAACGCTGCCGCCGGTAAAGGCGTAGCCGGTTCCCGGAAGGGGATTGATGGCGGAATTGAACGTCTCGCTGATCGGGGCATAGTAATTCTGCGCCTGCTCGCCGGTAATGGTGTAGGTCACCTCAACGGTGTGTTCCCCGACTTCCGCTCCGTCGAAAATGCCGGTTGCCGTCACCGTCACGTCGTCACCCGGAAGAATGCCGACCGTCGTGCCGAGCGAAACCGCCGCGTCGGCCGTGCCGTCATACTGTTTCTCCGAAACTGTCGTGCCGTTGACCGTAATCTGAATCGGAATGATCTCCGCGGTATCGGTCACACCCGCTTCGGCAAGGACGTAATTCGAGGCGGTGTCGCCGGTCAGTGTGTAGGTAACCGTCACATCGTACGTGCCGGCGTTCGGGCTGGCGAACGCGCCGGCGTAATTGACCGCAACATCGTCGCCGGCAAGTTTGCCGGTCACCTCGCCCAAGGTGATCCGGGCACTGTCGGTGCCGTCGTACTGCTTGTCGGCAACCGTCGTGCCGGTCACCGTAATCACCGCCTTCTCGATATCGGCGGAAAGGGTCTGCGATTCGGGAAGAACGGTGTAATTCGAGGCATCGGCGCCCGAAAGGGTGTACACCACGGTAACCGCCTTGTTGTTTCCCGCCTGCGCATCGGCAAAGGCGCCCGAGACTTCGACCGCAACGTCGTCACCGTCGGCAATGCCGTAAATCTCGCCAAGCGTAACAGTGGCGTCGGCCGATTTGTCGTAAACCTTGTCCGCAACCGTCGTGCCGGTTACCGTGATCGTTGCTTTCGCGATCGAAGCACGGTCGGTTTCCGACTCGGTCGCAAGCACGTAGTTCGCCGTATCGGCGCCGGTAATCCCGTAGTAGACCGTTACATCGTAATTGCCGGCATTGGCGCTGCCGAACTCGCCGGTGTAGGTCACCGTCACGTCGTCGCCGACGATGATCCCCTTGGCCGTTCCCAGATGAATCGAGGCCGCCGTCGTGCCGTCGTAGACCTTGTCGTCGACCGTCGTGCCGCTCACGGTGATTTCGCGCTGCGCGATGACAAGGGTCGCTTCGCCGGTCCAGTCGTCGAAGTTCGGCCGGCTCACCTTCACGTAAACCGTGTAGCTCCCCGCATTGGTGTATTCGGGGCATTCGGTCAGGTCAAACGTCTCGCCGTCGAGCGAGTAAAGAACTGTGTCCCCATCCTGAACACCGCCAAGGATAAAGGAGTGCGCCTGACCGTCGTAGACCAGGCTGCCGCCGCTGAACGAGTATTCGGTCGAAGAGGCAGGATCAATCTCGGCGTTCAGAATCTCGGGTTCCGGAACGGTGTAGTTGGCGGCGTCGGCTCCCGAAAGGGCGTAGGTCACCGTCACATCCCAGGTGCCGGCGTCAGACGAGGCAAATTCGCCGGTGGCGGTCATTTCGACATCGTCGCCCGGCACAATTCCGGTAATCTCGCCCACGGTGACCTCGGCCGCAGACGTGCCGTCGAAATCCTTGTCGCTGACCGTCGTGCCGCTGACCGAAATCGGCGCGGGGGTGATCTCCAGATCGGCAGTTCCCGTCCAGTCGGCGTGGTTCGCACGAATCACCTTCGCGTAAATGGTGTAAACGCCCGCGTTGGTGTACTCCGGCATCTCGGTCAGGTCGTACTTGAACCCGTTCGTCGAGTAAAGGACCGTGTCACCCTCTTCCAGACCGGTAAGGGTATAGGTGTGCGCCTGCGCGTCGTAAACGACGGTGCCGCCGGCAAGCTCAACACCCTCAATTTCGGCGCTGGTGATCAGCGCGCGGATCGTCTGTTCGGCAGGAGCAATGTAGTTCCCGGCATCGTCGCCCGAAAGGGTGTACGTTGCGGTGACATCCCAAATTCCGACGTCACTCGAGGCATACTCGCCGCTGACCGATACGGCAACGTCGTCGCCCTCCACAATCCCCGAAACGGAATCGTAAACCACTTCCGCGCCATCGGTGCCGTCGTACACCTTGTCGACGACCGTCGCGCCATTAACGGTAAGCTGTTTCGGATTGATGACCAGGTCGGCTTCGCCGGTCCAGTCTTCAAAGTTCGGACGGCTGACCTTCACGTAAACGGTATACGTGCCCGCATTGGTGTATTCGGGGCACTCGGTCAGGTCGAACGTTTCGCCGTCGAGAGAGTAAAGAACCGTGTCTCCCTCTTCAACGCCGGAAAGTGTGTAACTGTGCGCACCGCCGTCGTAGGTGATGTCGCCGCCGGAGAAATTGTATCCCTCGCTCGGCGCCGCCAGAATCGCAGCGTTCAGCGTTTCGGATACGGGAAGAATGTAGTTCGCGGTATCCGCGCCCGAATAGGCGTAAGTGACCTCAACGTCGTGCAAACCGACGTTCGGATCCGAAAAGACTCCCGTGGCGGTCACCGAAACGTCGTCCCCCTCGACAACGCCGGTTATACGGCCGACCGTGACTTTGGCGTCCGTGGTGCCGTCGTAAATCTTGTCCTCGGCCGCGCTGCCCGAAACGCCAAGCTGACGCGGCAGAATCGTGCCGGTCACCTGGTAGATTTCATAGTCGCCGGTATACGCGCCGCACCGCACCCAGAATGTGTACGTGCCGGCATCACGCGTGATCGGTGTGTTGCTCCAGGTTTCGCCGTCTTCGGAATACTGAGCCCAGTCAACCGGACCATAGAAGGCCACCGGCGCCTGAGGCTGGCCGTTATAGACCGCCGTGGCGCCGTACGCGTAGCAGATCTGCTCGACGCCGCCCAAATCGAGCGTTCCGCCGTAATACCGGTTCCGCCCGACCGCGTCAAGCGCGGTGTCGTTGTACGCCGCGTTCCCGGCACCCATCGCCTGATTGTTCCCCCAGAGAGAATAGCCGTCTTCGGCAAACAGGTCGCCGCCGTCGTACGCAATGAAGTTCGTGCCGAATTCCTCGGTCGAAAGGTTGTTGTCGCCGTCGACCGTCGCGCCGGAACGCATGTCAAAGACCGTGCCGTCGCTCATCAGAATGCTGTTGTAGAACGTGAACGACGCGTCCGTCTGGCCGCGGACCGCACTGCGCGTGTTGCTCGTAATCGTCACGTTGGTGGCGATGTTCACTGCACCGGCCTGAGCCGAAAAGCCCTGGTCGTTCCCGGCAATCACCACGTTGATCATCTCCAAACGGCCGCCGTAGTTTCGAAGAGTGCCGTTCGGCGCCGCGTTGTTGAAGAAGAGCGTGTCCGATACGCTCACAACCGCGTCGTTCCAGATGTAAATGGCCGAACCGTACGAGCCGGTGCTGTTCCCGGTGAAATACGCGCCGGAAATGTCGGCGGTCACGCCCTTCTCGACGAAGATCGCGCCGCCGTGGGTCTTCGAGGCGTTCCCGATGAAGTTCGAATCGGTAATGGTCAGGCTGGTGCCGGGCTCGGTGTAAATCGCGCCCCCCTTGCCGAAACTCTCCTCTTCGGTCACTTCGCCGGTATACGAGCCGGCAATCGTTACGCCGTTGAGGGTCAGGTCGCCGGAGTTGTAGATCGCACCGCCGTAACGGGAATCGTAGCCGTTTTCGAGGGTCATGCCCGAAATGGTGACGGTACCGCTCGTTTCAAAAATGCGGTGTTCGCCGCCGGCGCTGACCGTGATCCGATCGTCGCCGTCGAGGGTGATGTGCGAGGCGGAACTGATGACAACCGCGCCGTCGGTCAGGACAACCGCCCCTTCAAGGCCTTCGGCAAAGGTGACGGTCACCGGCTCCCCGAACGTTTCGGCGTAAGCAATGGCTTCACGCAGCGAATTGACATTGTCGTAGGGATCAGTCACGTCGTCGAGGGTGTCGACCACAAGGGAGTACGCCACCGGACGCGAGATTTCGGCCTGAACCGTATCGGATGCCGGCGCAATGTAGTTGGCAGCGGCGGCGCCCGAAAGGGTGTAGCTCACAACGACATCCCAGACGCCGGGTTCGGCCGACGGGAACGTGCCGTATGCCGTGACGGCAACGTCGTCCCCTTCGATGATGCCGGAGACTTCGCCGAGAGTGATATCGGCGGCAACGGTGCCGTCGTAGTCCTTGCCGGCAACCGCAGTGCCGCTCACGGTAAGCTGTACCGGCGAAATGACCAGATCGGCGGCGCCGACCCAGTCGTTATAGTTCGCGCGGCTCACCTTCGCGTAAACGGTATAGGTGCCCGCATTCGTGTACTCGGGAGCGTCGGTCAGGTCAAAGGTCAGGCCGTTGGTCGAGTAAAGGACAGTGTCCCCCTCTTCAAGGCCGGCCAGGGCAAAGGTGTGCGACTGGGCATCGTAAACCAGCTCGCCGCCGGTAATCGTGATCGAATCGGGATCGATATCGGCGTTGGCAATGACCGCACGGATCGTCTGCGATTCGGGCGCGGTGTAATTGCCGGCATCGTCGCCGGTAAGCGTGTAAACGACGTCAACATTCCAAATGCCGGAATCGCTCGATTCATAAGTGCCGGCCACCGCAACTTCGACATCGTCACCTTCGACGATCCCCGAAATCGAATCGTACACAACCTCGGCGCCGGTCGTGCCGTCGTAGACCTTGTCGACGACCGTCGCGCCGCCGGCGGTAAGCTGTCTCGGGCTGATGGCCAGATCGGCCGAACCGGTCCAGTCCTCGTAGTTCGGACGGCTGACTTTCACATACACCGTGTACTCGCCGGCGTTGGCGTATTCGGGGCATTCAGTTAAATCGAACGTCTCGCCGTCGAGCGAGTAAAGGACCGTGTCACCCTCTTCGGTGCCGGAAAGGATGAACCCGTGCGCCGAACCGTCGTAAGTGACTTCCCCGCCGGTGAAGCTGTATTCTTCGCTGGCCGCGGTAATCGCCGCGTTGAGCGTCTCGGCTGCGGGCGCAGTATAGTTCACGGCGTCGGCGCCGGTGATCGCGTAGGTGACCTCAACGTCGTGAAGGCCCACATTGGCGTCGGCAAATTCGCCGGTTGCGGCAAGGGCGACATCGTCGCCGCCGGCAAGGCCGATGAGCGTGCCGGGGGTCACGTCGGCGCTGGCGGTGCCGTCGTAGACCTTGTCGGAAACCGTCGTGCCGGTGATTTCGAGCGATCGGGGCAGAATCGTGCCGGTCACCAGGTAGACTTCCTCTTCACCCTCAACCTCGGTGCCGCACTTCACCCAGAAAGTGTAGGTGCCCGCGTTGCGGGTCACGGGCGTGTCGCTCCAGGTCTCGCCGTCTTCGGAATACTGAGCCCAGGCAACCGGGCCGTAGAACGCCACCGGCGCCTGCGGCTGGCCGTTATACGTGACCGCGGTGCCGTAAGCAAAACAGAGCTGCTCGACTCCGCCCAGATCGAGTGTTCCCCCATAGAATCGGTTCGTGCCGACCGCGTCGTACTCGGTTGTGTTGTACGCGGCATTCCCGGCGCCCATCGCCTGGTTATTTCCCCAAAGGGAATAACCGTCTTCGGCAAACAGGTCGCCGCCGTCGTACGCGATGAAGTTCGTGCCGAACGATTCGGTCGAAAGGTTCGTGTCGCCGCCGGCCGCCGCGCCGCTGCGCAGATCGAAGACGGCGCCGTCGCTCATCAGAATGCTGTTGTAGAACGTAAATGTCGCGTTGTCCTCGCCGCGGACCGCGCTGCGCGTGTTGCTCGTGATCGTTACGTTCGTTGCGGTGTTCGCAGCGCTGCCGCTTGCCGAAAAGCCCTGGTCGTTCCCGGCGATCACGACGTTGACCATGTCGAGCGCACCGCCGAAGTTCCGCAGCGTGCCGTTCGGCGCCGCGTTATTGAAGAAGAGCGTGTTCGAAACGCTGACAACCGCGCCCGTCCAGATATACAGCGCCGAACCGTAAGAGCCGGTGCCGTTCCCGGTAAAGTAGGAACCGGAAATATCGGCAGCGGCTTCCTGATCGATGAAGATCGCGCCGCCGTGGGTCTTGGAAACATTCCCGATGAAACTCGAATCGGTGACCGTCAGACTGGTCCCCGGCTCGGTGTAGATCGCGCCGCCTTTGCCGAAACTCTCCCCGTCGGTCACTTCGCCGGTATACGAGTCGAGAACCGTGACGCCGTCGACCGTCAGACTGCCGGAGTTGTAAACGGCGCCGCCGTAACGGGGCGCGTAACCGCCGACCAGCGTGATGTGGCTGAGAATGACATTCCCCGACGTTTCGAATACGCGGCTTTCGCCCTGAGCGTTGATCGTGATCCGGTCGTCCCCTTCGATGGTGATCGAGGTTTCGCCGCTGACCGCAACCGCGCCGCCGGTCAGAACGAGATCCCCTTCCAGTCCACCCGCAAAGGTAACCGCAACCTGCGTGCCGAGCGATTCGGCATACGCAACCGCCTCGCGCAGCGAGGTAATTCCGTCGGCCCGGTCCACAATGTCTTCGAGCGTGGTGACCACCAGCGACGGCGTTTCGGGGATGATGATGACGCCGGTCAGCATCTCGGAGTCGGCGGGAAGATAGTTCGACGCGTCCTTTCCCGTAACCGAGTAGGTGACCTCGACCCCGTCTTCGTAAACGCCCGGTTCGGACGAGGGGAAGACACCGGCGGCGGAAAGGGCGGCCTGGTCATTCGAAAGGACGCCCGAGACCGTGCCGACCGTCACTTCGGCGTTGGTGGTGCCGTCGTAATCGTGGATTTCAACCACGGAACCTTCCACCGAAAGTTTGGCGGGACTGATGGTACCGGTGACGTAGTAGACTTCTTCGTCGCCGTCATTGTCGCCGACCGTGACCCAGAAATTGTAGGTGCCCGCCTTCTTGTAGGAGAGGGAGTACTTCCACCTGGTGCCGTCTTCGGAATAGCGCGCCCACTGAACCGGACCGTCAAACCCAACCAGCACGTGCGAATGGGCGTCGTAGGTCACCGTGGTGCCGTAGGCGGTGCAGATCTGCTCGACCGCGCCGATATCGATGGCGCCGGCATAGTCGCGGCGGTTCCCCACCGCGTCGAAATCTGTCGTGTTATATGCGGCATTCCCGGCGCCCTGCGCCTGGTTTTCGCCCCAGAGAGTGTAGCCGTCTTCGGCAAACAGATCGCCGCCGTTGTACTCAATGAAGTTGTTTCCGAAAGGAACCGTCGAAAGGTTGTTGTCGCCGGTCACGGTGACGTCGGTCGAGATATTCAGGGGGTTCGTGCCGTAGACAATGCTGTTGTAGAGGGTAAAGACCGATCCTTCATCGCCGCGGATCTGGCTGAGCCGATTGTTCGAAAGAGTGACGTTCGAGCCCGTGGTCACCGCGCCGGAACTCGCCGAAATCCCCTGGTCATTCGCCGAAATGACCACGTTCGTCAGGTTCAGGCTGCCGCCGAAATTGCGCAGTGTGCCGTTGGGAGCCGAGTTGTTGAGGAAGAGGGAGTTCGAGACATCGACCGCCGCGTCATTCCACACGTAAAGAGCCGAACCGTAGGAACCGGCGGTGTTGTCGGTGAAAGTGGAACCGGAAATCTCGGCGCTCGCGCCCTTTTCGACAAAGATGGCGCCGGCATGGGTGCTCGCCGAGTTGTATTTGAACGCCGAGTCGATCACGTTCAGGCTCGAACCTTCAGCGCTATAGACCGCGCCGCCGTATTTTCCGGAAACGGAATCGGTAATCGTCACCGTATCGAGCGTCAGATCGCCGGCGTTGGCGATGGCGCCGCCGAACCTGGCAGCGTAGCCGTTCGAAAGGGTGAGGCCCTTGAGCGTAACCTCGCCGGACTTGATGTCGAAGATCTGCGAATTGCCGGCAGCGTCGATCGTGATGGTGCCGCCCCCGTCGATTGTAAGGGCATGAGCGGGAGAAAGTTCGAGTGCGCTCCCCGAAAGGGTGAGTGTGCCGGAAAGGCCGTCGGCGAACGTGATGGTCGCGGCCTCGTCGAGTTCCGACGCGCTGGCAAGCGCTTCGCGGATCGAGACGACCTCGTCGGCGAAATCGACCACGTCATCGAGCGTGGTGACCATCAGTTTGGTGGCGTCATCGGCGGTACTCCACGGTGCGGCGGTAAGCAGAGTACGCTCTTCAAGGCTTTCAAGCTGGAAACGGCGATTCTTCAGAAATCCCATGTCAACAACCCTTTCGACGTTCTTTCGAACGTTAAAAAAAATAAAATATCTAAAATTGTTAAATTGCGTAATTTGGGACCGCCGCGTCTCTCGGCGCGGAAAGCGCGGTTAAACGGTTAATCATCCCCTTATCTAAACCTAACGGTCTATTACCCCCAGAAACGTAAAGGGAACCCCATAGCGGGACAGAATATCCCGTGAATAGAGTCCCCCAAAGACGATTATAATTTCTTTTCCCATAAAATCAAGGATTCTGCCCCCCAAAACCAAAAGCCTGCTAAAAATTTTTCAACTAGTTAATCTTTTAGAATGCAACAAAAAAGACAAAACAACTTCCCCTCCGACTTGCATCCCCTGCGTGTCCTCATTTTACTCTCGTTCCCCCTTTGGGGGCCATTGAGAAGGAAAAGATTTTCAGAAAATTTTAAAAAATTTTTCGGGAAAAACGGCTGATCTGGGAACACCTCTGCGCTTTCCCGCAAAACGCTCCCCCGCCTTTCCGCCTAGCAGAAGAACACTTTCCGAATCCACGGAAACTTTCCGCTCGACAGGTTCACGAGCTCATAGATTGCGGGGGTCTTAAAGAACCGGTTCAAAGCCAGGTAGGCCAGACATCCGGCGGCAACCGACACAATAAGCCCCGTCCAGGGGGAAACGATGGCGATCAGCTGATAAAGTTCCCAGGCGAAGAGGCAGGAGGGAACCGCGATCACAACGTAGGGCAAAAAGGCGCGAAGCTGCTGAAAGAGTCCGAATTGAAGGTCGCGTCCGGTAAAGTACGAGTTCAGGTAGACGCAGATAAACGAAAAAGCGATTTCACACAGAAGCATCGGGATAATCCCCCAGATAATCAGAACCGTGATCTGAACCGCGTAAAGAGTCTTTTTCGTCACTTCGAGCAGCAAATACAGGTTCGCGTGCCCCCGCGCTTTAAGCACCTGGATATTAAGCGCCTGAATGGGAAAGAAGACATAGGCGCAGGTAATCAGCCACCAGAACCGAATACAGGGAAGCCACTTTTCGCCGAGAACCAGGGTAATAATCGGCCGGCAAAGGGTGCACAGGAGGAACGGAATGAAGATGACCGCGAAAGTCGAAAGCCCCAGCGACCGGCGGAACGCCGCGCGGAGCCGGTCAGGATCATCCTGAATTTTCGAAAACGCGGGAAAGAGGACATTGGCGATCGCGCCCTGCACGCTAAACGGCCAGAGCCGGGCAAAGAATTTCGACCGCGAGAAGAATCCGAGAGTACGTTTCCCTTCGCACTTGCCGACGACCATATTCGTAAAGTTTTGAACAAGCGCGTCGAGCAGCGCGATCGCCAGAAGTTTCGAGCCGAACGTCCAGAGCGACGCGAGCGCTTTAAAGCTGAACTTGAGTTTCGGCACCCATCGAACGAAGAAAAAGACGGCGGCGGTCGAAAGGGTCGCGGCAATCACGCGCTGCCAGACGATCGCCCAGACACCTTTCCCCAGGTAGGCGAGGTAAATCGCGATCAGGCCCGCAATGAAATGCGAAACGAGGGTGCTGACAGTAATGAAAAACTGTTTCAGCTGCCTCATAAGAAGAACATTCTGGACCGCGCCCAGGGCGCTGATCGGCAGCATCCACGCCATAACCTTAATCGTCGGTTCCAGGATCGGCTGCCCGTAAAACCGGGCAATCACCGGAGCGAACCCGACCATCAGGCCGAAACAGACGAGGCTCAGAAAGACGTTGTAATAGAAGACGGACGAGAGATCGATTTCGGTAATCTCTTTCCGCTGAATGAGCGCCTGCGAAAACCCGCCGAAGATGAAGACCAGCGCCACCGCCCAGAAGATCGAGAGCATTCCGATAATACCGTAATCTTCGGGCGTGAGAAGCCGCACCATGCAGATACCCAGAAAGATCTGAATAAACTGCATGGCAAACTGGATCGCCAGCACCAATCCGGCCGCCTTAAACGACCGTTTCGCGATATTTTTATCGTCAGCAGCAGTAACGTCCTGTCCCATCAATATGCCATGACCGAAACCGGGTACATCCTCATTGAGCGCGATAAAAGCCCGAACACCAGACCTCAGCCCGCACCGGCAATTCTACCTCACCCGCTTCAAAAATCAATCCGCTCATCCTCCGCGGGAACAGCCCCGCGCCTTCCCGCCGCCGATTCCTAATCCAGACTTTTTCCCCCTAATACGGCAATAACCCCGGTCAGCCACCTGAAAGGTAGCTGACCGGGGTTATTGCCCGCCGTTTTATCCCCCCGGATTCCCTTCAGTCTTCAGAGCCTGAAATTGAACGTCCCTCCGGCAAAATCGTCAATCGTACTGTCGGTCAGCGAGAAGGGACAATACAGAAAAATCACAATATCCGGCTTCTCCCTTTCGATAGCCTCGGCAAGCGAAAAATCGGCGCTTTTCCGCAAATCGGCCGTCACAAGCCTTTCGCAGCAGAGCGCCAGGAACGGAATCACAATCCGGCCGAACGAATCGTGAACCAGAAACACTTTCCGGCTGTTCGGCGCCATATTGTTGGCAATAACGCGAAAAGCGCGGTCTCCGCCGGTATAGTAGCGGTAAGGATCAATCAGGTGCCGGTTCATGTCCCTGAGAAAGAACTTCACCAGAAGAACATCCTCAAAACTTCCGGTAATCTCCTGCCCGTTCGCCAGGGACGACGTCAGGCTCGTCTGAAAACGTGGCTTAATCGCGGTAAAGCTGTCAAGCCTGGTATAAAGGCTGCCGGTCCGCTTCCCCCAGGCGCCGAGAAACAAATCGGGATACTCGCGGAACTCGTAACTTGCCGGATCCGTCACAGCACGATCAATCTCAAACCGGTACCGGCTGCACAGCAGATCGGCAAGGATCCGAAACCCCAGAAACCCCGATTCCGGCGTCCAATGATGGTCAGTCCGGAAAAAGAAGGAATAGTGGTCCTTGCCGGTCCGATGCAGTTCCTCACGCAAATCGAGCGCGTCAGCCCCGCCGTCTTCGATCAGTTCCAAAAATCGGTCCGCGTTCAGATTGCTCGCATCGCCGGGCGCGCCTCGCGGAAGACGCGGATCCTCCTTACAGATCTTGCCGGGCACCTGCACGTAAAGAAGGTCGATTCCCCTTTCCTTCAGAAAGCGGTTCAGCTCAAGGAACCGTCCGGCAAGTTCCGAAATGTTCTCCTGTTCGGGAAAAAGCGTCGTCAGATAGCCGTTGTTAAGACGGTAGACCCCGGTATTAAACGAAGCGCCGGGCACAAAGTTCTTCCCGGCAATCCGCTGAACAAGACCGTAATAATCGACCAGGGCGTATTTCCAGCCGCCGATCCCCTTAGACGCATTCACGAGATCGCATCGAAACTCGTAATTGTCATTAACACAAATCGACTTCAGCCTTTTAACGTCGCGATCCGCCGCAGCCGAAACAATTTCGCGGAACCCGATCCCCTCATACCGGTTCCGAACCAGGTTCACCCCCACACGAAACCACGCGGCAGCCAGCGCGGCAATCGGGGAAACAAGAAAAACGATCAGCAAAACAACCGTGATTCTCTGTGCCGGGCTTCTTTTCGATTCCGTCCGTTCCATTCTTTTCGTTCCCCCTCCCCCCTCAGAAATTGAAGTAAATGAAAGGGTTATACGCGCCTTTGATCACATACGCAGCGCTTGTCGCCAGCAGAACAGCCATCATCGCGACATAGCAGAATACGGTAACCCCGTTCTCGCGGGAAAACCGGCGCCGGAACCACGGAACAACGGGCATCGCAAAAATGAGAGCAAAAAGGAAAAACCAGCGGTACTCATGCATCAGAAAAAAGAAAGGGTCGTCATAGAGGGGAACACCGGCAACCCCGAACATCGTTTTGACATAACTCACCGCCTGCCCCAGATTGGCGGACCGGAATATGGTCATACTCATATTCACAAAGAAAAGAGTGTAAATCAGATCCAGTCCGTATTTCAGCCGGTTCACGAACCCCGTCAGCTTTTCGAGGGTCAGAAGCGCGAAAAAGAGGAGTCCCCAAACAATGAACGTCCAATTCGCGCCGTGCCAGACGCCGGTCAGCGTCCAGACGGCGAAAAGGTTAAACACAAGGCGCGCCTTCGACGCGACGCGGCTCCCGCCGAGCGGAAAATAAACGTAATCCCGAAACCAGGTCCCCAGCGAGATATGCCACCGTCTCCAAAACTCGGTAATGCTCCGCGAGATATAGGGGTAATTGAAGTTTTCCAGGAACCGGAACCCGAACATCTTTCCCAGCCCGATCGCCATATCCGAATACCCCGAAAAGTCGTAATAGATCTGAAGAGTATACGCGATCGAACCGAGCCACGCCGTCGCCGCCGAAATCTGGCCCGTCCCAAAAGCGTAATCGGCGGCCAGCGCCAGGTTATTGGCGATAAGCACCTTCTTACTCAGCCCGAAAATGAACCGGCACCCCCCGGCGGCGAAATCGTCGAAATTCTCCTTCCGATCCCGGATCTGTTCGGCGATCGTCGAATACCGCACAATCGGCCCGGCGATCAGCTGAGGAAAGAAAGCAATATACAGCCCGACATTAATCGGATTCCTCTGAGCCGGACAGAGAACGGCGTCACCCTCTTTCGTCTTCACCTCGCCGCGATAAACGTCAACAACGTACGAGATGGCCTGAAACGTGAAGAACGAAATCCCGATCGGCAGAAGAATCCGCGGAACGGGAATATGAGATCCGAACATATAGTTAATATTGTTCAGCACGAACATCAGATACTTAAAGACAAAGATGATTCCCAGGTTAAAAACGAGCATAACCGCCAAAAACAGGCGCTGTTTCACTCTTTCTTCACGGTACCTTTCAACCGCCAGACCGAAAAGCCAGTTCCCGGCGATCGACGCGATCATGACGAAAACAAACCACGGTTCCCCGTAAGCGTAGAAACAGAGGCTTGCCAGAAAAAGAAAAAGATTCCGGGCACTCCGCCGGCGCAGGACGGCGTAATAGACAAAAAGAACCGCCGGCAGAAAAACAAAAAGGAACGGAAAACTCGAAAAAACCATATATCGATTGTCCTAACAGCGGCTGCGGTTGATTTTGCCGCGTATTTTGTAATCGGCGTCCCGCCTAACCGTGATGCATCTTCTACGATTCAATCGCCCGAATTTTCCAGTCCACCGCGGCATTATACCAACCTTCCTCTGCAGTTTCAACCGGTAACGATCCCGGTACGGCAGAGGCGCTGTCGGACTTATACAACGTGATCGACGAACTACGGCGGGAGCTCACAGAACGGGAAAACACAGAACCAACAACTGAACGCCAAACCCAACCGGAGACGACTGCGGACCGTTCCGCTCCGAGGCTGATGGTGACGGAATACTCCCTTGATTCCAGTTTTTTGTCACCGGGAGCACAGGGAAAACTTACCGTAATACTGACCAACACCAACCAAAAGCGGGCGGTCTCCAATCTGAAAATCACGCTGACAGATGACAGCGGCGAACTGACGATAGAGGGCATGAGCACCCGTTACGTTGGCACATTGGGCGCAGGTAAAGCATATACGCTGGAGTTGCTTCTGATCGCCCGTCACAACGCCGCTGTGGGTAGACACAACCTGACGCTGACCGCCGAATATGAAGACAGCGAGTTTCAGTCCTTTTCTTCTTCCGATACGTTATA
>JAFRAC010000004.1 GCA_017405595.1 Thermoguttaceae bacterium | reverse complement strand
CGCGCTCGGTTCGCCGAACACCCCGTTCGGAAAACTCCGCCGCGAAAACGGTCACTCCAAACCGTACGACATCCGGTTCTGGGGAATCGGCAACGAAATGTACGGCGACTGGCAAATCGGGCATATGCCGGTCGAAGAGTACGTGAAAAAGAACAACCTCTTTGCCGACGCGTTCCACGCGGCATATCCCCACCTCTTCCTGATCGGGGTCGGAAATGTCGGCGGATGGGACGACGTTTTCATTCCCGGTGCGATCGGGCATATCGAGGCAATCAGCGAACACTTCTACACACACAAGAAAAAAGAGATCATTCCCCGCGTTCAGCAGGTCGCCTACGAAATTAAACGGATCAGCGACGCGCACGACCAGTACCGTGCCCGATGGCAGGACCTTTACGCACAGTCCCCCCTTCCGGTCGCGATGGACGAATGGAATTACGCCGGCGGAAAATTATTTTTCGGTCTGGCGGGAATCCGATTCAACCTGCTCGACGGGCTGGGTGTTGCGGAAGGTTTGCATCAGTTTTTCCGCCGTTCCGACCTCTACGTGATGGCGAACTACGCGCAGACGATCAACGTGTTAGGGGCAATCAAAGCGACGCCGGCCGGCGTACAGCTCGAATCGACCGGTCTTGTCCTGGCGCTCTACCGTAAGGTGTTCGGCACGATCCCCGTCTTCGCCCGTGTTGGCGATGAGCGGTTCGACATTCCCGGTTCCGGAATCGACGTTTCCGCGGCACTGACCGAAGAGGGAAAATTCCTGACCGTCGCGATGGTTAACCCCTTTGCCGAATCGAAAGAAGTCTTCCTCGACCTGGGAGAAACACCCATTTACGAGAAAGGCCGCGTCTGGCGTATGACAGACCGGGAAAACGATCCGCAGGCCTATAACGATCCGGAATCGGAACAGCGGATCGCGATTTCCGAAGAGCCGGTCAGTCTGGGCAAAAGGACCGTCACGCTTCCGCCGTATTCCGTAAGCATCTTCCAAATCAAAATCCGCCGCTGACCGGACCGGAAACAATCTCAATGCAGGGGTGAAAAGACCAGTCCGTCTTTTCGCCCCTGTGAATCTGACCGTGCGGTTCCGGACAGCCTGAATCTTTTCTCCGATACGCCCGTAGAAGGGGCGTTTTCTTCCTTTCGGCCATCGGCCGCGCCTTCCGAGGTCATCATCTCTCTGCTGAACGAAAAGAGCGGCATTCAGCCGTTTGCGGAAATCCTGCCGCAGACCCCTTGAATATAACGTTTGACCTTTCGTTCCGTTTCTTTCGAAGGTTTTGTCCGGCGGCCGAACAGTTCCGGGTAAAACGAGCAGGCGAGATTAAGAAAGTCCTCTCGATAGCGGTCAAAAGTTCCCGCATGAAAAGGAACATCGAAATTCCCCATCCAATACGGAACGGAGGCATACCTCTTAAAAAGATCAATATAGCAGTAATAGGCAAGTTTTTGGGGATCAACATCAACGGCGTTGGCACAGCGCTCCGTGATGAAGGTGCGGGAACGTTTCAGCGCGTTGATATCTCTTAATGTGTAGAAAAGGATTTCCGGATTATATCGTTTTCGGTGGGGATACTTTCGGATATAATCGCCGACATAATCAAAGTCGGCCAAGCGGAAACGGTCCCCTTCCACGGTTTGAAAACGGTATTGCCGGACAGTATGATACGACAACCCCTCCGAATGAGTCTTTTCATAAAGGGCCATCACAATCGGAAATTCGCCGGCCCTCGAAGTGTCCGCGAATTCGTGACTCGAAAACACGATGGATTCCAGCAATTTGTAATGCGCGAAAAAGAACCCGGCCGAAGAAAAGTTGACTTTCTTGATCAGGTAAGATAAGGGGTGGAGGACGAGCACGTAATCGGCGTCCAGTTTCATGTAAGATTTGAGGAATGAAATGCCGAGATCCCGCGACCGGACATCGCCGTCAATTTCGTGTCTGACAGTCTTGACATTCCGTCCGATCTGGGAAGTGACATCATTATAGGGCGGGTTTCCGACAATGCATATCTTATCGTCGTTTAACCGGAACGCTTTCCTGGCGATATGACTGAGCGCGTTTGTATTGAACAGCCGGACAAACGGAAAGTTCTGTTTTGCGGTCTCCACCGCCGCCGCGTCGATGTCGTTGCCGACAAACCGGTTATCGGGAAAATAAGCAGATAACTGAAAAAAAGCGCCGTAACCGCACGACGTGTCAACAATGGTATAGGAACTGTCCAGACCCCGTTTTTTCAGCCAATCCGCCGCCATGCGGACGAATTTCTCAGGCGTGTAAAAACTCCCCTGATTAATCATCTGGCTTTGTTTCAGATGCCCGACCCGATTGATCATCCCGCTTATCGTCCTCCAGGCGCCTGTCCGTTCCCGCCAATGTTCCTCAAACAGGGAATGAGTCTTTCGTATGATTGAAAAAATTCCGCTGTTCCGTAAAACTGTCCTTTTTCCGCCGGTTCTCCGTCAAACAGGGTGAACGCGGCAGCGGCATTCACCCTGTCTGGCTTCCGCCGGAACGGCCCGCGTCCGGCTCACATCTTTTCGACGGTTCCAATCCCGAGGAGCGAAAGCCCCAGACGGATCGTTTCGGCGGTCCGGTCGCAGAGGAGAAGCCGGCCCGTTTTGATCTCGTCGGTCTCCGCTTTCAGAACCGGGCATTTTTCGAAGAACGCGCTGTAGCACCCGGCCAAATCGAACAGGTAGGAAGTCAGCATATTCGGACGGTAATCTTTCAGCACCGAGTAGACCGCGTCCGAAAATTTCAGCAGTTCGAGCGCCAAAGCCCGTTCCGCCGGTTCGCGCAAAAGCAGAGGCGCACTGCCGTCTGCGGCGCGGCGGCGAAGCTCCTGCGGGTCGACGTTCCCCTTCGTAAAGATGGAACGAATCCGGGCAAAAGCGTATTGCATATATGTCGCGGTGTTGCCGTTCATCGCCAGCATCTTATCGAAACTGAAAACGTAGTCGCTGTCGCGGTTCTGCGAGAGGTCGGCGTACAGAAGCGCGCCGATCCCGATCACCCGCGCGTTTTCGAGCCGCTCTGATTCCGAAAGAGCGCCCTCCTTATCGTTGGCAATGATGACCGCCAGCGCCCGGCGCTCGGCCTCGTCCAAGAGTGATTCCAGCCCGACTGTCTCGCCGCTGCGCGTCTTAAACGCTTTCCCGTCGTCACCGAGAACAGTACCGAACTTCACATGTACCAGTTCGGTTTTTTCGTCGGCAAGCCCAAGCTGGCGCGCCGCTTTAAAGAGCTGCTGAAAATGGAGCGACTGCCGGAAATCGACGACATAGAGGATCGCGTCAGGATGAAACTCTTCGCGCCGGTATTCGAGGGTCGCCAGATCGGTGGTCGCGTACAGGAACGCGCCGTCCTTCTTCCGAATGAGCATCGGCACTTCTTCCCCTTCGAGAAAGATACAGAGCGCGCCCTGGCTTTCGCGGGCCTGACCGGCGGCGCGGAGTTTTTCGGTAAGCGGCCCGAGGCGGTCGTTGTAGAAGCTCTCGCCGAGCATGTAATCGAACTCAATATTAAGCCGTTGGTAGACGCGGTTGATTTCATCCCTGCAGTGCGGCAGCACCGAGCGCCACAGCTCCAGATTTTCGGCATCGCCGTGATGGAGCTTCGAAGTCTCGTTGAGTACCTCCGCCATCACCGCCGGATCGGCGTCCGCCTTTTGGCGGACAAGACGGTAAAGGCGCGCGAGTTCCTCAACCGGATTCTTTTCATAGGCTTCCCGATCAAGAAAGTGCCGCCAACCGTAGAAAATCATGCCGAACTGAGTTCCCCAGTCGCCGAGATGGCTGTCCGAAATGACATGATGTCCGACAAACCGGAGAATCTTATTGAGCGCGTTTCCGATACAGGTCGAACGGATATGCCCGACGTGCATCGGCTTGGCCGCGTTCGGCGCGCTGTAGTCGAGCACGTAGGTGCGGGGATTCCCGATTTTGGAGACGCCGAGCCGGTCGTCCCGGAATGTCTGAAGCACACCCTTTTCGAGCGTTTCCGTTTTAAAGCGCAGGTTGATAAACCCGGGACCGGCGATTTCGGGCTTTTCCAGAATGTCGTCCCATCGGAGCTTATCGATCATCGCCTGAGCGACCTGGCGCGGATTCTGTCCGAGTTTTTTGGCAAGCGGCATGGCGATATTCGCCTGGTAATCCCCGAACTTCGGGTTTTGACTGACCCGAATCAGATCGAGATATTCGGCAGGGTTATCAGCCAGACCCGCAAGCGCTTCGGCAAAACGGGATTTCAGCAGTTCAAGAGGACTCATGAAATTCAGATTCTTTCTGTAAAGGGCCGCTCTTTCCGGCGGCGGAATTTCTTCAAGGGGAAAACGGCTGCCTACTTCAGCTTCGGCTGGCTCATCAGGTAGAGGAAAGCCTCCTGAACGCGGGCGTTCTGTTCGGCGGTCACATCGAGAATATACTGATGTTCCTTTTCGGAATCCTCCTCGAACACCGTAACATTGTCGCCGTTGACACGGGCTTTCCCTTTCGGCGAAAGGGTAAAGTAGCCCTGGTAAGGGCGGATCGCCAGAAGCACACTCGTGACGTCGAACGTCGGCTGGAATTCGTCCCACCCTTTGCGGTAAAGCGCAAATGTCCGGCAAAGCGGATGATCCGGATCGGCGACGAAAGTGCGGTCCATCTGTGTCTGGCTGATGGTGATCGCCTCGCCGATTTCAAAGCCGCTGAACCAGATCGGGGTCGGCCACTCTTCAAGGAGTTTGCGCGCGGCGGGAACGTCATTCACGACGTTGTATTCCGCCTGGTAGCGGTCGTTAAACGCGCCGAACATGGTCGAAAGAAGCCGGACTTTTTTGGCAACCAGCTCCCGGCCGGCCAGATCCGAAACGGCATCGGCGGGGGAATCGAGCAGTTCGGCAAGGTTGGTCGAAAAGCCGACCTGAATCATCACAACCGAAGAGTCTTGGGCTTCGGCAAGTTTCTGGCGCATCAGTGTTACGGCAGGAACAGTTTTCACTTCCGGCTTCGGGAAAAGAGGAGTGCCGTCCTCTTTTTTCAGTTCAAAAATCGCCGCAAGGTACTTTCCGTCTTCCGGAGTCCGCTGCTGCGAAGTCATGCCGATCGGAATGTCGGGGTGCCCCATGTAGGTGTTGAGCATTTTGATATACGGCGCGGCGTTGGGGGACGATTTCGTGAGCGTGACCGCCAACAGGTCGCATTCCCCCCGGTCGATAAAGGCGTTCAGGATGGCAAGCGCCATCGCGTCGTCGGCATCGTTCCCCATATCGGTATCGAAAATCACCGGAATCGCGCCAAAACCGAAGGGGATTGAGGCGGCAAAGAAGAGTACGGTCAAAATCAAAATGTTTCGCGCTGTTTTCATTTTTCTGTTCCTTATCGTTCCGCCCGGCGCGGGAAAGGCCGTTTTGTGATCGCGGGCATTCCGGGCGGTTTTCATTCTACCCCCGGCGGGCAATTGTTCAAGGCGCGGCCGCGGAAGAGGCCAGGCGCGGCGCACCGCGAAAAAAGAGGACCGGAACGATTCCTTCCGGCCCTCGGACAGCATTTCGCGGCATCCTCTCAGGCGGGATCAGCCGTAAATTTCATTCCACAGGCCGTCGAGATCGACATCGGCCGGCGTTCCGGTAAAGACGACCGTGCGCCAAACCGCGTCCATCGTTTCCCCTTTGCTGTAGCGGAACCCCTCTTTCACAAAGTTGAACGGCATCGGAGAGATGTTCCCGTAATCGCGGACGAACCAGGGGCAGTTCGGGTACGGAGTCGGGGGACAGAAAACCGCGACCCCTTCGGTGATTTCGGGATTAAAACGCCGTTTCCCGTAAAAGGCGACCCACTTGGCCGGTTTGCCGAAAAGATTCGCCTCGCCGGAAACGCCTTCGTTGCTGACAACAGTTCCGCCGCAGATCGGAGCCAGATCCTGTTCGACCCGAACGCCGAAAAAGCCGTGGTTCGTCTTTTCGATCCGAAGGTCGGTCAGCGCTTCGAAATGGAAGAACGAATCGAGAACGTAGTAGTCGTCGCACCGCCAGTCGAGAAGATAACGGCGCTCATCCCGTACCACGGGGGCTTCGTGCGGTTTGCGCCAAATGCAGACGTCGGACCATTCGACTCTGTTTTTTTCGGCACTGATCAGCTTCGGGTCGGTACTCAGAATCTGACCGTCGCGATTGCCCGCCTGCCAGTAATTCCCCCCGTTGAGCCGGTCAACCCCCAGAAAAACCGAACGGTGATGGGGCCACGGCTGCGCTGATTCGGCGGTCACCGAAACGCGGGACGCCGGACCGATGAGAGGATAGAGATAGGGATACTTCTGATTCGGATCGGTCCGGTAGACCGTCAGAACCTGGTTCTCTTTCCGAATCCAGAGGTTCTTGTCGGCATAGTCGGGATAGTAGGTTGTTAAATGCTCAACCGGCGCGTCGCCGTGATCGGGATAGGGCGCCCCCTCCTGACCGGGATGGAGAGGTTCGCGTGCCTCGGCGGGCCCGGAACCGAATTGGGCGGTTAAGCCGACGGCGGCGGATGCGGCCGCCGTCTTGAAGAAATGACGTCGCTTCATATCAGGACTCCTCGTTTTGTCAGACCGTAAAATTGCTGAATCGTGAGTTTCAGAGACTCTCTCCATTATACCCGCAAAACAAAGAAAAGATAGCTGCGGTTTCCGTTCCGGTTATGCGTGTTGGAGCATTTGAACAAATTGGAATAAATAGGAAGTCTGCGTTCAGTTTAAATCGCAAAAACTTCTAAAAAATCGGGACGTGTTCAGACCGGAAAGAAGAAAGTAACCTAGATTATCATTGTCCCCCGGAAAGGGGGTTGTCCAGGCACATTGTTTTGAACACCGCCGAAAACGAAGAAAAGTTTACGATGAACTCTCCCGACGCGAAGCCGACCCGGAGATTTGCGGTCCCGGCCGCCGAAAGCAGTTTTGCCTTCCTGAACCGGGAGGAAATCAAGACGCACATCGCCATCGCTCAATACGGCGCGTTCAGGCTGACCGATGCGATCCGCCCCTCCTACGATCTTCGCGTGCGTCCCGAGGAAGGGTACGCCCGCCGGCTCTGGCGCGGCCCGAACGGACGCGCATCGATCCCCGTCCTGGCCGCGATGGTCTCGAGCGAAAAACTTCTCGACCTTTTCTTCGATCTGATCTCCGAGCTCAGCTGTTCGGTCGATGTCGTTTTGGAATCAAGCCATCACCGCCGAAAGGGGCATACCGACTATACGCGGGAAGAGATCGACTTGCCGATCCTGATGAGCTGTCTTTACGATTTTGAAGATATTCTTCTCAGCGACGGCTATTTCGGAATCGCGGTCGTCGACCCGTTGAAACGGGTCGAGATCCGTTTCGACGAGCATAAAACGATCGCCATTTTCGGCAGTGATCTCGATCCTTTCGAAACGATTTTTGAGTCTTATCGCATTCCCCGCCGCAGCGGGCTCCGTCTCATCTCCGAAGAGGAGCATCTGCACGCCTCGGCTTCGGTTTATCTGAACCGCCTCGAAGAGCTGCGGATGCGTCTGGGCATCGATCCGGACTACTCCTGAAAGAACCTCCCAGTGCCGGGACGGCTGAAATTTTTCCCATTTCGGGATAGGAATTCTTATCAATAAATGTTATAGTTGAGCCTGCAGGGTTCCTTTGAACTTGACGAAGTTTCTCTTTTTCGTTTCAAACGAATTGCAGGGGCTTTCGTTTTCTGCACCGCCAAATTCGCGAAATTATTCGATACGCGGGATTTTCCCGCCGGGGAAAAGAGTTTCCCTTTCTGAATTTAATGGAGTGACGCTATGAAACATATGTGCCTCGGGTTCGGCGTTCTGCTGGTCCTGGTATTGACCTGCCCGCTTTTCGCTCAGCTGCAAACCGATCAATTTTTTCCCGATTCGACTAAAGGGTATGTTTCCATTTCGAATGTCAACGAGATGCGGGCGCACTGGCGCCAGACCGCCCTGGGCCAGACTCTCCTTTCCGATTCCTTCATGGAGTTCCGGCAGTCTCTCCTTTCCGGTGTCGAAAAGGGGTGGATGGGCCGCGTCGGCATGAGTATCCGCGACACCATCGACCTGGCGTCGGGCGAAGCCGCGTTCGGTTTTGTCGCGAATCCGGGGCAGATTCCCGGCTTTATCGTGGCAATCGATGTCTCGAACAAAAAGAAAGAAGTCGATGAGTTCCTTTCCCGCATGATCCGCCAGGCGATCGAAAAGAAGACCGGCACCAGCAAAAAAGAGACGCTCAAAATCGGGAGCAACTCCGTTCCGGTAACGGTCATGATCTTCCCCCCCGACAACACCTATCCCGCCGCACGCACCGCCTATTACGTGCTGACCGACAAATACCTCATCGCCGCCGACCAAAAAGAGCTGATCCAGCAGGTTCTCAGCAAACCGAAATCGCTCGCGTCGCTCAAATCGTATTCCGCGACGATGCAGCGCTGCAGCGCCGATTCCGGTGCCGCCGGAATGCCGCAGATCCGCTTCTTCGTCCAGCCGCTTGAATTGGGCAAGGCAATCATGCTCCTGGCCCAGTCCGGTTCGCGAACCGCTCCGAAAGCCGACGCTTCCGGGGAAACGCCGTTCGATATTCTCGCCAACCACGGACTCGGCGCGATCGAAGGGGTCGGCGGAACAGTCGATTTTGCGGTCGACAATATGGAATTTGTAACACGTACAAAAGTCTATGCCCCCAACGGACTGAGCGGCGTCAATATGCTCACCTTCATTGACGACCTCAAACTGACCGTCCCCGACTGGGTTGAAGGGGATGTCAACTCGGCGACCGTTGCCAATATCGACCTCTTGAACCTGTTCAACCGGATCGGGCCGCTGTTCGATGATTTCGTGAAAACCGACAACCTTTGGGAAGACACCTTAAAAGGCCTTGAAGAAGACGAAGGGGGTCCGAAAGTCAACCTGAAAACCCAGCTTGTCGGAAACCTCGGCTCGCAGATCACCACATTCCGCCGCGTACGCGACGGCAAAGAGGCTTTTGTCGGAGGAATTGAAGTCAAACCGGGCAAAGATGCCGAAATCGCCGATGTCTTCCACCGGATGTTCGACTCGGACCGCGATTTCCAGCAGATTCCTTACGGATCGGGAACAATCTGGTACTACGCCCCGCAGCCGAAACGCCAGGGCCGTACCCGCCGGACCCAGGCGGCACAGCCGGCCGCCCAGCCGACATTCGTCAAGAACGCGTTTTACGTCGGCGACGGCAACATCTTCTTTGCCACCGATATCGACGCGCTCAAAGAGACGATCGAAAACAAACGGGGCGGAAGTGTAGCTCCGCTGAGCGAAAAGCCGACCTACCGGAAAGTCTCCTCCTACATTCAGAAGTTCAGCGGAACCGGGCACAGTTTCCAATTCTACTCCT
Source organism: Thermoguttaceae bacterium (assembly GCA_017405595.1). Taxonomy (GTDB): domain Bacteria; phylum Planctomycetota; class Planctomycetia; order Pirellulales; family Thermoguttaceae; genus RUG695. Next base: position 15,618 of record JAFRAC010000004.1, on the reverse strand, counting down.
CGAACCATAACGGCCTGCGGACGAACTACGAGCTGTTCCGCACCGGCAAACTTCTCGAAGGGAACACGCTTATTTCCAGGATTCTACAGCGTGTTTATCCCGACAAAAACGTGAAGATCCCCGTTCTCGAAAACGGCTCGAAACTCCCTCCGTTTGAAACGTTCGAAGGGCAAATGGGCGCCAGCGGCGCTTTCGGCAAGAACGAGCCGGACGGATTCTTCATCAAGGGGTTCGGACTTTCCGCCGAACTGCTCCGCTGAGTTTTCCCGCCGATGGAATACTTTACCGGTAAAAAAGTCCTCGTCACCGGCGGTTCGAGCGGTCTGGGGCGCGTGATTGCCGAAACTTTCGCGCGCGCCCGTGCTCGGGTCGCCCTTGTCGGACTCGAAGAGAGCGATACCCTTGCCGCCGCCGAGTCAATTAAAGCAAGCGGAGGCGAGGCGCTCGGTCTGGTCGGCGACGTCACAAACGAAGAAGACACACTCCGCCTGGCGCGGGAAGCCGCCCAGCGGTTCGGCGGAATCGATATCCTTGTCAACGCCGCCGGACGCACTCACCGCGGCTGGATCCTGGAAACCCCTTCCGACGAAATTCTTTCCCTTTTCAAACTGAATCTGCTCGGTACCGTACAGATGACCCGGGCGGCAATTCCCTATCTTTTAGAATCGGCCTCGTCCCACGTGGTGAACATCGGTTCGCTTGCCGCCAAAAGCGCATCGCGCTGGGTCGGGGCGTATCCGATCAGCAAGTTCCCCGTCGCCGCGTTTTCGCAGCAGCTTCGGCTCGAAATGCGCGACAAAGGGCTCCACGTCCTTTTGGTCTGTCCCGGACCGGTCAAACGGGATCAGCCCCGCCTCTATCCCCTTAAACACGCCGAAGGGATTCCGGAATCGGCGTTGATGCCGGGCGGAGGGGTCAAGGTCGGGAAGATCGATCCCGTTGCGCTCGCCGAAAAGATTCTCCTCTATTGCCGAAAGCGGAAACCCGAACTGGTAATCCCGGGAAAAGCGCGGCTTCTGTTCGCCATCGAACAGCTCTTCCCCCGGCTCGGCGACTGGATCGTCTTAAAGAAAACCTGATCCCAATAAACCTTTTCAGAGAATCACACCATTCCGGAGCGGACAGGCGGCCGGAACGAATCCGGTCCCGGTTTGTCATTCCGCAGATGCCGTCAGCAGGAAAACAGAGAAGTTCCGTCTATTTTTTTTCGGAAGAAGCCTCGGCCGCAAGAGCTTCCTGCACTTCTTCGGGAATCACCCATGCCGGGCCGCAGAGGGCGTCGAAGATCACCAGCAGGTTCAGCAAACCGGCTGCGGCAACAAAGATCGACCCCATTTCGAACCAGGAATGAAGACGGAGGAGAATCGCGTTCAAGGAGGGGCGGACAATCCGCCCTTCCTGACTTTGAAGAGTCGATAGCGCAGGAGGCGCAAACGCGCCGTTCCATAAGGGGAGTGAGCCGTTCTGAACGACTTTCGCCTGAATGACCGCCGGCACCGCAACCGCCGCGTTCAGCGCTTGCGGAAAGAAGTAGAGACGGCGGCTGCCCGGCTGCCACTGGAAATAGGCGTTTTTGGCGAAACAGAGACGGTGAGTCTCTTCACCCCCCCAATAAGACCCCATCCAGAGTCCCGCAACGAGCAGAGGCGTCAGAGTGCAGAAAAAGATCAGCCCTTTGGCGGTCCGCCCCTGATAGAAATGCCCCAAACCGGGGCAGAGCCATGCCAGAAAGGCGGCCAGCCACCGGTTTTTCAGGGGGATCGTTTTAATCTCGTCGAGGGAATACGGAGGTTTCATAAACCCTGTTTTTGCCGGAAGGAAAAGTTCCGGCTTTCAAAGCCGTTATTTCTGGAGGACCTTGCGAACCTCTTCGAGATGACCGGCGCTGCCGAGCATCTGATTCTTGTGAATGATATACTCGGCGTAGGCGGGCATAAAGATTTTGCCCGGTTCGCGAAGGTCGAATTTGTCCGGATGGTCGCGGAAAAATTCGCGGTGGATCGCGCACCAGACCAGACGGCCGTCGGTGTCGATGTTGATCTTCGTCACGCCGAGTTTGGCGGCGGGAAGATACTGTTTTTCATCGACGCCGCTGGCGTTTTTCATGGCGCCGCCGGCGTTGTTGATACGGGCGACCCATTCGGCGGGAACCGAAGAGGAACCGTGCATCACGAGCGGGAAATTCGGCTTAACGGCATTGACCGCCTTCTGAATCTTTTCGAGAACGTCGAAATGCAGACCCTGTTTGCCGCTGAACTTAAACGCGCCGTGCGAAGTGCCGATCGCGACGGCCAGAGAATCGACATTCGTCCGTTCAACAAATTCGACAGCCTGACCGGGATCGGTCAGCTTGACGCTTCCGACAACGTCCTCTTCGACACCGCCGAGCTGACCGAGTTCGGCTTCAACGACGATATTCTTGGCATGGGCGCGGTCGACAACGCGCTTGACGATTTCGACGTTCTTCTCGAACGGTTCGTGCGAAGCGTCGATCATCACCGAGCTGTAGAAACCGCTGTCGATGCAGTCGTAGCAGACATCTTCGGTACCATGGTCAAGGTGAACGGCGAAGATCGCTTCGGGGAAAACTTCGTCGGCGTTGCGGATCATCCCTTCAAGGAAGCGCTTGTCGGTATAGCCGCGGGCGCCGCGGGAAATCTGGATAATGAACGGGGCGCTGGTCGCGCTGTCGCAGGGATCTTCGTTCTTGGCGATTTTCCCCAAATTGCCGCGGAAAAGCCCGACGATCTGTTCCAGGTTATTGATGTTGTAGGCGCCGATAGCATACTTGCCGTAAGCCTCTTTAAAGAGTTCTTTGGTGGTGACGATCATTGGATATTTCTCCTCTTGGAAAGTTGTTTTGACCCGCGCAAAACGCCGGGCCGATAGCCACGGAACGCCGCCTGTACAAAGGGAGATATACTCCTCTGCCGGACAGGGGCGCACGTCAGGGGTTATTATACCCCATCGGGGGTTTTCGGCAAGCGGATTCACTCTCCCTTTTTACCGGCGAAAACAGGAAACCGGGGCGGAATCCGGAGTCACCAAAAGAGAAAAAACGGCCTTCCCGGCCGAACGCGCTCCCGTTCCGAAACCTTCTATTCTTCCGGCGAATCGGTTTCCGCCGCGCCTCCATCCGGTTCGCAATGGCAGGCGGCCTCTTCGATCAGGCGGAACCGCCCGGCTTCTCCGCTGGGAGAAATCTGAATCACTTCGCGCGCGTCCGGGGCGCGGAAAAGGTTCGCTTCGGCAGGTCCGCCGATCCGGGCGATCTTCGCAGGATTGGAAAAGCGCAGAAGAAGAGCTCCCGCCAGCGCAACGTCTTCGTCGGTAAACGGTTCGGTGTCCGGCGAGGCGATCAGAAGGACGGTCGGCCCCATAAAGTTTTCCGGGGTCAGAAGGATCGACGGGCTCCGGTCCGATCGGTGAAAATGGGATACGATCTGTTTTCCGTCAGCCTCACGCCGCGAAACGACCGCTTTCAGCCGGGAATCGAACCAAAGATGCCGGCCGAAACGGAGCGCTTCGGCATCCCAGAGCGTCGGATGCGGGTTCCGCTTCAACAGGTCGCGAAGACGCGGAGCGAACGACTTTTCGGCCAGCAGACAGCCGGTCGAGGGCTGGGGAATCGGATGAATGCCAAAATCGGCTTTGGCGCGGCGGATCAGCTTGGTCCGGCTCCGGCCGGTATAGGAAAAGAGCTTTTCGCGGTCGACCAGACCGGAATTTTCCATCTCGGTCGGCGGCAGGGTCTTCGCCGTAAGGGGGCGGAGAAGTTTTCCCCCCAGCCCCGACATCCGGGTGATCAAATTGAGCTGGTGGAGTTTCTGGCTGTTCGGCCGCTGTCCGGCAACCTCGCCCGTCGCCACAAAATCAGCGCCGCGTTCGCTCATCAATTCGGCGGCGGCCCTGAGCATCATGATTCGGCAGTCGATACACGGATTGAGCGCTTTTCCGTAACCGTAACGGGGGTTGGCGATCATGTCGAGATACTCACGGCCGAAACGGCGGGTCACAATCTCAATGCCGAACTTCCCGGCCCATTGCGCGGCTTCGGGCGAAGGGTCCTGAAACGGCGTCGCCAGATGAAGACCAATCACCTCAATCCCCTGTGCCTGCAGAATGCGTACAGTCAGAAGGGAATCGAGTCCGCCGGAAAAAAGAACAACCGCCTTGGTCATCGCTGCAAAAACCTCTGTACAATTCAAACAGAATCAGCCGGGAAAAACAGGATTTCAGTCGCCGTCGGGCCAGGGGGGCGTTTCCCCCTCCAGCTCGGCAATCGCGTTTTCGGCGGCTTTCTGTTCCGCGTTTTTCTTTGTATTCCCCCAGGCCGCCTGAAAAAGACGTTCCCCCATTTTGACCTGAACCTTAAAACATTTCAGGTGTTCCGGCCCCTGCACATCAAGCACAAGGTAAGTCAGCCTGGGCATTCCGGGCTGATGCTGAGCCAGAGACTGCAGCTCCGACTTGTAATTTTCGCTGTCGAGCGCAAGACTGGCGTTTTCGAACTCGTCATGAAAGGCGGCGCCGATAAACCGGTGTGCCGAATCGTAACCGCCGTCCAGGTAGATTGCGGCGATGAGCGCTTCGGTCACGTTGGCCAGAATCGAATCGGGGACTTTTTTCTCGAGCCCTTTGCCGGTGAACAGGTATTGATCCAGCCCGAACGAGCGGGCGATCCGCGCGCAGGTCGAACCGCTGACGACATGTCCCCTGATGATCGAAAGGGGCCCCTCGAGCAGATCGGGATGCCGCTGGTAGAGGGCTTCCCCAATCACGAGTCCGAGTACCGCATCGCCGAGAAACTCCATCCGCTCATACGAATCGAGAGGAGTCGCGGCGGCGGAAGAGTGCGTCAGCGCGGTTGCCAGGAGTTTCGGATCGCGGAACCTGTAGCCGATGGCGCGCTGGCATTCGGCAATCTTTTCGGAACGTGTTAATTCGGGCATAACGCTCTATTTTAGCCGATTTTTCCTTTTTAAAAAGGGCGCAAGCCCCGCGTCCCCCCGCCGAAAGAGACGCGCGGCAGGAGAAACCGAAAAGGAAAAAGTTCATCGAAACAGAAGCGCGGCGAAAAGCGCCAGGGCCAGCGCTGCGGCGAGCCAAAGAAGCGGGGCCAGCGCGCGGGTTGCCCAGGAGGGGGATTCCGCCTCGGGAGCGGAATCCTCTTTGTGTACATCAGAGTCATCGGAACGGAGGACTTCCGACGAGTACAATTCGATAACCGGGGGAACCGATTCATCGGCAATATCCTGGTAAGCCGAAAGGGCTTCCGAGGCTTCTTCGCTCAGAGCGTCAAGAATGGCGCTGTCCGAAGCGTCCCGGACGAAGCGGCCGGGTTCGGGCTGGTATTCGCGTTTCGCCTTGACCGGCGCGAGCGACTGCTTCAAAAGCGTTTTCAGTTCGCTCCTCCCCCCCGCGGCGAAAGGCGCGAGCGCCTTGAAAACCTCTTCGGCGGTCGCGGGCCGGTTTTCCGGATTCTTATCCATCATTGCCGAAATGAGCCGCGCCACCTCCCACGGAAGTTCCGGGGAATACATTTTGGGGTCGGGCGCCTCGGACAAAAGATGCGCGTGCAGTTTCTGGTGCGAGGTGCCGGAAGGGAACGGGACAAATCCCGCGACCAAAAAGAAGAACGTGCAGCCGAGCGAGTAAATATCCCACGAAACGTTCGGCGTGTTCGGCGAAAGGATCTGATCGGGGGGCAGGTAGTCGCTGGTGCCGGCAACCCGCGCCGAATTCGGATTGTCGTCCCGGAAGTCGTCCGGATTCGGACCGAGGAGAGGACGGAACTTTTCGGCGTTCATCGGCGCGGCCAGACCGAGATCCCCCAGCTTGACTTCCCCCCCCCGCGTAAAGAGGATGTTCCCCGGCTTCACGTCGCGGTGAATAAAGCCGTACTGGTGCAGGTGAAAAAGCCCTTTCGCGGTTTCGCTGATAATGTACGAAGCGGCTCTGCCCGAAAGGCGCTTCTGGTTCGTCACAAGCTGGAATGCCGACTGGCCGTCCATATACTCGTAAACCGCGTAACAGACGTTGCCGTCCTCGTCGGCTTCGCGCAGCCGGACGAGATTCGGATGGACGAAAAGACGGTTGATTTCACTTTCGCGCCGAAACCGTTCGACCGCACGCTGCCCATGCTTTTCGGAACGAATGAGCGTTTTAACCGCGTAGTCGTACGGTCTTTTTCCGTTTGAGTCGGCGGCGTTGAAGTTCGATGTGTCGCTGTCGGTCCGCGCCAGAAAGACGTAGCCGTACCCTCCCGAACCGAGTGTGTCGATGATCCGGTAATTCCCGAGGCGGAACCGCGTTCGCCCCTGCTGCAGCTGCGAGACCTGCCAGCGGTTCAGCGCCCCTTCGGCAACCAAAAACTCCAAAAAATCGCGGTCGAGCTGTTCCGGAGTGCTTTCGGGCGCCCCGGCCCGGCCGTTCAGAAACTCGGCCAGTGCGGTCTGCAGATTCCCTTCGGGAATCAGACGGCTTTTGAGCAGGATTCGGTAGACGGAAGGCTGCGGTATCATTGAACTCCGAGGTCTTTCCAGAAAGCCGGCGGTTCCGCCGTAAAGACGAGCCTTTCTTTGGTCGTCGGATGGTCGAGCGCCAGACTCCGCGCGTGCAGCGCGATCCCCGCGGCAAGGGGAGTGCGGCTCCCGTATTTGCGGTCCCCTTTGATCGGATAGCCGAGATGGGAAAGCTGAAGGCGGATCTGATGTTTCCGGCCGGTTTCGAGCCGGACCTCGACAAGCGAACCTTTCGGCGTGTACGAAAGCCGGCGGTAATGCAGAACCGCTTCCCGCGCCGCGCCGCTCTGCCTGTTCCTTTCGGCGGTATCGCGGGTAACATAGCACTTCCGGTGACGTTCATCCTCTTTGATCCAGTCGCGGCACGTCCCTTCGGGGGGAATGCATCCGTCGACGGCCGCCAAATAGACCTTTTCGACCGTATGGGCGCGGAACTGCTCATTGAGACGGTCGGCCGCTTTCGAGGTGCGCGCAAAAACCACCACTCCCGAAACAGGAACATCGAGCCGGCTCACCACTCCAAGATAGACGTTCCCCGGCTTATGGTACTTGGCGGCAATATACTCTTTGGCGCGGGTCAGAAGAGTCTCTTCCCCGGCGGGAAGCCCCATGGTCGCAAGCTGGATCGGTTTATTGACCGCCAAAAGATGATTATCTTCGTAAAGAACGTCGAGCATCGGAAAAAACGGGGAAAGAACTGCCGGACGGCAAAGCTGCCCCGGCGCCCCCCGCGCCGCCGTCCGATAAATTCCAGTATACACTAAAACGGTTTTTTAGTAAAATGAACCTTGTCCGCCGCGCCGCAAGGGGCGCGGCCTTGAAGCGCAAAGAGGTTTGATCGATGCCGGAAAAAGAGAGCGTTTGGTTTAAGGAGGGACTGCGGTTCGGGTGCCGGCAGTGCGGCAGATGCTGTACCGGCGAACCCGGATTCGTCTGGGTCACCGACAGCGAAATCGCCCAAATCGCCCGGGAGGTCGGACTTCCGGCCATCATTTTCGAGAACCAGTTCGTCCGCCGCGCTCTCGGCCGCAAAAGCCTGACCGAATTCCCGAACGGCGACTGCGTCCTCTTCAACCCCGAAACGCGCGGCTGCCGCGTCTACGAAAGCCGTCCGGTCCAATGCCGCACATGGCCCTTCTGGCCCCAGAACATCGATTTGCCCAACTCGTGGAAGAAAACCGCCAGGTTCTGTAAAGGGTGCAACAATCCGAAGGGGCGCCTCTATTCGGCCGACGAGATCCTCGAACAGCGCGATCAGAAGTTCGGTCCCCGCGAATAACCGCTCCCCAGCCAGTCAAAGGAAAACGATGGAATATCTCGCGAAACGTTACGATACCGGCCAGCCGGTCAGAATCACACTCAGAGGGAAAAAAGTGCAGGCGATCCGGCCCGCCCCTTCGGGGGACGATCTGCCGATCGTCGGCCCCGGCTTTTTCGACATTCAGATTAACGGCGCGTTAGGCTACGACTTTTCTTCGGACAAGATCACCGTCGAGCAGATTGCCGCCGTTTTCCGGCAGGTGATCGGAACCGGTGTTTTTCGCTTCTGCCCGACAATGATCACCAATTCTCCCGAAGCGTACCGGCATGGTATCACCGCGCTGATGGAAACGCTCGAAACCTACCCCGAATTTCAGCCGGCGATGGCGGGCATCCATCTCGAAGGGCCGTTCATCGCCAACGAAACGGGGCCGCGCGGCTCGCATCCGCCGAAGTTCTGTGTTCCGTACAACCTGGAACTGATCGAAGAGCTCCAGCGCATTTCCGGGGGGCGAATCCGCATCGTCACCCTTTCCCCCACCTACAGCGGCGCCGCCGAATTTATCGGCCAGCTCACCGCGCTGGGGATTTTGGTCGCGACAGGGCATACCAACGCGTCCCCCAGCCAAATTTCCGAAGCCGCCGCGGCGGGGGCGCGTTTGGCGACCCATTTGGGGAACGCCTCGCACCACGATTTTCCGAAATGGGGAAACTACTTCTTTTCGCAGCTGACCGACGACAGGCTGTACGCCAGCATGATCGCCGACGGGTTCCACCTCTCGCCGATGATGATGCGCACGATTTTGCGTACCAAAGGGCTCGGCCGCATGATCCTGATCAGCGACCAGGCCGATGTGGCGGGCTGCCCCCCCGGAAAATACAAGTCGGGGCCGAGCGCGCTGGAAGTCCTCGAAAACGGCAAGATTGCGCTGGCATCGAACAACTACCTTTTAGCCGGGGCGTCGTACTCCGTCTCCCGCGGCCTGTGCAATGTGATGGCGGCGGGCAATCTCAGTCTTGCCGAAGCGTATCCGCTCTGTACCACACATCCGGCGGCGCTCTTGGGAGAACCCGCTTTTTCGAACGGAGACGAGCACGATTTTCTGGCGGTCGGCAAACAGGCCGATTTCCTCATCTTCCGCCACGAACCTTCCCGCCTCGGTCCGATGGGGATCAGCGATTCCGACAACCTCCGTGTCGGCCGGTTCCATTTCGAGGCGATCGTCCGCGCCGGAAAAGAGGAGCCGATCTTTAAACCGTAAAGGCCCGCCGCTGAACAGGTCCCGATTCAGCCGAAGAGGCCGGCCTCAAAAGGACCGGCCTCTTTTCATCTTCAGGCGGCTGCCGCGGGGAAGACGGGATTCCCTATTCCTTATACCGGTATGCGAAACGCCCGTCCGGGGCGGTATCGCCGTTTTCGTAAAAGTCGAGTACGTCCCCTTCGGCTTGCATATTGTCGGACCACTTAAAGCGAATATCCACCTTTTTCCCGGCGGGGAGAATCATTTCGCGCGGCACCGCAACCGCCAGACGCCTGCCGCGGGCGCTGCGGGGAACTTCGCCGATCTCGCGCCACTGCCATTCGCCATTTTTGCCGGCATATTCTTTTAACACGGCTTTTTCTTTAGTCTGCTCGACCAGATACGAGAAGCCTTTCCAATTCGGGGATTTTGTCTTCTGAGGAATGCCGATCAGAAGACGCATCCAGTTCGGCGAGGAATAGCCGGAAAGTTTCTCGGCCGTTTCAACGTAAAAATAGACCGTTTCGCTGTCGCGGGCGACCTTGCACAGCACAATATCGTTCCGGCCCGTTTCGTTCGTGTAATGAACTCCGCCGTAACCGTCGAAGTCGCGGTGCAGCGTATCGCCGGGATAATCGCGGTACTCGGGCCGCACATCCTGCCACTGCGTCCAGTCGCCGGCAAGGTCGATCGTCTTCGCGGCGGAAGGAGCGGGAAGACGGCGCGTTCCCTTGAACTTGCGGATATTGGCCACGAGCTGCATGTAGAACGTATCCATCAGCTTTCCCCGTTCCGGTTCGCAGTCGCGGCTGAACTCTTCGTTATACTGATCAGGAAAAGCGTTCGGGAGCTCCTGCCAAATGTCGTGCCGTCCGGCAACCCATTCGTTCCACCCGGTCACGAAGACAAAATCCGGATCGATTTCAAAGGCGCGGCTCCACTGCTGCGAAAAGTTCCCCCCCGCCACGAACGCGTCAGGGTCAGCGGGGCGCTCCTCGCCGACACGGTACCCGCGCCCGAACACGTCGCGGTCGTTCATCGCGTGCAGTCCCGGTTTCCCCTGGAGCGGATTAAGCGTGTGATTCTGCGCCACACCGACGGTCACCATCTCGAAACTGCCGTCCAGGCGTTCAACGTAACCGTGCTGGGGATAGACTTCGAGCCAGCTCCACTGGTCGCAGCGGCGCGGTCCGCCGGTATAGGAGGGCTGTCCCGGCCGGAACGTGAAAAACCCGAGGATCTCTTCGAGTTCCTGTTTTTCCTCTCCCGAAACTTTCGGGAGAAGGCGCTTCAGCGCGTCGGGATCGGCATAGATGAGCGGTTTACCGTTCCAGTAGTACCACATTTCGGGATGAACGCCCGGCTTGTAAATGTCGCGGTAAAGCTGACGAAGCGAGTCGGCGACATAATCGAGATTAAAGAACGGAAGCATAAATGCGGTTTTCGGAGTACGCACCCCTTCGGCACGCGCCTTCGACCAGACCTCGAAAAGGGGAAGAACCGAATCCATCCAGGTCATGGTGCCGTTCGTGGCATCGAAAATCGCGACATCGACACCGGCATCGGCAAGCAGATCGGCATGTTTGCGCAGGACCCACGGATCGCAGGTTGTGTAGTACCCCAAAACCGGCTCGCCCCAGAAATGGGGGGAGAAGAGGGGACCCCAGGCGGGATGGTTCAGATCGCCGACCGCTTCGGGGTGTTCCGCGGTGATTTTGGTAACATCCCACGGACCGTAATTCGGGCTGCGGGTACGCGCCATTTCGTGCCACGTCCAGTAGAAGATGCCGACCTGTTTGCCGGAACGCGGCGCGCCGGTCTCGGAAGCGCCGGGCAGTTCGCGGCCGAGTTCATCGACCGCGTCCCACGTATCGGGCATCACGTCCTTTTGCGCCAGCGCAGGAGGGGATTCCGGTTCCGGAGGCGAAGTCCGGGGCAGCGAGACAAACATGTTATACTCGTCGAGCGTTCCGGAAAAGGGAATTTCGGTCTGCCCCAGAAAACTGAACTGCCAGCAGCCGTCGCTCAGAAGCTCGCCGTTCCAAAACGCGCGGGCGTTATCGGGCATTTCGGGGGATTTCCAAAGGCCGACCTGTTCGCGGCTGCCGTCGGCAACCCAGAGATAACGGCCGGGCCAAAGTCTGACGCGGAGCCGGAGGAGGGCATTATCGTGAAAATCGACGTACGTTTCGCTTGCCAGCGGTTTTTCCGCGAACGTCTTTTCGAGACTCCCTTTCCAGTGATAGACGGTCAGCGTAAGGTCACCGATATTGTTCGAATAACTCGGCGCCCGCAGAGCGATTCCGACAAGAGGCATTTCGGTTTTAAAAAGGCAGGCGGCGGCATCCCCTTCGCGCAGCCGCTGCGCCGTGTGTTTCGCATCATCTTTGAAAGGGGAGACCGAAAAAATGTAATTCCCCTCCTTTGCCGGCTCTTTGGAACCGGCGGCGGGGACAAGGAGAGAAGAGCCGATCAGAAAAAAAACCGTGCAGGAAAAAATACGGGTCAGAAAGGAGATTTTCATGGTCAACTCCGTACTCGGACAAAGGCAAAGATCACACCGCCGGCAAGCCGGCAAAACGCCTCGTCGGAAACAGAGTCCCCTCCGAGGCGTTTCCATGACGGGCTAAACCTGTACGACCCGGATTTTATCGCTGACCTGCGTTCGAAGCTGATCCTCGACCAAAAGCTGAATCGTCTGGGTTGCCGAAGCGCATCCGGCGCACGCCCCCTGCAGGGAAACGAGCACCAAATCCCCCTTGATATCAATGATCTCGATATCGCCGCCGTCGCTGCGCAGGATCGGACGGATCGCCTCTTCGATGATATGTTCAATCTTTTTCGCGCGCTGGTAGGGGGAGAGCTCTTCGGTTGGCGGAACTGGTTTTGCCGGCTCGGACCCGCGGCTGAGACCGGTGAGCTGCACCACCGGTTTTGCCGGTTCGGCGGCGGCCGGCGCGGCCTCTTTTCCCCAAATGTCGTCGAGAATATCCTGCAGGCCTCCGGGCGCGTAGCGGCAGGTGCCGCAAGCCCCGCCCGCTTTCACCGCGCCGGTCAGCTCTTCGACGGTATGCAGGTTCAGCTCTTTAATCTTGCGGCGGAGATACGGCTCGGTCAGACCGAAACACTTACAGACGATCCGGCCTTCGTCTTCATCCTGAATCTGAATTTCAATTCCGAGCGCCGCGAGATCGACACCGCGCTTTCTGGCCCAATCGGCCACCGCCGCCTGGAGCGCTTCGGCGCCCATCACCGAGCAGTGAATCTTCTGCTGCGGGAGCCCGTCGAGAAAATCGACAATATCGGCATTGGTGATCTTGAGCGCCTCGATCGGCGTCACTCGACGCTCTTCGATAATGCAGCAGAGAGCCTCGGAAGCGGCAATCGCCGAAGTACAGCCGAACGTGAGGTAGCGGGCCTCGACAATGCGGTCTTTGAGCGGATCGGCGTTCTTTTCGACCCGGAACGAGAATTTCAGCGCATCGCCGCACGAAATCGAGCCATGTTCCCCGACCCCGTCCGCGTCTTTGATTTCGCCGAGATGGGTTCCCGGTTTCCCGTGAACGGCGTCCAAAAAGAGCTGTTTGGTTTTTTCGCTGTAGTCCCAACCCATTTGAGATGAACTCCCTCGATTCGCTGAATTTACCCCCCAAAAAACGCGATTTCGGCATTTAGCCCCTTCCCCCTATTATAACAGAAATTTTCTAAAATGCAACTCGCCCGCACCGATCCCCCTCGGCCGAAATCCTCCTGCAAAACGGGCCTTTCATTCGGCCGGAAAAGAAAAACGCCCCCGCTTCAGACAGGGGCCGGAGATACCGGAAAGATCATTTGTCCGGCCGCCGCGCCGTCAAAGTTCGCGCCGTTCCCCGGCAAGAGGCACGGCGGCAGACGCGGGAAAGACTTTACTTCCTCGCGCAGACAGCAATCCAGGGAAAAGCGGAATGCCGTGCAATCCGGATATCGGAAAACCCGGCGCCGCGCAGCGCGGATTCGGTTTCGCCGCCGGTATAAACGGTCATCCTGTCGATCAGCTTTTCGAACTTCCGGCCGATCGGATCTTCGCCGTCCGTCTCGTTAACAATTAGAAAGACACCCCCTTCCCGAAGGACCTTGGCGGCCTGAGCGAAACAGGCTTCCAGCCCCGGCCAGAAGTAGACCGTCTCGAAAGCGGTAACCAGATCGAATTTCTTTTCGGGAAAGGGGATATCGGTCACACTGGCCAGCTGAATCGCACAGCGTCCGCTTTCGATCGATTTGCGGTTCGTTTTTACCGCCTTTTTCACGCAAAGGGGAGAAATATCGATCCCGGCTCCTTTCGCACCGGGATAACGTTTGAGTAACTTGTGCAAATGGAGCCCCCCGCCGCAGCCGATATCGAGAATCGCGCTCGGTTCGATTTCGCCGAGCTGTTTGATTCCCCAGTCCGCCAACGGAGCATGGCCGCGATTCATGCCCCGGATCATCAGCGCGCCGAGAAATCCTTCGGGCTGACTCGCTTGATTGAAGAATTTACGGGAAAAAGACATATCGGGATCTCCTACTTTCGTCCGAAAAACAGCGCCGAGGAAGCCAACCCGAGCGGCAGCGCTTCGCGCCGGGTCATAAAGAGCCCTTCGGCGGTATTGATAAAATGAACCTCCTGAAATCCCCCGGCGCGAAGCTTTTCGGCAAACGCCTTCATATCGCCGTAACGCCATCGGGACATCAAATCGTGTATGACAAAGCACCCCCCTTTTTTTAAGGTGCGGAGCGTTTCGGCAAGGAGCGCCTGGCGGTCGGCAAAGGGAATATTATGATAGACGTAGTTACTCATCACCGCATCGAAGGATTCGTCCGGAAAATCGAGCCGAAACGCGTCCCCTTTTTGAAAGAGGGCGTTTTCGACCTTTTCGGCGCGGGCATTCTCTTCACATCGTTCCCGGCTGTAAGAAGCATAGGGGCCGCTCCACGTGTCGATACCGAGTATGCACGCCTGAGGATTCCGTTTCGCGCAGGCGATCGTGAGCGCTCCGCTACCGCACCCGACATCGAGTCCCTTTCCCCCTTCGGGAATTTCAACGTACGTGACAATTTTCTCAATGATCCGCGCCGCCATCCGTTTTTTCCCGTGGTAGGAAAAACTGCGGTAGAGGTAAAAAAACCACAATCCGAAGATTCCCGAAACCGCACTCGCCGCAAGAAGAAAAACAAGGAGAACCGTTTTCACCAGACCCGCCGTAAAAACAGGAAAGAACAGAAGCAGAAAAGAGAGGAGGAGGCAAATTCCCGTAACCGCCGTCAGACCGTAAAGAACCCGTAGGGGAACCCAATTCTGATAATCCGGTTTCATCAGCGGTAAGTTCACCCTTCCTTTCAGTCGGTTTACCCGAGCGCCACATCGAGCGCCATCATCAGCGTGAACCCGACCGAGAACATCACGACCCCGACATTCGAATGGGGTTCTTTCGACATTTCGGGAATCAGTTCCTCCACAACCACATAGAGCATCGCGCCCGCCGCCAGCGAAAGAAGATAGGGGAGCGCAAGTCCGATAGCTCGTGCCGCGAGAATCGTCAAAAAGGCCGCCAGCGGCTCGACCGCGCCCGAAAGGACACCCCCGAAAAAAGCGAGCGGCTTGCTCTTCCCTTCGGCACGGAGCGGCATCGAGATAATCGCCCCTTCCGGAAAATTCTGGATCGCGATACCGATCGAGAGTGCCAGCGCCGCCCCCGGCGTGATTCCCTGCTGACCCGCAAGGAGCGCCGCGTAAAGAACACCGACCGCCATCCCTTCAGGAATATTATGGAGTGTAACAGCCAGAACCATCATCGTCGTTTTCGCGAGACGGCTTTTCGGCCCCTCCGCAGTATCGGCGTCCATATGCAGGTGGGGAATAACCGAATCGAGCAGGAGAAGAAATCCGACTCCAAGCCAAAAGCCGACAACTGCCGGAAGAAAAGAGAAACGTCCCATAAAAGAGGCCTGTCCGATTGCAGGGATCAGGAGACTCCAGATCGAGGCTGCCACCATCACCCCTGCCGCGAAACCGGTAAGCGCCCGCTGAACACCGTCCCTCATTTCGTGTCTCATCAGGAAGACACAGGCCGAACCGGCGGCCGTTCCGAAAAAGGGAACCGCAAGTCCCCAAAGCGTATCGATCACGTGATTCGTCATGAAAACCGTCCTACCCCGTTCCCCGCCTCCATTCTACCCGATTTCGTCCGGCGAAAAAGGGTTTCGGCAGCAGCATTTTAGGAAGGAAAAACGGAATCGAATGCAGGCCGGCTTTCAAAAAAAGAGCCCCGCAAGGGGGCTCTTTTGATGTCAGGAACCGATTGAGAAAATCAATTCCATCTCGAAAACGTCTCTCTTAGAAGGCGCCGAGATCAACGTCGAGGTCGGCCGAAGCGAATTCGGCGAAGAACGCGTCGGCACGGCGTGCCGGCGGATACTGAAGATCGTCGGCATCATCGTACACGTTCAGAAGCCAGTTGTTCGCCAGATAGGCGCGGTCGGCGCCGCCGATATCGCCGTCGCCGTTGACATCGGCATAGTAACGGTACTCTTCTTCCCCCTCTTCGGAAAGCCAGGCCTGTGCCAGAAGGGTACGG
>JAFRAC010000003.1 GCA_017405595.1 Thermoguttaceae bacterium | reverse complement strand
TCCCCCATGCGCCCTTATCCGTTTCATCACTGGAACTCTTCGCTCCAATGCTGTGAACTGATTATTGTATCGTTCTGTTCCGATACGAATAAGTAACATGTTTAATCTTGAGTTATTCGCGCTCTATAAAAAAACTCGCTCTGCGCCAAGACTTGCGCCTTAGCAGCAAATCGATGCAAAATTATAGTGCTTAAATGCCACTCTTGCTTTACCTAATTGTTAATGTTCGCAACCGCCCTAAAAAAGGGCAACGGGATAAAATATACCCCCGTTCGAAAAACCAACAAGGGGGGCGGAGGGATTTTTTCGGAAATTTTTTTGACTCCGCGCCGCGCCGCCGCGCAGCCCCTTGTTTTCAGGCGCCGAAGAGGTTATTTCCGGAACTATTCCCCCTTAAAAAACGCCAGAGGGACAGTTCCGGTCCTTTTGGGCGGACGCTCCCTTAATGCCCCTGCCGGTTGGTTCCGCGGCGCACGGACCGGGAACTTTTCGGCGGGCCGGTCCGTTGGGATCGGAAGAACAATTATTCTGTGGCGGGTTCCTGCTGAATATCCTCCGCCGTCTGATCCGCCCCTTTCGCGTCCTGATTCCCTTGGAACTCGTACGCGCCGATATCGACGGTACCGTTCACTATGCGTGGATTTCCGGCAAGGTCGGCTTCGGTTTTGACCGTATCGTTCGCCCCGGCATCAATCGCGGGACTCCCCTCTTTGAGCGAGAGATCGACCGCATCGGCCCCAGTCGGTTTTCCCTCTTCAAAGACCGGCGGGACCGTGAACAGGGGATCGCCACCAACGATATTGTTCGTGCCGGAAATCCGATCGCCGGAAATGCCGCCGATATCGCCGCTCTCGCCGTCGGCGGCGTTCAGCGCGACAATCGAGTTGTTCAGTTCGAATTCGCAATAGGAGTCGATCCCGCCTGCCTCTTCCGCGGAATTCCCGGCGACGGTAACGTTGATCAGAGCAAGGATGCTCCTGCCGTCGAAACTCAAATCTTCCTCTTCCCCAAACGTTCCGGTCTTTAAAAAGGCGCGAGTCAAATTCCCCTTGAGATTGCATATTCCGCCGCCGCGTCCGCCGGATTTATTACCAACGACCGCCGTTCCGGCTAACGTCCCCTGGCCGGTGTTGGCGATTCCTCCTCCGAGACGGTCGGCGGAATTCCCCGAGATTTTCGAACCGGTGATCGTCAGTGTCCCGTCATCCGAATTACTGACCCCGCCCCCCACAGACGCGGAATTTCCGGAAATGGTAGTATCGGTCACCGTGAGATCTCCGCAGGAAAAATAAATTCCTCCGCCGCTTCGTTCCGCAGAATTACCGGTAACCGCCGATTCGGTAATCGAAAATGTTCCCTGTAAAGCATCAATTCCGCCGCCGTACCACGCAGTATTTCCGTCAATGATTGTGTTGCTGATGGCAAACTTTTCTGTGCTGCATACACCGCCGCCGAATTTTGCGGAATTGTTGGTAACCGTGGTTCCGGCAAGTGAAAGGTTTCGGCAGTTGTAGATCCCGCCGCCGCGCCAGTTCGCAGAATTGCCGGAAATCGTTGAGTCGGCAACTGAAAGCGTTCCTTCGTTGTATATTCCTCCGCCGCCGCTTGTCGAAGCGGAATTGCGGGTAATCGTCGAATCGGTAATTGTCACGTTCTGATGGGATCGAATATCGATTCCGCTCCCGCTTCCCGCATAGTTCTCGGTGACAGTCGAACCTGTGATCATCACCTCTCCTTCTTCAACGCGAATTCCGCCGCCGTGCCGGGCGACATTTCCGACAATCTTCGTGTTTGCAACCGAAATCGTTTCACCGCGGGCGAGAATCCCTCCCCCGTAATACGCGGAATTCCCGAGAATGACCGAATCGGCAAGCGTCAGACTGCACTGTTCATTGTTAATCGCGCCGCCGCACCATTCTGCACGGTTTCCGGCAATCGTCGATTCGGCAATTGTCAGCGTCCCCCGCTTGAGGCGGATCCCGCCGCCGCAGTTTGCCGCGGTATTTCCGGTGACGGTCACACGGGTAAGCGTCAGCGCGGCGCCGTCGGCTGAGATTCCGCCGCCGTCCGACTCTTTTCCCCCGGTGACGATCATTCCGATCAGTTCCACACCTGCGGCGCCGTCCGGAACCTCAATTGAAAAGACCCGGCCCTTCCTGCGGCCGTCAATCGTCAGTCTGCCGTACTTGAGCCATTCGTTCGATTCCGCGTCGATGGTAATCCCTTTATTGATTTTCAGACTTCCGAGCCGGAGTTCCATAACGGTTCCGCCGGGGATCTCTTTGCCGAAGGTAACTGTATCCCCCTCATTGGCATAGGAAATTGCTTCCCGCAGCGAAATAAGCCCGTCGGTCTTACAAACCCTGTCAAGCTCGGTGGTAACGACGGTCGAGGGCGTTTCGAGCTTTTGACACCCGCATACGCCGAAAAGGAAAAGACAGGCCGCCGAAAGGGGCAGCAAGAGAGAGCGCGATAACCCGGACATGGCATTCTCCTTTTGAAAGAAAGACACCGCGAAGAACCGATGCCGGCGCCCCGAAGAGCGGACGTACGCCCACACCGATTAACAGACCACACCGATTAACAGACCACACCGATTAACAGACCACACCGATTATTATAGCAAAACGCCCCGGATATTACCAGAGCGGAGAGTGATAAAATCGAAATTCTGACCGGAAATTTGAGACAAAAACGGCTCAGCCCGGAAACCGTTCCGGAATCCATCAAGACCGGAATAAATTCAAAGCGTCCTGCCCCCTCTTACCCGTTTCACGGGCCGGACAGGAGAGATTTCCTGTGTTCCCTTATGAGAACGGCAGTAAACCTCGGTCCGCTTCCCGCCTGTTCGCCCTTGGAACATTTTATCCGCCTGCTGCAGCGAACCCCTTGAAATGGACAGGAAGGTTGAGTAGACTTGTCAGCGTCGCCCCGGTCCTTCCGCGGCAGACGCGGCATTCCCGGGAAAAATCCGATTGACCGCCGTCAGGCCGGGAACTCTTTGCTCCCGGAAAACCGCCCGGGAGTGAGGGTAAGCGGCCGCTCCCGTGAAAACGAAGACTTTCAGGGAAAACAGCGAAGCTTCACTGATTCCTTGCCTCATGAGAGGGGTCGGCTATCCTGATCCCGGTAAGCAAAATAACGCCGTTCCGCTGAAATGACCCCCGGATTTTGGCGGAAAGCCAGGAAGAAGAGTCCCATGAAGAGATACGACATTGCGATCATCGGAACCGGTCCCGCCGGCTTGGAAGCGGCATTGACGGCTCAGGCCCGGAACAAGAGTCTCCTTCTGATCGGCCCCGCCGGACTCAGCGCGAAGGTGACCAAAGCCGGTTCGGTCCGGAACTATCTCGGTCTGCCGAACACCAGCGGCGCGGCCATGCAGGCGGCCTTTCTTGAACACCTGGAAAGCGCCGGGATCCGGATCACCGACGGGCAGGCCAGGAACATCTACGCCATGGGGGACTATTTCGCGATTCAGACCGGCGACGCCGACTCGATGTTCGAGGCGGAGACACTGATCCTGGCAACCGGCCTGCCGCTGTCAAAAAGCCTTCCGGGAGAAGACCGCCTCCTCGGACGGGGAGTGAGCTACTGCGCAACGTGCGATGCGGCTCTCTACCGCGGAAAAAAGACGGCGGTGATCGGATACACACCTAAAGAGGAAGACGAGGCGGACTTCCTCTCGGAACTGGCAGGGGAGGTTCTCTATTTCCCGCAGTACGGCGGGGACGTCCGAACCGCGCCGGCCGTAAAAGTGATCCGGGAAAAGCCGGCCGAAATCCTCGGCGAGACATCGGTGCGGATCCTGAAAACAGACGGCGGGGAATACGAAGTCGACGGAATTTTCATCCTTCGGGAGACGATCGCTCCGGACAAACTGATGCCCGGTCTGGAACTCGAAGGCAGTCATGTGAAAGTCGGCCCGCAGATGGAGACGAATATTCCCGGCTGTTTCGCGGCCGGAGACATCACCGGTCCCCCCTACCAGTATATCAAGGCCGCCGGCCAGGGGAATGTGGCGGCGCTTTCGGCGGTCGGTTTTCTCACGGCAAAACAGAAACAGTAGTCATCAATCCGAACAGACCAGGGAGACGAAAGAATGGTTAAAGTCATACGTGAAGCGGAATACGGACAGGTTCAGGAATGCCCGCTGGCAGTCCTCGACTTTTCGGCAACCTGGTGCGGTCCCTGTAAGATGATCGCCCCGATCCTGGAAAAGCTTTCCGAAGAGATGAAGGGGAAAGTCGAATTCTTCAAAACCGATGTCGACGAAAGTCCGATGCTGGCCGCCCGGTTCGGGATCCAGAACATCCCGACGCTGGTCATTCTGAAAAACGGAGAAGAGGCCGGACGCGAGACGGGATTCAAACCTGAACCGCTCCTCAAGTCGGTCCTGGAAAGCTATCTGAACTGAACCGAGCGGCTGCCCCGCCCCGGCCCTTCCCCGGTCTCGGCTCCGAACGCCGTTTTCGGGGGAAATCCTCTCTTCGGCGGCTCTTTTCCCGCTCAGCGGGCTCCGGTTCGCCTACGGCAGCTCCGAAAGGATGAACCGAAACCCGACGAAACGGCTTGAACGTTCGGCTTCGTAGACCCCGCGGTAGGCGCTGCGCGCCTCTTCGGGTTTGCTGTCCCAGCAGCCGCCCCGGTCGACCTTGACCGCCCCTTCGGCCGGTCCGCGCGGATCGGTCATCTTTTCGGCGGAATAGTCGTACCACGAGTCGGCGGTCCATTCCCAGAGGTTCCCGTGCATGTCGTAAAGCCCCCAGTCGTTCGGCTCCTTTTCCCCGACGGGGTGCGTGCCGCCGGATTCGGTCTCCTCGCCGATCCAGCCGGCCGCCCCGATCGGTTTGTAATACGCGCCCAGCGTGCCGGCGCGGCAGGCGTATTCCCACTCGGCCTCGCTCGGCAGGCGGACGGCGAGGGATTCGGGAAGGCGCGCCTTTTCGCGCCACGCGGCGCAGAACGCGCCGGCATCGTGCCACGAAACGGTATCAACCGGCAGATCCGCGCCCTGAAATTCCGAAGGATTCGCGCCGGTAACGGCCTGATACATCCGCTGGGTCACCTCGGTCTCGAGAATCCAGAAACCGCGCGTCAGCCCGACCGGATGGCGCGTCTCGGCATCGGCGTCGCGCCCTTCTTCCCCGGCGCTGCTCCCCATCAGAAACTCCCCCGCCGGCGCCCAGCGGAACGGGAACTCGACGCCGTCGATCGAAAGGACCAGCCGGTCCCCTTCGGTCTGTCCCGCTTCAACCCCTTGGGTCGGGGGCGCAGTCCAGCGGCGGGAAGCGAAAAAGGCCGCAATCACGATGACGACAGCAATCAGCGCGAGTTTGACTCCGAGGGGCATTTCCATCGAGGGGCTCCTGTTTCGGTTTGCCGGGGGGAGGAAAGGCGAAAGCTCGCCGGAAAGGGAACTTTACTTTTTCTAATTCCATTATAATGGAAATGGGGCAGGAATCCAGATTTTGGGGAAAAGCGGGTTTTCGAGGGGCGCAGACCCGTTAAACCGCTTGAAGAAACGGCAAATCTCCGGAATAATAGTCCGCGGAAAGGGGCAGGAAAACAGTTCAGGAACCAGAGTGTGCCAATGATCGGAATCATCAACTACAAAGCGGGGAACTCCCACAGCGTGATGAACGCGTGCGAAAAGATCGGCGTCGGGTGCCGGTACATCGGCGGCCCCGGCGATTTCGCGGGTGTCTCGGCCGTGCTTCTCCCCGGCGTCGGGTCGGCGAAAGCAACGCTCGATTCCCTGCGCCAGATCGGCGTCATGCCGGAACTCGAAAAACTTGTGTTAAAAGAGAAGATTCCGTTTCTGGGAATCTGCGTCGGGCTGCAGATCCTCTTCGAGCACAGCGAAGAGGACGACGTCGATTGTCTGGGCTGGATCAAGGGGACGGTCGTGAAGTTCAGCGAAAAGAATGTCCGCGTCCCCCAGATCGGGTGGAACCGTCTGAGCTGGAAGCGGAACGACCCGCTCCTGCGGGGGCTCGGCGAAACCGAGTTCTTCTACTTCGTCAATTCCTACTACGCCAGGCCCGCCGACGAAGCCGACGTGCTGGCCGTCGCCGATTATGACGGCGAGTTCTGCGCCATGATCCGGCGCGGGAACATTTACGCCAGCCAGTGCCACATCGAAAAAAGCGGCATGGTCGGGCTGACGGTCTTAAAGAATTTTTGCGAGGGGGCCGCGAGCCAATGCTAGCCAACAGACTGATCGCCTGTTTCGATGTCATCAACGGCAAAGTCACCAAGGCGAGCCGATTCCAGAACAACATCGATATTGAAGACGCCGTTACCGCCGCCAAGCGGATCTACGACATGCAGATCGACGAGCTGATCTTTTACGACGTGACGGCGAGCGCCGAAAAAAGGCCGATCGACATCAAACTGGTCGAGGCGGTCGGCAAAGAGGTTTTCGTTCCTTACACGGTCGGCGGCGGAATCCGGAACCTGACCGATATGTATAACGTCTTAAAGTCGGGCGCCGAAAAGATCAGCGTCGACTCGATGGCGGTCCGGAACCCGGAAATCATCGCGCAGGGCGCCAAAGAGTTCGGCAGCCAGTGCATCGTTCTGAGTACTCAGGTCAAGCGGGTTCCGAAGACCGAAAAGATCCCTTCCGGCTACGAGATCGCGATCGACGGGGCCCGGATCTTTACCGGCATGGACGCGCTGGAATGGGCAAAGCGGGGCGCCGGCCTGGGGGCGGGCGAGATCGTGGTCAACAGCATCGACAACGACGGCACGCATCACGGCTACGATCTTGAAATCACCTCGCTGATCGCGGAAAATCTGCGGATCCCCGTTGTTGCTTCGGGGGGCGCCGGCAAGATGGAGCATCTTTACGACGTCTTCACCCAAACGCAGGCGTCGGCGGGAATCATCAGCTCGATGCTCTACTCCCCCCGGCTTGAACGGAATTTCACGGTTCGCGAAATCAAAGAGTATCTCCGCGGCCGGAACGTCGAAATCAGGCCTTACATCGACCGGCGGGCGTAGCCGCCGATCCCCTTCTCTTCCCCGAAAGGTTCCGCGCGCGTCTCCGGCGTTCGGAGCCGGAGCCTCTTATCTGTCTGTGTCGCGCCGTGCCGCGCCCGGGCACGGCTGCCGGGTAACGGTCAGGTAGAAGACCGCCGAGGCGGAAACGACCGCCATGACCGCGGCCGTACCGACGAAAACGTAAACGGGAGAATTCAAACGCCGAAGCAGGCACAATGACAGCGGAACCCCCAAACGGTTAAGAAGCGCTTTTCCGTACCAGCTGCTGAAAAAACAGAAGGAAAGCTGGCTGACACACCAAAAGCAAGCCAAAAATGCGAGAAGAACAAACCCGCCGCCGATGACAAGCACAAGCGTATTGCCGCGGGTCAGTTTCCACGAAGTCTTGATCGCGCGGACCGGTCCGAAATCACGGTCGAGCACCAGATGCCAGGAGAGTCCGAGTTTCGCGTAAAGAAACGGAAGAATGATCATCGCCGCGATGATCGCCAGCGTATCGCAGGCAAACACCAGCGGACCGAAAACCGCCAGACGTACCAGCCGGCACAGGACAGAAACGAAGAGGGAAACACCGATCAGTTTCAGCAGTGTGAAACGGGTGGGGAAAAGGAGATTCTTCCAGGAACCGTCGTCCTGGCGCACGGTTCGCAGTCCCCAGCCGAGAATCATCCAGGCAAAAAGAACGATCAGAAAGGCGAAGGAAAAAAGGCGCACTGTGTAGAGGGTCAGAAAGGGAGAGAAACGGCTTTCCGCACGACGCCGGGCCGGTAAGGGCCTGTAATGCGGGCGGGAAACGGGGGAACCCGCCGAAGCGGTTTCGGATTCGGCCGGGGCGGCGGTTTCTTCCCCGTTTTCAACCGGAGACCCGGCGGAAGGTTCCGCGGGAGCCGTTTCGCCGGCGTTTTCGGAACGCGTTTCTGTATTGCTCCCGGCGTTGTTTTCCCCGCCGTTTTCGCCGTCAGAGGATTCCGCCGCGATCTCTTCACCGGCCGGCGCGCTTTCGGCATAAAGAGGATTCACACGCGGCGCGAAATCGAAACTCCGGACGACGGAACAGCTTCCGCCGCTGCAGCTCATTCGAAAATAGCCGACGGGGGTCAAGCCGAGAAAGAGAAGCGACAGGACGAACGCCAGAAGAAAAAGGCGCCAGAAATAGCGCCGGGCAAAAGTGAACGATTCACAGAACCATGCGCCCAGCCGAACCTTGCCCGGAGCCGGAGACACCAGCATAGACTTGCCCCCTTCCGGCACGGAAGATTCGGCGGAAAAAGAATCGATACGATCGGATCTCGTTTCATCGGACATGGGAACCTCCGCTTTTTAAAACAGGCTCTTAAGGTTTGCTTTCATGAGAATCGAGAATCACGATTATTCCCGAGAATCACACGATTATTCTACAAAAAAGAGAAAAGCTTTACAAGAACACGCGGACAGAAGACCGCAGGCGGGGGGCATGCGCCCCCCGCCTGCGAAATCCCTGAACCGCAAAGGACCGGTTACGCGTTTTCACGCGGCCAGGCGCCGGGCCGCCTCTGGCCGGTCGCCGTCAGGTAGAAGACGGAACCCAGTGCGAGGATACCGACATTCACCAGGGCGGAAATGACAATTCTGATCGCCGTCGGCAGCCACGCCATCGCGCCGGAAGCCTGTTCCGCCCCGCCCCCCAATTTCGAAGCCGCTCCGATAACGATGAACGTTACGATGAATGAAAAGATCCCGACGATCAGGTCAAAGAGGAAAAGTCCGGCAAAAAGCGTCCAGACATTCCCCCGCATGAAACGCCAGGAAGTGCCGATCGCCTGCAAAGGACCGCAATTGCGGTCAATAATCAGGTTGGCCGAAAGAAAAAGCTTCAGCGCAAAATAGATAAGGATCAAACTGATGACGATTCCGCAAAGCAGGGTACCGAAGGAACCGAGCAACAGGAGAACGCCCCAATACACCGCAGCAGCAAAACAAAGGACGATGAAGCCGAGAACGATCAGCTTCAGAAGGGTCTGCCAGGAGGGAAAAAGAAGATTCTTCCAGGAAGGGTTATCTTTCTGAACCGTACGGATTCCCCAACAAAGAGCCATCCACCAGAGAATGCCCCAGAGGACAGCGCAAATCGGATAACAAATCTGACATTCCTTTTTCACCGGAGCTTCAGCCTGCCCGGCGGCCGGAGTTCCGTCGGAAGCCGCGGCGGCGGAGGAATTGTTCACGGTCACATTGACCGAAGCGGAAGCATCGGCGGCGCCGGCTGAACCGGCGGCGTCGGACGCGGCGGCCGACGAAGCGGCTACGGCCTCGGCGGGTGCGGCCGAAGCTGCCGATGAAGATGATCCGTCCGAACCGGGCGCGGCCGATACTGCGGCAGGTGTATCATGATCATCGTCGTCGTCATCATCGTCCGCATCGTCATCGTCATCGTCGTCATTGTCGTCATCTGCATCGTCATCATCGTCGGCGTAGACGGCGTTGGCGCTGTCGGCCATATTCAGCGCCGATTTCAATCCGCAGAAGCCTCCCTTTTTGAGGCAGGAAAGCGCGTTACCGGAAGACGCTCCGTAGAAAAGAAGCACCGCCATAACAATCCCCAGAAGGAAGAGGGACCAAAAATAGCGTTTCGCGAAAATCACCGACTCGGCATACCAAACGCCGAGGGTCACCTTGGAATGGCTCAAACCCGAAAGGGGGGTGTCGGCTTCGGCCGGATGCGGGTCGGAAAGGACCGGCTCATTCGAAACTTGAAGATCTTCCTGGTTGTCGGACATTTTCAAATCCTTTCAAAACAGAAGGGAAACCTATACCGCGGCGAAGAGGTTCCGCCGCGGAAGAAACAGTGTGTTATACGTCTTCGCGCGGCCAGGCGCCGGGACGCTTCTGGCCGGTCGCCATCAGGTAGAAGACCGATGCCAGCGCAATCGAACCGATCTGCGAAAGCGTGTTAAAGAGGAGCATGGCGGCCGACGCCGTTCCGGCAAGCGCAGGGGTCGAGAGGATATGCTGGTATAAACGGTCCGGGTCCGAGATATCCTGATTGCCCAGCATGAAGGCAAGGGGAACCAGAACGATCAGCGCCAGGACAAACAGGACCAGCGAATAGAGAATGAATCCGGTCAGGAGCGTGCCGGCGTTCGATTTCATAAACTCCCACGAAGTGTTCAGCGCCTTGATCGGCCCGTAATCGCGGTCGAGGATCAGGTGCGCGGTCATCGCATACCGGAGCAGGACAAAGAGACAGAGAAGCGCGGTCAGAAACATGCCGGCCATTTCGATCTGCGAACCGAATTTTGCCCCCAGGGAACCGAACAGGATAACAAAACCGGCGGCGATCACGGAAAAAATAAACACAAAAATGAGCCAGGCCAGAACGAGCCTCGGCAGCGTCTTCCAGCTCGGGAAAAGAAGATTCCGCCAGGAACCGTCGTCCTTCTGCACCGTGCGAATCCCCCACAGGTGGGACATCAGTCCGAGGAGAACCGCAAGAATCCAAAGAACGGAACCGAGAACCAGGCAGGCGGCCGGATGCGAAGCGCAGCAGCTCCCGCACTCATCGTTTTTCCACAGGCCAAAGCAAGGAATCGTTTTCAACACATCGGTTTCGGCATCGGAAGGGGAGGCCGCATCTTCGGAAGGCCCGGCATCGGCCGGCTCCTCCCCCTTGCCGGCGGGCGGGGACGCCTCAGCTGCCGTCTGCGGCTCGTCCTGAGCCGGGGGTTCGGCGCCGGCATCCGGTTCGCTCTCCGAAGCGAAGAAGTCGATCTCTTCGCCGGCGTCTGCCCCTTCATCGGCGGCGAGCGCGGCCGATCCGCCGATAAGCGCACTGACCCCCTCCGTGCAGAGAGTGCCGGAGACAAAGGGATTTTGCCGGTACCGGGACGAAAAGCCGAGCGAAAGAACGGAAACGATGAAGCCTAAGAGGAGAAGACGCCAGAAGTAGCGTTTCCCGAAAACGACCGACTCTCCAAGCCAGGCGCCAAGGGGAACTTTGCAGTGAACCAGCTCGGGAAGCGGCTCCCCGGCCGGCGGAAGAAAAGAATCGATCTGGAAACCGTCTTGACCGTCCTCTTGGGGGAAAGCGGTGTTGCTGCCGTCTTCGGACATAGGGAACCTCCATCGTTTTGCGGGTCTGAAAAACCTATGAGAACGGCCCCATTCTAAAGAATGGGCTCCCTTTTTTCAAGACGAAACCGGCGGGAAAAGGGGAAAACCGGCTTGAAAAAGGGTTTTCTTATCGGGAAAAAACGGGTATACTTCTTTACCGCCTGCCTCACCGCGCCGGGTCCGTTTCGGGCGCGGCCAGGGGTGCGCTTCAGGAACGCAGATTTGGGAAGAAGATGGTCAGTTTAAGCAGACAGGAAATATTTCAAACGTCCGAACACATCGTGGTCAAAGTCGGAACCAATGTTCTGACCGGCGCCGACGGACGGCTGAATACCGCGCGGATCGAAAAACTGGTCAGCGACCTTGTGCAGATCCAGGAGATGGGGAAAAAGGTCATTCTGGTCAGTTCCGGCGCCGTCGGGGCGGGGATGGGGATCCTCGGTCTTGAAAAGCGCCCGTCCGAACACCCCAAGCTCCAGGCCATCGCGGCCATCGGACAGGGAAAACTGATGCAGACTTACGAAGAGGCCCTCGCGCGGTATAAAAAGTATCCGGCGCAGGTCCTCCTGACCGCGTCGGACCTGATCCACCGGAACCGGTACCTGAACGCGCGCAATACGTTCATCTCGCTCTTCACCTACGGGGTCCTCCCGATTGTGAACGAAAACGACACGGTCAGTGTCGACGAACTCAACTCCACATTCGGCGATAACGACCGGCTGGCGGCGCTGATCGCGAACCTCTTTATGGAACCGCTCCTCATCCTGCTGACCGATGTCGACGGGCTGTACGACGGCGACCCGATGCTCGAAACCTCGAAGCTGATTCCGGTCGTCGACCGATGGACGCCGAACCTGATGACGATGGTTGCCGAAAAGAGGTCGGGGCGAAGCAAGGGGGGAATGTCCAGCAAACTCCGGGCCGCGCAGATGCTCACCACCGCCGGCGGAAGCGTGATTATCGCCAACGGCGACGACCTCACCTCACTGACGCGGATCGCCCGGGGGGAAGAGGTCGGTACGGTCTTCTTCCCGAAAGGGCGTCTGCACGCGCGCAAACGGTGGCTGGGGTTCGCCGCAATCCCGAAAGGCGCCGTCACCATCGACGACGGTGCGGTCAGCGCGCTGCTCGAAAGGGGAAAAAGCCTTCTGGCGGTCGGCATTACGGCGGTGCGCGGTTCGTTCGCGAAAGGGGATATCATCGCGATTCTCGACTCGAAAGGGAACGAGATCGCCCGCGGCCTGACAAACTACAATCACGATGAAATGGAACGGATTCACGGCAAACCGTGCAGCGACATCCGCCTCATCCTCGGCGAATGCCCGTACGAGGAAGTCGTCCACCGCGACAACATCCAGCTGGTCGGATAATCTTCCCGCCGCGAAAGGCCGCCTGAACCCCAATCCCGTTACGTTTGTTGTTTCGCCATGAAACTCTTCCGCTCAGAATCGAGTCCGGCGCCGGGTCCGGCGTCTGAACCTTCCCCCGTCTCGCGGCTCGAAGCGGCTCTTTTTCTGAGCCGCGAACCGACGCCCCCCCGGACATTGGCGCGTCTTGCAAACCTGAAAGACGCCGCCGAGGTCAAACGTCTTGTCCAGGACCTGAACCAGCGTTACAGTCAGACGAAAAGCGCGTTCTGCGTGGTCGAGGTCGCCGACGGATTTCAGCTCCGCACCCATCCGGAATTCGCCGCGTGGCTGTTCCGCCTGCAGGAAGTACCGGTCGAGGTCCGTCTGACGCGCACCGCGATGGAAACACTCGCAATCGTCGCTTACCAGCAGCCGATCATCCGCACGGCGGTCGAGCGGATCCGCGGTGCGGCAAGCGGAGATATTCTCCGCCAGCTGATGGATCAGAACCTGGTCGAAATCGTCGGCCGCCTCGAAGAGCCGGGCCGGCCGATTCTCTACGGAACAACCAAACGTTTCCTGCAGGTTTTCGGGCTCACCGATCTCAGCGCGCTGCCGAAATCCGGAACCGATACGCCGGCGCCGGAAGAGGCCGGATCGGAAAATGCCGCCGAACCGGCCAAGGATCCCCCGGGCGGGGAAACGGCTGTTTCTTCCCCGTAAAGAGAAATAACAAGTATGGTCGCGGAACAAACGCAAAAAAACTCCGTTTTTTGGGTAAAATGGAGAAAACCCGGTTGACAAACCGACTTTTTTTTTGCATATTGCCGATTAGATAGAGTGTCGGTTGTTCCGCCAGTAAACTAAAACCACCGTATGATAAAGGACTATGCCGTGGAACTCAAAAATTCTGTTTTTCCGAGTGTCGAAAATGACCAACTCTTCCCCTTTGCAGAAACCGAATCGTTTGAAAGCGCGGTCGCGGTTGTTCCCTCTCCTTTCGCACGGGCGGACTGGGACGAGGATGACGACGACGACGACGATTGGGACGACCTCGACGACGAAGACGGCGACGAGGACGACGACTGGGACGACGAAGAAGACGACGATTGGGACGACGAAGACTGGGACGACGAAGACGATCGTTGGGATGACGACGAAGACGACCGGGACGACGATGACGACGATGACGGCTGGGAAGACGACGAAACCGAGTGGGAAGAAGTCGACGACGATGACGAAGATGACAGCGAACTCGAAGACTGGGACGACGACGATGACAACGACGATGACGAATGAGCGTTGATCTGCCGTTTCCGTTCCCCCGTTCTTAAAGATTCCAACCCCATTCCGCCCCGGCGGCAATGGGGTTTGTTATTGCTGAAAGCCCCCAATGGCCGCTAACCTGACCCCCCAATACCTGAAGGCTGAAGAGAATTACCGCCGCAGCGCAACCCCCGAAGAAGAGCTGAAATGGCTGCAGGTCATGCTCGCCGAAATACCGAAACACAAGGCGAGCGAAAAGATGCAGATGATGCTCAAAACGAAGATCTCCGAAGTCAAAAAGGAGATCGATGCGGCCCGGACCGCATCGAAAAAAGGGGGCGCCAAAAGCGTCAAGATTCCGCGTCAGGGAGCCGGAACCGCCGTGATCATCGGAGGGCCGAACGCGGGAAAAAGCCAGCTCCTGGCCTCGTTCACCAAGGCCAGGCCGGAAGTGGCGCCTTACCCGTTTACAACGCTCCAGCCGCTCCCCGGAATGATGCCGTGGAACGATGTCACGGTTCAGCTGATCGATACGCCGCCGATCACGCCCGACTATCTCGAACCCTACATGTACGGCTTTATCCGCGCCGCCGACCTGGTGCTCCTTCTGGTTGACTGCGGAAGCGACGACGGAATCGAACAGTGCGACGAGGTCCTCAAACGGCTTGCCGCCACCAAAACGCGCCTGGCGCGGGAATCGTCGCTCGACGAAGAGGATGTCGGCCTCTCGTTCACCAAGACGTTTCTGATCTTCAACAAGATCGACGATCCCGATGCCGAAACGCGCATCGAGCTTTTCCATGAACTCTGTCCGGCCGACTTTCAGGAGTTCCGCGTTTCGGCCGCCGAAATGACCGGAATGGAAGAGTTGCGGGACGCCATTTACCGCTCGCTCGGCGTGCTGCGGGTCTACACGAAATCGCCGACCAAAAAAGAAGCCGACATGGACAAACCGTTCACGGTCCGCCAGGGAGACACCGTTCTCGATCTGGCGGGAATGATCCATAAAGACTACGTCGAAAAATTTGCCTACGCCCGCGTTTGGGGAACGGCGGTCCACGACGGCACACCGGTCAAAGGGGACTATGAAATCCACGAGGGGGACATCGTCGAAATCCGCCTCAACAACTGAAATCAGCCGAAAACCGGCCTCTTTTTTTCCCTCGCCGTCTTGTCGAAGATTCCATAATGGGTAGAATATTTTTTGTTGCGCCGCGCACTCAAGGGGTCCGCTCCTGACTGCGTCGCGGTTCCCCCAAATCGATCCTTTACATCATAGAAAGTACCCAGAAGATGAGCGATCTTCACGAAGAATGCGGCATAGCGGCAGTCTACCACCTTTCGGTCGGCGAAACTTCGCCGTTGGCACCGCCGCAGGGGCGTAACGAAGTTTCCCGGCTGATCCCCCGCATGCTGCAGGATATCCAGAATCGCGGCCAGCTTGCTGCCGGGATCACCTCTTACAATCCTTCTCGCGAACAGCTTATCGATACCCATAAAGATGTCGGCACCGTTGCCGAAGTCTTCCGTCTGAGCCATCGCGCCGAATATCACCGGCTGATGGACCGTTACGCCGGCGTCGCCGCCATCGGCCATGTGCGTTACGCCACCACCGGCCAGGAAGACCGCACCTACGCTCAGCCTTTTGAACGGCACCATATCAAGAAATACAAGTGGTTCAGCTTCGCGTTTAACGGCCAGCTGACCAACTACCACGATCTCCGCGACCAAATTCTGCAAGACGAAAACGCCTCGCTCGCGCGCGATGCCGATATGGAAGTCTTTCTCCATTTCCTCTGCACCGCAGTGGCGCAGGAATCGAAAACGGGCGATCCCGACCCGCTGATGATCTGCAAGCGGTTTTCCGAAAAGCTCGACGGCGCCTACTCGATCGTCTACCTCAACGCGCACGGGCAGCTTTTCGTCGCCCGCGACCCGCTCGGAATCAAGCCTCTCCTTTACGCTTTCGACGGTTCCCTCTTTGCCGCCGCCAGTGAAAGCGTCGCGCTCTTCAACCTCGGGTTCCGGTCCGAGCAGATCAAAAATGTCCAGCCGGGGCAGGTCATCATCGTCGACGATAAAGGGATCCGGTTCGAGCAGTTTGCCGAAAGCCGCCGCTCGGCGCACTGTTTCTTCGAATGGGCATATTTCGCCAATGTCGCCAGCACGCTCGACGACCGGAGCGTCTACCTGGCCCGCAAACGGCTCGGCGAAGAGATGGCCATTCAGGAAGACATCCCCCTCGACGAAGACAGCATCGTGGTGCCGGTTCCCGACACCGCGAAAGCCGCGGCCGACGGAATGGCGTACCGGCTCGGCATCCCCTGCCTCGAAGGGCTGATCCGCAACCGTTACAGCGGCCGCACGTTCATCGAAAGCGGCGAGTACCGGTGGCGGAAAGCCGAAACGAAATACACACCGCTCGAAGAAGTGTTAAAGGGGAAACGCGTCTTTCTGGTCGAGGATTCGATCGTCCGTTCAACGACCATGCGCGTTCTTTTGAAGCGGATCCGCGAAGTCGGCAAAGCCAAAGAGGTCCATGTCCGTCCCGCATGCCCGCCGATCATCGCCCCCTGCTTCTACGGAACCGACATGTCGACCTACGGCCAGCTCTTTGTGACCCCCTTCTTCCACAAGACGGGCAAACCGATCAGCCAGTGGCGGCTCGACCGCGGTCTCGAAGAAGAGATGGCGAAAGATCTCGGCGCCGACTCGCTCCGGTTCCTTTCGCACGAAGCGCTCTTCCGTGCGCTGGACCTGCCCGCCGACCGGCTCTGCCTGGCGTGTATCAATAATGAGTATCCGACCCCGTGGGGCGAAAAGCTCGCCGCGGAAGCGTTCAAGCTCTTCGAAGAGAACCCGTCTTCCGCCGAAATCCAAAATGGAAAATAAACATCGCCGCGCCGCGGCTCTGGAAGCCGCGGCGATTTTTTTTCTGGCCTGCCTTTACGGGTTCTGGCCGGTCCCCGATGTCAACGAGCCGTATTACGTCGGCAAGGCGATCCACTTCTGGAATCCCGACTATTTCGCCCAGGACCCGTTCCTGACCTCGGCGGATTCGCATTATCTCTTCTACGCCGTCTTCGGCTTCTTCTCCCTTTTTCTGAAACCGGCCGCGCTGGTCTGGTTCGGGCGTGCGGCGATCTGGCTGTTCACCTCGTTCGGCTGGCAGCGCCTTTCGAGCGCGCTTCTGCCGAGGCCCGGGTTTTCGATTCTGACCGCCGCCGCGTTCTTTTTTTACATCGAACACTTTCATCTCGCCGGAGAATGGGTCATCGGCGGCGTTGAGGGGAAAGGGATCGCGTTCCCCTTCCTCTTCTGGGGACTGGCGCTCTTTGTACGGCGGCGATACACGGGCGCATTCATTTTGATGGGAATCGCATCGGCGTTTCATGTGCTGGTCGGCGGCTGGGGCGTCCTCGCGGCGCTCGGATCGCTCGCCCTTTCGGCGGCCGGGCGCAAAACCCGGAAAGAGACAAGCGGCGAACCGGCTTCCGGAAAAGGAAAAGAGCTCCTGATCGGGCTGGCGGCCGGCGGGGTCATTTCGCTGGCCGGTCTTCTTCCGGCTCTGGCGCTCGACCGGGGCGCCTCCCCCGAAGTTCAGCATCAGGCGCATTTCATCTACGTCTACGAACGGATCGCCCATCACCTGGTCCCCTCGACACTCCCCTGGACGTTCCGCGTCCGCTTTCTGCTTCTGACGCTTGTGTGGCTTTTCTTCTGCCGGTTCAAGCCGAACGGTTCCGAAGAGGCGCGTGCGGCATGGCGCCGTTGGAACCGGTTTGTCGCGGTTTCGCTGGCGGTCGCCGGAGCCGGCCTCTTTTGGGATTACGGGATCCCGCTTCTGGTCAAAGCGGGCCTTTTGACCGACGGTTCCGTTTCCGCGGATCTGCTCCGGTTCTACTGGTTCCGCCTTTCCGACTGGACGGTTCCGGCAGGCGTCGCGCTGGGCAGCTGCGCGGCCGCCGCCGCGCTGGGCGAAAACGCCGGTTTTTCGGTCCTCGGAAAAAAATTCTTCCCGGTCTTCCTCCCGCTCCTTTTTACCGGCGGAATCATCTTCATCGCCGCCAAAAAGCTCTTTCTCGCTCACGCGCTTGCCGTTGCCCGGGCGGCGACCGTTTCCCCCTTTTTCCCGGCCGCGCCGAAACCGGTCGACGCGATCGCGCTTCTGGCGGCCATCCTGGTTTTCGGGATTTGTTTCCTCGCAATAAAACGGATCGGCGGCGCGCAGAAAAGGACCGGCGCTTTTTCGAACGCGGCGCTCGCGATGGTGACCGCCGCTCTCGCGCTGGCCATGCCGGCGTGGGGCGCGGCCGAGATGACGGCAATGAAGTCGGGCGTCCTTGTTCCCCGAAGCAATCCGCCGAAGGAGTCGATCTCGAACGGATGGCTCGATGTCTGCCGCTGGGCGCAGGAGAACACCCCCGAAGAGAGCGTTTTCCTCGTCCCGCGCGGGTACGAATCATGGAAATGGCACGCCCGGCGCGCCGAAATCGCGAACTGGAAAGAGATTCCGCAAGACGCCTCTTCGATGGTCCGGTGGTACGCGCTGATGGAAGACCTCTACACCACCGGCGTCAAAAAGGGAAAAAGCCGGTGGAACGATCCGCTGATCGCGGTTCTCCTCGCCAAAGGGGAAAAACGAATCGCGCGGCAGGCCGAAAAGTACCATATCGACTACATCGTCGCCGAACAGCCGCCGTATAACATCGGCTCGCAGCCGAAGGTGAAGGAGCGTTTTGACGAGATGGTCGAAAAGCACCGCGTCTATCAGAACCAGCACTTCATCGTCTTGAAGTTCGAACACGAAAACCCGCAGGGGGAATAACCGCGCGGCCGCGAAAAACCGGAGCGGGGAATCACCCCTGGGGGGGGTCGGGCGGGTCGCCGCCGAGGCGATATACACCGGAAGAGTCCGGTTCCGTCACCTCGGTGCTGTAGAGCGGTGCGGTGACCGTGGTAAACGTTTCGCAGTCCGGGCACTGAATCTGCTGCCCGATCTGCGCGGGGTCGGCATACATCAGCGTTCCGCAAAGCCCGCACAGAACAGGAATCGGCTTCTTTTCGGGCGGAACCGCGGACGATTTCGGGACGGAATTCGCCGACGGCACACCGGTATAAGTCTGTGCCGGTCCGGCAGGGCTTCCGCCGTAAGAAAGACGAATCCGGCGTTTCTCTTCGCGCCGCCGGGCGCGCGCGTAAAGCTCCCGGGTAATGGTGTGGAGTGTTCCGCATTCGGGGCACGGCATCTTTTTGCCGATCTTCGTCTTCGGCGCGTAAAAGAGCGCGCCGCACAATTTGCAGTTCAAGGGCGCCATTTCGCGCCGCTGCTGTGTATCGGGCGGTACGGTTCCCCGCTTCTCCGGACCTGACGTTTTTCCGGCGGGGGGAACCGGCGGCGCGTTCCCTTCAAGACCCCGCAGATCGGGAACACGCCGGTCCTGTGCCGGCGGGAAATGTCCTTCAAGACTTCGAAGATCGGGTTCGCGCCGGCCCTTGCCGGAATGTTTCTCCGAATCTTTTTTATCGAGTCTTTTCTTCAGCCGTTTCCGTTCGGCGGCAAACCAGCTTTCCGTCACCGGAAAGGAGGCGGCACAGTTCGGGCAGCGCACGTCGGAACCGATCTGCGATTTTTCGATATACAGAATCGAACCGCAGATTTTGCAGGGTGCCGTAACGATCGTCTTCTTCGGCTCGGGCCAGCGGATCAGTTCCGAGGGTTTCGAAGCCTCCTGCGGAGCGACATCGTAAGTGCCGGAAACCGATTTCATCTCGGGATAGCGATCCGGATGAAGACGGATCGCCGGGTCGGTCCAGGAACGGATTTGCTCTTCACGGCGCCGGCGGCGCTCGTTTTCGTACCACTCCTGCGTTACCGTGAAAGGGGTATCGCAGTCGGGGCAGAACTTCCGGACGCCGACCTCCTGCGCGGTCACGGGAATACAGGTTCCGCAGATTTTGCAGCGGTATTCCGGCGTGTAGAATCTCTGCCCGCGCCGGCGCGTGTCGGCCGGTTCTTCATCGACTTCGTACAGGCCGCCCTTCCCGGCGGCGCGGCGGTCGGGAAGACTCTTTGCCGGCACCAGAACTTTATGACTGCAGTAGCGGCAGAGAATCTCCTGCCCGGCCATCCAGTCGGGCAGAACCGCCTCGCCGGTACAGTTCGGACAGCGGAATCGAATGTCTCCCATCACACAGTCTTATAAAAAAGGGGTTGAACAACCCGGAAATCAGAAGAGAACACCCCGGGGGAGAATCCCGCCGGGGCGCCCGGTTTCAAGTGACGGCGATGATGTTCGCCGGAAAGGGGGCGGGCGAAAACCGCCCCGGAAAAACTCAGACCTCTTCCGGATTCGGAACGACAAATTCGCCGCGATACTCACGGGTGAGCATCTTGTTGGCTTCGTCGTTGCCGATGAAGACTTCCTTATCGGGATCGAACTTGAGGTTAACCCCCATCGAAAGGGGCGTTTTCTCCAGATCGACGCCGTTGTTCGTCAGATGATCGAGCGTACGGCGGAGCGTCGCGACGTTGTCGTCGTTGCCCGGCACCGCGGCGATGATCTCTTCCGCCTCTTTCGGCGAGACGTAGTTCTTCTCGCCCAGGTAGTACGAAATGTTCCCCAGATGGCTCAGGCCGGCGGAAAGGTGGCCGGCGCGGGCGTCGGCGTTGAGCTTTTCGGGAGTGCCGTCGATCACGCAGTCGAGGAAGTTGCTGAAATGGTAGGTGTCGTCGCCGCCGCCGAAACGGGTCACTTCGAGACCGTCGCGGTCAAACACAATGACGAATCCGTACGAGGTCTGGACCATGTACCCTTCGGAACCGTAGGCGATCACGCCGACGCCGACTTCTTTCAGCGGGTCGGTCTCGAGCCCGCGGGTCTCGAAAACAAGGGTGCGGCCGTCGCGGTAATTGTAGATCGAAACTTCGGTATTCGCGGTATCGCCGGCATCGACGTAGGAATCGTCGCGGCGTTCCGCCTGATAGCCGAGCCGCCCGCCGTACGAAATGACCGACGACGGAAATTCGGTAACCCCGAGGAACGTTCGGGCGATATCGGTCTGGTGCGGCCCCTGGTTGCCGAGGTCGCCGTTGCCGTAAAGGCGCTGCCAGTGCCAGTCGTAGTGGAAGTTCGGACGTGTTACAGGATCGACGATCGGCGCCGGTCCGCTCCAGAGATTGTAATCGACCCCGTCCGGAACCGGATAGGCGCCGAGCGGACCGATCGACTTGCGGCGCTTGTAGCAAAGGCCGCGCGTCAGTTTGATTTCGCCGAGGTTCCCTTCGGCGGCATAGCGGAACGCGTCTTTCACCGCCGGATTCGAACGGCACTGCGAACCGACCTGGCAGCAGCGGCCGTATTTTTTGGCGGCGGCGATCAGCGCCTGGCCTTCGTGCACGTTGTGGCAGATCGGCTTTTCGAGGTAGACGTCTTTCCCCGCCTGCATCGCCCAAACGCCGGTCAGCGCGTGCCAGTGGTTGGCGGCGGCGCAGCTGACCACGTCGAGATTTTTATCGTCGAGGGCTTCGCGCATATCGGCGACGATTGCCGGACGGACCTGAGTCTGCTGTTCAATCAGGTCGGCGGCCTGCGCGGCGTGCGCCGGGTCGGGATCACAGACGTAGAGGATGTTCGTGCGGGGGTCTTCGAGAAACTCGGGAATATGGCTCCCCATTCCGCGGCCGCCGCAGCCGACGACCATCACACCGAGTGTTTCGTTCGGGCCGAGGGGCCGCCCCTGGGCGCGCGCCTTTTTCGGCATCGAAACGGTTCCGAGCGCCGACATGGCCGCCGCGGCAAGGAACGCGTCGCTCAAAAATGCTCTTCTCGAGATTTTACTCATCGTCAAAACTTCCTTTCTCGCAAGGGACGCCCCGAAGCGCTTCGGGCAGGGGCCGTATAACACATCGGGACATCAAATTTTATCTTATCGTTCTCTTCTTGTACTTGATTTCGCTGCACGGGGCGGAAGAAGGCTCAGACCGTGATCTGTTTGCGCCAGAGGATCGACTCAACCTGCTTGTGGCAGAGGATCAGCGCGTCGCGCGCCAGCGCGCCGTCTAACAGAGCGGAAGGCTTGCCTGTGGTGAACGCCTTCTGTGCCTCGGTCAGTTCGTTGACGAACGGGGTAATGTCGTCGGCTTCGCCGAAATCGGGTTTTTCGACTCCGCCGTCTTTCGTCAGAACGGTGACCGGAAGCCCGCTGAACGAGTCGAAAACCACGGTGGCCTCTTCGAAATGGGCTTCGTAATTGTGCATGAAGGGACGCCCCTGCTGCATGATGCAGCCGCTCGTCGCGGTCACGACCAGTTCGGGATCGTCGTAGAGGAACTGCGTGCTGAAATACTCGGGAACCAGACCGCGGCACCGGCCGACCGAATGAACCGCTTTCGGCATTCCGATGACCGCGCGGATAAAGTGCGCGTCATGGACGTGCAGATCGAGAAGCGGGCCGCCGGTTTTGTTCATGTCGTAAAAGTTCGTCAGCCAGGTCGGATCGGAAATGACGCGGTTAAAGTGGCCGCCGAGAAGTCTGCCGTATTTCCCGCTCTGAGCGGCCTCGGCGACAAAACCGTGCGAGGGGAAGAAGGGAAGCACATGCCCGATCATCAGCATTTTGCCGTTCTTTTCGGCGGCCTCGACCATGGTGACCCCGTCTTCGGGTTTCAGGGCGATCGGCTTTTCGCAGAAGACGTTCTTTCCGGCATTGAGCGCGGCGATGGCCGCCGGAGCGTGCTGCGCGGGGGGCAGGCAGATGTCGATCACGTCGAGTTCCGGATTTTTGAGCATTTCATCGAGGCTCTCGTACGTGGCGATGCCGGTCAGGTCCATCATCGTCCCCTGAGGACCGAAGTTCCCTTTGATTTTCGTCCAGTCGCCGGCAAGCCTTTCCTTGAAGAACGACTCGCAAAGGGCAGCAACCTTGACCCCTTCCATCCGCTGATAGGCCAGATAGTGAATCATTCCCATAAACCCGATACCGGTAATTCCGACTTTTAGCATGATAGACAGCTCCATTCTTTTTAAGCCCCGCCCGCAGGCGGAGATTCTCTCATCGAATCGATTTGCCGGCAGAGGCCGAAAAACCGAAAAGCAGACTAACACCCCATTTTAAACAAACGAAAGCCGAAAGTTAAGGGTTCAGGGGGAAAAAGAGAAAAAAAGGGGAAATTTCCCGAAAATTTCGGGGAGCGGAAAAGAGGATTCTCCTCCGCCGGCAGGGCTGTTCCCCGCCGGCGGAAGAGGGAACGGAACACGGTCTCAGACCTGTTCCGGTGCCGGAACAACATAGCCGTCGCGGTACTCGCGTGTGAGCATTTTGTTCGCTTCGCTGTTGTCGATAAAGAGTTCCTTTTCCGGGTCGAACCGGAGTTCCGCGCCCATCGAAAGAGGGGTTTTCGCCAGATCGACGCCGTTGGCGCTCAGATGGTCGAGGGTACGGCCGAGCGTGGCAATGTTGTCATCGTTCCCCGGCAGGTCCGCCACAATCTTTCCGGCCTCTTCGGGGGAAACGTAGTTCTTTTCGCCCAGGTAGTACGAGATGTTCCCCAGATGGCTCAAACCGGCGGAAAGGAGCCCGATACGGGCATCGGCGTTGAGCTTCTCGGGTGTCCGGGCGGCCACGCAGTCGACAAAATTGCGGAAATGGAGATAGTCGTCGCCGCCGCTGAACTGGCGGACCTCGTTTCCGTCGCGGTCGAGAACCATGACAAAGCCGTAACTGAGCTGGAGCATATACCCTTCGGTTCCGTAGACGATCACGCCGATATCGGCCTGGTTCAGCGGGTCGGTTTCCAGCCCGCGCGTTTCGAAGACGAGCGTCTTGCCGTCGCGGTAGTTGTAGATCGACACTTCGGTATTGGCGGTATCGCCGGCGTCGATGTAGCTGTCGTCCTGCCGTTCGGTCTGGTAGCCGAGCCGGCCGCCGTACGAAATCACCGAGGAGGGGAACTCGGTCTCGAACAGAAAGGAGCGGGCAATATCGGTCTGGTGCGGTCCCTGGTTGCCGAGGTCGCCGTTCCCGTAGAGGCGCTGCCAGTGCCAATCGTAGTGGAACCGGGGCCGCGTCATCGGATCGACGATCGGGGCCGGGCCGCTCCAAAGGTCGTAATCGACTCCTTCGGGAACCGGATAGGCGCCGAGCGCGCCGATCGACCGGCGCCGCTTATAGCAGAGGCCGCGGGCCAGTCTGATTTCGCCGAGGTTTCCTTCGGCGGCATACTGAAACGCTTCCTGAATCGCCGGATTCGAGCGGCACTGCGAGCCGACCTGGCAGCAGCGGCCGTATTTCCGGGCGGCGGCGATCAGGGCCTGGCCCTCGAACACGTTATGACAAATCGGTTTTTCGATATAGACGTCTTTCCCCGCCTGCATCGCCCAGACGCCGCAGAGAGCGTGCCAATGGTTCGGAGAAGCGCAGCTGACAATATCGAGGTTCCCGTCGTCCAGGACTTCGCGCATGTCCCGAACCTCTTTCGGGCGAACCTGTGTCTGCTGCTGAACCGCGTCGGCGATTCGGGCGGCCTGACTGGGATCGGGATCGCAGGCGTAGATAATCTGTACCCGTTCGTCCTGGAGATATTCGAGGACATGGTCGGATCCGCGTCCGCCGCAGCCGAAAATCATCACGCCCAGTTTTTCGTTCGGGCTGATCCGGTTCTCCTGTGCCCGCGCTTTCATCGGTTTCGACGCCGCACCGAAAGCCGAAAGCGCCGCGGCGGCAAGAAAAGAATCGCTTAAAAAGGCACGTCTCGACAGTTTTTTCATCGTTATTCCATCCTTTCTGAAACGGGGCGCGCCGGGAATCAAACGCGCCGGCAAAGGGAAATCGTTCGGTCACCCTCCCTTTATACCGCAAGCCGGGCCGCGCGTCCAGCTTCCGGCGCGGTCCGTTCCGGCGCCATGGCCCGCCGGGCGGAGCGGGAAACGGGAAAAATTGATATTTTCGGGAAAATGGGGTATGATAGAGGAGAACGTTTTCCCTTTCCGCCGACAAGGTCTGTATCCCGTGGATCCGAAATCCCGCTGCCGTCCCCGTTTCGAACGACTCGAAGAGCGCCGTCTGCTGGCTGTCACAGCAGGCTGTCCCTCTTTGGGGACGTCTCCGGTTCCGCCCGCCCCTGCCGGAGACGAAACGCCGCCGGCAACCTGGCTTGTGACAACGGCAAGCGATACAGCCGGGGACCACGAAGGTCTTCTTTCGCTTCGCGAAGCCATCGAGTCGGCACAGGCGGGGGACAGGGTCACATTCGCGCCGGCTCTTTCGGGGAAAACCATCACCCTTTCCGGAAAAGAGCTTTCGCTTTCGGTCAGCCTGACGATCGACGCCTCGGACCTGAAAAAGGGGATCACGATCGACGCGAACAATCAGAGCCGTCTCTTTTCGATTGCCGAAGGAGCCGAAGTTTCTCTGGTAAACCTGCGGATCAGCGGGGGAAAGGAAAACGTTTCAGGCGGAGGAATTCAAAATGCCGGTATTCTGACCCTGACCGGCTGCGCGGTCGTCAACAACAGCGCGGCGCGGGGGGGCGGCATCGAAAACTCCGGTTCGCTGACCCTCCTCAACTGCACCGTTGCGGGGAACAGCGCCGATCACTACGGCGGGGGAATCTGCGTATCTGCCGGTTCGATCACGGTCAAGAATTCCATTGTCGCCGAAAACAAAGCGGGTTCCGGCGGAAACGATCTCCGAAAAGAAGAGGGAGCAACGGTTTCGGCTTCCTATTCACTCTCCTCTTTTACCGACTGGACTGAGTCGGATCACCTGGTCGAGTATAACGCCAACCGCCAGATTTTCTCCGATGCTGCAAACGGTATCTATACCCTGGCGGCCAACTCGCAGGCGCTCGATGTCGGCAACAACGCTTTTGTTGTCTCCGAAAAAGATCTCGCCGGCGCGGCGCGCGTGCAGCACCTCATCGTCGACCTCGGGGCGTACGAGGCGGGGATCAGCTCATCGGTACAGATCGCGGGCTGGTCGGCGGAATATGACGGCGAAGAGCACGAGCCGGAAATCGAGGGGGTTCAGGAAGGGGATACCGTGGAGTACAGTCTCGACGGCGGCGCCACCTTTACCGAAACTCCCCCCGCTTTCGTCGAGATGGGCGCCTATCCGCTCACCGTGCGCGTTTCGCGCCCGCAGTATGAGCCCTATTCCTTTTCGGGGGAATATGAAGTCCGGGAGGTTCCCTCGTCGATCGTCACCACACTCGACGACGTCTTAAACGCGGTCGACGGGCAGATCTCGCTGCGCGACGCGATCGGCTACACACCGGCAGGGGGAACGATCACCTTTACGAAAGATTTGGCGGGGAAAACGATCACCCTTGCCGGGCAGGAACTCGCCATCACGGAACCGCTCGTCATCGACGCTTCCGATCTGGACGGGAAACTGACAATTGACGCGGGGGGCGCGGGGCGTGTTCTGACGGTGT
This sequence comes from Thermoguttaceae bacterium, assembly GCA_017405595.1. Classification (GTDB taxonomy): domain Bacteria; phylum Planctomycetota; class Planctomycetia; order Pirellulales; family Thermoguttaceae; genus RUG695. Next base: position 58,468 of record JAFRAC010000003.1, on the reverse strand, counting down.
CCGGGGGAACCGCCGCCAAACCGGTCGAACTGATCGGACTTGTGATCACCGGCGGTACCTCGGCAGAGAACGGCGGAGGAATCTGTGCCCAAAATGCGGTTCTCAAGCTGACCGACTGCACCGTCACGGCCAACACCGCGCAGGTCGGCGGCGGGCTCTACTGCGAAGGGGGAACCGCGATTTTGGCAAACTGCCTGTTCGAGAAGAACAGCGCACTTTCGGGGGGCGGGCTCGGGCTGCAGAACACCGCCGCCACCGTTTCCGAAACCCAATTCCTCTCGAATACGGCGCTCTACTACTACGGCGGCGCCATCGAAAACATTGCAGGATCGCTTACCGTCACCTCGTGCACTTTTTCGAAAAACAGCGCCGGCAACGGAGGGGCGATCGACGTTGACCGCGGCACCCTTTCGATTGTCTCGTGTATCATTTCCGAAAATACCGCCCTGCGCCGGCTCAACGCCGGCGACGGCTACTATTACGGCGGATACGGCGGCGGTGTGTACAATTACCGGGGCGAAGTCTCGCTTTCGAATTGCGCGATCACGCAAAACGAAGCCTCGAACTGGGGGGGCGGCATCGAGTCGTACGGCAACATGAGCCTGCTCAACTGCACCCTGGCCTCGAACAGGGCTGCGTACGGCGGCGGCATCGACGTCGACGCCGGTTCCAAAGGAAAAGTCGGCATCTACAACAGCATTGTCGCCCTGAATACCGCCTACGCCGAATCGGACGACGTGAATCTCAGTTCCGGTTCGGTCAGCGCCTATTACACGCTTTCTTCGTTTGAAGAGTGGACCGAATCGGAATCACCCTATTCCTTCGACGGCCTGACATCCATCTTTACCGATCCGGGAAACGGCAAATACACGCTTCGAAAAGGTTCGCGCTGCGTCAACGGCGGAAGCAACTCCTACGTGACCGTTTCGGCCGACCTTGCCGGAAACACGCGTATTGTCGGCGGCCGTGTCGATCTGGGCGCCTACGAGATTCAGGATTCCCCCGGCAAACTGGCCGCGCCGGTCATCCTTTCCGGAACCGGCGAACTGAGCGCCGCCTACGGACTCGGCCAGCAGCGCATCGCGTGGAGCAGCGTCGACAACGCTTCGGGTTACGAACTCTCGTATACCGAAAACGGCGTCTGGTGGACGTCAATGGCGGTCGAAGAGACTTCGCGGGTCATCTCGAACCTCAAAAACGGCACACTCGTCCAGTACAAGGTGCGCGCGCTGGGGGACACCGACCATTACGAAAGTTCGGAATGGAGCGAAGTCAAATCGTTTTACGTCTGCCCCTTCGACATCGACGGCGACGGCGCCGTCGGGGCGGGCGACTACAGCGCCATGCAGGATGCGTGGCTCACCCTCACCGAAGGGGAGAACTGGGACCCCCGCTGCGATATTGACGGCGACGGGTTCATCGGGCCGGGCGACTACGCTCTTCTTTCCGCCAACTGGCTCAAAGACGCCGACTTCGTTTACCCGGCCGGGTAATCCCGTTAAATGGGACGGGAACCGCGCCGGCGGGGCGGTCCGGGCCAGACATCGGGCGTAAAGGCGCTCTCTTCGAAAAGATCTTTTCGCAAACGGTTAAGACGGCCTTTCCGGTCACTCATACTCGACGGTTGCCGGAGGTTTGGAGGTCACATCGTAAAGGACGCGGTTGACGCCGTGTACTTCGTTGACAATACGCACCGAAACGCGGTCGAGCAGTTCGTAGGGGAGCCGCGACCAGTCGGCGGTCATAAAATCGGAAGTCTGCACGCTGCGCAGCGCCACGGCGTAATCGTAACTGCGCCCGTCCCCCATGACGCCGACCGACCGGAGATTGGTCAGGACCGCGAAATACTGGCTCGACATCCGATCGAGCCCGGCACGCGCCATTTCGTCCCGGAAAATCGCGTCGGCTTCCCGCAGAAGGGAAAGTTTCTCTTCGGTCACCTCGCCGATCACGCGGATGGCAAGACCGACTCCGGGGAAAGGCTGGCGCGAAACCAGTGACTCCGGAAGTCCCAGTTCGCGGCCGAGCTGGCGCACCTCGTCTTTGAAAAGCAGACGGAGCGGTTCGAGAATCTCCCGGAACTCGACATGGTCGGGCAGCCCGCCCACATTGTGATGGCTTTTAATGACCGCGGACTGCCCCAGACCCGACTCGATCACATCGGGATAGATCGTTCCCTGCGCAAGATAATCGACTTTGCCGATCGCTTTCGCCTCGTCTTCAAAGACCCGGATAAACTCCTCGCCGACCCGATGCCGTTTCTCTTCCGGTTCGGTGACGCCTTTCAGGCGGCTGAGAAAACGGGTTTGGGCGTTAACGCGGCGAAAGGCGAGTTTCCGGCCCGAAAACGCGGATTCCACCTCGTCCCCCTCGTTTTTCCGCAGCAGACCGTGATCGACGAAAACACAGTTCAGCTGATGTCCGACCGCTTCGCTGAGCAGGGCGGCCAGCACCGAGGAATCGACTCCCCCCGAAAGCGCCAGGAGCACGCGGCCGTCCTGAATCCGCCCGCGAAGCTCGCCGATCACACGTCGTTTGAAATCGGCCATGGTCCAGTCGCCGGCGGCCCGGCAGATGCCGAAAAGAAAGTTGTGCAGAATCTCGAGGCCGTACTCGGTGTGGTTCACTTCCGGATGAAACTGCACGCCGTAAAAGCGCCGGGATTCATCGCTCATCGCGGCCGTGGGACATGCCGCCGACCGCGCGGTCAGGCAAAAACCTTCGGGAATACGGGCCACGTAGTCCCCGTGACTCATCCAGGTCACGCTGCTTTCGGGAAGACCGTGAAAAAGCGGGCATGCCGGATCAAAGGAGGTTTGCGTCTTTCCGTATTCACGGGCGGAATCCTCCCGCGCGGGGGTGACCGTTCCGCCCAGTTCCTGCGTGAGAAGCTGGCAGCCGTAACAGATTCCGAGGATCGGTACCCCGAGTGTGAAAACGCCCGGGTCCGGTTTCGGCGCATCGGGCAGATAGACGCTGTGCGGTCCGCCGGTAAAGATGATGCCGATCGGCTGAAAACGGCGGATCTCTTCGAGCGTCATCGTGTGAGGACGCACTTCGCAATACACATGCTGTTCGCGCACGCGGCGGGCGATCAGCTGGTTATATTGGCCGCCAAAGTCAATGATCAGGATTTTGTTCATCGGGTTATTTCTCCAAGGAGGCGGCAATCAGCCCCTTGAAAAGCGGATGCGGGCGGTTGGGGCGGCTCTTGAACTCGGGATGAAACTGTACCCCGATAAAGAAGGGGTGATCGGTCAGTTCGACCGCCTCGACAATGCGGCCGTCGGGAGAAAGACCGCAGAGGCAAAGGCCGTTCTCTTCGAGGAGAGCGCGGTAGTCGTTGTTGAATTCGTAGCGGTGCCGATGCCGCTCCTGGACATTCTCGACGCCGTAGCAGCGGCGCATCGCCGTCCCCTCAACGATGCGGCAGGGATAGGCGCCCAGACGGAGCGTTCCCCCTTTGCTCACCGCGTCGCTCTGGTCGGGCAGAAAGTCGATGACCTTGTGCGGCGAGTCCGGGTCGTGTTCCCCGGAACTGGCCAGCGGCAGAGAGCAGACATGGCGGGCGAACTCGATCACGGCAACCTGCATCCCCAGACAGATGCCGAGGAGGGGGACGCCCTGTTCCCGCGCGAAACGGGTCGCGGCAATCATCCCCTCGACACCGCGGTCCCCGAAACCGCCGGGAACAATCAGCCCGTCACAGCCGGCAAGCTGTTCGGCGGCGTTTTCTTCGGTAATACTCTCGCTGTCGATCCAGCGGATTTCGACCTGCGCTCCGCACGCGTAACCCGCGTGGCGCAGCGCCTCGGCGACCGAAAGATAGGCGTCGTGCAGCTGCACATATTTCCCGATCAGTCCGATCGTTACACGTTTGCTCAGGCTCTTGATGCGCGTGACCATCCCGCGCCATTCGTCCAGCTGCGCCGGGCGCGCCGAAAGGCCGAGCTCGCGGCAGACGATCTGGGAGAAGTTTTCGTCTTCAAGCATCAGGGGCGCTTCGTAGAGGGTGGGGAGTGTGCGGTTTTCGATGACGCAGTCGGGTTTGACATTGCAGAACATCGCGATCTTGCGGAAGAGCTCCTCTTCGAGCGGCTCGTTGCAGCGGAGTACGATAATGTCCGGCGCGATCCCCATCCCCTGCAGTTCTTTCACGGAATGCTGTGTCGGCTTGGTCTTATGCTCGTTGCTGCCGCAGAGAAAGGGGACCAGCGTGACATGAATGAACAGCGTGTTCTCTTTCCCCATCTCCAGACTGATCTGACGGACCGCCTCGAGAAAAGGCTGGCTTTCGATATCGCCGGTCGTGCCGCCGATCTCGGTGATAACCACATCGGCCCGCGTTTCCTCTCCCGCGCGGTAGACGAAATCTTTGATCTCCTGCGTGATGTGCGGAATAACCTGTACCGTCTGGCCGAGATATTCGCCGCGCCGTTCCTTGTTGAGGACGTTCCAGTAGACTTTTCCGGTGGTGAGGTTAGAGTACCGGTTCAGGTTCTCGTCGATAAAGCGCTCGTAATGACCGAGATCGAGATCGGTCTCGCTGCCGTCTTCGGTAACGTAGACCTCTCCGTGCTGATAAGGGCTCATGGTGCCGGGATCGACATTGATATAGGGGTCAAGCTTTTGCGCCGCGACTTTGAGCCCGCGGCATTTGAGCAGCCGGCCGAGCGAGGCCGCCGTAATTCCTTTACCGAGCCCCGAAACCACGCCGCCTGTCACAAATACGTGCTTTGTCATTTGATGGATTCTCCTTTCCCCTATCCGCGAACGAAGGGGCGGCACACCCCTCTTTCGCATGCGATGCGCTGAATGCCGATGATTTTGAAAAAGAACACCTCCCTGATGCTGATTCCGGCGGCCTCCATCGGCCGCGGAAAAACGAATTGTAAAACCAACAGGCCGTTTGTCAACGACAAATGCCGTGATTTTGGGGAATTATAAGAGTCTCTTAATCGGACTTTCAGAAATCGAATGCTGACCCCCCGGAAAAGCCGCCGGTCCATGAAATGAAAACCGCGGGCCCGCCGCTTTAAAATCGGCGGCGGGCCCGCGTCATTTCCCGGACGGGAACAGCATCACGCACGGACTGCCGGTTCAATCGGTGACCGTCGTCTGGAACTCGTCCGAGTTTCCGCGCAGTTCGGGAGCGTACATCCCCTCGACCGTTGCCGGCAGCGCGCTGACGGTACCGGGCGTTTCGGCGCGGAGGCGGTAGCGCATGGTATGCGTTCCCTGCCGCAGATGATGGACAAAGAAGCAGACCCGCGCATCGCGGTACTCAACATAAGCCCCGTCCTGATAACCGCTGACCGGATCGACCGGTTCGAATCCGGCCGGTTTCCGGTCCTCGATCAGAATCGACTCGTAGCTGTTCCGGCTCAGCACGTTCAGCTCGACCTCGATAAGATCGCCGCTTTTCACCGATGCGCCGTCTTCGAGCCGTTCTTTTCTGTATTTCTGAACGCGCTGCTGCGCGAGCGAGCCGTTCGAAGCGATCGCGGTCTCTTCGGCCGAACCGTCTTCGGTCAGTTTCCAGTAGGTTCGGGTGATTTCGGTTTCGAGACCCGCCTTGCGGATAAACGGCTCCAGGGTGAAATTGGCAAGATAGCCGTTGCAGTAGAGGGGACCCGCGCCCGTATACCGTATCCTGATCTCGTGCGTGCCGGCGCCGAGTTCCGGTCCGGCAAGGACCAGCGTGTTATCGATCTCAAAGACGTTTTCGGGTGTGATCGTCTCGCTCTTGGCAAGCGCGCCGTCCACGTAAATCTCGACCGTTCCCCCGCCCGTCAGCTCCTGGCTATGTTCAAGATATTCGCAGAAGGCGGCAAGGCAATAGGCCGTATCGCGCGTCGAATCCCAGCAGCAGGCGTTTTTCCGGCTGTTTAAAATGTGTTTAATCAGCTGCGGCAGAAGGGGATCGTTATGGTCGGTCCGGTCGAGGAGTCTCAGGAAAGCCGCCTCGGTTTCGTTTCCGCTGCCGTACCAGAACCAGCGGTACGCGCCGGTGCCGCTCAGGTCGAGCCAGGCCGTCTGATTCGCTTCGTCGGTCTTCACGTACTGCCGGAGCATACGGACAACGGTATCGAGGCGCTGCCGGTCCGTTTCAACCGAATCGGCCAGGAGCCGGGCAAGTTCGCTCTCCTTCTTCTCTTCGGAAATCTTCTCGCTCTTGACGTCGATATCGATAGCCAGCGTGATTCCGTAGAGCGAAAGGGTATAGGGCGGAAGGGAGGCGCGGTCCTCGTAGATGAAATTCCCCATTTCGGTGATCATCTGCTCGTATTCCTCGCTCCCCTTTTCGGTTGCCGATTCCTGGAGCGTCGAATAGACCAGCACATCGTTCGGCGTAACCGCCGTCTTGGCGTCGGGATCCGGTTTTCGATTCGGATCCTGCGCGGCCTCTTTCCCTTTTCGGAGTTTGGCGTGTTCGTTAAAGAGATACTGTTTCAGCCATTCGCGTCCCCCGCTGAGAACGTCTTCGGGCACATCGACCCCCGCGCTCAGGGCCTGGTAAAGACCGCCGGTCACCAGCGCGGTCAGATGGGGATCGGAATGTTCGCCCCAGCCGCCGAACCAGCCCCAGCCGCCGTCGCCGCACTGGAGCTCTTCAAGGCGGGCGACCCCCTCTTTAACACGGCGGGTGACCTCGGCCGACGAAAAGACCGGATTGCGGCGGGAAGTGCCATCGGCCGGTTCGCCGAACATATTGAGACGCTGTTTCTGCCATCCGGCGCGTCTTGTCTGCGCGTCCCCCAATTCCTGCGGGTTGAGGTTGGCGATATGCGATTCGATCGCGGCAAGATCGATCCCCGAATCGGTCAGGAGTTTGCGGATCAGCACGGTCGGCAAGAAACGGTTCAGCGTCTGCTCGGTACAGCCGTACGGATAATCGGTCAGGTAGGGGATCGCGTCGAGCATCGCGCCGGCCAGCGAGGGGGAATAGCGGACCGTGAGAACCGTCTGGTCGGCGATCCGTTCGGCGGGAACCGTCATCCGGAACAGGTATTCGCGCGGCCCGGCATCCCCTTCGGGCGCCGGAGGAATCATTCCCGAAACGGCCTCCTGCTTTTTGATTCCGTGCAGGTAGATCGGAATCGATTCGCGGACGCCGTCGGCATCGTCGGCCGAGCGCGCCGTCATCACCAGCGGCACACTTCCGGCAAGCGCGGCATCGACCTGCCAGTCGACGCGCGCCTGCCCCCCCGCGGGAATCAGCACTTCCTGGACCGCCGGTGTCCCGCTGCGCAGTTTTAACAGGGGAGCGCCGTCCGCCCCGCTGTCGGCCGACAGGGTCACCTGGGTCTTCTGATCCGAAGAGGTGTAGTTATGCACGACCGCGGAAAGCAGAACGGTGTCGGTCTGCGTTAAGAAACGGGGCCGCTGCATCCGCAGGATCAGGTTTTTGCGTGTTACGGTTTCGGACTCGCCTTCGCCGACGCGCGTGCCGGGTGCGAACGACCAGACACGGACCTTCCACGAAGTGATGTTCTCGGGCATATCGAACGAAAGTTCCGCTTCGCCGTTTTCATCGGTTTTCACCTGACCGGCCCAGAGCGCGGTATCGGCAAACTCGCTTCGGATTTGAACCGGGGCTTCCGCACCCCCTTCGCCGAAACCTTTGGCATCGTCGGCCATCGCCGATTCGGCGCGCACTCCGGCGGCAAGCATCGGCGCGGCCGCCGGAGCCGGCATTGCGGCGCTGTTCATGTCGAAGCCGACAGAACCCGAAAGCGCGGCAACGCTCCGGCTGAAAGAATTCTTCATGACCGGACCGGCGGCCAGTTCCTCTTCGCAGAAGATGTCGTCAAAAACTCCAAGCGGCTGCATGGTGCTCTTCTGCGCGAAGTCGATCGGATAGAACAGGCGGTCCAATGTGTGCTGCTGCCGGGCGGAACAGCCGCGCGTCCAGTCCCAAAAGAATTTCTTCAGGTCGAGCGCGCCGCCGGCGATCAGTCCATCGAGCGAACGGTCGTAAACGGCGGCGGTAACCGCCCCGGTCACCGGATTCCCGTCGGGATCGGTCACACGGATTTTCATGACGGCGTGTTCGCCCGGTTTGTACGCCGGCCGGTCGGGTGTGACGGCAACATCGAGAACGCGCGTTGTCGGAGGAACAGGAATATTTTTCGATGCCGAGTAGAAGCGGCCGCCGGCAAACGTCACGGCCTCCACCCAAATGTTCGGCATATCGGCGTCGGTGATTTCCAGTTCGTAAAACGCGCTCCCCCCGTGAAGCCGCAGCAGTTCCGGCGAACCGGCATTTCCGTCTTCGCTGCGGACGAACAGAAGAACCGTCGCGTCGGAAATCGGAGCGCTGACGCGCAGGCGCGCCTTTTCGCCCGGGCGGTATTCCGGCTTTTCCAGAACAAGGTCGATCGGATTCGACCCGGAAGCCTCTTCGTCGAGAGCGCCGCCGGGCCCCGTCACCGTAATGAGCGATCCCCCTTCGGCGCGGTTCCCGCTGCCGTCGTCAACGGCGCAGACAAACCGGTAAAGCCCCGGTTCGGAAAGGGTAAACGATATCGTCCCTTCCCCCTCGGTGCCGATCGACATCTCTTCGGAAAGGACAGGCGTCTCCTGCGGCAGGCGTTTTTGGGGGTCGGCAGGATCTTTCACCAGACGCACCCGGCTGACGGTCACCCGTCCCCGGCCGCTGACCGGCTTTCCGTCGGCGCGTCGTGCCGAAACAGTGTAGTCGATCTGGCTTTGCGGCAGATAAAAACCGCGGTGCGCCCACGTCGTGACCTCAAACGGCTTTTTCACAACAAGGACTTTCCCCGACCCCTGTACGAGGCGGCGCGAGGCGTCGGTCACCTCGACAATCACCTCGTAAGACTGGTCGGTGTCGGGATAGAGCTGAGAGGCAACCGAGGTGTCGATCGGGATCTCGACCGTACCGTCCTCCCCCAGTTCGGATTCACCCGAATCGACGATTTCGGCCGATTCGCCGCGATAGGGCCGGAACGGAACCGGGCACGACACCGCCCACTCCCGCCAGCCGGGATACCACGGCGCATCGGGAGCAAGCCAGCCGTAGCCGTTCCCGTAAAGCCAGTCCCAGCGCCGGACAGGATAGAAAACCGTTTCGGCGCGGGAACGTATGACGCGCCATCGGGCGCGGGCGTGCGTTACCGGGCTTCCGAAATAGTAGCCGGCACGCGCCTTGACGGTAAACTTTCCGCCGAGCGAAACCGGAGTCTCGGGAGTTTCGACCGTCACTTCAAATTCCGGTTTCCGATACTCTTCGAGGGAAACGCTCCCCGACCCGATTGAACGCCACATGCGGGCCGAACCGCGTTTGGCCGAATCGTTTAACACATCGAGCCGGAACGTATATGTGCCGAGGTTGAACGATTCGTCGGTTTCGAGGGAATCTTCCCAACCCCCGGTTTCGTCGAGGGCGACCTCTTTCGAGACGAGCTCTTTCCCGCCGGGCCCCATGATCACCAGCCGCGCGGGCTGTCCCTGCCAGGTCCATGTTTCAGGCAGATCGTATCGGCTTGTCGCCGCCTGAAACCGAAAATGAACGGTATCGTTCGGCCGGTAGATCGGCCGGTCCGAAAGGAAACAGGCGCGGTCGAGCCGGAAAAAGGAGTTTTCGAAATGGTCGTACCAGATGTTCTCAAACCCGCTGACCGCGAACCGGCCGAAACCCTCTTCGGTGGGGACGGCCGCTTCGGCGAGCCAGTGCAGGCGGGGATTCAGCTGGCTGATATCGGTCATCACCCAGCCGTCCTGGTTGACGCGCACTGTTTTTTCGTCGGTGCGCACACGCCAGCGGGTGTTCTCGGACCCGGTCGAGGCGGTTCCCTCGCGGCGCGCGGCGATCCGCTCAACCGTAAAACCGAAAAAGCGGATTTCGGCGTCGGGAACCGGAGCGCCGCTCTTCGCGTCGGCCACATACCAGAGGGTCTTCCCCTGCACCTGTTTTTTCAGAATCGCGGTATCGCTCAGCCAGACCACAATCGCGTCGGAATTGCCGTTTTCCATCTTGCCGCGCAGCAGGTACGCGCCCGGCTTTTCGATCGGAAAATCGACGCGCATTTGTGTATCTTGATGGCCGGGCGCCGGCTCCAGATCGACGGACCAGTCGGCAATATCGCTCGACAGGTATTTCCGCGCGGTTTCGGGATCGTTCAGGAGTTTCCAGCCGATATTTTCGAGACGGACCTTGTCGCCGTTCCAGTCTTCGGGCGGGTTTTTCGCCGCTTCCTGCAGGTAGGCGACCGCGTCCTTTAAAAATTGGCGCAGGTCGATCTCCTGAACACGGAACCGCGCCTTCCGGCCGTTTCGGTAGAGCCAGAGGAACGAGGCGCCGCCCCCGGCGGTCTGCTTCGGAACCGGTGCGAAAGCGCCGTAGTTGCCGATCAGCATTTCGAGTTCCCGTCTGGCGACCCGTTCCGGTTCCGGAACCTGGTTTTCGCCCTCGAGCCTGGCCATCTCCCGGTAGACTTCTTCGGCCTTGACATACTGACGGCGGTTCATGTAGACGCGGGCCAAATCGCTGGCGGCGCGGGTGCGCGCGTCGAGTGACGCCTGCCCGTCTTCCATCACCGAACGGTAGATGGTCAGCGGATTCTGTCCTTCGGGAAAGGGGAACCGCTTGATTCCGGAGGCCAGACGGGCGATCGTCTCATTGTCGGTCAGCGTTGTCAGGGACCCGATCGCGGCCAGGGAAGAGGTGCCTTTTTCCTCTGTTTCGCTATCCCTGCGGTCAACAAGATTCCTGAAGTCGGCGAGCGTCTGGGAACCGAACTGGTCGATCAGGAAATTCGCAAAGATGAGCCGCGCTTCCGCAGCGTCGGGCGCACCGCTGGCCGCCGCCTTTTCGAGAAGGAACCGCCACCGCTGCCCGTCATTCTTCGCGGCCGCGAACGATTCGGGCAGATCGTAGAAGACCGGATTGCCGTTTTCGTCGGCCGGCGCCCAGTGTCTCAGGCTCCAGCCGGGGATTTCTTCGGCATAGTCGGGAAGGGTTTCCAGATCGGTCAGTTTCTGCAAAAGGGGGCATTGGACCTCGCCGCAGACGCGGGCGAACTCGCAATAGAAGTCAAAGACCAGTTTCGGATCGACCGGTTCGGCCGCGCGCTGTTTTTCGAGGAGATCCATCGCACGCACAAAAAGGCGCAAGGCCGTAACACGGTCGCGTGCGGAAGCGCTCACCGAATCGGGTCCCCCGAACCCGCGGATGAAGACCCCGCCGCGCAGAACGCCCCAGTCGGAAAGAGTGTCGTACTGCGAGGCGGCCGCCGCGAGAACACGCCAGTCGTTCGGATGCGCTTCAACCGTTTTTTCGAGGAACGCATCGATCTCATCACCGCGGCCGAGCCTGTCGAGTGAAATACGGCACAGTTCGACCGCGCGCGCCAGAGACGGGGATTCGGTTTGAGGACTCGTAATCCAGGGGAAAAGGATGTTGTACACGTCCAGATAAAACGCGTCTTCGGCAATCATCTTTTCGCACGCCGGAACCGGATCGGTTTCGGGAGAGAGAGGAGAACCGGGCTGAATGGACATCGGAGCCTCGCTGTTTTCGGCAATCTGGGATTCGTTCGATTCCTGGGAAAGAAGCCGCCCGGCGGCCCAAAATCCGGCCGCGGCAAAGACAAGGAAAAAAAGAGACAGGCTGATTCGAAGGGCGTGATTTCGGGAGATCATCTTTCGGCTTTCGGGGTTATGCGGAAGGTTTTTGTTCTCTCTTTATGCATTCTTCCCTATCTTAGCAAAAAGCGGGATTCCGTTCCAGTAATATTTTCACGCCGGCTTGCGCCGGACCGGACCAACACCCTCCTTACTGCAGTTGCCGCACAAACCGTTTTCTTGCGCGAAACGGCAAAATGAGAAGGGTTTTCTCGAAGAGCCCCCATTCCCCCTTCTTCCGCCTTCCCTTTCCGCCGAAAGCCGCTCCCTCCGTCTGGCGCCTCTCTTTCGGTTTCCGCCGGAAAGGAGTAAAATGGAGCGTGGGCAAAGTTTGATTCCCTCCCCGGCCTGAACAGGGGAGGGGCGCGCCGTTTTTCTTTCCCCTTCCCAACCCGAACCCGAACATCTGTCAGGAGCAAATGATGCCGTTTTCCTTTGACGCCGGATTCCCGACAACCCGACTTCGCCGTCTGCGCCAGCATCCGCTGGTCCGCCGCTTCTCCCAGACCGTGACCCTCTCCCCCGACAAGTGGATTCTTCCCCTCTTTGTGAAAGACGGGGCCGAGTCGGTTCCGATCGCCTCGATGCCCGGCCACCGCCAGCTGACGCTCACCGATTTCCGCACCGAGGTCAAAGAGCTGAAAGATGCCGGAGTCGGCGGGATCATGATTTTCGGCATTCCGAACGCGAAAGACGCGGTCGGCAGCGGAGCGATGAACGAAGAGGGGATCGTTCCCCGAGCGGTCAAAACAGCGAAAGACGCGGTGGGGGACGATCTCCTGGTCGTGACCGACATCTGCTTCTGCGAGTACACCGACCACGGGCACTGCGGCATCCTCAAAGAGCGGGGCGGCCGCTGGGAAGTCGATAACGACGAGACGCTCGAAATCGTGGCGTTTCAGGCGCTGGTGCATGCCCGCGCGGGGGCCGACATGGTGGCGCCGAGCGGCATGATCGACGGCATGATCGGCGCGATCCGCAAAGCGCTCGACGAAAACGACTACACCGATCTGCCGATCATGAGTTACGCCGCGAAATACGCCAGCGCTTTTTACGGCCCGTTCCGGGACGCCGCCGAAAGCGCGCCGAAGTTCGGCGACCGGCGCGGCTACCAAATGGATCCGGCCGCCGATCCCGCCCAGGCGCTGCGCGAAGTGGCGCTCGATTTGCGCGAGGGGGCCGACATGATCATGGTCAAGCCCGCCCTGCCCTACCTCGACATCCTTTCGCAGGTCAAACAGACGTTCCCCGGCGTTCCGCTGGCGGCCTACCATGTCTCGGGCGAGTTCAGCATGATTAAAGCCGCCGCCGCCGCGGGCTGGATCGACGAAAAGCGGATCGTACTCGAATCGCTCAACTCGATCGCACGCGCCGGCGCGCCGATCATCTTAACCTATTTCGCCAAAGAAGCGGCGGCGTGGCTCTAAGCCGGTCGGTTCTTTGAATCCGGACAATGTCGGACAACCTCAAAACCACACTCTTTATCGTTCTGGCCGTCTACGGGGTCATGGGGGTCGGCGCGGTCTGCGGCCGGGTCGGCTGGCTCAATCCGAAAACGCGCAAAGATCTGCTGGCGATCGTCATCAACGTGCTGATCCCCTGCATGATCATCAAGAACGTGCTGATGAACCCGGTCTTTAAAGACCCGAAAAACCTTTACGGTCCGCCGCTGATCGGATTCAGCATCATTCTGGTCAGCGTCATTCTCGGCTGGATCATCGCCAAGACGCTGCCGGCCGGTCTGACCACGCTCGACACCACAAAAAAGATCGGCACCTTTGCCGCCTGTCTGGGAATGCTCAATTACGGCTACGTGCCGATTCCGCTCATCGAAAATCTCTTTCCGAACAACAGCGGCGTGCTGGGGGTTCTTTTCGTGCAGAATGTCGGCACCGAATTCGCGCTCTGGACCGTCTGCGTCTTTTCGTTTTTGGGAAGGTTCGACAGCAAAACGGTCAGGAGCCTGTTCAACATACCGGTCCTGGTCATCGTCGGCTGCCTGCTCATCAACATCTTTGAACCGTTTGAACTGCTGCCGCTGAAATGGCGTTACGCTTTCAAGCTGTACGACCTGGACATCCTCTTCTGGACCCCGGTCAACATGCTCGCCGCCTCGGCGATTCCCCTTTCCCTTCTATGTGTGGGGGGCGCGATCGCCGAACAGTTCCATCTGAGCGATTTCGTCGAGGACATCGGGAAAACGTTCCGCGTTTCGTTCGTTTCGACCTTCTTCCGCCTTCTGGTTTTCCCCTGCCTGATTCTGCTGGCGGCGAAATACCTTCCCTGTTCGCAGGAAGCGAAAATTGTCACGGTCATCTACGCGTCGATGTCGTCGGCCACATTCCCGATCGTGCTGGCCGAAACGTACGACGGCGACGTGAAAACCGCGCTGCTGACCTCGCTGAGCAACTCGCTTGTCGCGATCGCGACCACGCCGTTTTGGATCGTGACCGGTTTAAAGTGGATCGGCGTACAGCAATAAACCTTGGAAAAAGAGAGAAGTCATGACAGCTAAACTCCTCGGCGCCGCCTTCGACATGGACGGACTCATTTTCGAGACCGAGAGCGTCTACTACAAAGCGGCGGAAATTCTGCTGGGCCGGCGCGGGTTTCCCTATACCGACGAGCTCTGCCGCGACGTGATGGGACGGCCGCCCCGCTACTGTTTCGAGAAGTTCATTGAAACCTATAACCTGCCCGAAACATGGCAGGCGCTTTCAGACGAGTCGGAAGAGATTTTTCTGGAACTTCTTAAAGAAGGGTACGACACGATGCCGGGCCTTGAAAACCTTCTCGGCCGTCTCGAGACGCTCGGTCTGCCGAAATGCGTGGCCACGAGCAGCAGCCGGCGTGTTGCCGACGCGGCGCTCGCCAAAGACGGCCTTCGAAGCCGGTTCGCGTTCGTGCTCACCTCGGACGACATCACCCGCGGCAAACCGGATCCGCAAGTCTACCTGACTGCCGCCCGGCGGCTCGGCGTCCCGCCCGAAAATATGGCGGTCTTCGAGGACAGCAGTGCGGGGATCGCCGCGGCCAAAAGCGCCGGCGCCGCCTGTTTCGCGCTCCGTGCCGAGCATAACCGCGAAGTCGATCTTTCGCGGGCCGACCTGGTGACCCGCTCCCTCGACGATCCGCAAATCCTCAGCCGTTTCGAAAACCGTTAACACACGCCGGACCGGTTTACCCGGCCGTCCCAACCCGCAAGGAAAGAGCCCATGCTGCCGGAATGCCTGACAACCTACATCATTTTTCTCATTCTGGGCGCGGCGATCCTGATCGCCGGGGGAGAGGTTTTCGTGCGCGGCGCGACCCGGCTGGCGGCCTTTTTCCGCATTCCGCCGCTGATCATCGGGCTGACCGTGGTCGCGGCGGCCACCAGTGCGCCGGAACTTTCGGTTTCGCTGATCGGCGTGCTCGGAAAAAACCCGAACCCCGACATCGCCCTGGGGAACGTGGTCGGGAGCAATATCGCCAACATTCTGCTCATTCTCGGCGTTGCCTCGCTGGTTCGTCCCCTTTCGGTTTCGAGCAGTCTCACGAAACGGGAAATCCCGATGATGATCGCGTTTTCGTTTCTCTTATGGGGAATCGCCTTCTTTTCGACGAAGACCGGCAGCGGCGCCGAAACGATCCACACATTTCCCCTTTCGGCGGGAATCCTCTTTATCGCGCTTTTGATCGGCTACAATGTGATGATTGTCAGAACCGCGCAAAAGCAGCGCAATGAAGGGGTCGCCGACAAACGGACCGACGGGCTTGCCGGCGGCGCTCCCGAAAAGGCCGAAGAAGCGGGCAGCCAGCCGGGACTCGTTTCCGGGCTGCTGACGGCGATCGCCTTTTTAGCCGCCGGGCTTTTCATGCTCGTCTACGGCTCGAATATGTTCGTCGAACAGGCGAAACTGATCGCCCGCCTCTGCGGCGTGAGCGAACTGATGATCAGTCTGACGATACTGGCGGTCGGCACCTCTCTGCCGGAACTGGTCGTCAGTCTGGTCGCGGTCCTGCGCGGCAACGTCGATATCGCGGTCGGCAACGTGGTCGGAAGCAACATCTTCAATCTGCTGGCGATCCTCGGAATCTCCTGCACGGCGGCCGGCGGCCTGACCGTTTCGAACCAGGCGCTCGCCTACGACATTCCGATGATGTGCGCCGTGGCGGTCGTCGGCGGCTACTTCTGCGTGACCGACAAGACCCTTGCCCGCTGGGAAGGGGCGATTCTCTTCCTCGGCTACATCGGCTACATCGCGTTTCTGGTCGCCCGCGGCTAGCCGCGGGAATGCGGAACCGCGCCGGCATAAAAATGCGGTTACTCTGAATTTCCTTGTTACGTCGGTTCCCGGCCTTCCCCGTTTCTTGACAACCGAAGGGCGATTGAGCATACTCATAAAAGAGGAAAACCGATAAACAGCCCCTTCCCTTCAACCTGAAAGAATGACGATGAAAAGAATAATCCGAACTCTGTCCGCCGTGATTCCGGCGCTTCTGGCGTTTCTCCCCGGCGGCTGGGCAAACGCGCAATCGGCCGTCCCCGCCCCTTCCCCAATCGAGCACCCGGCGAAAGTGGAGCTGGCGGGGGACTGGCAGATCAAGGTCACCTACCGCGGCAAATCGGCGGAATTCGACATCGACCCGCCCGGCATCGTTACCGTGACCGACGAGAAGTACGATTCGCTCGTTCTGTTTAACCCCAGCGGCGCTCCCTGGCGCCGCGCCACACCCCTTTTAGGGCTCAAGGCCGACGAATGCTCCGTCGAAAACGCACTGGTTCCGGGAAGTGTCAGCGTTTCGCTCGAACCGGGGGGCGAAAAGCTTGTGCCGGACACCGACTACATTCTCGACGAGCCGAACGCGAACATCGGCTCGAAGGAGGGGGGGAAGATCGGTGCAGACACACCGGTTTACATTTCCTATCAGTATATCACCATGCGGATCGACTCGGTCGTTTACGCCGGCCATAAGATGATTCTCAAACAGGGCGTTCCGCACGCCGCCAATCCGGTCCCCCCCGAACTCGAAGAGGGGGAAATACGGCTGGTGAACATCTACGTCAGCAGCGAAACGAAAGACCGGCTCACCGACGAGAACCTCTACCCGATTCTCGACGACGGCAAACTCACCATTCCGCAAAAAGCCGTCGCCAAAAAGCTCCTTCCGAAAACGTGGGAAAAGCTGCACAGCGGCCAGCCGCTGAAAATCCTCGCGTGGGGCGACAGTGTGACCGTCGGCCGTTATGTCGAAGAGAAAGACAAGTGGCAGAACGTCTTCCTCGCCCGGCTGCGCCAGCGGTTCCCCGACGCGGACATCGAACTGGTCAGCCAGGCCTGGGGCGGCCGCACCACCACCGCCTACCTTGCCGAACCGCCCGGGTCGGAATACAACTATCAGGAAAAAGTCCTTGACGAAAAACCGGACCTGATCGTCATGGAATTCGTCAACGACTTCGCGATTCCCGTAGACCAGCTTCAGCAGGTCTACACGAAACTGAAATCCGACTTCGACGCGATCGGCGCCGAATGGATCATCGTCGGCCCGCACTACATCCGCCCGAACTGGATGGGGCTCACGACCCAGAAGAACATCGACGACGACCCGCGCCCCTACACGGCGTTTATCCGCCAATTCGGGCAGGAGAACAACGTACCTGTTGCCGAAACGCCGATCCTTTACGGCCGGCTCTGGCGTCAGGGGATCCCCTACAACACACTGATGGTCAATAACATCAACCACCCGAACCCCCAGGGGCTTTCAATGTTCGCCGACGCGCTGATGGTGCTGTTCGGGAAGGAGTAGGCGAAAGGGGCGGCTGTCCGCGGCAAACCGCCGGCCCGAAAGGTCTGAATTTCCGCCGGGCCGCCGGCACAAAGACTGGCACAAAGACTGGCACAAAGGATTGGCACCCCGGAAGAGCTTATCGCGCCCTCAGGAAAAGGCTTCACACCGGCCATAAACAAACGCGGCGCACGGGTAACTTCCCGTGCGCCGCGTTTGCCGTTCAAGAGAAAAATTTCCGCTACGGTGTTTCAGGTCCGTTGGCGAGATTCTCGAACCACGCGCGTCCGGCGTCACCCACCACGCTGATATTCGGTCCGTCATACTTGTATTCAATACAGATCTGCGCAAAATCGCGCGCCGCCTCTTCAAAATCGGCGGGTCCTTCAAAAGGAAGATTTTCACGTTCAGCGGTTTCTTTCAGTTCGGAATAGCGGGTGAGCCAGACCGAATCGAGTGCCGTCCGCGACTTGCGGAGCCGCACCGCCTGGGGCGAATCGGCTCCGTAAACACGGTTCACCGTTTCCTCGGCCTGCCGCCACAGAAGGGTCGCCTTGTTCAGCGTCGCAAGATCGAGCCACTGTTCGGAAAGAGCGCCGAAACAGCCGAGCTTAATCCCGCTTTCCAGCAGCCGCGCATGAAGAAGACGCCAATAATCCATTAAGAAGGGCGCGGTTTCCTTCCCGTAATACCCTTCGGCAAAATCGTTCATGAGGGTCTCGGTATCAAGATCGGGATTCCACATCAGTTTCTGAAGAACCCAATTCTTCATTTCGCAGAAATCCTGCCCTTCCCCCTCTTCAAAAAGGCCGATCGCGCCATGCCCGGTAAACGTGCGGATATTTTCGCCCAGCGCCTGCCAGTTCGGATGCGGCCCGATATAATCCGCGTAATTGGTCACATAATCCCAAACCAAAAGGCGCGGCGCGATTTGCGACCACCCTTCAATATCACTCATGAAATCCCGGCTCGACGGGTTCGCATTCGGATCGTCGAGAGGACGGCCGAAATCACACTCGATGGAACAGAGGCGAATCACAATGTTCGGGCGGGGCCGGGCAAATTTCGGCGGTTTGCGCGTATACTGATACGCGAGAGTTTCCACCAAAACGTCGGGAAATTCCTTCTCGATATCAGCCGCCACCCGGTTCAGGAAACGGATCAGCGTTCCCGCGTGGCTTTCCTCTTCCTCGTCGACGGCTTTGCACTTCGGACATGTGCAAAAGCGAAAATAGTCGTTTTGGCTGATATCGACCATCATGGTTTCGGGATGAGCGCGCAATTGTTCAAGAACGTTCCGGGTCAGTTCCTCGCGCATTTCATCGTTCGTCAGACAGAGCTGGGCGTTATCACACGTCCGCTCGCCGTCGATCTCGCTGAACCATTCCGGATGCGCATCGAAATATTTTTCCGGCGGGAGGTATTTGTAAAAAGAATGGACGAAATTGAGAATCGAAAGGCGCCCGCCGTGCGCGTCATCAATACTGCCGTTCCCCTTATTTCTCGCGGAAAAAAGGCAGGGATTCGCCAGGCGATGATACATCTCTCTCGAGATCATCTGAGGCGCGTACGAAACCGCCAGATCCGGCGGAAAGACAAGCTCTTCGCATTGGGGAACAACGGCTGCCTCTTCGGTATACCAACGGCACCCGCAGACATCCTCTAAAAATGTGTACACCGCGTAGAGCGCGCCGCGGCGCTGATGACCCGTCAGGATCAGGTTCGTCCCTTCGGCGCGGATAAAGATTTCATCAAACTTGAACGGATCGGGATGTTCCTTTTCGACACAGGGGCGCGCGAAAAGGGTATCTCCGACCGAAAGAATGTGGTCGGCGGGCAAATCCCGGGGTTCCGAGACAATCGGGACTTCAGTGCCCGTCATCTTTTGGATATGGAGCTGCAGCTCTTCCGCCGCGGTACTTTCGGTCAGCGAAGGGTGTTCCGGCAGAAGAATCTGCCAGGACGCCCCGTACAGCGACACCGCAAGGAAGAAGAAACAGGCGCTCAGCGCGGCAAACCGAAGGAAATTTTTCATCGGATGATTTTCCTTTATGAAACGGGGAAAGACAAAAAACGAATCATGCCGCGAAGCCCCAAAACCTCACCGGCAAACACCCCATTTTAACCGCCGCAGAACGCCTGCGCAAGACGGCGTTGGCAAGATGAAAACATGAGGAAAACCGGTCCCGCACCAAAACCGGCGGGCAAATTTCGGCGCGGCACCGGTAAAGTAACACAAAGGCGATTTTTGAAAAAGAGCGGCTCTGCGGAACCTGCCCCCCGGGAACCGTTATTCCCCGGCGGGCACCAGCATGATTCGAAAGCCGATGTAGATGCTGCGGTGGTTCGGGTTGTTCCTCCCCCGTGCCGCCGAGCGGCAGTGCCGGGCGGGGCTGATCCAGCTTCCTCCCCGGTAAATACGGCGCGAACCGGCGGAACCGTCTTCATCATACCGGTCGGAACACCATTCCCACACGTTCCCAATCATATCGTAAAGGCCCCACGCGTTCGGTTTCTTCCCTTTCACACGATGCGTTCCGGCGTCCTTCCCCCAATACTGCCGGGCTGTCCAGAAACGGGTTTCGTACCCTTCGTCGCGATCCCCCCCGGTATAACCGGCGCTCGAATTCCCCCCGTACCACGCAATCGGGTCAAGTGCGGGGGCGTTGCAGAGTTCCGAAATTTTCATGTTTCCCGAATAGAGAGCCGTGCCGGTTCCCGCCCGGCAAGCGTATTCCCACTCTTCTTCGGTCGGAAGAAGAATCGTTTCGCCGGATTCCTCGCTCAACCGGCCGCAAAAACGATTGGCATCGTCCCAGTTGACATAGTAGACCGGGAACTGGTCGCCCATGCCGACAAAGAATCCCCCGCAGGCCTGATCGTGCCGATCTTCAATCGTTGTCCCCATCACGCTTTCCCACATCTGCTGCGTGACTTCCGATTCGAGAAGCCAAAAACCGCGTGTGATTTGAACTTCATGCAGGGTCTCATCGGGATCGCGTCCATCCTCGGTTTCCGGACTCCCCATCAGAAACCCGCCGGGCGGACACCAGCGGAATGTGTAGCCGATACCGCCGACGGTCAGCGTCCTGGCTTCCCCCGCCGCGGAACCTTCGCCGAACCGCGCGCGGCCGGCCCGGCTGCCGGCAAAGGCGGCTCCTAAAAAGAAGAACGCGAAAAACGCGGTGAACAGCGGCAGGAATCTCTTCATTGTTTAAATCCTCCGGCTAAGGTTTCGCCCCTTCCGGCACGAGCGCCGGATCGCCGCTTTCGTAGTAGTAGGAGTAGTCGATCCCCTTAATGAACATTTCACGGTCGTCGATTTTATCGGTCAGCGCGCCGCGCAGCAGCGCGCGGATCGGCGCGCTGTCGGCGGGACTGGCGGTCATGGCAAGAAGGTATTCGGTCTTTCCGATCCGGCTCCAGTCAACACATTTTTTCAGGCTTTTCTTGAAAATCAGATCGAGCCAAATACGGGTTGAACGGCCGTTCCCTTCCCGAAAAGGGTGCGCGATGTTCATTTCGACGTACTTATCCGTAATCTCATCGAACGTATTCTGCGGCATCTGTTCGATTCGGGCGAGAGTACTTTCGAGAAAGAACGCCGGGGCGAAATGAAAGTTCCCTTTCGCGATATCAACTGTCCGCAACCGGCCGGCAAAATCGTACAGTCCGCCGAACAGATAAGCATGAATCTGTCGTAACGATTCGACCGTACCGGGGGCCGTTCTTTCAAGAAGCCCGCATTCAAAGAGGGTGTAAGCCTGAGCGCGGCTTCGGCCGTCGAGTGAATGATCGGCGGCTCTTTGCTCTGTTCCCAAGACGCGTTTTTCCCTGCCGTCAAAAAACCGGATCGAAAGCTTATTTTGCATCGGGGAGTCTCTGTAAAGAAATCCGGAACGGTGATGGGGTAAAGGGCTCTTTATTTACGGCGGCGGAAAAATATAGGAAAACCGCCCTTTTCCGCGGCGGGGAAAAGGGCGGCGGTATCGGTTCGGGAACCAACGGCGCTTTACCCCAGCATCTGGATCCGTTCGTAAAGGTCGGCGTAAAGGCCGGCGCTCTTCCGCCAGGAATGGTCGATCTTCATCGCCGTGAGAATCATCTGCCGCCAATCCTCTTTGCGGTGGTCGTAGCAGTGGATCGCCCAATCGACCGTCTTTTGGAGATCGTCGGAAGTGCCCCAGTGCGACATAAAGCCGTTGGCGGTGCGGTTGGCGATCGTCTCGTCGGAAGCGCCGACGACGGTATCGGCAAGGCCGCCGGTATGGCGCACCAGCGGCAGGGTGCCGTAGCGCTGGCTATACATTTGGTTCAGGCCGCACGGCTCGTACCGGCTCGGCATGAGGAAGATGTCCAGACCCGCTTCAACCTGGTGCGAAAGGGCGCTGTTGAACTTGATGAGCGCCGCGACGTTGTTCGGGTATCGGGCGGCCAGTTCGGTGAACCGTCTTTCGAGTTCCGGATCGCCGGTACCGAGAATCACGAATTGCGCGCCGCGCGATTCCACAAAGTGGGGGATCACGTCGGCGACCAGATCGAGTCCCTTCTGCCAGTCGAACCGGCTGACCACGCCCAGGAGGGGGGTGTCCGCCGATTCGGGCAGTCCGCACTCGCGCTGGAGCGCGGCCTTGTTAAGCGGCTTCTTTTCGAAAACGGTTTCGGTGTTATACGCGGCGGCCAGCGCCGGGTCGGTTTCGGGATTCCATTCGGCGGTGTCGATCCCGTTCAAAATGCCCGAAATTGCCTCGCTGCGGTACCGGAGTACCCCCTGCAGGCTTTCGCCGAAATCGTCGGTCTGAATTTCTTTGGCGTATTCGGGGCTGACCGTCGTGATGGCGTCGGCGAAGGTGATCCCCGTTTTGAGCAGGTTGAGCTGCCCGTAAAACTCCATTTTATCGAAGGTGAAGTATTTCCAGTCGATGCCGGTCAGCTCCATCTCCTGCTGCATGAAGCGGCCCTGATGGCGCATATTGTGAATGGTGAAGACGGAACGGACTTTATTCCAGAACCGGTTCGGCTGCGCCTCCTGAGGCGGGTAGAGTTCGGCGCCGAACAGTTCGGTGCGGTTCCCCAGCGCGCGGCCGTTCTGGTAGAGGGTCGCCAGATACGCGGGCACCAGGCCGGTCTGCCAGTCGTTGGCGTGCAGAATCTCGACCGGAATGTTGAGCAGCTCGATTGCGCGGAACACCGAACGGCAGAAGAAGATGAACCGTTCGCAGTTGTCCTGGTAGTCGACTCCGTTCGAGTTATACAGGCCTTCGCGGAAGAAGTAGCGGTCGTGCCGCACAAAGTAGACGGGAACCTCACTTCCGGGAAGAGTGCTTTTCAGGATTTCGCCCCAGACTTCGCGCGTGCCGACCGGAACGCAGTAGCCCATGCCGGTGGTTTCGATCGGAATCCCGGCATCGTAGATTTGACGGTACGCCGGCAAAAAGACCGAGACCTGATGGCCTAACTGCTGAAGGGTTGCCGGAAGGGCGCTGCAGACATCGGCAAGACCGCCGGTTTTGGCGAAAGGAGCGGCTTCGCTTGAGACAAAAACGATATTCACTGGGAACCCCCTGAGAACTTGGGCTCAAAAACGCTTAAAAGAGAAGGAAAGGTGGTCGATGGGGCTCGAACCCACGACCTTCGGAGCCACAATCCGATGCTCTCCCAACTGAGCTACGACCACCGTATTCCGAGAAAGATTTCCTCTCAATTTAATCGTTTTTTACAGAAGGTCAAGGGAGAGCGTTTAAGACTTCCAACGGGAAACCCAAAGCGCCGACGTTTGACCGAAGGGATGGATTCCGGTTTTAATGAAAGAATCGCCGGCGGGAATGCCGCTTGTCCGAACCGGAAGAATCGGGCAGGCGGGATCGTCGTCGGTGTTATTGAGGATGGGGAAGAGTTCCCCGTTTTTGAGCGCGAGAATCGACGCGATCAGGTCGGCGGCATCGCCGCCGGCGCCGGAGTTGCCGGTATGCCCTTTAATGGTGGTTACCGGAACCGTATCGGCGGCGGAACCGAACACACGTCGGATCGCGGCCGACTCGGCGGCATCGGAAATTTTCGTCGACGCCCCCTGAGCGTTGATATGCCCGACCTTTTCGAGCGGCAGGCCGACCTTCTTTTGAAGCTGTTCGAGCGAAAGGCGCATCGACTCTTCGAGATTTTCGAACGACTCGAACTCGAAATAACGGCCGGTTGCCGGATCCGGTTTCGGGGTCAGAACCGCGCTGTTCGCCCCGCCGAGGATTTCGGCGTAGACGGGCGCGCCCCGCTTAAGCGCATGGTCGAGATCTTCGATCACAAGGGCGGCGGCGCCTTCCCCCAAAACGGCGCCGCAGCGGCGCGGGTCGTAGGGGCGGCTCTGCTCTTCGGGGGGAAGATCGGAACCGGAAACGGCCGACTCGTTCCGAAGCGCCGAGACGATCCGGAGCGGATGCAAACGGCTGCCGGTGGCGCCGACCACCATCACGTCGGTCCGGCCGCGCCGGATGATTTCGACCGCTTCGCCGATCAGCGCGCAGATCGACGATTCGCGGTTCGTCACATTGCAGCCGGGCCCCCGAAACTGGTTCAGGATCGAAAGGTGGCTGGTAATCATATTCGTCAGGAATTTCAGCTGCCAGAGCGGGGTCATCTTCGTCATCCCCCGGCTGGGCCAGAGCGAGGCATCGAACCCGGACTCGGTCAGGCAGGACCGTACCCCTTCGGAAATTTCGGCGATCGTGGTAATGATGTAATCGGAACCGTACGAGACACCGGTACGCGCCGGATCGAGATCGCCCGGATGGACAAGCGCATCGGCCAGGGCGCGCTGCGCCGAAGCGACCCCCATCTGGATTTCGCGGGACATCAGCTTAAGCGATTTGCGGATATCCTTTTTCAGCGTTCCTTCCAGCTCGCCGAAATCGGCAATATCGCCGGTAAAAAGATCGACCGGAGCCGCGCAGCTGATCGGGATCGGCTCGGAACCGCCGACTTCATAGGGACGCACGCCGCTGACACGATTAACACAAGCGTTCCAAAAGGCATCGAGGGTCAGCCCCAGAGGGCTGACCACTCCCATTCCGGTAACAACGATGCGCCTTGCGGCGGCAGGGTCGGAACTCATAAAATGCTCTTCAATTCCGTTTTACTGGTGTTCTCAAAAACAACAATTCAACCTGGTCGATTATACCAAAGAATCATTTTTTTGAAAGACGCGGAAACCTTCCCCTTTCCGCGCCGGCGGTTAGCGGGGGATGTTCGTCGGAGCGTCCAGAGCCAGACGTCCCAGAGAGACCGAACGGCTCTCCTGCTGGCTCACAAAATGGAACCATTCGCCGTTGGAGACCTCCTTCCCGCCGGTCACCGCGGGCGCCGCCGCTGCGGGCGCCGCCGGCGCGGGATCCGATTCCTTGCTCAGAGCGGCGGTAACCGCTTCGATGGCGGGTTCCTGTTCCGGCTTCTTTGCCGAAACGAGAACGATTTCGGACGGAGACCCGATACGGGCGCCGAGCGCGGGGGCGGGCTCCGCCCGTTTGATTCCGGGCAGAACCGCTGCCGGAGCTTCGCCGGCGGGCTTTTCGGTCTTCGTCTCGGCGGGCGTATCGTCGGGCACCGTCGCCGGAGCGGTCTGCGGGTCAGGATTGCTGCTGAGCGTCGGAACCTGGTCGGCTTCGGTCAGCGGAGGGGCCTGGTCGGCCGCGCTCGGCAGCGCGATTGTCGGCTGGGCGTCGGCCGCCGCCTGCTGGGCGGGGGCTTCGGTCGGAACCGCCGGATACTCGGTCGGTGCCGGATCGGTGCTGATAACGCCTTCGTCGGACGCCGGATAGTTCGAGGTCGAGGACTGCGGCTGCGGAAGAGGATTCGCCGCGCCGTCGGAATTGAACTGCGGAACCGTATCGGCGGGAGCCCCCGGAAGAATCTCGGGCGTGGCCGTCGGCTGGAGATCGGGGCCGCTGCCCGGGACGGCGTCGGCGGGTTTCGGGCCGGCCGCGGAAGTCGGAGCCGGACCCGTCTCGGCGGGCGCGTTCGCCGCAACCGGAGCGCAGGCGTCGATCGGAACACGGCGGCAGACCGTTACCGGGCGCTGAACCTTCACGGTTTTCGGCACCTGGCGCGCCACCTTCACGGTGTACGGTTCCTGAATCGTTTCGGTCACCATCTTATAGGTCGTCACCGGGGTTTCGCGGACTTCGTCGACCGTTTCCATGCGGCAGACGCGTACCGGCGTCTTCTGAACCACCTTTTCGGTAACCGGCTTATAGGTCGTGACCGGAACCTTGTTGACGACTTTCTCTTCGACCATCCGGGTCACCGGAACCTGTTCGGTGCGGACGACCTGTTCCTGCACGATCTTGTTGACCGTCACGGGAACCTCTTCGACCACCGTCTCGGCAACCATCCGGGTGACCGGAACCGTTTCGGTCACGAGGCGCGGCTTATAGACACGTTCGGCCTTGTATTCGGGCGCGGTGCTCATATCGGTCCAGTAAAGGCCGGGAAGACGGTTGCGCGTCCTGCCGGTAACCGGGTCGTAGTACTCGCCGCCCCGCTGCCAGGCAAGGCGCGTGTATTCACGGCCCGGCTTTTCGACGTATTGCGTTTCGTACTCGCCGACTTCACGTGTGCGGGTCTCGCAGGTGGTCACAGGACGGTTCACCTGATGGCTGCGCCGCTCCATGATCGTCTCCTGCACCGGACGGTTGACCGTTTCGACGATCTCTTTTTCCTGGTATTCGGTGACCGGGCGGCAGACCGTCTTGACCTCTTCGCGTTCCGTGGTTTCGCTCACGTAGCGGACAACGTCGTAGCTGGTCTCTTTCTCGATCGTTTCCCAGACCGGTTTCGAGACACGCACCGTTTCGCGGCGGACCGTTGTTTCGGGAACGCGCTTGCAGACGGTACGGGTTCGGTAACGGGTTTCCTCGTCCCAAACCGTTTCGTAGGTGGTCACTTCCTCCTCGCGCATTTCGGTCTCCTGAACGAGCCGATAGGCGGGGCGCTGCGCCGTGTAGGTGTTCACGACCGGACGGGCGGCAACGGTAACCGGAGCCGAAACGACAACCGGCTGCGGCACGGCGCAGCTGTTGCAGACGACAGCGGGAGCCGGCGCCGAAAAGACGTACGGCTGCGGCGCGGCGGCGTATGTCACCGGCGCGGGAGCCGCGTAAGTAAACGGTTCAATGACCGGGGCCGGATCGGGGCGTCCGCAGCAGGACGAGACGCTCGACGCCGTTCCGACAGCCAGCGCGGCCGCCGCCAGGACGACGAAGATGATGATCCAGTTCGATTTGGTAATGAATCTCATTGACTTGAACTCCTTATGAAGCGTAGAGAAACGACTGTAAACATTACCCATTTTACCTATTTATCCGGAATTTTCAATAAATCCCCTACTACTAAAATAATCGCTACAATCGGCATAGTCAAAAAAAATACCCCTCGCTCGCCCTCTTTTTTGCGAATTTTTATGTTAAACTCGGTAAACTTTAACGATTATGGGCCTTAGAGAGCCGCTCTCGCCGGTTTAATCACTCTTTTTACGAAGAAATTTCCGAAAAATCGGGGGGAAAAGCGGTTTTTCCTCAAGTTTTTCCGCGCCGGTTCGTTATAATCCCTCCCCCTTCGGAGCGGTGGAAGCGATCTCCGGCAGAGGGCAGCCCGGAAGAGCGGCACCCCCCCTGCCGCCGGATCAGAATGAAAAAATTCCTTTTTTTCCAAAAAAAATTTTTTTTGAGGGGGTGAAATTGTTGTCAGCCCCAAAAACTTATGGTAAAATGACAGCACCTCGAGAGGGAAGCATGCCTGCGGATCACATCCGGGGGAGTCGTTACATGTGCCCGATGGGTGCTGGGTTAAACAGCAAAAGTTTTGTATAGCGTCAATTCGCTTCGGCCCTTGGCGATCACATTTCGATGCTGCACGCGCCCCCTTTGCCTTGCGGGCTCCCAAAATTGTTTGTTGGGCATGCTTTTCCTCTCAGGTTTTTTTTATGCCTCTTGTGCTCTTCCGGGCCGAGAGGCGTTTGTTTTCTGGGGCACTGTTGTTTCCCCCTAACCTCTCGGTTTTTCCGATGCCCGAACCGATCCTTCCCGGCGTGATCTTCGATATCGACGGCGTTCTGATGAACAGCAACCCCGTGCATTACGAGAGCTGGCGGCTGATGGCGCTCGAAGACGGTTTCGATTTTACGCCCCGCCTCTTTCAGGAGACGTTCGGGCAGCGTTCCGACGCCATTATCGCGGGGCACTGGCACCGGCCCCTTCCCGAAGACGAAATTCTCAAGATGGCCGATCGGAAAGAGACGATCTACCGCGAGATGATTCAGGAGCGGTTCCCCGCAATGCCCGGCGCCGCCGAGTTTGTGCGCGCGCTGGCCGAGCGCGGGTTCCCCCTCTCGGTCGGTTCGTCGGGTCCGGCGGTGAACGTCGATTTCGTGATCGACCGGCTCGGAATCCGCCCCTGCTTAAAGGGAGTGGTCTCCGGCACCGACGTTTCGCGGGCAAAACCCGCCCCCGATATTTTCCTGGCATGCGCCCAAAAGATGGCGCTTCCCCCCGGCCGCGGCGCGGTCATCGACGACTCGGCCAGCGGCGTTCAGGCCGCGAAAGCCGCCGGAATGAAGATCATCGGGTTCTTCTCGGTCGGGCACGAACCGGAAGAGTACGAAGGGGTAGACCTTTTGGTACATTCGTTTGACGAGCTTTCGGCGGAACGGGTACTTGCCCTTTTCTAAGAAAAGCTCGTCCTTTTCAACATCGCGAACTATAATATAATGGTGCGTTAGCACACATTTTACGAGAGACAACCTCACCAGCGGCAGGAGTTACCGACGTGACGAAAAAAGCTAAGACAACCGAACCGGCCCAAGAAGAACGAATGATGACCGGTGCGGAAATCTTGATCCGGGCGTTAATCCATAACGGAATCGATACCATCTTCGCGTATCCGGGGGGCGCATCGATTCCGCTCCACCAGGCGATGAGCCGGTTCCGCGACCGGCTCCGCGTCATTCTTCCCCGCCACGAGCAGGCCGGGGGGTTCGCGGCGCAGGGGTACGCCCGCAGTACCGGCAAACTGGGCGTCTGCATGACGACCAGCGGTCCCGGCGCGACGAATCTGATCACCAGCATCGACGACGCGAAACTCGACTCGGTTCCGCTGCTCATCATTACCGGCCAGGTCGGAACCGGCGTGATCGGGTCCGACGGGTTCCAGGAAACCCCGATGACCGAGGTCTGCCGCAGTATTACAAAACATCACTATCTGATCACCGACACCAAAGACGTGACACGGATCGTGAACGAGGCGGTTCTGGTCGCCACGACCGGCCGGCCCGGCCCGGTGCTGATCGATATGCCCAAAGATGTTCAGATCGGCCAGTGCTATCCCGATTTCGACGCGAAACCGTTTCTGCCCGGCTACGACCCGAATCCGCCGAAGGTGGTCGCCGATGAAGTCAGTGATGTGGCCGAAGCGATCAAACGGGCAAAACGCCCGGTCATCTTCGCCGGCGGCGGCGTCATGATGTCGAACGCTTCGGCGGAACTCCTCAAGCTCGCCGAAAAGACCGACATTCCCGTGGCCACTTCGATGCCCGCCCTGGCGGCTTTCCCGCGCGACCACCGTCTGTCGCTCGGCATGCTCGGCATGCACGGAACGGTTTACGGCAACTGCGCCGTGCGCGAAAGCGACCTGCTTCTGGCGATCGGCACGCGGTTCAGCGACCGTGTCGTCGGGAACGTCTCGCAGTTCGCCAAAGGGGCGCATATCATCCATGTCGATATCGACCCTTCCGAATTCGGAAAGGTGAAAAAAGCGCACCAGTCGATTCTGGCCGATGCCGGCCTCTTTCTTAAAGCGCTGAACAAAAAACTCGCCTCGTACCAGCATGCCGATCTTTCGGCGTGGCACGCGAAGATCGCCGAATGGGAAGCCAAATATCCCGTCTGCTTCCGCAACGATCCGGACCACGTTTTGGTGCAATACGCCATTTCGGAACTGAGCAAGGCGACCCAGGACCGCGAAACCTACATCGCGACCGGGGTCGGCCAGCACCAGCTCTGGACAACGCTCTTCTACCATTTCCAGCGTCCGCGCACCTGGCTTTCGAGCTGCGGACTCGGCACGATGGGGTTCGGGCTTCCCGCCGCGATGGGCGCG
Source organism: Thermoguttaceae bacterium (assembly GCA_017405595.1). Taxonomy (GTDB): domain Bacteria; phylum Planctomycetota; class Planctomycetia; order Pirellulales; family Thermoguttaceae; genus RUG695. The sequence goes on along the minus strand of JAFRAC010000003.1, from coordinate 28,912 downwards.
AAGGTCGCGCATCCCGACGCGCTGTGCGTCGCCATCGAAGGGGACGGCAGTCTGCAGATGAACATTCAGGAGATGGCCACCTGTATTACCGAAGACATTCCGGTCAAACTGATGCTCATGAACAATCAGTTCCTCGGCAACGTCATGCAGTGGGAAGACGTCTTCTACAAGTCGAACCGCGGCAACACCTATCTGGGCCGTGTGACCGACCCCGAAGCGACCGGCAAGGGGGACGGCATCTCGCCGAAACACCGGTATCCCGACTACCCGACAATCGCCAAAGGTTACGGCTGGCAAACCGCTTCGGTGACCCACAAAGCCGATTTCGCCGCCGCGCTCGACGCCATGCTCAGTTCGAAAGGGCCGTTCCTCCTCGAGGTGAACTGCCCCTACGGCGAACACGTTCTGCCGTTCATTCCGGGCGGCTGCACCGTGGCCGACGTCATCTACAAGAACTTTAACGAAGAGGGGTAGTTTCCGGAAAAACCGTTTCCCCCCTTCGTCCCGCCGCCCGCGCCTGCAAAAAAGGTCTTCCGATGAAAATGTTCCCCTTTCCGCGGTTCCGACTTTTGATGAGCGCGGGCTTTCTTTTTGCCCTTTTCGCCCCGCTGTCCAACGCCGAAGAAGCGCCCGCCCCCGAACCGGCGGCCGCCGAAAGTCCGCAGGACGAACCGCAAAAGCCCTCTTCCGCGGCTCTCATCGCCCGGGGGATCGACCTTTTCGCAGAAGGGGACGCCGACGCCGCCTACGACCTTTTCGGCCGGGCGCAAAAGCTTGACCCGGCGCTGGCGCCCGCCGGGGTGATCACCGCGCTCCTGTTCAGGCAGCGGGGCGACATGCAGCTTGCCCATCACTACCTCGACCGCGCCGCCGAAGAAGCCGCATCCGACCCCGAACCGTGGTACCGGCTGGCGGAACTGGCCGCCGACGAAAAGCGGATGGCGGAACTCGGCCTGCTGCTCGAAAAGGGGGACGCGCTTCTTGCCGCTTTCCTCGATTCGGACGAGGGGAAAAACTCCCCCCGCGCCCGGTTTCTCCGGAGCGAGTCGGTTTCGGTCGCCGCGCGCGCCTTCGAGCTGGCGGGGGACCTGGCCGCTTCGGAATCAAAAGCACGCGAGTATATCAAGCTGAACCCGCAGGCCGCGGAAGGATACCTGAGTCTCGGCTTTCTCCTTCTGGAACAGGAAAAGCCCGACGATGCGCTCGAGCAGTTCAGCCGCGCCAAAGAGCTGAACCCGCTCCTTTTTGCCGGCTGGCTGACCGCCGCTTCTCTTCTCGACGAACGGGGGAAACACGCCGAAGCCGAAGAACTCGTGGGCGCGCATCAGAACGACACGGACCTTTCCCCCGCCGACCTTTCGCGCCTGGCGCGGCTCCTGTTCCGATGGGGGCGGCTCGGCGACGCACGTCAGGCGGCCGGCCGAATCCCGGCGAATACGCCCGACCGTCTCAAATGGGACGCGCTTCTCGCCTATACCGACGGCGGCTGCGAAGAGGCCGAAAAGCTCTATCGAAAAGTTCTTCAGACCGCGCCCGACGATTTTGAGTCGGCGAACGGCCTGGCGCTCGCCCTTGCCGAACAGGGGAAAAACTCGCTTCTGCCCGAAGCGTTCGAGAAGGCGGACCGGCTCCACCGAAAACATCCTCTTTCCGACGAAGCCGCCGGAACGCTCGCCTGGGTGGAATTCCACCGGGGGAACATCGACCGCGCCGAAGATATCCTTCTGCCGATCCTCGACCGCGGAGGACTCACCCCGACCAGCGCGTTCTACCTGGCCTGCGCGGCGGTCTGTCGAAAAAACAACGATCTGGCGTTTCAGCTTCTCACCAGTTCTCTGGCCGACCCGGCATTCTTTCCGAAACGCCCCGATGCCGAAAAACTTCTCGATTCCCTCGGCAAGACCGGCCCGAGTGAAGGCGAATAATACACGGCCGGGCCGTCAAGCCGATTCCCCGGTTCCCCCGGCGGTTTCTTCTCAGAGCGAAACCGTCCCGACGCCGTTAACCGCGCCCGGTGCGGCCGCCCGGCGCGGCCGCGGGTGATTGCCGATACCGGTTATTCCGTCCACTGTTCGAACGGAACCGGCCCGGTCTCTTTCTGCGGCGGGAGCCGCCATCCGTCCCCCTCGCGCACCGCGCCGTTTTTCGAAAGGACTTCGGTCAGGAGGCCGTAATTCAGTTCAACCGCGTCGTTGAACGTGTAATCGGTGTGCGCGAACTTCTCTCCGTCGCGGTCCAATTCCCGTGTGAATTTTTCATCGATCGCCGAAGCGCCCAGGAAATTCCCCAGGATCGAGGCGGCGCTCGACGGATTGCAGTCGCTGTCCTGACCGCACCGGCAGGAGATGATGATCGTCTCGTCCATATCGCCCCCGCCCCAGAGGAGCCCGATCAGGACGTAGCCGGAATTCAGTTTGGCGTCGATATTGCCGGGACCGGCCATGTCTTCCCCCGGGCATTTGTCCGCTTCGCCCCATTTATCCTGCAAGGACTGCCAGACTTCCTCCCAGCTTTTCCCCTCTTTCCATCCCGCAAAAACTTCCTCGACCAGAGTGCGGAACAGTGTCCCTTCGGGAACCGCGTCGATACCTGCCCGGACGATCTCTTCGATCGATCCGGCGGTATAGGCTGCGGCGTGCATCGCGCTGATGAAAACGCCCCCGTAGACGCCGTCGCCGTAGTTCATGATATGCCCCACCTCAAAGGCGCGCAGGGCCGCCTGGCCGACCAGTCCGGGATACATCTGTCCGAGGAAATCGCATTCGATCTGCCAGTCGATGTCGTCGGCGTGGGGATTGTTTTTGTAATGGCCGCTTTCCGGATAGGGGATCCCGTTTTGGAGATTTTCCCGCCCCTGGCGATTGGCGTGCCAGAGCCCGAACGTGGAATCGCGGAACTTTTCGGCCATCTTTTCCGGCGGACACATCGCGCCGTTTTCTTTCATTGCGTCGAGGAAGGGGATCTCGACATAGAGGTCGTCCTGCCGCAGGCCGTCGTTAATCATCTTCGGCTGCCAGGCGGGAAAATCTTCCGCCGGGATGATTTCTCCCCGCCATCGGAATTCCGTCGGCGCTCCCCAGGTAACCCCCGCCATCTGGCCGATCCAGCCCCCCAGCAGCTTGTCGCGGAGTTCGGCGTCGCTCAGGTACGTTCCGGCCGGCGCGGATACCGCTGTTTGGCCGGCATCCTGCGCGGCCGCAGCGCTACCCAAACCCGCTGAAAGTAAAACGGCCGGAAGAAGCAGAAGACTTTTCAAGACTTTTTTGATCATGGATTTCCTGTTCCCTTGTACTGGTGGTGGCTGGTTTTTAAAGGTGAACCCGGCTTTGCCGTGCCGTCTCATTCTAGCCGAACTTTTTTTAAAAATCCAGTGTCCGGGAAGAGAAATCGGAGTGATTTGCGCAATATCACCGGAGCGATTTGCGGTATTTCATCGGAGTGATTTGCGCTGTTTCACCGGAGCGATTTGCGGCATTTCATCGGAGTGATTTGCGGTATTTTACCGGAGTGATTTGCGGTACCCGCCGCTCCGCATCGGCAGTTTTTCGCCTTGACTGCCGGAACGGCGCTGTGCGGCCGCGCCGGAACGCTTTGAGAAGAAGGCTAAGAAGAAACCGGAATGACCGGGGCGCGAGGGGCGCGGAAACGCCCCCCGGCAAAACCTGCGGCCGGCGCCGCGCTTAATCAGAAGTGCGATTCGCCGACACTGTAGTTCGGCGCCTCCTGAGTGATCGAAATGTCGTGCGGATGGTTCTCGCGGACGGTCGCGGGACTGATCCGAATGAACTTGCCCCGCTGGCGGAGTTCCTCGATGGTCGCGGTACCGCAATAGCCCATACCGGCCCGAAGACCGCCGATCAGCTGGTAGACGTAAGGGCTCAGTTTCCCCTTGTAGGGAACGCGCCCCTCGACCCCTTCGGGAACGAGTTTGCTGGCGGGCGCCCCTTTCTGGAAGTAGCGGTCGCTCGAACCTTTCATCATGGCGCCCAGCGAACCCATGCCGCGGTACGCCTTGAACGAGCGGCCCTGATACAGGATGATGTCGCCCGGGCTTTCGTCGAACCCGGCCAGCAGGCTGCCGATCATGACCACGCTCGCCCCGGCGGCGATCGCTTTAACGATGTCGCCCGAGAACCGGATGCCGCCGTCGGCAATGACCGGAATATGGGCTTCGGCGGCCATGAGCGCCGCGCGGTGGATCGCGGTAATCTGCGGCACGCCCACACCCGAAACGACGCGGGTGGTGCAGATCGAGCCGGGCCCGATCCCGATTTTAACCGCGTCGGCGCCGGCGTCGATGAGCGCTTTCGTCCCTTCGGCGGTCGCCACGTTCCCCGCCACCACGTCGATATCCCACTGCTTTTTGATCTCTTTGACCGTCTCGAGCACGTTGCGCGAATGGCCGTGCGCGCTGTCGACCGTCAGCACATCGACCCCCTGGGCGATAAGCCGTTCGGCGCGTTCAAAGTCGAGCACGCCGACCGCCGCGCCGACCCGCAGACGCCCTTCGGCATCTTTGCACGAGTTGGGGTAACGGCGAAGCATATCGATATCTTTGATGGTGATCAGGCCGGTCAGATGGTTGTTCCCGTCGACCAGGAGGAGTTTTTCGACCTTCTTTTCGGTGAGGATCTTTTCGGCTTCGGCAAGGGTCAGGCTTCCGGTCGCGGTCACGAGCGGCTCTTTCGTCATGACCGCCGAGACTTCCTGATTCCAATTCTCGAGGAAACGCAGGTCGCGCCGGGTGATGATCCCTTTCAGAACGCCGGTGGCGGTCACAATCGGCACCCCCGAGAGGTTCTGCTGTTCCATGATGTCGCGGGCGGCGCGGACGCTGGCGTTGGGCGCGAGGGTCGCCGGATTGCGGATAATACCGTTCGCGGTGCGCTTAACGCGGGCAACCTCTTCGGCCTGTGCTTCGAGGGGCATATTCTTATGGATGATGCCGATCCCCCCTTCCCGGGCCAGGGCAACCGCCATTTTCCCCTCAGTAACGGTGTCCATCGGAGAACTCAGGATCGGAATATTCAGCGAGATGCGGGAAGTCAGCCTCGTTTTGACATCGACCTCGGTCGGAACAATTTCACTATATTGCGGCTCGAGAAGAACGTCGTCGAACGTGATACCGAAATCGAGATTCTCTTTGCTGAATTTGTCGATCATCTTAACCGCTCCTTTGCTTAACGGACTTTGCCCTTCACCGGGAAATGAGAGATAATTATACCATATTATACTCTTTAAGCCACCCCCGGAAAAGCCCTGCGCCCCGCCGCCGATCCGAGCCGGCCGGAACAAAAAACGGGGGCGGAACCGCTTCCGTCACGCCGGCCGGATCGGAGGAACACCCCGGCCGGGGAAGCGGAAAATTGCCCTTTTCTCCATTTTGCCGAATCGTTAAACTCCGCCAATTCGATTCCCGCGGCGGCTAAGTCGCGAACTCATTCGGAAAAGCCGCGGGAGATGCCCGATTCCACTCGGAGGTTGCAAGGACAGGGAGGTCCGAGCTTTGACAAACGACAATTCTGCGGCGGAAAAGGTCCGCCGCGCCCTTCGCGCTGACCGCGTTCTTTTACTTTTCTGCGCCGCGTTTTTTCTGATTCTTTCGCTGGGGGCCGATCCGGTTCGGGCGGCGTCGCAGTGCCGCACGCAAAACTTCATCGTGACCGCGCCCAATGCCGATCTGGCGAACCGCGTTGCGCAGTGCGCCGAAGAGAGCCGCGTACGCCTGGCGCGTCTTTGGCTCGGAATCGAGCTTCAGCCGTGGACCACCCCGTGTCCGATCAAGGTCAAGTGCGGCCCGAACATGGGCGCCGGCGGCGAAACCACCTTTACCTTTGTCGACAACACGGTTACCGGCTGGAAGATGTCGGTTCAGGGAACCGAAGAGCGGATCCTCGACTCGGTCATTCCGCACGAAGTCTCGCACACCATCTTCGCGACCTATTTCTGCTGCCCGGTTCCCCGCTGGATCGACGAAGGGGCGGCCACAAGTGTCGAAGCCGACGTCGAACGGAACAATTACCGGTCGATGCTGATCGGTTTCCTGCAGGAAAACCGCGGCATTCCGTTCAACACAATGGTCAGGCTCACCGAATATCCGAACGATATGATGCCGTTCTACTCGCAGGGCTTTTCGGTCTGTGAATACCTGATCGCCGTCGGCGGGCACCGCCGCCTGATGGAGTTCGCGCACAACGCGCTCGAGACGGGCAACTGGTCCGAATCGGTCAAGAAGTATTACGGATACAACGATCTGAGCGATCTGCAGATCCGGTGGACGAATTGGGTTTCGGCGTGGCATAACGCCGGGCATCCGCGGGAACTTCCCGAAGTCGTCCGAATCAACGATTACCCCTACGACATTTACGGCCGGCGGATCGGAAGTCCGGCCGACGGAACGCCGGAAGTGGCCGCCGCGGCGGGCGCCGAACCGCTCATGACCGCGTCGGTCAACCCGCTCAACTCGTTTGTCGCAATGCCGCGCAGCCGGTACGATGCCGAGGACGAGGATTTTACCGTCTCGTTTAACGACGGGGTCGGTTCGGCGCTGCCGAGCGTCTTTTCGGATGCCGGCACGCAGGTTGCCGCCGCCGAAACCGCGCCGTTCCGCGGTTCGAACGTCTATCACGGAACCTACGGCCATCGCCAGTTTGACACCTCCGCGCCCGGAGCGCACCCGCACCTCGGCGCGCCCGGCCGCGGCCCGGCGCCGCCTCTGGACGAAGTGGCGCAGGCCGATCCTTACTCCTTCGACCGCGAATTTCCGCCGATGGCCCCCCCGCCGCTCCACCCGCAGAATGCGCCTTACCGCGGGCCCGAGGCGCCGACCATTCTCGGCCAGACCCCGTTCTGACCAAACCGCCTGAAATCCGCCGTGCCGCACGTCCCCCCCACAATGATGTTCACCCGAGAAAGTCTGCCATGGAACTGAGCGCGTGGGAACAGCTTCGAAAGAATACCGCCGATAAGCTCCGGCAGGTCCGCGGCCGGATCGCCGAGACCGCCCTGCACGCCGGCCGCGACCCCGAATCGGTAAAACTGGTCGCGGTCACGAAATACGTCACCGCCGACGAAGGGATGGAAGCCGCTCTCGCCGACGCGGGCTGTACCGACTTCGGCGAGAACCGCGTCCCCCGCCTTCTGGAAAAGTGGGCGTTTCTCAAAGACGCGCAGCAAAAAGAAAGCGCGGTTCCTTTCCCGGACCCGCGCAAGGTTACCTGGCATTTTATCGGGTCGCTCCAGCGGAACAAAGTGCGGCGTCTGCTCCCCTGCGTCTCGCTCATCCATTCGATCGACACCCCCGAACTATTCGACGCGGTCGCGCGGATTATGGGGGAAGAGAACAACCCCGCCACCCGCACCTATGCACGGGAAGACGCGCTCCTTCCTTTTCCGAAAAAGATCCCCGTTCTTTTGGAAGTGAACATTTCCGGTGAAGGGAACAAACACGGGTTCCGGCCGGAAACATTTCTCGAACAGGCGGCGCCCTGCTTTGAGAAGAATGAGTTTGTTGAAATACGCGGCCTGATGGGAATGGGCGGACTCGCCTCGGCTCCCGACGAGGTCCGCGCGCAGTTCGCCCGGCTGCATTCGCTTCTCGACCGGGCGCGGGAGAAGTTTCCGCAGGCCAGCCTTACCGAGCTTTCGATGGGAATGAGCGGCGATTTTGAAATCGCGGTCGAAGAGGGGGCGACTCTGGTCCGGATCGGGTCGATCCTGTACTGAAAAAACAGCCGCCAGGGCCTGTATTTCAGGTTTTCGGTTCCCTTTACCTTTTCGCCCGGCGGGCGGCCTGGGCCTTATCGAATTCAATCCACTCTTCAACCGTTTTGCGCGTCGCGGGAAAATCGATCCGCCGGCGGGCGAGTTCATTGTAGTCGGCGCAGATTTCGCAGCCGACCCATTTGCGGCCGAGCTGACGCGCGGCGGCGAGGGTTGTACCCGAGCCTGAAAACGGATCGAGGACAATCTCCCCTTCCCGGCTCGCCGCCAGGATGATTTTCCGAAGAAGCTCTTCGGGCTTCTGCGCGGGATGATCGGTTTTTTCGTCCAGACCGCTGCCGGGGGTCGGAATTTCGAGCACATCTTTCGGCTTCGCGCCGAGCGGGTTCGGAGACCAGTCGTCCCAGCCGTTTCCCTCGCGGGGCCGGGAGGGATAGCGGAGTGTGTTTTTCCTGTACGGAACGCGTACCGCGTCGAGGTTCATGGTATACCGCCTTGACTTGCGCAGAACCAGGAGGCTTTCGTGCGACCGGCCCCAGTCGGTTCCCATATTCGCGCGGTTCTTGTAATACCAGATGAGCCACTTGCACCCGCCCCGGAAATAGCGGCTGGCGGGATGTTTCAGGTCGGCAAGGATTTCGGTAAACCCGCAGATCACCAGCGTGCCGCTCGGCTTTAAGACGCGCGCCGCCTCGGCGATCCATTCCATCGACCGGCGGATCACCGTCTCCTGGGCGCGGTACCCGCTCCGTTTCGCCCGGCCGACATCGTAGGGCGGATCGGCAAAAACCAGATCGACCGACTTGTCGGCGACCGTTTTCAGCCAGCGCAGCGCGTCGGCCTGAAAAAGATAACCGTCTTTCCGGCTCAAAAGAGGGCGCGGCTTTTCGTCCTTAAAAAGGCGGGCGTAAAGGGGCGCGTCTTCCCACGGATCGTTCTGAACGATCAGGTCGGAAATAAACGATTGTGTTTCAGGCGATTTTTTCTTTCTCGGCATAACGTCAATTCCTCCCCCTTCGGTCAGGGGACAATCTTTTCGGCGATCGGAATCCGGTCCGAAAACAGGTCCGGAATCTCCCTTTCCGGAAAGACCGCGGGGGGCTTGCGGCCCAGGAGCGTGTATTTCCCGCCCGACCCGGCATGATAGGGGAGCAGCTCGACCTTCGTCAGGCCGGGCGCCCCGTTAAGAAGCCGCGCGTACGCCTCGATCGTCTCGGGCGAATCGTTCACCGTCGGGATAACCGGAATCCGCACGATATACTCCTTTCCCGACCGCGAGAGGATCTCGAAATTGCGCAGAATCGGCTCGTTCGGCACACCCGTCCAGCGCTCGTGGGCCGCACTGTCGGGATGCTTGAGATCGAGCATGACCAAATCGACCGCGCCGATGAGTTTCCGCCAATCGGCTTCCGGCGCGTACCCGCACGTTTCGACGGCGGTATGAATCCCTTCGCGGCGCAGAAGGCCGGCGGTTTCCGTAACAAACGCGGTCTGCAGAAGCGGTTCCCCTCCGGAGAAGGTCACGCCCCCCCGCTCCCCGTCCGGTTCCGCCGGCTCGAACAGGTCGCGTGTTTCGAGCACCGAACGAACCGCGTCGGCAGGCTCGAGCCGGAACCCGCAGACGCGCCGCGCGCCGCTGGGGCACGTCTCGGCGCACGCGCCGCAGACCTCGCTTCCCGAACATGTCCGGGGCGTTTGGCCGCCGGACGGCGTGCGCCGGCAGACCGCTTCACAGTTTCCGCAGCAGGCGCAGACCGTCTCGGAATAGAGGAGTTCCGGTTCCGGCGAAAGCCCTTCCGGATTATGGCACCACAGGCAGCGGAGCGGACACCCTTTCAGAAAAAACGTCGTACGGATTCCCGGCCCGTCGTACAGGGAAAACTCCCGTATTTCAAAAAGGAGTCCGGCGGTCACAGGAGCATCTCCGCGCGCCGAATGATCTGATCCTGGTACGGCTTGTCGAGCTCGACGAAATAGCCGGACCACCCCCAGACGCGCACAATCAGATGGCGGTGCCGTTCCGGGTGCTTTTGCGCATCGAGGAGCGTGTCGCGGTTAATGGTGTTAAGCTGCAGCTGATGCCCGCCGCGTTCGGCAAACCAGCGGACCATCTGCGCCGTTTTCTTCACCGCCTCCGGCGCGCGGAAAACCGAATCGTGCAGTTCGATCGTCAGCGGTCCGCCGTTGACCGCGCGGCGCAGGTCCGGTTCGGTAAACGCCCGGATCACCGAGATCGGGCCTTTCACCGCCACGCCGAGCGAAGGGGCGTAGTTGGCGGGGAACGGTTCGCCCCGAAGCCGGCCGTCGCAGGAGGCGGGAATTTCGAGCGGATGGCGCACGTAGTACATCGCCGACCCCGTTCCCGCGCGGTAAATGCCGCCGCGGCAGTTCTTCCGGCCCGCCCAGGAATCGGCGAACGCGCTTAGCAGTTCGGCCGCAATCGGTTCGGCTTCCCCGTCCCGCCCGAGTTTCGGCGCATGGCGTGTTTTCGCCAGAAGGGGAGCGCGGCCGGCGAAATCGGTATCGACCGCCTCCCGAAGAGATTCGAGCGTCTCGCTCTTCTCCTCGAAGACGAGCCGGCGGATCGCCGCCAGCGAATCGACCGCCGGAGCGAACCCGGTTCCGTGGATGCCGAAATTGTTATACTTCCCCCCGGCGGAAAGGTCGCGTGCGCGGGCGACCGGCCCGGCGCAGAGCGCCGAAGTCAGCGGGCACGGAAGCATATCGACACGTTCGAGCTCCTTTTCGATGCGGTCGGCTTCCGCAAACAGGCGCGCGCGGACAAGTTCCATGAGCGCGGAAAAACCGGCCGCCTTCCCGGCTTCCGGCGAGCGGAGAACCGCGTCGACAACGGCGGGGAACGAAACCGCGCCGATATTCGGGATATCCATCCCGACGCCGGGAATAATGAACTCCCAGCATGCGGCAACGGTGTAGTTCCGCGCGTCTTCGGGCTCGTAGCCCAGATCGACCAGGCCGGGAACGACCACGTCGTCGTTGGCGTATTGCGGAAACCCGAGCCCGAGCCGCGTGAGCTGCGCCGCCTCTTCGAGAAGGCCGAGCGGGGTCTCTTTGGTGATCCGCAGATTGATTTTCGGGTCGATCAGCTTCAGGTCGCCGCTGGCGGCCAGCGCCATGCGGGTCAGCAGATTCGACGCGTCGCGTCCGGCGGAATCGCACCCGCCGAGCATGAGCGACTGGCCGTTATCCCCCTGCTGCACACCGACATAAAGGCCGCTGTCGCGATTGAACGACAGGAAAAATTCGGTCAGCCACTCGAGCGCTTCCGGCTCGGTCAGCCGGCCGGCATCGAGATCGGCCCGCAGATAGGGCATGAGATACTGATCGATGCGGCCGACCCCGTTATGATACGTCCCCTCGCACCAGAGCGCGAAATGGAGGATCCGCACCATCTGGAGCGCGTCGGCAAACGTCCGGGCGGGCCGGCGCGGCACACGTTCGAGCCGCTCGGCGATTTCAGTCAGCCCCAGCCGGATAGCTTCGGCGCGGTACGCTTCGGCAAGGGCGCAGACCGCGTCGATTTCCGCCACCGCCGCGTCGAGAAATTCGACCCCTTCCCGGTCCGCCTGTTCCTCGGCCGCCGCGCGTCGGACGAGCGCTTCGGCCCGCAAAACATCGAGCCCTTTCGCCAGCACCGAAGGATAATCGACCGTGAGATTAAAGACCAGGCCCAGCTCATGGAAATACGCGCCGCGGCGCATTTCCGCCATTTCGGATTCGGTATACCGCCGGGGCAGATTCTTCACGCCGCGGGTCAGAACAATTCGTTCGTCGGGAAAAATCCGCGCGCGGCGCGATTCCTCTTCGAGCATGGCGCAAAAACAGCGCGCGGCGCGGGCGCAGCGCGGCTCGGCCGGATCGAACGCCAGCCGGGCCGGCCAGTCGATTTCCACACGGTCGGGATCGTGTTTCAGCGCGCGGGTTTTCGCAAGAAGCCGTTCGAGCCGGTCGTTCATTTGAGAATCTCCTTTTCAAGCGTTTCGATCGTGCCCCCTTTCGTTTCGGGCATCAATTTCCACGCGAAGAAGAACTGGAGCATCGTCATACATCCGAAAAAGGCGAACGCGTAACTGCCGCTCGACGGCGAAAGGCTGGCGACGATCGGAAAGACCCACGAGATGACGGTACACATAAACCAATGGGTAAAACTGCCGAGCGCCTGCCCTTTCGCGCGTACCGCGTTCGGGAAGATTTCGGAAATGAAAACCCAGATGACCGCCCCCTGCGACACGCCGAAAAACGCGATAAACCCGAGGATCGCGCTGATCGCGACCGGCGCCGAAGCGTTTTCGCCGAGCGAGATCTGCCACGCGGCAACGAAATGCATGATCGTGGTACCGATCGCGCCGAACATCAGCAGCACGCGGCGTCCGTAGCGGTCGATAAAGAAGAAGGCGAGAATCGTAAAGAGCATGTTCACCGACCCAAGCCCGACCGTCGCGGCCAGCGCGGCATGCGAACCGATGAACTGCTCGAAGATGCGCGGCGCGTAGTAGTTGATGGCGTTAATGCCGGAAAGCTGGTTAAACATCGCCACCGCCCACGCCAGGAAGATCGGCCAGAGATACTTCTTCTGGAACAGGGGCACATTCTCGCCGACACGCACCGCGGCGAGCGACTCGGAAATGTCGGCGAGCGTCTTTTCCGGCTGCGGATCGCCGATCCCGCCGAGCACGCCGAGCGCTTCCTCTTTCCGCCCGGCGCGTACCAGCCATCGGGGAGATTCCGGTATCGTGAACAGGAGGAGAATGAAGAGGATGGCGGGGAACGATTCCACCCCGAGCATCAGACGCCACTTCACCGACTCGGCGCCCATCGGTTCCGAAACGAACCAGTTCGCGACCTGCTCGCACCAGGTCCAGACGCAGGTGCCGTGATCGATGGCCAGCGCAACCAGATAATTCGAGATGAACGAGACGAGGATACCGAGCACAATATTGAACTGATTCAGCGCCACCAGCCGGCCGCGAACCGGGCCGGGCGCGATTTCGACAATGTAGAGGGGAACCACGACCGACGCGCCCCCGATGGCGAGCCCGCCGATTCCGCGCATCACAACCAGCGTCAGCCAATCGGGCGCGAACGCGCACCCCGCGGCCGAGATCAGGAAGAGGAACCCGAGAATGATGAGCGTGATCTTTCGCCCGAGTTTATCGGACGGCCGGCCGACCCCGAACGCGCCGATCACGGTGCCGATCAGCGCAATCGAAACGGTAAACCCGTGCGCGAACGGCGTCAAGGAGTACTCGTTCTGAATCGCTTTCTCGCACCCCGAAATGACACCGGAATCGAACCCGAAAAGGAACCCGCCGAGCGCCGAGACCAAAACCACGTAAAGGAGCCAAATCTTAAGCCGTGACGAAGCCATACCATGCCTGTTCAAACAAAGGGAAAGCGACACTGAACTGTTTCGGAAAAAGCCGATACCGGCACACCTTTGACCGGCGCAGCAGCTGCGTTCCATTATACCCTCCCCGCATCGGAAAAACCAGACGGCGTTTTTTCCGGACAGAGCCGACATTTCAGCGGGGATTTTTGCTCTTTTTCGCCAAAAGGGGCAAAAACCGCATCGTTTTTCAGCCCATTCAAAGAAAATAGGCTATTCTTAGACGGGGGAAAGGGGGGGAATCTGTCCAAACGCAAAACCTCATAGAAAGGCGCGCCTCATGGAAATCTATTATTTCGGCACCAACGGCGAGAAGATCGGCCCGATCACGAAAGAGGGGCTTCTGAACCTGGCCCAGGCGGGCGTGATCAGCGAAGAAACCCGATTCGAGGTCGGCGGCAAGAAGTACAAGGGAAAGCAGATCAAGAACCTCCGCCCGATTTTCGAGCAGTTAAAAGCGGCGGCGCCCGAACCGGAAACGCCTCCGGAAGCCCCAGCCGTCGTCGCCCCCCCCGCCCCCGGTGAACTTCCCCCGCCGGTCGAAAGAGGGCCTTTCCCGCATCCGGACGCCGACCCCTTTGCGGGCTTTTCGATTGAGGAAGACACAGACCACACAGCACCCCCCCATTCCGACGCAGCCCCACTGAAAGCCGACCCTATACCGAACAGGGAAGAACCCCAGAACAAAAGCGGCGGGCTGAAAACTTTTCTTCTGTTAGACGAAAACAAGAGCCTGGCATACAATGAGTTCTGGAACAGCTACAAGATCGCCAAACGGCTGATCACCGCCCTCTATTTTGTCATAGCAGCAATACTGCTGATCGCACAAATGATAGCCCTTGCCGCCTACATCTCCAACCTGCCGGACTCCGGCACGCGTTTTATCGCAATCTGCGCAGGCCTCTTCGGCTTAGTCATCGCTCAAGCCATACTGTTTATCATCTACCGGCTCATCCTCCTCCCCTACTACTGGATGGCATCAATGATCGGCTCCGCCGAAGACATCCGAATCATCAAGCAGACCCTCCTGGAAAAATAGCCCCCACGCCCGCGGGAACAGCCACGCGCCTTCCCGCCCCCGGAGGCAGCGAAGCGGACCCTCCGGGCAAACCTGAGGCATACCCTGTTTTAACGAGCCCCTTCACCCGGTATAATAAACCTGCCGAAAAGAGGCCGCGTCGGCAGAAAACAATAATACCGAAAGGAAAAAATGAACCGATTTGCCTTGAAAAACTTCGTTTTCGCGCTGTCAGGCGTATTCCTCTTTTGCGCGGGTCTTTTTGCCGCGGACATTCAGTTCGCCTGCGACCGTACCGATCAGATTTGTCACGTCGGCGAGAGCGCCGCCGTAACGATGACCGTTCTTAACAACGGGGGCCAGCCGGCCGAAACGGGAACGCTCAGCGTGCGTGTCACCAACGACGGCGGCGAGATACTCGACCGGCAGGATTTCAATCTTGCCGAATCGAACCCGGCGTCGGTGAACGTTTCCCTTTCGTTTCCCGGACATGCGCTTATCAAGGTGACCGCGTCGGGCGAAGGGGTCGGCAACAACGTTCACGGCCTGTTCGGCGTTTCGTTCGACCCGCAGCAGATTGAACCCGGACTCCCGAAACCGGACGATTTCGACCAGTTCTGGGCCGAGGGGCAAGCCGAAATCCGTCAGATTCCGCTCGATGCCGAAATGACGCCGATTCCCGAACTGACGACCGAAACGCGGGAAGTCTTTCAGGTCGGTTTCGCCACGCTTGGCGGCAAGCGGGTTTACGGATTTCTGTCGAAACCGGTTGGGGAAGGCCCTTTTCCGGCGCTGGTCAACGTGCCGGGCGCCGGTCCGGGAACAGGTCCGGACCTGACCCTGACGGACCGCGGTTTTGCGGTCCTGGTAATGAACGTCTTCACTTATCCGGTTCCGCTCAACGAAGAAGAGCGGAAGAAACAGCACAAAGAGTTCAACAAATCGCTCGGCGTTCGTTACTGTTATTTCCATTCCAACGACCGCAACACCTACTATTTCCGTCCGATCTACCTGGGGATCGACCGCGCAATCGACTGGTTCGCGGCTCAGCCCTTTACGGATCATCGAATCGGCTTTTTCGGGATGAGTCAGGGCGGCGGTTCGGCACTGATTCTTTCGGGCCTCAACAGGAACATCAAAGCCGCGGTCGCGTCGGAACCGGCCATTTGCGATCACGCCGGAGGCCTGAAAGGGCGTTCGCCCGGCTGGCCGCGGCTCGTCGCGCAGGCCGAGGGGGATCCGGAGGTCCTGAACGCGTCGCGTTACCTCGACGGGGTCAATTTTGCCGGTTCGATCGGGATTCCGATTCGCATGACCGTCGGATTTATCGACGTGACATGTTCTCCCAGTTCGGTTTGGTCCGCGTATAACGCAATCCCTTCGGCCGACAAAGAGATGGTGCTCGATCAGAAGCTCGGGCATCAAAGAGGAGAAAAATACCGGCAGGCGATCGACTGGCTCTGCGAGACCGTCGGGAACATGTAAGTTTTCAGACCGGACGGACCCTCTTGCGGGGGGCTGCGGCAGCGGCTAAAATGACGGAATAGAGCCGACAGGGGCGGGCGGCTTCCGTGCGTTCATCCGGCACGCCTTTCCGATTGGGGGATGTCTGTACACACGTAATACGGTTCGGGACTGCCGGTTGCCCTAAAATCTTAAAATCTCTCTGCTTTCCCGAAATCCCGGGAAAAACCGACAAACGGAAGGTAGAACTAATGAATCAGTATTTGAAGACGTTCCTCACGGCAATCCTTTTTGTTACGATTTTTCTGGTCAGGCCGGGATACACGCAGGAACTGACCGAGGGAGAGGATTTCGTCCTCGTAACTCACGATGGCGGAGCGGGAGGATACGAGGCGTTCCCCGACATCTGCCGGCTCGCCGACGGCCGTCTCTTTTGCGTTTTTTACGACGGGTACAAACATATCTCCTATCCGAACGCCTCAATTTTCAAAACCGGCGGCCGAATCTCGGCCTGCTATTCCGAAGACGAGGGAAAGACATGGAGCGACCCTTTCGTCGTCTTCGATTCTCCGTTCGATGACAGGGATCCTTCGGTAACCGCACTTTCCGACGGAACGATTCTCTGTAATTTTTTCATTCTCGACAGACTCCCCTACGAAAAGAAGCAAAAACCGTACCGGAAATTGGGACAGTGGTACGTCCGCTCGGCGGATAACGGAGCGACATGGTCGGAACCGATTCCGATTACCGACGACCACTGGGCCTCGGCGCCGATCCGTGTTCTGAAAAACGGACGCTGGATTATCGGCGAATACGGGATGGACCCGGACTGGGATGCCGGCGTCGCCATATCCGATGACGAGGGAAAGCATTGGCGCAAAGTCAAAATCCCCACCGGTGATTTTCTGCTGGCGGCCGAAACGGATATTTTTCAGCGTTCCGACGGATCGCTTCTTGCATACATTCGCCACCGCGAAGGATTCGGACCGCAGCCGATGGTCTACAGTGTCTCGTATGACAACGGAGACACGTGGTCACAGGGTGAAAGCGCCGGTTTCTCCGGCCACTGTCCCTACTTCTGCCAAACCCCCGACGGGGTTCTTGTCTTAGGAACCAGGACCGGAAAAACCCCTCTGGAAGGTGAAGGCGTGGTTCCTAACAGAACAACGATCCGGATCAGTTTCGATGAAGGCGGCACATGGAGTACTCCGGTAATCGTCGATACCCATTACGGGGCCTATCCCTCAATGGTCAATCTCAATGACGGTTCCACCCTCATTGTTTACTATGAGGAAGGTAAAGGCTCGAACATCCGCGCCCGAAAATTCCGGGTTGAAAACGGCAATGTCGTGTGGCAAAAATTCTAGCGCAGATCTTCACCGGTCTTAGATTCGATAACCCCGGAAAGCCAGGCTGCTGCCTTCCCGGACCCTGCCGGAAGCAGCGAAGCGGCCCCTCCGAACCACACGCGGGAACAGCGAAGCGGCGGGGCAGCCCCCGCGGGCAGCTTTACTTCCCCTTGTTCCACCCTTGCCGTTCGCTCCCGTTGGTCGCTCTACTACCCTCTGGGACTTTCCCGCCCTTCCCCCTCCCTCCAAAAAACTTCCTCAAAAAAGAGGAAACTTTCCCCCGATTCTTTCCCCTTTTTAAGGAAAGAATCACCCCTCCCCTACCCCCCCCTCTGCCTATTGACGCCCCAAACAAAAAAGATAAAATCATTCTAGTCAGGTCAATTTTAGGAAAATTCCGACAAACCTGACAACCATTTCCACCACAGAAGGATAACAGGGCGCAGGGAGGAACGCAGAAAGCCCTCTTTTTGAATCGGCGCATCAGCTCTCCCTTCCCCAAAATCCGGTACCCCCCAACGAAATGAGGCAGCAATGAACAATTCCGACGACAATCATTTTGACGACATCTTTGACGACGGTTCCGACGGGGAATACGAAGGCGGCGATTTTGACCGCCCCGAAGACGAACTGCCGGGCGGAGGCGGGGCCTACGGCGAAGACGGCATCGACGGTTTGGATATTCCCGACCTTTCCGAAGTTCTCGACGACATGGATTTCCGCGAAAAGACCGAAGCGCTCGAAAAAGTGCTGGAATTGCCCGGAGTTCGGGAAGAATTCGAGCAATCGTGCCGGAACCTTGTATCGCTCTCCACCGTCTACGACATGAACGACAACGAGCTGATCCCCGGCATGGTCCGAAACCTTCTGACGGTCCGGGACCGGGGACGTACCATCGGCACGTCAACATGCCGGTCGCTGACAACACAGTTAAAAATGTATTCCAACGATCTGCTGTTCGGGCTGACCGACGAAATCTATTTGCACTGCCGGCGGAGAATTGCCCATAACGGCGACGAGGTCACCGCGGGCGTACGGTTTTTCTGGGATTCGGCCGTTTCCCCCTACAGGCTGATCATTCCGGACGTCGCGGTCATCACCCACAACAAAACGCTTCTCTACCTCCTGATCGGCGATCTGCTGGAAGAGCTGGTTAACGACCTCGAAACGAAGTGGGGAAGATAATTCGATCAAATAGAAACGGTGGAGGGGTCGCTCGGGTAAGGCACTAATCTTTCTCTCCACAACGCCTTGATTTACCCGCTTGGCGGTAACTACCTGCGACCGGACTTGCACCTGCAAAATTAGTGTCATGTCCGACACTCCCCAAAGAAATGAAACCCTTGACCTTTTTTTCATTTCAATAAAAAAGGAAGAGTCTTCCCACCGGGGGGGGCATCAACACGCCTTCCCCCAGACCGACTCACCCAGTCCTGTTCGTCATCCCGCCCGCCCCGCGTCAACGAACTGCGCAAAACCTTCAGCTTGGTAATATAGTTTAAATCATGGCCAGTTGATTATTGAATGAACAAGGGTATAATGAAGGTTGAGGTCAAAAGAAGGCACATTGTCACGAAGGCGATCTCGTATCTGAAAAGGTGTATCTACTCGCTCAGCTAGGGGACCCTTTTTTGACCCGAAGCGGGGAAAGTGTTTTTCGTCTCGCTTTTAGTTGCAATTTTTTGAAAGGGGTTGGCATGCCCGATTACTACGGCGAGTCGAGTTGGTATTTCGCGCGGAAATCACCAATGTCCCGTAATGATGACCCGGTTGAAGGTCGCCTCTTTGACGATTTAACCAACGACAAGAACGAGTATTCCGGGACAAGCTACCTTGTTCGCGAAGTAATCCAGAATTCCCTTGATGCAGCAATGCCGGGTAACAGCCCGGTTCACGTCCGCTTTTCCCTCTACGATAATTCAGCTATGCCCAAGAACATTGGAGAGTATGTCAAAGGTCTCCGTTCGGGGCTTAAGTCCTTTGATTCTACAATTGAGTTCATCGGTGACGTTCCTGATTTAGAAGAGGGGTTTCTTGTCTGTGAAGATTTTGGAACGCGCGGACTTGTCGGAGATACGACAATCACCGATGATCTCGATTCGCCAAGTGAAGAGCGTGAAGACTTCTATTGGTTTTGGCGGAACAATAACCGAAGCAACAAGAAAGAAGGAGAGCTTGGCCGTTGGGGTCTTGGAAAATCAGTTTACCGGTCTGCAAGCCAAATCGGGTGTATGTTCGGGCTAACCGTTAGGGCCAGTGACAAACGTACACTTCTTATGGGGCAAGCAGTTCTCAAAATTCACAAACACGGGGGTGAAACTTATCTTCCCGACGGTTACTGGGGAAAACTGCAGAAAGAAAACAACATTGTTCTTCCCTTTGAAGATGAAGCACTCATTCATCGATTTAGAAAAGACTGGCGTTTAACCCGAATGGCCGAGCCGGGTCTTTCCGTTGTTGTTCCTTATGTCTCTTCCGATTTGCAGGCAGAACACATCGTTCAGGCGGCAATCGTCAGCTTTGTCATCCCCATCTTGCAGAATAAACTTGTGGTGGAAGTCAGACCGCGGGACGGCTCTAAGCCGACAATGATTAACGCTAAGACAATTGAAAGAATCAGCGACACAATAGAATGGAATGGGACCGCAAAAACGAAGCGGAAATTCAAGCCTCATATCAGCTTTTTCCGTGAAGCGCTTGATTGGGAAGGAAAAATCGTTGAGTCAAACAAACCGACAGACAATAATCTTCCGTCCTTTACCGATCAATCGTTCAAGAGCGAAGACGTCGATCGAATGCGAACCGATCTTATAAACGGGGAGATGGTTGCCGCTCGAGTTCACATTGCTGTTCCGAAGGCCGAGGATAAAAAAACATCGAGAAAACAATCGTCTCGACCAATTGAAACGGGTTCGGTTCTCCTTTTTTTGAAAAAAACAAAAGAGGCAGATAAGGGATCTGGTTTTGCTGTTCGCAAAGGAATGACGATCACCGGAATAAAACAGACTGCTGCGCAACGTAATATCGATTCGCTTATATTGGTTGAGGAAGGGCTCCTTTCCAGTTTTCTGGGTGATGTCGAGGGACCGGCACACGAGGAATGGAGTTTCAACGCTTCAGACACAAGATTCAGGAAAACGTGGTCCAAAGTTGGAGCAAGGGGCCGTTGTATTTTTTGTGGTCGTATCGTTGACGAGCTCGAAAGGTTCCTTCGCAAAAAGGATGAATTGGTTGATCGCGATCTGTTTATTAACTACTTCCCATCACCGGCACAAACATCTCCTCTAAAAACGATCGTTGGGAAACAGGGAGAAAGTGTTTCTGACGAGGTCGTTCCTGGTGACAAGCGTGCGGGTGAGGTCCCCCTCAACATCCCGCTGCCAAAACCGTCATGGTTCCGTTTTGTCCCCCTCCGTGGCGGTTTTCAGGTGACCCGCAATAATGCGGTTCCTATCCCTTCTGAAGCAAGGCTCCGTATCAAAGTTGCCTATGATACGACCAAAGGCAATCCTTTCGCAAAGTGGAGTGAGTTTGATTTTGATTTCAGAAAGAAGTCAGATCTTTCGCGTTGGAAACTGGTCGGATTAAGAGGAAAACCCAATCCAGACGAGGGGAATGTCATCTATTGCGACATCAACAAAAACGTCGAATCTTTCTCCATCAAAGCAACGGGTTTTGATCCGGCCTGTGATCTTGTTGTTGACGTAAGAGAGATTTCTTCCGAAAAGGAAGATCAAGGTGAATCCACATGAAACGCCGAGTTAATTCAACAAACAGAGTCAAAATCAAAAGGGAATGTTTCCTTCTTGAAGCGGTTGAAGGAGAGCCGCGAAAAATCAAAATCCTAAAACTGGACCTACTCGGTTTAGGATTTCCGGAAGATGCCCAGGTAATTTTTGAATTCTCCATCCCAGGAACGGCCAGGACCCAGCGTTTTAAAATCGGCAAAGTCGGTGATGTCTCGAAAAAAGTCGATGATACATCGAAAGAGGAAATAGAGCTTAGACATGAACAATCAAAGAGTTTCATACTCTCGATTAAGGTTATTGCCCCAAGAGATAGGACTAGAAGGATCCTGGGACTGGCCGAAGGGATCAAGATCCAATTCGGAAAAACGGGAAAAAACGGCTCACAGAGTTTATTGGCCTTTGCGGAAAAAGATCTCGGGGATGTCCTCTGGGAATTAAGTTTTGATCGGAACGTAGTTACTCTTGTAGCGAATAGCGCCGTCCCGGATGCAGAGGTATTTTTTAGTTTACCCAGCACCAGGGCGCTAATTTTTCCGGCAATACTCAGATCAATCCTTCTGCGTGCGCTCTACGAAAACCATGACGGTGAAGATGACGATGCGTCAGTTGACGCTTGGCACACACAGTGGCTCAATTTTGCGAAGGGGCTTTGTGCTGTTGAAGATCATCCAGACGAGGAGGTTCCGGAAGTTTTCAACGGCGATACTTTCGATTTCGACGAGGCAAATCAGTGGGTCAAGACAGTTGTTGAAGCCTTCTGTTCTAAATGCGATATGAGAAAGACTTTTAAGGAAATATTTTCCATAGAGGACGATGACCTATGAAGTTGCGCTATTTTGAAAAAGAGGGCATAGAAACTTTTCGCAGATTCCTAAGGGAATGCAAGAAGGATCCGTTTCTGACTCCCCCCTGGAATGTACTTGAAGACCCCAAGCTGACGAAGCTTTCCGACAAGGATATTGATGTTGAAAAACGCACTTTTGCGACAAAGCAAGAACTCGGTGAATACCTCCACACAACATTGAAACCGTTGGAAATGCACGATTTGGAACGAAGCCGCGGATTATGGACGTGGCTGACGCTCTTTTATTTTGATTCTGTCGCTCCGCAGGATGCTGAGGGAAAACGAAAAATTCAAGAGGAGAAACGTTACATCTTTGATTTTTCTTCATATAGGGATCGAGGAAATCACCTTGCACAGCAAGCATGGCGTATTATTGAAATAGCGCCTCAGTGCAATCGAATTATGAGTTACACTCCCCCTCACGTGATAAGTGATGCCTGCTGGTTTATCATGTCCAGTACCTTTATTACACGTATCAAGTATATATTTGAAGTTATTGATCGTCTTTATTGGGATGAAAGTAAGGGGGAACCTAAAGCAGGGATGATTAAAAGCAGGAATAGACCGGGTTCGCTTAGATATAGATTTTTCCCCAGAATCCACCAATTGGAAAAGAACTATGATCTCACCGAAATTGACGCGGACACTCTAATCATGCTGCTGGGAAAGGAGTTCAACTTTGCTAGAAAATCGGGACAGTAGCGGAATATTCCCTCTTTCAGGTGGTAATTTTATGATGTCGGTTCCAAGTATGTTTCTGCCTCTTCCCGGCGTTTGAAAACTTAATATCTGCCTGAGCCCGTTTTATCGTATTTACCCGCCACGATTCTGCCCCCCCGCGTCATTTGCAAAACCGAACATTTCAGAGTTCTGAATCTCGTCCAGCGGAAAAAGCCGAAAAAGACCGTTCGGATTGACAAAGAGTATGGGTAACCACTGGCCCGTCAAAGAGATTTCAGGAATTGATGAAGAAGAAGGCGAGAATGCCACGGAAAACCTAACGGAATCCCCTACAGCCGGACTGGTTTGGATAAAATTCATTCTTTTCCGTTCCTTCACCCTCTGTCTTTTCTTTCTTTTAAAAAACATGACAAAATCCTATTGTCCGCCGGTTTTTGTCCCGATATAATTGGATAGGGGTCAGGGCTACTGCGGCTGATATTTTACTGTCAGCCCAATCATGTAAAAGTTAAAACAAGAGCGTTTGGGGGCATATTAGATGGCAACTCGTTTTTTCACGAACGAAGGTAACAATACACTTTTAAATAAATTTAAGGGGATATTCGAAAATCATGAGAACATAGACTACTTTGACGCACTTGTCGGATATTTTTATTCTTCTGGTTATTTTGCGATACGCCCTTTTTTAGATAAAGTTCCTCACGTCAGAATTCTTGTTGGTATCAACGCAGATCATATTATTGCGAAATACAATGAAAAGGGACTCCTGTGGAAAGGGGATGACGAGGAAACAGTTAAAGAAGCTCTTTCTGTTTTTCAAAAAGACATCGCAACCTGTGGTTATTCGGCTGAAATCGAAAATGGAATTAAACTTTTCGTGGAAGATGTCGCAACAGGAAAGATTGAAATACGTGCCCACAAAACGGGCAAGCTTCATGCAAAAATCTATATTTTTCGGCCAAAAAAGTGGAATGAACATAATTCAGGCTATGTGATTACCGGTTCCTCAAACTTGACGGAAGCTGGACTTGGCGCAAGTTCAATTTCAAACTACGAATTTAATGTTCAACTACAAGAATACGAAGATGTTGAATTTGCAAAAAGTGAATTTGAAAAGCTCTGGAATGAAGCAGCGGAAATTCGACCAGTCGAAATCGAAACATTAAAAACAACAACTCATCTTAACGATCAAGTCACACCCTTTGAAATATACATCAAGATGTTAATCTCCTACTTTGGCAGAAACATCGATTACTCGACAGATGGAATTGACTTACCGCGCAATTACAAGCAATTGTCTTACCAGATTGATGCGGTTAATCAGGGGTATGAAAAGCTGTGCCGATACAATGGTTTTTTCCTAGCCGATGTTGTTGGTTTGGGAAAAACTGTAGTTGCCCTTTTGATAGCAAAGAAATTCTTTTACGGTAACGGCTATCCCGATCACATATCAAAAATTCTGATTATCTGTCCACCCGCCCTTAAAGAAGTCTGGGAAAATACTGTCGATGACTTTGGTTTAAAGTCATGCAAAATCATTACCAACGGAAGTATTCACAAGGAAGAAAGACGATTTAATACTTATGACCTTGTCATAGTTGACGAAGCTCATAAGTTCAGAAATCAAAAAACAGATGGTTATGATGACCTTCAACGTCTCTGTTTGTCGCCAAGTTCGGTTGGAAGCACATTAGGAAAAGCTCCTGACCGAAAAAAAGTCATCCTCATTTCCGCAACACCGCAGAATAATGGACCTGCTGATATTCGAAGTTTGACATATCTGTTTCAAATTCCCAGGGATACAGATCTGGATCTTCCGAATCTTGAAGACTTTTTCAACCCGCTTATTAGACGCTACGATACCACGAAAAAGCTTGATAACAAAGAAGCCAAAAAAGAAATCAGAAAAATCAATAAAGAACTGCGAGACAATATCATCTTTCCGCTTACCGTTCGAAGAACAAGAACAGACCTAATGAATAACGATGCTTACAAAATTGATCTTGCGAAGCAACACATTTTTTTTCCTGAATCGCGCACACCCGTTCAGATGCTTTACAAGTTGAACAATAATTTAGAACAGTTGTTTGACAAAACTTTAGAATGTCTAAGTAAGAGACTTAATTATAGTCGTTATATGGTTTTGGCTTATCTAAAACCAGAGTTCCAACAGAAATACAAAAAAAATGTGGCTGTAAACGCGTCTATCCAACTTGCAGGAATGATGAAGAATATTCTCATAAAACGGTTAGACAGCAGTTTCTTCGCGTTCAAACTTTCTTTGAAACGTTTTCTGGATAGTGTATACGCACTTCTTAAAATGCTTGATGATAACTGTGTATATGTCCTAAACAAGGTTAATGTAACGAGTTTGGTATTGAACGGGGAAGATGATAAGCTTCAAGAAATCTTCGAAAAAAAAGAAGACGCAGAAAAATTTACTACTGATAACTTTGAGTCTAATTTCCGAGAACTATTAAGTCAGGACAAAGAGGTTTTGGAGGAGCTGTGGACTGAATGGGAAAATGTTCATGATGATCCAAAATATGACAAGTTCCTTGATTCACTTAAATCAAGACTTCTTAGCAAGAAAGAGAATCCATCGGGAAAAGTTGTTGTCTTTTCAGAGTCAGAAGATACAACGAATTATCTTGAAAACCGATTGCGGCATGATGGATTTACAAGGCTAATTACTGTAAGTGCTAGTAATCGAAATAGTATGCGTGAAAAAATCGCCGAGAATTTTGATGCGAACTACGAGAGGGAACTCCAAAAAAACGATTACGATATCATTGTCTGCACCGAGGTGCTGGCTGAAGGAATAAACCTTCACAGGGCAGGACTTATTGTAAATTACGATACACCTTGGAATTCAACACGGCTCATGCAACGTATTGGCCGCATCAACCGAATCGGTTCATCGAATAAGTTCATTAGCATTTACAACTTCTTCCCAACTGCCGAGGTCAACGATACCATCAATCTAGAGAAGACAGCGAAAAGAAAACTGTTAGCATTTCACCATGCTCTTGGTAACGACAGTCAAATCTATTCGCCTGATGATGAAAAGGCAGAATCTTTCGGTCTCTTTAGTACCAATCCAACAGAAGAGCAAGATCAACAACTTGCGATCCTCCTTTGGCTTCGAAAATTCGTAGAAGAAAATCCTGAAGATTATAAAAGGATCAAAGATCTTCCTTTAAAAATTCGAACTGGACGCGCAGAAAATCCGGAGGCAAAAGAGAAATTCCCAGCGGAATCAACTGTTGCCTATCTAAAAAACACAAAACGGGATGTCTTTTTCGCGGTTTCTGCTGATAAAGAACCTGAAGTGATTAGCTTTTTAGAGGCCGAGAAACTTTTAAAATGCCAAGTAGATGAACCTAGACTCAGTATCCCCGATAGTCATTACAAACATGTTAAACAGTTTCTTGAATCATTTGAAAAACAACTTGAAGATGATGCTTCTAAACGTCAGGTTTCATCGAGATCCCTTACGATTCAAGAAAAACAAGCAATCAAATATCTAAGGGGGATGTTGCGCGAAAACATTGTCAATGACAAAGAAAAAGCACTTTTCAATAATGCGATCGATCTGATTAACAAAAAGACATACACTAACTTATACAAAGAGATTAACAAGGTGTTCAAAAGTAATTTGAAACCAATAGAGTGTCTTCCTAAGCTCTTGGAGATTATTCAGAAATATGTTGGGAGAGGAAATGAGGCTGAAGATAACCAAAGACGTGAAACCATTGACTCTGTTGGATCACCAAATATCGTAATTTCGGAAACATTCGTCAATCTTAACCTGTAGGCCATAATAGGAGCAACAAGATGTCCGTCGATTTCGCGCAAAGTCTTCTTCAAGAATACAAGCTTTCTAACTGGCAAGATATATATGCCGTTTTGTTCAATAAATGCGAGTTATTTAAACGTCCCGTTCAACTTGATACGAAGAATAATGCGATTAAAAATAGTTACGAGGTGGGCTCGGCAGATCTTAATGGAGAAAAAATTCTATTTTTCGACGTTGAAGTTCAGCCCAATATTGTATTAAGAAAAAACCGCGTTACGCTGAATAACAGCTTAGTTCGCTGGCTGGCCACAAGTAATGCTGACGCTGCGATTGGTGTATTTCATTCAAAAAAGGAATCTTCCTATCGTTTTACTTTTGTTCGCAGTTCTTTTCAATTTAGTGATGATGGGAAAATACGGGAAAGACGAACTAATCCAAGGCGATATACATATATTCTTGGTCCCGATAGCCATTGTCTAACCGCTATTCAACGCTTTCAAAAGCTTCAAACAGAACCCAATGTGACTCTTGATAAGGTTGAAGAGGCTTTTTCCGTTGAAGCACTGACGAAGCAATTCTACAGGGAACTTTTCGACTGGTACCAATGGGCAGCCTCAGATGAAATTAATGCTTACTACCCAAATCTCGATACTGCACCGGACAAGAATCAGGCACTCCAAGAACATCTTATCCGTTTGATCACTCGCTTAGTCTTTGTCTGGTTCATCAAACAGAAAGGCCTAGTGCCGGACGAGCTCTTCAAACCTGCGAAAGTGGCTGAAAAACTTAAGAATTTCAAGCCATATGATATGAAGCAATGTACTTATTATAAGTGTTATCTGCAAAATCTATTCTTTGCCACGCTTAACCGTGAAATTGGTGAACGCGCCTTTGCAGCACCAGCCAATGCGTTTAATCAAGCGAAAGCTCGTGATTATGGTGTTTCTACACTCTACCGTCATGCTGAGGAATTCAAGTGCAGTAACAACGAGATTCTAGCCCTCTTCAAAAAGGTCCCTTACCTGAACGGTGGGCTCTTTGAATGCCTTGATAAAAAGGATGAAGTCGAAAATACCCCAGTTGTCTATGTTGATGGATTTAGTAGACGAAAATCTGCCAGATTACCAAACGCACTTTTCTTCGATGAGGCAAAGGGAATTATCCCTCTTTTGGAACGCTATAATTTTACAGTTGAGGAAAATACGGCACTTGACCAAACGGTTGCACTTGATCCAGAACTCCTTGGTAAGGTTTTTGAGAATCTTCTTGGAGCGTATAACCCCGAAACTCAGCAGACCGCACGTAATGAGTCCGGTTCATTCTATACTCCTCGTGAAATCGTCGATTATATGGTAGATGAAAGTCTCGTCGCCTACCTCAAATCAAACTCCATATACAAATACGAAAAAGATGTTCTCGAGTCTTTGATTCGCGATGATCAACTACCAAAGCAAATTGAAGAAAACGATCGGGCAAGAAAAGAGTTCTCACGGCTTCTTCGTTGCGTGAAAATTCTCGACCCTGCCTGTGGTTCCGGCGCCTTTCCGGTTGGAGCATTAAACCGAATCGTAACTATTCTCCGTAAACTTTCTAAAACCCAATTGGATGAATATGAAACAAAAATGCACTTGATCGAAAAGTGTCTTTACGGAGTCGATATTCAGAATATCGCTGTACAGATCTCGAAGCTACGTTTTTTCATTTCACTGATTTGCGAACAGGAACCTATTTTGGAGGACACCACAAATAATTACGGTATTAAACCATTACCGAACCTGGAAACCCGTTTTGTCGCGGCCAATTCGCTCATAAGCCTTAACAAAGGTGACAGGGTTCTGGACTTTGATGGGGTTTCAGACATTCGACAAGAGCTTTTTGAAATAAGCCAAAATTTAATCTGTCCTAAGAACCGGACTGAGAAAAAGCAGCTTCAAAAAAAGGAAAAAGCACTTCGGCAAAAGATTAAAGAATTACTTCTTGCGAACTCAAGTGAACCAAACCCTGAAAAAATCGAAAGATTACAAAAAGAAGTTGAAGAACTCCAGAAAAAGCGCCTTGCAGTGGCGAGCCCGGATATACAGTCTCTTGTTCAACGGGACGTTCAGCAGAATTTTCTTGAAGAGCCTACTCGCCAGGAAGAAATTAAGATCGATGCAAACGAGCCAGAGCGGAAACGGATTGACGCGAGAATTAAGATACTCAAATCGGAAATTGTTAAAGAGCAAAATCGTGGAAAATACTCAGACGAAGCAACGCGGATTGCAGAAAAACTTATCTCTTGGAATTCTTCAGAACTTAATAATACGGCTGATTTTTTCGACCCCGATTGGATGTTTGCCATAAAAGACGGTTTTGATATTGTGATAGGTAATCCTCCATATATCCAACTTCAGTCAGATGGAGGTAAATTAGCCGACTTATACGAAGATGAAAAGTTTGAGACGTTTAAACGGACGGGAGATATCTATTGCCTTTTCTATGAGCGCGGCTGGCAGTTACTCAAAGAAAACGGTCATCTGTGTTTTATCACATCGAATAAATGGATGCGGGCGGATTATGGAAAACTATTGCGCGAATTTCTCGCTAACAAAACGAATCCGGAACTTTTGATCGATTTAGGCCCAAAAGTATTTGAATCGGCTACTGTTGATACGAACATACTTCTTTTTGCAAAATCGAATGATAACACGGGAAAAACCTGTTCCTGCATTGCAAAAGAAGGTTGTCGAAATGATCTGAGCGGTTTCTTTAGACAACATGCCACAGAATGCGCTTTTACAACGAGCGACAGCTGGGTGATTCTTAATCCGATCGAGCAGTCGATTAAACGGAAAATTGAGGCGATTGGAACTCCATTGAAGGATTGGGATATCAAAATC
>JAFRAC010000027.1 GCA_017405595.1 Thermoguttaceae bacterium | reverse complement strand
GCCTATACCGACGCGGGCATCTACACCACCTACGTCAAGGTCAGCCGCGAAGGTTACAATGACTGGACCGGTTCCGCTACCGTGGTCATCAACAAGGTCACTCCTTCCACCGGTCCGGTCGAAGCCTGTATTTCGGTTACCGCTACGGTTCCGACCGCGACCCAGGTCAACGAGGTTGAGACGCTGACCGAAGTTGCCGAGGGCGATACCGTTTACGTGTCGGTCTACGTGAAGAGTACCGATTCCAACTACGGTATCCAGGGCGGCTACAGTACCCTGTACTACGATGCTGCCGGATTCACCGCCGGAGAGTACACCGAAAGCGCGATCTTTAACGAGTCGACCTACAACGATGGTTACAGCTATCCGGGTGACGGCTACATCTCGACCTTCGGCGGGTTCCCGACCTCGATGACCGCCGCCTACGGCCAGACCCAGTGGGCGCTTGTCGGTACGTTCTCCTTTACCGCCGATGCCGCGGGTGAATACACCTTCTCGACCGGAACGCCGAGGAATGCCAAGGGGAACGAGAAGGAAACCTGGGGATATGTCCGTGAAGACTTCGCCGATACCGAAGAGTACGGCAACCCGGTCACTTCTCTTTCGATTACCGTTACCGGCGCTGCCCCGACCCCCGATATCGAAGATGTGACTCTCACCGGCTGGACAGGGGCCTATGACGGCGCCGCCCACTCGATTACGGTCAATGATCCCGAAGCCTCGACCGATACGATCCTCTACTCGACCGACGGCGTCACCTATAACCTGACATCGAATCCCGCCTATACCGACGCGGGCATCTACACGACTTATGTCAAAGTCAGCCGCGCCGGTTATAACGACTGGACCGGCTCCGCAACCGTTACCATTTTGACGCCGCTCGAAGCTCCGACCATTCTGACCGGCGATCCGGGTGTTTACGTTTCGTATGGCGCGAACCGCCACTGCATTGTCTGGACGGCAGTCGAAAACGCGAGCGGTTACAGGTTGGCTTATTCCTCGAACAACAGCGACACCTGGACGAACATCGAAACGACCGAGACAAGCGCCGTTGTCACAGGTCTGACCTATGGTGATGTGGTAATCTACCGCGTCCGCGCACTCGGGACCGAGCCCTATGCCGACTCGGCCTACAGTGCGGTCCGGTCGTTTAATGTCTGCCCGATGGATATTAACAATGACGGGGACGTTTCGATGATTGACCGCACACTGATGATGCAGTCATGGCTCTCCGGAGAGGACGACGAAGAGTTCCGTCATTACGCGGATGTCGACGGTGACGGATATGTCACCAATAGAGATCTGGTCTATCTGTTCCGAAACTGGCTCGACGGTGCCGACGAAGAAGACCTCTTCTATCCGCCGGAGTTGCTCGCGGACACGGCTTTCACCGATTTCGCCTCGGCGGATCTTGATATCGACTTCGATGTTTTCTGAGAACATGAGCTAAACAGCCCGTTTCAAAGAGCCCTCGCAAGAGGGCTCTTTTGTTTAGCTCCCTTATCATCGGCATCAGGGAAAGAGTTCGTTATCCTTGTCGGCGGGACTGACCGTGCATCTTTCGAACA
The DNA here is from genome assembly GCA_017405595.1 of Thermoguttaceae bacterium. Taxonomy (GTDB): domain Bacteria; phylum Planctomycetota; class Planctomycetia; order Pirellulales; family Thermoguttaceae; genus RUG695. The sequence continues at coordinate 36,935 of JAFRAC010000027.1, read as the reverse complement.
ACTGGCTTGCCGACACGGGTAACGACGATTTTCTTATCCGCCGCCGCGCCGGCACGGCGCGTTCTTCGCCGATTTCGCTTCGGCAGGAACCGGCGTTAATCCAGACGTTTTCTAAGAAAATGACTGATGCCGACTCACTTGAAATGACGTTTCGATGAAGTTAGAATAACGTTGAAAAGTCCGTTGGACCGGCGCCTTGTGCCGGTCCAACGGAAAAATCGGCCGTTAAAAGAAAGGGGGACGGACATCCCCCTTTTCTTTCATCACCGATGACGCAACGGATATACTAAGGCGCGGCAAAACAAAACCGCCTTCACTCGACAGAAATCAGATGAAAATCCCCCATTTGCGCTGGCTGCTTTGTATCCTCCTCTTCGCAGCGACCGGACTCTGTTTTCTCGACCGGCAGGTTCTTTCGGTGGTCGCACCGGCAATCCGCGCCGAGTTTGGCATGAACAACACCGTTTACGGTTACACAACGACCGCCTTTCTGGTCAGCTACGCCGTCATGTTCCTTCTGGGGGGAGTTCTGGTCGATCGGATGGGTGTCCGCTGGGGGCTCGGCCTTTCGGTCGCGTTCTGGAGTCTGGCCAGTACGCTTCACGGGCTGATCATTTCGCCTCTTCAGCTCGGGCTGGCGCGGTTCGGACTCGGTTTGGGGGAAGGAGCCTGCTTTCCGGGCGCGGCTAAGGCAGTGAGTGAATGGTTCCCTCCCAAAGAACGGGCGCTGGCAGTCGGTATTGCGATCGGCGGCGCGAGTCTCGGCGGCGTGATCGCCCCCCCTTTAACCGCTTGGTGTTTCGCTCTGTTCGGCTGGCGCGCCGCGTTCCTGATGACCGGCCTTTTCGGCGCGGTTTGGACCCTCTTCTGGTTTCTCCTCTACCATAAACCGAGCCGCTCCCCTTTCATCACCCTCGAAGAAAAAGCCTATATCGCCGAAACTTCCGGCAGGAAAAGTGTTTCCGGTCAAGAGCAATCCGATACTGTTTCGGCTCCTCCTGAAAACCTCTTTCACCTGCTGGCGCGCCGTGATGTTGCCGGTCTGGCGCTGGCACGATTCCTGTTCGACCCGGTCTTCTACTTTTATATGTTCTGGATCCCGCAGTTTCTCCACCAGGAACGGGGTCTTTCGATCGAGTCGATCGGCAAACTGACCTGGATACCGTTTCTCGCACTCGGCATCTCGAATATGATCGGCGGCTATTTTTCGGACCGCCTTGTCCGGCACGGTTTTCGTCCTTCCTCGGCGCGAAAAGGAGTGATGGTTGCCGCCGCAGCCGCGACGATGTCGTCGGGAATCGCCGCGTTTTCGCCGAGTCCGGCGTTTGCCATCGCCATGATGTCGATTCTCCTTTTCGCGCATGGGTTTTGGATCACAAACTACGTCGCGCTGATCGGGGACCGGTTCGAGGCGGGTCAGGTCGGCCGCGTGATGGGGATTACCGGCATGGTCGGTACGATCGGCGGAATGTTTGCGAATACCGGAATCGGACTGATCGCCGACCATTTCGGGTTCTTCTCGGTCTGGCTCGTTTCGGGGATCCTGTATCCCCTTGCCGCCGCCGTGATTCTTCTGCTGGTGCGGGGAAAGACCTCCCGCGCCGCAGTATAATACAACTAAAAGCATTTCCTGAGAAAGAAGGACATGTATGACAGAAATAAAACAGGTCCCGCGCCGCAAGCCGCTTTCCGCGAACATCGCCGTTTTCGCGGTCGGTTACGATGTTTACTGGAAACAGTTTGAAGGTCTCTATGAGGAGCTCGAAAAGAAACGGAAAACTTTCTGCGCGGATCTGCGGAGGCGGCAGGTCAATGTTACCGATTTCGGAATGATCGATAACGCCCAGCGCGCCTACGAGCTGATTCCAAAGCTTAAGGCCGCCGATCCCGACCTGATCTTCGTCGACATGGTCACCTATGCCACCTCGTCGACCATCGGCGCGGTTTTTCGCGAAATGAATGTTCCGATCGTGCTGGCTGTCCTCCAGCCCCTTTCGGCAATGGATTACCGGCGCGGAACGACCTATATGCAGCTGTGTAATGACGATCTGTGCAGCGTGCCGGAATTTGCCGGTGTTGCGATTCGGATGGGCCGGCCGGCTCCGGACGTTATTATCGGCATGCTCAATGATGATCCAATCGTCGAACGGGAACTTGACCGCTGGTGCGGTATTGCGCATATTCTGCATGATCTGCGCCGTGCGCGGATCGGTCATCTGGGGCATGTGCTCGAATCGATGCTCGATATGCACACCGACCCGACGGCGGTTACCGCCGCGTTCGGCCCGCATATCGTCCAGTGTGAAGCGGCGGAAATGGAAGCGTTTTACGGGAATGTTTCCGAAACGGACCTTGAAACAAAAAAACGGGAAATCCTCGAATTCTTCGATACGCCCGACCCGATTTCGGATCCGGTCACGGAAAAATTGACCGAGGGGGACCTCGTTATCGGCGCCAAAGCCGCAGTGGCTCTCGAAAAATTCGTTGATGCCAAAAATCTCGACGGGCTTGCCTACTACTTCGAAGCGGCTCCGGAAACCCGCACCCGCGAACTGATGACGAACCTGATTGTCGGCAACTCGCTTCTTACGGGGGCGGGGTTCCCAATGTGCGGCGAATACGACCTGAAGACATGCGTGGCGATGCTCATCATGGACCGGCTTGAAATCGGGGGGAGTTTCGCCGAATTTCACCCGATCGACTTCAATCGGAACACGGTGCTCGTCGGGCACGACGGGCCGCACCATATCAATATCGCCGACCGGAAGCCGGTTCTCCGAAGCCTCCGGAAATATCACGGCAAGCCCGGGCACGGCGCGAGTGTGGAATTCAACATCAAAAAAGGACCGATCACGATGCTCAGTATCGGAGTCGGGGCCAGCGGCAAGTTCAAGTTCGTAATCGCCGAAGGTGTGTCACGGGAAGGGCCGATCCCCCCGACCGGAAACACAAACACCCACGGCGACTTCGGACCGGACATCCGCCGGTTCCTGATCGACTGGGTTCGGGAAGGGCCAACCCACCACTTCGCCCTGGGGATCGGACACCACGCCGAAACACTCGCGAAAATCGCCCAGATCCTCGGCGTGGAATATGCGGTCGTTGAGCACGACTGAACGATTTCATTTGTATTGCATGTAAAATCACCCCTTGGTAATCATTATCCGTTTCAGCAACATATAAGACCTGGAAAGACTCCCATGATCCGCCAAATCATTCCGTTTCTCGTTTTTTGCATTTCCCTGGCGTTCTTCGGCGGGAAGGAGCTCCGTCCCGCCGGAGAGACGGTTCCTTCGGTCAGTGAATTTCAAACAGTTCCCGATGACTGCCGCCCGTGGGCTTACTACTTCTGGATCAAGGGAAACGTGACCAAAGAATCGATCACCGCCGACCTGACCCGCATGAAAGAGCTCGGGTTTGGGGGAGTGCTCGTTTTCGATTCGCGCGGCTATCACGAAGACGCGAAAGACCATGTTCCGGTACCGGTTCCGATCCGGAATGAGTTCATGTCGGTTCCGTGGCAGGACCTGATTGTTCATCTGGTCGCCGAAGCGGACCGGCTCGGCATGAAGGTCAGCCTGAATCTTTCGAACACCGGCGGATACCTGCGCGGACCCTGGGATTTCGCAGAAAAGGGGCCACGCACGCTGATCACCTCGACTTTCGTACCCAACCCGGCAAAACCGGTGAAACTCCGGCTTCTCAAACCGGTCTACCAGCGGTATTACAAAGATGCGGCCCTGTTGGCGATCCAGGTTGACCGGCAGCTGCCGCCGACCGAAGGTTTCGGGCCTCTGGTTCCCGCCGCGCCGCCGAAAGAAGGCGCGCCGCGTGTTTTGCAGGTCAGGGATATTTCGGACCAGCTGAAAAAGGGTGAACTCGAATGGACTCCCCCCGAAGGGGAAACCGGCTGGCTGGTCGTCCGTTTCGGTTCGGTCGTGATCGGCGAGACCGGGAGCGTCGATATTCTGAATCCGGAAATTATCGCCGCGTATTACGATAAGATGGCGGGAACCATTCAGCGCCGTGCCGCCGAAACCGCCGATGAAACCGGAACGCCGATCGGAAAGAGTCTCGTTTCCTTCTACAACGTGAGCTGGGAAGGGGGAAACCCGAACTGGACCGACGGATTCGATAAGTTCTTCGCCGAAAAACGGGGTTACGACCTCCTTCCCTATCTGCCCGTCCTTGCCGGTCTCACCGCGGCCGATGCCGAAACAAACCGCCGTTTTATGGTCGATTTCCATAAAACGGTCGCCGACGCGTTCTGTGAAAACTGCTACCGCAAAATCGGCGAACTTTGCCACCGCGACGGAAAAATCTGGCATTCCGAAGACGGCGGGCCGTGGAACCGCCAGGCCCCGATGTTTGTCGATGCCGATATGCTCACCTTCTGGGGACAGAACGACATTCCCCAGGGAGAATTCTGGGTCGATGCCCGATTCGAACCGAAACCGGAAGGAAACACGAAGTTTGCCGCGTCCGCCTCGCACATTTACGGGCACGGTCTGACTTCACTGGAAGCGTTTACCCACATGACCCGCCACTGGACTCTCTATCCCGCGCTCCTCAAACCTGCGGCCGACCTCAATCTGATCGACGGCGGCAATATGTTTATCTGGCACACCTATACTGCTCCGGTTCCGGAAGCGGGGAAACCGGGAATCGAATATTTTGCGGGCACACATATCAACTCGAATGTCACATGGCAGGGGGACGTCGGTCCTTTTCTCAACTACATCGGCCGATGCCAGGCCATGCTCCGCACGGGGCTTTACACCGCCGACTTTGCGGTCTATGTCAGCGACCGGAACTACCGGATGTGGGGGCGGGGAGCGAAATGGAACGCGAAGTCCGGCTGGGGAGCCCCCGCCGGAACCGCATACGACCTCTTCGACACCTGCGCGCTCGTCAATCGGCTCGACTGGAAAGACGGCCGTTTCGTCCTTCCCGACGGGATGAGTTACAAGTGGCTCGTCTTTGACCCCGAAGATCAAGAGTATCCGCTGGCATCCCTCAAAAAAATCGTTCAGCTCGCCAATAGCGGCGGGCACATCATTCTCGGTCCCGACCCGCCGGTGCGGACAAACGGCCTTTCCGACGGTCCTGACGGGGACACGCAGCTGGCCGAATTGGTCCGTCTTCTCTGGGGCGACGGCGCCCCCGGCGGCCGGCCGCTCGGAAACGGAATGGTCTATACCGGAATGACCCCGGACGAGGTCATGGCCGCCGAAAAGGTCTCTCCCGACTTCGAAGGGCCGTTTGAGTATCATCACCGCAGCTGTGCCGACGGCGACATCTATTTCGTGGTCAACACCGGGAAGGAACCTCTCGATGCGATGTGCCGGTTCCGCAGCGGCGCGGAATCCGCATCCTGCTGGAATCCGATGACAGGCGAAGTCACCCCGCTCGAAACCAAAACCGATCCCGACGGGAGCCGTTCTGCGGCGGTTCGCCTTCCCGAATACGGTTCCTGTTTTGTCGTCTTTGGAAATGCGCTTCCCGACGGAACCGTTTCTCCCGATCCGATTCCGGAACAGGAGGTTTGCCGTCTCAATGGGCCGTGGAAGGTCCGTTTCGACCCGGCTTGGGGGGGACCCGCCGAGACACTCTTCGAAGAGCTGACACCGTGGAACGAACATTCCGATCCGTCGATTCGCTATTACAGCGGCACTGCGGAATACGAAACGGCATTCTCCCTGTCCGCCGAAGATCTGGAAAACCGGAACCTCACCCTCGATATCGGACGGGCCGCGGCGACCGCCCGCATCTTCATCAACGGTACAGACGCGGGGGTTCTCTGGATGTTCCCATGGCAGCTTCCCCTCGGAAAAGGGGCTGCGAAAGACCTGCTGCATGAGGGAGAAAACCGGCTGGTCATTCGGGTCACGAACACGTGGGCGAACCGGCTCATCGGCGATGCGGCTCTTCCCCCCGAAGAGCGGTTCACCGAGACAAACGCTCAGTTCTATCCCGAGGGGGAAAAACATCACCCGTGGCAGGGATTTGCGGCCGGTGAACCGCTTTGCGAAAGCGGGCTGTTCGGCCCGGTACGAATTCTCAAGTAGATTCCGCCTTGGGCCTTCAAGAACGGGGGGCGTAAAGCCCCCCCTTTTTTACGAAAAAGCCTCTCTTCCCGGATAGCCGGAAAGCCGTTTCATTGACTCTGCGTGAAAACCTGTTATCCTTTCAGAGAACAGGCGTTACGAGGTTCGGCCCCCCCCCTTCTTGGCGCTCAGCAAGATTCATCTCTCACACATTTCGAGGTAAAAACCATGAAATCCGTCCTAAAAGTTTTCGTTCTCTTACTTTGCGGCGCGGCGCTATTCTGCGCCTGCGGCGTTCTGGCCGCTGCCGAGCCGCTGACACTCGCTCAAAACGGCACAACCGATTACGTCATCGTCCTGCCCGAAAACCCGACTCCGGTTCAGACCACCGCAGCCAAAGAGCTCGCCTCGAACCTGAAAGAGATTTCGGGCACCGAGTTCCCGATTCGTCCGGAATCAGAAGTCAGCGCCGATCCGGCGGGGAAGCTCCTTGTGATCGGCCCTTCGGCGGCCAGCCGCGCTCTTTTGGCCGGAAGTGTCGATGAAGACACGCTCGGCTACGACGCGATTGTGATAAAGCAGGCCGGCAGCAGTATCGTCTTTTCGGGTCACCCGCAGCGGGGGATGCTTTACGCGGTCAATACGTTTCTCGAAGATGAGCTCGGCTGCCGGTGGTGGACCGCAGCGGAATCGTTCATTCCGAAACTCGATTCGGTAACGGTCTCGGATTTCGATACGGTCTACACGCCGAAACTGATCAACCGTGAATCGTTTTACCAGGGGGTGATCGGATCCGATCACTACCCGTTTGCGGTACACGTGAAATGCAACGGAAACAGCGACGCGATTCCCGAAGAATACGGCGGTCATCAGACCTATCTCCATTTCGTCCATTCTTTCTATCCCATCATTCCCCCGACCGAATTTGAAGCCCATCCCGACTGGTTCCCGGAAATCGACGGCGTGCGGAAAGTCGGGTATCCCGGCTGGGCGGGGGGCGGTTCGTCGGCGTTCAAAGAAATGTGCGAGCGTCTGAAGCCGGAACAGATTCATTCCGGCGGCACGCAGCTCTGCCTGACCAACGAAGAGCTGTTCCAGGAAATGCTCAAGCGCGTCTTGGCGCAGATTGCACAAAACCCGAAAACCACCATCGTCTCGATCAGCCAGAACGACTGGCAAGGCTACTGCGAATGCGCCAAGTGCAAGGCCATCGCCGACGAGGAAGAATCGCAGATGGGGCCGTATATCCGTTTCGTTAACCGGATGGCCGAAGAGATCGAAAAAGTCTATCCCGACATCTACGTCGATACACTTGCGTATCAGTTCACGCGCAAGCCGCCGAAGCTGACCCGCGCGCGCGATAACGTGATCATCCGCCTCTGCAGTATCGAATGTTCCTTTATCCAAACCTTGCGCGAAGGGGAACAGAACGCTTCGTTCCGCGACGACATGGAAGGCTGGGCCCGGATGGCCGACCACATCTTTGTCTGGGACTACATGACGGATTTCAGCCTTTACCTGCTCCCGTTCCCGAATTGGCGTGTCTGGGCCGATAACATCAACTACTTCATCGACCACAATGTTGTCGGCCTTTTTGAACAGGGGGATTATCACTGCACGACCGGCGACTTTGTGCAGCTCCGCGCCTGGGTCGTCGCCAAGCTCCTCTGGAACCCGAGTCTCGATCAGCGGGAACTGATGAAGGAATATATCGAAGGGTATTACGCGCCGGAACTGGTCCCGGTCTACTTCGATTATTTCGACCTGCTTTCCGACCGATTCGAGGCGACGGGGGACCATTTGGGGATCTTCCGTTCCACCGCCAACGACTGGATCGATTTGGAAACGCTTCTGAAAGCGACCGAATTACAGGACCGCGCCCAGAAAATCGCCGAAGAGCTTGAAGCCGCCGATCCGGAGAAGTACGCGGGGCTCCTCTTCAAGGTCCGCCGCGAACGGATCCCGCTCGACCTGGTCTGGCTGATGGGGTATCCGGTCTACCGCCAGAAAGCGATGCTCAAGGGGATCACCGATTTCCCGACCGTGACCGACATGAGGGATTTAGCGATTGATTTCAGCGCCCGTCTCGACGCCAGTAAGGTCACGAAGTTCCGCGAAGGTTCCACGCCCGAACAGCTTGCCCAATTCAAAGAAAACTTTATCAAGCGGTATTCCGCCCCGATCAGGGAAGCCGCTGTGCCGGAAATCTGCGCCGGTCTTCCAAGCGGTCATTGGCTCGATTTTCAGACCGGTGACTTTTCTCTGGCCTCGCCGGAGGTACTGACGTTCACCGAAGAAGACCCGCTGGCCTCGGACGGCGAAGCGGTCCGCACTCCTTCCTCTCATCACGAGTGGTCGGTTCAGTGCAGTTTGAACCTTCTCGACGAAGAGATCGCCGATAAGAACAATATGCCGCACTTCTACGCGTTTGTACGCGCCGAACCGGCCGACGGCGGCGAACTCCCGCAAGGCGCCATTTTCACAACGGGCATCTACAGCAGCGAAAAGGAAGAGGCGGTAACCGAAACCAAATCGTTTGCCGCCGCCGATCTTGCCAATGACGGTTATACCATGATCGACTTGGGCCAGGTTCCGCTCGAAAAGCACCTTCTGCTTTGGATCGCGCCGGCCGAGAACACCAAACACCCGTTCAACCTGTACGTTGACCGCATCGTTGCGGCGTTTTGATCCGAAAGCCTCGGACGATTAAGGCAGTACGGATTTTCCCCTTCGGATCATTCTGTGCCCGCCCCGAAAACGGAAGTCAATTCCTTGACGGAACTGGGGGGGGCAGGTAGAATGGCAGTAAGGTGGTTTTTCCCGGCAGAAAGCCCGCTTTCTCTTTGCCGTAGGAACAGCCGTTCCCGCTGTCCCCGTAATCCGCCTCTCGCAGCCAAGTTCAGGAAATGCCGAAAAACAAACTTGGCTGCGAAGGAGAAAAGCCAAACGCAGGAGGAGATTGATGCGAAAGCTCCGTTTAGAATCTCTGGAAGAGCGCACTCTTTTAGCAGTAACCGCAGGCATCGAAATGCCCGCCGCCGCGCCGCAGCCCACTTCAGCGGTCATTCTTGTGACAACCCTGAGCGACGTTACCGACAGTACCGACGGCGTTGTCTCGCTGCGCGAAGCCGTTGCCGCCGCCTCGGATGGAGATACCGTTCTTTTTGACGAAAGCCTTTCCGAGGGAACAATCACCCTGGACGGCAGTCAGCTGGAAATCACCAAGGGAATCATCGTCGATGCTTCAGGAGTGGGGGGGATTACCGTCAACGCCGACGGCAAAAGCAGTGTCTTCAAGATTTCAGGGGGCACAGCCGCCTCGCCCGTAACGCTGGTCGGTCTCACGATAACAGGCGGCGCGGCCGAGTCGTTCGGCGGCGGCGTCAGTGTCGGGAGCGGATGTTTTGCGTCAATCGCCGATTGTGTGATTTCATCGAACAGGGCCGGAGCTTACGGCGGAGGCCTCTACAACAAAGGAACGGCACAGCTGACCGGCTGCATCCTTGCCGAAAACGCCGCCGAAAGCAACGGCGGCGCAATCAACAACGTCTATGGGGCGTCATTGACGTTAACCGAGTGTTCCATGACGGGGAACAGCGCCCAATCGAGCGGCGGTGCGATCAACAATTCCGGAACGCTGACTCTGAGTTACTGTCAGCTGTACAATAACGTTGCCGTGTACTACGGCGGCGCCATCAACAACGCCTACGGCAAAACGGCGGAAATATCGGAAAGCCTTCTCTATGGAAATGAAGCGGGCCTGTACGGCGGCGCCATCTATAACTACGGCACCCTGACCCTTTCCAATGCAACCATTACCGGCAACACGGCAGCAACTTGGGGGGGCGGCATCTACGATTACGGTTCCTCCTCGACTTACAACTCGATTATTGCCGCCAACAGCGCCGGCAAATCGGGCGGCGATATTTACGCTTCCCCCTCGACTTCCCGTTACGGTTACCATGTGATCTCGTCTTACACCGGCTGGACGTATTCCGAAAACTGTATCGTATATGATTCGTCGGTCCCTCTCTTTACCGATCCCGAAAACAGCGACTATGCTCTCTCCGAAGATTCGCAGGCGGTCGACGTCGGAAACAACGACTACGTTTCGGCCTATACCGACCTCGCGGGAAACAAGCGTATTGTGAATCGGATTGTCGATATCGGCGCTTATGAATACCAAAGAGAGAGCGAACCGGAACAGCTTGACGCCCCGCAGATCACGGCCGGCCGGGGGGTCTTCGTCTCGTATGGCGCCAACCGGCATCTCGTCTCTTGGGAAGCCGTCGAAAACGCCGATTCCTACGAACTTGCGCACAGCGGCGACGGAGTCAATTGGAACACCCTCGAAACCGAAGAGACGAGCACGGTCGTTACCGGCCTGGTCTACGGCGCCGATGTCGCCTATCGGGTCCGCGCCCTCGGCGACGGTTCCTCTTACACCGATTCCGATTGGAGCGCCCCCGCCGTTTTCAATGTCTGCCCGATGGACATCAACAACGACGCCGATATTTCCGGCACCGACCGATCCCTTCTTGCGAGCGCCTGGCTGGCCGAAGAGGGGGACGACCGTTACCTCCCCTATTGCGATATCAACGGAGACGGAGATATCGGCGCGGCCGACCGTGCCTTTTTGGCCGCAAACTGGCTTGGAGAAGCGGGGGATGAGGATCTCGTCTATCCCCCAGCCCGATCCGATGCGGCGTCAGCCGTATTCGCCTCGGCGGATCTCGATGTTGATCTCGGCATCTTCTGAAACAAAACCGTTTTGAAGGCCTTGGTCAGGGAACCTCCGCGAGGAGGTTCTCTTTGTTTGATCCCTTTTATCTGTTCGTCAGGAAAGAAGCTGCCGGAAACCATTTTCGAAGGATTTCGGCGTTTTTCCTTGACAAACCCCTGATTAGCGCGATAATGGAAACGTCTCGGAAGAGGCGAAAATCGGCACAGAAGTGCCGCAGCAAAATTTTACAAACGTTAATGCCCGCATAGGCTTTGAAGGCGTCCTGTCCCGTTGAAATGGGGAGCGTCTTTCTTACTGTTTTTGGGAGGTACAACCGATGGCATGCTTTATGGTTCCGGTCGCCGAGGCAATCGTGGTTTCTGCGCTCAATAAAAATTCCCCGAAAAGCGCTGCGCCGCAGCAGGGGGAATCGGCACTCACTTCAAACGAAACAGGAAAAATCCCATTCACCCGCAAGCTCAAATGGCTTTCGAGCATGCTCTGGGGGGGCGCCGCACTTTTGGCGTTCGAACACCTCTGGCACGGCGAAATTGTGCCGTGGTTCCCTTTCCTCACGGCGATGTCGGATCGCGCCGATGCCGCTGAAATGTTTCACGAAATGGCAACGGTGGGCGTCACCATGGCGCTTCTGGTTACCGCAGTTTGGGGAGTCATGTGCATCGCCGCCGATGCCATTGCAAAGCGTCCCGCACCGGTCAAGTCCGAAAACTCGGCATCATAGAAAGGATCCCGTCAGATGTGCTTGCTCATAACGGTTTTTGCTGCCATCATTGCCACGGTGAAGTGGTATAACCGCAAAAATGACGACATGAAACTCGGTATCCTCTGTTTCCTTTACTGGGGTGCCTCGATCATGTGGTTCGTCGACGCCATCTTTGAGTATGCCGAACTGAAAGAGGTTTATTTCACTCCCGCGCCCGCAGATATGCTTAACGACGCCTATCTCGGCCTTTCGGTCGTTGCTCTCGGGCTGATCATCTGGCTTGTCCGCCTCCTGATCACCGACCCCAAAGGTTCTGTCCGGGCCGCACTCAAAAGGGAAAAGAGCTGAAACCCTTTCCTTCAGTTCCGCGCATCTTCCGCCATCGTAGCGCAAAAGCCCCGTAAAGGGGCTTTTCGTGTATAAACAGGCCGTTCTCATTCAGGTTTGACAACGCGAAACCGGTATGTTATCCTTTTTCGCGGCCGAAACAGCTTTTTTGTTTTTCCCGGGTATCAGCCGCCGATCGATCGTTTTTCAGACGCCGCAGAAAGGCTTAAAACATCTGATGAAAACTGACATCTTTCTCCTGTCCTGCCGGACCCTTTTGCGTGTCAGAATCCTTTTTGTCGCCTTCTTTTTTCTTGCGATCAGCGCAGGAGACTTTGCCCCTCTGACCGCGCAGCCGTGGAAGAACACTCCCGACTTGGAGACCACCAACGGCGGATCGATCTCCGTCGGTAAAGAAACATTCACGCTCACGACCGGCACGATTAGGAACATCGGCCGGAAAAAGGCCGATGCGGGGTATATCATCAAAATCTACGCTTCTGTCGATAACACCGTTTCACCGGAACGCGACACCCTTCTTGCGGCGTACACCGTCCGAACCGCTCTTTCCCCAAACCAGTCGGCCGTCGAAAGAATCAGCGATATTCCTTTCGACAAGCTTTCCCCCGGCAAAAGCTACTATATCGGCTGGATCATCGAAGGGGTCAAAGAGGAAACCGAAACGAAGAACAACTCCGCCTGCTGCCCGCAGCTGCTGAACGTCGCCGTAACGCCCGACCTGACCGCGGAACAGCGTTATGCCGAGTTCCAAACCGGTGAGGGGGGGCTCACCGTGACCATTCCGGTCAAGAACATCGGTTCGGGCCGGGCCGATTCGGGATTTAAGATCAAAGTTTACGCGTCGAACGATAAAACCATTTCCGAAAATTGGGATACCCTTCTCAAAGAGTTTTATTCAACCCCCTCGATTGGCGCCGGACAGAAAACCGATATCAAAATCAGCGGCATTCCGGCCGAAAAACTCCAATCAAACCGAAACTGCTATATCGGGTGGATCATCACCGATGTCAGGGGGGAAACCGCCCTTCACAACAACACCGACTGCTGCGAAAAGAAGCTCAGCATGCCCGATCTGGAAGCCCAGCGGGGCGGTTCGATTCAGAGGCAGAACGGCCGTTTTACCCTCACCACCGGCATCATCAAAAATATCGGCACCGAACGCGCCGAGCCGGGATACAAGGTCAAAGTCTACGCTTCATCCGACACGTCGATTTCCCCGAACTGGGACACCCTTCTCAAAACATTCACCGTGAGCACATCCCTGTATGCCGGACAGACAACCACCCTCAAAATTCCCGACATTCCGACCGAAAAACTCACGGCCGGCCGAAGTTACTACATCGGCTGGATCATTGAAGGGGTCAAGGGGGAAACCGTAACAAAGAACAATACTGCTTACTGCGAAAAGCGGATCGACTAAACCGGCGGAAAAGGGCGGGAAACCGCCCGGCCCTTCTTCCCCCCTACCCTTTTTTCGGTGAATTCTGTAGAATAGGGGTGGATTTGGACGAAAATCAACAAAGAAGGTCATCGCCGAATCGAGTTTGTTAACAGCCCGTTATCCAGATTTCATCGCTAAGGGATTCTCTGCTTTCGTACCCGTCCCAAGAAAGGTTCCGCCATGAAAAAGCGCACGCTCCGATTTGAATCGCTCGAAGACCGTCAGCTCCTTGCCGTCTATGCCGGGGGCGTGATTGCCAATGCGGCGTTGGTTGCTCCCGCTGAACCGACAGGCGCGCCTTCGGGCCTGCAGATCGGCGATGTTTACGTCAAGTCAACGATGGATGCCGACGGAGACGGGTTTATCGGGCCGGCAGAACTTTCCTATATGAGTTACGCCTGGTTTAAAACCAGCGGCAGCGCGAATTGGAACGCCGCCAGCGATCTGGACGGCGACGGATTTATCGGGCCGGGCGACTACGCGCATCTTTCCGCGAACTGGTTCAAAAGCGCCGATGCTCTGCCCGACGAAACGAAATCATACGAAATTTACCCGTCGAACGTTTCAAACTGGGATCTGTTCGGGAACAAGGTCTCTCTCATCTCCGCACGGGGGGGAACCCTTTCCATTGACGCGCGGCAGGGAGAGCTGGAAGCGCTTTGCAGCTATGACGCGTTCCCCGGCAATCTGCGTGTCTCCGCAGATTTTACCTCAACCAGCGCCTCGGCAGGAATGCGGGCGGGAATCGAAATCGCCGTGCAGGATTCCGGCGCCCGCTACTATTTTGAAGTTCAGCCGGACCGTCTGTACCTTTACTATGTTAGCGAAAAGGGGGTAATGACCCCGCTTTCCGGCGCAGGCTACACGTTTAACTACAACGCGACGTACAACATCTGGATGCAAGCCGCCAATGGCCAGATCGCCTGCGGTGTGGGGGAAGACACACTCGCAGTCGCAGCAGATACGCGCCTTTCAGGGGGGCAGGTCGGGTTTTACGCCGCCGAAGGGGTCAATCAGTTTAAGAATATTACCGTCGAATCGAATCCGGGCGATCCCGGCGCCGCAGGCCGGCAGGTTGGGGATGTCTTCGTGACCTCGGAACTGGTTGTGGACGGCGTCTCGCTCGACGCGCCGATCTATTCCTACGAGATCTACCCCTCGAATGTCGACAACTGGTTTTTGTTTGGGAACAAAGTCTCGCTCATTACTGCGAAAAACGGCACGCTCACGATAGACGCCCGCAGCGGAGCCCAAGAGGCGGTCAGCGATTACGACGCCTTCCCCGACGATTTGCGTGTGACCGCCAGCTTCAAGTCAACCGACCCGACCGCAACGCTTCGGGGGGGAATCGAGCTGGCGGTGCAGGATTCCGGCGCCTGCTATTGCGCCGAGTTCCAGCAGAACAGTGTCTGCCTCTACTATGTCAGCGAAAGCGGAACGAGAACCGCTCTGGCCACCGGAACCGTTTCGCTCAGCTATTCGAAAAATTACACCGTCTGGGCCCAAATGGCCGACGGGCGGCTTGCCTGCGGACTCGGCAATGACGTTCTGCTTTACGTTTCGGACACCCGCCTGTCCGGCGGCGGTGTCGGGTTCTACGGCGGCGCGGGGGTCAATGTCTTTCAGAATATCGTGGTCGATACCGACCCCGACATTCTCGATATCGGGATCTCACCGGAAGAGGAGAACGCCCAGTTGCGCGCCGAAGTCGTCGCGTATATGCGTTCGATGGCGACGGTCAAATGGACCCCCTCCGAAGATATTACGTACTACAACTCCGATTACGGCGTGATGTTCAAGGCGGGATCGACCTACTACGGCGTTCCTTACTCGCAAAAGGTCCGTTCCGGTTCTTACGAGAAGTTCACTTCCTACCTAGACGCCAACGGCACTTACACAGGCCCGGTAACCTCGACAACGTACATCGGTTCCGACTGTTCGAGCGCGGTCTCGATGGCGTGGCGTGTTTTCGATCCTTCCCTTTCCCTTCTGGGAACCTACTACATGTTCCCCGGACGCGGCAAGATTGTGGCGGTCGGCAATTACAGCCTCACTTCCGGCTCGTTCACAGGTCAGATCACTTCGGACAACGGGCAAGACGTGATGTACGCGGCCTACGCGCAGCTCAAGCCGGGGGACGCCGTTCTTTACTACAAGAACACCGGCGGCCATGTCCGGCTCATCTCGTCGGTCGACGTTGCCAACCAGTGTGTTTACGTGATCGAGCAATGCGGCGCGTCCGGTTACGGCACTCCAATCTCCGGAAACTCGACATGGCGGGTTGACCGCAAAATCACCTTCGCCAGCCTCTTCAGCAACAGCTACATCCCGATCTCGCACAGCGGACTGCAGATCAGCTGAATTGATCTGCCCTTTCACGGCAAATGTTTAAAATTAATCGGAGTTCAGGGGCTGTTTGGTCCCTGAACTCTGTTCTCGTTTTACCTGGCCGAGGTCAAACAGCCAAACCTGCCCCCCTTTGATCGTCTTTAAGGGGACTCCAATTTTTCTGAACAATCTCTGTTTCTTCCGCCGGAATCGATTTTTCACGCCGGATCTTGAAAATAAGTGATTTCATCGCAAAAAGTACAACATTTGAGGCGATTTTCAGAACATTTTGAGGAAAATCGCACCTCCGGCGGCGGTTAGGTGATCGCGTTGGCGAAAAAGCGCCGAAAACGGCGAAAAAGAGCCTGAATCGATTTTTATTGCTCACTCTTGTAAATAAGAGATTTCAGCATAAAAAGTACAACATTCTAAGCAATTTTTTGTTCTTGACAAACCAGGAATGGGATGTAGAATATGAATCGGAGACGGACGATGAACTTCAAAAAGCGCTTGTTTAATAAGTACGGCTACGATTACCCCATCTTTCTCAGCGATTTGGGCTGGATGGGGCTTTCCGAGGGGTATATTCGCTCGGCGTTGTCGCGGCTGGTGAAATCGGGAGAAATCGCCCGCTTTTCCCGCGGGATCTACTTCTTCCAGCAGGAAACAAGGTTCGGGAAGTCTTGGATCCAAATACCCCTTATTTTCGATAAGAAGTATGTAAATAGTAAAGGTGCCGTCGTAGGATTTTACTCTGGTTTGAATCTTGAAAATCTGTTGGGTCTCTCGACGCAGATCCCCGCTACGACCGAGATAACGACGAACGCCACCACCAAAAACCGGAGGTTGAAAGTAGGTAGTTATCGCCTGTTATTAATCAGACCGCGAGTCGCGGTCAACAGCCGTAATGTTACGGTCCTCAAATTTCTCAATATTGTTGAGAGACTTGAGTTAACCTCTTTCCGCAAAGGGGATTTTAACATCCTTTCAGCTTTCATTAAAAAGAACAATCTGAAAAAAGATCAAGTACTGCAAATAGCGCGTTGTTATCCGAAACAAACATTAAAAAAACTCGACCAAACAGGGCTCATCAATGAACTTGCATGAAAACAGAACCAATTTTATTTCGCTCGTAACCGATGCCAATCATTACTTTGACATCGACCTGTCTTTCATCGAGAAGGATTACTATGTTACACATCTGTTGAAAGAGATTGTAACGGCTTGTCCAGATACGATCTTTATCGGGGGAACCTCGCTGTCGAAATGCCACAAGTGCATTCAGCGGTTCTCCGAGGATATCGATATTACCGTCGATAACGGGAAAACGAGACCAACCGAAGGGCAGATCAAACGGTTCAATAAAGGGGTTCTCAAGTGCTGCCTCGAAAACACCTTCGGGGAATTGCTCGATCCGCCCCTGCCGGGCAAACCGTTTTCGTCAGGCGGCCGATACCACTCATTTAAGATTGAGTATCCAACCATTGCCGTTCGATCTCTTGTCGAAAACAACGTGAGGGTCGAGATTTCTCTCTTCTCTCCCGCGTATCCGGTAGTGATGTCAACGGCATCCAGCTATATTGCCGATATGCTTTTACAGCAGGGAAAAAAGGATATTGTCGAAGAATACGGAATGGAACCGTTCACGATCAAAACGCAGGCGCTGGAACGAACCTTTATCGATAAGGTGTTCGCGATTTGTGATTACCAGATCAAGCGGGAAACCCAGAGAAACTCGCGGCATCTCTACGACCTGTATCAGATTCTGCCCCGTATCGATACCGGTGAAAGTTTTCGGGAACTGATCGGCGAGATCCGCCAGATCCGAAATGCGCGGAATAAAGGGCCGGACGCCAAATACACCGCACCTTCCGCCATGCCCGGGCAGAGTGTCAACAACCTTCTGAGGAAGATCATTCAAGAAGAAACCTTTAAAAGCGACTATAACCGCATTACCCGCAACCTTCTGATGGGGGACGATCTCCCTTCCTATAAAGAATTGATCACCGTGCTGACCAGGATCATCGAGCTGGACGTCTTCTAACCGCAGGGCCGAAAGAGGGGCTTGGCCGTTTTTGAGGGGAATTAAAGTGTGCCGCGCGGCGGCTACCAGGTTTGGCCGTATTCGACGTCGATTTTGAGGGGGACGGCGAGGGGCTGGCCGAGTTCCATCTCTTCGGCGACCAGTTTGGCGAGTTCTTCGGCATCGTCGCGGCGGGTTTCGAGAAGGAGCTCGTCGTGAATCTGCAGAAGGATGCGGCCGCGGGGATTTTCGATTTCCGGCGCAAAAAAGGAGCTGTCGGCCGGTTCGGTGTCCGGCGTTTGGGGCTGGTCGTCTTCCATGTCGAAAAGGAAACCGCCCGCCGGTTTTTTCGGTTCCGCCGGTTTCGAAAGGGGCGTCGAAAGCGGCGCGGCGCCGGCGGCCGGCCCGTTTGTGTACCCCTTGTTCCAATCGGCCAGGCGCCGGGCGACATTGACCATCGCCGCTTTCATCAGGTCGGCGGCGGACCCTTGAATGACCGTGTTAATCGCGGTTCGTTCCGGCATGTTGAGCGGTTTTCCCTCGCCGCGGTCAGGCCGTACCCCTTCGATGGCGCGGCGGCGGCCGAGCAGAGTCGTCACATAACCGTTTTGGGCGGCTTCGGCGAGCACACGGCCGAAGAAGTCGCGGATACCGGAATAGGTCGCGAAAAAGCCGCTGATATACTCCGCGGCTTCCCCCTGCGAGATTCCGAGCGATTTGGCCAGTCCGAACGCCGTCTGCCCGTAGGCGAGCCCAAAGTTAACAGCTTTCGCTTTTCGGCGCTGTTCCGAAGTCACGTCGGCGATCGGCACACCGAAAATCTGCGCGGCCACCGCCGCGTGAATGTCAAGATCGTCCTGATACGCTTTCATCAGATTCGGATCTTTCGAAAAATGCGCCAGCACGCGCAGCTCGACCTGGCTGTAGTCACACGAAACGAAGGTATCGAACCCGAGCCGTTTATCGGGAACAAAACCGCGCCGGATCTCTTTCCCCTCTTCGGAACGGACCGGAATATTCTGCAGGTTCGGGTCGCTCGAACTGAGCCGGCCTGTTTCGGCAACAGCCTGGTTAAACGAAGCGTGAATGCGGCCGGTGATCGGATGAACCAGACGCGGAATTGGTTCAACGTAGGTGCCGATCAGCTTGGTCAGTGTCCGGTGCTGCATGATTTTCGCGGGAAGCTCAAAGCCGCGTGCGGCGAGTTCTTCCAGCACGCTGACATCGGTGCTCAGGCCTGTTTTCGTCTTTTTGATGACCGGCAGTTTCAAGTCCTCAAAGAGAAGCTGCTGAAGCTGTTTCGGCGAGTTCAGGTTAAACCCGTCCGCAAACGCGGAATCGGGCGCGTCCCGTTTCACAATCGCGTTAATTTCATCGACGATCGAGCTCAAACGCGCGGAAAAGACGCCGCGGAGCCCCTCGAATTGCGCCGGATCAATGGCGATCCCGTTGGTTTCCATCTCGACCAGCACCGAAATGAGAGGAATCTCCAGTTCCGACATGAGCCGCAGGAGCGCCGGCTGCCGGCGCAGGCCGGCCAGCAGAATCGGGTAGAGATACCACGGCACCAGCGCGTCTTCCCCGGCGTAACGCGCCACGTCGGCGGTTGGCACCTCGTCGATCATCTTCTGACTTTTCCCTTTTCCGATCAGTTCGCCGATTCTGATCGTTTTGTGGCCGAGATAATGTTCCGCCAGCTCGTCCATGTTGTGGCGCTGTTCCCCCGCACGGAGAAGGTAGTCGGCGACCATGGTATCGAAAAGGATTCCGGCAAGCCGAATGCCGTAGTTGCGCAATACGATGGTATCATATTTGATGTTCTGCCCGATCTTCTTCACCGATTCCGATTCCAGGATCGGACGAAGCCGGTCGAGGATCTCCTGTTCGGGAAGAACCGGAGCCCCGGCGGGCCCGCGCAGCGCGATGTAATACGCACGGTTCGCCTCGAAACAGAGCGCAAATCCCGCGATGAGCGCGAATCGGGGGCGCGCTTTCGGCTCGCGGAGCCGGTCGACCGTTTCGAGATCGAGACACAGAACCGGCACGCTCTCGAGCCGCGCCATGAGCCGGTCAAACGCTTCGGGAGTATCGACCAGTTCGTATTGCGGCTCGGCGGGAAACGCCGGTTCGGTGTCGATTTCGGGATAATCCACAGCCGCGGTCCCGCCAAGCGCGTGAAAGAGCCGGTCGGTAACCGGCCGGTTCTCTTCGGCGAGTGTCATACCGGTGTTAACGGTGCGGCTTTCCGACGCATCGCCCGCCGGTTCCGGGCCGGGTTCTTCCCGGTTTGGTTCCTCGTCGTCGAAGAGCGAAGGAGTTTTCGCCGAAAGGCCGGCGCTCCCCTTCCCGACCGAGACCGGGGTATCCTGATGTTTGGCTTCCGTTTCAGAAAGCGAAAAAACACTTTCCAGCGATCTGTCCGGCTCGATGGTCCGGGTACCGAACCGGTCGGCAAGTTTGGTGATCTGCGGCAGAAGAGAACGGAACCCCAGTTCAAGAAAGAGTTCATGAAGCCGGTCGGCGTCGATGCCGCGGGGTTTCCCCTGTTCCCAGTCAATTTCAATCGGGACGCGGTCGTCGAGTTTCACCAGTGAGCGTGTTAAACCGACACTTTCGCGCGCGGCGGCGATGTTTTCCCCCTTCTTCCCCTTAATCTCGCCGGCATGGGCAAGGATCTCTTCGAGGGAACCGTATTGGTTCAAAAGGGCGCCGGCGCTTTTCGGGCCGATGAGAGGGATACCCGGCACATTATCGGTCGAGTCGCCGACCATCGTCTGAAAATCGACCACCTGGCCGGGACGAATCCCCCAGTCTTTCTGCAGCGCATCGGCATCGTAGATTTCCTCTTTACGGAGGTTGTAGAGCAGGACCGAATCGGAAATCAGCTGGCGGGCGTCTTTATCGGACGTGATCAGCAGCGCATTCCCCCCGGCTTCCGCCGCCAGGCGCGCGACCGTTGCCAGAATATCGTCAGCCTCGTAAAGGTCTTTTTCGAGCCGCGGTATTCCGAGCGCGTCGACGATGTGCCGCACAAAGACCATCTGCGGCCGCAGGTCGTCGGGCATCGGGGGGCGGTTCGCCTTATACGGTGCGTAAATCTCGTGCCGGAACGTCTTGCCCGGCATATCGAACGCGCAGAAGATTTCGTCGGGCTCAAATTTGAGAAGGATGTTGATCACATCGCGCGTAAAGCCGTACGCCGCACCGGTCGGCTGCCCTTTCGGACCGGACATCTCGCGCATGGTGTGAAAGACCTGATAAATAATCCCGTGCGCGTCGAGAACAACCGTCTTCTTTCCCGTGAGATCGAGCATACATTTACCCCCAAAACCCGCAGGACAGGCGGGGCAGCCCCCGCTGCTCTACCGCTTGCGCGGACAACTCCATGCTCTCCTGCTCAACAGCCCTTCGGTTACGCGGCGGCGAAGGGATCCCTCGACTTTAGTCGGGGGGGAGGAACCCCGCCGCCTTCGATAAGCTGAAACACTCATTTAAATCGCCCCCGACTTCAGTCGGGGGATTTCAGCCCGATAACCCCAGAAACCCGAAATACCGCCTCGCGGGAACAGCGAAGCGCCTTCCCGCCCTTAACCCCCGCTAGTGTTTCTTTCCGCAGCACTTCTTATACTTCTTGCCGCTGCCGCAGGGGCACGGGTCGTTCGGGCCGATCCGTTCGGTCTTGTTTCGGATCGTCTGTGTTTTATTGTTCTTCGACGCGTCGATCGCCGCCTGCTGCTGGCTCTGGATATCGCCGCCGGGCGCCGACGCCGCGGGCGCGGCATACGTTTCGTGGGAAGCTTCGGTTTCGACCCACACGGAATTGAGGAACCGTTCGTTCAGGTTTTCGGCGCGGTAAAGGGTGTTGACCACGCGCTCGAAAATGCTGTTCCACATCTTCTCGAAAGCTTCCATCCCCTCGCGCTTGTACTCGACTTTCGGGTCGGACTGGGCGTAGCCGCGGAACCCGACGCTCGATTTGAGGTGATCCATCACCAGGAGATGCTCTTTCCACGCCGAATCGAGGAAACCGAGAATGATCTGGCGCTCAGCGCGCCGGATTTCAGGATTGTATTTATCCTCGATCGCCGACTCGAGCCGGTTTTCGAGATGGAGCACGTCCCAATCGCAAATTTCCGCCGGGGTGAAAGAAGTCTCGAACCGCCCGTTCATCCAGCCGCAGAGCGCGTCAAGATCGGGATCCTCTTTTTTGAGCGCGATCCGGTCGTCGAGGGTGATTTTTTCGTTCCGGCGGATTTTCTCTTCACGAACCCGTTCGATCTTTTCGATATCGACTTCCTGATTCGCGAAGATTTTGGCGATACGGCTCTTCAGCTCGTCGAAATCGGCATGAATCCCCTCAGAAGCCTTCCTGCTGATTTCGAACAGATCCTGCTCGATTTCGCGGCGCTGTTTGTTTTTCAGCTCGTCGGCGGGCAAATCGACGCCGAACCGGTGTTTCGCCCACTCGATGAGCCCGTCCCGGTTCAGATGGCGGCCGCTTTCGTCGTAGATGGTGTAATGCAGAAGCGCGGTCATGACCGGGAACATGGCTTCTTTTTCGCGGTACCGGTCAAAAACCAGCGCGCGGATTTTTTCGATGAACTGTTCCGGCTCGAGTCCCTTGAAAGCTTCGGGATCGATCTCGGCGCCGAACATGACCTTGACCCAGTAACACGCCGACCGAATGCCGTAATCGGGATCGAGAACATTTTCGACACGGGAAAGATCGACACGGTCGATATATTCCGACGATTTTTTGATGAGGAACTGCGCGACCTCGTCGCGGCCGATTTTCCGCAGTTCGTTATCGCGCAGCGCGGCTTTCCAGCGGTAGTTCACGGTTTTGGTGAGCGCCTGCCAGTTCCATTCCTCTTCGGGAACATCGGTGGAAAGGTTCTCTTCAATGGCGTCGAACACTTGTGTTTCGGCCATCCGGCGGGCATAGTCGCGAGCGTAATCGACCGCCTCCTTGAAGGACATCGAACGGAATTGGCGGGGCTCGAATTCCACGCCGAACTGTTCGGTTTTCGAGGCGTACGCGGCAAAGGTGCGCGGGCCGTAATTGGAATCAAAGAACTGGCCGAGCTGCTTGTCGATCAGGTCGTTGACCATCTCTTCGATAAATTTCCGCGTATTGCCGTCGTCGAGGATCCGCTGGCGGTAAGAGTAGACGCGTTTGCGCTGAACGTCCATCACTTCGTCGTAGTCGAGCAGGCTTTTCCGCGTCTCGAAGTTCCGTTCCTCGACTTTCTTCTGCGCCCCTTCGATCCGGCGCGTGACCATGCCGTTTTCGATCGCCTGCCCGTCTTCCATGCCGAGTTTGGTCAGAATGTTCTTGACCCAGTCGCCGGCAAAGATCCGCACGAGATCATCTTCAAGGGAAAGGAAGAAACGCGACTCGCCCGGATCCCCCTGGCGGCCGCTCCGGCCGATCAGCTGTTTGTCGATCCGGCGCGCCTCGTGCCGTTCGGTGCCGATGATATGAAGCCCGCCGAGTTCGCGCACGCGCTCACCTTCGGCCTTCATCTGCTCGCGCTCCTCGATCTGCTGAACCATCGCATTCCACTCGTCGCGCGGCACGTCAAGACGGGTCGGGTATTTGTTCTGGAAGATCGACCAAGCCAGGGTTTCGGGGTTCCCGCCGAGGATAATGTCGGTTCCGCGGCCCGCCATATTGGTGGCGATCGTCACCGCGCCCAGGCGCCCCGCCTGCGCGATAATCTCGGCTTCGCGGCCGACGTTTTCCGGTTTCGCGTTTAGAACCTGGTGTTTGATTCCTT
This sequence comes from Thermoguttaceae bacterium, assembly GCA_017405595.1. Taxonomy (GTDB): domain Bacteria; phylum Planctomycetota; class Planctomycetia; order Pirellulales; family Thermoguttaceae; genus RUG695. The sequence goes on along the minus strand of JAFRAC010000027.1, from coordinate 13,521 downwards.
TCCGCGTGAGCTTGTCGCTGATCAGCTCGCTTTTCTGAATCGACGTGGTACCGACCAGAATCGGGCATCCGTGCAGGCGGATTTCTTTAATGCTGCTGCGCGGAACTTTCTGCGGTTCCTTTTTCCCTTTCGGAATGAAATCGACAGCGTCGTCGGTCTGCCCGGCGACGGTTCCCCAGTATTCGTTCTCATCGTTGAGCCGGAGAATATCCCACTTATGGACAGACTCGATCTCGCTGACAATGGCGTCGTATTTCTCTTTTTCGGACTTGTAGATTTTGTCCTGCTGTTCTTTCCGGATAACCGGCCGGTTCGTCGGAATCGTCACAACATCGAGTTTGTAGATCTTCCAGAACTCGGTGGCTTCGGTCGAAGCGGTCCCCGTCATACCGGCGAGCTTGTCGTACATCTTAAAGAAGTTCTGCAGCGTGATCGTAGCGAGGGTCTGATTCTCTTTTTTGACGCGCACACCCTCTTTGGCCTCGACCGCCTGATGAAGGCCGTCGCTCCAGTTGCGCCCTTCCATCAGGCGCCCGGTAAACTCGTCGACGATAATGATTTCGCCGTTTTTGATGACGTAGTTGACGTTGAGTTTATACAGATAATGCGCCTTGAGCGCGTTATCGATTAAGTGGGGCCAATGCATATTCCCCGGTGTGTAGAAACTCTCGACCCCGGCGATTTTTTCGGCGTGACGGACACCGATATCGGTCAGGTTGGTGGTGTGGTCTTTTTCGTTGACCTCAAAATCTTCGTCCTTGACAAGCTGCCGCGCCACCGCGTCGGCTTTGCTGTACTTCGTGACGTCATCTTCGGACGGGCCGGAAATGATGAGCGGGGTACGGGCCTCGTCGATCAGGATGTTATCGACCTCGTCGACGATCGCGTAATGCAGCGGCCCCTGCGACTGCTGATGTTCGGGGTCGTACTGCGTATCGCCCCGGCGCGCGGGACGCATGTTGTCGCGCAGATAATCGAACCCGAACTCGTTGTTCGTTCCGTAAGTGATGTCGCACGAATACGCCGCCTGCCGGTCGAGCGTCGACATATTGCTCTGAATATTGCCGACCGTCAGGCCGAGCGACATGTAGAGCGGCCCCATCCATTCCATATCGCGGCGGGCAAGGTAATCGTTTACCGTAACAACATGAACCCCCTTCCCTTCGAGGGCGTTCAGGTACGCCGGCAGTGTTGCAACAAGGGTTTTCCCTTCCCCCGTCATCATTTCGGCGATCGCGCCGTTGTGCAGCACCATCCCCCCGATCAGCTGCACATCGTAATGACGAAGCCCCAACACGCGGCGGCTCGCCTCGCGGCAGACCGCAAACGCCTCTTCGAGAAGGTCGTCGAGCGTTTCCCCCTTGCTGAGACGTTCGCGGAAAAGCGCGGTCTGGTTTTTGAGCTCGTCATCGGACATGGCCTGATACCGGCTCTCGAGCTTATTGATCTTTTCGACCCGCGGCCAGAGCTTGCTCAAATACCGTTCGTTCGACGAACCGAAAATACCGGTGATCGCCCCTTCGATCTTCCTTGTGATCAGGCTGAAGAAATCGGAAATTTTACTAAAAAACTGTTCAAGTTCCATATCTGATATTTGCTATACGACTGCGGCTGTAATACTGTTTTCTGATTTTGACGGCACGGGCGAAAACGCCCTGCCCTTCGTTAATGGAAGATGCCGAGGGAACCGTCGTCGAGACCGGAATCGCCGGTCGAGAAAGATTTGATTCCGCGGCGGCGGACATAATCCTTGCGGAGCGAGTCGATCGCCTCGAACGCTTCGGAAGGCTTATCGACCGCGTTTAAGCGGAGGACATTGTCGGTCGAATCGCTCGAATAGATCACCACCGTTCCGACGCCGCCGTTAAAAAGGCGGTCGGCAAGGGTCTGCACCTTTTTGATGTCGTTGATCTGGGCGATCAGAATCGAATCGGTCGTCTGCAGGAACAGCCCGCGTTTAACAAGAAGCCGTTCGTGGTCGAGCCGGTAAGAGATTGTCCAGTGGCGATAGAGAAGAACCGCCAAGAGCCAGATCCAGCTTATCGCGACCAGCAGAATCGAAGCGCCCCAAACCCACGTGCGGTAGCTCTCCGGCACCCGGTTGGCGGCGAAGAGGCCGCCGGCAAGAACGCCCGCCGACAGAAGAAAGAGGCAGAGCGCCCGGAAGCGGAACGCTTTCGCGGCGTAGCGGCAGCCGGTCCATTTCGGAACGGGGGGAACTTCGGACGGTTTGGTGTCGGGCACCGAGACCTGCGCCTCGCCGATCTGAAGACCGGGAGCGGGGGAAGCCTGAGTCCCGTTCGGGCTGTTATCGGGGGTACTGTTTCCTTGCGGCATCGACTCCTCCGTGAAAAATGACAGCGGTTTATTCCGGACAATCCGAAAAAACCCTATATATTATAGAGCAAAGAAACTATCCCTTCAATAGGTTTTGCCCCCGCATCAGGCGCGGGTGAACGGCGGAACGCCTTCCCGCCGCCCTGAGCGGCAATGCCCAACCCCCAATAAAACCCCGCTCAGTTTCCCGAGTCCCGGTTCTGCGATCGGGTCGCCGGCTTATTCCATCTCAACAATCCGTTAAACCTTCATAAACCGCTTCGAATGGATTTTTTCAGATAAGCGCTAAAAACAAGTGCTTTTTCTATCTTTTAATGCAAAGTTATTGACAGGATTTCATCTTTGGCTACAATCGAAACAGGAGGTATGGGAATGAATTTGAAAGAGCGATTGCAAGAAAGATACGGTGTCAATCAACCGATCTTCATTGACGAGATCCGGTTCGACGGTCTTACCCGCAGTTATATCCTTTCGGAGATATCCCGGATGGTCAAACGCGGAGAGATCAAGCGGTATATGAAGGGGGTCTATTACTTTCCCAAAGGGAATGCCAAACTCTCCCCGCTTTTGGTAAGCGATAAGAAGTATATTCGGAAAAACGCGAAACCTTTCGGTTTCTATTCCGGTGCGAATCTTCAAAACCGACTCGGCCTCTCAACGCAGGTTCCATTCATTACCGAGATCACGACGAACGCCGTCACCCGAAGCCGGCGCGTTAAAATCGGTGTTTACCGGTTTTTACTTCTCCCTCCGCGTGTTAAGATTACAAATCGGAATCTCTCCGCTCTTCAGCTGCTCAACGTGGTTGAAGGAACAGCTTTAGCGTCGTTCCAAAAAGAAGACGTTGAAACGCTTTCTCAGTTCATTAAAAAGAAGCGGATAACAAAATCGCTGGTATCCAAACTCATTGGGGCGTATCCCAAAGACACCCTGTCCAAACTTCGAAAAACAGGATTGTTCAATGCTTTTGCATGAAGACAAATCTCGATTCCGGGAACTCATCGACGAGACGAGCGAGGCTTTTGAACTGGTTCCCAGCATTATCGAAAAAGACTACTACGTCACTTGCATTCTCAAGCGCATTGTCGAAAATGTTCCTTCCATCGTGTTCAAGGGGGGAACCGCTCTTTCCAAGTGCTTCCAGGTTATTCAGCGTTTCTCCGAAGATGTCGACATTTCATTCGGCGACGGAAAAAACAGGCCGACTCAAAAACAGCGTAAAGACACCAATCTGGCCGTAAGGCATATCTGTCAGGAAAACGGTTTTGGCCGTTGTATTCTTAAAGACGAGTTTCGTTCAAATCGAGTATTCAACTCTGCGGTTATCGAGTATGGCCGGCTTTCGGATGACACGACCGTTGAAAGCAAGATTATCGTCGAACTCTCCCAATTTTCTGCAACCTACCCTGTCCAGGAAAAATCCGCCGCAACCTACATCACAGATTACCTGAAAAAGAAAAGAGATCAAAAGACAATCGGCCAATTCAACTTGGAACCCTTCCCGGTTTCTGTTCAGACACTCGAAAGAACCTTTGTCGACAAGGTTTTCGCTTTGTGTGATTATTACCTTCGCGGGGAAATCACCAGAAACTCGCGGCATATTTACGATCTTTATTGTCTCTATCCTCAAATCGAAATGAGTGGGCTGGGAGAACTTGCTAAAGAGGTTCGAGTTTTGCGTATGGGGCTTAAACTCGCCCTGTCAGCCAGACCGGAATGCAGCGTCAAGAATACGTTAGCTCAGATTGTTTCCAAAAGATATTTCATGCAGGACTACAACCAGCTGACGAGACGATTTCTTTTCAAAAATGTTCCCTATACAAATGCCATTAGCGTCCTGTCGAAAATAATCGACCTTGATATCTTTGACTGAATAAGAACATCAGGGCGCTTCGCACCGCACCAAAAAACGAAGCCCGAAAAGCATCTCGGCTTTTCGGGCTCAGAAATCCGCGATCGCGGAGAGAGTATGTCGTGAAGTTTGCCGCCCTTTGCGCGTCAGATGTCGCCGCCCAGTGCCGGGTCGGGAAGATAGTCCCGGATCGAACCTTTGCCGCTGCTCTGCGGAGCCGGGGTGGGGATCGTTTCGGTCGGCGCGGCGCCGCTGTTCGGAAGCGGTTCGGTCGCGCCCGCTTCGGAGTACCCTTCGCCTCCGGAATAACTTCCTTCCTGCTCGACATAAGCGCCGTCGTACGAGGTTTCGTATCCTTCGGTGTAGCCGTAACCGGCGTTATAGCCGGAAACTCCGCCCGAACAGGCCTCGCAGCTGCTGCAGTTGCCGCGGCGTTCCATACCGCCGAGAATCGAGCCGTTTCGGTAGAGGGCACCCATGCACTCATCGCCCGCTTCGGGAACGAACGTCGGCTGGCAGTAGTCGTACGGTCCCCAGCAGGAACGGCATCCGACCAAACCGACGGCAAACGAAAAAACGATCATCAAAACGGCTTTATAGAACATGGTCACTCTCCGATCAACAATCCGATCAAGACGGCACAAACCGCGGAAGGAACAGCTTGGGGCGTTCCTTCTGCTACTCTCTTTTTCGGCTTCCTGAACCGGAATATTTGATAAAAACCGAAAAATCCTGATTTTCGTTAAAAAAAGAAGAATCCGCAGAATCCGTAAAATCAGTTTAAACCGCGCAAATTACCTAATTTTTTTGTGATCTGGTCGTACTGGAACCGAAGCTCGCTGTCGGTCTTCATCTTTTCGTCAATGGTGCGAATCCCGTGCAGAATCGTTGAGTGGTCCCGGCCGGCGAAGTAGCGGCCCAGCTCCTGCAAGGTCACATCGAGGGTGTCGCGGGCAATCAGAAGCGTCAGGTTCCGCGCCGTCACCACGCTTTTGCGGCGGGTTTTCCCCCGCAGGTCGCTGAGTTTCAGCGAGTAGGCGCGAGCCACACTTTTCGCAATCCGTTCGAGCGATAGGAGGTTCGACCCCCGGGGCGTTTCGAGTTTTTTCTTCATCATGGCCGGACTCGGGGGAGACTGATCCCACTGCTGTTCGTAGTAGAGCCGGGAAAAGAGGCTGTACATCTCGCCGGGAGAGGGGGGAAAGCTTTCGAGCATCGACTCTTCGGCTTCGGGGGAAAGGGTGATCTGAAACGTTTCGGCATAACGGCGGAGCAGCAGAAGCCGCGTCGGACGTTCCGGATAGGAAACCGGAACAAGGAGCCCTCCGAGAAGACGGGCGCGCAGAGAGGCCGGAAACGAGGGGATCGAATCGGGATGCCGCGAAAGCGTGACAATCACCAGGGCGCCGTTCTGTTCGACCGAACGGAGAAGGCGTAAAAACTCGGTAACCGCGGCGGGATACTCTTCGATCTGGTCGAGGTTGTCCAGCGCGATCACCCGGCACGCCGACAGCCACTGACGAAACGGATCGGCGCGGTTTTCGGCGATCATCGCGGTGATGTCGCGATAAAAATCGACCGCGTCCCAAAAGGCGCCGTCGGACTGAACCGACTTTTTCCGAAGTTCGGTGTAGATGCCCCGCGCCAGCTGGGTTTTGCCGCACCCTGTCGGACCGTAAAAGACCAGCGGCGAGAAGTGCGGCAGGCCGGCGGCCGGCATATAGTCGATCACCTCAGGTTCGGAACCGTCGGCTTTTTTCGGGGGAGGAAGACGCCAGTCGAACGGACCGTTTTTCGCGCCGTCCGCCGCGGGGCGGGCGGAATGCCGGGAAGCCCGCTTCACTTTGACCGAAAGGTTCTGCGATAAAGGAGAATCAGCGAAAAAGGGGACCCCTCCGACCGCCAGGCGCGCCGCCGCGGCGGCGAACCTGTTTTCCGGACCCGCCAGAAAGCCGGCCAGCGCCCGCTCGCGGCGCGGATCGGAACCGGCGCCGAGTGTCGGCGAGGGAAAGGGGAGCCAGGTATAGTCGTTCATCTGACGGTGTAATCGACGTCGATAATCTCTTCATCGGCGTTTCCCCCCGCCGGGGAACGATGCGAAATATCGCCGTCATAGGCTGTCGCGGCATCGGGGTCGGCATCTTCGACAACCACGTCGGCCGCCGTTTCGGTTCTGCCGAACGGGTTCCATGTCCGGCGCGAAGAGGAACCGGCCGTCCCGGTTTCCGGCTCGCTATAGGCGGAACCGGCGCCCGGAGCCAGTCCGAACAGACGGGCCGCCAGACGAAGCCCCAGCGGAATATCCGAAGCTCCGTTCGGGCAGTATCGGCGGCAGAAGCATTTGCAGCAGAAGGCGCGGCCGGGCCGCCAAAGAAGGATAAACCCCATCAGGTCGGTCAGAAGACCGGGAATAATCAGGAGGATGAGAGCGATTCGCCGGAGAAACAGGTCGGTCTGCGGGGAAAGCCCCTTGGCGGGACGGACCGGACGGCGGCGCCGGAACTGGGAAAAGAGGATCGCCAGAATGCTGATGAGGATTGTCAGCGCCAAAACCCGCTGAAACGAAAAGAGAGAACCGAGAACGAGGATCGTAATCAGCTCGAAGCAGGGGAGCGCGACAAAAATCAGGGATGGAAGCGACATTGATTCTCCTTCGGTCGAAATTTCCCGATATATTGATTTTAATCATTAGGGGATAAATATGGAAGAAAAAAATGGGTAATCAGGGCGAAATGATTGACTCAGCGCGATTTTACAGGTAAAGTATATTGTAGCGGGAGAGTATCTGAAACCGGCTCAATCCCGCCATTTTTATGGCGAACCCCCTCTCCGTTTCGAAGCGGAAACGGAGCCGCGGGTCCGGCATTTCCCACCCCATTGTGCTTAATTCCTAAACCGCGCCGCTCCGCGAGCCGGCAAGAGAAAACTTCAAGACGCCTGCAGGACGGAATTCGAGGGCCGCGATGGCGAAACGACTGAACTACCTACAGATACTCAACAGGGACGGGCTTATCAGCCAGACGCAGGTCAAAGAAGCTCAGCAGCTGGCCCAGGCGACCGGCGTCAAACTGCAGGACGCCCTCATCAAACTCGAATATGTGACCGGGGAACAGATCGCCAAAGCGCTCGCCGAAGAATACGGCAAAGAGTATGTCGATCTGCGCGATGTCACGATCCCCCCTGCGGTTCTGGAACTGATCAGCGAGTCGATCGCCCGCGAAAACGGGGTTCTCCCTTACGGCGAAGACGGCGAAACACTCCGGGTGGTGGTAAGCGATCCGAACGACATGGACACGTTCGAGAAACTCCGCTTCATTCTTCAGCGGCCGATCGAGCCGCTCATCGCCTCGAAAGAAGCAATTCAGGAAGCGATCAACACCCACTACGGGCAGAGTATCGCCGAAAGCGCCGACTCGATGATCCACGACCTGACCGACACGGCGATCGACTTCACCCAGGTCGAAAGCGCGGCGACCGAAGACCCGACCTCCGCCACCTTCGGCGACAGCACCAGCGACGCGCCGATCGTCCGGCTCTGCGACCAGATCATCAGCGAGGCGGTACAGCTGCGCGCCTCGGACATTCACATCGAACCGTTTGAAGACCGCGTCCGAATCCGGTACCGGATCGACGGCCAGCTCGTCGAACGCGAGGCGGTGCCGAAACGGTTTCAGGGGGCGCTTCTTTCCCGTTTCAAGATTCTGTCGCGCCTCGATATCGCCGAACGGCGCCGGACGCAGGACGGCCGTATTAAACTCACGCTCGGCACAAAAGACCTCGACCTGCGCGTTTCGGTCATACCGACCAACCACGGCCAGTCGATCGTCATGCGGATCCTCGATAAAGACAACATCCGCGTTTCGCTCACGCAGCTGGGGTTCAGCCAGCGCGACTACAAGCGGTTCACCTCGCTCATCTCCCGGCCGAACGGCATCATCCTGGTTACCGGGCCGACGGGGTCCGGAAAGACCACCTCGCTTTACGCCGCGCTCAACGAGCTGAACACGCCGACCCGCAAAATCATCACGGCCGAAGACCCGGTCGAGTACTACCTGCCCGGAATCAACCAGGTTGAAATCAAGCACCAAATCGGTCTCGACTTCGCCGCCGTCATCCGGTCGATGCTGCGGCAGGCGCCGAACATCATTCTGGTCGGCGAAATGCGCGACCTCGAAACCGCGCAGATGGGGATTCAGGCCTCGCTGACCGGGCACCTGGTCTTCAGCACGCTCCACACCAACGACGCGCCGGGCGCGATCACGCGTCTGGTCGATATGGGGGTCCCCCCCTACCTGGTCACCAGTTCCGTGATCGGAATCATGGCGCAGCGTCTGGTCCGCCGCGTCTGCAAGAAGTGCGCCCATCCTTACACGCCCACATCGGCCGAGCTGGAAGCCGCTCACATTTCGCCCGAAATGACGGCGGGGGCCACCTTCCTGAAGGGGAAAGGGTGCGCCGCCTGCAACAAATCGGGTTACCGCGGCCGTCAGGCGATTTTCGAGCTGATGGTCATGAGCTCGAAAGTCCGCGAACTGGCGTACCGCGGCGCGACGACGTCGGAAATCCGGCGCGCCGCGCGCAGCGAAGGGATGCACGTCCTGTACGAAGACGGCATCTCGAAAGTTCTCAAAGGAATCACCACCATCGAAGAGGTCATGCGTGTTGCACGGCTCGAAGAGTAGCCGTTCCGCCGCAGCGTTTCAAAAAAGGAGTCAGAGGTCTTAACATTCTATGAGCACCATCTTAATCGATAAACTGTTGGAAACGGTCGTCGTCCGCGGGGCAAGCGACCTTCACCTGGCGGTCGGCCAGCCTCCGGTTCTGCGTCTGCACGGCCGTCTCGTCAAGCTGGAAACAAAAAGCCTCGAACCGGCCGACACCGTCTCGCTCATGAAGAGTATCACCCCGCAGCGCTGCCAGCAGGAGCTGCAGGAACGGGGGGGAACCGACTTCGGGTTCGCGTTCGGCACCAAGGCGCGGTTCCGTGTTTCGGTCTTCAAGCAGAAGGGGAACACCGGCCTGGTGCTCCGCCAGATTCCGACCGAGCTCCTGACGATGGAACAGCTCGGCACGCCGCCGGTCATGCACGACCTGATCCTCCGTCCCCGGGGGCTTATCCTCGTGACCGGCCCGACTGGGTCGGGAAAATCGACGACGCTCGCCGCGTGTATCGACTACCTGAACACGAATGTGGACCACCACATCATTACGATCGAAGACCCGATCGAATTTTACCACTACCACAAAAAATCGACCGTCAACCAGCGCGAGGTCGGCGTCGATGTCATGTCGTTCGCCGATGCGATCCGCGGCGCGCTCCGTCAGGACCCCGACGTGATCCTCGTCGGTGAAATGCGCGACCTCGAAACGATCGAAGCGGCGATCACCGCCGCCGAAACGGGGCACGTCGTCTTCGGCACCCTGCACACCACCGGCGCCCAGGGGACGGTCAACCGTATCATCGACGTCTTCCCGACAAACCAGCAGGACCAGATCCGCACCCAGCTTTCGACCTCCATTCTGGGGATCCTCTCGCAGCAGCTCCTGCCCCGGATTCAGGGGGGGCGCGTCGCGGCGTATGAAATGCTGGTGGTCACCCCCGCCATCGCGAACCTGATCCGCGAAAACAAAACGTTCCGTATCAACTCCTCGATTCAGACGGGGCACAAGCTCGGCATGCAGCTTCTGGACGACCACCTGTTCCAGCTCTGGCGCGACGGGATCGTCACCAAAGAAGACGTGCTGATCAAATCGAATTTCCCCGACATTCTCGACCAGAAGATCCGCCGCTTCGAAGCCGGCCTGGAAACCGGCGGCGACGAAGACGAGGAAGAGGAGGAAGAGTCCGGCGGCAAAAAGAAGAAGTAATCCGTTCGTTTTCCGAAAAAGGTTCCGGCCTCCGTTAAACAGCAATACAAAACCCAGTAAGACAGCAACCTATGGCTTCACGCAGACTCGGTCAAATCTTGGTCGACCTCGGTTTCATTGACGAAGAGCAGCTCGACCTGCTCGTCGATGAACAGTCGCAGCGTTCCGGCGTCAAACTCGGCGCGATCGCGGTCGAGATGAACATGATCAGCGAAGATCAGCTGGCGCAGGCGCTCGGCGAACAGATGGGAATCCCGATCGTCAACGTCTCGGATCTCACGATTCCCCCCGAAGTCCTCGCGCACATGACCGAGCCGATGGCGCGGATGTATAACGCCATTCCGATCAGTTTCCGGAACGACACGCTGACGATCGCCACCAGCCAGCCGGAACGGCTCGAAGTGATCGACGAGCTGCGCAACTTTTTGGGATACAACATTCAGGCGACGGTAACGACCCCGCACGAAATCGAGGCGGCGCTCGAACGCTACTACGCCTCGAACGAAGGGGACAGCGTCGAGTCGATCATGAACGAGCTGGCCAGCGACCAGGAGCTCCTCGACCAGGCAATGGCCGAAGAGAACGGCGAACTCGACCTGGCCAGCGCCGAAGCGATGGCCGAAAGCGCGCCGGTGCGCAAACTCCTCAACACGGTCTTTCTGCTCGGCATCAAAGACAAGGCGAGCGACCTTCACTTCGAACCGTTTGAAGACGAATTTAAAATCCGCATCAAAGCCGACGGGACCCTCTACGAGATGGTTCCCCCGCCCCGCCACCTGGCCAGCGCCATTACCACCCGCATCAAGGTACTGGCGAACCTCGACATTGCCGAAAAGCGCCTGCCGCAGGACGGGCGTATCCGGATGCTCGTCGCCGGCACCCCGGTCGACTTCCGCGTGAGCGTGCTGCCGACCATGTTCGGCGAAAGCGTCGTCTGCCGGATCCTCGACAAGAGCGTCATTTCGCTCGACCTGAACAACGTCGGAATGTCGCCCGAGCTGATGTCGCAGTTCCGCGAAGTGATCAAAAAGCCGAACGGAATCGTGCTGGTTACCGGCCCGACCGGTTCCGGAAAAACGACCACCCTCTACTCGGCCCTTTCGGAACTGAACGTGATCACCGAAAAGCTGATGACGACCGAAGACCCGGTCGAATACGATATCGACGGCATTGTCCAGATGCCGATCGACGCGGAAATCGGAAACACCTTCGCGCAATGCCTCCGTTCGATTCTGCGGCAGGACCCCGACATCGTGCTGGTCGGCGAAATCCGCGACCAGGAAACCGCGCAGATTGCGGTTCAGGCGGCGCTGACCGGGCACCTGGTCTTCAGCACGCTCCACACCAACGACGCGCCGAACACGATCACGCGCCTCAAAGATATGGGGATCCCCGAATTTTTGATCACCGCCACCGTGCAGGCCATTCTGGCGCAGCGGCTCGTACGCCGCATCTGCCCCGACTGCCGGACCGAGTACTCCCCCTCGCCCGACCTGCTCGCCGACCTGGGGCTGACCGAAAAGGATATCGCCGGCAAACACTTCTACCAGGGGGCCGGCTGCCCGAAATGCAACAACACCGGCTACAAGGGGCGTACGGCGATCCACGAGTTCATGATCATGAACGAGGAGATCCGCGACCTGGTACTCCGAAGCGCGCCCGCCTCGGAAGTGAAAGAGGCGGCGGAACGAAACGGGATGTTCACGCTCCGTACCGCGGGTCTGGCGAAAGTCTTCGACGGCATTACGACGGTCGAAGAGGTCGTCCGCGAAACGGTGCTCGACTAGGAAAAAACAGAACCAGGCATAAAGATACCATCGCGAAAAATCACGCAAACGACGTAACATAAGAGGTCAGAGGCGATGCCGAAATATAAAGTAGAAGCCATTGACGCCAAGGGACAGGGGTTTACCGATGTCATTGACGCCAAGGACGAAAACGAAGCGAACGCGACCCTGCGCGCCGCCGGCTACCATGTTACGAAGATTTCTCTGCATAAAGACCGGACGGCCGAAAAGAAAAAGAAGAACAAGTCGGGCAAGACATTCTCGTTCGGCCGGGTCAACTCGAAAATCCTCCGCGACTTTACGCGAAACCTCTCGATTCTGCAGGACGCGGGCCTGCCGATTCTGCGGAGCCTGAACATCCTCATGCAGCAGTCGAAACCGGGCGCGCTGCGCAACGCGCTGATCGACGTCTGCAACGAAATCGAAAGCGGCTCGTCCCTTTCCGAGTCGATGGCGAAATCGCCGAAAGCGTTTAACCGCCTTTACGTGAACATGATCAAGGCCGGCGAGGCGGGGGGCGCGCTCGAGACGATCCTTCAGCGTCTCGCCGAATTCCTCGAACGGTCGGAATCGCTGAAAGCGCAGATCAAGTCGGCGCTCACCTACCCGATCTCGATTCTGACCTTCGCGCTCGGGATTCTCATCTTCATTATGACGAAGATCGTGCCGCAGTTCGTGACGATCTTCAAAGATTTCGACATTGAGCTCCCCGCCCTGACCAAGTTCCTGATGGCGACCTCGAACGCCTGTATCCAGTACTGGTATCTGATCCCCGGCATTCCGTTCATGATCTGGCTCTTCATTAAGGTCACGACCAGTTTCAAGTACATGAAGTTCGGCTGGGACCTCTTCCTGCTGAAAGTGCCGGTTTTCGGCCCCCTGTTCGAGAAGAACGTCGTCGCGCGCACCACCCGTACCCTCGGTACGCTGATCCAGAGCGGCGTGCCGATCCTCGAAGCGATCCACATCACCAAAGAGACCTCGCAGAACGCCGTTTTCGAACGGATGTACCAGCTCATCCTGGAGGCGATCCGCGAAGGGGACACGATCGCCAACCCGATGAAAAAGAACGCCGCTCCCCCGATTCATCCCGCCTGCATCTTTTACTTCTTCTGCTTTCTGGGGGGCCCGATCGGGGTACTCATCTTTCTGACGAAGTTCAAGGACAAGATCCTGGGCGACATGGTCGTCAACATGGTCGACGTCGGCGAAGAGACGGGTGAACTTGATAAAATGCTCTATAAGGTCGCCGACGTCTACGACGAAGAGGTTCAGACCTACACCGACCAGCTGATGAGCATGCTCGAGCCGCTCATGATCATCTTCCTGGGCGGCATGGTCGGGACGATCGTGATCGCGATCTTCCTGCCGATGATCACGATGATCGAGAACCTGTCGCAGTAAAATGTTTGGAAAGCGGCGAATGATCGTTATGAGAAAAACCTTCACGGCACAAGCGGGACGAATCGCCCGCCGGGGTTTCACCCTGGTTGAAATTCTGGCGACCATCCTGGTCCTTTCGATCCTCGCCGGACTGGTTTTGGTCGGCGGGCGCGCCGCGATGCGTTTTTTCCGCGGCGTAAACGACAAGGCGACAATCGACAACATCGCCAAGGCGCTGGAACTCTACAAGAGTAAGTACGGGGAATACCCGCCGGACGGCACGGACAGCGCGGC
>JAFRAC010000026.1 GCA_017405595.1 Thermoguttaceae bacterium | reverse complement strand
CGGTAACCATATCCGAAAGGTCCCACCTGTTCCCATCCCGAATACAGTAGTTAAGCTTTCGGAGCCGATGATAGTAGAAAAACTGCGAAAGTAGGTATTGCCGGTTTCTAAGGCTCCAAGAGGTAATCCTCTTGGAGCCTTGCCTTTTGTACGGTAAGATTGATTCATGAAGATCTGTTTCCTTTTCCCGCCGCGAAGCGGTATTGCGAAAAAACTTTTTGTTTCCCTCCTGACCGCCCTTTCCCTTGCCGCGCTTTTTGCGGCCGCTTTTTGTTTTGTCCGCCCGGTCCGGCTGCGGGTCATCAGCTCCTCGATGGAACCGACCCTTTGGGGACCCCATATGAGATTGAGCTGCCCGAACTGCGGCAGCCCGTTTTTCGTTACGGTTGACGGACCCGACCCGGATCTCAAAACGAGAGATCTCCGTTTTTGCTCCTGCCCCCGATGCGGCTGTACAGAGGTTCCCGCCGCGACGGGTCTTTCTTACCGCGGCGATTTCGTTTTCTTTTCGCGGTTCCGGCCCCGTGAAACGGAGCGGTGGGATCTGGCGGTCTATCGCCGGGCCGACGGTTCTTTCGCCGTGAAGCGGGTTGTCGGGCTTCCGGGCGAAACAATCGGGCTCCGGCGGGGAACCGTGTTGATTAACGGCGAGCCGGTACCGAAACCGGACCAGTCCTGGTCGAATCCTGATCTCGAACTGACCTGGGAAGAGGTTCCGGACCGAATTCTCTTTTTTAATACTCTTCCCCGGCCCGTTTTCGATTCCGAACCGGAGCCGCCGCAGCGTCAGCCGGCGCCGGTAACCAACCTTTTACGGCGGTATCCCTCTTTGGAAAATCCCGCCCATACCGATTTTGTGAACGATTACCGGATCACTTTTCCGGCGTTTCTCCTGGACGGGAGTTCCCTGATTGTGAACCAGGGTGACCGCGCCTGGCTTTTGGAAAAAGAAGAGGATCATTTTCTCCTGCGGCGCGTTTCTCTTCCCGCAGAGGAACCGGAAAGAATCTTCAGCCTGACCGCCGGCGATTTCGGCGCGGCGGAGCGTTTCCTGGTTCCCCGGACAGATTCCGGGCCGGTTTTCACCCTTTCGTGTACCGACGGTTTTTTGACCCTTTCGGCGGAGGGGGAAATCCTGATCTCCGTTCCGAACCCCCCGGTTTCGGAGGTAAATCTGCCGGTGACATGTCCGTTTCTCTTCCTGACCGAAGATGCGGATCTGTTCCGCCTGCCATCGGAAAAAATCCGCTTTCGGCGGGATATCGGCTACGGAAATCTTCCCCCCAGGCGGCTTGCCGATGATGAGTATTTTCTTTTGGGGGATAATCCCGCGGTTTCCGACGATTCGCGGTTTCAGGCCGGGCCGATTCTCAGACGGGATCTGCGTAAAGTGATCCGGACAGGAACAGGCCCCGGCGCGCGGCAAAAAGAGTAAGTCCGCCGGGAAGGACGAATCGGGCCGCGGCGCTTTTCGGTATTCCTGTCTGTATTGAGCGCGGCCGTGTTCCGTTCCGGCAAAACCGGAGAAAGGCGTACTCCGGGTCAGAACGGGCGGATTTCCAGATGAAGGAATATCCAGACGAGGTGGAAGTAGACCGGAGCGGCGAAACAGAGCGAGTCGATCCGGTCGAGGATGCCGTTGTGCCCTTCGACCAGATGCCCGTAACCCGGAACGTCCCGTTCCCGTTTGATGGCGCTGAGGGTGATGCTTCCGGCGAACCCCATCCAGGAGACGACGAAACCGATGACCAGGGGCTGCCACCATTTGGGGAGCGGAATGAAATACCAGAGTGCCATCGAGAGGAGCGATGTCGTCAGCGAACCTGCTAAAACACCTCCCCAGGTTTTTGTCTGATTGATCTTAGGGGAGATCACCCCGCGCCGGAAGAACTGCGACCAGAGATACTGGAACAGGTCGCTCATCTGCACGATGAAGATGAAGGAGAAGAGAAGGCTGATATGTTCGGAAGTCATCCGTTTGCGGATCGGCTTCTCGTGCAGAAGATCGTGTAAGGTTTCGGCTTTCGTTTTTTCCGGTTCGCTCTCTTCGGCACTGGCGGTTTCGGCATCGCCAGACTCGTTCTGCACTCCCTCGATAATCTGCGAGAGGGGGGCGAGAACCTTGTCTTCGACACCTCCGTCGAAAATCGCCGGGGTCACGGTAGTATCGGCGCTTTCGTGCATCGTCGTCGTCAGAATCGCGGGGGCGAAACTGAGCGAATAGACGCAGATCATCAGGCCCACCTGAATTTTGGCGACCCGTTCGAGAAAGCGCTCTTTATCTCCGGAAATCGCGATTCCGGCGGGAAGGATGAGGAACGCGTAGACCGGGATCATCACCGAATAGACCTGATAACTGCTGATGCTGAAAACGTTGGCGAACCATTCATCGTTCACACCGACCAAAAGGAACTGCAGGGGAGTCCAGATGAAGTAGAGGAAGAAGAGCATCCCGTGATCGGCGGCTTTCGTCGGGGTGAGCGTGATATACTCGCGCAGCGCCCAGAACGAAAGAAAGAAGAAAAAGAGGGTCGTGGCGACCGTGCCGAGAATGACCGCACACGCCAGAAGCCCGAAAAAGACCCACCACGCCTGAAGCCGGTTCCAGAACATTTCGAGGATCGAGGGGTCGAACCGGAGCGCGCCGTTTTTTTTCGATTCTTCGTTTTTCTTTCGGAGAACGAAGACCAGGACTGTTCCCGCGATCAGGAAAAGAAAGATTCCGCTGATCAGGATTAACGTGCGTGGAGTCATACTCTTTCCCTTATGATTCAGCCCTTATGGTTCTTCTTCCACCACCGGCCGAAGGAACCCTCTTTTTGCGCGGCGGGAATGGCGCGGCCGCGGGTCCAGCGCCCCATCAGCCACGGATGGTAGGGGAGGAAGGGAGCGAAACGCGCGCCGACCTTCACAAAGCGCATCGCCAGGTTGTACCGCCACCGTTTGCGCATCATCCAGACGAAGCCGGTCCACATCAGCCGTTCGGCAATCGAATGAGCCGGGGACGAAGGGGATTCGATCGACTCGGAACGGGACCGGACGATTTGATGGGCAAGGTCAACCTTGACCGGACAGATCTGCGAGCAGGCGCCGCAGAGGGAAGAGGCAAACGGGAGTTTCCCCGCCTTTTCGAAACCGAGCAGCTGCGGGGTCAGGACAACGCCGAGCGGACCGGGATAAACCCAGCCGTACGCCCAGCCGCCGACCTGCCGGTAGACCGGGCAGCGCGCCATACAGCCGCCGCAGCGGATGCAGTGGAGGACTTTGCGGTGTTTCGGCGAGGCGAGGGCGCGCGTGCGGCCGTTGTCGATGATGACAACGTACAGCTTGCGGCCTTCGGTCGGCCCGTTGAAAATGTGTGTGTAGGAAGTGAGCTTCTGGCCGGTTCCCATTCGGGGGAGCATGTTCAGAAAGAGGGGAAGGTATTCCGGCCCGGGGATCAGTTTTTCGATTCCCATGAGCGCGACGTGAATTTTCGGCGCGGTGGTCGAAAGCCCGATGTTCCCCTCGTTTTCGACGAGGCAGAAGGTTCCGGTCGAAGCCATCGCAATGTTGATTCCGCTGATCCCCATGTCGGCCGAGATGAACTCTTCGCGCAGCTTGTGCCGCGCGATCATCGTCAGCTCTTCGTGCTGTTCGGTGAAGGGAACCCCCAGCTTCTGATGGAAGACGTCGCCGACCTCTTTCGCGCTCAGGTGGGTTGCCGGTGTGACGATGTGCGTCGGGCGCTTTTCGGTGAGCTGAACGATAAACTCGCCCAGGTCGGTTTCGAGAGCTTTGACCCCGATCGAAGCGAACGCCTTGTTCAGCTCCATCTCTTCCGAAACCATCGACTTCCCTTTGACGACCGTTTTGACATTGTTCTGTTTGGCGATATCCAGAACAATGTTGTTGGCGTCTTCGGCGTCGCGTGCCCAGAGGACCTTGACCCCTTTCGCTTCGAGATTGTCGGCGAATTGCGCCAAAAGCGTTTCGAGATTGGCAAGGGTGTACGCTTTGACATCGTGGGCGGCATCGCGCCACTTGGGCCAGTCGGGGATCGACCAACAGGTTTCGAGACTGACATCGATACTTTTGGTCATTGCGTCGATCAGAGCCTGATTCGGCTTCGGTTCGGCAAGTTGTTTCGTTTCAGCTTTGAGAAAAGCCGCACCGGTATGAGAACTCTCCATCTGTTTTCTCCAAAAAGGGGATGCTGCCGTGAAATCTGACTCGGCTCCGGACAATTCCCATTTTCTAACGAAGAGGGGGATATGTCAAGAGCGTTTCGCCCCTTTCCCCCCTTGATTTTCCGGCTCGCATCCCGTTTTCCGCCTCCCGGAAGGGACCCGTTTTTGACCCCCTGTTTTCAGACGGTCTTTTATCCATTTTAACATTTCCGCACGGGCGGGGATCTCCGGGAAGCGGGATCTGAAAAAATGTTAAAATTTTCCGATTATCCGCTTTTTGCTGAATTTTCGGGTTTTGATTCGTCGATAGATGTTCCAAGGAAAAAAGGATTCCCCCGGAATCCGTATGCCAAACCGTGAAAGTAAAGGGAATCAATCTTAAAGGAACATAGTTCAAAGGGAGACTTAACATGAAACTCAGACTTTCGTTTGCAATGTTGGCGGCAGCCCTTCTCTGCTGGGGGATTGCCCAATCGGCTCAGGCCCAAACTTACGCCGGCTGTTACGAGTCGGGCGAGATCAGCTGCGCTCCCGGGTGCGCGCCGAGCTGCGAACCGAGCTGCGCTCCGGCCTGCGGCGCTTACGGCGGGGTGAGCTGCTACGGCGACGACGGGTGTTATGACGCCTGCAATGTCGGCTGCTACGGCGGTTACTGCTGCGGCGGGCTCTTTGCCGGGATCGGCTGCATCATTTCCGAGGCCGTTCAGATCGTCCTGACTCCGGTTCACTGGGTCGCCAGCCTCTTCTGCTGCGGCACCTATGCCGATTGCGGGTGCGCTCCCCCGGTTCAGGAATGCTACAGTGACCCGTGCGACATGTGCGGCAACTATGTCGGCGACTGCGGCGGCTGCGGAAACCCCTACTACGGCTATCAGGGCTACTATTCCGCCAACGGTTACTATTCCTCGAATCAGCAGGCGGCCGCGTCCGAGTATCAGTATGCCGAAACCGCTCCGCGCCGGGCCTCGAAAGCCAATCCGAGCCTGACCAGCGGCCCCGTCGCGGAAAAGAATGATTACGTCAAATTCGACAAGGTCGAAACCATTGGCCAGAAGAAGGCCGCCCGCCGCCAGGCGCCGCAGGTTCAGAACGGCGAAAGCTTCATGCTGAACGAACAGGTCATGATCGGCGCGCCGGCGCCGCGGATGATGAACCCGACTCCGGCCCAGGCTTCCCGCAATGCCCGCCGCGTTGCTGCGGCGAGCGCCCGACAGGCCCGCCAGGCCCGTTAGCTCTCTTTCCCCTTGAGTTCCTTTCCTGCCGCGCGGTCTCTTCGGCCGCGCGGCAGTTTTTATTTTTTCTATTTTGACTATTTCCCTCTTGTTCGCAAATCCGTCTTGACAGCCGGGGCCGAAATGGGCGATAATCCCCCGCGGCTGCTGCATGGATGCGGTGCCGCGCTTACGATCGAAAAAGAGAGTAGGGGATCTATATGAAAAACCGTTTCTTCACATCATTCCGTCCTTATTTTCCGGTCCTCGGAATCCTTCTGCTTTCGGCGGGACTTTATGCCCAGACCCCGGAACAGATCTTAAAGCAGAAACCTTCCCAGCCCGATGTCACGGTCGATACTCCCGCCGCCGACGAGATCGCGAAGTGCAAGGTCGCGCCTTTCGATGAAGGGGGATACAAGGGGAAATGGCTCTACGGTCCCGACGGAACGACTCCCCTTCGGGTGATCTGCCGTCAGGCGTCGGGCGCGAGTAAAGAGAACAAAGTTGAGGAAATCCGCTACTTCCATAACGGGGTCGAGGTTTTTCGCGATAATCTGATCACCGGCGAATGCCGCTGGCTCGGCGACGCCGGTATGCGGATCGGCCGCCGTTCGCCGTCCGGCACAACGTGGGTTTCGATCTCTCCCGAAGAAGTTTCGGCCGAAGTGGTCAAAGCGCTGGCGACCGGCGATCTGGCGCGTTACAAGGCGGTCGCCCTCACCCCGGAAGATGTCGCCGGTCTCGGAATTACCGGTCCGATTGCCGACGAGCTGAACCGCCAGGCCGGTTCCGTCGATTCCGGCTTCAGTTCCCTTGCCGCCAGCCTGAACCTGCCGAGGGATATTGAGTGGGGCGCGTTCAACGGGAATCATCCCGGTTTAATGCCCCGCGGAAAGAACGGTCTGAACACCGACCTGCCGATCTACTTCAATTCGGGGGTGGTGATGATGCAGGCGGCCGAAGGCGGTTCGCGCAGCCATCAGATTACGATCGGCGACATGGTCAAGATCGGCGACGTCTGGAAAGTCGTCGGGCTTCCGGCGGGCGAGCCGTTCGGCAGCGACAGCGGCCAGGTTTCGGTCAGTTCCGTCTTCTTCCCGATCACGGGGGGTGAAGGGGGAAGCGGCATCTCGGAAGAAGAAGGGGACTATTCCGAGTGGGCCGACCGCCTTCTGCAGGCTGAGACCGAACTCGAACAAACTCCGCCCGACCAGGTTGCCGCCAAGTGCGACGAAATCTTCAACCTCTACATGGAAATCGCGATGAAACTCCCGCAGGAGCGGGACAACTTCATCCGCGCCAGCGCCAACTTCCTGATGACCCAGATCCGGTCGGGGAACTATCCCGACGGCGCGAAGAAGCTTGAGGGGCTGTACGACATTCTCAAGAAAGAGGGGAACAACCGCGAACTGGCCGCTTTCGTGCGCCTGCGTCAGATCGGCGGAAGTTATTACGCCATTCTGGCCGACAGCAACACACGCGACGGCGACAAGATGAACGCCGGCGACGAGTACAAAGAGAATCTTCTCGCCTTTGTCGACGAGTATCCGCGCACCGAAGCGGCCGCCGAAGCGCTCATGACGCTGGCGCTCGATCAGGAGTATGTCCAGGAGAACGACGGCGCGGTCAATTATTACACAAGTGTTGCGCAGGATTTCCCGAAAGAGGCGATCGGCCAGAAGGCCGCCGCGGCGGTACAGCGTCTCACTTCGGTCGGGAAAGCCTATCCTCTTCCCGCCGACTGGAAGACGACCGACGGCGCTCCGGTCGGTTCGCTGGCGACCGGCAAGACGACCGTTCTTTTCTGCTGGGCGTCGTGGAACTATAATCAGGACGATTTCAGCCTGATGAAGAGGATCGCCGAACGGGGCGACGTGAACGTGATCGGCATTTCGCTCGACGAGCATGCCGAAAACGTCCAGGAGATGCTCAAAATGGTCGGTTCGATGCCGTGGAAGAACGTCTTTGTGCCGGGGAACGCTCCCGACGAGATGAACAGCCCGACGGCGGTGAAGCTCGGCCTGCAGAACGCTCCGGTGATGATCGTTCTTGACGGACAGGGGCAGATGCTGCTGCCGAACGTGATGTCGGTCGCCGACCTCGAGGTCCGCCTCGACGGAATTGCCGACGCCCAATAGCGTCTTCCGCAGCCGGGATGCCGGCGGAAAGCCGGCGCAGCAATGAACGGAGCCCATGAGCGCAAAAGATGAGGAAATGATCCTGGTCGTTCCGGCCGGCCTGTTTCACGGACTGGGATACTTTCAGGGGTTCTGCGGCGAACCTGACCGCTACACAGAGCTCCTGAACCCCGCTCATCTGCGGTTCGCCCGGCGCGGCGATATGGAAAACGATCCCGCGTTTAAGCAGCTGATCCCCTACATGCTTTTTACCTATACCGATCCCGAAGGGCATGTTTCGGTGTTCGGTTACGTGCGCGGCAAAGGGATGGGGGAATCGCGTCTGCACAACCTGATGAGCGTCGGCGTCGGGGGGCACATCAACGAGACCGACGCCGCCCGCGGCGAAACCGGGCGCGACATCTACCGCGAAGGGCTTCTGCGCGAGCTGCGCGAAGAGGTCGTCCTCGGCTCGCCGTACACCGAATCGTGCGTCGGCCTGATCAACGACGACCGGAACGATGTCGGCAAAGTCCATCTGGGGATCGTGCACCGCTTCGAGCTGGAATCCCCCCGTGTAACACCGAACGAACCCGACCTTGTCGAGTCGGGCTTCTACGATGTTCATGAGCTGCTTGCCGGCGGGCGCCGGTTCGAGACATGGAGCGAAATCACGCTCCGCGCCCTTTTCGGCGGTTAATTCTGCGTGTCCCGGACAAAGCGTCCGTGGCAGCCTTTTTTGTCGAATACCATTTCATAAGAGGATCCCGGTCAATGACAGACATTCCCGTGAAGGTGGCGGAAGCCCGGTCGTTTCGGCAGCGGCGCGCTTTTTTGAATTTCCCGTTCAAACTGTACAAGGACGATCCCTACTGGGTGCCGAATATCCGCATGGATGAGAAAGGCCTGGTCGGCTTTTCGAAGAATCCTTTTTACGAACGGAACTCCTGCCAGGCGTTTTTGGCGTACCGCGGCAAAGAGGTCGTCGGCCGGATCGTGGCGATTCTGAACGTCGGACATTTGGAACGGTACCATGACGGGGTCGGCTTTTTCGGCTTTTTCGAGTCGATCGACGACCAGGCCGTCGCCGATGCCCTTTTCGACGCGGCCGCCGCATGGCTCAAAGAGCGCGGCTGCACAACGGTGCGCGGCCCGATGAACCCCTCGATGAACCACACGGTGGGGCTGCTCATCGAAGGGTTCGATTCGTCCCCCTTTTTCATGATGACCTACAACCCGCCGTACTACGCCCGGCTGATCGAAAATTACGGCTTTGCCAAAGTGCAGGACCTTTTCTCGTTCTGGGGGGAGATCGATATGCTCCCGAAAGTCCGCGAAAGGTATCTTGATGTCTGCAACCATATCGCCGAGCGGACGGGGGCCAAGGTCCGTTCCGTCGACATCAGGCATTTCGGCCGCGATGTCGAGGCGTTTCTGGGAATCTACAACCGGTCGCTGACCAACACGTGGGGGTTCGTTCCCTTTTCGGACAGCGAACTGAAAGATATGGCGTTCGGGCTGAAATTCCTCATTGTGCCCGACCTGGTTTTCGCCGTCGAACTCGACGGGAAGATTGTCGGCGCGGCGTTCTGCCTGCCCGACTACAATCCCCGTATCCGCGCGATCAAGGGAAAACTCTTCCCCTTCGGTTTTCTGAAGCTCTTACGGCGCAAGCAGGAGATCAAGCGGATCCGGGTTCTGAGCACCAACGTACTGCCCGAATACCAGATGCTCGGGCTCGGGCTGGTGCTGGTGAACGCCCTGGTGCCGCGTGTGATGGACTGGGGAATTCAGGAAGCCGAGTTTTCGTGGGTTCTCGAATCGAACGAGTATTCCCGCGGAAGCCTCGAACGGGGCGGCGCGATCGTCAACAAGAAGTTCCGCGTCTACGATAAGCCGATCGGCTGACCGGTTTTCGGGCGACAGTTATGGCAGCACTCTCTTTTCCCGCGCTTTATTCGCTCTACGCCCTTTGCGGCGCGCTCCTCGGGCTGGCGGTACATCTTACCGCCGGACTGCTGGGCTGCCGCGCGAGGCCGAAAACGCGTCTCTTTCTTACCCTTCTCTTCTTTGCGGCGCTCGTGCCGGCGCTCCACTACTGGGAAGTTGAGCGTGCGGTCCCCCTCATGTTCAGCGGGGGGTCGGACACCGCGCGTTTCGGGGTTCATGTTTTTGTGTTGACGGTTGCGGTTCTCGTTTCGATTGTCGATTTCGAGTATTGCGTCATTCCCGATTTGGTGATGATTCCCACCACCGCGATCGCGGTTCTTCTGATGACCTGTTTTCCGGGGGCGGCGCTGCCCGACTACGACGTGGACCCGTGTACCGGCGCGGTCTTTCCCCGCGTTCTTGCGGCGTTTTACGGTTTGCGGGAAAACGAGCCCCGCTTTTTGATTTCGGCATGCGCGGTTCTCTTTTGGGTGTTTGCCCTCCTCGACCGGCGCTGGTATCCGAAACTCGGATGGAAGCGGGCGGCGGCGCTCTTCTTCCGCCGCCTGCGGCAATCGCCCCTCACCCTTTGGCTGCCGCTGATCGGGCTGGCGGCGGTCGCGGGAATTTGGCTCCTCTGCCGCGCTCCGGCCGATGCGGCGCGTGAAGCCGGGTCGGCGGCGCTCCTTTCGGCGCTCACCGGAATGGCGGCGTCGATGCTCCTGGTTTGGGGGGTCCGCCTGATCGGCGGCGCGGTTCTCGGACGCGAGGCGATGGGGTTCGGCGACGTGATTCTGATCGGCTTTTTCGGCGCGGTTTTCGGCTGGCAGGGGGGACTGATCCTCTTTTTCCTTGCTCCGCTGGCGGGGGTGCTTTTCGGTCTTGCGCGTCTCTTTTTCCGTTCCGGCCGCGCGATTCCGTTCGGCCCGTTCCTTTCGCTGGCGGCGCTGGCGCTCATCTTTTTCTGGAACCCGATCCTTTTGGAAGTTCACGATTTTCTGATCGGACCGCTCGTCGCGGTACTCCTGCTGGCGATGGGGGTTCTGATGGCGCTCCTGTTATGGGTGATTCAGATCATAAAAAGGTGTTTTCGATGATCGGGCTGAGCGGCCACGGCGAAGGGGTGATTCTTCCGGTCTCGGCGCGGCCGGGTGCAAAGAAGAACGAGGTGCGGGGCGAGCAGAACGGCGCGCTGAAAGTCTTCGTCACGCAGGTTCCCGAAAAGGGGAAAGCGAACAAGGTTCTTATTGAGGTGCTGGCGAAAGCCCTTAAGCTCAAAAAGTCGCAGATCGAGCTCGTTTCGGGCGAGACTTCCCACCAGAAGAAGTTTCTCGTCCGGGACATCACCTGCGCCGAACTGGCCGAAAAGATCGCACCGCTCCTTTAAGATTCCCCTTCCGCCGCATTTTTCGCGTTCCCTTCCGTCCCGGCCGCGGTTTTCCCCTTTGTCTGCGGGGCTTCTCCGTTTTACCCTCATAACCCGCATGCCTTTCCCTTCTTTTCTCCGGCAAACGGGGATAAGACTTTCAATTTTTATTTCTTGCGCTATAATAAACATTAGGGAAGGTGGCTAAACAGCGCCGGATATACCGGCTATATTGCCCCGGCCTGTTCTTCCCGGACTCAACCACAAATCCGTTGACCGGCGCCGAACCCGAAACGCTACATTTTGGGGCGGTTTGTCCGTGTCCGTCATTCGTATCGGAGCTTTCAGAATGAATATCCGCAAAATGGTGTTGGCTGCCGCGGTCTGCGGCGGCGCGTCCCTTTTCCTTTCCGGCTGTGGCGAAATCTCGGCGGTAAAACCCGACGGGACGATGGTCGTCTACAAGTACGATAAATCCGACCCGACCGGTCCCGACACCGCCGTGACGGCCGCCGCCGCGGCGCCGGTCAAGGTTTCGGAAGAGACGAAAAAGCTTGCCGGCATCTACGACCAGCGGGTCAAGCAGAAAGAGGAAGCTCAGAAGAAAGCCGCCGCCGCCCGGGCGAAGCGCGCGCAGGCCGCCGCGGCCGCCAAACAGGCCGCCAAGCCGCTCGCCTCTCCCGCCGATATGAAAGCCGCCGAAGAGCTGATCGGTTCGCTGAAAGGCTCGGTTAAGAAGGGGAAGGGGGGCGCGATCATCGGAATCACGATGGCCGCCTCGGCTGCCGCCAGCCAGGACGAATCGGCCGCGCCTGCCGAAGGGGAAGAACCCGCTCCCGCCCCGGCGAATCTGACCGCCGAAAATATGCAGCTGATCGGCCGGCTTGCCGACCTCGAATCGGTCTCCTTTGAAGGGAGCGCCTTTAACGACGAAACCTGCGCTCCGCTGGCCAACCTCAAAAAGCTCAGCCACGTGACGATCAACAATGCCAACATCGGCGACGCCACGCTCGAAATGCTTGCCGCTCTTCCCGAGCTTTCGTATCTCGATATCCGCCGCGACCTGAAACTCAATAACGCCTCGCTCGAAATCCTGCAGAAAATGCCGAAGCTGACCGAGCTGCACGCGCACTACAACAGCTTCACCAACTCGGGAATGAATAAAATCGCCAAGGTGCCGACGCTGAAAATCGTCGATGTGCGCGGCTGCCCCGATGTTTCGGACAACGGCGCGAAGTACCTGGCGAAACTGCCGGATCTCGAACAGCTCTATTTCCGGTTCATGATCTCGAACGCCGGTGTGGAACATCTGGTGAACGCCCCGAAACTGCAGTTCGTGGAGTTCCAGGACTGCAACGATATCAACGCCGGTTCCGTTGCCGCGTTCCAGAATATGCCCGCGCTCAAGGGGCTGCGCATCTTCCGCTGCAAGGGGTTCGACGACGAAACACTCCAGGGGATCGCCCAGCGCCAGCTGGAACGGCTCGAGCTGCGCGACCTGAACATCTCGAACGCGGGAATCGCCGCGCTCAAGGGGCAGGAAGGGCTTAAAACGGCCGAGTTTTCCGAACTGGCGAGTGTCGACGCCGCGGGCCTGACCGACCTTCTCGGCGCCCTGAAAGGGGTCACGAAAATGTCGTTCTTCACGATTCCGCTGACAAACGAAGGCCTGGCGAAGATTGCCGAGAACGACCCCGACATGACCGAGTTCGCCGCCCGTGCCGTTCCGATCGACGATGCCGGAATCGACCAGATTCTCAAGCTTAAAAAGCTGACCGTTCTCGACCTGCGTTCGAACAACGGCATTTCGGCCGACGCGTATCTGCGCCTTGCCGAACTGCAGGGGCTTAAAACCCTCTATTTGAAAGACACCACGATTACCGCGAAAGGGAACGAAGCGAAACTGGCTCAGCTCAAGAAAGCCCTCCCGAAAACACGTATTGCCGAAAACTGAATCCAGAGAAAAGAGTGTCCTGAATGGCAAAAAGGAAGCCTGAACGTCAAGTCGAACCGGAATCGAAAAAGCCTCTTTCCAAACAAGACCAGCGTACGGTTCATCAGATCACCGGACTGGCCGACCGGATCCAGCGCCAGGCTGCCGGCCGGCGCGAGCCGCTTTTGGATATCCCGATGCGGTCCCTTTCGAACGTGAAATTCAACACGTCGAAACGGATTCTCGAAATGGGGAAAAAGACCACGCAGCGGCAGCTTTTCAACCTTTCGCAGGCCAAGAGCTTCATGCAGACCTGCCTTGTCGCCGGCGGAGCCAAGAAGCTGATCGAAATGGGAAAGACCACCAGCATCCGTGGTCTGTACTACATGCTCAAGCACGACATCCGTCCGACGAAAGAGCCGACGTTTGTCGATCAGGGGGAATGCGACCCGATCATCGAAGACTGCGAAGTTCTGCTCGATTCGCTTCGGGAAGAGCTTCACCTGTTCGCCGACAAAAAGGGGGACATGGTCGGCGAGATCACCATCAGCGACAAGGGGGACGACATCGACTGCTCCCACATGGGTTCGGGCGGATACGGAATCCCCTCGATCGTCGAACCCGACGTGATCCAGTTCAAGAACTGCAAGGCGCGGTTCGTTCTGCATGTCGAAAAAGGGACCGTCTGGTCGCGCTTTAACGAAGACAAATTCTGGAAAAAGCATCACTGCATTCTGACCCACGGCGGCGGCCAGCCTCCGCGCGGGGTCCGGCGCCTTCTGAACCGGCTGCACAACGAACTGCATCTGCCGATTTTCTGCCTTTTGGATAACGACCCGTGGGGGTATTACATCTACAGCGTCATCAAGCAGGGGTCGATCAACCTTGCGTATGAATCGCAGCGGATGGCGATTCCCGACGCGCAGTTCATCGGCGTGCGCAGCCGCGATTTCGAGCGGTGCCATCTTTCGGACAGCGTCAAAATCTCGCTCAACGAGGCCGACCGCAAACGCGCCAAGCAGATTGCCGCCTATCCCTGGTTCGCCAAAAAGAAAGCGTGGCAGAAAGAGATCAGCACCATGCTTTCGAACGGCTTTAAACTGGAAGTCGAAGCGCTCATCAGCGCCGGGCTCAGTTACGTTACCGAAGAGTACGTTCCCGAACTCCTTCGGGAAGGGAAGTTCCTCGACTAAACCTTTTCAAACGCGCCGGGGGGCGCCGAATCATGTTTGCCGGTTCACGTCAGCGTCTTCGTATGGCACGGGACCGCCGCCACAGCGGCGCGGTCCGCATCTTCGCCCTGCTGGAAGTCATCTGCTTCTACTTCAGTTTCGCGGCGCTCGCCTTTCTGGGGGCGGACCTTTTTCTTTACTATACCGTCGGGTTTAAGCTTTCGGGCTTCTGGCACGCGGTCCTTTCGATTTCGCTCACCGCCGCGGTCGGTTTTCTCACGAACTGGATCGCCATCGAAATGCTTTTCCGCCCCTATAGGCCGATCCCCTGGCTTTTTGTGTGGCCGCAGGGGCTCGTTCCCCGAAACCAGGCGAAGATCGGCGAGAAGGCGGGGGAAGCGGTCAGCAGCGAACTGCTCAACCCCGAGAAGGTGACCGACCGGCTCTGCGCCTGTGTTTCCGACTCGCTCGACGACGAACAGGTCCGGAAAGAGGCGGCGGCGCAGATCATCGAGTATATCCGCGACGCGATCAGCGCCCAGCTCGAGAAGATTCCCGCGGTGCCGGGAGAAGGGTTCATCGACAAGCTCGCCGTGCCTGTCCGCCGCCTTTACGACGGCCTTTTCAGCAGCGCGATCGGCGTGACCGACCGCGTTTTCGATTCCCCCAAAATGACGGAATGGCTGAACACCCGGTTCATTCCTTCGATCAAACCTTCGATTGAATCGTTCGTGCGCGCCCGGGTTCCCGACGCGCTCGAAAAGATCAACTTCAAAGAACTGATCGCCGAAGAGATCGAAAAATTCGATCCCCGCGAGTTTCACGAACTGGTCAATTCCGTCGCCGCCGAGAACCTCGGCGCGATCCAGGTGCTCGGCTTCATTCTGGGCGGAGTGATTGGCGCTCTCATGTTGCTTCTGCCGTAAAGCGCGGCCCCGGTTCAGTCCGCTCAGAAGAACGCCAGAATTATCAGGAGAATCATCGCGGTCAGCGAGATGAGACTGACCGCGGCCGCCGCCCCGGTCATGACCGGGTGCGTGCGCTTCATCCATCTGATTTCGGCTTTCACGTCCCGCACGAAACGGCGCAAAAAGAGGATACAGACGCGCCACGGTTTTTTCACGCCGGCAATCTTCAGCAGAAACGTGAAACAGATCACGACCGCCAAAGGAATCCCTTCGGCCAGGAGGAGGATCGGTATTCCCAAAGGGACAAAGCAGATGAGAACGACATTGCCCCAGAAAAGGGACCAGTAGAGAATCCTTTTCATCGGGCTACTCCGCAGGCTGTTCCGTCAGAATTTCTTCCGCCGAATTGTTCGTTCCCTCGGCCGACTCGATGCCCGGCGGTTCGGCGGAATGGGGCGGGATCATTTCCTGAACAACGGAAAACGCCATTTGGAAAACGAGGGAGCAGATCCAGCCGATGATAAAGCTGAACATGAAAATGAGGTAGGATTTCACCCAGGACGGGCGTTCCCTTTTTTTGGCGATTCCCTTAACCACATTCAAAAGCAGCGAAAGCACCGCGGCCGCAGCGATGAACGCGCATAACTGCGCTTTAAAAGGGCTTTTGATAAGATTGGAAAAGCCCAGGTGAAGACCGGCAGCAATGTTCAGGATACCGACCAGCCCCCAGAAGGGGACGAGGATCGCGTTTTCCTTGCAAAGCATTTTTAGATCGTGTATCCTGGTCCGCTTCTTCCATACAGCCCGGGCTTTCTCTTCGTCGACAGGGGTGCCCCGTCCTTTCCAGTAGCAATCGTACAGATAATGATCGACCTGCTTTGCGATTTCCGTGATCTCGCTTTTCCGGTCATTCGGAAGATGTTCCAGTTTTTCATAAAGATTGTTAAGCAGCACAAAACGCCGCTTTTCCGTCCTGTTGCTGTAAAAGGGGACAAAGCGGTATTTTGAGAGAGCGGCAGCCTCTTGGTAGAGGGCTTTAATCTCGCCGACAACATCCTTATCCTGGGGCGAACTCACTTCCGTTGTTTTTGTCTCACTCATCTTTTCAGGCTCTTGCTCTTACAACTGTTCCGAATCCATTGAAGCCGTTTCAGCGGGGGGGTCACTCTTATGCCGGGCAAAGAGACGGACAAGTCCCAATGCCGCGGCAGCCGCAAAGACGACGGATAGAAGGGGCCGGGAATGCCGGGGCTTGCCTGACGGCTTCCCGTTTTTCGAAAGATCCGGTTCCACTCTGCTCCTGTTCCAGAAAAATGCCGAAACAACAGCCAAAAATAAAAAACTTGACCGTTTTTTGGATTATATCATAAAAAAGCGGAATTGACCAGCGATATTGCGATGGAACAAGGCGGCCGATATTCTGCCGGTAAAGGGGATAAGCCGGCCGATAAAAGGGGGTAATGGCGGACGAACAAAACCCCCGCCCGAAACCATCGGCGGTTCCGGGCGGGGGTTAGCTGTTTTTCGCGCTGAATGCCCGAAAGGAACTTACTTCCGTTTGAGCATCACGCGGCTGTCGGCGACCGAGCAGCCTTTTCCTTCGTCGTGGACGATGAGCGGGTTGATGTCGCATTCGGCGATTTCGGGATGGTTGCAGACCATCGCCGAAAGGCGCAGAAGGGTGTCTTCCAAAGCCGCCACGTCTTTTTTCGGCGCGCCGCGGAACCCGTCCATGATTTTGAACGCTTTGATTTCGCGGATCATCTTCTCGGCGCTCGCCTTCCACATCGGGGCGAGACGGAACGCGACATCCTTGAACAGTTCGACGTAGGTGCCGCCGTAACCGAACATCATCAGCGGGCCGAATTTGTCGTCGCGGTTGCAGCCGAGGATGACTTCAACACCCTTTTCGGCCATCTGCTCGATCAGGATGCCGTCGATCTTCGCGCCCGGAACCGCTTTGGCGACATTGGCGTAGATCGCGGCGTAAGCTTCGCGCGCGGCGTCGGCGCCGTCGACGTTCAGGATGACGCCGCCGGCGTCGAACTTGTGCTTGACGTCGGCCGACATGACCTTCATGACGACCTTCTTGCCGATCTTTTCGACGATCGCGGCGGCCTCGTCGGCGCTGGCTGCCACGCCGCTCGCCAGAAGGGGAAGACCGTAGCATTCGAACAGACTGCGGCAGTCGGCCTGGGTCAGGTATTTCTCTTTTTCGCTGCCGAGGTAGTCGTTAATGATCTTTTCGGCTTTCGCTTTGTCGCAGCCGGGCAGTTCGCAGTACTCGCGCCCTTCCATCGCCTGGGTGGCGACGAATTTGACTGCCGCCGAAAGGGCGTTGATCCCGTTTTCGGGGAACGAGTAGTTCGGAACGCCCCGTTCCAGAAGGGCGTTGATCCCCTCTTCGACGTCGGCGGCGCCCATGAAGGCGCAGATGACCGGTTTGCCGCACGCTTTGACCGCGGCGGGAATGTTTTCGCCGACGAGGGTCGGTTCGGACATCGACTGCGGGGTCAGGATGACGATCCCCATATCGACGCCCGGATCTTCCATGACGACCTTAACCGTGCCTTCGTAACGGTCGGCTTTCGCGTCGCCGAGCACGTCGACCGGGTTCCGGAGCGAAGCGGCTGCCGGAATGAGGGGCTTGTCGGTCCCTTCGATTTTCAGGGCGAGGAGCTTGTCTTTCGTCTCCTGCGAGATTTCGGCAAGTTTCAGGCCGGCTTTGACCGCGGCGTCGGTCGCCATGATGCCGGGGCCTCCGGCGTTGGTGATGATCGCCAGACGGTTCCCTTTCGGCAGCGGCTGGGTGGTGTAGAGGGAAGCGCGGTCGAAGAGCTCTTCGATCGAGTCGACCCGCTGGACGCCCGCCTGCAGAAGGAGCGCGTCGTAGACGCGGTCCGAACCGGCAAGCGAACCGGTGTGGCTGCTGACCGCTTTGGCGCCTTCGGCGCTCCGCCCCGATTTGAGGCAGAGGATCGGCTTTTTCTTTTCGAAGACGATCTTGCGGGCGATTTCGGTGAACTTCGCGCCGTCGCCGATATCTTCGAGGTAAAGGGCGATCACGCTGGTTTTCGGGTCGTCGGCGAGGTATTCGAGAAGGTCAACCTCTTTGACGTCGGCTTTGTTTCCGAAACTGACGAATTTGCTGAAGCCGATCTTGCGGGCCACGGCGAAATCGAGAACCGAGGTGCAGAGCGCGCCCGACTGCGAAATGAAGGCGAGCGAGCCGGAAAGGCCGAGTTTGCTCGCGAAACTGGCGTTCATCGCCACGCCCTCTTCGGGGTTGATGATTCCCAGACAGTTGGGACCGATGAGCGGAATGCCGGCATCCTGAACGGCGGCGGCGAGTTCTTTTTCCATCGCGGCACCCTCTTTGCCGGTTTCTTTGAACCCGGCCGAGATGACGACGATCCCTTTGACGTTCTTCGCCTTGCATTGGTCGACAACGCTGATCACCGCCTTGGCGGGAATGCAGACGACGACCAGATCGACATCGGTCGGAACGTCGGTCAGGTTGGCGTACGCCTGGCGGCCTTCAATTTCGCCCCCCTTGGGGTTGATCGGGTAGATCGTCCCGGAATAGGCGGCGACCAGGTTTTTCACCACATCGTTCCCGACACTGCCGGCACGGGCCGAAGCGCCGATTACGGCTACGGATTTCGGGTAGAACATCGCGTTGATCTTTTCAAGTCTCTCGGACACGTCATCGCTCCTTTCAGCTGGATAAAACGATTCTTCGGTTGGCCGGCCCCGCCGCTCTTACTGGAGAGGGGACCGTGCCGGAAGGTAAAATTACACGCTCTTATTGTACCTTAACAGGGTTTTTCTTCAATATCTTCGCTTCTCCCTCTTTTTTCGATTTTGGGCCGGACGGCGTTATTTTTCGGTTAAATCGACGGCGCACCAGAGACTCGGGTCTTCGGTAACGGGGAAATAGTCGGGCAGCTGCTGCGAGATCCACCCGAATTCGTTGTCGAAGAGGATAAAGCTCATTCCGATCCGGTCGTGTTCGGCCGGATCGTAGCCGGTCAGCGTGTCCCCCGGAATGAAGACCGAAAGGGACCAGCCGTCCGGTTTGGCGGCGTAGGCGGTTTCGAACCGGCCGGTGTCGACCGGGTTCGGGTGCGCCTTGGCCCGATGGATCGGAAGCCAGACGAGGGAAGGTTTTTCTTCCCGATTCGCTTTCTGCGTGTCGGCGGGAGTGAAGAGGAGCCGGTGGCAGAATTTGGTGGCGCGGTGAATGATCCGCACGTCGCGCGTGTCGAGCATGAACGAAAAGGAATCGCTCGTTTCGAGTTTTTGCGGGTTGACCTGAACCGGCTGTTTCTTGCCGGCAAGGAGGATCGTCAGAAAAAGGCCGTCTTCGCGCCACCCCATCCGGAAATGGAAATCGGGCTGAGCCGTTTCGGCGGGGGGCGCCGGCGCGGCGCCCGACAGTTTCGAGCCTGCCGGCGGTTTGGGGGGCGTAAAGCGCCAGAGGGCGGGAAACTCGTAGTTCTTTCCTAAAAACTCCGGTTTCAGCCTGATCTTGCCCGCCGGGACTTTCTTGGCCTCGAACCGGAACGAAAAGAGGAAATAGGGAGGAAATGTCGACATCGCTTACGCCTCGTAAACTTGCCGTCTGGCTTCAAACAGTGTGACACCGACCGAGACCGAGAGGTTCAGGCAGCGGATCCCCGGCTGGATCGGAATTTTTAAGCATCTTTCGGCGTGGGTGCCGGTGATCGCGCTCGGAAGGCCGGTCGACTCGGCGCCGAAAACGAAGACGTCTCCCCGGCACAGGCGCGTCTGGGTATAGTCGGCGGCGCCCCTTTTGGTCATGAACCAGAACCGGCCCGGCAGGGGGCGGGTAAATCCGCGCTCTTCGGTCGGGGGAATCTGGTTTTCTTCGGCGATCCGGTCGAGGAGATGGTCCCAATCGTTGACGATTTCCCAGTCGAGGTTCGGCCAGTAGTCGAGCCCCGCACGTTTGAGACGGCGCTGGTCGATCTGAAAGCCGAGCGGGCGGACAAGCCACAGTTTCGCGCCGACCCCGACACAGGTGCGGCCGATCGCGCCGGTATTCTCCGGGATTTCCGGATTGTAAAGAACCACATGAAAGAAGTGCGGAAGCCTCTCCATTCGCTGAATCCTTTGTCGGTTATCGTCCTTTGCTATTGAAGGAGAATGCGCGAGGCGTCGATCTTCGGCAGATCGACACAGACAACGCCCGGCGTTTCGCTCCGCCGCTGCAGCGCGCCGGGGTTGAGCAGAATCGTCTCGCCGTGCATCGAAAATTCGTAACGGTGTGTGTGACCGCAGCAGATCAGGTCCCACCGGCCGCTTTCGAGTTCCTGAAGCAGGCGGGTGCGGTCCTGGCCGTGCAGAAACGCGATGTTCTTTCCCGCCAGGCGCAGCGAGCCGAAATCACCGTGCAGCGTTCCCCCAAACTGTTCGACGGCGCGCTCAATCGAAAGGCGCACGCACGAGTCGCAGTTGCCGTAAACGAACTCAGTCGGAATCTCGCGGAAGAGCTCCACATGCGCCGGCACGCACAGGTCGCCGCAGTGCAGAATGCGCGCTGTACCCATTTCCTTGAAGATTTCCACCGCCTGGCGAATGAGACGCTCTTCGCCGTGGGTGTCGCTGATCACTCCGATTCGAAGCATCGTGTTACCTTTTCGGCGGCGAGTTCGCCGGTATGAATGCAGTTCGGCAGCCCCACCCCGGTAAACGCGTTGCCGCAGAGGGCGAGGGCCGGCTCCTTTTCGAGCGCGGCGCCGAGCCGCGCAAGCCGGCCGAGGTGCCCCATGTGGTACTGCGGCATTCCGCGGGGCCATTTCGAGATTTCGGCGTCGGCCGGATCGCCTTTGGTTCCCAAGAGGGGCGCCGTTTCGCGCAAAACCTGCTCGAGGAGTTCATCTTCGGTCAGTTCGGTCAGGTGCGGCGCCCGCGCTCCGCCGACGAAGATGCGCAAAAGCGTGTAGCCCGCCGGGGCGCGGTGGGGGTATTTGTGGCTGCTGAAACTTCCGGCGATGATCGAGCCTTTTTCTTTCGTCGGCACGACGAACCCCATCCCCTTGAATGTCCGGCCGATCTGCCCGTCGCGGAAAGCGAGCGAGACGACCGCGCAGCCGGTCTGCGGGATCGAGTCATAGAATTCCGCCGCTTCGGGAACCGAACCGGCAAAGAGCCGGCCCGCTTCCGACGACGGGAGCGCGCAGATGAGCGCGTCGGCGGTTTCGGTTTCGCCCGCGGCGCCTGTCACACGCCATTGGGGGCCTCCCCCCCCGCCGGCGAGGCGTTCGGCGCGGACGGCTTCCCGCCCGAAAGCCAGCGTGCCGGCCGGAAGGGCTTCGGCGCACTTTTCGGCCAGGGCCGAGAGACCGTCTTTCAGGGTGACAAACATGCTGTACCGCGCGCCTGATTCCTCTTCCCGTTTGGCGCGCCGCGCCGCTTTTTGCGTTTTGGTCATCGCCAGAATCAGGGAACGGTCTTTCTTTTCCATCTCGCAGAACCGGGGGAGGGTCGCCAGAAGGCTGATCTTTTCGGCGTCGCCGGCGTAGATGCCGCTTAAAAGGGGTTCGACGATCCGATCGAAGACTTCCCGGCCGAGCCGGCGGCGCGCGAACTGGGCGATCGACTCGTCCCGGTCATCTTTCAGACGGGGCAGAAAGAGTTCCATTCCGGCGCGCAGTTTCCCCAGCGGGCTTAAGAGGGGGGTCGTGACCATCGGCCAGAGGCGTGTCGGGGCGAGCATCATAAAACCGTCGGGAAGGGGATAAAGTTTCCCGCAGCGCGCAACGTAGGTGCGCCGGTCGCGGTTATTGGTCCGGACAAGCCGGTCGGTCAGCCCGAGTTTGGCGCAAAGGTTCAGACCCCAGGGGACAAAGGTGATGAAGTTGTCGGTACTCTGCTCAAACTGAAAGCCGTTCCGCTCGACGGTATGCAGAACCCCTCCGACCCGGTCCGACTTTTCCCAGACCGAGACCGAAGAGTTCGGGTCGAGCTCCCGAAGGCGGAGCGCCGCCGCCAATCCGCTGATTCCCGCCCCCAGAACGAGGTATTTGCGCATGGCAAACTACTTTAACGGTGTCACGCCTTTTTTCAGAATGATGTTGCCGTAGATTGCCGTTTCGCCTGTCAGGAGAACGCAGTAAGCCTCTTTGGCGCGCTCGTAGAATGCGAACCGTTCGATCCGGGCGATTTTCGGGGTTTTCGGCGCGTGGCGGTCGATCACTTCGCGGTAACGGACCTCGACGTTCGGGTCGAAGGTGTCCCCCGGAACCGGCTGCATCATGATGACCGGCGACTCGACATAGGCGTCGAGTTCGAAGAGGGGCAGAATCGCGTCCAGCAGCTGGGGAACATTCAGACCGTCGGCACGGATCACCCGTTTATTGAGGGTGTGCGCGGGAAAATGCGCGTCGGAAAGAACGATTTCGTCGCCATGCCCCATCCGGCAGAGTTCCGCCAGAAGATCGGGGGAGAGGAGAGGTGAAATCCCTTTAAGCATAGTCGTATTCCTTTCTGAGACAGATGGGGGGAAACTCCGGTCAGGGCAATTCTACCATATCCGCGGAAACATTTCTATCCCCCGAACCGGCGCCTCTTTTGCCGGAGATCCATGCCGCCCTGCCGGTCCGGGACGGCTTTTTCCCTCTTTTCGCTAATTGGCCCGATCGGAATAACCGGTTAATTTTTAACGTCTTCCCGAAAGAGTGCCGATACTTCGGGGCGGGAGGGATTTTTCCGAAAAGCGGGTCAGCCGGTTCGAAAGAGCACCGCGCGCCGCCGCGCGAAAAGACAGACAGCGAAATGCCGGAAGAGAATCAGAACGGAATGCCGCCGATCGTGCGCGAGCACCTTTCCGGGGACGCCGCTGAGATGCGGGCCGATTCCGGAGGGGTCGCCCCGCGTCCCCTGTCGCAGTTCATTCTCGCCAAGCAGACGGAAAGATTCCCGGGCAGCACCGGATTTTCGGCCAACCTCGAGCCGATCCGCCCTGTCGTCATGACCGCTCCGGTTCGGCAAGCCGGAACGGATAATCCCTCTTCCGGCCGGCCGGCGCGCCGCCATTCCCCCATGAGGGTCGAGTACCCTTTCTACGCCGAGGGGGAAGACGAACTGAATCTTGACGATTTTCCCGCGCCGGAAACTGTCCCTCCGCCGGAACCGGCGCTGCACTCCGTTCAAACCGAACCGGCGGCGGTTCCCGAAACGGAAGTCCCCGAAACCGCGGCGGCCGAACCGGCGGCGGAACTCAATCCCGCGCGGCCGGCCTCCCCCGTACGGCCTGTACCCGCGGCGGCTTCTCCCTCCTTCCCCCCCTCTTCGGAACCCGCGCTCCCTCCGAATACGCCTCAAATCTACGCGTCAAAGGTTCCCGCCGCTGAAACCGCGGTTCCTCTTCTCTGCGATCGGGGAAGAGCCGGCTCGCTGCCGATTTTTCGATGTTATCTGGCGGCGGAACTCTCCCGGTAGACCCTCTTTTCTTTTGCCGTCCGGCCGATTCCCCCTTGAAAGCGGTTCGGCGTGTGATATAAAGGGACGGTAAAAAAGAAAAGGAGTTCGCCCGGGAATGGGTCGTCAGATACAGCTTAACGCGCAGCAACAGAAAGTGGTCGATACCCTCTCGGGGCCTCTCCTGGTTCTGGCGGGGGCGGGGACGGGGAAGACCCGTGTTGTGACCTACCGTGTCGCCAGACTGATCGAGACCGGAATCGAGCCGGAAAGGATCCTGGCGGTCACGTTCACCAACAAGGCCGCGCGGGAAATGAAAGAGCGGATCAGCAAAAAGCTCGGCGGCCGCTCCGAGGCGAAACCGGTCATCTCGACTTTTCACTCCTACTGCGTGCGGATTCTCCGCCGCCGGATCAGCCTTCTCGGTTTTCCGAATCTCTTTTCGATTTATAACACCGGTGATCAGGAAGCGGCGGCGCGCCAGGTTCTTCGCGATATCAAGGGCGCCAAAGGCGGGGTTAAGCCGTCCGATTTTTTGCGGCGGGTCGGCCAGTGGAAGTCGGCGGGCGTGCGTGCCGACGAGGCGCTCGATCATCTCGGATACGACCCGAACGACTACATCATGGCGGTCGCCTACCGCCGCTATCAGGCGCTCCTGAAAACCCTCGGCGCAATCGACTTCGACGATATTCTCCTTCTGACCGAAGATCTGTTCAGCCAGTTTCCCGATGTGTTAAAAGCCGAGGCGAAGCTTTTCGACCACCTCCTGGTCGATGAGTATCAGGACACCAACCTGAGCCAGTACCGGATCATCAAGGCTCTGGCGCTTCCGCACCGTAACCTCTGCGTGGTCGGCGACGACGACCAGTCGATCTACGGGTGGCGCGGCGCCGAGGTCACGCACATCCTCAACTTCAAAAAGGACTGGCCCGACGCGAAAGTGATCCGGCTCGAAACGAACTACCGTTCGACGAAACAGATCCTCGACTGGGCGAACCGCGTGATCGCCTTTAACAAGGAACGTCATCCGAAACAGCTCCGCGCCATGAGCGAAGGGGTTCCCCCGATCTTTCAGCAGTTCAAGACGAGCGAAGAGGAGGCTCAGCGCGTGGTGGCGCATATCGAAAAGCGGATCAAAAACGCCCATCACAAACCGAGCGATTTCGCCGTCCTCTTCCGGACCAACGAGCAGGCGCGCGCCTTCGAAATGGAGTTCCGCCGCGCGAAGATCCCGTATACCATTGTCGGGAGCCAGTCGTTCTTCGACCGGAAAGAGGTCAAAGACATCATGGCGTATCTCAAGGTGCTCTGCCGCCCGCAGGACGACATCTCCCTCCTGCGCATTATTAACACGCCCGCCCGCGGCATCGGCGCGACGACGATCCGAAAGCTGACCGCTTCGGCGGTTGCCGCAAAAAAGCCGGTCTGGGAAGCGATGAAAAACATTTCTGCCATCGACGCCGATCCGCGTACCGAAAAGGCCGTCGAGGGGTTCCGGTCGTTCATTCAGGGCGCGTCGCAGCGGCTGCGGGCTTCGTTTACGGTCGAGAACCTGACCGACTTCATCGAAAAGACGGGGTACCGCCGCGTGATCGAGCACCTCTATCCCGATCCGGAAGAGCAGAAAACCCGCTGGAACGGGGTCGGCGATGTGATCAGCGCCGCCGGCGCGTTTCTGAAAGAACGCCCGAAAGGGACGCTCGTCGAGTTTCTGATCGAGACCTCGCTCGGCGAGCCGGAATTCGATTCCGAAAAGGAGAAGCAGCTCGCAAGCAGCAGCGTCATGCTCCTGACCTACCACGCCGCCAAAGGACTCGAGTTTCCCGAAGTCTATATGGTCGGAATGGAGGAAGGAATCCTGCCGCACAAACGCTCGGTGGCCGACATGGACGAGTCTTCCATTGCCGAAGAAAGGCGCCTTTGCTACGTCGGGATGACCCGCGCGCAAAAGCGCCTTGTTCTTTCGATGGCGCTCGGCCGGATGAAGTGGGGCAAGATGCGCCCCTCACTGCCGAGCCGGTTCATTTTTGAGGCAACGGGCCAGTCCGATAACCCCCATTACCGGGAAGTGATCGAGAAAGCCGCGAAATCTCAGTAGACGCGGACCGATTCCTCCTTGGTCAGCGGCGGAATCCCTTCGGCGCCGACCTGAACGCTCAGACGCTGATCCCCCTGTGTGTTGCACCTGAATTTCAGCTTGTAGACGGTTTCTTCCTGCGGGCCGATCTTCGAGATCGGGGCGAAGACAAGCGTGCTGCCCTGAACTGTGTAGCGCGTCGGCCCTTCCATGCTGACCGCCTCCATTCCCGCCGGAAGGGTGACCGTCATTTCGACTCCGGCCGCTTCTTTGGTTCCCTTGTTCGAAAGGACGATCTCAAACTGGGCGTCTCCCCCCTGTTCCACGGTACTGGTTAAGGGCTGAATCTGATAGTTGAGCGCGGTCATCCCGTCGACGGTAACCTCCTGCTCGGTCGACGCCGAGAGCTGCATGTTGTCCTCGCCGCTGAAAACGAGCCTGCCGGTGCCGATCGAGACGGGGTTGAGTACCAGCTCGATTTCGCCCGGGGCGGTCTTTTCGGGCAGTTCGACCAGTTCCCAGTGGACGGTGCGGTCCGATTCTTGATAGAGCCCTTCGTTATTGGTGCGGACGAACTGAAGCTGTTCCGGAAGCTTCACCGTCAGCTTCACCCCTTTCGCCGGGGCGGAACCCGGGTTCCAGACTTTCAGCCGATAGACAGCTTCCCGCTGCAGATAACGCTGTTTCGCGCCGGAGATTTCGAGCGAGAGTTCCGGCGCGTCGACGGTAACGTCGGTCGAGGCTTCTTCGTACAGGCCCGTTTCGGTGGAGACGCTCAGCACGTTGGTGATGGTGCCGGGACCGACCGCTTTGAGCGAAAGCGCCAGTTCCTTCTTTTCGCCCGGCTTGATGTCGCCGATCACGTTGTTCAGCATCCGGCCGCTCGGATGGCTGAGCCCTTCGGGAACATTCTCCAGAAGGGTCACCCCTTTCGCGACACCGGTTCCGACATTGGTGATTTCGATATCAAACTTGACCGTATCGCCGATCTTCGCGTGCGCCGGCCCCCGTGCGGCAAGGTGAAGCTGCGGCCGTGTGCAGCTGGTTTTTCCCGAGACTTCGGCGGCAAAGGTGACCGTTGCGGTACTTCCGATGGTCCCTTCCACTTCGGGGACAAACCGGCATTCAAAGACCCGCTCCTCGTTCGGTTTCATGTCGAAGACCGGCCAGACGATTTCCCCCGACACCGACGGTGCTGCGGGGGGCTGGCATTCGAGAAGACGCGCCCCTTCGGGAACCGCGTCGCGGAGAGTGACACCGTGCGCGACGGCGCCGCCCGTATTTTTGATGTGGATCCGGTAGAGCGTTTCGGCTCCGAACGAAACCTCGTTCGGTATCTCTTTCACGATTGCCAGCTGCGCGCTCTGCGCCCCTTCGGTTTCGACACTGCCGGGATGGGGCGACGGAGCGAGAACAGGGATGGTGTCCGGACCGTTTTGCGCCGGAAACCCGATCGAAGTAGAGGGGGCTTTCGGCGCGGTTTCGAAGACCGGAGGCTCATCGCCGAGCGCAGGCTCTTCCGGCTCGATAAACGGCTGTTCCGCCGGGAAAGAGGCGCTATCGTCGAGCGGGGCCGGTTCCGCCTGAACCATCAGGAGCGGATCCTGATCGATATCGAGTTCCGGCAGCACCGCCTCTTCCTCCTGGACCGGAGCCGGCTGGGGGGCCGCGGCTTTTTTCACGCCAACCCGCTGTGCCGTACGGATCGGGCCGGGAGCCGCGTTCAGTTCTCCCGGTTTCGAGGCTTTGACGCAGGTCCAGATGATCCCTGCAAGGATGAGCCCCATTCCGAGGATGGCCGGAATATTTCGTGATGCCGATTTTTTACTCATAGGAAACCTCAGCGACGGCGGTTCCGGCCGTGCGGGACGGCCGGATCTTGTCAAGATGATTTGAACCCTTTTCTTCCCGCTGCCGCACGCTTTGGCGACGGGAATGAAATAGGGAATTTAGGCGTTTTGCCTACAATACGAAGTTTCAATACTCTTTTTCCGCGAAAAAATCAAGACGAATAATCGGTGTTCGAAGAAAACCGCCTCGTTATAGCGGTTAGGCCGGAAAGGAGCACGCCAAAAGAAAACGCCCGGGAGATCCCCAGAGGGAGCTTTCCGGGCGCGGAGATCGGGACGGAAGTCAGAAGAGCGTTCAAAACCGGCTGAAAACCTCTTTCGCCGCGGCAATGGTCTGTTCGATATCCTGATCGGTATGCGCCAGAGAGGTAAAGTTCGCCTCGAACTGACTGCAGGGCAGATAGATTCCCTGTTCGATCATTCCCCAGAAGTAGCGGGCGAACGTTTTTTCGCTGCAGCGGGAAGCGCTTTGCCAGTCGGTGATTTCGCGGTCCGCCGGGTCGTTGAAAAAGAGGGTGAACATTCCGCCGCATTTCTGCGCGGTTGCGGTCAGCCCCGCTTCGCGGGCGGCCGACTCGAGTCCCTCGGCAAGACGCGCGGTTTTCGTTTCCAGGCCGCCGTAGAAGTTTTCGGTTTCGGAGACGAGTTTCAGCGTGGCCAGCCCCGCGGCGACCGCGACCGGATTCCCGCTGAGGGTCCCCGCCTGAAAGACCTTCCCGACCGGGATGACCGCGTTCATGATCTCGCGTTTCCCTCCGTACGCGGCGACCGGAAGCCCTCCGCCGATCACTTTGCCGAGCGTCGTCAAATCGGGGGTGATCCCGTAACGGGACTGCGCGCTTCCCAGCGCGACGCGGTACCCGCTCATCACCTCGTCGAAGATCAGAACCGACCCCGCCCGGGTACAGGCTTCGCGCAAAGTTTGGAGAAATTCCGGTTTTCCGGGAATGCATCCCATGTTTCCCGCGACCGGCTCGACGATGACGCCGGCGATTTCGCCGCCGAACGCCGAAAACGCCTCCTGAACCCCGCTGGTGTCGTTATATTCCAGAACGAGCGTGTCGGCGGCGCACCCGGCGGTAACGCCGGGCGAATTGGGTACGCCGAACGTGGCGGCGGCGCTTCCGGCCGCGACCAGGAGGGGATCGACATGCCCGTGATAACATCCGCGGAACTTGACGATTTTATCGCGCCCCGTATACCCCCGCGCCAGCCGGATCGCGCTCGATGTGGCTTCGGTTCCGGAACTGACCAGACGCACCATTTCAATCGAGGGGGTCGTCGCGATGATCAGTTCGGCGATTTCGGTCTCGCCGCGGGTCGGGGCGCCGAACCCCAATCCGTCCGAAACGGCTTTTTGCACCGCCTCGATGACCGACGGATGAGCGTGCCCGGCGATAAGGGGTCCCCAGGAAAGGACATAGTCAATAAACCGGTTCCCGTCGGCATCGTAGATCGACGAGCCGTTTCCGCGCGTCATCACGAGCGGATTTCCGCCGACGGCTCCGAAGGCGCGCGCCGGAGAATTGACCCCGCCGGGGATAAGGCGGGCGGTTTTGGCGAAAA
The DNA here is from genome assembly GCA_017405595.1 of Thermoguttaceae bacterium. Classification (GTDB taxonomy): domain Bacteria; phylum Planctomycetota; class Planctomycetia; order Pirellulales; family Thermoguttaceae; genus RUG695. Next base: position 250,811 of record JAFRAC010000026.1, on the reverse strand, counting down.
TCTCCCGGCTGTTCGTAAATTTCATCAGGAAAACTCTTTCTTTCCGAACGTCCTATTCCCCATTCCCCGATACCGCGAGAAAATGTACGGTATAGTTATAATACTACAGAATCTCCCCTGTTTCAAGGCGCGCCGGACCGGTGCGGGCAAAGGGGAAAGGAACCGCCCCGCGCGGAAACAGCTTCCTGTACGCGCGGAATGAGGGTAGAATAAGACCGCGGACCAGATCCCGCCGCGGCCGGCGCCCGGCCGCGGGTCCCCGACAAGAAGACTTTCAGAAAGGACCGGAGATCACCATGAGATTATTAACCGCTTCGTTTCTTTGCCTCTTTCTTTCGGCGGTGTTTGCCGCCGCGGCCGAGGAACCGAACGGTCTGGATTCGGCCGCGGCCGATCCGAACCGTATCCTTTCCGCCGAAGAACAGGAAAACGCCCTGATCGAACAGCTCACCCTGCTCGATCCTGCCGATCCCGATTATCAGACAAAATTGCGCCAAATCAGCGATGAACTGCGTCTGATTGAACAGCAGCGCCGTTCCGCCGAACCGTTCCCCGCCCCGGACAGCGGCATGCCGGCCCCGAATCCGTTTTCCGCTCCGCCGGCATCACCGGCTCCGGGCGTCTCCCCGCAGAACGTTCCCTTTTCCCCCTTCGACGGAATGGACGCGGTCACCCTGCGCCAGCTGCATTTCGAGCTGACATCGCAGATGAAATACCTGAACCGCGTACTCGACACACTCGGCGCCGATGACGAAGGTCTCAGCTCCTCGCTCCGCGAACAGAAAGAGGAACTGACCGGCCGGTTAAAGGAGATCGAGTCCCGGCTTGGCGGGGCCCCCTCCGATTCCGGGATGCCGCCGGCCGGCGAAGGGAACGCGCTCTCCCGGCCGGGCGACGCGAATCCTGCCCCCGCGGCGGGTTCCGGAGCCGCTGACCAGAATCTCTACGCGGATCCTGCCGCCGCCCCCTTCGGCGGCGGCATGTTCGGCGAGACTTTCGGCAATACCGCCGCCGACCCGACCGCGGTCGACGGAGCGTGGTACACCTCGGAAAACAAGAATCAGCAGATTCTCGACGCGGTCAGCGCCCTTGCCAAGTCGAACGAAGAGACCCAGCGCAAACTCGACGAGGTGCTGGACGAGCTTAAAACGATCGAAACACAGCTGAAACTCCTCAGCCGGCAGGCGGTGACCGGCCAATGAACCGTCGGCGGTAAGCCGGCTGAACCGGCGATCCTTGAAGTACAGCCGTAAACGAGACACATGAACGAAACCGCTCCCAAGGGACTGCGCCTGCATATCGGTATCTTCGGCCGCCGCAACGCCGGAAAATCGACGCTCTTAAACGCGATCACACGCCAGAGCGTTTCGATTGTTTCCGATGTCGCGGGGACGACAACCGACCCGGTCGAAAAACCGATGGAACTTCTGCCGATCGGTCCGGTGCTCTTCATCGACACGGCGGGAATCGATGATGCCGGCGCGCTGGGGGAGCTGCGCGCGGCCAGAACGCGCCAGGTTTTTGACCGGACCGATATTGCGCTGCTGGTGCTTGACCTTTCCCGCGCGCCGGCGGGCGAAAAGGTTTGGGACGCGTTCGAGGAGAGCCTCTATACCGAGTTTGCCGCGCGCCGGGTTCCTGTTCTGGCCGTCCTGAACAAGTCGGATCTTTCTTCCCCGCCGGAAAGTCTTATTCAGCTCCTTGCCGAGCGGAAAATTTCCTACACCGTGATGGCGTCCCCCGCCGGCGCCGATCCGCAGGGGCGTTCCGCCGAGGGAACCGGCGCTTTGCGCGACAAGATTGTCGAACTTCTGCCGGATGAGTATATCAAGCCGCGCCCGATTGTTTCGGATCTTCTCAGGAAAGGCGAGACGGCGGTTCTCGTCGTGCCGATCGACAAAGAAGCGCCGAAAGGGCGTCTGATTATGCCGCAGGTGCAGACGCTCCGCGACATTCTCGACGCGGGCTGCACCGCGTTGGTGACGCAGCCGGAACAGCTGGCCGGCGTTCTGAAGCAGTTCACGGTTCCTCCCGCGCTGGTGATTACCGATTCGCAGGTGTTTCGCCAGGTCGACGCGATTGTCCCGCAGGAAATACCGCTCACCTCCTTTTCGGTCCTCTTTGCGCGCCGGAAAGGGGATCTTTCCGTGATGATCGAAGGGGCGAAAAAACTGGCGTCCCTTCCCGCCGATGCGCGGATCCTCATTGCCGAAGCGTGTTCGCACCGTCCGATTGCCGAGGATATCGGCACCGAAAAGATTCCCCGCCTTCTGCGGCAGAAACTGGGAGACGGTATCGAAATCGGACACGTCCAGGGACATCGGTTCCCCGAAACCGACACGGAACTTGCCCGCTGGGATCTGGTCATCCACTGCGGCGCGTGTGTCTGGAACCGCCGCGAGATGCTCCGGCGTATCGCCCGCTGTACGGCGGCGGGGGTACCGGTCACCAACTACGGGCTGGCGCTGGCGTGGCTTAACGGCATTCTCGGCCGCGTTTCGGCGCCGCTGGTAAAAGAGCTTGAATAACCTTAAAGTTTCTTCAAACGAATGAAACGCCGCCGATCATGCTGACCGGCGGGTGTTCGATCCTGTTTCTGTATTGATTTTTCGAGAAAGGTCAGAGGTCACCGATGTCTGTGAAGAAGTTTTTTGAGTTCGTCTTGTTTATTGCCGGACTCTTTTTTTTGTGCCTTGTGTTCCTGGGTTTCGGGGGATTCTTTTTGGCTTACGACGCCCATGCCCATTTTGCGAAAGACCTGCGATTTTATGTCTATGTCATTTCAACCGTCTCTCTCAACTGCGGCCTGATCGGTTTAGCCGAACTTATTATCAGCGAGGTAAGAAAAGCGCGAAGGGCCAAAAAGATAAACCGAGATATAGAATATCAAGAGACGGACGCCGCGGCCGAGCGGAGACGCCTGAATCTGTTTCTGGTGATCGTCGCGATTCTTTGTCCGTTTGTTTCTTTCCTGGGGTCAGTGGGCAGCATCATCGCCTGTTTTATGTCGGAAGCTCTGACCGGCTGGTGGATGAATGGTTTCGCATTTCTTTCAATGTTGCTTTTTTTCGGTGCCGGACTTGTCGGATTGGCTTCCGCAGTTGCCTTTTTAATCATTAACCGAAAACAGCAAAAGTCCCCTCTTGTTTGGTGCGGCTTGCTGTTATTGCTGCTTATTAACTTCTGTTTGAGTCTTCCCATCTTGAGTCTTCCCGTCTTAATGATTGTCTCCTGTTTTCGTGGATAGACGTGATGCAGCAGGGTAAATCGATTTGAAGGTATTTTATCCGGGTATTTCGAGGTCTGAAATGATGATACAGAAATTTGCTGATTTCATTTTGATGATAATCGTACTCCTTTTCTTGTTTCTTCTGTTCCTGGGTTTCGGGGGATTGCTTTCGGCTCACGGCACTCACCTTGGGGTACGGTCCCAAATATACATCATCTCTATCATTTCTCTCGTTTGCGGCCTGACCGGCCTGACGGGGTATTTGAGAAGCCGGAGAAAAAACGCGCGAAAGAGCGAAAATGCAAACCTTGATGTTGAAAATCAGAAGGGAGACGCCGAAGCCGACCGAAACCGTCTGAATCGGTTTCTGATGATGGTTGCGGTTCTTTCTCCGCTTGTTGTCGGTCTCGGATTCCTGTGCAGCGCCATCGCTGTTTTTATGGCGGAAGGCCTGATTAACTGGTGGACGTTTTGTTTCGCGGCTCTTTCCTGGTCTCTTTTTCTCGGCGCCGGTCTTATCGGATTGGCTTCCGCGGTTGCCCTGTTGATCATGAATCGAAAACAGGAAAAATCGCCGCTTGCCCGGCTGGTTCTATTGCTGTTAATCCTTGTTAACTTCTGCTTAAGTGTTCCCGTTATAGTATCATACTTAAGGCGTTTTCCGACAATGTAATGCCGTCAGATGAGCCGATTCAACGGAATAGTCTCCGCTGAACGCGTCGGATCGTCTTTAACGTACACGAGCGGCTCAAACCGCCAAAGACAGTTTGAGCCGCTCCTGTTTTTAGAGATCGCCGCGGAACCGGTTTTGAAAGCCTGATTGAAGGCGTTTCCTGACCGCGGCTGACCGGGGATATTTGCCTTGCGCTACTGCGCGTTTGCCTCTTCCGCGGCGCTTTCCTCCGGAACGATTTCCTTGATGACTTCGGTCATGTACTCCCCGAACTGTTCGGGACTGCATCCTTCTTTCATACAGACAAGGCCGGCGGCCTTGCAGCGGGCGCGGAAATCGCTGTAGAACGCGGCCATCTCTTCGCGCGGCGGGGCATGAAACTCTTTCCCTTCGGCCTGCGCCTCTTCGGCATACGTGTTGTAATTCTGCAGCAGCACCATGTCGAGTGAAATCCGCTCGCGCCGCACTTTATAGAGCAGATTTTCGTATCGCGCAGGATCGTTCTTTTCAAGCCCGCCCGCGACAGCCTCGGCGCGGTCGAGCAGCCCGGCGCACTTGTTGAACGTGTCCAGATCGAGCCAGCTTAGCGTGTCGGGCAGATAGATGCCGATCTCGTCCCCCGTCTTTTCGGCCGCGTCGCACAAGAGGTCGAAATACTCGAGGTAGATCGGAACCAGGTCGGGCGCGTAGTATCCGGCGATGAAATCTTCGATCAGCGCTTTTTGGCAGGCGTCCGGATTCCAGAGGAGTTTTGCCAGAAGCCAGGCGCGCAGCTGCACAAAATCGCCGGTGGTTGTCTGGTAATCTCCCTGCTCGAACAGCCCGATCGTGCAGTGATCCACAAAGAATTTCACGTTATCCTGCAGAATGCGGTAGTTCGGCAGCGGAATCAGGTACTGCGCGAAATCGGTCACATAATCCCAAATGAACAGGTGTTCGGCGTGGCGGTTCCACTCTTCGATATCGTCGCGGAACGGGCGGTTCTGCGGCGCATCGGTTGGCCGGCGCTCGCCGGTTTCAAACGACCGGCCGTATTCCCCGTCCAGGTTCTGGATGAACGAACATTCGATTGAACAGAGGCGCACAATGACGTTGCTGCGGGCAACCGCATGTTTCGGCGGCTTGCGTGTGTAGCGGTACGCGAGGGTATCGACCAGCACGTTCGGGTGCGACTTTTCAAGCTCTTCGGCGATCCGGTTCACAAAGCGCAGCATCGGGCCGGACTGCGAACCTTCCTCTTCGGCGATCTTTGAACACTTCTCACACTCGCACCAGCCCCCGCAGTCGTTCTGGCTGACCGAGACGATCGTCGCTTCGGGGTTCGCGTCGAGGTCCTTTCGAACCCGTTCGAGGAAGACACCGAAGAGCTCCTCGTTTGTCAGGCAGAGCTGTGAACCGTCTTCGCCGATGTTTTCGGCGGGGATTTTGCTCAGGTTCTCCTTGCTCAGCCACCAGCCGCCGATTCTCCGCCGGCCGTCGATTTCGGAGAACCATTCGGGATGGTCCAGGAATTCTTCCGGTTTGATGACCGTGTAGAATGAGTGCACGAAATACTGGTATTGATGATGTCCCCCCAGTTCCGCCGGAATCATCTGCGAACTGCCGTTCGTCTTTAAATGGGCGGCGATTTTCGCGTTGGCATTCCCCATCAGTCCGGTATAGAACGATTCGCGGTAGATCAGTTTCGGCGCGTATTGGACGTCGAAATCATCGGCTTCGACTGTTTCCCGTTTCGGAATCGTTGATTCGGCGGCGGTCCACCAGCGGCATCCGAGCTCGTCTTCGAGGAACGTGTAGACGGCGTAGAGCGGACCCCGCTGCCGATGCCCCGAAAAGACGATGCTTTTGCCGGCCTGCTTTAAAATGATTCCGTCGTACGGAACCGCGTCCTCGTCAGTCTCGGGACCTAAAAGCGCTTTCGACGCGGCGCCCGGCCCGATGACCAGCAGTTTCTCTTCCGGCGAAACCGCGGCGATTTCGCTCTCCTTTTTGACCGGGAAGGGGACACCGGAAATCTCCTGAAGGGTTTCGGCAAGTTCGTTCGCTGCCGAGAGCTGAACCGGAGCCGCATTTTCGGGAACGACGACGACGTAGTCGGTTTTTCCGTCCCGTGTGAGCGTGAGCGTTTCGGCGGACCACGCGGCGGCGGCCGAAAACGCCAGAAGGAGGGTTAGGATGATCTGACGCGGTGCTTTCATGGGGTTCCCTTTATGGTGCTCTGTTTGTGAATACGGAATCCTTGTGTGTCTTGCATACTGTCATTCCGCGGCCGTCCCGCCGACGATCTTTTCGAAAACGTCGGTGAGATACTGTTCGAACTTGTCGGGGCCGCCCCCTTCGCTGTAGCGGTTCAGACCGACGGCTTTGCAGCGGGCACGGAATTCGTCGCAAAACGCGGGCATTTCGTCACGTGCCGGGGCGCGGAACTCTTTCCCTTCGTTTTGCGCCTGTTCGGCAAACCGGTTGTAATCGAGAAGCAGCGCCATATCGAACGAGAGGCGTTCGCGGCGCACCTTATCGAGCAGACCCGCGTTCCGTTCCGGGTCGGCCGTTTCGAGTTCGGCGGCTTTCGCGTCGATGCGGTCCATGATCTCGGCGCACGCGTTGTAGGTGTCCAGGTCGAGCCAGGAGGAGGTGTCGGACTGGAAGATGCCGAGCTCGCGATCCGACTTCTCGGACGCGTCGCACAGAAGGTCGAAGTAACGCATGTAGAGCGGCGTCAGTTCGGGCGCGTAGTAGCCGGAAAGGAATTCTTCCATGAGCGCCTTCTGATTAGCGCCGGGATTCCAGAGGAGCTTGGCCATCACCCAGGCGCGCATTTGGACGAAGTCGCCGGTCGCCCCCTGGTAGTTCCCCTGCTCGAAAAGGCCGATCGTGTTGTGATTGACGAAGAACCGGACGTTGTCGGAGAGGATCCGGTAGTTTGGGAAGGGAATGATGTATTGCGAGAAGTTGGTGACATAGTCCCAGATGAAAATCCGGTCGGCGTGTTCGTTCCATTTTTCCATGTCGTCGCGGAACGAGCGGTTTTCCGGATCGGGGGCGGGCCGGCGGTTTCCGTCGGCGAACGAGGGGCCGAACTCGCCGTCGAGGGTCTGATCGAACGAACATTCGATACTGCAGAGACGGACGATGACGTTCTCGCGCGCCTTCATGGTCTTCGGCGGCTTGCGCGTGTATTGATAGGCGAGCGTGTCGACCAGAACGTTGGGGTGCGATTCGGCGAGTCCCTCGGCGATTTTGTTCACGAAGTAAAGGAGCGGACCCGATTCGGAACCTTCCTCTTCGGCGATTTTGGCGCAGTTCTTGCACTGGCACGGTCCGCGGCAGTCGTTCTGGCTGATCGAGACGATCGTCGCTTCGGGGTTCGCGTCGAGGTCCTTTCGGACCCGCTCCAGGAAGGTTTGGCAGAGTTCGTCGTTTGTCAGGCAGAGCTGGGTTCCGTGTTCGTCGAGTGATTCCGCGGGGACCAGTTCGCGCATCTTTTTGGTTATTCCCCACCAGCCGCCGATTTTCCGCCGGCCGTCGATTTCGGAGAACCATTCGGGATGGTCCAGGAATTCTTCCGGTTTGATGACCGTATAGAACGAATGGACGAAATACTGATATTTGTGATGCCCCCCCAGTTCGGGCGGAATGGTTTCGGAAGCGCCGTTCGTCTTTAAATGGGCGGCGATTTTTGCGTTGGCTTCCCCCATCAGCCCTGCATAGAACGATTCGCGGTAGATCAGTTTCGGCGCGTATTGAACGTCGAAATCATCGGCTTCGACTGTTTCCCGTTTCGGAATCGTTGATTCGGCGGCGGTCCACCAGCGGCATCCGAGCTCGTCTTCGAGGAACGTGTAGACGGCGTAGAGCGGGCCCCGCTGCCGATGCCCCGAAAAGACGATGCTTTTGCCGGCCTGCTTTAAAATGATTCCGTCGTACGGAACCGCGTCCTCATCGGTTTCGGGACCTAAAAGCGCTTTCGACGCGGCGCCCGGCCCGATGACCAGCAGTTTCTCTTCCGGCGAAACCGAGGCGATTTCGCTCTCCTTTTTGACCGGGAAGGGGACGCCGGAAATCTCCTGAAGGGTTTCGGCGAGTTCCGCAGCGGCGGAGATCTGTACCGGCGATGCGCTCTCCGGAACCAGAATGGTGTATTCGGTGGTTCCCCGGTCGGCGAGGGTCAGTTTTTCGGCGGCGGCTGCTCCCGCCGCAAAGGGGGCGAGAAGCAGAACAAAAATCACATTGAGCGTTTTCATCAGGTTTTCCTCGTTCGGGTTGTTTGATGTATTCTTCTTTTCCGGCGAAAGCCATTATAGGGGGGCGCCGGCCGACAATCAAGTACCTTCCTCCTTGGCGGCCTGTTCCGGCCGGCCGGATGAACCGCGATGTACTTGCATTTTTCCGGTTTGGGCCTATCATATTAGGGGTGGCAAGGCGCTCTTTCGCGCCTTTTCGAGAAGAACGGCATTTTAAGGGTCTCGCATGGAAAGAGACGATTTGCTCAACGAGGAGAAACTTCCTCTGTCGGTGCTGGTGGTTGACGACGAACCCGATTACGCCGAAGCTGTCGTCAATACGCTCGAGCGGATCAACGCCGAGTGCGAGGTCGCCCATTCCCAAAAAGACGCCGAAAAGATCCTGAGCGAAAAGATCTTCGATGTGGTCGTGACCGACCTGATGCTCGAACGGGACGACGGCGGTCTGCAAATCCTCAAACGCGTCAAGGAGACCGCGCCCGAGACCGAAGTGATCATGATGACCGCCAACTCGAAGATCGAGATTGCGGTCGAAGCGATGAGAATGGGGGCGTATAACTACCTGACAAAGCCGCTCGAAAACCTCCAGCATCTGCGGGTGGTGGTTCAGAAGGCGGGGGAAAGTTCCCGTCTGCGCCGCCTGAACCGGGAGATGAAAGAGCGCCTCGACGAGAAATTCGGTTTCGGCGGCGTGGTCGGGAATTCCCCCGCGATGCTCGGCGCGGTCGACCGGCTCAAGCGGATTGCCCCGACCGACGCCACGGTTCTCATTTTGGGCGAGACGGGAACCGGCAAAGAACTGTTCGCCCAGGCGATTCATCAGAATTCCCCCCGCAAACACCGGCCCTTTGTCGCGCTCAACTGCGCCGCGCTCAGCGAAAACATTCTCGAAAGCGAACTCTTCGGCCACGTGAAAGGCGCTTTTACCGACGCTTCGGCGAACCGGGTCGGCAAATTTGAATATGCGCAGGGGGGAACCGTTTTTCTTGACGAGGTCGGCGATATGCCGATGCCGACCCAGGTCAAGCTGCTGCGCGTCCTCGAAAACGGCGAGATTACCCGCGTCGGGTCGAACGAGACGATTAAAGTGAACGTGCGGATCATCTCGGCGACCAACCAGAACCTCGAAGAGGCGGTTGCCAACCATACTCTCCGCGAAGACCTCTACCACCGCCTGAAGGTGGTCACCTTGCGGATACCGCCGCTGCGCGAACGGGTCGGCGATATCCCGATTCTCCTCGATTACTTTATCCGGATGTTCGCCAAGAAGTACGGCAAAACGGTGAAAGGGGTCACCCAGTCGGCCCGCCTCAAGCTGTTCGCCTACGACTGGCCGGGGAATGTCCGCCAGCTGAAAAACGCCGCCGAAAGCATGGTCGCGGTCGATATTGACGAGCTGATCGACGACGACGATCTGCCCGAAGAGATTCCGGGTGCCGGTCCGTCTCCGCTTCCCGAATCGGCGGCGGTCATCGGCCCGCTTGCCAATCCCGCCGCGTCTCTTGTCGGCCGGACGATCGGCGAGGTCGAGCGGATGCTGATCGAAGAGACGCTTAAATCGAATGGCGGGAACCGGGAAGAAGCCGCCAAAATCCTCGGGATCGGCGCGCGAACCCTTTACCGGAAGCTGAAAGAATACGAAACGGCGAAATCCCGGGAAGCTGATTCGGGTTCGGCGAAAACCGCCTGACTGCTCTTTTTTCCCCTCTTTTCCCGAGCCGGCGCTCCTCCGCGTTCCGCTCTCCCCTGTTGTTTTTTGGATAAGGGGATTATAATATACTGGGGTTTAGGGGCGGGGGCAAGTTCCCTCCACGAAAGGTTTTCGCTGTTTTTATGTCCTGCTGCCTCTGCCGATGGCTGAGCGCGCGGCTCTTTGCCCGCGTTCACATGCACAACCTTGTCTACAACGCCAGTTGGGAAGATCCCCGTGTCGATAAAGAGGCGCTCAATCTGGGACCCGGGGACGATCTGCTTGTCATTACGTCGGCGGGGTGCAACGTGCTTTCCTATGCGCTGGAATCCCCCCGGTCGATCTGTGCCGTCGATATGAACTACCGGCAGAACGCCCTTCTGGAACTCAAAATCGCGGGAATCAAAGAACTCGACTACGAAACGTTCTTCCGGATTTTCGGCACCGGGCACTGCCCGGAGATTCGTGAAATTTACCGGACGAAACTCCGCGGCCGCCTGACCGGGCCGGCCCAAAAGTTCTGGGACCATAAAATCAGCCTCTATTTTAACGGCAAATATTCCTTCTATTTCCGGGGAACGAGCGGCTTCTTCGCCCGGAACATGAATCGGTATCTTAACTGGCGCGGTGCGCGGGGCGAAATCGACCGCCTTTTAAACGCCGCGAGTCTCGAAGAGCAGCGCGAAATCTGGCCGCGCCTCAAAAGGCGCCTCTTTTCCCGCTGCGTCCGGTTTGTCATGAACCGCGACCTGACCCTTGCGCTGCTCGGAGTGCCCCATGCGCAGCGTCTCCAGATCGAGCAGACTCATGCCGGTCAGGTTTCCCGGTTCGCCGAAGAGTCTCTCGATGCCGTTTTCGGAAATCTGCCGATCTCCGACAACTACTTCTGGCGTCTTTACGCGACCGGATCCTATACCCAAACCTGCTGCCCCGACTATCTCAGCCGCGGGAACTTCCAGCGCCTCAAAGAGGGGCTGGTCGGGAAGATTCACATTGCGACCGATACCATCGAAGGCTTTCTGCGGAAACACGAGGGGAAGTTTACCCGTTTCGTCCTTCTCGACCACATGGACTGGCTCAGCGACCGGCGGCGCGATCTTCTCGCCGCGGAATGGCGGGCGATCCTCGACAGGGCCGAGCCCGGCGCCCGGGCCATCTGGCGGTGTGCCGGTCCGAGCGCGGAGTATATCCTTTCGGTGCCGGTCGAAACGCCTGACGGAACCAGGCCGCTTGGCGACCTTTTACACCTTCACCGCGATCTGGCGGCGGAACTCCACAAAAAAGACCGCGTCCATACCTACGGCAGTTTTTATATTGCCGACCTGCCCGGCCGGTGACGCGCGCAATCCGATGAGCGTACGGAAAGGGCTCCGCTTCCCCTTTCCGCCGAACCCCCAGCAATATCATCAATGCCATTTTTAAGTGATCTGAACGTTCTCCGGCGTCTCGTGTTCCGGCCGCACAGCGGGCCGGTGCACGCCGATTGGCTGAACCGCTTCTATCGGGATCAGGCCGATGACTACGACAGTTTCCGAAAACGGTTTTTGAAAGGGCGCGAACAGCTCTGGGAAACCCTGCTCGGTTCCGATGCCGATCTGAACAATGGGGTCTGGGTCGAGATGGGGGGGGGACCGGCTCGAATATGGCGGGGTTTGGCGAAAAGCTTTCCCTTTTGAAAAAGGTCTATATTCTCGACCTTGCCCGTCCTCTTCTGGATATCGCCGACCGCCGGATTCAGGCGGCGGGCTGGACGAACGTCGAGACGGTCGAAGCCGACGCCACCGCATGGACCCCGCCCGAAGGGAAAGCCGACGTGGTGACGTTCTCCTACTCCCTGACGATGATTCCCGACTGGTTCAAGGCGATCGACCACGCGCTTCACATCTTAAAGCCCGGCGGCCTGATCGGCGTAGTCGATTTCTACATCGCCCGCAAGTTCCCCGACGGCCGGCAGAAACGCCAGAGTTTCGCGACCCGCAGTTTCTGGCCCGCCTGGTTTTCGTGCGACAATGTCTTTCTTTCTTCCGACCATTATCCCTACCTTGATTTCCGGTTCCAAACCGAGCGGTTTACCGAGAATAAGCTGACCATTCCCTATTTTCCGCTCTTCTGGTGGAAAATGCCGTATTACATTTACGTTGGCAGAAAACGCTCGGCCGGGCCGAACGAAGAAAGGAGCCGGTAATGCGCGTTCTTATCACCGGCGGCGCCGGATTCGTCGGTTCGCACCTGGCGGCGCGCCTGCTCGCCGAAGGAAATACGGTCACGGTTATCGACGACCTTTCGACCGGAGCGTGGCGGAATATCGCTTCGCTGGAGGGGCAAAGCGGGTTCCGTGCGGTGATCGCCGATATGAACGATGCGGCGCTCCTCGAACGGGAACTGCCGCGAACCGATTTTGTCTACCATCTGGCAAGCGCGGTCGGGGTGCGCCTTGTTGTCGAACGGCCGGTCGAAACGATCCGGCGCATTGTCGAACCGACCCAAAAACTGGTCGATCTCTGCTCGAAATACCGCGTGCCGGTTCTCCTGACCTCGACAAGCGAAGTCTACGGCATTTCGGACCGGCTTCCGTTCCGTGAAGACGATCCGGTGACGATCGGAGCCACGGTTAAGCCCCGCTGGGCGTACGCTTCGGCCAAGATGCTCGACGAGTTCTACCTGCTGGCGCATTACAAAGAGACAGCTCTGCCGGTTTACATCGTACGCCTTTTTAACACGGTCGGTCCGCGGCAGACCGGCAAATACGGGATGGTTCTTCCCCGGTTCGTGACCGCCGCGCTGGCGGGCGAACCGCTCATCGTGCATGGCGACGGCGCGCAAAAACGCTGCTTCTGCTCGATTCTCGATGTGGTGGAGGGGCTCCTCCGCGTTTCCCGGACGCCCGAAGCGGTCGGCAGCGTGATGAACCTCGGTTCCGACGAGGAGATCGCCATTCTCGATCTCGCGAAACGGGTGATCGCCCTGACCGGATCGAAATCGGAAATCGGCTTTAAGAGTTACGAAGAGGTTTTCGGCGCCGATTTCGAGGATATGCGGCGCCGTGTCCCCTCACTCGACCGCGCCCGCCGCCTGATCGGCTGGCAGCCGAAATACACCATCGACGATATCATTTGTCAGGTCATTGAAGACAAACAGAAACGAGGAAGTGAAGAATGACGAAAATCGCAATTCTGGGAGCCACCGGCTATACAGCGCTTGAACTGATGAAACTCCTCCTGCGCCATCCCGGCGCCGAGATTACCGCGCTGACCAGCCGCCAGGAGAACCGTCCGGCCGATCAGGTTCATCCTTCTTTGACCGGCCAGCTTTCGCTGGCGCTCGAAAATCTCGAACCGGCCGAAGTGGCCAAACGCGCCGAGTGCGTGTTCAGCTGCCTGCCGCATACCGCCACCGCCGCGGTGGTGCCCGAACTTCTGGCCGGCGGCGCGCGGGTCATCGACTTCGGCGCCGATTACCGGTTCAACGAAGTTGCGGTCTACGAGAAGTGGTACAACGTCGTTCATCCCGATGCCGCGCGTCTGCCGTCGGTTCCCTACGGGCTTCCCGAGCTCTTCCGCGAGTCGATCAAGGGCGCGCCGCTGGTCGCCAATCCGGGCTGCTACGCCACCTCGGCGATTCTTCCCCTCACTCCCCTGGTGAAGGCCGGGCTGGTCGAGACCTCCGACATTATCATCGACGCGAAAAGCGGCGTGAGCGGCGCGGGCCGAAAACCTTCGCTGAAAAATCTTTACCCCGAATGCAACGAGGCGATTTCGGCGTACGGGGTCGGCACACACCGGCACACGCCCGAAATCGAGCAGGTGGTCGGCGACGGGAGCGGCAAGAGGGTCAGTGTGATCTTTACCCCCCACCTGACCCCGATGGACCGCGGTATTCTGACCGTCTGCTACGCGAAAATCGCCAAGCCGGGGCTGACTCAGGAAGATGTTCTCGGCCAGTGGCGGGCTTTCTATGAGGGCGAGCCGTTTATCCAGGTCGTGGAGACGCTTCCCAGCACCAAAGACGTGATCTATACAAACCGGTGCCATATGACCGCCCGCATCGTCGGCGACCGCGTGCTGACGATTTCGGTGATCGACAACCTCATTAAGGGCGCGTCGGGCGCCGCGGTACAGAATTTCAATATCCTGTTCGGGTATCCCGAAACGACCGCGCTCAAATAGTTTTCCCCATTCCTCCATCTCAGAACTGACCATGCCGATTGAAAAAGAACTGACCGACCGGATCGACGCGATACGCGGCGGAATCGCCAAATTGCGCGACTCGCTCGACTACGATGCCAAGATCAAACTGATCGCCGAAACCGAAACCGAAATGACCGCGCCCGGATTCTGGGACGATGCCGAAAAGTCGCAGGCGGTTGTCGCGCGCCTTAAAGGATACAAGGCGGTGGTCAAGCCGATCGACGATATTTCGGCCGCGCTCGACGAACTCGACGTCCTGGTCGAACTCGGCGCCGAAGACGATTCCCTGGCCGCCGAAATTCCTCCGAAACTCGACGAGGCCGAAAAGCAGATGGAAAGGCTCGAAACCTCGGCGCTTCTCAACGGCCCGTTCGATGTGGGGAACGCCATCGTTTCGATCAACGCGCGCGACGGCGGCACCGACGCGAACGACTGGGCCGAAATGCTTCTGCGGATGTACATCAACTGGGCGCAGAGTTCCGGCTACACGGTCGAGATCCTCGATCGGCAGGACAACGAAGAAGCGGGGATCAACAGCGCGAGTTTTATCGTGAAAGGCCCGATGGCGTACGGCTATATGAAAGGGGAGATCGGCACCCATCGTTTGGTGCGCATCTCGCCGTTCAACTCCGAAGCGAAACGGATGACCAGTTTCGCGGCGGTCGACGTGAACCCCGATGTGGACGATTCGATCAACGTCGAGCTGCGCGACGAAGATATCCGAGAAGACGTGTTCCGCTCGAGCGGCGCGGGGGGGCAGCATGTGAATAAGACCTCCAGCGCGATCCGCCTGACCCACATCCCGACCGGTACCGTGGTCCAATGCCAGAACGAGCGGAGCCAGCACAAAAACCGTGCGATGGCGCTCAAAATGCTCAAAGCCCGCCTCATTCAGCGCGAAGAGGAGAAACGCGAGCAGGCGATGAGCGAGAAATACAAGAACATGGCGAAAGTCGGGTTCGGCTCTCAGATCCGCAACTACTTCCTGCACCCCGAACAGCGCGTGAAGGATTCCCGTACCGGCTATCAGTCCTCAAACTTCCACGATGTGCTGAACGGAAACATCCAGCCTTTCATGGACGAATATCTCCGATGGCGGGTGAAGACCGACTGACCTTCCAGAAATGTGTCCTGTGACCGATGTTATCCAGGACAGGGATACCGGCAAAATCATGAACAAGAAAAACGAAACGGCCGCCGAACCGGTTAAAACGGTTCTCCTTCTTTCCGGAGGGCTCGACTCGACCACGCTCTGTGCGCTGGCGGCGTCGAAAGGGCGTGAAATCCATGCGCTCACGTTCGATTACCATCAGCGGCACCGGTGCGAGCTCGACGCGGCCCGCCGCGCGGCGGCGCGCTGGCATGTTGCGGAACATATCGTCCTTACCCTCGACCTTTCCTTGTTCGGGGGGAGTTCTCTGACCGACCGCAAGATACCGGTTGACCATTCCACTACGATCGAGCATATCGGCGAGACGATCCCCACCTCGTACGTGCCGGCGCGCAACACCGTTTTTTTGGCGCTGGCGCTCGCTTACGCTGAAACACGCGGCGCCAAGGAACTCTGGATCGGGGTGAATCAGATCGACTACAGCGGGTATCCCGACTGCCGCACCGAGTTTTTAGACGCGTTCGAACGGCTGGCAAACCTGGCGACGAAAGCGGGGGTCGAAAAGGCCAAAGAGGGAAAACGCGCCTTTAAGGTGATCACGCCGCTGTCGAACATGTCGAAGGCCGAAATTGTCCGGCTCGGTACGGGTTTAGGGGTCGATTACGCCGAAACCGTGACCTGCTACTCGCCGACCCGCGAAGGGCTTGCCTGCGGCGAGTGCGAGTCGTGCCGGCTCCGCCGCGCCGGTTTCGAGGAGGCCGGTCTGCCGGACCCGACCCGTTACGTTGCCGAAAAGCAGACGGGCAAACCGGTTAAAGAGAAGACAAAGAAGAACAGGTAATACAAAAGGAACCGCCGATGGCGAAACGTGTTTTTATCGCGGGGATCATGCAGGGGTCCCGGACCGAAAAGGAGCTTCATTCCCAGGACTACCGTACCGAACTGACCGAATTCCTTCGCGAGACGATGCCGGAACTCGAAGTTTACGATCCGTTCGCGAAGAATCAGGACTCGGTCAATTACGGCAACGAGAAGGGGAAAGACACCTTTCTGCGCCATAACAAGATGTGCGGTACCGAGATTGACCTTCTGATTGCCTATGTGCCGGAAGCCTCGATGGGAACCGCCGTGGAAATGTGGGAAGCGTGGAAAAACGGCGCGGTCATCATTTCGATCAGCGGGATGACGCGCAACTGGGTTGTCCGGTACCTTTCCCACCGAATTTACCCCGACCTGGAATCCTTCAAGGCCGCGGTCAAAAGCGGGGAAATTGCCGCGCTCCTGGCCGAGGAGGGGGAAAGAGCGTAGCCGTGTTTCTCTCCTTGTGCCGCTACTCGGCATTCGGCCAGGGAACAAACCGGTTCCAGATTCCGAACGACCGCCAATCGCGGTACCCGATTGTGCCGAGGTAATTGCCCCCCAGTACCCGTGAAAGCTCTTCCAGTTCGGCGTTGCTGCTGAAAACAAACGTCTGATAGATTCCATCGGTACGGATTTCCGCTTCGAGCCACCCCATCGGGAACTGGGTCGTTTGCGGCATGTTGATCTGCGGGACATTCCCCAAGTACGCAGTCGTCGCCACGTTCTTGTGACCGACATAGATCACGCTTTTCGAAGCGGCGATCTTATCGAGAATTGCCGCGCACTCATCAGCGTCGCTGATCGCCTTGTTTTTGTCGTTGAGCGTATCATCTTTGACAAGCTGGAAATGCGAGAAGATCACTGCCGGTTTTTCGGGGTCGAGTTTTGCGGCGGCGGCGAAATTCTCTTCCTTGTTCAGAGACCCGTCGGCGGTGTTCAGACCGAGAAACTGCACGCCTCCGAAAACCTCGTAGACGGCGGCGCGCCCGAGCTCTTTCCGCCACAGGATCAGCTCTTTGCCCTGAGGGCCGGTCGCATCATGATTCCCCGCCACCGCGTAGACCGGACCGGAAAACTCGGCGAAACTTTCTTTCGCCATCTCAAATTCTTTTTCTTCGGTCGCGTTGGTCACGTCTCCCCCGTGGATCATGACCTGACATCCCCGCGCTTCAGCATCGCGGCAGAGATCGGCGAGTATCCTGGTACTGGAGCAATGGAGCCGCTTCATGACCTCGGTAATGATCGAAACATGGGTGTCCGAAACGAAAGCCGCCCTGACGAGGAGTTCCCCTTTCGGTACCGCCATGGTGCGGCAGGGGACCGTAAGGCTTTTAAACGCCTCCTGACCGGTCAGCCCGTTGAGCGTATACGATTCATCTGTAAAGTTGGCGTCGAGCGAGGCGACGGCAGTATACTCGGTTTCCGGTTCCAGACCGCTGAAAATGACCCGTCCGAACCGTCCGCCGCCGTCGAAGGAGGAAATCTTTTCCCCTTCGCGGAAAAGATCGATATGAATTCCGGTTTCGGACGGTTTTTGGATTCCGTACTGGAACGTAATCGAATTGGCCTCCGCGCTGCGGGCGTTGAAGTAGTCTCCTGTTTTCCCGTCGGTCGGAAGGGCCGAGAGGTCCCCGGCGATCGGTTTGGGGAGTGTCTCGCGGAGAAGTTCCGCTTGCGGCTGCGCGCCGAACGCCATACCCGCGACGGAAAAAAGAAGCGCGCTCCAGACGATCAATTTCACTCTTTTCATCGGACCCCTCGTCGTTTTCCGGTTTTGACTTTTTCCCTCTCCCCTTTTTATGATACCTGAACACATCGGCCTGCGCAATCGGCGGAGACGGCGGTTCCGGACAGCAAAGTCCGAAAAACAGTTCTCTTTCAACATGCCTGAATCAATGCGGCTTCAGCTTTTTTCACAGCCCCTCCGAAATTTCTTCCGCTTCATTTCAGTGGGAGACATTTTTCTGTTGGCGTGTGATCGGTGCCGGGCCGGATTCGACCGCCGGGAACTCCTGCTGCCGCCTCTCCCGGGCTGTGTCCGGGCCGGACGGTGACCTCGGATCCGCAAAGAGCCGGGATTATTGAGACAATGATCTTTGGGTGATTTCCCCTGTTTTTCTTGCAAAAATGGGCCGTTAAAGTAAAATAGGTTTTACGGATCCGAAAGAGCGCCGTCCGCTTTCGTGCGTTTGTTCGGATTCCGATTCCGTCGGCGGACGTGAGCCGCCGGTTTCCGGAGAACGTTCCATTTTCTGCAAAACCCCGTAATTTTGGGAAGCGGATACAGACCGTTCCCATTCTATCCTGATATCGAGGGGGTCGTGATGAATTATCGCAAACTTCGCGTGGAATCTCTTGAAGAACGCCAGCTTCTGGCGATCACCGCCGGACTGGCATCTCTTGCCGCCCCTGCCCCCCTTGCCGCGGCGCATACCGGATACAAAACCGGCGATGTCTACGTTGCCTCGACCGTCGATGTCGACGGTGACGGGTTTATCGGCCCGGCAGAATACTCGTATATGAGCCGCGCCTGGTTTTCGACCGACGGCAGCGAGAACTGGAACCCTGCCTCGGACATCGATGGGGACGGGTTTATCGGGCCGGGGGATCACGCGCTCCTTTCCTCCTACTGGTTTAAGACCAGCGATGCGCTCCCCGAAAACACCAAGTCTTACGAAATCTATCCGTCGAGCACCGCGAACTGGCAGCTTTCCGGCAGCGATATTTCGAAGATCACTGCCAGCAGGGGGTCGCTTATCCTTGCCGCGAGAGACGGCTCGCTGGAAGCGGTCTGCAATTACGGGGGGTTCCCGGACGAATTGCGCGTGACCGCCGATTTTCGGTCGACTGATCCCACGTTAGATTTCAGGGCGGGGATCGAACTGTCGGTTCAGGACGATGGCAGGTGTTATTACGCCGAGATTCAGAGTGACCGCGTCTGTCTCTACCGTGTCAGCGGCAGCGGAGAGAGGACCCTTCTCAACGGGGCTTTCCGCAATTTTGCCTCTAACCAGACCTATACCGTCTGGATGCAGCGGTCCGACGGTCAGCTCTTCTTCGGTGTCGGCGGCGACACGCTGATCCGCGTGAGCGACAGTACCCTTTCCGGCGGCAAGGTCGGGTTCTATGCTTCGGACGGGGTCAGTCTTTTCAGCAACATTTCGGTCGAACCGAATCCGGCCGCGGCGCCGGCCGTTTCGAATCGGATCGGCGATGTTTACATCATTTCGAACTTCGTCGAAGACGGAGTGCCCCTCGCCGAACCGATCCTCTCTTACCGAATCGAGCCCACGGACATCGGGAACTGGCTGTTTATTGGCGATCAGATTTCGAATATTTCGGTGGCCGGCGGCACCCTGACGATCGACGCGGCAGGCGGCGCTCTGGATGCGATATGCGACTATGACGCCTTCCCCGGAGAAATTCTGGTCACCGCCGATTTCATCTCGTCGAATTCCGCCGAATTCCGGGGGGGGATTGATCTGGCTGTTCAGGAGTCAGGCGAGCGATACTACGTTGAATTTCAGGACACCACAGTCCGTCTTTACTACATCAGTGAAGGGAATGTGATGAGCCTTCTCGCGACGGGATCCGCAAACTTTGCGTATTCGCGGTATTATACGATCTGGGCGCAGCTTTCCGACGGCATCCTGTCGTGCGGCACGGGGGACACCGTTCTGCTCTCGGTTTCCGATTCGACGCTTTCCGGCGGCATGGTCGGTTTCCGCAGCAGCGAAGGGGACATGGCCTTCTGCAACATTACGGTCGGGGCGCCCGCCTTTGACGCCATTCCCGAGGCGTATGACTACGGCGATGAGCCGATGCGCTATCTGCAGAACGGCCGCGTGAAGCTTGGAATCGACCTGTCGATCGGCGGGGCGGTAACCTGGCTTTCCGATAAGAAAAACGGCAACGTGAACATGATCAACAGCTGCGACTGGGGCCGGCAGATCCAGCTCTCTTATTACAGCGGCCCGGTCCCGTATATCGGTCCGAACGGCGAGCAGCCGTACGAGTCATGGCGGTACCTGGGGTGGAATCCGATTCAGTCCGGGGATTGCTACGGTTACCAGTCGAAGGTCATCTCCTTTGAACAGACCGGCAACACCATGACGGTCCGGACGGTTCCCATGCTCTGGCCGAACGAGAACCTTCCCGCCGAATGCATTTTCGAATGCGTCTACACACTGACATCCTACGGCTTCTATCTGGACGCGACCATTATCAATTCCCGGAGCGATACCACCCAGTATTCGGCAAGGAGTCAGGAAATGCCCGCGGTCTACACGAACGGCCGGTGGTATAAGCTTGTCTCGTATTTGGGGGATAATCCGTTCCAGAATGAACAGACGACCGTTCTGGTCGACAAGGGGGACGGGAACGGGTGGCCCTGGCTCTACTACTATTGTCCGGAACGCTGGTCGGCGCTTCTCGATGACAACAACACGGGGCTCGGCGTCTATCAGCCGGAATCGGCGAGTTTCGCCTCCGGCTTTTTCGGCGGGGACGGCCTGAAAGGGGTCGGCGGGGCGAAAGACGGACAGACGGGGTATATCGCGCCTCTTTCGAAGATGATCCTCGACTACAACATTGAGCGAACCTACCGCGCCTATTTCATTGTCGGCTCCCTTGATGAAATCCGTTCGCGTGTTTATGAAATCGCGGAAGATACTCTTCCGGAACTTCCCGCGTGGACATTCGAAAGCGACCGGTGCTGCTGGACCTACTCCGGTTCCGCCAGAGACAAAGGCTATCCGATTAACGAGTGCCTGAACGTCTCCTTTACCCCCGCGCCGCAAGGGAAAATCGTCGGCCCGGACACCTTCTGGAGAGCCGAAGAGGCCCCGATTCTGGAAATCGACGCGGAACTTCTTCTCAATAACGCCCAGCC
Source organism: Thermoguttaceae bacterium (assembly GCA_017405595.1). Classification (GTDB taxonomy): domain Bacteria; phylum Planctomycetota; class Planctomycetia; order Pirellulales; family Thermoguttaceae; genus RUG695. The sequence goes on along the minus strand of JAFRAC010000026.1, from coordinate 229,925 downwards.
GGGAGAAGAGGCGAATCTGACGGTGACGCTCACGCCGCTTTCGTCTTACGATCTGGTTGCTGATACGGAACAGCATTCTGCCACTTCAGTCATTTCCGTCCAGCTTCCGGTTTTGGCCGACGGTACGCGGAACACCTGGACCGTCGACCTGAGCCAGATCAGCGGATATACGGGAGCGTTTAAATCGATCAGTATCGGCCTTCCCACGACGCGCAAAGGGGAAATCAAAGTTTACTCGGTCCGTTTGTGCAGCGGCAGCTGAACTGCGCGGCGGCGCTTACCGGCTGAACTTCAGCCACTCGAGCCGCCCTTCGCTGATTCGGAATTTCCGGGCGCGGATATTCGAACCGGGACCCTCTTCGTAGTAGACGATCAGCGCTGAACCGTCGGAAAGCGTTGCCATCGAGGGATAGGCGCCGAGCTTGCGGTCGACCGTGACCGGAAGCCCCCAGGTTTTCCCCTCGTCGAAGCTGAGCCGGATCGTCGTCGTTCCGGGGAGTACGCCGTCTCCTTCGAGCGGCGTTTTCCCCGTTCTTGTTCCCAGAACATAGACTCCGTCCGGTGTTTCGTAGAGGTAGGGGGAGTGTCCGGAAAAACCGGTACTTTCAGCTTTGGTCCAGGTCGCTCCGCTGTCGAACGACTGACTGAAGAGCATCGGGCGGGGACCCGCACCTTCCCTGTTCCGGACAATCAGGTAGAGGGAACCGTCTGAGCGCTGGATGAGATCGGTTTCGTCGCCGTCCGGGAGCCCTGCGGTCGGAACGATCTCGACACGCCATCTTTTCCCTTGATCATTTGAGATTCCGACCGCGGCATTCCAGTCGGGGGTCTGGTTGTAGAGTCCGACGATCCACGTTCCGTCACGGAGGATCCGGATGGGGGATGAACCCCAGAACCGGTCTGAGATGGGGAACGGTTCGCTCCAGGATGTGCCGCCGTCTTCCGAACGGATGAACCAGGAACCAAGTTTGCGGTATTTCGTTTGGGGGTCGACCGGCCTGTCCAGGATGAAAAAGCTGCAGAGAATCGTTCCGTCGTCGAGAACGGTGAGCGAAGGATCCCGGTCGTCGAAAGGGGAATCGAAGATGACAAAGGGGGGAGTCCAGGTTTTCCCCTCGTCGGAAGAATAAGTCCCGGAAATCCGTCCGCCTGTCTTAAAGATGTTCGCGTTGGGCCAGGCGATGTGTCCGTATCCGTCGTAAAAGACGCACAGAAGCCGGCCGTCTTTGAGCCGGCAGACATCGGGGAACGCTTCGTAGCCCCCGGCACCCCCGTCATGGGTGACATAGACGAAGTCTTCTCCTTCGGTGAGTTCTTCGGCAAAGAGGGAAACACACGTAAGAACGGAGAATAACAGCGCAAGAGTGAGTCTGAGAATGTGTAACATTTTTCCTGATTTCGGTTGATGCGGATATCGGCGGATTTCTTAAAACTTATGACGGCAGAGTTTTTGTGTAACGCAGACCGCAAAAATCCGCCGCATCCCAATAAGAATGACGGAACCATTGTACATCGGCTTTGAGGAAGAATCAATGGTCCGGCAATACTCTTCCCCGGCATCACGCGGCATCTTGCTGCCGGGAGCCGGCGAAGGCGTTTGGCATTGATTTTTCGCCTCTTCGTTCCGACCCGGACGTGCCTCCCGCCGCAATCGGCCAAGCGGTTCCGCCTTCGGCTGCGGGGTTTGGAAACAGGGAGCGTATTCAGGAATTTCAGGTTTGTGATATAAAGGGGAAGGAAATGAGAAGAAAAAATGGTCAGAACTCTCGGCAGGTGAGGGGAGCTGCAAAGAATGGCAAAGAATCAATCCGCGGTTACTCCTTTTCAGATCAAGGGTAAAGTCAGCACGGCACTCTGTTTTGCCAAGGTGGCCGAAGAGGAAGCTGTCGAGCAGATCCGCCGGATGTGCGACTGCGGGTTTACGGCGGGAAGCCGTATCCGAATCATGCCCGACGTCCATGCGGGGAAAGGGTGCACGATCGGAACAACGATGACCGTTGCCGATAAGGTTGTTCCGAATGTTGTCGGGGTCGATATCGGCTGCGGGATGTATACCGTCAGCCTGGGGAACGCCGAAATTGAGATGAGGGAGATGGACGCCGCGTCCCGTTTCATTCCTTCCGGCATGAACGTGTGGAACCGTCCGCAAGAGGATTTTGATTTCACGGAACTGCGCTGTTTTCCGGGACTCAAAAATCTCGAGCATTTGCGGTGCAGTCTCGGCACGCTCGGAGGCGGGAACCATTTCATCGAGATCGACCGGTCCGCCGACGGTGCGAAATACCTCGTGATTCATTCCGGATCCCGCAACCTGGGTAAACAGGTTGCGGAATATTATCAGCGGAAGGCGATCGAGCTCAACGCGGAGCAAGAGAGGTTTTCCGTGAAGAGGGACGCTCTCATTGCCGAATACAAAGCCGCCGGCCGGTCGGATGAAATCGAGAGCGCTTTAAAAGCCCTGAAATCGGGACGGGCGGAAGCCGCCGTTCCGGATGACCTCTGTTTTGTTTACGGGGAAGATTTAAGCGATTACCTTCACGATGTTGAACTCTGCCAGCGGTTCGCGCGCCGTAACCGCGAAAAGATGGCGGAAATCATTCTGGACCTCTTGAATCTCGAAGGAAGGGATGCCTTTCACACCATCCACAATTATATCGATACCCGCGAAATGATTCTTCGGAAAGGCGCGATTGCCGCCCATCGGGGGGAAAAGGTTCTCATCCCGATCAATATGCGCGACGGAAGCATCCTGGCGGTGGGGAAAGGGAACCCGGACTGGAACTTTTCGGCGCCGCACGGGGCGGGCCGGATTATGTCGCGCAGCGCGGCGAAAAGCCGTTTGGACATGAAGGAATACCGCCGGCAGATGGCGGGCATCTACTCGACTTCGGTAAATGAATCCACCCTCGACGAAGCGCCGATGGCGTACAAATCGCTCTCGGACATTATCGGCGCGGTTCGCGAAAGCGTCGATATCATCGAGATCCTGAAACCGATCTATAATTTCAAGGCAAACTGAAAGAAGCGCGCTTTTTCGGAAGAGGAAGCCCCGCAGCGGTCTGTTCTTCCTCCCTGTTCCCCCGGAAAAATCATTTTCCCGCTTTGTTTTTCCGCCCAGCTAGACTTTTTTCCTTTATCTATTAAACTAGGTAATAGGGAAATTATTATCCAAAGGTTCCGATCCAAGCTCTGGGCCTTTCGCGGCTTCTGCCGCGCGGGCAAAAGCGTTGGGTCGGCGTGGCTATCAGAGGGGAAGGGGCCGCTGTCCGCGGTTCCTTCCCATGAGTTTGAAAAGTGGAGTAGGCGTTCGATCGTGAAAAACCTCGAAATCACCAAAGGGCTGGATCTCGCGCTCGCCGGAGCGCCCCAGCAGCGGATCGATCCAAACAACAAACCGATTAAGCATGTCGCCGTTACCGGCCCCGATTATGTCGCGATGCGTCCGAGTGTCGCCGTCGAGGAGGGTCAGCGGGTTTTGGCGGGCGAAGTCCTGTTCGAAGATAAGAAAAACCCCGGCGTCAAGTTCACTTCGCCCGGAGCCGGTGTGGTCGAAAAGATCTGCCGGGGTGAAAAACGCGCGTTCCGAAGCATTGTGATCGCGCTGGACGAAGGGGATGCCGCCAATCAATCGGTCGAGTTCGAAAAGTTCGATACCGCCGCGCTCGATTCCCTTCCGGAAGAGAAAGTCCGCGATATTCTCGCGTCGTCCGGGCTTTGGACCGCGCTGCGCACCCGTCCTTTCAGCGTGGTTCCGAAACTCGGCACGGCTCCCCATTCCCTCTTTGTGACCGTCATTGATACCAATCCCGGTGCCCCCGATCCGGCTCTCATCATCGCCGAACGGATCAGCGATTTTACCGCCGGGCTGAAAGTCCTCAGCCGCATCTGCGGCCAGAAAATCTGGCTCTGCAAGGCTCCGAACGTCGAACTTCCCGAAGAAACCGTCGATAAGGTCGAAATTGTCAATGTCACCGGTCCGCATCCGGCGGGTCTGGCGGGAACGCATATCCATTTCCTTGATCCGGTCGGCCTCAATAAGACGGTCTGGACGATCGGCTATCAGGACGTGATCGCGATCGGCGCCCTCTTTACGACCGGCCGCTATCCGGCCGAGCGCGTGGTCGCGCTTTCCGGCCCGATGGTCAAAAATCCGCGTCTGCTGCGTACCCGGGTCGGCGCCTGTTTAAAGGAATTAACCGAAGGGGAACTCAAGGAAGGCGAGGTCCGCATCATTTCCGGAAGCGTCCTCTGCGGACGCGCCGCCGAAGAAAACGGCCTCTGCGCGCTTGGCCCCTATGTGAACCAGGTTTCGGTGATCGGCGACGGAAATCCCCGCGAGCTTTTTGCCTGGACCCTGCCCGGGTTCCGCAAATTCTCGGCGGCGCGCACGGTCGCCTCGTGGTATCTCCCCCGCTGGGGCTATAAGATGACCACCGCCCTGCACGGCGGTCATCGGGCCGTTTTTCCGAACGATGCACTCGAGAAGGTGATGCCGCTCGATATTATCCCCCTTTATCTGTTCAAGGCGCTCGAGGTCGGCGATATCGATAACGCCGAAAAACTCGGCGCGCTCGAACTTGACGAAGAGGACGTCGCGCTCTGCACGCTGGTCGATCTCGGCAAGAACGATTACACGACCACGCTTCGCACGATGCTCAACACCATTATGAAAGAAGAGGAGTAAGCCGCGATGAAACTCCGTTTTGCTCAAAAAATCCTCGAAGCGGTCGATAAAACCTTCTTTGCCAAAGGCCGGCCGTTCCATTTCATATACCCCCTCTTTGAAGCCGCCGACACGTTCTTCTTTACGCCGAACCTCAAGGCGCAGGGGAAATGCCATGTGCGCGACTGCAACGATTTCAAGCGGATGATGATGACCGTCATCTACGCGCTGATTCCGTGTGTCGTGATGGGGCTTTATAATGTGGGTTATCAGGCGAACCGCGCGATGGAATTTGCCGGAGCGGTCCAGGCCTCGGGCGACTGGCATGCCGCGGTGCTGAACTGGATCGACGGCATTTGCCCGGTTCTGAACGTGTTCGGCGCCTCGCCGTGGAACGTGGTCGGGAACATCATCCACGGGCTCGTCTATTTTCTCCCCCTCTACATTGTGACGATGATTGTCGGGATCGGGTGGGAAACCCTTTTCGCGAAAATCAATAACCACGAAATTAATGAAGGGTTCTTCGTGACGGGGATCGTCTTCCCCCTGACCTGTCCTCCGAACATTCCGCTCTGGCAGGTGGTGGTCGCCATCTCGTTCGGAACGGTGATCGGCAAGGAGATCTTCGGCGGAACGGGGCGGAACTTCCTGAACCCCGCACTGGTGGCCCGCGCGTTCCTCTTCTTCGCTTACGCCGGTTCCATTTCGGGTGAACGTGTCTGGACAACGAATTACATCGACGGGTTTACCGGCGCCACGCCGCTGGCCGTCGCCACGAATCCCGATCCGGCCGCCGGCGGTGTCGCTGGGCTCGCTTCGCACGGCTACGATATGCTCAGCTGCTTTATCGGAACGATTCCCGGCTCGTTCGGCGAAACCTCGACGATCGCCTGCCTGATCGGCGCGCTCTTTCTGATCGTGGTCGGGGTCGCGTCGTGGCGCGTCATGCTCAGCATGACTGTCGGCGGAATGGGACTCGCCACGCTCCTGTACTTTACCGGGAGCGATACGAACGCGGCGTTCACCCTCGGCCCGTTCTGGCATTTTGTGCTTGGCGGGTTCGCGTTCGGGATGGTCTTCATGGCGACCGATCCGGTCAGTGCGGCATCGACCCATATCGGGCAGTACATTTACGGGCTTCTGATCGGCGCGCTGATCATTGTCATCCGTGTCCTGAATCCCGCCTATCCCGAAGGGACGATGCTTGCCATCCTCTTCGGGAACTGCTGCGCGCCGCTGATCGACTGGTTTGTGGTGCAGGCGAACGTCAGGCGGAGAGAGCGGCGTCTCGCGGCGAAATAACAGAAAAACCATCCGCCGCTCCCCGTGAGCGGACTTAACGATATCGAACGGAATAAAGAGCTATGGAAAAAGATTCCATTTTCAAAGTTTTCGGAGTGGCCGCGGCAATTTGCCTTGTCTGCTCGATCCTGGTCTCTCTGACGGCAACCTCGCTTAAAGAGAGGCAGAAAGAGAATATGCTGCTCGACAAGCAGATCAACGTGCTGAAGGCCGCCGGCTTGGTCGAACTGGCCGCGAAACCTTCGGCCGCCCAGGTTAAAGAGCTCTATGCCAAGATTGAGCCGGTTGTCGTCGATACCAAAACGGGCGAGACGGTTGAAGGGGCGGATCCGGAGACGCTCGATATTGAGCGCCAGCTCAAAGACCCCGCCGCCAGCAGCGAGATCTCTCCCAAGGCCGATATCGCCGGGATCAAACGCATCCCGAACGAGTCGGTTGTCTATCTGGTCAAAGACGATGCCGGAAAGGTTTCGTCGGTCGTCCTGCCTGTCTACGGACGCGGTCTTTGGTCGACCCTCTACGGGTTCCTGGCGCTCGACGGCGATCTGGCGACGGTCAAGAACCTGACCTTCTACCAGCATGGCGAAACGCCCGGTCTGGGGGGTGAGGTTCAGAACCCCGATAAGATGGCCAAGTGGTCCGGCAAGACGGCGTACGGCCAGGACGGGAAACCGGCGGTCCATTTCAAGAAGGGGACGGTTTCGGCCGACGACCCGAATGCCCAATACGAGGTGGACGGTTTTTCGGGCGCCACGCTGACCTGCAACGGCGTCAACAATACGGTCACCTACTGGCTCGGCGAAAACGGGTTCGGCCCCCTTCTGGCCAGGATGAAGTCCGGCGCCGCCGAGTAACACAGAAACACGAAAGAGAAGAAACATTCTGCTGAAACAGACGTAAGGAATAACGAAGAAAATGACACCGAAACTGAAAAAAATCTTAATCGACCCGATCGTCCGGAACAACCCGGTTGCGGTTCAGGTTCTGGGGATTTGTTCGGCGCTGGCCGTGACGACCAAGCTCCAGACGACGATCACGATGTGTTTTGCGGTTATCTTTGTGACGGTCTTTTCGAACATCGGCGTTTCGCTCGTTCGGAAGATCACTCCGGGAAGCATCCGCATGATCGTTGAAATGACGATCATCGCCACGATGGTGATCGTGGTCGACCAGATTATCAAGGCGTTCGCCTACGACATCAGCAAAGAGCTTTCGGTGTTCGTCGGACTGATCATCACCAACTGCATCGTGATGGGGCGGACCGAGGCGTTCGCACTCACCCACAACCCGGTCGAGTCGGCGCTCGACGGTTTGGGGAACGGTCTGGGCTACAGCCTGGTTCTCCTCTGCGTCGGTTCGATCCGCGAACTCTTCGGTTCCGGTTCTCTCCTGGGGTTCCCGATTCTGAAGACGGTCAGTGCCGGCGGCTGGTATGTTCCGAACGGCCTGTTGGTCCTCTCGCCGGGCGCCTTCTTCCTGATCGCCGCCTTCATCTGGATCGTCAAGACGATCAAAAAAGACATGGCCGAGTGAGCCCCATAGGAGCCCTTACCCCAGAGAATATCAAAAACCCGCTCCGCGCGGTCATTTCAGAGTGAGACAGATACGATGCAGCACATCATTGACATGTTTATCCAGTCGGTCTTTACGCAAAACCTGGCGCTTTCCCTCTTTCTGGGAATGTGCTCGTTCCTGGCGCTTGGCAAGAAGGTCAAGACCGCACTCGGACTCGGTGTGGCGGTGATCGTGGTTCAGACGATCACGATTCCGGTCAACAACATTATTCTGAACCGTTTCCTCAAAGAGGGCGCGCTCGCCTGGACAGGGGTACCTTTCCTGGCGAACCTCGATCTTTCGTTCCTGACGCTGATCTGCTTCATCGGCGTGATCGCGGCGATGGTTCAGATCCTCGAGATGACCCTCGACCGCTTCTTCCCTCCGCTCTACAACGCGCTGGGGATCTTTCTCCCTCTGATCACGGTCAACTGCGCTATCTTGGGCGGCTCGCTCTTCATGGAACAGCGCGACTATACCCTTTCGGACAGCGTCCTTTACGGGCTCTTTTCCGGATTCGGCTGGGCGTTCGCGATTGTCCTTCTGTCGGGGATCATGGAAAAGCTCGAATACAGCCACGTGCCGCGCGGGCTCCGCGGGATCGGGATTGTCTTCATGACCGTCGGCCTTCTGGCGATGGCGTTCATGTGTTTCTCCGGGATGTGATTCCCCCGAACGGAAAGTTAAAAGAATAAACGAAGAAAGCCTTCTGGCTGCAATCGCTTGAAATAGCAAGGGATTTATTATGGGAGTTGTTTTATCGGGCGTTATTGCCTTTACCGCGATCGTCCTCCTTCTGGTGGCGGTCATCCTTTCCGCGAAGGCGATTCTGGTTCCCGCCGGAAATGTTACGATCAACATCAACGACGACGCGAGCAAAGCCGTTTCGGTTCCTTCCGGCGGCAAACTCCTCCACACGCTGGCGAACGTCAATATTTTCGTTCCCTCGGCGTGCGGCGGCGGCGGAACCTGCGGTCAGTGTAAAGTACGGGTCTTGAGCGGCGGCGGCGACATTCTGCCGACCGAACTCGGCCATATGACGCGTAAAGAGGTCAAGCTCGGCACGCGCCTGGCTTGCCAGTGCCCGGTCAAGCAGGACATGCAGATTGAGATTCCGCCCGAGATTTTCTCGGTGAAGAAGTGGGAAGCGACCGTTCGCTCGAACAACAACGTTTCAACCTTCATTAAGGAACTCGTCCTCGATCTGCCCGAAGGGGAAAACGTCGATTTCAAGGCGGGCGGCTATATCCAGATCGAGTGCCCCCCGTACGACATCTCCTACAAAGATTACGATATTCCCGAAGAGTATCGCGGCGACTGGGACAAGTTCAACCTCTGGCGTTACCGCAGCGTCTTAAAGGAGCCGGCGATGCGTGCCTATTCGATGGCGAACTATCCCGAAGAGAAGGGGATGGTCATGCTCAACGTCCGTATCGCCTCGCCTCCGCCGCGCCAGCCGAACGTTCCTCCGGGGATCATGTCCTCCTACATTTTCAGCCTGAAACCGGGCGATAAAGTCACGATCAGCGGCCCTTACGGTGAATTCTTTGTCCGCGACACCCCCGCCGAAAAGGTCTATATCGGCGGCGGCGCGGGGATGGCGCCCCTTCGTTCCCATGTCTTCGAGCTGCTCAAGCACCGCCGCGCGACCCAGAAAATCTCGTACTGGTACGGTGCCCGCAGCCTGCGCGAAGCCTTCTATGTCGAGGAATTCGAGGCGCTGGCGCGCGAGTTTCCGAACTTCTCGTGGCACCTGGCCCTCTCGGAACCGCTCCCCGAAGACAACTGGACCGGTTCCACCGGCTTTATTGCCAACGTCCTTTACGACGAGTACCTGAAAGACCATAAAGCGCCGGAAGACTGCGAATACTACATGTGCGGTCCTCCGATGATGATCAGTTCCGCGCTTAAAATGCTCGACTCGGTCGGCGTTGAGCGGGACAGCATCTTCTTCGACGATTTCGGCGGCTGATCCCGCCGTTTCGGCCGTCCGAACGACTGAAAACCGAAAGAGGAATGTTCATTCTTCTTTCGGTTTTTTTCGGCCCGCTCTTCCCCGGAGCGATGTTGCCACTTTCAGGCCGAGACGGTAAAATGAAGGGGTATTTAACCGACAGTACAGCCGGAGAATTCTGTTTTCATGTCCGACTCAAAAAACGATTCCCGCCCCGCCGCCGAGCGGGAGCCGGGCGAAAAGTTACCTCTCGAACAGATTGCGCAGCAGGAGACCTTCCTGACCGGTCAGAGGAGGCTGGCGAACTACGGGATCATCGCAATTTCGATCATTGCCATTCTGACCGGGATCCACCTGGCCCGGAGTGTGCTGACCCCGATCTTCATCGCCGCCTTTTTTGCCGTCATCCTCTATTCGTTCTACGCGTATATGCGCGAACGGGGCATTTTCGGAATCAGGTTCTCGCGCGTCGGCGCCGTAATCGTGATTGCCTGTTTTGTGATTTTCTTCAGCTCGATGCTGGTGATGGTTCTGTCGACGCAGCTGGCTCAGTTCTCGAAGAGGTTCCCCGATTACTGGAACTCGTTTAGCGAAGTCGTGATCAAGTCGAACAACGCGCTGATCAAACGGAACATCGAGCTGAAAGAGATTTTCGATTTTATTCCGTTCCTCGAAAAGAATGACGACGAACCGAGCCTGGACGAACCGGTTCAGGAAACGCGTCCCGCGCTGCCGGCGCCGGAAGAGGCCGAAGATCAGGCCGCTGCCGGTGCAGGGGATTTTCCCGCCGGCGAATCCTCCGCCGACCTTGTCTTCTCCCCTCATCTTGGGCTGATTCCGGATGAGGAGGACGAGGTTCTTCCCCCGGTGAACATTCAGGAAGCGCCTGAAAAAGTGATTCAGGTCAGCATGAAGATGATCTACCGGTATTTCATCGACGGACTCGGCATGCTCATGTCGTTTGTCAGCATGATTTTTTTGGTTGTGCTCCTCCTCGTCTTCATGCTTGTTGAGGCCATCCATCTTCCCGAAAAGGTGAAAGCGGCAATCGGCGACCAGGAGAACGAACGCGTCATCTCGACGGTCGCGATGATCCGCAAATACATGACCATCAAAACCGTCGTCAGTGCGATTGTCGCCGTTTCGGTCATGATTCTTCTCCTGGCGACGGAGATCGAGTACTGGGCCCTGTGGGGGCTTCTGGCCTTCTTCCTGAATTTCATTCCGAACATCGGCTCGATTGTTGCCGCGATTCCGCCGGTCCTCATCGCCGTTGCCGACAAGGGACGCGGAACCATTTTTGCGGTAATCCTGGGGTATCTCCTGATCAACTGTATTATCGGCTATTTTCTGGAGCCGAAACTGCTGGGGGACGGTCTGGGAATTTCCGCATTGGTCGTCCTTCTCTCCCTGATTGTCTGGGGCGCGCTCTTGGGCTCGGTCGGCATGTTCCTTTCCCCCCCGCTGGCGGTGATCTGCAAAATCATCCTTTCGCAGTTCGATGAGACCCGTTGGATCGCCGTTCTCATGGCGGGCCGTCCTCCCGCATCCCCGGAACAGAAGCCGGCGCTTCCCCCTCCCGCGCCGACTCCGTCATCTTCTGATTGAATGAAAGGCAATTCTCCAATGACCACCGGTAAACATCGCTGTCTTTCGGCCGGCATCCTTTTCGCCGATGTCGGCTGCGTGCCGATTTCCCACTGCCCCCGGCCGGGCGAACTGGTTCAGACCGAAGGGGTCGTTCTGACCCTGGGCGGGTGCGCCTCGAACGTGGCGCTGAATCTTTCGCGCCTTGAAATTCCGACCGGGCTCTGCGGCAGCGTGGGGGACGATTCGTTCAGCGATTTCGTCGTCCGTTCGCTCGACGCGCCGTTCGTCGACGTGTCGGGGCTTCGGCGTATTTCAAACTCCTGTCCCGGCATTTCGCTCATCATCAACGTTACCGGCGAAGACCGCCGTTTCGTCAGCACGACCGGCGCAAACGCCTCGTTTTCGATCGCCGACATTCCCGCGGCATGGGCCGAAGAGGCCGAGGTCTTCTATCTGGGCGGCTATCTGATGATGCCCGAACTCGAAAAGCCCGAGACCGCTGAGTTCCTCCGCCGGTTCCGGGAACGGGGCGGCAAAACGATTCTCGACCTGGTACTCTACGGCAAACGCCCCTACTGGGACGTCATCAAACCTCTTCTTCCCCACGTCGACTATTTCATGCCGAACAACGACGAGGGAGAGGCGGTTACCGGTCTGACCGATCCGGTCGAGCAGGCGAAATTCTTCCTCGACGCCGGCGCCCGATGCGCGGTGATTACCTGCGGCGAGGCCGGTTCGCTCTACTATTCCGACGCGGCGAAATTCCGAACCGGCATCTTTAAAACCGAGTTCATCGGCGGCACCGGCTCGGGCGACGCGTTCGCCGCCGGATTTGTGGCGGGGCTTCTGGCCGGGGACGATCCGCTGACGCTCATGAACCGCGCCGGCGCGCAGGGGATGAGCGCTGTCCGTCATGTCAGCGCGACCGAATCGGTTTTCACCAAAGCCGAGTCCGAAGCGTTCCTGGCGGAACACAGACTGGAATATCAGGAACTTTAAACACAACCGAAAAAACAGGGGGAATAACCTAATGAGAATCGGAGTTTTGTGCAGCGGCGGCGACTCGCCCGGAATGAATCCATGTATCCGCGCCATTGTCCGCGCGTCGGGCCTGTATCGCCACGAGGTGGTCGGGATCCGCCACGGCTATCAGGGACTTCTGGACGCAGATTTTTTCGACGGCGGCGGCCGATATAACGTCCTGGGAATCCGCGAGGTTTCGGGTCTGACAAGCCGCGGCGGGACGATCCTGCACAGCAGCCGCAGCGCCGATTACTCCAAACCGGACGGCCCGGCCCGGGCCGCCGAAATTCTGACCCGGCATCATTTCGACGCGCTGATTGTGATCGGCGGGAACGGTTCGCTCACCGGCGCGCTCGACCTGACCCGGCAGTGGAAAGGCCAGGTTATCGGGATCCCCGGCACGATCGACAATGACGTGCTCGGCACCGATGCGACGATCGGGTTCCCGACGGCGATTCAGACGGCGGTCGAGGCGATCGACAAGCTCCGCGACACCGCCGGCAGCCACGATATGATGTTCATCGTCGAAGTGATGGGCCGGCACTGCGGCGACCTGGCGCTCCGGACGGCGGTCGCCGGCGGATGCGAGATCGTCGCGGTGCCCGAGATACCGACCGACATTCCGAAGATCGTTGAAAAGCTCAAGTACTACCGCGAGCTGGGGAAGCGCTCGATGGTCATGGTTGTCGCCGAAGGGGACGATATGGGGGGCGCGTATAACATGATGAACGCCCTCAAGGAGGGGGGAAGCCCCTACGAAATGCGTGTGGTCGTTTTGGGACACGTTCAGCGGGGGGGGACTCCCTGTCCCGGCGACCGGCTTCTGGCGGCGGTTCTCGGCGTCGGCGCGATCGAGGCGATCCAGCACGGCGAATCGGGGAAGATGGTCGGCTACATCAACAGCAAACTGAAACTCTCGCCGCTTGAAGAGGTGATTGCGAGCCACCGCGAGCTGACAGACGGAATGATGCATCTGCTCGACGCGCTGTCGACCTGAGACAAGAGGACAGGGGGATACAAATGTCGATCCATGTGATATGCCCGGGCTGCATGACCCAGTTCGAGGTGAGCGACCGGTTCGCCGGGAAGAAAGGTCCGTGCCCCAAGTGCGGCCATATCATCGAAATCCCGAAAGCGAACGTAACGATCGTCAGCCCCGACGAGATGGTGGTTGACGGAAAGAAGGTTCATAATCCCGATCATGTCCGTCCCATTGAACAGAAGAGCTACTCCTTTACCGGACACGCGCTTTTGGTGAACCTGGGCGTTTTTGCGGCGGTTTTGGCGGTCGCGCTGTTCTTCCACTTTGTGCACATGCCCTATCTGGCGGTTCCGGTCGGCATTTTGCTCGGACTGGCGGTGGCGTTTCCGCTGATGAAATACGGCTACATGACGTTCCGCGATCCGGACGATCTGGAGATCTTTCTCGGCGGGGAACTCGGCAAAAAGTCGATTGCCGGCGCTGCGGTTTTCGTGGCTCTCTGGCTCGTTTACGAGCTGATTCTTCTGTATATGAATCCGGGGGGAATGGCGCTGGTCTATCTTATTCCGATCGCCCTTTTCGCCGCCTTTGTGCCGGTCGTCATTTTCGATATGGATTTCACCGACTCGCTGGCGGTTGCCGTTGTTTTTCTCCTGGCAGTGATCCTTCTGCGCGGTTTAATGTTCAATGCCGAAGGGGGCTGGATCTGGCAGCGGCATGAGATGCGCCGGGCGGTCCCCGCCGCTGTTTCCGGCCCGGGCGAACGTTCTGCCGGCGAGGGGGAAGAAGCCGCGCCGGCCGCCGGAGATGACGCGGACTCCGGCCAATCCGAAGATGCCGCTCCCGCCGCGCGCCGGCCCGCCAGACGTCCCAAACTCGACGCGAACGCCCCCGACCCGACCGCCGTGCGCCGCCGAAGATAAATTCCCGCCGTAGAAGGTGTATTTGAGAATGTCCGAATCCCCCCAAAATTCGCCCCGCCGCCGCCAGCGTCACGTGACGTGGCGGCATAATGCGTGGTACCACTTCTGCTGGTTCTTCTGCCTGCTGACAATCAAAATCCTCTTCCGCGCCCGCCACAAAGGGCGCCGCAACATTCCGCGGAAAGGTCCGGTTCTGGTCGTTTCGAACCATCAGTCGTTTCTCGACCCTCCTGCGATCGGCGTGGGGGTTTGGCGGCGGATGAATTACCTGGCGCGCAAACAGCTTTTCACCTTTAAGCCGTTCGCGCTTCTGATCGCTTCGGTCGACGCCATTCCGCTCGATCAGGACGGGATCGGGTTTCAGGGAATCAAAGAGACGATCCGCCGCTTGCGCAACAACGAGATAGTTCTCATCTTTCCGGAAGGCGCCCGGTCGTTCGACGGCAAAATGGTGCCGTTCCGGAAAGGGTATATCAACATCGCGGTCAAGACGAATGCCGTCATCGTTCCAACCGCCATCGCCGGCGCGTTTCAGGCCTTTCCCCGCCAGAAGAAGTACCCGTCGGTCTTTAAAAAAGGGCTCCGTATCGAATACGGCAAACCGATCACACCGGACGACTACAAAGAGATGCCGGAAGAAGAACTTCACGATCTGGTCGAAACCCGCGTACGCGAAATCTTCGACCGAATCAACCGGCGTTTCGTCAAATAACCCGTTCTCCGGGAATCCTCACACAGGCAGTTTGACTCTTGAAACCGCTGATCAGGAAAAGCAACGCGGGAAAAGGAACCGTATGGCACCTTTTCCCGCGGCGTTTTTCAAAAGCAGGGTAGGCCTTCGCGTCTTTTACTCCGAATCCCCCTTGCTCTTTTCGGAGCTGCCGTTCTGCGGTTTCTCTTCCGCGTCTTCGATTTCGTCCTCGGACTCGCTGTGATAATATTTCGAGGCGTCGCCGTACTTCGCGGCATTGTCGTAACCGTAACCGTAGCCGGTACCGGAGTACCCGTAACCGTAGGGGCTGCCGTAAGGGGTTCCGTAACCGCTGCCGTAGCCATAACCGTATCCGTATCCGTATCCGTAACCGCCCCCGTATCCGCCGTAGCCGCCGTAACCTCCGTACCCGCCGTAGGCACCCGCGCCGTAACCGTAACTCCGTTTTCTCGCGATCGGATTCTCGCTGTAGAACCGGTGTTTGTTAAAGCAGTTGACGATCGTACCGATGATCGGCGCGCCGACATCGGCCAGCATTCCGATCCCCTGTTCGGCCTGAACCTGGCCGCCGCGGCGGACACGGAAGACGTAGATCACCCCGTCGGTCTTCGGAGCAATGTTACACGAGTCGGAAACCAGCAGAACCGGGGAAGAATCGAAGATGACGAAATCGAAACGTTCGCGCATTTCGTTGATTGCGGCATCGAGCCGGGCGCTTGTCAGAATGGCCGAAGGTTTGCGGCGGTGAAGACCGGCGGTGACCAGCGAAAGGTGCTCGACCTTTGTTTTGATAATGACATCGTCCAGTGTCGAAGTGCCGGCCAGAATGTCGGCGAACCCGTTGCCGTTCTCCAGATTGAATTTCTTGTTGACGTCCGGCTTGCGGATATCTCCGTCGACCAGAAGGACGTTTTTCCCGGTATTTGCCAGGAGAATCGCGAGTGTGGAACTGAACGAAGTTTTGCCGTCACCCGAAAGAGGACTGGCGCACATCACCACCTTCGGATTATCGCCGCTGGGGTTAAAGAAGACACGCGTCCGGATAGCGCGGTATGTCTCGTTTTGCGGCGAGTTCGGGAAATGGTAGGCGACAAAGGAGGAATTGGGAACTCCGGGTTCCGTGGCCGAACTGATCTTCGCCAAAAGCTTCTTCGGAATGCGGGTCGGCTGAATCTGGGCGATAATCGGGGTATTGAGTGCATTGATGATCTCTTCCGGGGAACGGAACGTGGTGTCGGTCACATCGGAAAGAAGCGCTAACCCGAACCCGCCCGCAAGACCGAGCAGAATCCCTGTCAGAATATATTTCAGCAGGTTGGGGGAAACCGGTTTTGTCTCTTCACGCGGGGGCGAGACGACCTCAACCTGGTAACCGCCGTAATTTCGCGTCAGAACCACGTTGTCGAGTTTTCGGTCGAGCTGCATGTAAAATTCGCGCTGCGATTCGATCGACAGGCGCATCGACCCGACTTTTTGGCAGTATGCCGAAATGGCCCGAACCTGGTCGTCTTGTTGGTCGATGTAGTTCTGAATCTCTCTTGTTTGGATTTCGATCGCGCTGATTCGGTCCCGGAGAATCTGGAGATAAGCCGCCAAAAAGGTCTGGTAGGTGAAGATCCCGATCTTGTTGATTGTGCCGCCCGACTCTTCGATGCCGGTCTTTTCTTTCCGGTATTTCAGCAGATCTTCGTGCGCCTTGCGCAGCGCCTGAATCCGCGGGTGTTCTTCGCCGACGTTCTGTTCGCGGAGCTTGGCGATCTCCATCATCATGTCGGTGGTTTGCTGGATGTCGATTTGGAGCAAGGTGTTGTTGAGCGAGCCTTCCATGCGCCCGCCCTGGACGAGCGAGGTCAGGGTCAGGAGATGCTGCTCCATTCCGCTGCCGGTTTTGGTCTCTTCCCCGGCGCTGAGGATGGTGACAATTTCGGCATCGGAAAGGTCGGAAATCTGGCGATCCCCAATGAGACGGCCGATCATGTCAAGCCGGTTTTGGTATCGGAGCGACTCGACTTCGAGATCGGAACGGGTTGCTTCCAGACGGTGAAGACGCGTCAGAAGCGGGTTGTTCGCCAGATCGCCGATAAAGTGAATTCCGGAATTCCGGATGAAGTCGGAGAGTTCTTGGGTCGCCTGCTGGATCTCCCGTTCGAGTTCGTCCCGCCCCTGCTTGATGGTTTCGCCGACAATATCGGTGGTCTCTTCATACTGCTTTCGGAAATAAGCCTGAAATTGACCGATCAGTTCACGCAAAACGACGTAGGCTTCGCGCGGAGAATTCGAAACGTAGGCGATCTGAAAGACGTTCGCCTTTTTGATGTCCCCTTCGCCCCCGAGTTTGACCGAGAGGTTTTTCAGGACCATGTGGGTCCACGCTTCAGGCCCCTCCTCGAAAGAGGGGTCTTCCATATCCTGGCGCTTTTCGGGACTGTCGCTGATGACCGCCCAGGTGTTCTGCAAAACCTGTTCGTTGCGCAGCAGCGCGACCATCGTGTTCAGAAACTTCGTGTCGATCTGGTTCTGAGTGAACTCGGCACTCGTGACAAGCGCCTGCGTGTTCTGCGAGGAGATGTAGAGAATCGCCTGAGACTGATAGCGGGGAGTCGTCGTGATGTACTTGAGGGAAACGAGACCCAATATGATCAGGAAGACCATCAGGATCAGGAACCAATGGCGCTTCGTGATCAGAAGCAGGTCTAAGAAACCGACCTCCTTCTCGGTGTCCAGTTCGGCGATGACAGGCTGAACCGGCGGGCTGCTGATAGGTTCTGGCTGCGTTGGCGTCACGGTAAGCTTTATGCCTTCTCTTGCTCGGAATATTCCCCTCTTGGTGCTTCTCCGGCGAAAGGGGAGAAGCGTGCTGCTATCAAAACCGATTCTCTCGGAACCGCGCGGGCGACAGCTCCACGGGCTCTTTCCAACGGGGGAGCTGACGCTCGAAAGCGGTCGAAACGGTCAAAACCTTACACCTATTATGATTTATCTTGAATAAAACAAAATAGGTAAAGCGCAAGATATAAGAAAAATGCGCAAATTAATTGGGTATAATCGCTTCAATCGATATAACCGGCTAATCTATTTTTCTCAACTTTATGAAAAAGTAAAGGGGGATAAGATGGAAAAATTAGGTCTTTCTTCAAAAACGCTTTCGGCGGCGGCTATCGGCCGGTCTGTTTTCCTCCTTTCCGCGATTCTGCCGTGAAAAGAGGAAGAATATGAGTTTTCAGGGACGGGAAATACTGGACTTTCCGGTCTCGGGATATTATCATGGAAATGACATTGTACCATGGGGGGCAGTCTTCATCAGTTCCCGCCCCCAGCCTTTAATAAATCCCTTTGCCGGAAGGAGTTCTTCTATGCCTCGAAAGACCTCGCCAATTTCGCGCCGCCGTTTTCTCGCGGCCGGCGCGCTCGCCGCGCCTCTGATCGTTTCCGAAAGAGTCCTGGGGCTCAATAACACCGTGTCCCCTTCCAACCGGCTTGTTTGCGTGATGATCGGCATCGGGAACCGCGGGGGGGAAACGCTTCTTCCCTTTGCCCAGCTTCCCGATTTCTACATGCTTGGCGTTTGCGATTGCTACAAGGCCCATGCCCAGGAAGGAAAAGACCGGCTCGATGCGCTCTTCGGAAACCACGATGCGATGATCTTCCCGAAATATGAGGATGTCCTTGAACGCAGCGATGTCGACGTGGTCATTTGCACCACGCCCGATCACTGGCATACGAAGATCATTGTTGAAAGCTGTAAGGCCGGTAAAGATGTTTTTAGCGAAAAGCCCCTGACGCTCACTCTCGCCGAAGGACGCATGGTGGTGAAAGCCGCCCGTATGTACAACAGGGTGGTTTCGAGCGGAAGTCAGCGCGTGATGGAAGATTACGGCAAACTGGCGCCGATTGTCCAGGCGGGCGATATCGGTGAGGTCAAAGAGATCTTCTGCGGTGTCGGCGGGCCTCCTTCCCAGGCATATTTGCCCGAAGAGGAGATTCCCGAGGGGATGGACTGGGATCGCGGGCAGGGGCAGGCTCCCTGGATGCCCTACAACCACGAACGCTGCAGCGGCAGTTACGGCGGCGGGTGGCGTGCCATCTACGAATACGGCAACGGCTTTTTGGCCGACTGGGGCGCCCACAAGTTCGGCGGGGCGGTCTATGCCTGCGGACTCGACGGTGAGGAACCGGTTAAGGTTCTCCAACCCCACAGCGGCGGAAACGAAACCGATTTTATGACGGTCGAATACGCCAACGGCGTCCAGCTGCACCATGCGCCCGAATACGACATCACCATTGTCGGTTCCGAAGGAACAATCCATACAGGGAACGCCTGGCAGACGGTTCCTTCCCGCGTGGTCGATATCCGCCGTTATCACGGCGCGCTTGAAGAGATCCGTGCCGATGCGGCTTGGTCGTTTAAACACCGTGTCCGCCCGTTCCAGGATGTTCAGTTCGGCGCCAACACCGCAGCGATCTGCCAGCTGCTGCACATCGGTTATCAGGTCAGACGCGACTTGGTTTGGGATAGCGCCAATACACGGTTTATCGGCGATGACGAGGCGAACCGGCTCGTTTCGCGCGTTCAGCGAGCCCCCTACACCATCGAGATCTGAGAAAGGAGAAGAGACCCATGAACCGATTTGTCACGATTCCCCTCCTTTTCGGCGCGTTTTTCCTTTTTGCCGCCGAACCGAACCGCTGTACCGCTGCCGAATCCGCGGATGACGCGTCCGTTTTCGCCGAGGTTTTGCCCGACCTGGCTTCTGCCGATCTCAACAAAATGAAGGAGTCCCAGCAGACTCTTCAGAATCTCTGCTTCCGGGCCGGCGCTCCCGGCAGCGATGCCGAAAAGAGCGAACTGAATGCTCTCATGACCGCCCAGCTCGATCAGCCGATTGATCCGGTTGCCAAGACCTGGATCCTTTTCCAGCTGAGCCGTACCGCGGCCGACAGCGAGGTTGACGCGATTGCGCCTCTGCTTGCCGATTCTGATTTCCGTGTTCGGCAGCAGGCGCTCCGGACTCTGGTTGCGATCCGTTCCGATAAAGCGCTCGAAGCGGTCAGAAATGCCGCTCAAGCGGCCGATGATGCCTTTAAGGCCGAAATCGAAGCAACCCTGAAAGTCGTCAGCTATGATTTAACGATTCCGGTTGAAACCGAATGGCCTCTTTGTCTTCCTTATGCCGATGAATCCGAAGTCGATTCGTGGCTTGCCGGTTACGACTCGTTTGATGTGACGGCCAAAGCGCGTACGGTCGCCTCGCTGGCGGTCAGGGGGGATCGGAAATACCGCGGCTATGTTCTCGAGGCTGTGAAAAGTGATGACCCGGATCTGCGCGCCGACGGCATTTGTGCCCTCGAAAAACTTGGAACCGATGAAGATCTTCCCCTCTTGATTGAATTGGCCAAAGACCCTGCGGTTGAGCGTTTTGCGATTGTCGCCGCCGACCGGATCGAGTATCCCGGATTTGACGAGGCTGTTCTCGAGGGGTTGAAAAACGCCGATAATCAGGATGACTTCTTTAACTACACAAAGGTTGCGGTCGCACGGCACAACGCCGATGCGTTGGCGGTGATCTTCGACGGCGCGGCGAAGTATCCCGCGATCCGGGCGAATCTGCTCGAGTGGGGCGCCCCCCTCGCCAAGAAGAGTGATCTCTCCCGCTTTATCCAGCTGATGCTTCAGGTTAAGAATTCCGCTGACCGCCAAACGCTGCAGAAGTGCGTGACGAAAATTGCCGATGGCGATGCCCAGCCTGTGATTGACCAGGTCAACGACGAGAACCGTGTAGCGCTGGTTCCTCTGATCGGACGAATCGGAGACGAGAACGCGTTCCTTTTCCTGTATAAGCTGTTTACCGACGGCAGCTTCGCCGAACGGGAAACCGCCGTTCGCGGATTGGCGAATCTCCCCGACGCTCAGCATGCCGAGACTCTTCTGACGATCGCCAAAGACCGCCAGGTCTCGGCCGCGGGCCGTATTGCCGCGCTTCGGGCTTATATCCGCGTGATTTCGCTTCCCGAAGATCAGATCGGCATTGCCATTACCGATCAGGAAAAACTCGCCGCGCTGAAATCGGCGTTCAATTCCGCCGACCGCGATGAGGAACGCGCTCTCGTGCTGGACCGCGTGAAAGCTGTCCGGATTCCCGAATCGCTGGCTTTCGTACTTCCCTACGTTGACGATCCGAAGTTCACCGAACCGGCGACCGTCTCGGTCTTAGAGTTGGCGCACCACGATTTCCTTCGGAAAGAGGACCGGCAGGCATTTGCCGACGCGCTGAAAAAGGTGATCGAGAAAAACGGAAAACCGGAATGGGTTGATGAAGCCCGCCGTTACTTAACCGCGATGGAAGCGAGCCGTTAATCACGGTCCTGTTCCGAGTCAAAACGGGGGGCGTCTGCCCCCCGTTTTTGATTGGAATGGGCTTACCGCTCCAGTCCGATCAGGATCAGAAGCCCCAGAGCTTTCAGGGCCTCTTTTTTGTTGATTTTCGAACTTCCCCGTACGCGGTCGGTAAAGGTGATCGGAATTTCCCGAAATGTTGCGCCGCGCTTTTTAAGCCGAAAGAGAACCTCTTCGAAAAAGGAATACCCCTGAGAGCGGATCTGCGCCAGGTCAAGTTTTCGGAGCGCATCGACACGGTAACAGCGCATTGAGCCGCTGTTGTCTTTGGTCGGCAGACGCAAAAACAGCCGCGCCCATGTGTTGATTCCCCGGCTCATGACTTTCCGCGTCAAAGGCCAGCCGATAATCTTTCCCCCTTTCACATAGCGGGAGCCGATCACGACATCGATCTTTTCCCTGACCGCGGTATCGAGAAGAAGCGGAAGAAGCGCAGGAGGATGGCTGAAATCGGCGTCGAGGTTGATCAGGTAGTCGTATCCCCCTTCGATAGCCGATCGGAACGCTTCCAGAACGGCGGTTCCCAGCCCTTTTTTCGCGCCCCTTTCGAGGAGAAGAAAACGGGGATTTTCTGCAGCTTGCGCTGCCGCCCATTCCCCCGTCCCATCGGGTGATCCGTCGTCGATCACCAGAAGATCGGTTTCGGGAAGATGCGCGAAAATCTGCCCGCTCAGTTCCGGCAGATTTTCAATTTCATTGTATGTTGCGACCGTGACGAGGGTTCTCGGCATGGCTTGTCCGAACGGCTGCTGGAGGTGAATATTCCGGGGCCGGCAGTTTGTGCCCCCCTAGACTCTTTTCGGTTTTAAGCCTTAATATAATTACAAGAATAGTATATTCTCGATGAAAAGTTTTAGGGCGATAACGGCAGTTGGGATGGCAGAAAAGAAAAACCTCGAAAAAAAGACTTCTATCGCAAAGGAAATTCTCGGGTACCTCAATTTTTCCTCCGGCACGTCGGATCCTCATCTCTACGATCTTTGGAACGGTCTCTTTTTCGAGCTGGAAAAGGAAGAGACGGACGGCCTATGGAACCGTGGAATCCTTTTTTTAAGGCAGATTCTTTCCGATCTCCGGGGCGAGGCCGCGGCTTTTCGCGATTCCGAACAGGCCGAATGGGTTCTGACGCTGATCAGCGAAGATATTCTTCCGGCGTACCTTGAATTTCACCGGGACATCCTCTTTCACCAAACCGCCGATTTTCTCTTCAATTCCTTTTTCATGGCGCGGATTTGCGAGCTGGTTCTGCAGCAGGCGGCGTACCGCGCCGTCCGCGAAAAAGCATCGATTGTCGACGCGGTGATCTCGCGTGCCAACGATTTTCTCGGTT
This sequence comes from Thermoguttaceae bacterium, assembly GCA_017405595.1. Lineage (GTDB taxonomy): Bacteria > Planctomycetota > Planctomycetia > Pirellulales > Thermoguttaceae > RUG695. Next base: position 207,498 of record JAFRAC010000026.1, on the reverse strand, counting down.
ACCGCCCGATTCCGACCCTCGAGGGGGAGGAGAAACATGAGCCGAATCCGCACGAGTGGGTCGCGCCGGTTCCCCTCTGGCTCCCTTACGCCGGCACGGCGCAGGGGAAGTACCGCGACCTTATCCGAAAGACGATCGAAATTCTCAAGAGTACCGATCCGATCCTCCTGCGCGACGCTTGGTTCGACCCGGATAAACTTGACGAGCTGGCGATTGATCCGCGCGCTTTCGATTTCGACCATCCGATCAATAAGCGGCCCAACTACTATTTCGGAACCTGGGATCCCCACACGATCGATGAAAACGGTTATTTCCGCCGCTTTATCATTCATCAGGTCACTCTCGACGCGATTTTAGAACGTGTAACAACCGGGGGAAAACCGCAGGAAGGCGCGCCCGATGCCGATGTTTTCCGCACAAAGGTTCCCTGGGACCAGCTTCTCTTTGAGGCGGCTTCGGTTCTCGCGGGAACCATTCTGATGGGGTCGGGGATTACCGGCGACCATGTTCAGGCGCACGATTCGACGGTCACCCTTTCTTCCCTGATGCCGATCATCGCTTCGTACCGCGACCGTTTTTACGATGTGCTGATCCAAAAAGTTCCCCAGCCGATGCGCTCTCGTCTTGAACAGGAGGCACGGCGCCTGTTTCAGCCGTTCGGCGGCGCCCGGCAGGATTTGAACAAACGCCTGGCGAAAAGGCGTGCCGATCAGCTCCAGCGTTTTCATCTCGCGCGTATTTACGCGCGGATGGGATATTTCAAGGCCGCTGAAAAACAGACTTCCATTATTTCGGTCGCGTCGGCCCGCATGATCTGCCGGATCGAATGCCTTCTGACCGAAGGTTATTCCCTGGCCGATAAAGGGGACTATAAAACAGGTGTCGCCAAGCTCGCCGAGATTGAATCGCTTCTGCATCGCGGGATCGACTGCGGCGCGCTTCCTGATCCTTGGTCCCTTTTGGGATTCGGGGCCCAGTATTCCCTCTTCCCTTCGGCCGACAACGTTGTTCATGACCATCGTGTCGATGATATGATCAATATGCTGGTCGATATCTTTGATCTGTACAGCCGCCTGATGAAAGAGGCCGCGGCGAAAGGGGATTCCGACTTCCAAGCCGAAATTTCCGACTCGATGAGCGACCTGGCAGGGTGGTGGGACCAGTTCGGCAGTACCGAAGTGTCGGGGATCGACGGCTTTTCGGGCCAGGAAATTTGGGAATCGGCAACCAAAGTGGCCAGCGCCCTTTTCATGTGGCAGAAGGCGGGGAATACATCGGGGGATATCTCGTTTTGGAGCCGGCATGTCGAGCGTTTCAGTTCTCCTAAAGCGTTTGTGCTTTTGGGCGAGGCGCTTCTCGAAAAGAACGACCCTGTTGCCGCGATGTCGCTGATGATGTATTGGCTGAGCAATTCCGGATCGATTCCGCTCGCCGAAAACGACTACACGTTCCAGGGAATCGCTTTTCGATGGATGGAAAATGTTTGGAGGGAGCCGAGTTCCCAAACCGGAACGAAAAAGACCGGCGCCAAAAAAAGAGCCGGAAAGGCCGATTCGCCCCTGGCCCCCGAGGAATACCGCCGCCGATGGCTTCTGACAAAAAATTTTCTCGAACGTCTTGAAGCCAATGCCGGCATCTACGCCGAGGTTCCGGTTCTGCAGGTCGATCCTTCGCTGATCAATTCAAGCCGCCCGAAACGCAGCCCGTTCCGATTTCGTTTGCCCGCGGGATTTTCGGAATACGCCGATTTCGGTTTTGACGGGAATGAAGCCCCCGAACCGATGCGCAATTTCGTTGAGAATCTCCTTCCCCGTCCGAGTTTTACCCTGTTTGAGCTGATCCCCGAAGAGTGGATGGAAGAAGAGGCGAAACGGGATGTCTGGTTTAGCGAATTTGCCAGCATGCCGCTCAACAGCTCGAATATCCCTTCGTTTGTCGATTTCCTTCGGAAGAGCTTGGTCCGAATTTTGATTAAACGGATCCGCGAACCGCTGAAACGGCCCGAAATTGTCGAACTGTTCCGGGAGGGGGATCTCCTTTGCCGCGTGATCCATGAAGTTTTGCTGCGGACCGGTTTTTATATGATCGATCATCTGCTCTGGGAATTCCGGAAACGGACCGATCCGTCGCGGAGACATCATCCCGTTTTATTTTCCGATCTTCCTGAGGTTGATGAGACCTTCTTTGCCGAGAATCCGAACGAGAGCCTGACGATGGATCAGCCGCTTCCCGCCGATCTCGATGAAACCGCCGATCCGGGGTGGCTCTTTGACCGTTATCTGCGTGATTTTCTGCTGCGGACCGAATGGGACGAAATCCGCCAGGCGGTTGCCGATCCGGATACCGATGACTTCACGCTTCCCGAAATCCAAATTGCCGGCACTTCCGATTCCGGCGATGACGCTGACCGCAGTTTCTCCGAAGGCGAAGAAGACAGAAAGTCCCGCGGGGCCAAACACCGTCCCTCTCCGGAGACGGAGAGCGGTTCGGCGGAGGAGGCCCCCTCGGATTTCGGCAGAGAGTTCTTCGGCGGCGCGGCGGAGTTTGGAAAGGCGGGGGAGGACGACGACGAGGAGGAAGACAGCCGTACCGGGATCGACCCGACTTACAGCGCAGCCTACGACAACATGTCATTTCATGACAGTGCCGACGACGGCATTGATGACGAGATGATGGACAGCGGCTCTTCTCCCTTTGAGACCGAAGATCAGCTGACGCTGGAAATGGACCGGATCAACGACCGTCTGGCGTTTATCCTTTGTATGATGCGGCTTTGGAAGTACGCGGCCGGAAAGTCTCCTCTCCTGGACCAGGACGGCTTTACCGAAAGCGATGTCGCCGATGCCCGTCTCCTGATCGAAGAATGGATCAAAACGGCGGAACAGTCCCGCCAAAAACTTGACGAGCTTCTGCAGACCGTCGGCAACTACCATATCGCCCGGCCAAGCGGGACAAGCGAATCTCTTTTGGAATACGACCAGCAAAACGGCACCAAAGAGGTTCTCCTCGATCGAATCATCCGCACCGAGACCGAAGTGACCGATACCATTCTTTTTCTGAAGGTGGTCGCGGGACAAGACGCCGCCCCCAAAGGGGACAACCTGCCCGAATGGACGGTTAGTGTAACACGCGTTTTAACCGGGCTCATTCATTCGGATGTGAACAAGGTGCACGGATCGTGGTATTCCCTGCTCGTCTCTCTTGAGAAGGAAACGCTTCTCTACATCCCGACCTCCCGCGGGGGGGATCCCGAGGCGATTGTGCAGTGCCGATGCCTTCAAGAGGCGATTTTCCGTCTTCTTGAATATCTCCCCTTCCGGGGAATGCTGATCGAGACTTTCGAATTGCTCCGCTGTGTTCAGAGGATGGAACAGAACCGGCCTGACGGACCCGGCGCCATTACGGAGTTCGATAAGATTGTCGAGACGGCCGTGCGAAGTATTACAAAGATGATCGCGGACTCCTCGACCCGGTGGCGGGTCCCTTCGGCGTCTCCCGGACAGACCAACGGGGTTGACCAGGCATTGGTTTCGGCCGTTGAACGGGCGAATAATGTTCTCAAAGCCTGCTGGAATTCCCACAGCGCCCATATCCGCATTTCGTCGGTGGAAGCGGTTCTCAATCCGGGAATGTGGAACCAGGTCAAATCGTTTATTCAGCGGTACGGAACGGATCTGTTTACCCAGTCTTTCCTCAACTACCGGAATATCCGCGCCATTCTGCATCAGGGGGGTGCACCTTATCTCCTTTCGCTGATCAAGATGTTTCAGGAAGGGGAAGAACTCGAAAACGGCGAACTTTTGATCAGCGATCTTGCGGAACGCAAGTATCCCACCGCACGTGCGGCGGCCTGTTTGGAGATCATTCTCGAAGCGCTTGCCGAACATTATTCAGAGTATGTCGACTATAACAGTACGACGACCCATTCCGACCACGGCGAAAAGCTCTATATGCTTCTGGACATGTTCCGTGTCTTGACACGTTACGAACGGTCGGGGTGGGGGTATAAGCCCGACTACTGGGTCCATGACGCGCTGATTGCATCTTCGCACACGAATGCCGCATGGCTTTGGGAAAAGGGAGTGGCTTCGCGGAGCAAATCGGTTGCCGACAGCTGTATGACGGATTACAAGGAACTCAGCAAGCGGTACGGAGTGTGGCTGCCGAGTATTTACGAACGCCTTTCGGAGCGGTTTGTTTTGCCCCTTCGGATCGACCGCCTTTGCGGCATGGTTTCGGACGCGGTCCGCGATGTCGCGCAGGGCGAGTCTTCGGAATCGTTTCAGAAACTCAGTGCCTTGGTTGAACGCCTGGCGGCAGAACAGTCGGGGATCGGCTTTGAAATTCCCGAATGGCTTTCCGAACTTCAGGACGAGGTCGTTCGGATTCAGGACAGCATGAAGTTTTCTAAAAACGAGGCAGGGAATTCTCAGGACGACCGTTTCGAGGATGTCTTCAACCCGTCCCCGGTGGTCAAGCCGGTTTATCTGACCCGGGCGGAACTCGATCAGCAGATCAAATGGTGCCAGAAGAATATCAGCTTCGCCGAAAAGAACCAACAGTAGAACGTGTTGAGGGAACAGGATGTCGTCGCGTCTGTTTCAAGGGCTGAATGAGCCGCAGCGGAAAGCCGTGGCTCATAAAGACGGACCGCTGCTTGTTCTGGCGGGTCCGGGAAGCGGTAAGACGCGCGTCGTAACACACCGTATTGCCTACCTGATCGAACAGGGGGTCGCTCCCTGGAATATCGCCGCACTGACCTTCACGAATAAGGCCGCTGAAGAGATGCACGCGCGCCTTGATGATCTCGTTCCCGGTCAGCGTGTGTGGATCGGGACTTTTCACAGTTTCTGCCTTTGGATTTTGCACCGTTACCGCGACGAAGCCCGCCTTGCGCCGAATTTTATTGTTTACGATACCGATGCGTCGAAACGCCTGATCGAGGGGCTTGTCGACCGCCGCGAGCTGCCGAGCGGCTGCGACGCGGGCAAAATTTTGGCCGCGATCAGCTGGGCGAAGAACGGCATGATCCTTCCTGCGGATTACCGAGCCAGCGAAGGCAGCCAGCTTGGGAAAATCGTCGAACAGGTTTATCCGAAATACCAGGAGGCTCTTCGTCGCGCGAACGCTGTGGATTTCGATGATCTGCTCGTGCGCACGGCCCTTCTTTTGAAGAATCACGAGCCTGTTCGGGCACGGCTCGATGACCGGTTCCGGTATATGCTCGTCGATGAGTATCAGGATACCAATCTTGTTCAATATGCCATTGCGAGGGCGCTGTCGCGTGACTGGCCGAATCTGGCGGTGACCGGCGATCCCGATCAGTCGATTTACGGTTGGCGCGGAGCGAATATCCGAAACATTCTGGAGTTCGAAAAGGACTTTCAGCATGTGACAGTGGTCCGTCTGGAAGAGAATTACCGCAGCTGCGGATCGATTTTGGCGGTCGCTTCGGCTCTGATCAAACACAACAGGTTTCGTAAAGAAAAAGAGCTCTTTACCCAGAATCGGCAGGGGCCGAAACCGCGCCTGCTAAGCTGTTACAACCAGCAGGAGGAGGCCGAGCTGATTGCCGCCGAAATCGCGGAGGAGATTGCCTCGTCCGATCGTTCGCCCGGTGATTACGCGATCTTTTTCCGTATGAACGCACTTTCCCGAAACCTGGAACGGGCTCTCCGTCAAAAAGGGGTTCCGTTTGCGTTGGTGCGCGGTCTGGAATTTTTCAGCCGAAAAGAGATTAAAGATCTCATTGCGTATTTCCAGCTGATCTACAATCCCGATGACATTGTCTCGTTCGAACGTGTGATTAACCTGCCGGCACGCGGAATCGGCAAGGTCACAGTGGAGCGGATTAAGGCATTTGCCGAGATCCACGGACTTTCAAGGTTTGCCGCGGCAAAGCGTGCCGCCGAGATCCCGGGCCTTTCGGCCCGCACGCGCGGCGCGATTCTCCAATTTACGGCGATGATCGAACGTCTGGCCGCGGCCGCCGACGGAGCCGATATGGAGATGCTCTTAACACTCCTCTTGCAGGAAACGAAATACCTTGCGATGTTCGATACGAACAGCGAAGAGGATAAACAGCGCATCGCCAACGTACAGGAACTCCTCTCCGAGGTTCGTGAGTTCGACGAGGCGTTTGACGAGGAAGAATCCGCCGCCGCCCTGGCCGAGGTTCCCTTTTGGGACGAGGAGGATCAAAAATCGGACAGGCTCGGCCGTTTTCTGGAACAGACGGCACTGACCAGTGATGTCGACGCTTTGGACAAATCGGATCGTGTCAGTCTGATGACGCTTCATGCCGCGAAAGGGCTGGAATTTCCGGTGGTCTATATTGTGGCGGTGGAGGGGAACATCCTGCCGCATGAACGTTCGCTCCATGATAAGAAACAGATGGAAGAGGAGCGCCGCCTTCTGTTTGTCGGAATCACCCGCGCAAAGGAGACACTTCGGATCAGCCGCGCCGAGTACCGCGAGTTTCGCGGGAGTTACGCCCCGACGATTCTGAGCCCCTTCCTGTATGAAATTCCCTCCGAGCTGCTCGAAATCTCTTCCGCCGGAACGGTGATGCAGAAATTCCGGCAGACCGGTTCCGCAACGGCTCCGAACGGGACTGGGCTCCTTTCGGACTATCTGGCCGAGAGGGAATCCGATGAAGAAGATCCGGACCCGACCGGCGATTTTGCCGCCGGGAACGGCATTTCTTCCTTTTCCGTTTCCCGCGTCGGCACGGCCCGCCGGGGCCGCCGCCGAAAAGGGGCCGCTTTCCGGCGAACCGATGAGGACGGGCTGACGATCGAGACCAACGAGTATTGCGAGTCGGAGCCGGAGGAGAGCGTCGAAATGGTTTTCGACGATGAGGGGAATCTTATTCCCGCCTCACGCCGTCCGCCGAAAAAGAGAGCCCCCTCCGCCCTTGGCGCGATACGGACCGGAGCCGATCTTGTGCAGGCGCTGCCGGGCGAAAGAACCGGGGAAAAGCGCGCCGCGCGTCAGACCGGTTGGCGGAAGAGTGCCCTCGGACAGGAGCCGAAATCCGGAATGCTTCTGCGGCATCCCGACTACGGTGTCGGCTTTATCCGCCGCCTTTTCGGACCGAAGTCGAATCGCGTGGTACATGTTGAGTTCATGTCGGGCGCCGGCATGGTCGACCTGCCGTTGGACGACCCGGCCATCGATATTTTTTGGGGTAAAAAAGAGTAACGGGAATTTCCGCGCGCCTGACCCGGAAAAGGCGTGCGGCCGTATAACAGTAAAGGAGCTGCCGATGAGCGTATCACATGCCGGATCCCCCCTGCTGGCCCTGACGATGGGCGACCCTGCCGGAGTCGGCCCGGAGATTATCGCCGGAGCCTGGCCCGGCCTGTTCGTTTCGGGAAACAAAGGTGTTCCCCCGTGCCGGCCGGTTGTCTTCGGGCATCCCGAGATCATTCGCCGGGCGGCGGAATTGCGGGGTGTTGACGCCGAAGTTGTGCCGATCTCTTCGCTCGGCGAGGCGGCGGGGAACGGTTATCGGCGCCGTTTCGGTCCGAAAAAAATTCCGTGTCTTCAGACGGTTCCCAACTCGCTTCTCGACTTTACGCCCGCGTCGATCTGCCGTGCCGGAGGCGAGGCGGCCTGGCTTTCGCTCAACCGCGGGATCGACGCCGCGCTTTCCGGTGAGGCGGCGGCGATCGTGACCGCTCCGCTGAACAAAAAGTCGCTCAACATGGCGGGACATCACTACCCCGGACATACCGAAATATTAGCCGAAAAGTGCGGCGTGGAGAATTTTGCGATGATGCTCTATCTGGGACCCGGAGAAAATTTGCGCAGCCGGACCGGTCTTTCGGTGGTGCATGTCACACTCCACACCGCGATGAGGAATGTCTTTGCCCAGATCACGCGCAAGTCCGTTTTCGAGAAGATTTGCCTCATTCGCGATTTTGCCCGCATTATGAAGGGAAAGGAGCCGAAAATCGGTGTCTGCGCCCTGAATTGCCACAACGGCGAAAACGGCCTTTTTGGGGACGAAGAGATTCGAAAAATCGCACCCGCGGTGAAAAGAGCCGCCTCTGAAGGATTTCTCGCTTACGGGCCGTTTCCGAGCGATACCCTGATGAAAGCCGCACAAGAAGGGGAGTACGACGGAATTGTCGCGATGATCCATGATCAGGGGCATATCGCGGTGAAGCTGATGGGAATGTTCCGGGCCGTGAACGTCACGCTCGGACTGCCGATCATTCGGACCAGTGTCGCGCACGGCACCGCCTTTGACCGGGCCTGGAAGGGAACGGCGACAACGGCGGGAATGTTCGAGGCGGTACGCGTTGCCGTTAAATTGGCGCATGCCCGTAACCGCGGCTGAACAGTTTGTCCGGGAAACCGGCGGGGCTAGAATTCGATGCCGGGGATGAGTGTCTCAATGTACGATTGTGTAACATCGGTTGAATTCAGCCCCCCGGGTGTGTAGATGAAGTTTTCGGGAACAACCGAAAAGTGGTTTTCGTAAACGTCGGTCAAATCAAGCGTCACAAGTTTCCGGCGTTTTTTTGATCCCGGTTCCGGGGTTGAGTAGTAGCAGAAACGGTACGGAAACTCGAACTGCTGGCTGATGTAGATTTCGACAACGCTCGGGAACTGATCCATATACTTTTTTCGCGGTCCGGTGTTGGTTCCAAGCAGGTTTTCGACAGTTTTGCCGTAGGCCCCGGCTTTGAGGTGACCGGTCAGCCGCCAGGCGCGAAGCGAGCCGTTCTTCCCTCTCATCGTGACACGGTCGGCCTCATCGGAGAAGTCGAACCAGGCGGTCAGCCGCCGGAGAGTACCGGTAATCCCTCCCAGACCGGGAAAACCGGACAGAGGGCAGGGAAAGGCGATTCGGTTGACCGCAAGACTTTCCCGCTGCTGCTGGTTCTCGCACGCCTGGACCAGAATGGCCGCCATCTCGCTGAGTTTGAGTTCGGTCAGTCTCTTTTCCCCTTCGATCGATGTGTAGTTCCAAATGGTGTTTTTATCGCAGACGATGTCGAGCACGTTGTCTTCGACGTTTTCCGAGGAAAAATCCCCGATTCGCGAGAGAGCCAGGTGGAGGCGGAAGAGGGAAGTTCCCCCGTAACAGAGGGCTCGGGCACGCTGCTGGCTGTCGTCCGATTTGAGAAAGAGTTCTTCATATTTGCCGCTCCCCTCGATCTCGGTTTCTCCGATGTTAACCTGAAGATCAATTTTTGCCGTGATCGATTTGAGCTTTTCGATCCGTTCGATTGCACGGTCGATAATTTGCTGCGGGGCCCCGGCTTCGGCCGGGGGTATTTCCGTTCTGCCGTACAGAAAATGCCCGCGGCGGCTGTCGCGGGTCATAAGGAAAGCTACAAGGGTTAAAACCGTTATAACTGTACAGCGAAAGGTCCAGCTCGTTGATTTTTTATTTTTCATAAATAACTCTTTCCAAAGAGTTGATTGTCAGATTGCCGAAATCTTAACGAGAAGGTGTCTTCGGCGGAAGGACACTCTGCCGAATGCTTCTTTTCGGCGTAGATTCCCGGGAGCCGGGCACTTGGAATATTGGTCAAGTAAGGGATTTCCGATGCGTTATCGATTGTTTTTGCTCCTTTTGGCGTGTGCGGTTGCCTGCGGAGCCGGGCCGACCGGTCCGATGGGCGGGCGTCTGGCGCCCCGTAACTACAATAACCCGCAGCTTTTTCCCGGCGTCAACGGCCCCGGTCCCGGCGTGATTGCGGCGCGCGGAGGGATTGGCCGTGAAAACGCCGGAGGGGCGACAGCGCAGATCCTTTTCCAGGGGCCTGACGGAATGAACGTCAATTGGGACGTGTCGACCATCGGCGCATTCGATTCCGAACCGATCATTACCGAAGGGATTCAGGATTTCGAGACGGGGAAAGAGTACCGGCTCCGCCTTTCGAATCTGCCGAACCGAAAAGGGGTCGGGGGAGCGCCCCTGAACCTTTATCCCACGCTGCAGGTCAATTCGGTGACCCCGAGAACCCGTTCTTATCTTGAACATAACGCGATTCCGGTTCGGATTACCGACAACGACATCGATCAGGTACAGGCAGGGAACTTCGTTACGAAAGTGATCTTCCTTCCCGCGCCGGAATTTCAGAATATCGCTGTGGCCGGAGGGGTCGACACGATCGTCAACACTCAGCTTCCTGCCGGTACCGATCCGGTTGTGGAGGCCCAGAACCGCGGATCGATTCTGGCTGTGGTTCAGATCGGGAATAAGGACCTCGGCCGGGGAATCTACCCCGCAGGCGGCTACTCCTCGGCGAATGACGGGGGGAATGGCGTTCCGCAAGTTCCGATTTCCGGGGTCAATGTCCCGAATTTCGGCACTCCGAACAGCGTCACGCCGTATGGAGTGCCCGGGCCGCCGGTTCTTCCGGCCGCACCGGAAGGGGTTGGTACCGAACCGCTGATCTCTCCGATCAACCCGATGCCGGCGACCGATGTGCCGCAGGCCGAAAATTCCTGGAGCGGAATTAACTTCTAAAAAGGATTCATTCCGAATCCTTTCGGCGCGGGACGCGGATCACCTCGGATTCGCGCTCGCGCCCTTGCGCGTCTTTAGGCCAATGAACGACGCAAATCGCTTCGGCGCCCTGAGCGAGGCATTCTTTCAGCTCATCAAGTTTGACTTGCTGCGAATTGTCGGAGGGATGCTCAAATTTTGTCTGACGGATCTTTTCCTGTTCGGTTCCGCTTTTTGAATCGCTGTCGAACGAAACCGTCTGGATGTTTTGGCTTTCCGCTCTGTCGCGAAGGAGTTCCTGGTAGACAAAGGTGAGGTTTGGCTGAGCGCAGAGCTGGTCGTAAACCACCGAGAAGGGGAGAAAATATCCTTCATCGGTCTGGGGATCGCCGGCGTTGCAGACTCCGACTAAGTACGTTTCGCCATCGGCAGTGCGGGCAAACAGACCTCCGCCGCTCCTTCCGGGACGGGGAGCGTTCGAGACTTCGATAAAGTAGAACTGCTGATTTTTGGAGAAGTCTTTAGGCTGATAATATTTTCGGTCGGTTGTTTTGACGGTATGTTCCCAGAGACTGGGATTTTCCCCCGACGAGCAGCCGATACTGACAAGCCGGTCCCCCTGTTTGGGAAGATAGCCGGGGGGAGCCAGACGCGCCGGTTCCACCTCGAAAGGGAGCGGAATGCCGACAAAACCGATATCGAGGTCATCGTCATAGAAAACGCATTCCCCGGAGACGGTCACCGTTTTCCCGGTTTTCGGCTCGAAAAGGTCAACTTGTACCGGAGTATCGCCGCGGGAATCGCGGAAGAGGTGCCCGCAGGTGAGAACAAGACCTTCGCGGGATTGGTCGGTTTGACTTGAGTGAATAAGAGTGCCGGTACCGCAGTCTGTCTCGTTCTTCCCCCCCGCGACCCGAAGACGGACTGTTGCGGCAAACGGTTTCTCGAAAAGGTTCCTGTCGGCAGAGGCGTTTGTTTCGCCTGCTGTTTTTACCGGAGAGGCCGGTGCCGGAGGACTGACCACCGGACTGGGCAGTTTGGTCGGCGCCGCTGCCGCGAGTGCCGACCGCGCCGACTGGAACATCGACAAAAGACGGGTTTGTACCGTTTGAATATCTTCACCCTTCGAAATGAAGCGGCTTTGTTCGACTCCTCCGCAAAGAAGAACGAACGAGGGCATCGTCTCAATCCCGAAACGGTCATAGAGTGCCGAACCGGCAGGATCCTGGGGAGAGACACGCCGCAAGGGGTACTGTTTCTGCTCGAGTCCCGAGATTAGCGGTTCCAAAGCGCGGCACGCAGGACATCCCTCCGAGGTAAACGCCAGAAGGAGAATCTGTTCTCCTGATTCGGCGCCGCAGAGAGTCCCGGTGAAAAAGAGACCAATGAACAGAAGGGGCAAGAGAACCGATACCGGTCGAGACGTGACGGCACGCCTGGCGCAAGAGGCGGTCAAGCCTCGGGCGTTACAATCCATTGCAGACAACTCCGTTTGACTGTCGCTTAAAGCCCCATTCGGGATTCCCTCCATGGAGTCCGTTCCGGGGTGCGCTATATTAACAGCTTCACCCTGGCCGGGCAAGGGATATTTTCCGGACAGCCCGCCCGGCGGTGCGGGAAAGAGGCCGGCTGCGGATTTTCATGAACGAGGCCTACAGAAGCGGGATTTTCGACGCCGCGCCGGGGATTTCCCGCACATAACGGGGAACGAGGTAGCCGGGAAGGATTTTCCAGAGCTCTCCGTCGATCACGCGCCCTTCTTCATCCGGGACTTCAAAGTGGGCCGCACCGGCGACCCGGTCAAGCTGATGCAGGTAATAGGGGATAACCCCGAGTTCAAATTCCTTGGTGAACAGCCGGGCAAGGATTCGCGCATTATCGTTGATGCCGCGCAGCAGAACGGTCTGGGAAAAGAGGGGATAATGTTCCCGGTTGAATTCCTGGATCTTCCGGTTTGTGTCGGGCGCCAGTTCCGAAGGATGGTTCAGGTGAAAGACGAAAATCAGGTTCTTTTGATGGGAACGGAGCCGGTCGAACAGGTCGAAGAGGCCGGGCGTCACGGCTTCGGGAAAGAGAACCGGGTATCGTGTATGGATTCGTACCCTCTTAACAAAAGAGAGCCCTTCTATATAATGGAATGCGGTGTCGAGTTCGCATCGTGCCATTCCCAAAGGGTCGCCGCCGCTGAGGATCAGCTCCTCAATTTCCGGACAGTTTTCAAGAAACGCAGCGATTTTTTTCCAGTCGGGGGCGGCGGTGCCGAGCGTATGACGCCGAAAACAGAAGCGGCATTTCGCCGCGCACGCGCCGTTTGTCATGACGAGAGCGCGGCCGGCGTATTTCCAAAGAAGGGAATCCGGGAGTTTGATTCCTGCCCGGTTCTCTTCGAGGGTCTGTTCGGCGAGGGGGTCGGCGGAATAGCCCGGAACGGTGCGCAGTTCGTCCTCTTTGGGCCAGAATTGTGCAAGGATCGGGTCGCGGAGGGTTCCTTTTTCGATCAGACCGGCGAGCCGGCGCGGAACGCGGAACGGGGCCGTTTTTCGGACTTCCTCTGCCCGCGTTATCTCTTCTTGCGGAAGAGAGAGCATCGCGCCGAGTTCGGCGGGATCGGTGATAAACGCGGTTTCGGTCATCGGAAAGGTTGGTTCAACGTTTGTTTTTTACTTAGGTGCGTCCTGTACGCACCGATTATCATAACCCGAAAAGAAGAGGTTTCAAGTGGCATCTTACAACACCAGTGATTTCCGCAAAGGACTGAAAGTTCAAATCGATGGCGACCCTTTCATCATGATCGAATGCAATTTCGTCAAACCCGGAAAAGGTCAGGCGCTCTATAAGTGCAAGCTTCGCAACCTGACCCGCGGCACGGTCCTGGAACGGACTTATAAAAGCGGTGATTCCCTGGAAGCCGCCGATATTCACGAGACCGATACGACCTTCCTCTATGAACAGGCCGGAACGTACTACTTCATGGAAAAAGAAACCTACGAGCAGTACGAACTCTCGAAGGAAGCCGTCGATGAGGCCGCGAAATATCTTCTTCCCGATATGCCCTGCAAAATGCTTCTCTACAACAACAACCCGATCGGAATCACCCCTCCGAATCATGTGATTCTCAAGGTCGAGTATACCGAACCCGCGGTGCGCGGCAATACCGCGACAAACGTCACCAAGCCCGCGAAACTCGAAACCGGCGCCGAGATCATCGTCCCGAATTTCATCGAAACCGGCGAGGTGATCAAAGTCGACACGCGTACAGGCGAGTATATCGAACGCGTTAAAGAATGAACGCATCCGGGGTCAAGACGAACGTGACCCGCCTGCTTACGGCGGCGGGTCTTTCCTTTCGCACGGTGGAATACGAGGTCGATGAAAACGATCTTTCCGGTGTGCATGTTGCCCGGACTCTCGGGCTTTCTCCCGACCAAGTCTTCAAAACTCTCGTCCTAAAAGGGGAAAAAGTCGGTTATTTCGTCTGTTGTGTTCCCGTGAACGCCGAAGTCGACCTGAAAAAAGCGGCTCGCGCCGCCGGCGACAAAAAGGCCGCGATGATCCCGATGAAAGATCTCAAGGAGGTGACCGGCTATATTCGCGGGGGGTGCTCGCCGGTCGGGATGAAAAAGCCTTTTCCCACTTTTCTGGACGAAACGGCCGTCCTCTTTGACGAAATCTATCTGAGCGCCGGACAGCGGGGAGCGCAGATTGTGATCGCCCCTGAGCTTCTGACGGAGTATCTGCATTTGACCCAGGCCGATTTAACGAAAGAGAACCGCTGAAACGATGAAAAAAGAACGTCTCATGACACCCGGACCGACTCAGGTGCCGGAAGAATCTCTTCTGACTCTGGCACGCCAGGTGACACACCACCGCACACCGCAGTTTGAGGCGCTCTATACCCGCGTGCGCAAAGCGCTGGGCGTTATTCTCCGAACCGAAGGGGATCTCTTTTTTATAACCGGTTCGGGTACCGCCGGCATGGAAACCGCTCTGATGAACACCGTGGCGCCGGGTGAGACGATCCTCGTCCTTTCTTCCGGAAAGTTTTCGGAACGGTGGGCCGAATTAGGGAAGGTTTTCGGCGCGAATGTTCTTCTCTATTCCGTTCCGTGGGGCGAGGCGTTCTCGCCGGAACAGGTTGCCGATTCCCTGAAAGCCCATCCTGAAACGGCCGCGGTTTTTGGTACGCTTACCGAGACGAGTACAGGGGTCTGTCATCCGATCGAAAAGATCGGAGCCGCAGTCCGTGAAAATTCGGATGCCCTTTTTGTGGTTGACGGAATCAGCGGAATCGGCGCCGACCGGTTTGAGATGGATTCCTGGAACGTCGATCTGGCGGTTGTCGGTTCGCAGAAGGCGCTGATGGGGATTTCCGGCGGCGCCATTGTTGCCGCCGGTCCACGAGCCTGGAAAAAGATCGAAAGGACGCCCCGGCGCGGTTACTATTTCGATCTGCTGAAATACCGAAAATCCGCCGAGGCGCAGACAACCCCTTTTACCCCCGCCAAGCCAATTCTCGAAGGACTGGCAGTGAATCTCGATTCGCTTCTCGAAGAAGGAATCGAGAATGTCTGGCGCCGGACCCATCGATTGGCTGAAGCCGCTCGTGCCGGGATCGACGCGATCGGTCTGGCGAGGACGACGCTGTTTCCCGCCGACTCGATGACCGCTGCCTTTTTTCCCGAAAAAGATCCGTTCGACGCGAAACGGTTCATGAGCGAGATGCAAACGCGTTTCGGCGTGAAGTTTGCCGCCGGCCAGGGTCCGTGGAAAGGGAAAATTTTCCGAATGGCTCATTTCGGCATCATCGACGAATTTGACATTCTCGGCACACTGGCTTCCGTTGAACTGGCGCTGACCGCGGCCGGGTATCCGGCGGAACTCGGACGCGCCGCCGCTGCCGCGCAGCGTGTTCTGGTTCGCCTGACCGCCTGACCGTCTTCCTGCTTCTCTTTCCTCAAAATGACATTGCCGGGACAGGGACAATGCGCTAAAATAACCGCGCTTTCTCCTGCTCGGCAGGGGACGATTGAGCTCGCGGCGCTGCGGTGCCGCTGTTGCGCTGAAAAGAACGCGATCGGTTATCGAAGAGAAGACTATGAAGTGCCAAAAGTGCGATCGGCCCGCCACTTTCCATTATACTGAACTGACGGGGGGGAAACCTGTCGAAATCCACCTTTGTGAAGAGCATGCAAACGAGTATCTCCATCGTTCCGGCAGTGCGGTCGCCGATTTCGGAACCACACCGGAAACACTGGTTGAACAGGTGAAGAAGAAGGTGACAAGTCTGCAGGAGACGACCCGTGAACTGATGGAGCTTGAAACCCGCGCGTGCCCCATTTGCGGCATCAGTTTTCAGGAATTTCGCAAAACCGGCCGTTTGGGGTGTCCGAACGATTATCTTTTCTTTGACGAGTTCCTGGAACCGCTGCTGCTGGGAATTCACGGCAATACCGAACATGTCGGCAAAAGACCGGAACGGGCCGGGGGAACCGACAACCGGACGTTACTGATCCGCCTGCGCCGCGAACTCGACGACGCGGTTTCGATCGAGGATTACGAACTGGCGGGGAAACTGCGCGACCGGATCCGCGATCTGGAATCGTAGTCGGCTTATCTTTTTGCGGCCCTTCTCGTGACTGGCGGACAGACTCTTCGCCGCATGACGGCATCAGCCGGAACTGTGTTTACCCTAGCGGTTTTAAAGAACGGATAATTTGCTGCACGATTTCTTCGGGAGACACCCCTTCGGTTTCGACGGTGTAATCGGCAAGGGCGGTGTAGACGGGGGTGCGCTGCGTCAGGACTGTTCTGATTTCTTCTTCAAAGGAAAGATTCGTTAAAGGAGGGCGTGTCTGAGCGCTTTTTTCGTCGGCGGTCATGCGCCGGGCAATCGTTTCGGGCGCTGCGGTCAGAAGAACAATCCGGTTCGGAGCGAGCCTGCGGAGAAGGGCACGGTTTTCTTCACGAAGGGGAAGCCCGCCTCCGGTGGCAATGACAAGCGGCTGATTCTCTTTTTCCAAGGATAAAAGGGCTTCGGTCTCGCAGGCGCGAAACAGGTTTTCGCCGCCGCGGGCAAAGATCGCGGCGATCGGTTCGCCCTGAGCCGATTCGATGAGCCGGTCGGTATCGACGAGGCGCCAGCCGAGACGTTCCGCCAAAAGAGAGCCGACGGTACTCTTTCCGGTTCCGCGGTATCCGATCAATGCAATCGATGCCACTTGCGGTTCTCCTGAAAAGGAACTCTTTTCGCGCCTTCAGCTTTTCGACATCGCAAGCGCTTCTTTAAGGAGAGCGCGGATCATCGAAGCCGAGGTCTTTTCGCCGGTGAAAAGGCGGAACTGCAGACACGCCTGTCCGATAAACATCTCTAACCCGGAAATCGGCGTCGCGCCCTTCTGTTTTGCCAGGCGGAGAAGGTAGGTCTGTTCCGGATTGTAAACCGCGTCGAAGACGTACATTCCGTTTCGGATCGATTCGGGACCGATCGGCGTTTGATCGACGTCGGGGTACATCCCGACTGAGGTGCAGTTGGCAATGATGTTCGTGACATAGCTTTTGCGTGCGTCCCAGTCGCAGTAGGAGCAGCCGAGCTGACTTGCCGCTTTTTCGGCCTTTTCGACGGTACGGTCGGCAATGGTGACCCGCCCTCCTTTTTTGATGAGACCGTACGCCACGGCCTTTCCGGCACCGCCGGCACCGAGAATCAAAATCTGTTTTCCGGCAATCGGGCTCGAATCCCCTTGTGCGCCCCCCATGGCCGTTTCGATGCAAAGGGCCGAAGCGAGATAATCGGTATTGTACCCGAAGACCGCGTCCGACCGGAACAGAATCGTGTTGCAGGCGTCAATCTCTTCGACCGCGGGATCGAGACGGGTCAGTTTGGGGATGACGGCAGATTTATGCGGAATAGTGACGCTCAGCCCCCGGACATCGATGCCCGGCGCCTTTTCGATAAACTCCGCGGCTTCCCCCGAAGGGACGCGGAACGGAATGTAGACTTTATTCAGCTTGGCGTTGGCGAATGCCGCGTTATGGATCAGCGGACTGAGCGAATGGGCGATCGGATCGGCTATGACGCCGTAAACCTCCGTTTCGGCATTGATGCTTTCGTATCGGTATCCGTCGCGCAATGTCTTGTAGTAGAGAATCCCGGGGGCGACAATCCGCTGCTGCGAAAAAGTGGCGTATGTAAAGGGGATCCCGTACTTTTTGCCGAGGATTCTCGTCGGCATTCCGAGTTCCCCCATCCCGACAACAACGGTCGGTTTGGGTGTGCCCGGAGCGTTGGCTCTTTTCATAAAGTCGAAAAGCCGGAACAAATCGCCGACCGATTTCGGGGTTACCGCGATTTTGATGATGTCCGGATCGGCCGTTTTCAGGATTTCGTCGCGGAGCGCATCCAAGTCGCTTGGAGTTTTTTCGAAATTGTGGTAGCTGATGACCCGTTTCGTTTTGCCGTAACGGGGAATCTTTGCCGCGATATCGGACTCGATATCGACATAGTCCGCCCCCGAGATGATGGCGGTACGCAAAAGTACCATTCGCTTTTCTTCATCGTAACTCCAAAGACCGCCGTCCTGTTTTCGGCGTACGGTGACGATGACCGGTACCTTTCGGTTCGGGAGAAGACGCCCTAAATCGGGCATTTTGCGGAGGAAATCAAGCCGCAGCTCGACGAGCCGGATCCCCTCTTCTGCCAGTCCGGCGAGTTCAGAGATCATCCTTTTGTGACTGCCGCAGGCGATGCTGACACAAATCATATCGAAACCTTAAGGTCGGGGGAACGAAACCATCTGTTTTCAGGGATTTTACCGGCCGAGAACTTCCCGGGACGTTCTCGGCATACCGTGGGATACTTTGCGTGCCGGTACAGACACGATCATCCTCTATTATACTCCACTATCCGATTATGGAATAGGATTCGTCTTACCTATTTTCTCATTCAGCTCAAGATCCCTTGTCGGCTCGTTTGACTGATCGCGGGACTTCCCATCCGGGATAGGGAGGGGCGGTTTTTGCCCTCTTTTGAAGGGGAAGATTTGCTTCCTTCCAAAGGAAAATGAAGGGCGGTTCGTTGAAAAAAAAGGGATGATTACTATAATGGATGTGGGTCCCGAATCGGCTTTTTCGGTGATTTTAAACCTTCCCGTTTACGAGGTCATCAACGATATGAAACGTTTTTTTGACTATAAGTCCATTTTCCGCAACCGCCCGGCACAGGACGCTCCTCGCTCGGTCCGTTCGCTCCGGAAACGTCTTTCCCGGTTCGAGTCGCTTGAAGAACGAACGCTCCTGTCGGTCACCCCCGCTGAATATGCCGAAATCAGGGCTTCTTATGCTGAGTTTGATCTTCCGGAATCGATGGACGAACTGAACGTGATCGAAATTACCGCCGATCAGCTCGGCAGCGCTCAATTAAAGGCGGCGGTTGAAGCCGCGGGGGCGAGTGCCGGGGACGATTTGCTGGTTGTCCGAACAGCTGTTGATGCCCATACCATCGGATTCGATTCCGCCGCCGACGAGGTCAGCGTGACTTTCGACTATTCCGAGTACGGTGTTCTTTCGATTGTCGGATACGGTACAACGGCACTCACTCTCGACGCGAACAGCTGCTGCCGCCTTCTGACGATAGGAAGTTCCGCCAAAGCGAATTTGGGGAACATCACGCTGACCGGCGGCAGCGCAGCCGCGAGCTCTTCCAATGCCGGATACGGCGGCGGTCTCTATAACGCCGGCCGTCTTACGGCTTCAAGTGTGACCGTTGCTGAAAACACCTCTTCCTATTGCGGCGGGGGCATCTTCAATAGCGGCCAGCTGAAACTCTACAATGCCGAGGTGACCAATAACAGTGCGGTTTCCTCGAACCGCGCCAGCGGCGGGGGAATTTACAGTTCCGGTACGGTCACCGCCGAAAATCTTTTGATTGCCGATAACATTGTTTCCGGTTCGACTGCCTACGGCGGCGGGGTCTACCTTTGGAATGGGAAGTTTACCGTTACGGGGGGGACTGTCAGCGGCAACAGCGCAGGGGTTGGAGGCGGGTTCTATCTGTTCGGTTCTTCGTCGATCAAGTATTCTCTTTCACTGCGCAACTCCATTTTAACCGGCAACAGCGCCGAAAGTTCCGCTTCCGCTGAGATCTGCCGCTACAACAGCAAAGGAACGATCAGCGCCAGTTCCGTTTTAACCGATTGGACCGACTGGGACTCTTCCTCTTCGGTTTATGCCTACGACTCTTCGCTTCCTCTCTTTACGAATACCCAGGCGGGGCTTTACACGCTTCCGGGCGATTCGCAGGCCGTCGACAGGGGGAACAATTCCTTTGTGACCCTTTCAACCGATCTCTCCGAAGGCGTCCGCATCTACAACGGCATCGTTGATTTGGGTGCGTATGAATACCAGCCTTCGGCGAAACCCGATATTACCGATGTTTCCGTTTCGGGGTGGAGCGGCTATTATGACGGCGCGTCCCATACGATTACGGTGACCGACCCTCACGCGGCGAGCGATGTGATTACCTACTTCTACGGGGGGGAACAGTACGATACGCCTCCCGCGTTTACCGAAGTCGGTTCGTATACGGTCTCTGTTACCGTTCAGCGTGAAGGATATAACGATTGGTCGGGGAGCGCCGTTGTTGCGATTTCGGCGAAGCCCGATATTACCGATGTTTCGGTAACAGGCTGGTCCGGCGTTTACGATGGCCAGGCGCACACGGTTACCTTGACCGATCCTTACGCTTCAACCGATACGATTACCTACACTTATGCCGGCCAGGAGTATGAGACCGCGCCGGCTTTTACCGAAGAGGGGGTTTATCCCGTTTCCGTTACCGTTGAACGGGAAGGATATAACAGCTGGTCGGGGAGCGCAACCGTAACGATTCTTCCTGTTTCGACCGATCTGGTGGTGACGACGAACCTCGATACGGTCGAT
The DNA here is from genome assembly GCA_017405595.1 of Thermoguttaceae bacterium. GTDB lineage: Bacteria > Planctomycetota > Planctomycetia > Pirellulales > Thermoguttaceae > RUG695. The sequence goes on along the minus strand of JAFRAC010000026.1, from coordinate 187,091 downwards.
GAGACGGACGGTTTCCTCTCGCTGCGCGAGGCGATCACGCTCGTCGAAAGCGGCGCCGCTGAATCGAATGTGATCGTTTTCAGTCCCAGTGTTTTTACCGGCGGGAGCGCGAATACCATTACACTCACCCAGGGAAAACTCGCGGTTACCAAATCGATGACGATCGATGCTTCGGCACTCGACGACTTTGTGACAATCGACGCCGATGGAAAGAGCCGTGTTTTCGAGATAGATGGGGGTGAAGACGCGTCGGTTGAACTGATCGGGCTGACAGTGACCGGCGGAGCCACTACCGAAGAAGCCGGCGCGGGAATCTATCTGAAATCGGGTTCTTTAACACTGACCCATTCTGTTGTAACGCATAATGTCGCGGAGACGGGTACCGGCGGCGGCGTCTATATTGAGGGGGGGGCGCTTTCCGCCGCGAATACCGAATTTTCGGCCAACACGGCCGCGATCGGCGCCGGTGTCTACGCGGCGGGCGGGGCGTTTACTGCTGTCAACTGTACCATTGCCGCCAACGCGGCGACAAATTACGGCGGCGGTGTTGCAAACTGGTCTTCCGCTCTCCTTCACAATACCATCGTCGCGAACAATTTTGGTTACGTGAACAACAGCGACTGGTTCGGATTGGGAGTCGATCCCGAATCCTCGAACAATATCATCGGGTTTGACGCCGAATTTGTCACCGCACCCGAATTCGATGAAGAAGGGAACATTCTCAATCTTGAATCCCTCGATTTGACCCTTTCGGTCTCAAGTTGGGGGATCGATCGCGGTCTGAACAGCGCGGTTGCCGAATCGGCCGATCTTGCGGGAAATACACGTATTGTTCAAAGCTGGGCCGAAGGGGCGACTGTTGACATCGGCGCCTACGAATACCAGTCGGCTTTTTCCCGCGATGCCGAGACCGCCTCGACGACGGTCACAACACTTCTCGACCTCGTCGATGATACCGACGGACTCATCTCTCTGCGCGAGGCGATCCTCTATGCCGAAGACGGAGAGACGATTCATTTTGCCGAAACACTGGCCGGGGGAACGATTTCCCTTTCCGAGTCCGCGCTGATGGTGGAAAAACAGCTTGAAATCGACGCTTCCGCGCTTGAAGGCGGAGTGATCCTCGACGGTAATTCCAAGTCGACGGTGATGATCATCTCTTCCGGCAGTGAAACGGCGCCGACTGTCATCAAAGGGCTGACCTTGACCGGCGGGAATTCTTATGACGGCGGCGCGATTCTTTCGAGCGGTTCGCTGCGGGTAGAGGATTCCGTTCTGACCGCCAGCAGCGCCACATATGGTTCGGCCATCTTCAATTTCCGCGGAAATCTTCAGCTTGACCATGTTACAGTTTCAAAGAACACAACGGGCGGAGCGGTCTATTCTTATTACGGCACGTTGACCGTGAGCGACTCCTCGTTTGCCGAAAACAGCGGATCGCGCGGCGGGGCGCTTTATCTGTCGAACGGGACGGCAACGGTTTCCGGGACCTCCTTTACCGGCAACCGGGCCAATTACGGCGGAGCCATTCAGAATGTCAGCTCCACCCTCACGATTTCCGACTCAACGATATCCGGAGGAGGTTCGTATTACGGCGGCGCAATCTGCAATTATGGGGTCGCGACGCTCGTCAATACCGTTGTCTCGGGGAATAACGCCTACTACAACGGCGGGGGAATCTACAACTACTTGGGAACGCTGAATGCAACCAATACGCTCTTTTACGGAAATACGGGCGGCTACGGCGGTGCGATCTGCAATGACGAAGGGGTTCTGACGACCGTGAACTGCACCCTGACCGGCAACGAGTCGAACTACGGCGGCGGCATTTTTGCCCACGGTGTATCGTCGGAAGATGATTCCCAAACGTATGTCATCACATTGTGTAATACGATCATCGCCTCCAACTCTGCCGTCTACGGCGCCGATATTCATAAAAACAACGAATACGGTACCATCAATTCCGCCTTTTCCCTTTCCTCCTTCACCGACTGGTCGAATACTGCGACGAACTACGAGTACGACAGCACCAGGCGTCTTTTCCGGGATCCCGGCAGCGGCGATTACCAGCTCGCATCGGGCGGCCAGGCGATCGATGTCGGCGGAAACGCCTTTGTCGCCACGATTACCACCGATCTCAACGGCGATGCGCGTATTGTCAACAGCGTGGTTGACCTGGGTGCGTACGAGTTCCAGCGGAATCTTGAAGCTCCCTCGGCGGTCGTGACCACCGAGCAGGATGTGGTCGATCTTTACGACGGCCTGATTTCGCTGCGCGAGGCGATCGCCTATGTTGAGAGCGGCCAGGCCGGAGGTGACACCGTTTCCTTCGATGAATACATGCAGGGGAAAACCATTACATTGAACGCGTCGCTCGGCGCGCTCAAAATTGCGGAAGCGATCACTGTTGACGCCTCTGCTCTGCGCAGCGGCGTTACGGTCAGCGGCGGCGGTCAGACCCGGGTCTTTGAAATTACCGGCGGTTCCACTCTTCTTCCTGTTGTGTTTGACAGCATCCAGGTGACTGGCGGCGCCGCCGAAAACGGCGCCGGTATTTGGAACGACGGGGTCCTGGTGCTTCGGAATTCCCTTGTGGCGGGGAACACGGCATCGAACTCCGGCGGCGGCCTCTGGAATCAGGGGGAACTTACGGCTTTAAACACGACGATTGCCGCGAACACGGCTCTTTCGGGAGCCGGCGTCTGGTCGAAGACGGAACGTTCCGCCGTTTTGTACAAGACAGTCTTCCAGAACAGCATTATTGCTGAAAACACCCTTTCCGAAGGGGGTTCCGGAAATGCTGATATCGGTTACGCCGATACCGACGGAGCGGTCAATGCGTTTTACACACTTTCCTCCTTCACCGATTGGACGAATGCCGATGATCCGGACGTTGTCAATTATTCCTACGACGCCTCTCTGCCGCTCTTTGCCGACAAATCCTCTGCTGATTACGCTCTTGCCGGGGATTCCCAGGCGATCGATTTGGGTGATAACGGCTATGTCTCTTTTTTGACCGATTTGGCGGGGAATTTCCGTATTGTCAACAGTCTTGTTGATCTCGGCGCGTATGAATTTCTTTACAATGACGATCCCGGCGATACTCTCGAAACCGCAGAAACCGTTGTTTTAGCCGAAGGATCCTATCTCAGGCGCGAGATGATCGGCAACGGACTTTACGGCGATAAAGATGTTGACCTGTACGCAATTAACATTACCGACGAGGATCTTGCGACCCTCTTCACGTTTACTGTGACCGCTTCGGAAGACGGAGAGTCCCTCGACACGCTGATCCGGGTCTTTGACGCGGAAGGAACCCCCTTGGGTAGCAGCACTTCGAGTCCGATTCTTTCCTGGACGCCGAATGAAACAGGGCGTTTCTATTTCGGAATCTCTGCCGCCGCCAACAACGAGTACGATCCCGCCTCGACGGACGGACGTCCTTCCGGTGAAACGGGAACTTACAAGTTTACCATTTACTCGGCCGCGAGAACTCCGATCACTTCTGTTTCTCTTTCCGAGACTTCCCCCTGTGTCGGTCAGAACATTTCCGTCTCGGTTGAGCCGGAAGACGCGCTGGTGACCTATCAGTGGGTGCGCGGAACCGATCCCGACACCCTGGAAGCGATCGACGGTGCCACCGCCTACTACTACGAGGTTTCCAGCGGCGATGTCGGCTATTATATCGGTGTGGTGGTTACGGGTTACGGCACTTCGGTCGGAACTCTTACTGCCGTAACCGAAACTGCGGTCCCTGAATTTGAAAAGTCCCTTGTGGTGACGACTCTTTCGGATGTCGCGGATTCGAGTGACGGATTGGTTTCGCTCCGCGAGGCGATCGCCTATGCCGAAACCGGCGAAACGGTGACATTCGATTCCTCGCTGAACGGCGGGGAAATCATCCTCGGCGACTACGCTCTGGTGGTCTCGAAACGGATCAATATCGACGCTTCCTCACTGACCGACGGAATCACGATCAGCGCCGACGGAAGGCATCGCGTGATGATGGTAACCGCCGGAGAACTCGGTTCAACGGTGAACCTCACCAATCTGACCATCAGCGGTGGAAACGCGGTCTACGGCGGCGGCATTTACAATTCCGGTTATTTGGAACTGATCGATGTCACCGTGTCGGACTGCACGGCGTATTACGGAGGCGGCATCTATAACCAGCGCGACTTGAACAGCTTAAGTCCGTATACCACCGGTTATGTCGGGCTGACCAACTCGACCGTAACCTCGTGCACGGCCTCCAACGGCGGCGGCGGGGTCTGGAACGAAATGGGGATCGTTGTCACAAAATACGTGAAGATCCTTTCAAACACCGCGCAGATCGGCGGCGGGTTTTACAACTATTACGGGTCCTGTTCCGCGGAAGATACCCTGATTGCCTCGAACTCGGCAACCCGTTACGGCGGGGGGCTTTGCATTGACCAGGGAACCTTCTTCTTTACAGGAATCACCGTTACCGCCAACTCGGCGGCGTACGGCGGCGGAGTGTACAATTACAGTTCTGCCGATTCTTTCCCCTATACAACCGAATATTACAACTCGCTCATTGTCGAAAATGCCGCGACCCGGTCGGGAGCCGATTTCTATTCCGATGGGAACGGGGCCATTAAGGCTTACTCGGTGATGTCGAGTTTCACCGATTGGACGAACGAGGATCCCGTATTCTTTGTCTACGACTCGACGAAACCGATGTTCACCGATGCGGGAACCGGGGATTTTTCCCTTGCGGCCGGTTCTCAGGCGATCGATATCGGAACGAATACCTACAGCCCCCAATCGGTCGATATCGCCGGAAACCCCCGTATTTCGCACGAAATTGTTGACCTCGGCGCCTATGAATACCAGTTTTCCGAAACGACGCCGCTTGAAAGCGTTACCCTCACCGCCGGGGGGGAACTGAGCGTCGGCTGTGTGCTGACGGCGGCGGTCCTTCCGGAAGAGGCTCAAACGTCGGGGAGTGTTACCTGGGCGTGGTATCGCGGTCCGTCGCTGGAAGAAATGACGCTGATCAGCGGGGCTGAGGGTTCGGCCTATACCGTCTCAGCCGACGATCAGGAATGCTATATTATGGTCTCCGCGACCGGTACCGGGAATTATACAGGTACTGTGACGGCGGTGACGAGCGAAACGGTTCCCGTCTACATTGATCCGCTTGTTGTGACAACGGCCGAAGATGTGATCGATGCCGAAGACGACCTTGTTTCGCTCCGCGAAGCGATCCTTGCCGCCGACAACGGCGATGTGATCACTTTTGCTGACGATCTTGCCGACAGCACGATTACGCTCAATGCCGAGCTGGGGGGGCTTGTGATCCGCAAGTCGATTTCGATCGACGCTTCATCACTCTGCAATACATCAACCCTTGCGCCGCGTCTTACGGTTGATGCGAATGCCAAGGCGGGCGAGTCGCGCCGGGTCTTTACCCTAACCGGTGCGGAAGGTGCCCCCATCACGGTCTCGATCATCGGTCTTCAGGTGACAGGCGGACGTGTCGAAGTTACCGCAGCCGGTGACGAAAATGTACAAGCCGATGGCGGCGGAATCTACGCTTCCTTTGCCGATCTCACGCTCGACTGCTGCACCGTTACCGGAAATGCCGCAAAGGCGACCGCCTCGGCGGGCAGCGCGTTTGCGACCGGCGGCGGAATCTGCCTGGCCAACGGGGCCCTGACCCTTTCAAACGTCACTTTTACGGCAAACAGTCTTTACGCTTATTCTAATGGGGGCGTTGCCGAAACGCTTGGCGGCGGGATTCACGCCAACGGAACCGTGACGATTTCCCAATCGACCATCTCAGGCCATTCTGCGTCGGCAGGGGGGGGAATCTATCTTGAAGCCGGTTCTCTGACGATTTCGGGAAGTGCGATTTCGAACAATTCGTGCCATATCGAATCCGACGCCGATGACAACGTGGCTGCGTACGGCGGCGGGATATTCGCCTCTTCCGGCGAGGTCGAAATTCGCACCAGTACCATCCGCGCAAACTCGGTCGAAACCAAATCGGTTTCGGGAACCGCGAACGCGCATGGAGGAGGAATTTATATCGATGCCGGAGCGGTGCTTGTGATGGAGGACGTCATACTGACCGCAAATTCCGTCTCGGCAGAGACCGGTCCGTCGACGGCGATCGCGCTGGGCGGGGGCATTTTCTCTTCATCGTCGATGACGCTTGTGGATGTTTTGATTGCCGAGAACTATGTCTATGCCGCAGGTGAGGATGCGGAGTCGGCCGGCGGCGGCGCGGCTCTCTATGCCGGAACCCTGACCGCCCGCGGCGTTACCATTGCCGCAAACGACGCCATGGCCAGTTCCGAGGGGACGGCAACCGAAGCCGGCGGGGGCGTTTATCTCGCTGCGGGAAGCGTGACTTTCCGAAATTCGATTCTTGCGCAGAATACGGGTTCCGACGGTGCCGATCTTTTCCGCCGAAGCGCCTCGGCTGCCAATGCCTATCGGACACTCTCCGGCTATACAGATTGGAGCAATGCCGGCAGCGAAGGGGTTCAAAACTTTGTCTATGATGCGGCGCTTCCTTTGTTTAACGGCGCCTACGCCGAGGACTACACGCTTGCCGCTTCCTCGCAGGCGATTGACCTTGGCAACAACGGCGATGTGTATTATAGCGACGGTTCCGCGATTGTGTATGATCTTGCCAGGAACAAGAGGATTGTCAGCGGTATCGTTGATTTGGGAGCCTATGAATACCAGACCGGCGAATTGGAGATTCTGGACGTGCCAACGGGTTTGACGGCCCGCATCTCCGGTTCCGGTGAAATCACGGTATCGTGGAACGGCGTCGAAAACGCTTCCGGCTACGAGGTCGCCTGGAAACCGAAGGCCGGGTCGGCCTGGCAGACGCGGGACGTTTCAGCGCTGTCGCTGACTGTCGATGGCTTGACGATCGGAGAGACGGCCGAATTTATGGTTCGCGCTCTCGGGGACGGGATCATCTACGGTGACTCCGCCTTTTCCGATGTTGTTGAAAAGACGGTTGCGGAACAGACGGTTCTTTCGGTACCGCAAGATCTGGATGCTCTTGCGACCGGCAGCACATCGGCTTTGATGGTCTGGGGTGTTTCGCAAAATGCCTCGGGCTATGAGCTGGCCTGGAAAGCCGATTCCTGGCCGGAATGGATGTCAGCGGTAAAGCTGACACGCGGCATGACGGTAGGGGATTTGCCTGATGATGAGGCGATCTACTTTAAGGTCCGGGCGTTGGGTGATGGCGAGTATTACCTTGATTCCGATTATTCCGAAGAAGTCGAAGTTTGGCTTAGAGATGAAATCGTACTCGATTCGCCGGCCATTCTGACCGGAGCAGGGAACTATTATGTTTCCTATGGTGCCAACCGGCACAAGATCGTGTGGTCCGACATCGAAAACGCTTCCGGCTATGAGTTGTCTTACAGCGCCGACGGGGGCAGCACGTGGACGACGGTTGCCGCCGACGAGACTGATGCCCTTGTTCAGGGGCTTCCCTATGGCGCTGTTATCCAGTATCGGGTTCGGGCCTTAGGAACAGGAATCTACACCAATTCCCCGTGGAGTGCGGTTTCGGCCTTTAATGTCTGTCCCATGGACATTAACGGCGACGGAGATATTTCGGGAGGGGATCGTGTGATCCTGGCAGATTCCTGGCTCAGTGGGGAAGGTGAAGCCAAATACCGATACTATGCCGATATCGATGGCAACGGCGATGTCTCAGGCGCCGACCGCAGCTTCCTGGCCGTCAACTGGCTTGACGAGAGCGGGGACGATGATTTGGTTTACCCGCCGGCCAAATGTCTGATCGACGCGGTTTTTGCGGAGAGTTCCGAAGACCTTCTTGACCTTGACATTTTCGGCCTCTGGAAATAACCGGCATTGATTATGCCGATTAGGGGGGTTTTACCATTCCCCCCTAAAAAGATAGGTAAAACTGCGCTGTTTGGGCGATAAAACGATAGCGTTTGTTTTACCTATTTTTTCATCAGCACATAGAAAGGATTTTAAGATGGGATCTGTAAAACAAGAAATTTATGCCGACGGTCTTGGCCAAATTCACTTTGCCGGCAACATGGTTCGTTTTGACTTTATGACCCTGCAGCCGGGCGCCGACGGGGCTGCCCCGACTCCGGAGTACAGTCAGCGGGTCATTATGCCTCCTCAGGGATTCCTTGCGGCGTTCGACAGTATGCAGCAACTGATCAACAAACTGGTCGATGCCGGTGTGCTGCGGAAAAATCCGAACGCACCGAACGCCGAAGAGTAGTCTTTGCCGCTGTCCGGCCTTTTTACGGTTACATTCCCCCCGTTTTTGTCTTTACGGCGAAAGCGGGGGAATTTTTTTGGGGCTTGACTTTAGAAGGAACGTTTCTTCTGAAACAGACCTATCGGCGCTGGCGTGCCTTTTGGCAAAGCGTTTTACCGTGTCTTCGTTTCCTGTATAGCGTAAATTGCGGTGATCGGGCCGCTGTGCGGGCGGCCCTGCCGGGGAATCAAGGGAATTTTCGGGCAAAAAAAGAGCCGGAAATCGGAGTTTCCGGCTCTTTGGGCGGCGCGCAGAAAGAAAGGTAGAAAGGCCTGCGCGCCGCGATGCAGGGCTAGCAGAGAATCAGCACCAACCGCGGAGTTTCGCGGCATCGGCAACACGCTTGACGGCGACCAGGTAGGCGGCGTCGCGGAGGTTGCATTTCTTCTCCTGCGACATATCATAGACGGCCTTGAATGCTTTGGTCATCTTCTGGTCGAGACGCTGCTGAACTTCTTCGAGAGTCCAGTAGAAGTTCTGAGCGTTCTGGCACTGTTCGAAGTAAGAGACGGTAACACCGCCGGCATTGGCCAGGTAGTCGGGGAGAACGATAATTCCTTTGCTGTCGAGGATTTTGTCCCCTTCGGGAGTCGTCGGGCCGTTCGCCAATTCGACCGAGATTTTGCACTGAACCGACGGGGCGGTTTTTTCGTTGATTGTGTTTTCCATCGCGGCCGGGAAGAGAACCGTTACCGGAAGAGCGAGAAGCTCCTCATTCGTGATCTCCTTGGCTCCGGGATACCCCTTCAGCGAACCATTGGCAAGCTTATAGTCGACCAATTTTTGAGCATCGATCCCTTCAGGATTGTAAACGCCCCCCTTCGAGTCGGAAGCGGCGACCAGCTTCATTCCCAGAATGCTCTCGCCCAGAGTGGCGGCGAACTGACCGGCGTTGCCGAACCCCTGAACGGCGAACGGCTGACCTTTCAGGTCGATGTTGTAGGCCTTTGCTGCTTCACGCAGAACATAGATTCCGCCGCGGGCCGTGGCATCGCCGCGTCCTTCCGAACCGCCGATCGCCAGCGGTTTGCCGGTGATGACACCGGGATGCTTTTCCTGCATAATGGCTTCGAATTCATCCATCATCCAGGCCATGATCTGACCGTTGGTGTAGACATCGGGCGCCGGAACGTCTTTGGTGATTCCGAGGATCGGGGCGATCGCGCGGATATAGGCGCGGGCCAAGCGTTCTTTTTCGCCGTCGGAGAGTTCCTTCGGGTTGCAGATGATACCCCCTTTGCCGCCGCCGAGGGGGATATCGACAACCGAGGTTTTCCATGTCATCCAGCAGGCCAGCGCACGGACCGTATCGATCGTTTCGGTCGGGTACCAGCGGATTCCCCCCTTGGCCGGACCGCGGGCGGTGTTGTACTGAACGCGGAACCCCTTGAAAATCTTGACCTTGCCGTCGTCCATCCGAACCGGAAGCGTGACCCACATCTCGCGCTGGGGATTGCGGAGCAGTTCCGATGTCGCCTCGTCGAGACCGAGTGCTTTTGTTGCCTTGTCGACATGTTCCTGAGCCACTTCGAACGGATTGTACGTTTTCGCCATTGTCTCTCTCCTTACTGGTTTCTTATACTGTTTTCCTCTTCGGGAACCGGTATAAATTTTGGAAATACTGATATTAAATAAACTTATACAAATCGCCTCTGTATCTCGTTTATTTATGGGAATTATCTTCTCCGACCCTGTTTCAACAAGTAGGGTGAAGAAAAAAAAAGAGGAGAATCCCCGATTTTCTCGAAAATTCTCCCCTTGTCGTCAGTCCGTTCAGAAAAGGAAATAGAACTATTATGAAAGTTGATAACGAACCTCGCCGCCGACAATGGTCATCACCGCCCGGCCGCGGAAATGCCGGCCGATCCAGGGTGAATTCCGGCTTTTGGAATGGATCTCCGATTCGGTGAAAGTCCATTCGAGATCCGGATCGATGACGGTGATGTCGGCGTCGGCTCCAACGGCGAGAGAACCTTTCTCCAGATTGAGAATGCGCGAAGGATTGAGCGACATCCTCTCGATGAGCTGCGGCCATGTCATCAGGCCGGAATGAATGAATTTTTCGAGCATCAGCGGAAGAGCCGTTTCGAGCCCAATGATCCCGAACGGCGCGATGGTGATCTCCCGCATTTTCTTTTCCGGCGCGTGAGGGGCGTGGTCGGTCGAGACCGCATCGATGGTCCCGTCTAGAAGTCCTTGAACACAAGCCTCGACATGTTCAGCGCTCCGGAGGGGAGGATTCATTTTAAAATTGGCATCGAAGCTTCGAAGGGCTTCGTCGATCAAGGTCAGGTGGTGCGGTGTGACTTCGGCGGTAATCTGAACCCCCCGTTCCTTGGCGCGGCGCACGGCGGCAACCGCGCCGGCGGTTGAAACGTGCATAATATGAAGCCGCGCACCGGTAATTTCGGCCAGGTTAATATCGCGCGCCACCATAATGTCTTCGGCCGCGGCGGGCATCCCCCGAAGGCCGAGCTCCAGCGAAACCAAGCCTTCGTGCATCACTCCCCCTTTGTCGAGGGGCGAGGATTCGGCGTGACTGAGAATCGGCTTGTTGAACATCAGCGAATATTCCATCGCACGGCGCATCAGCTCAGCATCGTTGATGGGGGAACCGTCGTCGGTACAGCCAGCGGCCCCGGCGGCGAACAGAACGCCCAGTTCCGCCAGTTCGTTTCCTTCCCGGTTTTTGCTGATGCAGCAGAGCGGATAAACGCGGCAGTGTTTCGCGCGGAGCGCCAGCTGCCGTACCAGTTCGACCGAAGCCTGTGTGTCGAGGGGGGGCTGTGTGTTCGGGCAGCAGGCGATCGAAGTGAACCCGCCCGCGACGGCGGCAAGGGTTCCTGTGTCGATCGTTTCGTCTTCTTCCCCGCCCGGCTGGCGCAGATGAACGTGCAGGTCGACAAGACCGGGCGTGACGACCTTCCCGCTGAGGTCGTACCGTTTCGCATCGGAGGGAACGGCATCAGGGTCGATCGCGGCAATTTTCCCGGCGGAAATCAGCAGACTGGCTTTTCGATCGACTCCATTTTGCGGATCGACAACGCGGGCATTTTCGAGAAAGAGATCGGTCATTTTCTTTTGTATAACAAATTTAAATGGTTTTGTTAAGGCTCTTCTGATTTGCGGATAACGTCAGCCAGAGGGCGGCCATTCTGACGGCAACGCCGTTGGTCACCTGATCGAGAATTGCCGATTGAGGACCGTCGGCGACATCCGGTGTAATTTCGACCCCTCGGTTGATTGGGCCGGGAGCAATAATCAGCACATCTTTTTTGCAGGCGGCAAGCCGCTGGGCATCCATCGCGTAAAGAAGCGCATATTCCCGTATGGAAGGGAAGGGACGAACGACTTGACGTTCGAATTGGATCCGCAAGAGATTCAATACATCAACACGCGGCAGGATGGCATCGAGCGAGTACGAATATTCGACCCCCAGTTTTTGCCAATCCTGGGAAACGAGCGTCGACGGTCCGCAGACGATGACCTTTGCGCCGAGCTTTTGCAGACCGTAAATGTCGGAACGGGCCGTTCGGCTATGGGCGATATCACCGACCAGAGCAACGGTCAGCCCTTCGATTTTGCCGAAGCGGCGCCGAATCGTTAAAATGTCTAACAGGGCCTGTGTGGGGTGTTCGTGGGTGCCGTCCCCGGCGTTGAGAACCGAGCAGTTTTCGAGGCGGCGCGAAAGAATGTGAGGCGTTCCGGGACAGCCGTGGCGAACAACCACGGCGTCCACACCCATCGCGAGAATGTTTTTTGCCGTGTCGATGATGGTCTCCCCTTTGGAAAGGCTGCTTGTCGCCGCGGCAAACTCGACCACATCGGCACCCAGCCGCCGGCCGGCCAGGCCGAAACTCGTTTTCGTACGGGTTGAGTTTTCAAAAAAGAGATTGACGATCGTTTTTCCGGTGAGAAGAGGGATCTTTCGACCGGTGGCAAGGGGGTCTTCGAGAATATCGCGCCGAAACCGTTCGGCGGTATCGAGGAGGAGTGTGATTTCTTCTTTGGAAAGGGTTTCCAGCCCTAAAAGGTGGGGCCGTGTCCACAGTGCCGGGGGTCCCCCCCACGTCTCTTTTGATACTGACATGCTCTTGCCGATCTTCTTTTTGCCACCGAGAGTCTCTGATCATATTCCCTGCCGCCGCCGGGGAACCGCCCCCGGCGGCAAAAAGGATCGGGACTCTTTTACCATTTACGCGCTGCGGCGTTCTTCCCCCTGATTGGACTGAGTCGGCGGCTGCGCGACGGAATCGGCAGACGGCTCATTGCCGTGGGGCTTGGGTGCGCGCTCACCGTATCCGCGGCTGCCGTACTTTTTGCCGTACGACCCATAACCGTATCCATACCCCCCGCCATAGCCGTAACCGTAGCCGCTGCCGTAACCGTATCCATACCCCCCGCCATAGCCGTAACCGCTGCCGTATCCGTAGCCCCCGCCGTAACCTCCGCCGTAACCGGTACCATACCCGCCGTAACTGCCATAACTGCCGTAGCGGGGATGTTTCGAAACTGCGAACTCGTTATAGAAACGGTGCTTTTCGTAGCAGTTGACCGTACAGCCGATAATGTTCGCCCCGACATCGGCCAGTGCCCGCACTCCCTGAACGACTGCGGGACGGCCATGCCGGCGGATACGCATATTATAGATGATTCCGTCGACTTTGGAAGCTACAATGCAAGGATCGGCGACATAGTTGACCGGGGAGGAATCGATCAGAATCACATCGTAAATTGTTCTCATCCGGGAGATAAAATCTTCAAGAATCGGACTCGAAAGAAGCTCGGCGGGATTTGACGGTCTGACTCCGGCTGTGATTACTGTGAGGTTCTCTACCGCGGTCTTTTTGACGACTTCCTCGTAGGTCGCCTTTCCGGCAAGAAGATCGGAGAAGCCTGATTTGTTGGGCAGATTGAACCATTTGTGAATGTCCGGTTTCCGAATATCGCCGTCGATCAGGAGGACATTCTTATCGGCATCCGCGGTTTTGATTGCCATGTTGCAGATGAACATGGTCTTTCCGTCGCCGGGATGGGGGCTTGTTCCCTGAAGGACTTGAATATTATCACCATTCTGATTGAGAAAAAGCCGTGTGCGGAGACCGCTGAAGACCTCACATTGCGGCGAGTTCGGAAGATGATAAGTGATCAGACCCGGAACCGGAACGCCGGGACCGGTCGTTGCCTTCGGAATCCCTTTTCCGGTACTCACGAATCCGGGGAACTGAGCCAAAATGTTGAGCCCTGTCACCGCTTCGATTTCGGCGGGTGTACGGAAGGTTGTGTCGGAGTTGTCCAGAAGGAATGCGAGCCCGATACCGGCGGTAATTCCGCACAGTGCCCCGACCAACAGGTAAAGGTAGAGGTTGGGCGAGAAGGGGCGGCGCGGAGTTGTCGGCGGATCGAGGATCTCGACCTGATACCCGCCGTAACTTCCGATGAGCGCGAGCTCGTCAAGACGCTTCTTGAGTTCAATAAAGGTATTTTTCTGGGCGTCAATCGCGAATCTCATCGATTCCAGGGTTTGCCGGTATTCGGTGATATCCCTGACGCGTTCATCCTGGTCGGCAATAAACCCTTCCATCTTTTCGCGCTGTTTTTTTACCTCTTCGATACGCCCCTGCAAAACTTTGATATAGGTTGCCAGGAGCTGGGGATAGGTGAAAATCCCGACTTTATGCAGCGTGGCAATTTCGCCGTTCATCCCAGCTTTTTCGCTCTTGGCGAGCTGCAGAACACGAAGCCGCTCGCGCAGTCCCCGGACCTTGGGGTTGTCCTCCCCCACGCCGTCCGAAAGAAGCCGCGCGATTTCCATCTCGATTTGAGTGGTGTCGTTCATCTCCATATTGACCGCAGTATGAATTAAGGCGTTTGTCTTGATGTCATCCTGGCTCCCGCCTTGCGCCAGGGCCGAGATGGTGCTGACCAGCTGGTCTTCTTCGTCGCTGCTTCCGAGCATTCCGATAATCTCATCATCGGGGATTGTTTCCAGGGCGCGTCCTGCGATAGTACTTTCGACAATGTTTAAACGGTTCTCATATTTGAGAAGCTGATAATCGATATCGACGAGTTTCGTCTCCATATCCTGGAGACGGGTCAAGAGCGGATTGTTGGCTTCGTCGCCGATGAATGAATGTGCGGAAGTCTGGATATAGCGGCGCATCTCTTCATTCGCGGCCTCGATTCCCTTTTCCATATCGATCCGCCCCTGTTCGAGAGCCTGGTTGGCGCTTTTGGCCTGTTCGGTATGGCGATTGGCCATATAAATTTTATATTGGTCCACAACCTCCTGCAGGATTACGCGGGCTTCGATTGCTGTCGGCGCGACGCAGGTTACCGAGATCACATTGGCCTTTTTGGTATCGCCGCTGGCGTCGCTTCCGACGCGTACCGAAAGCGTACTGCGCAGCGCGCCCCGGCCGGCAATGACGCCGTCGTCGAAACTGAACATGCGGATATGCTTCCGTTTCGCCGGATCGTCGCCGAGAGCGTTCCAGGCTGCGGTAAGAACATCATCGCCGGTGAGGAAGGCGACCAGCGTCGGCAGAACCGACGCAATATGGAAGTCATCGGTAAGCTCGTCCCTGCTGCCGCTGAGCATTGCGCCGGAAGCCCGCGAGGTGATCGAGAGAGACGCGTTCGAGGCGAATTTATTCGGGGTCACAGAGTACTTGTAGCTCGCAGCGACAATCCCCGCAAAGAGCAACAGGAGAATAACAAGGAACTGCCTGCGCAGCATCGAGACAATATCGAAAAAGTCGACGTCTCGCGGGGCGGGATTCCCCATAGGACGAGAAATAACTCGAACCCCTTTTGAAGGTGTGGAGGACGGCTTATGTTTTTCTTTGTTCATCAGTGAATCTCTCTTTTCGCGGATTCGGACGGACTTTCGTTTGGCCTTTTCCCGGCACGCCGCCTTTGGGGAATGCCGGAAAAGAGCAGATTAACAAGCGAGTATATAGAAAAAAAAGCCTGTTGTTAAGAGGTATTTCTCGTTTGTGCCTTGTTCTTCGGCGGATCTCTTTTTCAATAAATTGTCTAATTCCTGCACTTTAAAAAAAACGGTTAGTTTACCTTGTGTATTTGGAAAAATAGCGAAAAAAAACAGAATACAAAAAGAGCGCGATACAACCAGTACCGCGCTCCGTGATCTTTTGTTTTGCGGCCGAACCAAGGGTCAGAAAGCCGAGATCGGCGGGACCGGAGGATGAACAAGGCCGATCAGACCGAGAAGTCCGAGGAGCCCGAGCGCGCCGCAGGGATTGCAGCAGGGCTGGCAGCCGCAGTCGTAGGTTCCGCAAGGGTCATAATTGCACTGGCTGCATGTGTTGCAGGCCTGCGCGTAAGCGTCGGAAGCCGTATTTTTATAAACGCCGGCGTTCTGAGGGGTTTTGGAACCGGCACCGACGCAGTTAACATACTGCCAGTATTTGACGGCGTTTTCGGCAATCGGCAGGGAAGGATCGAACTCGTTCGGAAAACGGGCCAGGCCGCAGTTGTTCAGGAAGAGAATGAGCGTCTCTTCGCGGAAAACATCGTAGGAGACGGTCACTTCGGAAGAGCCGAAGACTTCGTCGCGTTCCTGTTCGGCCATGACCTCCCAATCACCGGCAGGAAGATCGATGATCGTGAACTCGCCTTTCTCGTCGGTAAAAAACTCGGCGATAATCTTCCCGTCCTGGGTGAAAGTCCCATGAACCCCGCCGTAAGGGATGTAGTGGTCTTCCCCCGCGGGAACGGTAAAGACGCGCCCGTGGATAACGTCTTTCCCCTCGGTGTCCGTCTGGGGAAGCGCGACCGCTTCGGCTGTAGCCTCTTCGGTCGAGAGGGCTTGAGCATCTTCCTGTGCCGAAAGGCGAATGCCCGAAAACCAAACGGCAACGGCGACCGCTGCAAAGAGTAAAAGGGTTACCTTAGATTTCGACATCGTTTTACCTGAAAAATTGTTCTTTCTTCCCTTAGTGAGGAAGGGACCGGCTTGGCGGAAGACCGCCGAGAGCCTTGATTAAATTCCCAATACCCCTATTATACTTATTTTCTCATTCATTTCCAGACGTACTGCCGAAATTTCCTCCGATTTCTGAGAAATCCGGCGACACTCCCCCCCTCATCCTCATTATCGTATCCGCCCTGTTATTAGGACTTTCAAAAAGAGGAAATTAACGGATATCTTCCCCCGAAGAAGGGGGTTGTTCCGTTTCTACGTTTTTTGCGGGTGGAAAAGGTGATCCAGCTGAGCGGCGGTCTGTTGGAGAGTGCCGTTGTTGTCGATGAAGAGGTCGGCCCGTGCTTTTTTCTCTTCCAGGGGGAGCTGGCGCGCCTGCCGCCGCAGGAGTTCTTCCCGGTTCCAGCCCCGGAGAGCGGCTCTCTTGGTGCGGGTCGAAAAATCGGCGTCGACAAAAAGGATCTGTTCGCAGAGGGAATCGAGTCCTGTTTCGAAGAGAAGCGGGGCGTCGATGAGGATCAACCCTGCTTTTTGCGACTGATAGGAGACAAGGCGGCTTCGGATCTCTTCTGCAATCTGGGGGTGAACGATGGCGTTGAGTCTTTCCGCCGAGGCGGCATCTCCTTCGGCAAAGACCGCCTCGGCAAGACGGCCGCGGTCGATTTCTCCGTCCCGAAAGACGGCGCTTCCCCAATGGCCGCGGATCTGCTCTTTGACCGGCTCCCTCTTTAAGACCTCGTGAGCAATCTCGTCGGCGTTGATCCATTTCGCCCCGCGGGCTGCCAATTCGCGGCAGACGCGGCTTTTCCCCGAGGCGATCCCTCCGACGACGCCGATGACGGTCATGGTTCGGTCCCGGAAGCGGGGGAAGGGAACGGAATCTCGCGGGCGTTTCCCCACAACTCGTCGAGCGCGTAGAATTCGCGTTTTTCCGGCTCAAAAAGATGGACAACCACATCGCCGTAGTCAAGTACGATCCAGCGGCTCTCCTGATATCCCTCGATTCCGCGGCGCCGGTCCCCCATTTCCTTTTCGAAACGGTCGTCGATCTCATCGCTCATGGCATGGAGCTGGCGGCGGCTCGTTCCCGAGGCAATGACGAAGAAGTCGAAAATGCGGGTGATTTCGCGCAAATCGAGGATTTTGATATCGGTTCCCTTGTTTTCGGAGATGATCCGGGCGGCAATCATCGCGCGCTCTTCGGCCGAGGGGAGGATTTTTTTATCTGCTTTGCTCATAACTCTCTTCGTTGGTGATCTTTATGTCTGGGCGGCTCTTCGGCAAAGACCCTGCCGTTTTCCCGAAGAGCCGGTAAGTCTATGACCTGTTAACATTATAACCATTTTTTCAGGAGAGGGAGAGCCCGCTCTTTTTTCAGGTTGAAAGCGAAACAGGAATTTTAATTTATCTTTCAATTTTAAAAGTTTTAACGGTTTTAACGAAAGTGCGAAAACCAAATGACCGAAATATCTGATGGCACAGGAATAAGGACCCTTCATCGGAGGGGTTCTGCATCATTCTTCGGAAAGGATTCCGAAGCAGAATCAACAGGGATGTTGCTATGATGAAACGTTATAACAGGAAGATTCTTTCGCTGATGTGCGCCGTCAGCCTCGGCTTTTTGGCCGGCTGTACGTCGATCCCGCAGCGCGAGACGGTTTCAGTGGCAGGGTATGCCAGTATGAGAACCGAAGGCCCGCGGGCGAGTATGGAGCAGATCAATATGGTCAAACTCCGGATGGATCGCCCCCCGGTCGAGCTTTTGGGACCGGGCGACGTGCTCGGCATCTATATCTCGACGGTAACCGGAAGCGAGGACGTTCCTCCGCCGGTTTACAATGTCGATAAGGCGACAGACGAAGATCCCGCCTCCGGTTATCCCTATCCGGTCCGGAGCGACGGAACGCTTTCGCTTCCTCTTCTTGCCGAACCGATCTACGTTGAGGGGATGTCCCTCATCGAGGCCGAGAACGCGATCCGTACCGCTTACACGATCAAGAAACGCCTGCTCGGCAACGAGGCGAAGATCAGCGTGACCCTGATCAAGAAACGCACGATCAATGTCTGCGTGATTCGCGAAGACCTGAACCTGGGCATCAACGCGGCCCAGACTTCGTCGAGCAATTCTCAGCTGGTTTCAGCCAAGGGAACCGGGGAGACTTACTTCGGAAACGTCGGCCGCGGAAGCGCGGTTTCGCTCGAACTGCCGATGTATAAGAACGACATCCTCGAGGCGCTTTCGCGTTCCGGCGGTATGCCCGGGCTGAATGCGAAAAACGAGCTGATCATTCTGCGAAAAACCAATTCGAACGGGTTCGACGCCAACGACGGTGATTATCTGCCAAAAGATTCCGAGGCGTTCGCCCGAAGTGTGAGCGACCGCTACAACGAAACCGGTTCGCTCGACTCGATCGGTTCCGACATGGGAATCATCCGTATCCCGCTGAGGGTTCTCCCGTGCGAAGAACCCCCGCGTCTGACGAGCGACGATGTTACGCTGCGCGACGGCGATGTGATCTATATCCAGTCCCGCGAGGCCGAGGTTTACTATACCGGCGGCATGCTCAAAGGGGGCGTTCACGCAATTCCGCGCGACTATGACCTCGATGTCCTTGCCGCAATCGCAGCGGCCGGCGGCGGGGTTGGCGCCGGCGTGAGCGGCGGTGTGAATTCCGAGAGGAGCAATTTCCTTCTGGCTCCGAGCCGTATCCTGGTGATCCGGAATCACAACGGACGGCAGGTCGCCATCTCGCTCAAAAAGAACGATGCTCTCCGCGATCCGTCCAGCCGTATCCTGATCGAGCCGAACGATGTGATCCTGGTCGAGTACACCAACTTCGAGACCCTCTTTAACATCGTCTTCAGCACGATCCGGGTCAATATCAACCCGAAAGACTTCTGGGATTAATCACCCGGTTCTTTAGCGGTATCCCTTTCTTCCCCGCGAAGGCGAGCTTCCTTCGCGGGGATTTCTGTTTGCCCCCCCTTATTTTTTAGGAGCGATTGATTACAATAAATATAGTGTACGGGGTGTTTTGAACGGCTCGGGCTGTTCCCCCCGGAATTTCTGTTTGCCGCCTGTGTCGGCGGAAAGCAGCTCCAGCCTCCGATACCTTTTGAAGTTTTCCATCCCGATCGGGCAGCCCTCCCAGGAATTTCAACCGGTCATCGGGCTGCAGTCACGGAGAAAAGTTTCTTTTAGATTCCCCCCGCCAGCCTTCACTTTTTCTTAACCGCTTCAGGCCGTTAGCGTCTGAACAAGGAGCAAAAGATTATGGTACGCAAAAATTCATCAAAATCTCCCGACGACTATCCGAAAGAGGGTGCCGGCCAGGATCATCCCGGCGAAAACGTTTCCCCCGAAGATGATCTCAGCTTCTACTTCGGCGATACCGAAGACGAAGACATTGGAAAGATCTGGAATTCTCCGGCATCCCGTTCCCGCCGGCGCCGCAAGCCCGAGGCTCCTGAAGCTGAAACCGAAGAGGACGCTTCCGTCTCGGAAGAGAGCGTTTCCGACGAGCCCGCCGATTCGGCGCGGTCTTACCGCGGCCGGGCCCGCCGTGTGACAGAGGACGGCGGCTTTTCCCCGCAGGGTCGTTATTCCCGGGAATCCGAAGAGGAATCTTCCGAGGATTCTTCCGATAATTCCCAGGACGGATATCTCGGCCGTCAGCGCGAGACAATCTGGAACCGCAATCCCTACAACGACCGGAACCGGTCCGATTACCCTGGGGGGCGTTACTCCAGGCAGGGAGACGACGATCGCCGGTACCGCGGCAATTACGGTCCGCGTTCCGAACAGGACGGCGACGATACCGCCGAAGATCAGAACGGTTACCGCTCGTCAGATGACTCGCAGGATGGCGGGCAGTCCCCCGATTACCGTCAGGGAGGTTATCGTCAGGGCGGCTATCCGCGCGGTTATCAGCAGGGGGGATATCAGCGCGGTTATCGCCAGGGCGGCTATCAGCAGGGAGGTTACCAGCGCGGCTATCAGCAGGGAGGCTACCAGCGCGGCTATCAGCAGGGAGGCTACCAGCGCGGCTATCGCCAGGGCGGTTATCAGCAAGGGGGGTATCAGCAGGACGGTTTTCAGCAGGACGGTTATCCCAATAACCGTTTCCGCCAAGAGCGTTTTTACCGCCGTCATTACCGCGATACCGATATGCGCGTGATCCGCGACAGCGATATCCGCGGGGGCGAAGAACCGATCAGCGCCGAAGGGGAAAATCTGTCGGCGGCCGATAACCTCCAGCAGAACCAGGGGTACCAGCCGAACCGCGGCTATCATCAGTCTTATTACGGGCGGCGGTACACCAATCCGGGATATCCGAACGAGCTTCTCGATCAGATGGAACCGGAACACGCCCCGCGCGGAAAGTACGGCGAACCGCTCTCCCTGGCCGAAGAGCTTGCCTCGGAACGTTACCACGCCAAAGAGGGGGAAGAGGCCGGCGAAGAACCGGCAGAAATCTTTACGGCCGAAGAGGTTGCGGCGCTCGATTCCCCCGAGATGACCGGCGCCGATTTTATTGCCTCGCTCCAGGGGCTTGACGCGCAGCAGCTCGTGAAAGAGGCCCGCAGCTACAGTTCCGATGACGAAGTCGCCAAGAAGAGGCGTGAAGCGGTCTTCCGGGTTCTGAAAGAGAAAATCAAAGAGAGCGGAATGATGTATGGCGAGGGAACACTTGAAATTCTTCCCGAAGAGTTCGGTTTCCTCCGGAATCCCGAGTTCCATTATCTTTCCTGCCCCGACGATATCTACATCTCGCCCAGCCAGATCCGCCGGTTCGGTCTGCGGAACGGTTCAACGGTCTTCGGTCAGATTCGTCCCCCGAAAGAAAAGGAACGCTACTTCGCGCTTCTCCGGATCGAGTCGATCAACGACGATGATCCGAATCTTCTTTTGAATAAGCCGATGTACGACGATCTGACGGCGATGCATCCGAATCAGCGGATCATTCTCGAAACGCCCGACGAAGACATGAACACGCGGGTGGTCGATCTGATTGTGCCGGTCGGGTTCGGCCAGCGCGGCCTGATCGTCAGCCCTCCGCGTGCCGGCAAGACGATCCTCATGCAGAAGATGGCCCGTTCGGTTCTGACGAACTATCCCAACGCGTACGTCTTTATGCTTCTGGTTGACGAGCGTCCCGAAGAGGTGACCGACATGGAACGTCAGGTCAAGGGACCGCACTGCGAAGTGATCAGTTCGACCTTCGACGAACCGGCGAGCCGCCACATCCAGGTTTCCGAGATGGTTCTCGACAAGGCAAAACGGATGGTCGAATACGGGAAAGACGTTGTCATCTTCCTCGACTCGATTACCCGTCTGGCGCGGGCGTGGAACAGCGAATCCCCCACCAGCGGCAAGACCCTTTCGGGCGGCGTCGATGCCGGCGCTCTTCAGCCGCCGAAAAAGTTCTTCGGTTCGGCCCGTAAAGTCGAGGAGGGAGGGTCGCTGACGATCATCGCGACCGCGCTCGTCGATACCGGCAGCCGGATGGACGAAGTCATTTTCGAAGAGTTCAAGGGGACCGGAAATCTGGAAGTCTGGCTCGACCGCTCGCTGGTCGACAAGCGGATTTGGCCCGCCATCGACATTTCCCGCAGCGGCACGAGGCGCGAAGAGATGATTCTCGACCCCGAAGAGTACAAACGGATGACGGTTCTCCGCCGGATTCTGAACGAGATGAATCCTCCCGATGCGATGGAATTCCTGACGCAGAAACTCGCGAAAACGCAGAATAACGCCGAGTTCCTGATGGGTCTGAATCTTTCCCAGTATTAAAAAGATTCCGCGAAATCGACAAGGAGCGTGTTTCAATGACCGTTTACGAAGGAAAATATCCTCCCGTCGGCGCGGGAAAGATTGCCGTTGTCGTCTCGAAGTATAACAAACCGATTACCGAGCGTCTTTTGGACGGCACGCTGGCCACCCTGAAAGAGGGGGGGGTGCGCGAGGCCGATATCGACGTGATCTGGGTGCCGGGCGCGTTCGAGATTCCGATGATGGCGCAGCGTTTTGCCTTTGACGACGAGTATCAGGCGGTCGTTTGCCTGGGCTGTGTGATCAAAGGGGAAACGACGCACGACGAGCACATTAACCGGGCGGTCAGTCTGCAGCTGGCGAGGATTTCGGTCGATGCCGGGGTTCCTGTCGCTTTCGGTGTTTTAACGTGCAATACCGTCGAGCAGGCGCAGGCCCGCTCGACGGCGGCGCTCCCCGGTTCCGACAAAACCGCCGGCGAGATTCTCGGCAATAAGGGCGCTGAAGCCGCTTCGGCCGTCCTGGAGATGCTCGATATTCTTTCGCAGCTTCCCGACCTGCCGGAAGACGCTCTCGATCCGGCATTTTACTCCTCCCTGGCGGAAAATGTCCGGCGGTACCGCGGAGGCGAGTTCGACGATGACGGCGATGATGAAGAATACGCCCCTCTGAACGAAGAGGACAAATTCGGTTTTCCGCATGGCCGGCATTCCCATCACCGCGATCATTCCTCCCGCGGTTTCTCTCCGCCGCGCGGCGGTTACGATTTCCCGAAGCACGGAAAGTCCCATCATCACGGAAAAGGTTTTCGCCAGGAGCGGAAGGGCGGTTCGGGCGATCACGGCAAAAAAGGGAAATCAAAGTTCCCGAAAAAAGGAAAGTAGGGCTCAATGAACAGCGACGCGAAGAAGTCCGGTTTTCGCGGGCGCAGTTTTGCCCGCATCGTGGCTTTTCAGATCATCTGCGAGCACGACGTCAATCCCGGTCAGCTTAATTCGCTCGATCTCGACTACATCCGCGCGCGTTTCAGCGATCTTGAAGGGGGAAGGGGCGCCGAGGGGGAAGATGCCCTTCTGACCGATTCCGAAGCTCCCAAGGGGAAAATTTCCCGGGACGACGTGGCGCAATGGTCCGACTTTACCCGCAAACTTATCCTCGCCGTTTTGGAGAACCGCGATCGAATCGATCGCCGGCTCGAAACTGCCAGCGACAATTGGCGGATCGGGCGGATGTCCCTGACCGATCGGAATATCCTTCGAATGGCGGTTGCCGAAATCGATTTGGGAACTCCCGAGGCGGTTGTCATTAACGAAGCGATTGAGTTGGGGAAAAAATTCGGCAGAGATGCCGAATCCCCTAAATTCATCAATGGCATTTTGGGAAAGGTTGTCCGGGAGACCGGCCCGCCGGCCGATGAGCCGGCCGGGGGGGATGCCGAAGCCTGAATCCAAACACGATCCGGAAGGAAAATCATTACGAAAAATGGGCTTTTTCGGTAAAATCAAGTCGGGGCTGAAACAGGGACTCGCGAAGACCGTTTCAATTCTCAACACCGATGTCCGCGATCTGTTCAAGAGTGAAGGGCGTCTGGTTGATGAGGCCTTCTGCGACGAGTTGTTCGAGGTTCTCGTCAAAACCGACATGGGGGTTGCCGCGGCGCAGGAAGCCGCCGACCAGGTCAGGAAAGATTTTCGCGGCCGGGTGGTCGAACGTGACGCGATTATCGGCGTTGTCAAAGAAAAACTCAAAACTTTGATGGCGCAGGACGACACCCCTTTGCGCTTTGCCGAAAAGGGACCGGCCGTTTGGCTGGTTTGCGGTGTCAACGGCTGCGGCAAGACAACCAGCATCGCCAAGCTTGGAAAGCTTTACGCCGCCCAGGGGAAGAAGATCGTACTGGGAGCGGCCGACACCTTCCGCGCCGCGGCGGTCGACCAGCTCAAAATCTGGGCCGAAAGGCTCGGTTTGGAGATTGTGACCGGCCCGCCGCAAAGCGATCCGGCAAGCGTCGCCCACAAGGCCGCCGCCCGGGCCGTTGAGACCGGCGCCGACTTGTGCATCATTGACACCGCGGGGCGGCTGCAGACGAATAAAAATCTGATGAATGAACTCGAAAAGATCAAACGGGTTGTTCAGAAGATGATCCCCGATGCGCCGCACGAGTCGATCCTGGTTCTCGACGCAACGATGGGGCAAAACGGCTTGAGTCAGGCGCGCCTTTTTACGGAATCGGCCGCCTGTACCGGTATCTTTTTGACGAAGCTCGACGGTACCGCGCGGGGCGGGGCCGTTGCGGCGATCCGAAAAGAGGTCGGTCTGCCTGTCAAGTATGTCGGGATGGGCGAATCGGCCGATGATATCGTCGTGTTCAATCCCGGCGAGTTTGTCGACGCGATGTTCGAAAATTTAGACTAAGGAAGTTCAGAGAAGAGAGAATGGCAAAGCGTCTTTCGACGATCGAAGAAGCGGTGAAGGCGATCAAGGCCGGGGAACTGGTCATTGTGATGGATGATGAAAACCGCGAAAACGAAGGTGATTTTGTCTGCGCCGCCGAATTGGCCACCGTCGAGGGAATCAACTTCATGCTCAAGAACGGGCGGGGCCAGGTCTGCATGCCGATGCTGCCCGAGGCTTGCCGCCGGCTGGAACTCCACCAGATGGTGCAGGAGAACACAGCTCCCTTGCGTACGGCGTTTACCGTTCCGGTCGACCATGTTTCGTGCCGAACCGGGATTACAGCCCAGGAGAAAACCGCCACGATCCTCGCGCTGGCCAGCCCGAAAAGCCAGCCGGGCGATTTCGTCCGGCCGGGGCATCTCTTCCCCCTGGAGGCGAAAGAAGGGGGTGTCTTGCGGCGCGCAGGGCATACCGAGGCGGTGATCGATCTGACCCGTTTGGCCGGTCTGCGTCCCTGCGGTGTTTTGTGTGAAATTCTCGACGAAACGGGAAACCGCGCCAATACCGAGCGGCTGATGGCGCTTGCCGAGAAACACAACCTCCGGATCATCACGATCGAGGACCTCATCAAATACCGCCGTCAGCGTGAACGGATCGTCGAACGGATCGCCGAAGCCGACCTTCCGACCCGTTACGGGCATGCGCGGATTTACGCCTATAAAATCAAGTATGAAGACGGAGATCCGATCGCCGTTGTCTACGGTGATGTTTCTAAAGTGGAAGCGCCGCTGGTGCGTCTTCATTCTTCCTGCTTTACCGGCGATTTGATCGCTTCGCTCCGCTGCGATTGCGGCGATCAGCTTCATAAGTCGCTCACGATGATTCAGCATGAGGGAACCGGGGTTTTGATTTATCTGCCGCAGGAAGGGCGGGGAATCGGGCTTTCCGAAAAGATCAAAGCCTATGCCCTGCAGGATAACGGTCTTGACACGGTTGACGCCAATCTTGCGCTCGGTCACGGCGCCGATTTGCGGGATTACGGGGTCGGAATCCAAATTCTCCAGGATTTGGGACTCCACAGAATCCGCCTGATGACAAACAACCCGAAAAAAACCGATGCCTTCATTTACGAGGGGTTCGGTCTGACCGTCGCCGAACAGGTTCCGATTGTTTGCGAGGTCAACGAGTATAACCGCCGTTATATCGAAACGAAACGCGAGCGGATGGGGCACTGCTTTCCCCAAAAAAGCTGAAAAAGAGCCGGACGTTTTTCTGCGGCAAGACCTTAAAAAGCGCGTTTCTTTCGATCACGGAAAGAGCCGCTTGTTTTACCCATCCTGATATTGCGCAGCGAAAGTTCAGGTGATTTCGGAGGGCAAAGATGAAGTCAGTGCGATTGGAAATCGAGCATCTTGAATCGCGGGACCTTCTGTCGGTTACCGCAGGGTGGGAATCTCCGGCGGCCCGGGTTTCTGCGCTGTCTCTGCCAACCTCCAATGATGGCGTTGTTTATCTTTCCGGCGAAGGAACCGCTCCGGACTCAGACGGTACTCTTCCCGTGGACGTTCTCTTAAAGACTTCGCGTCCTGCAGCCCGGGATTTCAGTTCTCTGATTTTCTATGCCGGGTTCGACGCTGCCGGTATCGCGACCGTTTCTCAAACGGAATTCGATCCGCATCTGGCCGGTTTTGATCTTGCCGATTCTTCGCTTGCCGAGGTGCCCGATATCACGGTCGTTTCCCACCGGGCGAAAAATCTTATCGCCAACGGCGACTGCGCGTTTTACCTTTATCGCGGTGGGCCGGACGCCCCGGTCTCCGGAGAGTGGTACCTGAAAGGGGTCTGGTTCGATTTAACATTTTCGGGGGACTGGACCGCCGGCGCCGAGACGGTTGCCAGAGGGATCGAACTCCTTGCTCTGAGTATTCGCGTTAATCCCCAACTGACCTCGCCGACTTCTCTGAATGTCGATTTCGCCGCAGAATGCGGCGGGAATTGGACAGTCTGTTCACAGCCGTATACCATGCCCGTCGAGCCGGAGACGACAGACGATCTGGTCGCGGTCATCGCACCGAAAGCTGTTTCGGTCCAAGCCGGATGCCATTTCTTTCTTTCCGGAGCCGGTTCCTATTCGGTCTCCGGCAAAACAGTCCGTTCCTGGTTCTGGGATTGGACCGGGCGCGGCGTCGCCGATGCCGAAGGGGAAGAACTCTGGTTCTCCGCCGCAAGGCTGAATGATCCAAACGGAACCGGCCGCATTGCCCTTTCGGTCGGCAGCGCCGACGGTTCGCTCAGCACCCAGGCGCAGGCCGATGTGGTGTACCGCAGCGTTGCGCCGTCGGTTGCCGGTTCGCTGACTTCCTTTGCCGGTGACCGGGCTGTTCTTGCCGAACTCTCGTTCCGTGATGCCGCCGGCGCGGCCGGCGCTTTCTGGGAAATCGACTGGGGAGACGGGACGATCGAAGAGTTTCAATCCCTCTCGAACACGCTTTCGGCCGCACACTTCTACGCCGATGCCGGTTCGAATTCATCGGTTTCGGTGCGTGTGACCGATACCGAGGGGAACACGAGCCCGTTTGTCCGGATCGGCTAACTCCATTCTTTTCGCTGCCGGCTGCTCGGTATGGCGAGCGCGTCGCGGTATTTCGCCACCGTACGGCGCGAAATCTCGATCCCCTCGGCTTTGAGCCGTGAGACAATCTCTTCGTCGGAAAGAGGCGCTCTTTTGTCTTCTTTTTCGATCAGCGCCTTGATTTTGATTTTGACCGAGCGGGAGGTCAGTTCGTCGGAGCTCGATTCGGTTTTGACCGCGCCCGAAAAGAACGATCTGAGAGGATAGATCCCCCGGGGTCCCTGCATCCACTTTTCGTCGCAGGCGCGCGAGACCGTTGCGATATGGATTTGGAGTTCATCGGCCACCTGCTGCATTTTGAGAGGGCGGAGCTTTTCCGGCCCGATCTCGAAAAAGTCGGTCTGATGGCGGACAATCGCCTGTCCGACCCGAAGCAGCGTCATCTTGCGCTGCCGGAGCGCCTCGATAAACCATTGGGCCTGGCCGATATTCTTCCGTAGATAATCTTTGGCCTCGCGGTCGGTCTCCTTCTCCTTGAGCATTGCCTTGTATTCGGAATTGATTCCGAGCCGGATCTGGTTTCCCTCGTTGACATCGACATCCCAACTGCCGTCTTCCCTCTGGAAGACGTAAAGGTCGGGGAGAATGGCGGGGGAGACTTCTTCGCCGAACCCGCTGCCGGGATACGGGTTCAGTTTGCGGATTTCCGCGATCCCCTCTTCGATCTGTTCTTTCGTATAACCGGTTTCCTTAACGATCAGCGGAATCCGGTTGTGGAGGATGTCGTCGAAATGTTTTTCAAGTAGATTGCGGACAAGCGGACAGTTCGGGATTTCTTCGGAAACCTGCAGAAGAAGCGCTTCCTGAACGGAACGGGCGCCGACCCCCGGCGGATCCATCGACTGAACCGTTTTGAGGGCGGCTTGCCAGGTTTCCCGCTGGGCCTGGCCGGGATCCTCGCCCCAGAGCTCTTCGATCGGTATTTCCAAAATGCCGTTGGGGCTGATATTGCCGATAATAGTCTCGCAGGCCTCTCTTTGGGTATCGCTGAGATCGAACCAGGCGAGCTGATCGAGCAGATGCTCTTCGAGCGTCTCGTCCCGGGAGACCACATTGCTGATCAGGTCCTGATGACGCCGGGCGGCTTCTTCGAGCCAGTTCTGGGAGCGAATCGGCGCTTCATCGATGGTGTCGGCGTACGTCTCGGAAAAGTCGGCGGCCCGTTCAAATTCTTCGGCGTCATCGAACGACGTTTCAGACTCGGTATCTTCGGACCCGGCAGGAGAATCCCCGCCCGACGGGTCCGGGCCGGACACGTTTTCGGACGGGGAGAGATCAGAACCGCCGGCGTTTCCCGCATTATCTTCGTCATCGAAGCCGGACGGGGATTCGAGGATCTCCAGTACCGGATTGGTTTCGAGTTCCGTCTCGATCCGCTCTTCCAGCTGCTGCAGCGGCAGCTGAAGGAGTTCCGCCGACTGAATCAGCCGCTGGGTCAGGATTTGCTTCTGTTCCTGCCTTTGGGTTTGTCCGAGAGAAACGCGCATACTTATCGGCGGAATGTCTTTTAAAAGTCCTGACGCCCCTTAATGGCGTCGGAGAGCATCTCTTTATTGGCAAACTCGAGAGTGCTGCCGGTGGTGATACCGCGGGCAAGGCGGGTGATTTTGATCGGGAGTCCCTGAATCCGGTTTCCGATGTAAAGAGCGGTTCCGTCCCCTTCAACCGTGGGATTGGTCGCCATGATCAGCTCTTTGACGCCCCCTTTCCGCAGTCTCCCTACCAGGGCGTCGATCGTCAGCTGGTCGGCGGTTACGCCGTCCAGCGGAGAGACTCTTCCCAGGAGAACGTGATAGAGTCCGCGGTAGCAGCCGGTCTGTTCAATCGAAATCAGATCGCGCGGCTGTTCGACCACGCAGACGACCGAATGATCGCGGCCGGGATCGCGGCAGATGTCGCAGAGGGGCTCTTCCGAGAGGTTGTAGCATTCCCGGCAGTAACGAACCCGCTCTTTGACCGTCCGGATGGAATCGCAAAGTTCAAGAGCATCTTCCCTGGACATCTTGAGAATATGATAGGTGATCCGTTCCGAGGATTTTTTGCCGATCCCCGGGAGCTTCTCGAGCTCTTTCATCATCCTCACGACCGATTCGGTAATTTCACTCATCGCATGAACCTTTTTTCATTGCGGCGTCTTGGGGGGATCCCTGGAACGGGATTGGTCAAGGTGCCCCGCCCCGCCCGGAAGAACGGTGGAATTTTATCGTTTCGGGGGATATTTTTCAAGGGTTTTTGAGGTTTTGGCTATTGCCTCCTTCTCCCATTAATTGTTATTGTCGCTCTGCTGC
The DNA here is from genome assembly GCA_017405595.1 of Thermoguttaceae bacterium. Lineage (GTDB taxonomy): Bacteria > Planctomycetota > Planctomycetia > Pirellulales > Thermoguttaceae > RUG695. The sequence goes on along the minus strand of JAFRAC010000026.1, from coordinate 157,754 downwards.
GGTTTGCCGTCCCGGTTCTTCTTCTCCGATGGGGGACTGGGAAGAATAGACCGGGTTTATCGGTTTTTCCGGTTCTTCCGAAAAGAACGATTTTAAGAAAAATGCGGATTTTATCGGCTGCCGCCGATTTTCCCTAATGTTCTTATGAGGAAGAAACGATTTTAAGATATGACGGATAAAGCTGTTGAAAGCTTTGCGCCGGTTTTTCGTTTTGTTCCGGTTATGCGGAATAGAACGATTTTACCGGGGAGCCCGAGAGAGCCGAGTCCGCCGGCTCGTTCCCAATTCCCTGAGCGGGGACGGGTTTTTAAGATCAGGACGGAATGTTTGAAGAAAAAGGAGTGTCGTTTTGAAACCGACTAGAAAAACCGAATCAGCATTAGCGGCCATCGCGCTGGGGCTTATCGCCGCGCTCGTGCCGCAGACGGAAAGGATTTCCATTCTTTCGGCGCAGGAACCGGTTGCGGTCGAAGCCCAGGCGCCCGATGCGCTCGCGCAGAGTCAGGCACTCCTTTTGAAAGCGCGCTTGGCTCTGATGGGAAAGGACGTGCCGACCGCCGAGCGGCTTGTCGAACAGGCCGAAGGGCTCGGCTGCGCCTATGGGCGCGGATGCGACCGGCCCGATTATGTGCGGCCGCTGATCGAGGAGTTTAAGAACGCCGATTCCCGGGCCAAATCGGAAGGAATGACCGAGTCGGTCCGCCAGGATATGGCGCGCAGCTATCTGAACCAGGCCGAAGCCCTGCGCCGGTGCAAGGCGTTTAACGAGGCGGAATCGCTCGTTTCGGCCGCGGTCGGGCTGAATGTCTCCTGCGATACCGAGTCGATTCAGAACCGGATGGATCCCGATTCGGTTTTAGAACGGATCGAGAAAGACCGTGTCACGGCCGATTCGATCCGCAAAGCCAGTGCTCTGCCCCAACCGGCACTGACCGGAATTTCGGCGGCCGCGCAGAAGAGGATCGATAAAGTCGAACAAGCGACCCGGGAGGCCCGCGCGCTCTTCGCGCAGGGGAACGTCGGCGAAGCCGAAGAGATCGCCCGTACCCTGATCGCGATGGAAGTTCCGGAAAACGCCTTTTCGGGCGATTCGCCGAACCGCCTTCTCGCCGACATTGCCGCCTCTCAAAACGAGACCGATCTGATTCCCGCCTCCTCGTTCGAGGGGAGCGCGACCGCGACCTCGGGGATTCGGCAGGTCGAGGGGTTTGAACTGACCCCCAATCAGCCTTCCGAAAGCCACGGTTACCTTTACGCGCAGGAAGCCGCCAATGCTCTGAGCGCGGGGAACCGCGAAGCGGCCCTGGCGAATTACCGTGATGCGCTCCGGTACGAAAACGAGCTGGACAGCGCCACGGTGCGTGAAATCACCGGCGCGATTGCCGAGCTGACCAGCCCGCTCGGCGGCGAGGCGCCCGCGGTTTCCCAGACCGGGGTCAATTTCAATCAGGCGCCGCAGAATATCCAGAGTGAAATTCAGGCCTATGTCGTGAAGACGTATCAGATCCGGAATACCGATCCGAACGAAGCTCTGGCGATGCTCGATCAGCTGAAAAGCGAGATTACTTCGGCGAACATCAACGACGCGGTCAGGAACAATTTCCTCTACTCCGTCGAGATGGCCGCTGCCGACACGAAGAAATTTGCCGATGTGCACGGTTCGCAGATCGCGCGGGACAACCATAACCGCGAGGTCGAGGAAGAGCTTCGTCAGGAGCGGGAAGAGCGGATTCAGATTCAGAACCGTCTTGCCGAGGATGTCGAGACATTCAACCGCCTGCTCGAAGAGGGGAAGTACGATGAAGCGATGATTCTGGCGAAGAAGTGCAAGGACTACTCGGATAACGACCCTGTCTCGATCCAGCTGGTCGAAACCGCGCGGATCAAGAAGCAGGTCGCCTTTAACGACGCGCTCAAGCGGAACCGTGCCGACGGGATTCTGAACGCCTTTAACGATGTCGAAGACGCTTCGGTTATCCGCGTGACCGATGAAAATCCGCTTGCGCTCGGCAAACGCTGGGATATCGCGAAGAACCGCAGCGGTTTCGAGACGGGAAGCGACCGGTCTGAGGCCGATCTCGAAATCCTCTCGAAACTCGATACGCGAATCACCCTTCCGTTCGATCAGCCGATGCCGCTGGCCACCGTTCTCGACTATATCCGCGACACGATGAGCATCAATATCATCATCGACGAGGCGGCGCTGGCTCAGGCCGACATCACTTCGGATACTCCGGTCGAGACGAAACTGCCGAACATCACCCTGAAAAATTACCTGAAACACGTTCTTGCCCCGTATGACCTGACCTATGTCGTCGGCGACGAGGTGCTGAAAATCACCGACAAATCGCAGCGCGGCGGCGAGTTCTATACCCGCGTCTACTATGTCGGCGACCTGACGATGAATATTCCGAACTTCAACCAGGTGAACAACCCGATGGATATGCAGTCGTCATTCGACCGCGCCTACAACAACGCACGCCGGATGTCGGGGACGAAATCGGTAGTTGACACCATTCCCGGAATGCCGCAGCCGAACGCGTTCGCCGGTTCCACGATGGTTTCGCCGAACATTCTGGCGCAGATTCAGGCTTCCGGCGCGAATGTGCCGTTCACCGGCGGCGCCGGCGGCGGAAACGACCCGGACGAGCTGATCAGCCTGATCACCACGGTGGTCGATCCCGATTCCTGGGAAACGGTCGGCGAACCGCAGTATTTCTCGCTCAACAGCAGTCTGATTGTCCGCCAGAACGAGGAAAACCACAAGGATATCAAGGACCTCCTTGAAAAGCTCCGTTCGATGATGGATATGCAGATTGCGATCGAGGTCCGCTACATCGCGATCAGCGACGAATACTACGAACAGATCGGCGTGAACTTCGGCGCCACGTTCAAGACGAACGCTCCTTCGACCGACGACGGCGACGGCCTTGTCCCGGACGGGAAGGGGATCTACGGAATCACGACCGCCGCGACCGGAACCGGGAAACCGTTCACCGAATCGCTGAACATCGACTTCTCGCAGAACAGTTACGGGATGGCGGTTCCTCAGTTCGGAAACTACGATCCTTCGGTCGGCGCGCAGCTCGGCTTCGCGATCCTGAGCGACATCGACACCTACTTCTTCATGAGCGCCTCCGAGGCCGACCGCCGCACCAACGTGATGCAGGCGCCGAAGGTCATGATGTTCAACGGCCAGACCGCGCAGGTGACAGACCAGACCCAGGTTCCGTATGTCTACACCGTCATCCCCGTTGTCGGCGATTTCGCGGTGGCCCGCCAGCCGGTCACGACGGTGATCAACGAAGGCCAGTTCATGACGGTTCAGGCCTCGGTTCTGAGCGACCGCCGCCATGTGCGGATGACGCTGGTTCCGTTCTTCAGCACCATTGTTGACCGTGACCGCACGTTCAAGTTCGACGGAAGCGAATCGACCGTTTCGAGCAGCACCTCTTCGGCAAAGGGGAGCGAAGATGTCGCGAGTGTGACAGACGAGCGGGACAGCAGCGCCACTTCCGAGATCATCAGCACGGGCACCACGATTCAGCAGCCGGTCGTCTCGAGCTTCTCGGTCAGCACCACGGTTCAGGTTCCGGACGGCGGTACGGTTCTCATGGGCGGGATCAAGCGCCTTTCCGAAGGCCGCAGCGAAGCGGGTGTTCCGATCCTGAGCAAGATCCCCTACATCAAACGGCTCTTCTCGAACACGAGCATCGGCCGCGAGACGACAAGCCTGATGATGATGGTGACTCCGCGTATCGTCATCCAGGAAGAGGAGGAACGGTATCTGACCGGCCTGACTCCGGACGACTTCAACAGCGGCGAGAGCAGCGACGCCTTTAAACTGAAATAGTCCCGGGTGCCGATAAGGTGAAAGGAACAGGGGCTTCGGCCCCTGTTTTTTTCGTCCGTTTTCAAAACGGGAACGAAAGGGGGAATGAGATGAAAGAAAAAGCGGGCCGGATTCGGCTGATCCTTTCGGATGTCGATGGGGTGATGACCGATGGGAAGATCATTTACAGCGAGAGCGGTGCCGAAACAAAAGAGTTTTCGGCGCGCGACGGGTTCGGGATCCGTCTCTGGATCAGGAACGGCGGGCTTTTCGGAATCGTGACCGGGCGGAGTTCACCGGTCGTGAAGATGCGCGCCGACGAACTGGGAGCGCATGTCCTTTGGCAGGGAATCAAAGATAAGGCCGCGACGGTCAGGCAGGTTTGCGCCGCACTGGAAGTGCCGCTGGAAGAGACCGCCTTCATCGGAGACGACTACCCCGATCTTCCCGCGATGAGGATCGTCGGGTTCCCCGCCGCCGTCGCCGATGCCGCCGAGGAGATCCGCGCCTCGGCGGTCTGGGTTTCCGATTTCGGGGGAGGCTGCGGCGCGCTGCGGCAGCTGATCGAGACGATTCTGAAAGCGCGCCATCAGTGGGATTCGGCTCTCCAGTTCTACCGCGGGGGGAATCTGTAACATTTGCCCGGCTTCCGTGTTTATCTGCATTAAAAAAGGCGGTCTTTAAAGACCGCCTTTTTTAATGCGGACGCCCGAACAGGCCGGTCAGTCGGCGTACCAGTTCTCGCCGCCGAAGGCGATGGTGAGCGAATCCAGGCCGGCGTCGAGCGAAGTACCGTTCTGGACCGTTTCCCACGGATTGATCTCGATCCCTCCGGTCACGGAAACTGTCCCTTTGCCGCCGATCCGGCGCGAGAGGGAAAAACCGGAAACCTTGGCGGGCGCGGGAACCGGCGAAGCGGGAAAGACCTCTTCGCCCGTGAGCGTATCGAGAGAAAGACCGGCTTTTTCGGGAAGATGTTTCGCGTAGATCACCGCGACACAGAGAGCGAGATTCATGCAGTTTTTCGCTTCGGCGAAAACGGGGATTACTTCGGCAACTTCATCGTAACGCTGACTCATGTTCGCGGCCCAGCGGAGCGCCTGGAGATCTTTTTTCCCGGCGGCTTTTCGTGTGCCGTCGGCGGCAAGGTGTTCCCGTTCGGTCAGGGTTTGCACGCCGGTATCGGAAAGTTTCCAGGTCAGAGAGCCGGTGCTGTGGCTGAGCGTCTTGTATTCAGGGGAGATCCAGAACCGCTGCCCGTAGCTGGACGTGTTCGACGCTTTGATCGTCTCGAAATAACTGGGGAAATTCTTGACTGGGACCGGCTCGTAACCGAGACTGATGGTCTTGAGCCGGTAATCGGCGGCTGCCAGCACCGAGGCGACGCGGCTTTCGGCGGGGATCCCGCTGAACGTCACGTTCATCAGCCCCATCGCTTCTTCCCGCTGCTGATCGGTTGCCGCCGCGCCGAGAGCGGCGACCGCGGCGATCCCCTCCTGGGTCGGGTCAATCGAGCAGGTGATCACTTCCGGAACATCGGCATTCCAGGCGCGGAGGATCGTCAGAAGGTCCTCGAGACGGTAGACCGGTTTGCCGGTTTCTTTGCCGATGATCTCTCCCGTTTCGGAAACGGTCCACCCTTCGGCGGGGCCGGCGATGTAGATGTCATGTTCCTCGGGGACGGCGGCAATGTAATCGATTCCGGTGAGCCCGCCTAAAAAGAGGACGGCATCGGGAATCGGCCGGTTGTTGGCGAGACAGGAACGGATCTCGCCCGAAAGGCGCCGCAGCGAGATCTTGCGCATCGGCGAAGGGGTGTCGAGTCCGGCGGGGATTTCGGCCAAGAGCATTCTAACCCGTTCGGCCAGCAGGGCGGATTCCTCGGCCGGAGCGGTACGGATGACGTTTTCGGCATCGATCGAAAATCCCCCGACCGCGGAACGGTACCCCCAGCGGTAAAAATCGCGGATCTCGAAGTCGTCGTAATCGCCGTAGCCGCCGCCACTGCCGTAACTGCCGCTGCGGCTGCTCCGGTTACTGTTATTGTTGCTGCGGTTGCTGTTACGGTTGCTGTTGTTGTTATTATTGGCCGACCGCAGCGGCGAGACAAAAGCCGCGAAGAGAAGACCGGCGAGAAGCAGGACGCTCAAACGGAAGACCCGGCTTGTTTTCGGCGACAGTAAACCGCGCTTCATGGCATATTCCTCACGATTGAATGGAATTGTCTTTGTTAAAACCTCTTAAGGTCAACTTGGGGGATAAACGCTTCTTGAAACAGAATCACCCCATTATGAGTATTCTATACCCGTCCTTGCCTAAAATCAAGCACTTTACCCATCTTCAAAGCGGGGAATCCGTTTTTCCTTTCCGTTTATGCCGTTTAGCCGCTGCGTGGAGATAAAAACGATCCCGCTGTTTGTCTATTCTTCTGATTTTGACTATTTTAACATTTGCTACGGCCGAAAAATTTTTTCCGGAAAATTTTCTCTGAAAAGGGGGAGAGCATTATTTCAATTCCGCAAGAAAGCGTTATAATTAGCGATACTATATTATGGGTAAATATGGGTTTTTGTTTTTTTAATATTTCGTTTCTTTGCGGCCAGCCGCAAAATTTACAACAAAGGAGTTTGTGTATGTCCATTTTTAACGTTTTTCGCAAGGCGCACAGCAGTGTTGGACGGAATTCCAAAAGTCTGGATTACCGCCGCTTCAAGCTCGAATCCTTAGAAGATCGTTGCCTTCTGTCGGTCAATCCGGGACTCGTTGATTACGCTCCTGCCCAGACGGCCGAGGACTTCGATATCGACACTTGCATTGCGATTACGACCGAAGTTCCGACCGAAACACAGGTCGATCAAGTCGACACGATCACCGAAGCCAATCCGGGTGATACCATTTACGTTTCGGTTTACATCAAGAGTACCGATCCGAGCGTTGGGATTACCGGCGGCTACTGCTCACTCTACTATGATGTCGAAGGTTTCACCCCGGGCGCCTACATTCCGAGTGCCATCTTCCCCGAGCAGACCCTGAACGACGACTACAATTATTCTGCCGAAAATTACATCTCCGTTTTCGGCGGCAATCCCTCCTCGATGACCGCCACCTACGGCCAGACCCAGTGGGCGCTGACCGGCACCCAGACCTTCACCGTCGCAGACGATGCCGATGGCGATTACACCTTCTGGAACGGTCTTACCCGCAACAAGAAGGGTGTCGAAAAGGAATCGTTCGGCTTCATTCGTTCCGACCTGGGGCAGGTCAGCGCTTATAAAGAGGTCACGCTGACGATTGGGGGTGATACACAAGCCGATATCGAAACCCTCATCGCCATCACGGATACAATTCCGACGGCTACCGAAGTCGACAGCGTTGAGTCGATCACCGAAGCCAATGTTGGTGATACGATTTACGTTTCGGTCTATGTCAAGAGTACCGATCCCCAATACGGTATTACAGGCGGTTACTGCTCGCTTTACTACGATGTTGACGGGTTCACTCCCGGCGATTACATCCCGAGCGCCATCTTCCCCGAACAGACCAAGAACGATGGTTACGATTATTCTGCCGAAAATTACATTTCCGTTTTCGGCGGCAATCCCTCTTCGATGACCGCTTCCTACGGCCAGACCCAATGGGCTCTGACCGGCACCCAGGCCTTCACAGCCGATACCGAAGGCGATTACACCTTCTACAACGGTCTTACCCGCAACAAGAAGGGTGTCGAAAAAGAGTCGTTCGGCTACATCCGTTCCGACCTGGGGCAGGTCAGCGCCTACACCGAAGTTTCACTGACGGTCAACGATAGTGAACTTCCCGATATCACCGACGTAACGGTTACCGGCATCGAAAAGGTCTATGACGGCGGTTTCTACTCGATCGCGGTTGAAGATCCCCAGGCCGAGACCGATACGATTCTCTATTCCGAAGACGGCGAAACCTATGAATTGACCTATGTTCCGGCTTACTCAAATGTCGGCACCTACACAACCTATGTCAAGGTCAGCCGCGATGGCTATAATGATTACTACGGCAGTGCCAACGTTGTCATTACCCCCGCCGATATTACCGGCGTGGCGGTCAGGGAGATTGAAAAGGTCTACGACGGCGGTTTCTACTCGGTATCGGTTGAGGGGCTGCAGGACGGCGATGTGGTTGCCTACTCGCTCGACGGCGAAACTTACGATCTGACCGTCGCTCCGGCTTACTCGAATGTCGGCACCTACACGACCTACGTCAAGGTCAGCCGCGAGAATTACAACGACTGGACCGGTCAAGCCAACGTTGTGATCACTCCCGCCAATATCTCCGGTGTCGAACTGATCGACACCTATGCCATGTATGACGGCAGGGGCCACTCCATTAAGGTCGAGGGTCTGCAGGACGGCGATGTGGTTACCTACTCGCTCGACGCTGAGACCTACGATCTCACCGAAAATCCGTCCTTCACCGAAATTAACGTGCCTGACGGGGTTCAGGTCTTTGTCAAGGTCAGCCGCGGCGAGAATTACAACGACTGGTATGGCGGCGCCGGCGTCTATATTGAGGAGGGCGTGACGGTTGCCGGTATTGAAAAGGTTTATGACGGCGGATTCTACTCGGTGTCGGTTGAGGGTCTGCAGGGCGGCGATGTGGTCGCCTACTCGCTCGACGGCGAGACCTACGATCTGACCGAGGCTCCGGAGTTCGTCAATGTCGGTACCTACACAACCTACGTCAAGGTTAGCCGCGAAGATTATGACGACTGGTATGGCGATGCCGACGTTGTCATTACCCCTGCCGATATCGACGATGTAACGATTGCCGGTGCCGAAGCCGTTTATGACGGCAGCGCCTATTCGGTCTCGGTTCGTGCTCAGGCCGGTGATGTCATCGCCTATTCGCTCGACGGCGAGACCTACGATCTGACCGAAGCTCCGGAATTCACCAATGTCGGCACCTACACGACCTACGTCAAGGTCAGCCGCGCCAACTATAATGACTGGTACGGCAATGCCGATGTTGTCATTACCCCGGCCACGATTGACGATGTCACCATCGACAGTGTCGATGTCGATTACGACGGCAACGCTTACTCGATCACCGTCAACGCTCAGGACGGAGATGTGGTTCTTTACTCTGAAGACGGTGAGACCTATTCCGCCGAAAATCCGGCCTATACCGATGTCGGCGTCAACTTCGTCTATGTCAAGGTCAGCCGCGCCAACTACAACGACTGGACCGGTTCTGGCACTGTTATCATTAACGCCCTCGAGATCGACGATGTCATTCTCTATGGTTACTCTGGCTTTTATGACGGTGAAGCCCACTCGATCACCGTTGAAGACCCCCATGCCGATACCGACGAGATCTTCTACTCCCTTGATCCTTACACCTTCGACCTGACCGAAAATCCGGCCTTCACCGAAGCCGGCACCTATGAGGTCTGGGTCAAAGTCCGCCGCGCGAACCACAACGACTGGGTCGATAGCGCGACCGTCACGATCACGGGTGATGAACCTGTGATCGACGATGTCATTGTTTACGGCTACAACGGTGTTTACGACGGCCAGGGCCACTCCATCACGGTTGAAGATCCCCATGCCGATACCGACACGATTCTTTACTCGCTCGACGGCGAAACCTACGATCTGACCGAAAATCCGGTGTTCGTCAACGGTTACAGCTGGAACGATGTTTACGTGAAGGTCAGCCGCGAAGGTTACCAGGACTTCTACGGCCAGGCCGTGGTCAATATCTGGACCAAGACCCTCACCGTAGACGGCACCACCGCCGCCGATAAGGTCTATGACGGCACCACCGATGCCGAGGCCGCCATGGGTACGGTCAGCGGGATTGTTGAAGGCGACGATGTTACCGTTACCATCGCTTCCGCCGAGTTCGACAGTGCCGAAGCCGGTGTCCGTGATGTCACGGTTTACTACAATCTCGAAGGCGAAGACGCTGCCAACTACAGCATTGATCCGACGGTCGTCGAAGGCGTCCATATCTACGACACTTCCGCCGCCGACGGCTACACGGTCGATGCCGCCGGGTTCGCCGGTCTGGTTGCCGGTGACCACATCGTGATCGACGGTGTTTCCTACCAGATCGGTCAGGTCCTCGGTCCCGACGCTTCCGAAGGTGACGTCTTCAACGCCTACACCAACGGCTTTGCCGCTCTGAAGAACCTTGCTGCCTACTCCGGTCTGTATGATTACCAAGACGGCAATTCGGTCACGATCAATATTGTTTCGATCGCTCCGGGCATCGATGACGATGCCGAAGGGATCACACTCTGGCGCGACGATGTCGACGGCGAGTTCACCCAGGTCTGGACCGGCACCGTGGTCGGTTACAACCTCGGCGGAACCGCCTTTGTTCAGGCGATCACCATTGTCGGCAACACTACCTGGGACAACCAGGCGACGATCTATGTCGGCGACGCGCTCGATATCAGCTACGACAACGCCTATGATGTCAACACCCTCGGCGGTCAGTTCATCGACGGTATTCCCGCCGATGACGATGCCGACGGCGCTGCCGCAACCGGCGGTGAAGGTTCGGTTGTCAACATCAATTCCGAAGGGAAAGACATCAACCTGAGCATGGCGAACTTCGATGGCGGAAACGTCTTTACCGGCGACTTCAATGTGGTTGCCAACAGGGCCGACTTCACCGAATTCAAGTATGCTTCCGCTCCGTACGACGAATTCGAAGGCACGTTCACCCGTGAAGGATTCCTCAACCTCGGAAGTGAAACCGATGTTCAGGAGCTTTTCATCCTGATCGGCGATACGCAGGCGGGTCTCACCAAAGACACCAACGCGGCTGTTCGTCTTGCCGAAGGCGGTCACATCGGCGATCTGACTGTTCAGATCGACGCGTACTTCACCAATGGTTATGAGAACCAGCTTGCCATTGATAACTACGGTACGATCGACGTCTTCAACTTCCAGACATCCTCTTCGGTTTACAAGATTCTGCAGACCGTCTGGGGCGCCGTCATGGGCGACACTCCGGTTCCGACCGAGCAGGAGCTCTATTACTACTATTATGACGGTAAAACCGCCGCGTCGAATCCGTTCAACACCGGTTCCGACGAAAACATCACCGCCTTCCTCACCGCGCTCCAGTCCGGCAGTGCCCGTTATCAGGCTTTGGCGAACCAGATCATTGTGCGTATGAAGGGAATGCACGAGGTTGCCGGCGATGCGACGACTCTCGGCGTTATCAACAACGAGTCCGGCGTCATCGGCGAAGGCCTTGACAAACTCTGGGGTTTCGGTAGGGGAGTCTCCTTCGAAAACCACGGAACGATCTCCTGCGATATTGACAGTACCGACGCTCATGGCGGCGACTGGTTCCTGAACGACGGCGGCACGATGGGCGCTTTCGCTTCCGGTCCGACCCAGGACGTCTTCGGTACCGGCGGCGGCGCCATCAACGGTGATGTCAACGTCGGCGCAGGCAATGACTGGGTCACTGTCTTCGACACGACCGTGTTCGGCGGCGAAATCACCTTCGGTGACGGCAACGACAACCTCGTTCTTTACGGTTCGGCGCTCGGCGCTGCGGGGACTGACTTCTCGGCCGTTCTTGCCGATACGCCGGAACATGTCACGATCTACAATATCACTCGCGATGCCTTTGAAAACGATTATGCCGAAACGACGGTGACGATCGACACCGCGATTCCGGATACCGATGTGGTGGTTGATCTCTCGCTCGTCAATGCCGCCGCTTACAGCGAGTACGGCGTGGCGATCGGCGCAGACGGCGATCTGACCGCGGTTGCCGCTTATACCGTCAAGCTTAACGCTGACATTGTTCTCGGCAACGGCGACGACAAAGTCGTTATCTTCAGCGGCGCGACGGCGGACAACTTCAACATGGGCGCCGAACTCACCTTCGTCAACACACCGCTTTCGACGGCGTCCTTCGATGACGTCACCCTCGTGGTCGGCGGAACCGACAAACTGGTGATTGATGGTGTCTACGAGTACGAGCTTCTGTATGATGGCAGCAATGTCTATCTGCAGCGGACAGGCGAAGAGAAACTGGCCGATCTCTATTTCGTTTCGGTTACCGCAGCCGACAAGTATACGGGTGAAGAACTCAATCTCGACGGCGGTGTCCTCACTTCCGACAATGTCGCCAATGTTACGGTCACGTTCGGAAACCAGGGCGAAGCTGCTGTCAGCAACAAGTACTTCTACAGCGGGGTCCGTCTGAAGAACGCCGATACAGGCGAATATATTCTGAAAGACGCCGAAGGGAACTGGTACGAGATTTACTGCGCGGGCCAGGAAGACGTCGGCGAAACCGGAACGTTCAGCTTCCTGCTGGCGCGTCTGGCTGCCGGTAACTACACGCTCGAAATCCTGCTCAATGACCGGGGAACGGTTGTTGAAAGTGATTACGCAAACGACTTCGCTGAATTCAACTTCAGTGTCGCTGTGACCGGCCCGAATCTCGTTATCACGGCCGACAGCTTCTCGGCTGTTGACTACTGGACCGGCGAATATGTCGATCTCGCCCATGGCGGAATTGATTCGAAAGACACGACCGCCATTACCGTCACGTTCTGGAACACCGGCAACAAAGACGTCGACCAGAAGTACTTCTACAACTACGTCAAGGTTTACGACACCGAAGGAAACGTCGTTCTGCGGGGCAATGGTCAACCGGCCGAAGTCCTGGTTCAGCCCGGTTATGTGGCTGCTGACGGCGGCGAGAACTCCTTCAGCTTCAACCTCCAGAAGCTGCCGGCCGGCCACTATTTCGCGCACGTCATTCTTGACAACCGCGGGACGATCACCGAAACCGACAAGACTGACAACGAAATCATTTACGAGTTCGATGTTGTCGAGCACGAAGAAACTTACGCTTTCGAGTTCGTCGATGTTGAAGCTGTCGGCCGCGCCAGCGGGAAAACGGTCAAACTGGTTGACGGTGTTGAACTCAATTCTGAGGTCAACGACATTACCGTTACCTACCAGAACGTTTCCGGCGACCTCCCGGCGTCTTACTTCTATGCCGGTGTCAAGCTTCAGGATTCGGAAGGGAACTATATCGCCGGTTCCGCAGACAGCTATTACGAGATTGTCTGCACCGAGGGTCTGGAGGAAGGCGGAATCGGCACGTTCAGCTTCCTGATCAAGGCGCTCGAGGCTGGCGATTACACCCTGACCTTGGCGCTTGATCAGCGCTGTGCGGTTGGCGATATCCCGGCCGTTCAGACGATCAACTTCACGATTCCGAGCGAAGTCGTTACGCAGTGCGATATGGTTAATACCGGTGTCACCGCGGCCAATAAATCTACCGGCGAAGCCTGTGCTCTCGACAGCTTCACCACTGACACGATCCCGTACTTCACCGTCAGCTACCAGAACGTGGGAGCCGACGCCAACGCGAAGTTCTTCTATTCGTCGATCCAGATCGTCAAGTCCGACGGTACCGTCATCAGCAATACCCGCGAGCATTACTGCTCGACCGGTCTTGGCGCCGGCGAAACCGGATCGTTCAGTTTCGTCATCGGCAAACAGGAACCTGGCACCTATATCCTGAAGGTCCAGCTTGACGACCGCCAGGCGCTCGATCAGTCCGATTTCGACAACGACTATGCCGAGTACATGTTCGTCGTCGCTCCCCCGGCGGCTGCGGCGCTTCCGGAAATCTTTGCCGACGAGCTTTCCGTTGACGACCTGTTCACTGACTTCTGATTCCGTTAACCGCCAGGTTAGGGAAACAGAATGCGGGCGCCCCGCAGCAGTTATTCTGCTGCGGGGCGCCTTTTTCATACATCGGATCGATGTGAGGAAATGAACCTCCGGCCGATCATAGGCGGCGCTTGGTTTTAGAGGTTTAATTGTAAAGACCTTTGCGTAACTCGGTTTTTCTGTAACTGTAGGAAAGCAAGGCTTGTCTATCCCGAGGTTCTTGACCGGTAATCAGAACCGTCCTGCCCGAAGCCGTTCCGCTGGAAGAAGGATTCGGTTTTAGTCAATCCGACGAACGATTCTTTTTAGAGATTCATAACCTTCCTGACGAACGGGAATTTGCCGGCGGCAATACCGACGAGTTCCAAAAGAGCGGATGTTTTAAAGAGACGGTTCAGGAATAAATAGATCGCAAAGCCTGCGGCTGCCGGTAAAATCAGACCCAGCCATGCCGAGAGGGGGGTTATCAGCCTGTAGAGGCACCAGGCCGAAAAACATGAAAACGCGGACAAAATAAAGTAGGGGAGCGAATCGTATAACTGTGCAAGCGATCCGTAGGAAAGTCCGCGGCCGTTAAAAAATGAATTGAGAAAAAAGAAAAAGCAGGAGAGGAGTATTTCAAGCCAGAGCATGGGATAGATGCCGTAAACGATCAGGACCGCGATTTGCGCCGCAAAAAAGACTTTTTTGATGACTTCGATGAAAAGATAGAGATTTGACTTTCCGCGGGACTTGAGAACCTGAATGTTGAGCTCTTCCATCGGAAAGAAGAGGGTTGCGCACGCAATAAGCCACCAGTAGGGGACACAGGGGAGCCATTTTGAACCGAGAATCAGTATGATGAAAGGTTTGCACAGAACAGTAAAGAGAAGGGTGGGAAAGGTGACCGCAAAGACCGACAGACGGAGCGAACGCCGGAATGCCGAACGGAGCCGGGGAAGATCGTCCTGAATCTTGGAAAAGGCCGGAAAGAGGACTCTTCCGATCGAAGCCTTGACGCTTGTCGGCCACAAGACGGCGAAAGATTTGGAACGGGTGTAGAATCCGAGAATATCGGGCTTATAACACTTTCCGATCACCATACTGCTGATGTTGTTCGCCGCAGTAACGATTAAATCGGTTAAAAGAATCGCGGAACCGAATTTGAACAGGGAGGCCAGAGACTTAAAACTGAACGACAGGGACGGCCGCCATCGTACGAAAATGGAAACCGTCAGCGTAAAGCACAGGGCGGAAACAAACTCTTGCCAGACAAGCGCCCAAACCCCCATCCCCTTCAGTGCGAGCCCGATGGCGACGGCGCCCCCGGCCACGAGCGAAACGAGAGTGCTGACCGTGATTAAATACTGTTTGAGCTGACGGTTCAGGATACTGAGCTGAACGGCGCTGATCGCGGAAATGGGGAGTGTCCAGGCGGTAACTTTAATCGTCTTTTCGAGAATCTCCTGGCTGTAAAAATCGGCGATGATTCCGGAACTGGATATCATCAGCAGACAGAACGCCAAACTCAGCAGGATGTTGTAGTAAAAGACGGAATTTAAGTCGGTTTCGGTAATGTTCTTCCGCTGGATGATCGCCTGGCCGAAACCTCCGTTGATAAACACGGCACTAATGCCCCAGAATAGGGAAAGCATGCCGATAACCCCGTAATCCTGCGGAGTCAGAAGACGGAGCATGCCTATTCCGATAAGCAGACGGACAAACTGATTGGCAAACTGCAGGACCAATCCCAGCCCTGCGGCTTTGAACGATTTTCTCGTGAGATCCCGATTGTCTGAAGAGGTCACAGGGTTAACCATTTTCGGGCGCGGCTTTCCTATTCGAACGGGTCAAATTTCCCGGGAAAACCCGGCGTTCCGGCTGCTTAGTTCTTCACCGATCACTCTCAGGAATTCCTTGTCGAAGAGGCCGGTGCTAAATTGACGGCCGCGCTTTATCATGAACTTCTGAACGGCGATCTGCTGCTCGTCGTCTTTGTTCAAAAAATCGATGATTTTGGTTACCGCATCGCCGGGATCACGGTAACATAGTTTATCGAGTCCGACGATTTCCGCAGACCCTCCTTTTGAAGGGACAAACGGGATACAGCCGGCTTTGATATATTCGGCGACGGAAATTCCGAATGCTTCGATTTCACACGCGTGAATGGCGTATTTGCATTTGAGCAGAAGATTCTCCTTGTCCTGCCCGAGCAGTTCCCCCTCCATTTTGATCCAGTCGCGGCGCGCTGCCATTTCCCGGATAACTTCGCCGTACATGTTGCCGCTCGAGAACTGGCCGACGATGCGCAGCGTAATGGGAAATCCGGTTTGTTTTCGGACGCTGTCGAGAATGCTGATGATACTTTCAATCCGCTTTAACGGACAAATGCGGCCGACGCACGCGAAATCGAGCTGCCTTTCCTGAAACGGAACCTCGGGAAAACGGGCTGTAACCGGGGGATAAACGACATCGGTATGAAGATTGTACTTTTTGAAATAGCCGGCGATCCAGCGTGAATTGGAAATCACCCTGTCCCCGCTCGTTCGAACCTTTTTCCGAAAGCGCCTTTTAAAACCCAGCAAACCGGCGAACGAAAGGAGAAGCTTCAATGACTGTCTGGCAGCGCCGCGTGCCAGCGTTTTGGCGGAAATCTTTGCCGGAGGTTTCCAATGCTGATATCGGGGTCTTTTGATCCCGAAAGGTTCCAAAGCCTGAATGTCCACGATAAAGTGGACTCCCGGAACACCGAAGAAACCGAAATTCCGGAAGCTGACACAAAGGTCATTTTTAGCGCATTCCGATTCGATCACGGGATCAGACGGCCGGTATCGGGGAAAAAAGTATCGAAAGAATACCGCCTTTTTCGAGAGAGGGGCGATGGGGACGAAACGTACGTCCTTCTCCCGGATGCGGGAGCTGAAGCATCGATTGACAAAGTCCCAATCCGGTTTTTTCGGAAGCAAGAGGGTGATTTCGCACTTCTCTTTCAGAAGGTCAACCGCCCGGCATAAACGGAATCCGGATCCTCCGGTCACCAGGGGGAAGGGATCGTAGAATAAAACTTTAGGTTTCCTCATTTTGGGACTTTCCGAGGTCTCCGAATTGCGGGAAAAGGCCAAAACCAAAGAACCTGACAGCTTCGAATCGTTGGGCAGCCAAAAATGATTGCCCTGAACGGAATGAAGGAAAATTCAGGTAAACGCGCCGAAGCGGCCAATCCCCTGCCGGCCTTGCGGCATCATTCTAGTCATTACGCCCGATCGGCGCAAGAGAACCCGTTTGGACGGGAGCGGGATCCCTTGGAAAGGCGGGGTCTCCTTTCCGGAAACCCCGCCCCGTGACCAAAGGCTACTCTTCCCGCAGGAGGTCGAGCGGTTTGGCGAGGCCGATTTTGACTGCCGGCACAACCGCGGCGGCGGCCGCGAGGAAAACGAGGAGCGCAAGCCCGAGAGAAAGCCCCCGTACCGGCAGGACGAGAGGCGGATCGGCGGTGCCGAACATCGACTGGCCCAGTTTCAGGGCGCCCGCGGCGGCGGGAATCCCGAACATGAGCGAAGCCGCCGCGGCGCAGAGCGCCAGCAGAATCGACTCGGCAAGGATCATCCGCGTCAGTTTTCCCCGCTCAACGCCGACCGCGCGCAGAATGCCGAACGTGCGGCGGCGTGTCTGCACCGAGTTGACGGTCACGGCAACCAGGGCGATCGACATGAGCGAGAGTGTGACCAGCGGCATGGTGCTCAATCCCCAAATGACGCCGTCGGCCCGTTTCGAGATCGATTCGGAAAGGGATTCGCGGGTCGAGAGCTTGACATACGCGGCGTTTCCGGCCGGAACGCCGCGGGCCGGGCCGGGCCGGGCCGGGTGAGATGCGGTGTTTTCATTTCCCGCGCCGGCGAGTTCATCGTGATTTTTCCGCGCGATCCGGTCGAGTTCGGCCTCGAGCTTTTGACGGTCCGCTCCCTTCTCCAGGTCGAACCAAAAGTAGCCGGTTTCGGTCAGATGATAGTCGGTTCGTACAAGTTCATCGGAAGCGAAGACCATTCCCCCCGACCGGCCGTAGTTTCGGCGGACTCCCCCCGTTTTCGAAAGCCATTGCCAGCCGTTGAACGAGACGATGCCGACGATCGGGTATTCCAGAATGCGGGAGTTTTGTTTGGGATCGCAGAGCCGGAGGGTGTCGCCGAGCTTAAACCCGTAATCGATGGTGAGCGCGTCGTTGACCAGAACGCCGCGTCCCGATTTCATTTCGGCGTAAGCGCTTGCCGGGTTCCCCTCGATGAATTTGAGTTTGACCAGCGGGTCCGGTCCGGCGAAACCGCGGTCGACGTCCATACCGAAAAAGACCACGTTGGCGAACTCGCCGCCGCGGCCGTTCGGTGTCGATTCGGGTGCGAACGCCGCCTGCTCGACCGCGACCGGCTCGAACCGGTCTTTTCGGATCAAGGGGATTTCGCGCAGCAGTGCCGCGTTCTCTTCGGTAAGGCCGGCCGGCAGAAATGCGGCGAACGCGTCGGGCATCTGCCCGTTCGGCAGAAACGGGCCGAGCATTGAGTAACCCCAGATCTGCATGAGGGTAAAGAGCCCGCCCCCGATCGCCAGCATGGCGGCAACCGCGGTTGTCCGCCGCATATGCGCGGAAAGCTCTTTGGCGGAGACGGTCCGCTCGAACCGGAAGAGCCAGGCCAGAAGCGGAAGGAGAAGCGATTCGGCCAGGCGCACCAGTACGGGGATCAGGCACAGAACGCCCAGCGCCAGCGCCAGAACTCCGAACGCCGAATGGATGGCCGCCCGTTTCGGCAGATCGGTATGAAGCCCGTAGATCAGGAACAGATCGCCCGCAATCAGCGCCAGACCGAGGAGGACGGCGGCGAAGCCGATACGCCGCCGCATGGCCGGGGTGATCCGCTGAAACGGGATCTCGCGGGCACGCGAAACCGCTTCCAGGGGACGGATCCGGCAGGCGTTCATGATCGGCACGATTGCGGCGGCCATCGAGCCGAGAACCGCGCAGAAGAAAGAAAAGAGGACCATCGTCCGATTCAGTTCGAACTCTTTTCCGCTCGAAAGACGCAATATCAGCCAACCCGCGAAAAGACCGCCGAGCCAGCCGGGGACCGCCAGGAGAAACGATTCGGTCAAAATCGAAAGAGCTATCTGTGTTCGCCCCACTCCGACTGCACGCAGGAGACCGATTTCGCGCCGCCGCTCTTCCACGTCGATCGAAAGCGCGGCCAGCACGATCAGAAGGGAGGCGAGAATCGCCAGAATGGTTCCTGTTACCGCCTGCGCGCGGAACGTCGAGGAAGCCCGGATATTTTCGGTCTGAATCCGTATGTAATCGGCTTTGGTTGTGATTCCGGCGCCGGGCGAATCCGCTTCGAGCCTGTTCTGCCAGCGGGCTTGGAATTCCACCTCCTTTTCGGGAGAGATGAGGGTGATTCCCGCCTGGTTCGTTTCGGCGGTACCGCCTGCGATCAGGCCGGCGGTGCCGATCGGTACGTAAAACCCGCTCATTCGCTGATCGTCGAGGATCCCGACGACCTTCAGCTGGTATTCGTCGGTTTTCGTGAGAACGAGGATCGGATCGCCGGCCCTGGCATTGAACCGTTTTGCGGCTTGCGCCCCTAAAACGGCTTCCCTGGCTTCGGCGTCGTCCCGGCCGAACCAACGCCCTTCTTCCAATTCGGCGGGGGGCTCGGGCGCGTCGGTGCCGGTCAGTATTTCGCCTAACCCCATCGGCGTTCCCATACAGGCGCGGTACGCCGCCAGCGCGCGGCGGTGGAGTTCCGGATCGATCCCTTCGGGAACGCTCTCTTCGTAACCGGTGTCGCCGTTTTCATGTGTGACTTCGGCGATGTCGGCCGGTCCGCCGATTTTGGTGCTTTTTGCGAAAACGAACGCCCGCACGTTTCTCATCCGGTCGAGAGACCGGACAAGTTCATCCCGCGCCATTTCGCCGAGGAGATCTTCGGAAAGGACGGGCGGGCGCATTCCGGGCCGCCCCGCGCCTTTCGGCGCTGCGGGCCGTTTGACCGGGTTGTCGGCCGAAACCGGCTTCTTGGCATTTTCTCCGCGGTTATCCGCATCGGAAGGGAACGGTTCGTCGTAAAGAGTCTCCTCTTCGGCACGCGAAAGAGCACCGTTTCCGTCGGTATCCGCCTTGAAAAGCCTTTCGCGCATATGCGAGGGAATCTGTTCCGGAAGCCGGCCGAGAATGACCGATCCGTCGGCCGCCCGCGCTTCCCGGAGCGGATCGAACCGCTTTTCGGCCGGTCTCTCCCCCTCGCCGCGGCCGCCCCCCATGCCGGGACCGCCGGGCTTTCCTCCGCCGGGGCCTCCCATCCCTCCTGCGGGAGCGCCGCCGGGAGCCGGGCGTTTGGCGAGCGGCCCGCCGAACGCCGGTCCTCCGCCGCCTGCGCCGCGCCGCGGACCGTTTCCCATTTCGGCGCCGATCATGACATCGTAACGTCCGAACGGACGGGGGGTTGTGTGAACAATTTCGGTGTAGAGGTTCCGGTAGCCGCCGATCACCCAGACGACCAGACACGCCGCGGCCGCAATCGCGAGGATGACCAGCACAAGACGCCTCTTATGGCGCGCAAGGCGCGAAAAAACAAGGAGCCGGGAAAGTCTGCTCATTCTTCCGCCTCCCCGGCCGCCGCGCGGTTTTGTTCGACGGTTTCCTGATAGGCTGCCGCCAGATGGTGCGCGTCGCTGAACTGCGAAGTGGGCATGTCGGCAATCAGTTTGCCGTCTTTCAGGATCAGAAGGCGCTGCGACCAGACGGCCACCGCCGGCTCGTGTGTGACAAGGAGGATGGTGCGTCCGGCATTGCGGCAGAGCCGGTCGAGGATTTCGCAGATATGCTGGCTGCTGACCGAATCGAGGTTGCCCGTCGGTTCGTCGGCAAGAAGGATCGCCGGATTAAGCGAGAGTGTCCGCGCCAGCGTGACCCGCTGCTGTTCCCCCCCGCTGAGCGTATCGGGATGCTGGCCGAGCTGCTGCCGGATTCCGAGCGCTTCGGCCAGCTCTTCGGCGCGTGCGGCCGCTTCTTTGCGCTTCTTCCCTTCGGCGAGCATCGGGATCAGGATATTCTCCTGGGCGGTCAGGTGGGGAATCAGATTGAAACTCTGAAAGACAAGTCCGATCCTCCGGCGGCGGAACCGCGTCAGCGCTCCGTCGGACATCGATGCCGGGTCAAGCCCTTCGACCAGGATTCGGCCCGAGGTCGGGCGGGTCAGTCCCGCGATCAGGTGCAGAAGGGTGCTTTTTCCGGAACCGCTCGCCCCCATGACCGCGATAAACTCTCCGGCACGTACGTCCAGGTCGACGCCGTCGAGCGCCTTGGTTTGGCCGGAATAATATTTTTTGAGTTCAAACGTCTGGATAACAGATGATGACATTGATCAAACTCCTCTAAGAGCAAAGAACCGGCGGTTCTGTGATTTTCTGTTTAGAGCGATTGTGTTTCGTGACCTTTAATGGTGCCGGCGGCCCGCCAGACTTCCAGATCGACCGTGTCGGTGACCGCACGGACCGAACCGTCGGCCATACCGGCGTTGACCAGCCCTTTGTGACAGCTTCCGCTCCCGTAATAGAGCAACTCGCTTCCGCGATACCAAATCCCGATCCGGCCGGCGTTCGGTTCGGCATAGGTCGAAAAGCCGGACGCGTAGATCCGGCCGGCCATCCAGGGACATCCGCGGTTTCCGCTGAACGAAGTTCCGGTTTCGAGCTTTTCCCGGGAGAACTCTTCCCAATCGAACCCTTCCGCTTCGGAATATTGGGAGAGGGTTTCTCCCGCGAGATTTCCGACCGCCGAATAGCGGCAGACTTCCTTTTCGGGCGCGCTGGTCTGCGATGCGGCCGGCGCTAAAAGCGCTTCGGTCATGGCGAGCGTGTTGCTTGTTCCGTCAGTAACCGAGTCGAGCGACCGGCAGACGAAACCGAAAAGCCCGTCGTTTTTGCCGTTGTCGAGACAGTAACCTTCGCCGGTTCCGGAACCGTTGCAGAACATGTAGTTCGTTCCCGCATCGTCGACGAAGCCCTGCGATGCGTCGCGCGGATGCTTTTGAATCTGGCGGATCCGGGGCGCGGTTTCGCTCGGACAGCCGAGAATTTCGCAGGGGAAAAGGAACTGTTCGTAAATTTCGGTGTTCGGCGCCGTTCCCGACGAGAAGGCTCTGTATTTATAATCGGTCACATCGACCCCTTCCATAAAGGCCCCCTGTTCGATAAAGGGGAGAATGCGCGCGTGAACCGAGAATTCGGTTTTGACGTTCGTTACCGAGGCGGCGGTACCGCTCGAGTCGTGGTCGCACCACGAGGTGAACGGGGGGAATCCGCCCATCGCATCGTGATAAGTGTGGAGCGCCAGTGTCCACTGCTTGATGTTGTTGGTGCATTTCATCCGGCGCGCGGCTTCCCGAGCCGCCTGTACCGCGGGCAGGAGAAGCCCGATTAAAATGCCGATGACGGCGATCACCACCAAGAGTTCGACCAGGGTGAATCCGGTTTGGGACGGAATCTGTTTCTGAACAGAGTTCCCTTTCATGACAGCCTTTCATGGAGAATAGAAGCGCGGTGTGAATCCGAAGAAACAAGGCCGAAACCGGCTAGACGAGGAGTACGACGGTCTTTTTTTCGCCGATCGCCGTGTGATTCCCAAGAGGGAGCGGTTTTCGTGATTCCAGCCGTTTGAGAAGAGCGTCCTGGCAGAGAAAACGTGCGCCCGATTTCCGAAGTGCGGCAAAGAATTTTTCGGCGGTTTCGAATCCCGTTCTCCAAAAGCGGGGAAGGGGAGAAGCGGAGGTAAAGGGAACGATTAAAACGGTGAAAAGGGAAAAGAGAAAACTCAGACTGCCGAACCAGGGGAACTCGGTATAGCTCCTGAGGCCGGCGCCGTCGGCAGGGGACGGGGAACGGCCGATAAGCCGGTCGGCGAAGGCGTTGACCGGGTTTCCGCCGGCATGGAGTGTATCGGTTGGAAACAGTACGGGTGAAGAGTCAACCTCTTCGAGAAACGCGATCGCTTCGGCGGCGCCGCTGAGCCCTTCCGATTCAAGCTCGGTAAAAATGTCTAACGGGACTTCTTCATCTGAGGGTTCGGGATCGCGTGCAGCAAGCAGACGCGCTGTTTGCGCTCGTACGGCGCTGCGGTAAAACGATTCGTCGTATCGGCCGGCCAGCAGACGGGAAGTCTGACGCAGGTAGGCCTCGGCGCTCTTTTCGAGTGCCGGAACATTTTCGGAAGAGGAAAGGTGTGCCGGACGGTTTCCCGCTGTCAGGGCAAAGAACCCTCCTACTGCCGGAAGCATCAAAAGAAAGAATCTCTGCCAAACGGCAACAAATCTACCCAGCGTCATTTTGTTACAGGGGGCAAAGTACGGTTTCGATACAGTTATTCTAATTCTTCCCTCCGGGGGCGTCAAGATAAACGGTTTGGCATCGATTTCGTTTTAGCGCCGAAAGAGCCGGTTTTTCCCAATAATCACTCTTTTCGGTACAGATTTCCCGCTAATCCCTCTGCGGCGGTTCGGCGGGTCGGATGATCCTTGAGATTTAACAGAAAATCTAATAGAATAAGCTTGTTTCCGGGAAATGTCAGAGTTCGGGTGCGGGCCGGTTTCGGCTCTGCCGGCCGGGCAAATCTTTTTTGAGAAAGGGTCGTGATGCGAATACGGTTTTTAGGCGCGAACGGGAATGTGACCGGTTCCAGGCATTTTGTTGAGGTCGGGGATTTTCGTTTTCTCGTCGATTGCGGGATGACGCAGGGGCGTGATTTTCTCGGCCGGAATTGGGAACCCTGTCCGGAACCGGCCAGGGACATTAACGCCGTTCTTCTGACACACGCTCATCTCGATCACTGCGGACTGCTGCCGAAACTCTTTTTAGACGGTTTTCGGGGGAAGATATACGGTACTCCCGCGACCCTTGACCTGGCAAAACTGATCCTGCGCGATTCGGCGCACATCCAGGAAGAAGACGCGCTCTTTAAGCAGAAACGGCACGCCAAAGAGAACCGGAAATCACCCCATCCGGTCCGCCCTCTCTACACCCAGGACGACGTCGAAAAGACGATACCCCTCTTTACGCCGATCGACTACGAAACGGAGACCGAAATCGCCCCGCACGTTACGGTGACCCTGCGCGAGGCGGGGCATGTGCTCGGTTCGAGTTTTATTGAAATTGTCGCCGACGATCACGGTACCGCAAAACGGCTCCTCTTTTCGGGCGATCTCGGCCGGCCGAACCGCCCGATTCTGCGCGATCCGGTCTATTTTACCGAGCCGGACCGCCCGGTTGACGCGCTTTTCATCGAATCGACCTACGGCGACCGGGTCAGCGAACCGATCGACGAGGTGAACGACCAGCTCGCGGTGGTCATCAAACGTGCGGTGGAACGCCGCGGCCTCATTTTAATGCCGGTTTTTGCGGTCGAACGCGCACAGGAGATGATCTACCGTTTCGGCACGCTTCAGGCGCAGGGCCGGATGCCGAAAGATGTGCCGATCTGGCTCGACAGCCCGATGGCGGTGGAAGCGTCGAAAATCTTTATGCGGCACAAGGAGTGTTTCGACGACGATGCGCTCCGGCGCCTGAAAACCCGCAGCGAAGAGGTGAGCAACTTCCATTTCCTGACGACGAAAGAGCAGTCGATGACGCTCAACGATATCGAGGGGCCCGGCCTCATCCTTTCGAGCGCGGGAATGTGTAACGCCGGCCGCATCAAACACCACCTGGCGAACCACATCGGCTATAAGCGGAACATTGTTCTTTTCTGCGGGTATCAGTCGGCGGGAACCCTTGGCCGGCAGATTGTCGAAGGGAACAAGCGGGTCCGGATTAACGGCCAGTTTGTCGCGGTCAAAGCCGAAATCGCCTCGATTCGCGGGATTTCGGGGCACGCCGACCAGAGGGAACTTCTGAAGTGGGTCGACGCGATTCCGTCGCCTCCGAAAAGCATTTTTGTCGTACACGGCGAAACCCGTTCCTCCGAGACATTTTGCGGGCTTCTGCAGAAGCGTCTGAAGGGGAGCCGTGTTATGCGGCCGGAGTACGGCGACGAGGTGAACCTTTAGACGTTTTTAGCGGGGGGGCGCCGCGTGCGGCGGGAAGGCGCTTCGCTGTTCCCGCGGGTAGGAGGGGGGAGATTGGTTCTTTGGGGGGAGTATTTCGGGTTTTTGGGGTTTTTGGAGGCAGCAGCGCAGCTTTCAGGGGGTTTTGAACCGAAACCCCCGTCTGAAGACGGGGGCGATGCGAATGTGAGTTTCGGCTTTTCGAGGGCGGGCGGGTTCCCCCGTCCGACTAATGTCGGAGGGTCCCTTGCCCGCCGCCGCGCTGATCAGCTGTTGAGCAGGGAAACCTGGGGTACGGCGGGAAGGCGCTTCGCGGTTCCCGCATGGCGGCAGGGACGCTGCGGATTGTTTAGTCGAACATGTACCGGTTCAGAACATTTTCGAAGAGTTCCTGATGCCCGCTGATGTTGGCATCGATATCGCCCTTTTCGGTCATGTAGGCAAAGAGCGATTTGAAATCTTCTTTTCCGGCTTCGATCCGCGCGCCGATCCCGCTGTTCCACGAGGCGTAACGGGAATTGGCCATCTCTTTCAGTTCGCCGGAAGCGCGGAGTTTGGCGGCGATTTTCAGCCCTTTGGCGAACGCGTCCATGCCGCCGATATGCGCGTAGAACAGGTCGATCGGCTCGAAGCTCTCGCGGCGCACTTTGGCGTCGAAATTCAGACCGCCGGTTTTGAATCCGCCGTATTTCATGATGATGTACATCATCTTGGTCGTCATGTAGACGTCGGTCGGGAACTGGTCGGTATCCCACCCTAAAAGCATGTCGCCCGCGTTGGCGTCGACCGAGCCGAGGAACCCCTGGCTGCCGGCGTAGTCGAGTTCGTGTTCGATCGCGTGACCGGCGAGGGTGGCGTGGTTCGTTTCGATGTTCATCTTGACATCGTCGGCAAGCCCGTAGGTGCGCAGGAAGTTGATGCACGCCGCGCAGTCGAAATCGTACTGGTGCTTCGTCGGTTCCTTCGGTTTCGGCTCGAAGTAGAACTGCCCCTTGAACCCGATCTCTTTCGCGTAATCGACCGCCATGTGCATAAACGCGGCCAGATGATCGAGTTCGCGTTTCATATCGGTGTTCAGAATCGACTGGTACCCTTCGCGGCCCCCCCAGAAGGTGTATCCGCGCCCGCCGAGTTCCATGGTGACCTCGAGCATCTTCTTGACCTGGGCGGCGGCGTAGGCGAACGCGTCGGCGTTGGAGCTTGTCGCCGCGCCGTGCATGTAACGCGGGTTGCCGAACAGGTTGGCGGTTCCCCAAAGGATGCTGATGCCGGTACGTTCCTGCTCCTCTTTGAAGACCTTGACCACGGCGTCGAGATTATCGCACGTTTCTTTGAACGTGGCGCCTTCGGGCGCCACATCGCGGTCGTGGAAGCAGTAGAAGGGGAACGACATCTTTTCGAGAAACTCGAAAAAGACGCGTACGCGGTTCTGGGCGTTGGCGATCGAGTCGGAACCGTCGTCCCAGGGGCGGAACATCGTTGCGGCGCCGAACGGGTCGGTTCCGTTCATCCGCATCGTGTGCCAGAAAGCGCAGGCGAAATTGAGATGGTCGCGCATCGATTTGCCTTCGACCAGCTCGTCTTCGTTATAATAGCGAAACGCCAGCGGGTTCTTGGAATCGGGACCTTCGTATTTGATTTTGGAAACTTCGGGAAACGCGTTCATCTTGGTAAAGACTCCTTCGATAAAAAGGGAACAGAACTGCCCCGCTTCGGCGGGAACGGTAAATCGTCCCCTCATTCTAACCGATCGCGCAAGCGGAATCAATGCTCCTCGGCGATGATGAGGGAAATTGAGCCTGCCGATTTTCGGGCGGCATTCGAGGGGATATTGAACCGGAAAAACAGGGGGCCGGAGGTTTCGGGGGTCAGTTTCAGCTGACTGTTTTTGAACGGAACGGCGCTTTTCCACGGGTTGACCGCGCGCGGCTTTTCACTGGGAACCGCCGCCGAAACCTGGCCGAGAGGCGCTTCTTCGTTGTAGCGGAGCGAAATGCCGTTCGCCTCGCAGGGGAACGAACGCCCCTCGTCGCCGATATAGACTTTAAACCGCCCTTCCGCGCGGATCGAGTAGGTCTTTCCGGCCGAAAGGAGGATGCCCGCCGACTGCCAGCCGGCCGTCTGCGGCGAAAGGGTCAGTTCAACCGGTTCACGGAGCGGTTCGGCGGGCAGGTCGTCCCGTGCAAATCCGCTGAAATCGGCGCCGTAGCCGATTCCCGCGATCCACTCGTACCAGTCGCGGTTCAGGCGCGCGCTCTTTTCGCCGAGCATTTCGAGGAAGAGGGCGTTGGCGTCCCGCCGGGTCATCAGGTAGGGGATCGCGGCGACCGCTTCGGCGTAGCGGGGGGAACGGAGAAGAAGGGTAACCAGAGCCCAGCTCCAGGCGTAGGAATCGTTGTCGCTGAAATCGCCGGCGTCGAAATCGAGAACCGTATCGAGCGTTTTGCGGTTCTTTTCACGCCCCATCTTTTCGATCCGGTCGATTCGCCCGAATCCGGGAACCTCGTCCGGACTTTCGGGGTAGATTCCGAGCGTGAGCGTTTTGCCGTCCCATCGATGGAGCGCCAGATAGTCGGCGATCCCTTCGGAGTACCAGCGGGGGTTCAGGTCGCCGAAGGTGCGGCACATAAAAGCGTGGGTCAGTTCGTGCAGAAGAAGAAACCGGTTGTAGTACGCCTGTTTCTGATCGAGAATCCAGATCCGCGACTCGAGCGCGTACCCGTTCTTAAAGTCGGGCGCCCGCTTTAACGCGCCGAAAATCTCAAACGGTTCCCGGCCGCTCATCAGAAAGGCCTCAATGTGCCAATTCGCATAACGCTCCGGATCGAGCTTAAAGAAGAGCGCCAGCTGCGTTACCGCTTCGTCCAGAACCGGAACGATCCCGTTGACTTCGGGCGATTCGGCAAGGTCGGTGTAGAACTCAATATGTTTCCCCCGCACGAGGCGAATGCCGAGCCGGCTCATCTGCGCGTATTCCAGTTCATCGAAACCGCGCCAGGCCTGGGCGCGCGTTTCCGCTTCGTCGAGAACCGCCTTTGCGTCGATTCCCTCGGGAAGCGCGGGAAACGGTTCCGGTTCCCCCGGCTGCGCGGCGCCGAATGACACGGCCAGCAGCACGAAAAGAAAGACGGCCGCGGCGTGTAACCGAACAAGTTTCATGGGGGCGTTACCTTACCCGGCAGAGAAACGAGAGAACGCCGTAATCGCCCGGTTCCAGCGGGTCGGTGACCTCCAAGCGGAGAACCAGCGAACCGGTTTCGTTGTTTTTCACGAGAAAATCGGCTTTTTTCGAGGAGACCGCGGAATCCTCGACATATTCAAGGCGTGCCGAAAGGGAATCGAGAATGGTGACGTTGCCGATCACCTCGCCGCCGACATTTTCGTAGCGGATCACAAACTCGATCAGTTCGCCGGGCGCCGCCTGCTGTTTCGACGCCGTTTTAAAGAGACGAAGCTGAGAGGTTTTGGTGTTGTTTTCGATCGAGTAGATTGTGGCCGCGCCCTGAAGGGTGACGTTCCCCTGCGCCGAAACTTTATCGATCTGAACGGCGACTCCCTGTGTTTTTCCCCAGGCGGCGGCCGCGGCGGTTCCCTGGGCGATTACCAGGCGGCTCTGGTCCGAAACGGTCTCTTCGCGGATAAGGCTGTTCGCCGAGGCGGTCAGGACTTTTTGCGTTTCCTCGATGAGCCCTTCTTCCGAAACCATCTCTCCGCCCGGCTGATTGGCGCCGATTCCGGAAAGCTGCGTCATTCCGCGTGCGCTCGAAACCTGTTCCTGCTGTGTGCGGAAATCGGTTCCGGCGGCTTTTTCCGTTTCAACCGGAGCCAGGTCCTGGTTCATCGCAGTCAGCCGCGTGTTCTGCGAGTTCGATTTCGGGCCGACCGTCTGCCGAACCGTTCCGAACCGGGGAAGGTAGATCACAAACCGGTTCGAGGGCTCGACTTTGATCTGGCCGCTGAGCGTATCGAAATGCGCGATCGTTTCGTCGGATTCCAGGTTGTGTACATCCCAGTTCGGCAGCGCGAACGCTTCCCCGCCCGCATCGCCGCCGACGATGATATACTCGTCGTCAGGAAGGTCTTTCGGGACATTGTCCGGAATAATCAGGCCGCTGACCGACGGCCATCGGCCGGCGGAATCCGGGTCGACGGTGAGCGGAACCTTGACCGCGTCGGCGGTGGTGATCACCCCTCCGCTGGCGCGGCTGCCGGCGAGATTTTCGGGCGCCTGTCCGCGAACGACGGTTTCCCGGCCGGGGCCGGAAGCGCGAACGGACTCGTTTTCGGCTAAGGAAGGCTCATCCCCTTTCCGCTGAAAACGAGTCCATTTCTCAAAAAAAGATTTTTTCTTCTCCTTGACCTCTTCGGTCTTTGCCGGTTCCCCTTTCTTCGGAGCCGGCTCGACAGCCGAGGCCGGACGGACAGCGGTATCGGGCCGGTTCGGCATATCGGCCGCGGCGGTTTTATAGACCGGAGCGTTCGGATCGGATCCGCGCATCCGGCCGGCACGCTGTTCGGCCAGCCGCCGGTCATACGCTTCGGCGCGAATCTCGTCCATCGTTTTTGCTCCCGCGGGGGGCTGCATCGTCCAGTGCGGAGGCGGGGTGGTCGAGACCAGGTTTCTTCCCAATCCGAAATAGCCGAGCATATTGGTATTCTGCTTTTTCCAGTCGCCCGAAAGAACGTCGCGGTAATATTCTTCCTCTTCTTTCGTTTTCGGCGCGTTTCCGGCGTACGGGTCTTTGGGGCCCGGATGATAGAAGTTTTCCGACTGGCATGACACACAGAAAGGAATGACCGCCGCCGCGGCGAGCAGAACCGCGATCGGCGCGGCGGGTCGGAATTTGTATCGGATCTGGAACATTGCGGTTCCTCTTGATCGGGGTGAAATCGGATTGTTTGAGACGGACGGAAAGGGCGAAATCCTATTCGGTGCCGGGAACGGTTTCAGATTCGGATTCCGGGTTTTCGGGCAGCGGGTAGCCGATCGGGTAACCGAGCGGATTTTCCGGCTTTTTCGGGAAGGTTACCGGCGGATAGCCGAAACAGAATTCGGCCAGATCGGTTTGCGTGTCGGGGATCCGGCTGCCGACCCGCAGAATGGCCATGACGCGGCCGCGCGACTCGGCAAACGCCACCGGATTGATCGAGTTCGGCGTTTCGGTCAGCAGCTCTCCCTGTTTTACCGTTGTGTCGACCGGAATCGCGTGGCGCGGCGGTTCGAGGTAGACAACGCGGGTCACCAGGTTTCCGTCGAGCGCCAGGCGGATATCCTCTTCCGAAAGCTCGACCGGAATCGGGAACTCCGTCTCGTGGCCGGCGGGGGGTGTTAGCCGGCTGATCAGTTCGAGAGTCGGATAGAGTTCGCGCCCTTCGGCGTAGGGGAGATGGGTGATTTTAAACCGGTAGATTTCCCCCTGCTGAAGCCCGAACAGGTTTGTGCCGTTCTCGTTCGAGAGGAATCCGGAAGGAACCGCAACTTCAAGGAGTGTTCCTTCCGGCAGGGTAAAGAGAATCGGCTGCGGGGGGAGGTTTTTCGGCGCGATATCGAAACCGGGCCGGCGGGCAAGCGGGTCGGTCTGTTCAATCAGAATATGCCGGTCTTCCTGTCCCGCAAGGCGCGGCGGAGAGTATGCCGTAAGAAAGAACGGGAGAAAAAGAAGGAAAACGCCGGAGATTTTTTTCCCGCACGGCAGGAGACCCGTTTTTCCCTTTCTCCCGG
Organism: Thermoguttaceae bacterium; assembly: GCA_017405595.1. Taxonomy (GTDB): domain Bacteria; phylum Planctomycetota; class Planctomycetia; order Pirellulales; family Thermoguttaceae; genus RUG695. Next base: position 127,439 of record JAFRAC010000026.1, on the reverse strand, counting down.
TGAAGATATTACCCATAGTTTATGTCCGTAAAGGTTTCGAAAATACCGCCGGGAGAATAACAAAAAAAGAGAGACGGGGGGAGAGCGATTTTTTCCGGGGGGAAGGGCGGAGGTTGGTGCGGGAAACCGCGCTGCTCGAAATCAGAAAAGCCCACCGTTATCCCCAGGGAAACAAGGGAAACAGAAAGCTTGGCAGAGCGCCAACGAGCGCGAACGGCAAGGAACGAACCAGAGGAACTAAAATCGCCCGCGGGGGCTGCCCCGCCGGCCGCCGGGGCCGGTGCCGGGGGTGCGGCCGGCTTCGCGGATCTGTTCGATCGCCTTTCGGTGCGTCTCTTCGGGGGAATCGAATGTTGCCGATTTGTTCGGATAGATTTCGTACATGGCGCGGTATTTGGTCGGGGTCAGGTTCGGCATAACCACGTTCGCGCCGCTCATAAGGCCGGTCACCCTGCCGTGAACCGCGTCGTTCGTCGCGATTGCGGTGGTCGAGGGGATATTCGAGTCGGGCAGAAGGAGACGGGTCAGGGCGATCACCTTAAACGCCATCAGGTTCGAGCTCGGAACCTGATCGTCCGGAATCGGGTAATCGAACCCGGCATCAGCGGCGAGCTTCCACTTTTCTTCAAGAGGGGCATCAGGCGCGGCGGCCAGTGCCAGCGCGGCTTTGCCGAGCGGGGTCTCGGGATGAGCTAAAAAGGGGCCGGTTCCGATCATATCCAGGTCGAGCAGCTGGAAGAGAATCAGGTCGCGCGCCAAGTCGCGGTACGACTGGCCCGGAATCCCGATCATCACGCCGCTTCCGATTTCATAGCCCATTCCGCGCAAAGTTAAGAGTGAACCGAGCCGCCCGTCGAAACCGAAAGAATCCTTTTTCCCGACCCGGGGATGAATCACGTCGAAAAGGGAACGGTTGCTGGTCTCGAACCGGATAAGGTAACGGTCGGCGCCCGCTTCGCGCCAGAGCCGCCAATCGGCTTCCGGGCGTTCGCCGAGACTGAGCGTTACCGCCAGACCGAGTTTTTTGATTTCACGGACAATGCCGGCGACGAAAACGGCGTCGAGACTGAAATCTTCCCCTCCCTGAATCACGACCGTTCCGTAACCGAAATCCGCCGCCAGCCGCGCCCCTTCCAAAACCTCTTCCGCCGCCAGCCGGTAGCGTTTGATATTGGACCGGGACGCCCGAACTCCGCAATAGAGGCAGTTTCGGCGGCAGATGTTGGAGATTTCCACAAGTCCGCGCAGATGTACCGCCTCGCCGACATGCTGCCGGCGGAGAAGATCGGCCTTGCGGAAAAGGACTTCCAGCTTCTGCGGATCTTCCTCGCGGAGCCACGCGATGATTTCATTTTCAGTTAAGGCTGTTCCGTTCATTTCGGTCTCTTTTTCGGATTCGGCTTCGATGCGGTTCCGCTCACCTCATAGAAAAAACGGCTTTCGGGGGCGGTGTCGCCGCGGGTGTAAAGGTCGTCGGGCGTCATTTCGTCGGAGACGTTATCGATCCATTTAAAGCCGAACCGACCGAGACTTTTTTTCGATTTCGGCAGATGAACCGCGGCAAGGGGAACCGCCAGATGAAGCTCGCTCTCTTCGATTCGGTAATCGACCCGTTCGGTCTCTTTCCATTTCCAGAGATCTTTCTTCTTGCCGCCGGCGTACCGTTCCAGCGAAACGGTCTGCCCGTCGTACGAACGGCCGATCAGCCAGTCGCCCCCCGCCCAGCCGGTTTCGGCGCGGTCGGTATTCAGTAAAAGACAGAGCCCGTCGGGCATTTCGGGAGTGATCGGTTCCGCGGTCTTCAGGTAAAAGTAAAGGTTCCTGCCGTCACATGTTACACGCGCCTGGCGAATGTCGTTTCGGCCGGTATTGCTCGTGTAGTGCGTCCCGCCCGTTCCGTCGAAATCGCGCGGGATGGTCTCGCCGGTATGGTCGGTAAAGAGCGGCTGTATTTCGGCCCACTGGCCGAACCCGCCGTCCAGATCGATCGATTTCAGTTCGGAAGGTTCGGGGAGCGGGAGCGTTCCCTTAAACCGCCGGATTCCGCTGATCATCTGAAGGTAGTAGTTGTCGCCGTGTCCCCCCTTCATCATTTCGATATCGCGGCTGTATTCCTGGTTGAACTGGTCGACAAAGACATATTCCCCGTTCTGAAGCCAGCGGCCGGCGATCCATTCGTTCCAGCCGGTAACCATGATATACGGAGGGTCGAGCTGCAGGGCGCGGGCCCACTGCTCCGAGAAATTGCGTCCTTCGCCGGGCGCCGGGACGGGATTGAGCTCCCCGTTCGAAAAACTCCGGCCGCGCGCCAGGCCGGTACTCATCGACGCGACTTTCCCGTCTTTCCGGTTCAGGTTCTGCGCGGTCGAGACGCTGACCTGTTCCGGCGCATCTTCCGAGGTGTTCCAGCTGTACGGCTGCGGAAAGGCGGCTTCCCAATGCCAGGCGTCATGGGTGTTTTTCATCGTAAAGGGCCACCAGGCATCGCGCAGGGTGAGCGCCTTTCGGATTTTCGGGTCGGTGATCTCTTTCGGACTGCCGATCAAAAGAGGTTTTCCGTCGAGACGGAAAAGGATGTCGTCGTATTTGCCGGTTCCGTAGATTTCGTTCCACAGCTTTTCGGCCGTTTTGGCGGGGGATGTGTGCAGCATAAACGTGACCTGCGGCGTCGATTCCCCCGCCCGGCGGAGCTCGGCGATCATTTCGCACAGCGGCAGAAACGCTTCGGGATAGGTTACGGCGTTCGTGGTATCGAAAATGAGAAAATCGACCCCCGCATCGGCGAGAAGCTGGAGATGGCGGCGGAGAATCCAGGGATCGTCGCTGCGGTAATAGCCGTAGAGCGGTTCGCCCCAGTAATGGTAGACGCCGTTTCCCCCCCAGAGAGGCGAGGCGGGATTCGACGCGGCGCCGGGATCCTTTTCGAGGATCTCGGAAATGTTATACGGATGACCGGTTCCCGGCGCCTGCGGAATGTTGGTTTGCGGAAGGGACCAGAGGAAGTAGAAGATGCCGACGGCTTTCCCTTTGCGCGGGGCGCCGGTCTCATCGGAAGCGGCGGTAACGCGGCCGAGCCGGTCGAACGCGATCCAGGGAACCCCCAGCGACTGCGCGCAGGCGAATGTTCCGCCTGCGGCAAGGAGGACTAGTGCCCCGCAAATGCCCGCGGCCATTTCGCGAAAGGAGCCTTTCTGAAGAAGAGGGGGCATGCGTTGATCCTTTCAGTGGAACCGGCCGGAGGAGGCCGCCGCGGCGGAACCCGGCGGCTACACAATCTCTTTGAACGCCAGCATGGTGATATCGTCGGACTGTTTCGCGCCGGCGGCGAAGTTTTTGATTTCGGCCATCACCGATTCGGCCAGCCCCTGCGTGGGACTGCACGGCGCCTGTGCGAGAGCCTTTTCGAGATTCTGTTCTCCGAAATATTCCCCGGCGGGATTCACGGCGTCGGTAACGCCGTCGGAATAGATGAAGAAGACGCTTCCCGCGGGAAGGGGAATCGTGAAATTTTCGTATTCCACATCGTCCGCAATCGCCAGCGGAAATTTGCCGTTGGTGATCTCGACTTTCCACACATGCCCGTCGGCCTCGCGGATATAGGGCGGGTTGTGTCCCGCGCAGCAGACGGTGATCTCGTGTTTGTCCGGATCGTAAACGCCGCAGAGCGCCGTAATGAACAGGCCCGCCTCGTTCCCGGAAATCAGCTGGCGGTTAACCCAGTTGAGTGCGGCCGCAGGATTGTCGCCGCGCTGAATTGCCGAGTGGATCAGCGTTTTCCCCATCGCCATAAAGATCGAGGCGGGGACTCCTTTCCCGGAAACATCGCCGAGCCCGAAATAGATTTTGCCGTCGTCGAGGACCTGATAGTCGTAGAGATCGCCTCCAACCTCCTGGGCGGGGGTCATTTGAGCGAAAATATCGAGACGGGCTTTTCGTGCCGGCTCAAAATCTTTCGGAACCATTCCCTGCTGAATCGAGTGGGCAATCTGCAGCTGCGAGTGCATGTTTGCCTCTCGCGCGGCGCTTTCGGCAATGTCGCTGACGTATTTCTTCAATTCGCTCCGCATGGCGTCGAACGCGTGGAACAGCTGCGGAATCTCCCCTTTTCCCTGGATCTTCGGCAGGGGAGAATCGAAATGGCCCTGAGCCACGTTTCGTGCCGAACTGCTCAAAATCGAGAGCGGGCGCGAGACCGACCGGGCTATCATAAAGGAGGGAATAATGAGGAGGAGTACCCCGGACAGGCCGATCCCGATGATCATTTTGGTCGTACTGTTGACGGTCGACAGCAAATCCTTCTCCAAAACGAAACACCCCAGTTTCCAGGAGATTTTCGGGAGGGTGGCGAAATAGAGGTAGGTCTTTTCGTCGGTATAGGGGTTGGTAAACTTGATTTCGCCGGAATTCCCCTGCTTGACGAGTTCAAAGATGTTGGCATTTTTATCGCCGTTGGGATCTTTGCTCTGGATCAGCTTCTCGATGTCGTCCTGGGCCTTGGCGATGTCGATCAGGCTCGGTTCCGGATTGGGCTTATTTTCGGAACGGTAGATGATCTGTTCGGGGGTGATCAGAATCGGTTCTCCCGACTTGCTGATCTCGAACGTGTCGATCAGCTGGTCGAGCCATTCGAGCGAAACATCGGCGGTGACAATGGCCTCGATGTGGTCGGGCCGATCGAAAACCGGAACCGAGTAGGTGATCATCAGCACGTTGACCTGCGGGTCGTAGTAGGGGCTTGTCCAGGTTGCCTCGCCCAGAACGAGGGGTTTGACATACCATTCGGCGATATAGTCTTTCGACGGATCGTTCCGGTCCTCGATTTCAAACGAGGCGAGTTCCTCTTCGATCTCTTCCCGCTTTTTCGTCTCGGGATTGAGCAGGTTCTGCGAATGGCGGTAGGCGTAAAGGGCGGTAAACCCGGCCTTCTCGATCTGTTCGGCTTCGGTTTCGGTAAAGATGATCTCCATCGCGAAAACTGTCGGAAACGCGGCGAGGGTCTGTTCGAGGATTTTGGTGACTTCCTGGCGCGAATGGGGTTCCTGGTCGCGGAACAGGTTCGCGTTTCGCTGAACCACCTCTTCGACGTTGGTCAGACGGATCTCAATTTCGTCGGAGGCCGCCTGGGTCATCAGTTTGAATGTTTCCGTCTGATGGCCGAGGATCAGATCACTCATCAGGTTCCGGTTCCCGAAAATCACAACGCCGATGACCAGCGACGAGGAGAGGAGGATGATCAGAAGGAGGTAGGTAAAGAGGGAATATTTGTGAATCATCGGTTTGGCCTGGCCGGGCGGGCGGTTCGAGGTTTTGGGATGAACGGTTGGAATGGCGCGGCCGGGATCCGGGACAAGCCGGACTCCCGAACCCGGGTACATACCCCTGATTATACACTATTATGCTCCGAATTCCAATTCGGAAATCAGAGCCGCCGGGGACGAAAACCGTTTTGTTTGGGGGCGCGCTACCGCGATTTTAACTTGACTTCCGGCCGGAAGCGGATCCGGACCGGTCCGAAAAGGCCGGAAGGGGAATCGCCGCGGTAGCGGGTCGGAATGGTCCGGTAGTGGTTCGAGAGTGTGTTGCGCACTTCGATCTCGAGAAGGTTTTCCCCTTCCCGAACCTGATCCGAAATGTCGAGCTGCCAGGGAGCTGTGACGAGCGTGCCCGCTTCGGCGCCGTTGAGTGTTACACGCGCGCTGGCGCAGAGACTGCCGAGATCGAGCTGCGGCCGGCTCTGAACCTCTTCGGCGGAGAGCTCGAATTTCCGGCGGTAGATGATTCCGCCCGAGAAGGTCTCGAGCGCGCCCTGCCCGTTCCAGCTGCCGAGCGTGATTTCGCCGGTACCGCATTCCAGCCGGATCGGTTCGGGGAAGAGCGCCCCGCCGCGCGCTCCTTCGGCGGCGCCCCGGATTTCGACGGTGCGGGGTGTTCTGATCCCGTCGTTGAACCGGACGTAATACCGGCGGCTGCCGTCGAGTCCGGCCGGCGCGTAAGATGCCGCTGCGGCTGAGGGGGTTTCCTCGAGCGGGACGGCTTGAAACTCTTTCCCGCCGGCGGTGACAGTGACCGGCGCTTTGGCCGAAATGACCGCGCCGTCCAGACCGGGCGGGGAGAGGAACTGATAGACCCCCGCCGGTCCGGAGTCGGGATAGATGTCGAAATCGAGCCGTCCCGGCATTTCAAACCAGGCCATCGAAAGGGGTGTTGCCTCTCCGGTGTGAGGCGGCGCCGATTCGTCGGCGAGAACAAACGCGTAGCGGCCCGCCTCGTCGTAGCGGAGCAGAAGCGGATGCTTTTCTTCGGAATACCGGAACCGCGACCCGGCGCTGACCGGCGTCCCCGCCAGACTCGCAAACGCGGGGAACGCCCCTTCGGTTTTGATGACAATGTTCCCCTCTTCGGCGGGAACGGCGTGAACCCAGGCCAGGAGATAGTTGACGTTTCCTTCCTCGGAAGGGACGAAGAGCGTCTCGTTTAATCCTTCCTCGGTCTTTCCCAATCCGATAAACCGGTTGTCGAGCATTTTCTTCAGGCCGTGGTAACCCTCGTGTCCCGGGTTCCCCTCGATCCCCTCGCGCCACGAAAAGGAGTAGGTTGTCCACCGGTAAAGGGTGTTCTCCAGGGAGATGGGTGTCCGGGCCGATGCCGCGCCGGCGAGCGTCATGTTGAGTGTCTCTTTCTGTGTTTCGGAAAGGGTGTCGGGAAGGGGGCCGAGCCGGAGGAATTTCGGGCCGAACCCGCAGGTCACCGGCTCTTCCGGTGTCAGGGAAGTCCCGCGATCCTCTTCATGCCATACGAAACGGCGGGCTTCCGGCCCCAAGCGTTCCTCTTCAACCGGCAGGCGGAAGTCGCCGTAGCGGTTATCGAGTACCGGCACGATTTCCGATTCCCAGACCGGGCCGAACTCTTTCGGCGCGGGGGGGGGCGGCGCGGTTCCGGTTAGGCGGTACTTGGTTCCGCCAAGTGTGATCTCGAGCGTTTTCGAGCCGGGCGTCCCGCTTTCCCCGACAGCGTGCCACGTCCCGTCCGAAACAGCCGGGGGCGTGATCGAGCTGACCGAGTCGAGGTCGCCCGTCACGGCGTCGAACCGTGCCGGTTCGTTCCGGTCGAAGACGATCACCTGTAAGCTCGGAGTTTCCCCTTCCATGACGATTTCGGTGATGCCGTCGGCGGGATGAGTGTATTGAAGAATCTCTTCGGTTTTGCCGGTCCAGGGGTTCCATCGTTCGGCTTTTCCCGCGGCGCGGAAACGCAGGCGTGTTCCCTTCGGCGCCCCTTTCACGGCGTAAATGTCCCGGTTGCCGTCGGTGCGGTGCTGGTAGATCAGCGGGATTTCCGTGACCGGTTCCGCGTCGCGGGGGAGCCGTTCGCCGAAAAGGGTGATGAGCGGGGCAAGGTCCGCCGCATCGGTATCGATGACTGTCCGCGGGTCGGCAAAAAGTTCCGAGACTGCGCTTTCGAGATCCGGGTCGTTCTTCCCTGCACGGTCGCTTGCCGCGGGAATCGTTTTCAGGGCGACGACGGTTCCCCCCTCTTTCTGCCACTGCCGGAGCCGCTCGAGCGTTTGCCAGCGGATCACGCTGATATTGGGGAGGATCAGCGCGCTGTACGCTTCGCCGTCGATCACGAGCTTGTCTCCCTCGACAACACCGCGCGCGATCGAGCCGTCGTCGGCGAACAGTATATTGTAATACGCGGCCGCGAGCTGTTTTGCCGCGGCGAAGGCGCAGCCGGCGGCCTCTTTGCCGCGGCTCCCTGCCCCCTGGTATTCCGAAACGGGATAATAGATCAGGATGTCGGCCTTCTGCCGGCCGCGGCTCATGATGTAGGAAAGGCGTTCGAAATAGCGGAGGAAAACCGAAAAATCGCGCCAGTACGGCATCCGGAAATGGTAGCAGGGGGGCGCCCATTCCCACCAGCCGCCGTAGGTCGAGTAGTAAAGCCCGTGCAGGTTCAGCAGGTTTGCGCCGAAGATGAAATTCTCGCACGTGGCGTTAAACAGACGCTGCGGGGTCGCGCCCCAGCCGAGACTGTGATACCCTTCGAGCCAGACCCGGGGCCGGTGGTAGAAGTGGGCGATCGACGAGGAAACGCGGTTTTTGATGAAATCGGCTTCCCCGCCGGGGGTGTCGTGTCCCGGCGCGGTGTACCAGCGGATGGCGCTGTAATAGTCGCAGAACTCAAAAGGATCGTAGCCGCGGCTTCCCGGATCGCAGGCGTAGATCAGCCCGCGCGTGTTGTGCCATTCGAAAATCGGCTGAAAGTAGCGTTCTTCGGCGAGCCGGACACGGACATCGTACCAGTCGAGATGGTACTTGACCCCCCGGTCGGCATTGGCCGCGTCCTCATCGAAAAAGGCGGGGAGCGCCTCAAAGAGGGAATATCCCTTTCGTACCTGAAACTGTTCGGGCAGATCGTCGCACCAGAGGAGCGGTCCGGTACCGATCTGCAGCTCGTCCTGAAAGAAGTAGTTCAGCCCGTCCGCCGAACCGGTCGGGGAATGGGTTTCGAACGGTGCGAAGAAGTTTTCGATGACCCGCGCGCCCGAATCGGGATGGAGCGGATTGAGGGTGTCCGGAACCGGCTGGGCGGCATAGAGCCAAAGTTCCCCCTCTTCGGGAGCTGTTCCTGTCAGGGCCGTTCCATCGAATCTGATTCCTTCGGCGGTTCCGTTCAGAAGTTCGGTTCCGCCGGTCCATTCCAGGAGCCTGCCGCGCCGCGGGTAGAAGAGGGCGGCGACGGTTCTCCGGGCGGGCGTGTCCGACACCGGTTCCGAGATCCGGTCCCCCTTTCGGAGCGGAATCCGTTTTTCAAGGATGATGTTTCGGCTGAGGGTTTCGGGATTGTTGTAGACGATCCGCGAAAAGAGGTTGCCCGGGGTCTTTTGCCAGTCGATCGTGTAGCCCGAGACTCCGATTCCCATTCCCCTTTCGGCGCAGGCGGCGGCCACAGCATCGTAAACGGTCCACCACTCGTCCGAAAAGATCTCCGGTTCGGGGGGATAGGTGAGCCAGGGGACCTGGTCCCGATGGGCATAGTTGACCTGAACACCCGAAATTCCCGCTTGGTGGAGCTGGTCGAGCTGCCAGATCAGACGCTGGCTGTCGAGCTTTTCGCCGGTCCACCACCAGAAGGGAACCTCGCCGTAACCGGCCGGCGGGTTCAGAAATTCCTGTTTGACCGTTTCGCTTTCTTCCGCGTAACCGCAAACGCCCGCGAAAAGGGAGAAGATCGCCCAAAGAAGAGGAATGAAGATGGTTTTTACGGGGATTTGCGGGGAGGAGGGGAGCCGGTCAGCGTTTTTTTTCATCGATGTTTCTCTTTTGTTCCGGTGGTCTTTGTTCCGAAGCGGCGCTCTTTCGGCCTCCGCCCCGATACCGTTAAAAGTAACAAACCTTTACCCCCCTGTAAAGTGGCCGCGCCTTCTCCTGTCCCGTTTTGAGCGTGCCGGCGGTGGCCCGTCTGACCGTGCGGGTTCGAAGAAACGGCTTTGCTTTCCATGTGGGAAAATTGACCGAAAAATCGGTTTGGACCGGCTGTGCCCCCCTTGCCGCGAGGCTGTTATCGCTTAAAATGAAGGAACCTTTATCTCTGTAAAGGGGCAGCTCTCTGCCCTGACTGTCTTTGGGTGCGTGCCGCGGGTTCCGTTCAGCCGCGCCGCGGGTTTCCCTTTGCAGACGAAAGCCGGATGCGGGAACATCCCCTTTCAACCGTGATAAACTAGATTCTTCCAACCGAAATTGAACAGGTTACGAAAATGGAAAAAACATACATGGCCAAGCCTGGCGAGGTCGAAAAGAAGTGGTGGATCGTGGACGGCGAAAACAAAGTCGTGGGGCGTCTTGCGAGCGATATCGCGATGATCCTCATGGGCAAACACCGCCCGACCTATACCCCGCATGTCGATTGCGGCGATTACGTGATTGTGACGAACGTCGATAAAGTCCAGTTTACCGGCCGTAAGTGGGAAAACAAACGCTATACATGGAACACCGGGTATCCCCGTCTGCGGAGCGAGTCGGCTAAAGAACGTCTTGCCAAACATCCGGAAATGATTCTCAAAGAGGCTGTCCGCCGCATGCTTCCGAAAAACAAGCTGGCTGTTCAGATGCTCGAAAAACTGAAGCTCTATACCAGCGATCAGAACCATCCGCATCAGGCGCAGAAGCCCGAACCGATCGAGCTGGCTGTTAAGAAGTGAAATCAACAGAGTCATAAAGCATAAACAAGGAAATCGAGTCAAATGATTAAACGTGGCAATTACGTTATTGAAGGGAACGGCAAAAACGATAAGCTTGGCACTGGACGCCGCAAGACTTCGGTCGCCCGCGTTCGTGTTCGCGCCGGCAGCGGCCAGATCAGCGTCAATAACCGCGAGTTCGAAGAGTTCTTCCGCACCGCTCAGCAGCGCAACGCGGTCTTGGCTCCTCTGCTGGCGACGGAAAAGCGCGACATCGTCGACGTGATCATTCTGGTTCACGGCGGCGGGACCACCGGTCAGGCCGATGCCTGCAAACTGGGGATCGCCCGCGCTCTGAAAGAGTTTGATCCCGAAGTCGAACCGAAACTCCGGGAGCAGAGCCTCCTGACCCGCGACGCCCGCGAAGTCGAGCGTAAAAAGTACGGGTTCCGCAAGGCCCGCCGCGGTACGCAGTTCTCGAAACGTTAATTTTTCGGAGATCAATACCTGCGATCAAAAAGAGGGACGCGTTATGTGTCCCTCTTTTTTTGGAAGTGTTCCGCGCTCCGACGCACCGATTAGATTGTTAAGGTCCAGTCATGCCCGAAATGGTTCGTACCCATCAGCAGCCGTTCTATAAGATCTCGGTTCGCGGCAGCCGCTATTCCCTCGTCGAGAATGCCGGAACAATCTGTCTTCACGGCGTTGTCGCGCCGACGGTGACCGGCGACCTGAAAAAAGCCGCGCTGTCGGCGATCGGGAAGCTCGATGCGCTCCTGAAACGCGAAAGGCTGCAGGGGTGCGTCGTCTCAATGACGGTTTTTGTCCGTTCGATGGCTCACCGGCATGCGCTCAGCCCGCTGCTCGAAGAGTATTTCGGCGACTATCTGCCGGTCATCACCTATGTGCCGCAGAGTCCGTGCGAGGAAACCGAACCGTTTGTCTTTGAGGTGATGGCGGTTAAGGGGGAGATGCGCCGGATCCGGACGATTCGGCGCGGTTCGCACGCGGTGCTCTACGATATCGGGGATATTTCCTACGGCTGTTTCGGCGGTTTCGAACCGAAATCGGAAGCCGGCGAGTCGTACCGCGAGTCGAGCGAAGCTTTTGAGGCGATGCGCGACGAAATGCGCCGAAATGGATTTGATATTTCCGATCTGCTCCGAACCTGGCTCTATCAGGGGAGTATTACACGCCCCGAAGGGACGACCCAGCGGTATAAGGAGCTGAACCGCGCCAGAACCGACTTTTTTGAAGGGGTGTCGTTCTTAAAGAAGTTTGTGCCGGAAGGGAAAGCCGGCGCGGTCTATCCCGCAAGTACCGGTATCGGCGCCGACGGACTCGGAATCTGGATGGCGGCGATTGCCGCGCGGAGCGATTCCGAGAAAGACGTTGAACTGAAGACGGTTCCTCTGGAGAACCCGGAACAGACTTCCGCCTTCGATTACGGCGCGGTCTACAGCCCGCAGTCTCCGAAATTTTCGCGGGCCATGGCGCTTGTCGGCGGCAGCGCGTGCCATATCTACATTTCGGGTACCGCGAGTATCAACGATTCCGAAACCCAGTTTGTCGGCGATCCCGCCGCACAGACGCGCCGTACGATCCGGAACATCTACGATCTCATCTCCGAATCCAATCTGCGGCGGCACGGGATTTCCGGTTTCAGCGCCACGCTCGATAATCTGGCGGTCGCGCGTGTCTATATTAAGCGCGAGGCCGACTATCCGCTCATCCGCTCGATCGCCGACGAGGCGTTCCGCGGCACTCCGATTACCTACACATTTACCGACATTTGCCGCGACGATCTTCTGGTTGAGGTTGAGGGGATTGCGATCTGCGGCCGGAACGGGGATTAACACGCACACGGCCGTTTGAACCGGGCCGAGAATGCGCGGCGGCGATCCTTCGAAAACCGTAATTCTTCCGCAGAGAGGAACAGCGGCCGCGTGTTGCGGCGTCATCCGAAACACAACAGCCGAAACCAGCGATCGGACGAAAATGAACTCAAAAAAGAATGTCAGCGTTTTGGTCATTGACGCGCAGGGAGGGGGATTAGGCCGGCAGCTCGTCTTGTCGATCAAAGAGATTTCCGGTGTTCGCATCACGGCGGTGGGAACCAATACCGTCGCCACTTCAAACATGCTGAAAGCCGGCGCCGACGAGGCCGCCACCGGAGAAAATTCTGTGATCACGGCGTGCCGCAAAGCGGATTTTATCATCGGCCCTCTGGGAATTGTGATCGCCGACGCGATGCTCGGCGAGATTACGCCGAAAATGGCAAACGCGGTCGCGCAATCCGCCGCCAAGCGGATTTTTATTCCTTTCAGCAACTGCGATAATTACATTGCCGGAGTGGGGGCTTTTTCGACCGGCCGGCTCATTGACGATGCGGTGAGTTCACTGAAAAAACTCTTGAACGATTTTCAAAATCCCTGACAATGAGGGGTTCGGCAGGAACCGGCTTTTCCCGCGAAGAAGCGCGGCATGGCGTTTTTGTTTTTCTCTTGAACGCGCCCTGGCTTTTCAGCGGCCGGCCGCCGCAGACGAGTGGAAGCTTTTAGAAGGTGAACCGCGCCTGGCAGGCGATCGCGCTGACCGATGAGGATGTTTCCGGCGCGCCGCCGGAACCGGAAACCGGTTTGGCGTAGATCCAGTTGATTCCCCAGCGGACCTGGGGGTTCCAGTACCAGTTCAGCGCGGCGGTATACTGGCTCATTTGCCCGTAGACGGTGCCTTTGGCCGCGGCATCGGCGAGGTTGTCTAAATCGGTCCAGGACCACTGGCCGAGGATTTCCCACGCGCCCCAGCCCGAGAGGGCAATGTGGCTTTCGTTGTCGACAAACCGCATATTCTCGGGAACGATGACCTCGCCGAAATAGCCGCCGCTCTTATCGTAGGCCTGATACGCGCCGGGGGTCAGGAGGAAACGGCCGGTGGCCGCGACTCCATAGGCGTTGTCGTAACCGTGGTAGTTTCCGATAAATCCTTCTCCTGTCAGACCGAGCCGGCCCCGCTGCCAGGCCGTTTCGATTCCGGTGATCGAGTAGCTGTTGGTGTTCAATTCCCCTTCGAGCAGCGGGCACATGTCGGAAAGCCAGCAGGTGGGGCTTGCCTGGAGGGTTACCGGCCGGTAAGTTCCGGTTTTGGAATCCTTTCCCGGATTGACCCAGCAGAACGACCCGCCGAGGTGGAACACTTCGAGGAGCCGGCCGTCGGCGGTCTCGCGATAGAGCGGTACCGCGGTCAGACGGGTGTTGAGCAGAATGCCGACATTGTCGCTGTTCTCGTTGGCGTAACGCTTGTCGCCGAACGCGAGCGGTTTGCCTGTATAGACGCCGGTAAACAGACGTACCGATTGGCCGGGGCTGTAATGAACCGAGCCGATCCCCAGGCGGCGGCCGAAGCTGAACGTGCCGTTGACCGAGTCCTGTTCGACCAGAGAGTAATTATACGTGCTCTGGAGATAGTTCATTCCCATTTCGACGTCGAAATGGCCGACCGATGTTTTGCCGAGGATGGGGAGTTCATCGGCGGTGAGCATCACGTTCTTGAAAGAGAGACGCCCGGTAAAACCGAGGGTCACATTGTAGCTCAGATTTTCGTAGCCCTCGCCCTTAACCCAAAGCCGCACGTCGCGGAAACCGTAATCGTTGTCGATGTCGCCGTATACCGCCTGGCTGGTCTGGCTTTGGTCGACCGTGACCGTTTCAATTTCGAGCATACCGCCGGCCTTGGCCGAGAATTTCCGGGTGGTGTCGGGAATGTTCTGTTTTTGCTCAATTTGCTTCTGCAGAAGGGCGATTTTGCCCCGCAGTTCATCGAGTTCCGCGGCGAGGCCGGCGGAATCGTTTTCGGCTTTGCCGATGGCGCTGAAAGCGCCTTCCGGTTCCAGCTCGAACCCGGCGGTTGATTCACCGGGGACCGGCGCGGCCGGAGTCTCGGCGCGGCAGACCGGCGCGTTGGCGGGAAACCCGGCGAGAAAAACCAGCACGGCCGCAAACAGAAGAACCGACCCCGCGCGGCGGAAGGAGCGCGAAAGCGGTTTTATGCGGCTCAATAAAGGGAAAACGGGCAAATCCACTTGGCTGACCTGGTGAAAAACTGTTTGGGAGGCGGGAATCCTTGTTAAACTTTTCGGAACCGGCAAAGTTTGCCTATTTGTTATTATCGGAAAAAAGACCCGGGTTTTTCAGCTAAAACGGCGAAACATCAAAGAAACCGCGGATCAGAACGTCCGGGGGAACTTTTGCCGGTTTCGCAGGAGCAGTTGGAATCGCGGAAACGGTTAGAAAGAGAAACGGACCTGACAGGCCAGCGTGTTGAGCGGTGAAGCGGTTTCGACGGCGCCGCCGGTACCGGAAACCGGTTTGGCGTAAATCCAGTTGAGTCCCCAGCGGGTTTGGGGGTTCCAGTACCAGTTCAGTGCGACAGTGTACTGGTTCATCCTGCCGTAATAGGAAACCTGGGGCGCGTCGCGGAGAATGTCCAGGTCGGTCCATGCCCATTGCGCGGCGATTTCCCAGACGCCCCCCCCTTCGAGACAGGTCCAATTTTCGCAGTCAACGAAACGGGTGTTGGCCGGAATGGAAATACCCCCAAATGTACCGTTCGATTTGCTGTACTTCTGAAACGCGCCCGGTGTGAGCAGAAAGCGGCCTGTTGCCGAAACGCCATATGCGCTGCCGTAACCGCGGTAATCACCGAAGTGCCCTTCACCGAGGATGCCGAACCGGCCCCGCTGCCACGCGGCCTCGGCGTTGGTCATGGTGTAGGAGTTGGTGTCGAGCTTTCCGGCGAGGAGAGGAGGCATGTCGCCGAGCCAATCGACGGGAGAAACCTGAAGTGTCGTTGTGTTGTTCGCGCCGGTGACGGAATCGCGTCCCGGATCGACCCAGCGGAATCCGGCGCCCAAATGAAGGACCTCGAGAAGGGTTCCGTCGGCTGTTTCGGTGTAGACCGGCAGGACGGTGAGACGCGTGTTCAGAATGATTCCAACATTATCGCAGTTTTCGTTGGCGTATTTTTTATCTCCGATCGAAAGATTCTTGCCGGTGAAAACTCCGGTGAAAAGACGCGCATTTTTATCTTCGCTGAAATGAATTGAGGCGACTCCCAGCCGACGGCCGACCTGGAATGCGCGGTCGCACGATTCCCAGTCGACGAACGTGTTGTCGTAAACATTTTGTGCGTAATTGAGCCCCGATTCCACTTTGAAGTAACCGATCCGGGCTGTGGAAAGGAGGGGAAGATCGGCCGCGGTGAGCATCACGTTTTTAAACGAAAGACACCCGGTATAGCCGAGTGTGACTTCGTAGCTGAGATTGCCGTAACCTTCCCCCTTCACTCCGACACGAACATCACGCGTCGCAAAATCGTTGTCGATATCGCCGTATTTGGCATGATTTTCCCGGCTCTGGTCGACAAGAACGCTGTCCCACTCGATCTGCCCTGACGGTCTGGCGCTGAACTTTTTCGAGGTGTCCGGAACATTCTGCTTCTTTTCCAGCTGCGCCTGCAAGGAGGAGATCTGTTCTTTCAGTTCGTCGAGCGACCGCTGAATGTCGCTGGCGGCGGCCGGTTCGGCGGGGAGAGAGGATTCGAGTTCAAAGCCGGCTTTCGACTCGGAACTCTCTTCGGTGAGGGCGGGGGCCGGAGATGCCGCCAGATAATCGGTTTCCGGCGCCAGATAGCCGGATTCCGGCATGATTTCGGCGATCGCCTCGGCAAGAGAAGGTTCGGCGGCGGGAACGGATTGCCCGAGAAGGAAGGAAAGGACGCATACGCCGAGAAGGAGACGCAGAGGCCGACGCCGGGGAGAGGGACACGATACCGTTCTCATCACCATGATCATACCTTTCCGAAAAACGTCTCTCTTTACCGCGCCGGGTAATGCCCTGCAGGTCTGAATTTCTGCGGATTCCGGCTTGAAATCCCTTCTCTCGGCAAACGGGCGGGGAAAAGAAGATTGGCCGGATTCCGCCGTCCGGCCTTGCCGGAAAACTTTACCTAATCGTTACTATCGGCATAATCGTTAAAAAAGTCCATAAAAAAACCCAGCCGGACGGCTGGGTTTAGGAAAGTGCCGAAGAAAGGACTCGAACCTTCACCTTCTGTTACGAAGACTAGGACCTGAACCTAGCGCGTCTGCCAGTTCCGCCACTTCGGCATTTGCCCCTATTGTAGCAGATTCAAACGGATTTTAAAGGGGGGAATTTTCCCGAAAAATCTTTTACAGAAAGGGGGTGAGATTAACCGATTCATAGGGAGAAGTACCGTTATATTTGCCGATGGGCGGGGGAGATTCATCGATGCCGCAAGTATTTTGCATCGCCAACCAAAAGGGAGGGGTCGGGAAGACGACCACGGCGATCTCGCTCGCCTCGGCGTTTGCCCGTTCGGGGCGGCGTACCCTTTTGGCCGACCTCGATCCGCAGTGCAACGCAACCGGCGGACTTGACCTGCGGCCGGCCCGGATCCACGGACTGGCCGAGAGCAAGCCTCTTTCGGAGGCCGTGGTTCCGGCGGCGGTCCGCGGACTTTTTGTTCTTCCCGGATCCCCCTCTCTCTCGAATATCGAGGTGATGGCGGCTGCCGATCCGAGACTGCTCGCCCGCATGACGCGGCGTTTTTCCGAGGGGGCTGCCGGCTACGACACGGTCTTCATCGATTCCCCTCCGTCGCTGGGGCCGCTGACCCGCGCCGCGTTGGCGCTGTCGTCCGAGGTGATCATTCCGATCCAGTGCGAGTACTTCGCGATGGAAGGGCTTGCACGGATGATCGGCGTGCTCCGCGAAATGAAGACGAAGGGAATCTGCGCCCTTTCGTCTGCCGGTATTGTGCTGACGATGTACGACCCCGACCTGGAACTGACTCTGGAGATCGATCGAAACGTCCGGTCCTGCTTCGATGAGAACGTCTATAAGACCGTGATCCCGTGGGACGTTACGGTCAGCGAAGCGCCGAGTCACGGCAAGTCGATTTTTGAATATGCTCCCCGCAGCCGCGGGGCGCGCGCCTACGCGGAACTCTGTTTGGAGGTCTTAGGTTATGTCTGAAAAAAGACGTCTCAAGCGAGGTTTGGAATCGCTCCTCGGCAGCGCCGCGGAGATTTCGGGCGGTGAGTACACCTTTGCGCCCGACTTGGGGGTTGTTCCCAAGCCGCGTGGGGAAAGGAATCTGTTTTTTGAACATCGAATCGATCCCGGTGAACATGAGACACCGGCTGATGAGATTCTCGGCGAACTGATGCGTGAGAAACCGGCCTACGAGATTCCGATTTCGCTCATCGACCGGAACCGCCATCAGCCGCGCCTCGACTTTGACGAGGCGGAATTGGCCGACCTTGCCGAGAGTCTGAAAAAGCACGGAATGATCCAGCCGGTCGTCGTTCGGCAGACCGACCGGCGCTTTGAGCTGGTTGCCGGGGAACGGCGTCTGCGCGCCGCGCAGCTCGCCGGCTGGGAACGGATTCCGGCCCATCTGCTGATTGTCGACGATCGGGAGATGGCGGAAATCGCCCTGACCGAAAACCTTCAGCGCCGCGACCTCAACGCGATCGAAAAGGCGGTCGCGTTCCGCAACTACTTAGAGGTTTACGGCGGTACAAACGAAGAACTTGCCAAACGTCTCGATTTGGACCGATCGACCATCAGCAATTTGATCCGCCTGCTGGAACTGCCCGAAGAGGTCCAGCAGATGGTGCGGCGGGGCGAGCTGGCGATGGGGCATGTCCGCGCCCTTCTGGGGATTAAGAAAGAGACCCAGATCGAGGCGGCCGAAAAGATCCGGTCCGAGGGATGGTCGGTCCGTCAGGTCGAGGAGTATACAAACCAGCTGAAACAGAACTCCGAGCAGGTCGCCCCGCGGGTCAAAGGAAACGGCAAAATCGGTCCGCGAATCTCGACCGTGCAGCAGAGCGAGCATTTCATCGAGATGGAGAACCAGTTCCGCCAGCTTTTCGGCACGAAGGTCAAACTTTCGGCCAATGCCAAAGGCAAGGGAAAACTGGTCATTCCGTTCAGTTCCAACGATGAGTTCGAGCGAATCTACCAGCTGATCCTCATGCGGATGAGATAACCGTTTTCATTGACGGAAAGAAAAAAGGCGCCCGCGGCCTGCTGCCGTGAGCGCCTTTTCGAGAGAGTTGTTTCGCGCCGCGCTTCTCTTACGGACTTATGGGTGCGGATTTCGCCCGGAAAAAAGGGCGCCGCTTGATTGCCGTCTCCGGATCGATATACTTAAAAGGCAGGGAACATCCGGTTCGGGCCTGCCGAAACGAAACAGAGCCGTCCGTCAGGCCGGCGCCATTACAGAAACGCAATCACAAAGGGTTTTCCTCATGAGAAAGCACGTTAAAGGAAATGTGAGCTGGGTCGGTTACATCGACTGGGAACTCGAAAGTTTCCATGGCGATGATTACTCGATCATGAACGGTTCGAGCCAGAACGCCTACCTGATCGAAGAAGAGAAAACGGTCCTTGTCGATACGGTCTGGACCCCGCACCGTTTCGATTTCGTCGAGAATCTGAAGCGGGAGATCGACCTCGATAAAATCGACTTCATTATCGCGAATCACGGCGAGTGCGACCATTCGGGCGCGCTTACGGCGCTGATGGCCAAAATTCCCGAAACGCCGATCTACTGCACCGCCAACGCGGTCAAGAGCCTTGAAGGTCAGTACGGCAAACGGGGCTGGAACTTCAATGTCGTCAAAACGGGTGATTCGCTCGAGATCGGAGGCGGAAAGAAACTTGTTTTTGTCGAAATGCGGATGCTCCATTGGCCCGATTCGATGGCGGCGTACATGACCGGAGACAACATCCTCTTCTCGAACGACGCGTTCGGCCAGCATTTCGCGGTCGAAGAACTCTTTAACGACAAGGCCGATCAGTGCCTCCTGTATAAAGAGGCGCTCAAATACTTTGTGAATATCCTCAATCCGTTCGCGCCGATGCTCACCAAAAAGCTTTCGGAACTCGGCGGAATGAACCTCGATATTGATATCATCGCCCCGTCGCACGGCGCCATCTGGCGCGAAAACCCGATGCAGATCGTCGAAAAATACGCGCTTTGGGCAAACGCCTATCAGGAGAATCAGATTACGGTTTTCTACGACACGATGTGGGAAGGAACCGCGAAAATCGCCCATCGGATTGCCGAAGAGATCTCGCGCCAAAGTCCTGAAACCGTGGTGAAGGTTTTCAACATCGCCAAATCCGATAAGAATGAGACGATGACCGAAGTCTTTAAGTCGAAAGCGATCGCGGTCGGTTCGCCCACCGTGGGGAACAGCATTCTCTCGAGTGTCGCCGGGTGGATCGAGTTCTTAAAGCAGCTGAAGTTCAAGAATAAAAAAGCGGCGGCGTTCGGCTGTTACGGCTGGAGCGGCGAATCGGTGAAAATCCTCGCCCAGCTGCTCAAAGACGCCGGATTCAGTGTGATCGACGAGAGTATCCGGTCGCTCTGGAATCCGAATGACGAAGTCTTCGCCCAGGTTCCGGCGCTGGTCGCCGGTCTGCTCGGCGCGTCGGCGCCGGGCGAAGCGTAAACCCGTTTCTCCAAACAACGAAAGGACAATACCATGAGTAAGTATCAGTGCGAACCTTGCGGATATATCTATGACCCCGCCGAAGGGGATCCCGACAGCGGCATCGCTCCGGGAACCGCGTTCGGGGATCTGCCCGATGATTGGGCCTGTCCGGTCTGCGGTGTGGGGAAGGATATGTTTGTGAAGGTGGAAGAGTAACACACCCTTGTTTGCCCGGTTCCGGGAAAGACGCTGCCCGATTCCCGTCGCGGAGAGGTCAAAATGCTGCCGCGGCGGGGGCGGCTTGATCTGCGGAGAAATGAATGATGGACCGAAGCGAAAAAGCTCTTGAACTGAAACACCGGGGCCATAACTGCTGTCAGGCGGTTCTTTGCACCTACGCCGCCGAACTCGGGCTTTCCGAAGAATTCCTGCGAAAGCTCGGCGCCGGGTTCGGCGCAGGAATGGGGTGCATGGAAGGGACGTGCGGCGCGCTCTGCGGCGCCGAAATGGTTCTGGGGCTTGCGAAGTTCGAAGGGAAACCGGTCATGCGCGATGCCGCCGCGCTCCACCGCGCGTTTGCCGAGAAGTGCGGCGCGACCCTTTGCAAAGACCTGAAAGGGCGTGATACCGGCGTTGTGATCTGCGATTGCGACAGCTGTGTACGGAATGCGGTTCTCGCCTATGAGGAGCTTTCATAGAGGGCGGTCCGGATTTCTCCCGCCGTAAAAGGGAACCTCCTTTTTTCTAAGAGGTTCCCCAAAAACTTCGGTTTTGTGCGGGGAAACCGGTATTTTTAAAAAATAAGCCCTTTTTTCTCCGATTAGTCCCTATCCATTTTAAGAAAAATCTGTTAGAATTGCTTGTTCACGATGAGTCCCCCGACTCGAAAACCTTGATCAAGGGGGGCGAACCGGATTCGACCGGGCATGTGAAGTGACGGGCTGCGTGTCGTGGTTGGTCAGCAGGCCACGTTAAAAGCCGACTATAAATTCAATTGCCAACGAAAGTATGGCTATGGCTGCCTAAGAAAAGGCAGCCCCGATTTCGAGTCTTTGCCGAAGAGATGAGATAATCGGACGGTAATTTCGGATCGTCTTTCGTCACGCCGAACACGCGAAAGATTAAATGCTGTTTTCGGACCGCTTGGCAAAGACCGACGCCGGGTTCGGGCTTCGCCGGGTTAAACTCAAAGAGGCCGGATACACACGTAGACGCTCCCATGGAGCTGTCACGGGACGCGGGTTCGATTCCCGCCGCCTCCATCCCATGATGCCGGGGGTTTTCTCCCGGCGAAATAAGGGAGGCCTGGGGTTCCTTGCGTGAGCCCCTCTGTTTTTCGAAAGGCACTATTGCGTCTCAGGAGGTCTTTTGAAATTGTTCTTTATACCTGAGCGCGAGAAGGATGTGAGTTACAGATGAAACTCTATGTTGGCAACCTCTCCTACAGCACGACGCAGGAGCGGCTTCGCGAAGCTTTCGAGAAGTTCGGTTCTGTGGCGTCTGCCGACGTGGTCTTTGACCGCGAAACCGGCCGTTCTAAGGGGTTCGGCTTTGTCGAAATGCCCAACGCCGACGAGGCGCAGCGGGCGATCGAAGGCTGGAACGACCAGGAACTCGACGGCCGGCTTCTCCGTGTCAATGAGGCCCGTCCGCGAGAGCCCCGCCCCGGCGGCGGCCGTTTCGGCGGCGGCCACTTCGGCGGTTCCCGGCGATTTTGAATAAGTGCTTTTGCTCTTATCCATTCCCTTTTTTGTCGTAACGAAACCCCTTGTCCGCGAGGGGTTTTTTCATAGAGTTTCAGAAAGGATTCCCGATGACAGCAATGAACCCCTCCCGAAAAGATTTCCGCCAGCACACCGGCACTGATCCCCGCCTGCTCGGCGAAGTCGAGGACCTTCTTCGGCTGGCAATTCGGGAAGATAACGATATCCGCGGCGATATTACCAGCGCGGCGCTCATTCCCGAATCGGTTCCCGGCGCCGCCGTGGTGGCGGCGCGCGAAGAGGGGGTTGTTGCCGGCAATGCGGTTGCCCCGGCAATCTTAAAGGCTGTCGATCCGGCGCTCGAGTGGAAGCCCGCGCTTGCCGACGGCACACCGGTGATGCCCGGAGGGAAGATCGGCACGATTGCCGGACCGGTACGCACCATGCTGACTGCGGAACGCCTTCTGCTGAACATGCTCGGCCGTCTTTCCGGAATCGCGACCCTGACCCGCGCCTATGTCGGCGAGGTTGCGGGAACCGGCGCCCGTGTCTATGACACGCGCAAGACGACGCTCGGCTGGCGGTACCTCGAAAAGTACGCTGTCCATTGCGGGGGAGGCTGCAACCATCGAACCGGCCTTTTTGACGCGATCCTGATCAAGGACAACCACCTGGCGTTTTCCCAAACCGAGGGGCTCTCTCCCGCCGAAGCGGTGCAGCGCAGCAAGGCCTATGTTGCCGGACATTTCCGTGCCGGAGAGAATCTGCCCCTGATCGAAGTCGAGGTCGATTCGCTCGAGCAGCTGAAAAACGTTTTGACCGCGGAACCCGACATTGTCCTGCTCGACAATATGACGCCGGAACTTCTTGCCGAAGCGGTCCGGATCCGCGATGCCGCCGGTTCCCGTGCGGAACTTGAAGCGTCGGGGGGAATCAGCCTGAAAACGATCCGCGCCGCCGCCGAATCGGGAGTCGATCGGATCAGTGTCGGCGCCCTGACCCATTCGGCGCGCTCACTCGATATCGGGCTCGACTGGCTCTAGCGCCGCGGCGCTTTGTTCAAGGGGCGTTTTCTCCTTTCCGCTTCGGTTCTGACGCGCTTTCGGTCCTGCGCCCCCTTTGCCGGCTTGGGGAAACGCCTTTAAAGAGCCGATAACTACAGGGACGGCGATTCCAGAACAGGGAAAATGCCGATATTGCCCCTTTCCCCTTTCGAGAGCCATGTCCGCAAAAGCCGACGAAAAACTTGAGCAGACACTTCGGCGCACTTCGGCGCTGATCCGGCGGGTCGAGGCCGGCGCCGCGTTCCTGTCGGTTGCCGCCGCCGCGCTCTTTCTTCTTTTGGGGGGGATTCTTCTCGACCATCATTTTGCCGACGGGCTGAGCGAGAAAGCCCGCTGTCTTTACGCGCTGGTTTCGTCTCTGATTCTGCTGGCGGTTTCTCTCTGGCGCTTTTATCCCCTGGTCCGATACCGGATCAATCCGCTCTACTCGGCCTGGAAAGTCGAAAGCGCTCATCCGAACCTTAAAAACGGGCTTCTGAACTGGTTCCTGAGACGCGGTCAGCAGCCGACCCCGTTCGACCGGGCCCTCTCGCGCAAAACCGCCGAAGCGATCCCGCCTCATGCCGAGTCGGACTCGGTCGAGATGAAGCCGCTCGTCCGTGCGGCGATGCTTTTGATCGCGGCGATGACCCTTTTGGCGCTGAATCTGGTGACCTCCGAAAAAAGCGGTTTCGTCTCGGCCGCGCGGGTTCTCCTTCCGACCGCGCCGATTGCCGCGCCCGAACAGGTTGTGTTCCGCGCCGTTGAGCCGGGGAATATTTCGTGCAATCCCGGAGAGCGGATCACGATCAGGGCGGAGTTCGCCGATTCTCCCGGCGGCGGGGTTTTTCTGGTTTACGGGACTGCTGACGGCCGGACCGGTGAGAAGCGCCTTGCGATGGAAGAGACCGGTTATCACACCTATTCGGTTCTCTTTCCCGATTCGGAAGAGGGGCTTAGCGAAGATATCCGCTACCGTGTTGTTGTTGCCGGCGGCGAAAAGGTTTCGGCATCCAGCGCGGGTTACTGTATTACAGTTCTTCCTCCGATACTCCTGACTCCGATCAAGGTTCTCTATCGTTATCCCTCCTATACCGGGCTCCCGCCTGAGACGCGCGAGGGGGAAGGGGCGGTCAGCGCGTGGGAAGGGACCGAAGCCGTGATCACCGCCCGGTGTACACGCCCGATGAGCGGAGCGTTTTTTATTCCCGACGGTGCGCTGCGGCTCGCGAAAAAGATGACGGTTTCCCCCGACGACCCGGCTCTGGCGGAATTCGCTCTGACACTCGGGGCGGAAACGTGCTCCTCGTACCGGCTCCGCGCGGTCGATACCGGGCGGAACGCGAATTTCACCGATGACGACGGTCTCCGCGAAGCCCCAAGCTGGGAAATCGAGACGCTTCCCGACCCGGCGCCGATCGCTGTCTGGGGGGAAGATGTCCCGCAGCAGACAAGTGTTGCGGAACACGGAACCCTTCCTCTGACATTCACTCTTTCCGATGAGTTGTTTGGGCTCAGCGGTGCCGGACTCGATATCACTTGGTGGCCGAAGACCCGGCCCGAAGAAAAAAAGAGTTTTTCGATCGATCTTTCGGGACAGCTCGAAAGGCTCGGAACCGACCGGCGTGTTCCGGTGACCATTTCCTTTGATCTCGTCCCCGCCGCGAACGGAATCCCCCCCCGCGCCGCTATGGAATGCCGGGGTTACGCGGTCGACAACCGCCCGAACGAACCGAATCGGGGCGAGACAGCGATTTTGGCATTCAGTGTTGCCGAAGACGGAACGGCGCCGGAGAATTCTGACCCGGGTGCCGCGGATGCCCGACAGGAGGGGAAAGAGGAAGGGAATCAGGGGGACTCTTCCCAAGGGAAGAATCAGGAAAATCAGGACGGGGAAGGGGAGAACGGGCAAGAGAACCCGGATTCCGGCAATACCGGAAAAGGCGGGGATTCTTCGGAGAACGAGCCGCGGGAAGAGTCGTCATCGCCGCAGCCGCAAGAATCCTTCCCTGACGGGGGTACTCCCGATCAGCAGGAGGGGACCGAAGAGAGCGCCGGCGAACCGGCCGGGAGCGGCGGCGAGGCTCAAAGCCGTTCCGGCGCTGCCGGAGAGCCGAACGGCGGCCAAACCGATTCAGGTTCGGGTGAAAACCGCGGGGGAGCGGGGAACGCCTCCGGCGAAGAGGGGAGTTCCGGGGAAAATGCAGCCGGCGGGGACCGGCAGGGCGGGGAAGGGAATCAGCCGGACGGTCTGCCGATCGACGCGGAATCGAATCCCGCCGAAGCGTTCGAGGCGATCCTCGATTTTTCGGGGCTTGATGTTGAATCGGCCCCCTCGGACGCCGAACCGCAGGGGCGGGGGACAGGAGTGGCTTCTCCGGATACCGAAAAGAAGAATGCCGATGTTTCGGAAGAGGATCTCGACAAAATCAAATCGGTTCCCGGCGGCGCGCCGAACGGGGGAGAGCGGCGAACCGATCCCGGAAAGAGCGGAATTCCCGCCGACGCCCAGCGTGAGAACGGGGCGGTCGATCCCGCGGCGCGGAATTATCTGATCACCGAAGGGGACACAAACGGCGAGGCGCCGGTTCCCCGGGACGCGAATCTGCAGACCGATCCGCTTCTGAATCCGCAGCACACAGAGGAAACGCCGGCCTCGGGGAACGAAGGGGAACAGCGCGAGGGTAATCCTGCCGGCGGGAGTCCCGATGCCGGCTCCGAAAACCGATTCGATCCCGGCGTCAGCGCCGATGCCGCCGGAGAGCCGAACGGCGATGCGCCCGGCTCTTCCGCCGCGCAGCCGGGAGAAGAGAAGAACCGCTCCGGCGATCCCCTTTCCGGAGGAACCGGTTCTGCG
Source organism: Thermoguttaceae bacterium (assembly GCA_017405595.1). GTDB lineage: Bacteria > Planctomycetota > Planctomycetia > Pirellulales > Thermoguttaceae > RUG695. The sequence goes on along the minus strand of JAFRAC010000026.1, from coordinate 102,127 downwards.
GCCGGGGAAGACCGCGGCCGCGAAGCCGCACCCGCCGACAAAACCAATCTGCTTTACACCGAAAAAGCGACCAATTTGGTTCTGAACTATCTCGATGAACAGCTGGACCGGGGCGCCGATCCGCGTCTTTTGGAGCGGCTCGGATGGAACGAGGAGGAACTGCGCTTATTTCATGAGCGGTGGACCGAAATGAAAAACCGCGCGAAAACGGATTCCGCCGCCCGCCGCCGTTACGAGGAAGAGCTTCGCGACATGGGGATGCGCCCGGAAAAGGGGAAAGGGGTCTCGCTTTCCGGCCGCGCCGCCGGCGAAAAGACTCCTGCCGCCGCGCGTTCGGTTCTGCGTGTTCCTCCGCCGCCGGCCTACCAAAAGCGGCTGCAGGAGTATAACAAGGCGATCAGCGGCGCCGGAGAGCTTCCGTAAAAAAGCGCGGGTTCAGCGCCTTTTGCTGAAAACGCTGAACCCGTGCCGGTGCGGCTTTTACCGAAAGAATGACCGTGATCAGCCGATCACTTTAATGATTTCGGCGAACGATTGGGCAGAGGCGGTTTCGTTCTGACGGGCGAACGGGCTGCCCGCATCTCCGCCGGCGCTCACGGCCGGATCGATCGGAAGCCTGCCCAGGAAGGGAACCGCATATTGTTCGGCAAGTTTCCTGCCGGCGTTGCCGGCGAAAATTTCGGTGACCTTACCGCAATGGGGACAGACAAAGCCGCTCATGTTTTCGACAATCCCCAGAATGTTCATCTTGAGCTGGCGGCAGAAGCTGATCGACTTGCGCACATCGGAGGCCGAAACCTCTTGCGGCGTGGTGACAATGACCGCTTCGGCGTCGTGTAAAAGCTGACAGACGGTCAGCGGCTCGTCGCCTGTTCCCGGAGGCGTGTCAACCACGAGGTAATCGAGATCGCCCCAGTTGACGTCCGAAAAGAACTGACGGATCACACCCAGTTTGACCGGACCGCGCCAGATGATGGCATCGTCGGGGTTCTGGAGAAGGAACGCCAGGGAGACGACTTTGAGGTTTCCGATTTCGACCGGGGTGATCTTTTCGCCGTCGCTCATCAGCTTCATCCCTTCGAGATGGAGCATTTTCGGGACGCTCGGACCGTGGATGTCGACGTCCATAAGCCCGACATTCGCGCCGGTGGCCGCCAGCGCAAACGCCAGGTTGACCGCGACCGTACTCTTGCCGACCCCACCCTTGCCGGAAAGGACGACGATCTTCCGTTTAATGCGGTTTAGCCCCTCTTGAATACGGCACTCTTCGTTCTCTTTTTTTTGCTTGCAGTTTTCGCAGTTACCGGTGCATCCTTCGCCGCTCCCGCCGCAATGATGTTCTTCTGCCATTTTTTTCATTCCTTCCGGTTTCTAACGGGGGATCATTCAAAATTCTTGACAGCCTGCCACTTCTGCTCCTGCCCGGACTGACACTGATCGGTAACGAATTGGAGAATCTGTTCGGGCATATTGAAAGCCGAGGCTTTGAGAAGCGGCATATCCTGTTTTTCGGTTTTGCAGTTTTCGACCGGAACCTTGCGCATTTCCGGATCGACGGAACTTTTTTCCCTGGCGAGCTGAAGGCCGATCGATTCGGCGGCTTTGAGCCGCTCCTGATCGAGACCGCCGACAAAAATTTTATACATGAGTTTGCCGGCTTTGGTTTTGCTGCCGCCGAGCTTTTCGAAGACGCTGTCGGCATCGGGGGAGATCATCAGAAGCCCGCGTGTGAACTGCCCTTTTTTGGGGGAGGGGGCTTTCCAGTCTTCGAGAAGCCAGCTGCCCGCGACCGCCGCGCCGTAGCCGTCGCCGATCATCACCAGCTTGCGGATGTTGATCATCTTTTTGTTATGCAGATAGACCAGAAAGCGAATCCAGAAATGCCCGTCGGCGGAACGCATCGCGTCCCAATCGTCGGGAGAAAAATTCTGGGCGTTGTATTGGTTCTGGCGGATGACCGGCTGTTCGCCGCCGAAGGAGTAGTCTTCGATAAAGGCGGTAACACTTTCGCCGTATCCGCGCAGATCGGGAACCAGGACCGCCAGGCCCTTTTCGGCGAGGAACTGGGCGAGCTCCTGCCAGTCTTCTTTTTTCCCCTCTTTTTTGTGGAGAAGAATGACCGGAATGGTCGATTCGTCGGCATTCCCTTTGTAGTAAAGACCGCTCAGACGGACCTGGTCGTCGGTCATAAAATCGGGCTGGTTGAGGCGAACCGGTTCGGCTTTTCCGGCGGCGGCCAGCGCGTCATCGATCGGGACGATCGGCTCGCGTTCGACGCTGCGCCCTTCCGGCCCCCCCCAGCCGCGCCGCGGCTTTTCCCGGGCCGGTTCGGCTTTCGGAGCGGCTTCTTCCTGAACGCCCTCTTGTGACGGTACGGAAGATTCAGACTCTTGCGCGTTTTCGGCGGCGGGCTGTTCGGTTTCCGGAGACGGGGCATTTTCGCTGCGCGGTTTTCCCGCCCGCGCGGCAAAGAGGAAACCGGCCGAAAGGAACGCCAGTGCCCAAATCGCGATGCAGACGATACGTTTCATCAGAGGTTCCCCTTATTGTATTGCTGGTTACTGTTGATCGTGTTCTTCTTCCTGAACGTTCATCTTGACCGTTTTTTCGAGAACGAACGACGATTCGTCAATCTCCTGAACGGCGGCGGCCAGTTTTCCTGCCGGAGCCTTGTGGGTCAGGATAATCAGGTTGGCGCCGTTGTTCTTTTCCGGCTCCTGAAGAAGCGAGGAGATCGAAATGCCGTGGTTTCCGAGAATTCCGGTTGTCTTGGCGAGCACACCCGGGTGGTCTTGAACGAGAAACCGTAAATACGCCTGTTCGAAGGTGTCGGCCGGATCGACGATGCGGACTGATTCCTTTTTGTCGGACCAGAGCGAGAGGGCATCGAATGTAATACGGCTCCGGCCCAGCGCGGTGTCGATGACATCGGAACAGACCGCCGAAGCCGTCGGCCTGCGCCCGGCGCCCAGCCCCTGATAGAAGACCGGACCGACGAAATCGCCGACGATTTCGACCGCGTTAAACGCATCGCAGACTCTCGCCAGCGGGGAAGTTTCGGAAACCAGGGTCGGAGAAACTTTCAGTTCGACCCCGTCCCCCGATCGGGCCGCGGTTGCCAGAAGGCGGATCCGTTTTCCAAGCTTCCGGGCGAATCGGATATCGACCGCTTTGACGATGTCGATTCCGGTACGCGGGATCGATTTCCAATCGGTTTTGGCGCCGAACGCCAACTGCGCCATGATCGTCAGTTTTTGAACCGCGTCGGTACCGTCAACGTCCATCGAAGGATTGGCCTCGGCATAGCCGCGCATCTGGGCTTCTTTAACCGCATCGTCGTAGTCGGCGCCCTTTCCTTCCATTTGCGAGAGGATGAAGTTGCTCGTGCCGTTGCAGATTGCGTTGATCGACTTGATGGTGTTCGCCTGAAGCGAGGTGGCAATCGACGAGAGGATCGGAATACCGCCGCAGACCGAGGCTTCGAACGCGATCGTCCGGCCCAGCCGCCGCGCTTCATCGAAGAGTTCGGGGCCGTGGTTCGCCAAAAGCGCCTTGTTCGCAGTCACGACATCTTTGCCCGCGCGCAAAAATTCAAGAACAAAGGAACGCGCCGGTTCGAGTCCGCCGATCAGCTCGATGACGATGTCGATCGGCGAAGAGGTGATTTCGGAGAGGTCATCGGTCAGGATTCCTGCCGGAAGCTCCACCCCCCGATCGGAATGGAGGTCTTTATCGCAGATTTTGACCAGCTCGATCGTTTTGCCTGTTTTGCGGCGGATCTCCTCTTTTTTGCCGAGAAGAATTTGGGCGACCCCTCCGCCGATGGTGCCGAAACCGACCAGACCGACTTTTACCGTATCGTGACTCATTGTTGGCTTGCTCTTTCTTTTTCGATGAAACCTTTCGGAGCGGATAAAAGAGGAAGACCCTTTTGGCCGACTGCCCGCGCTCCCTAGACCCATTATAATATCTATGTAGAATTGATAAAGAGTCGCGCCGAACAAAGGGGGAGTTTTGCGCGGGGAAGACGACCCAAAGCGTGAACGACCATGAGTATGCCGGAAGAAGCCCCTTTTCTCTTTCTCACCTGCAAGCGGGAAAGTACTCCCCTGCTCAAAGACGAAACGGCGGCTCTGTTTCCGGAGTGGCGCTTTTCCTATTCCCGTCCCTCGTTTTTGACTTACAGGCTTCCCGAAGGGACGAACACTCTCCGGTCTGCGCTCGAAAGGAGCGGAGAACTGATTTTTGCTTCTTCCTGCTCGGCGGTACTCGGAAAGGTGAGCGGCGCGGCTCCCGGAGAGATGCCCGGTCTTTTCGCTTCGTTCATGGAAAAGCGTTTCCCGGAAGCCTGGCGGCGGCTCCGCCTTTCGGTTCCTTTGCCGAGCCGGGTCCATTTCTGGCTCCCTTCTTCTCCGGCGCCGACGCCGCAGACGCATGCCCGCGCCTCGGAACTCTCCCGTTTTTTGCCCGGGCAGAACACGGGATCGGATTTAGCCGAAGGTTTCTTCCCGCCTTCGCTCCCCCGTCCGGGAGAGGTCTGCCTCGACTGTGCCGAGGTGCTTCCGACCGAGTGGTATATCGGCGTTCACCAGGTTCGTGATTTTCACGGGCGGTTTCCGGGGGGGTATTTCCCCCTCACGATTCCGACCGACGGAACGAGCCGGGCCTGGATGAAATTTGAGGAGGGGCTCCGCTGGAGCGGTTTTCCGATCGGCCGCGGCGCCCGCTGTGCCGACATCGGCGCGTCTCCCGGGGGGGGAAGTCAGGCCCTTCTGGCGCGCGGCGCCGAAGTTTTGGGGGTTGATCCCGCCGAAATGGCGCCGGCCGTTCTGCAGAATCCCGATTTCACCCATCTCCGGGGAAGAATCAGCCAGCTGAAAAAAAAGCTGTTCCGCAAGACGCGCTGGATGATCGGCGATATGAACGTGGCGCCCAACTATACGCTCGACGCTTTGGAAGAACTGACCTCTTCACGCGAAATTGAGGTTCGCGGTCTTCTCTTTACGATGAAGCTTTTCCAGACAGGTTTGGCTAGGCGGATTCCCGAATACCTGGATCGCGTCCGCGGCTGGGGGTTTAACCAAATCAAAGTCCGTCAGCTGACTTATAACCGTCAGGAAGTGATGGTCGCCGCGCTGAAACACCCGTTCCGGTCCCGAAAGTCAAAATAGGCGGGATAAACCGGAAATAGAACGCCGCTTTACGGTCCGGCCGGCGGTGCAATCGGCGGTTTCCAAAGATTCGGTACAGTGGTTGAAAAGCGTTCAGTTTAACATTCTGGTATATTCGTCTTGTTCCGCGATTGTCGGACGGAGCTTCTTCCTTCTTCCGTTAGATTTGTTTTAGTCGAAAGAAATGCAAGGCCGATGAAGGAGGAAGCGTTTTCTCTTCATTTTTCGGTAACGGAGAGCTGCGTCTGGAGACGGTTCGGCCGGAAAGAGAACGTAGGAACTCAACGAACTTAGAAGACGGTTCAATATGAACGGAACGACCTCTCAAAAGGGACGGCTGTCCTTGATCGGGCTTACTGTTTTTGGTTTAGCGATTGCAGGGCTGACACTCTCGGAAAACAGTATCACCCGTTATTTCTCGCTGTCCCGGCTTTGTGCCGACGATGCGCCGGGCGAGACCGTCCTGACCGAGGATTTTTCGCTCGGACAGGAGACGGAGTCCGCCGGGGAGCAGGAGGCTGCTGCGGTCTCCGGTCCGGCGGAAACTGCCGGAGATGACGAACCGGCGGAAACCGCTGAGACGCCTGATGCCGCTGATGCCGCTGATGCCGCTGAACCTGCCGAGACAGCCGAAGCGCCTCAAAACGCCGATGCACCGTCGGCCCTTCCCGATGTGGTCGACCGGGAGGTTTCCGTGGCGGAAGAACCCGAGACGTACGCAACCGATAATCCCGAGGCTGCCGGCGCGAAGGTGATGCCGGTCGATCTGCCCGATTCCGGCACGGAACCGGCGGCGCCGAGTGAGAGTGTTGAAGAAGAGACGGTTCCGCCCCCGATGGAAGAGACGATCATTTCACCCGCTGAACCGGAGGATGAGGCGGACGGTGAATACGATGCGGTTCCCGACCCCGGATATCCTGACGCCCAGCAGGCGCTCAAAGAGATGTACGACGATGTGATCGGCGGAATCAATACACGCCGGGTCAACTCGATCTATGAACGGTGGCAGAAATACGCCGCCTCGATTCTGGCGAAAACCAATAAGTTTCGTACCGGTCTTGAACTGAACAACCGCTGCCGGCTTCGTTGGTATGATCAGCTCTACCGCAATCCGGTTTCCTCGGTTTTCTATGTGGAAGTCTTTTCGCGCGAACTCTGCGCGAATCTCTCGTCGAAGAGCTCGAAACGGATCATTCGCGGGATTCGGCAGGCGAGGGCAAAACTCGACATCATCCCCTCGAACGAGGAAGTTCGTGTTCCGAACGTGGCGACGAGCGACGATGTGGTGCTCTACCTGAAACTGGCGCTCGACAAGGCGTCGAAAGGCTATGCCCGCGCGATGGCGCCTCTGACCCCCGAAGAGGTGCGAACCGTTGCCAAAGAGTCGTTTACCGTCTTTTCGGCTCAGGCGCGGGTCGGGCATACGGTTCCCATTGTTCCCCGGGCGCAGTATCTGATCGACGTGATGGACAAGATGGATTACAGCGCGATGTTCGATTCCGCAGAGGCGCTGATTCCCCTTGTCGATCCGCGTTTCCTCGATGTCCTGGCCACCATCGACATTTCGACGGTCGAACAGCGGACGATTGCCGGTAAGACGGTCGGCCGCGTTCCGACTTCTGCCGGAGACATTTTCATCGGCGGGACGGAAGACAATATCTGGGATCTTGACTCGAAAGAACTTGAAAACGCGGTTTGCGTGATCGACCTGGGGGGGAGCGACACCTATAACGAGGGCGTTTGCAATCCCGGCCGTCCCATTCTGGCTCTGATCGACCTTGGCGAGGGTGACGACAAATACACCGGCACCCGCCCGGGGATCCAGGGAAGCTCCATTTTGGGCATCTCGCTTCTTTATAACGATAAGGGGAACACCACCTATAACGCGCGGGATGTTTCTCAGGGCAGTTCGATCGGCGGAATCGGAATTCTGATCGACAACAGCGGCGACGACAAATACCTCGGGTTTAAACGGACCCAGGCGACCGCGATCTGCGGTTTGGGCCTGCTGATCGACCGCGAGGGGGACGATGATTATCATGCCGCGCTCCTTGCACAGGGGGTTGGCGGTCCGCGCGGGTTTGGAGCGTTTGCCGAGCTTTCGGGAAATGACCACTACTATTGCGGGGGCTATTATCTCGACTCCTATCCCGAACCGGAATATCCCGGCTACGACGGCTGGGCGCAGGGGGTCGGCGCGGGGATCCGCGCCGTGGCGTGCGGCGGGATCGGCGCGTTTCTGGAAGTGGACGGCGACGATACGTATGAGTTTGATTACTTCGCTCACGGCGGCGGTTACTGGATGGGGCTCGGGTTCGCCCGCGATTTCGGCGGGAACGACACGCGTATCGGCGCGACTCTCAAGGCCTATAACGGCGGGCCGCGCAGCGAAGCGCGCCATCAGCGGTTCAGCAACGGGTTCGGCTGCCATTACGCGCTCGGCTATCTCTTCGATGACGCCGGGGACGACTCGTACAGCGGCACGATTATGGGATTGGGGATGGCGTGGGATCTGGGCGCCGGGTTCCTTGTCGATTATCAAGGAAACGATATCTATTCGGCGAACGGCGGACTGGTCGAAGGGTGCGGCGCCGAAGGGAGTCTCGGTTTTCTTTTCGACTACCGGGGTGACGACGAATACCGCGGCGGGTATAATCAGATGAACCAAGGGTACGCGAATCCCCGGATCACCTACCATACCGCATACGACTGCGGCGGAAACTTCAGTTTCCTTGTCGATCACGGCGGCGACGACAAATACAGCTGCCGGGCACGGAATAACACGATGACGCAGCGCGGCATGAATACCGGTTTCATCATTGACCGGCCGACGGCCGAGGAGCTGGTCCAGATTCGCGAAAGCGGAGAAGAGGTTGCTCTCGACGATAAAACCCCGCTCCAGAACTCGAAACAGGCGGTTGTCTCGGATGCCAAGGCCGAGCAGACCGCGAACCGTTATTCCGACAAAATGAACCACACCAATGAAGACGCCTTCCCCGGACCTTTTGGATTCGGCCGCCGTTCGGGGGGAGGGGGATTCTGGGGGTTCTGACGCGCGCGTCCGTATCGGGGCGGCGCGAAAACAGGGAAGGACCCGTTTATGAAAAAGTTTCTTGCTTCGGCACTTCTTATTCTCGCCGCCGCCCTTTCGGCTTCCGCCGCCTGCGCCTGGACACCCGAGCGCGTTTCGGCGGAAATGGCTTATGGTCATCTTCTCGAAAAGTTTACGGCGCCGAGCGATCCGTCATGGGGCTATCCCGACGAGCGGAGCGACATTTTCGCTCTCTATCATCCGACCGAAGGGTTTGGCCCCCACCCGCTCTGCGTGATGTTTCACTCGGCGGGCGGGGGAATCGATGAATCGCTCTCCAGCGCGTTCAAACCGGACGGCTGCGATGTCTACCATATGCCCGACACGTTCTATTCGCTGCATCTCGACTGTTTGGCCCACAAAGATGACGACTGGTGGTGGGGCGGAGTGAACCCGCGTCTGGATATTCCCGAGAACAAGCGGAACAGCGGTTTTGATCTGCAGCCGGTCGAAAAGCGTGTGATGGCCACGATTCACTGGGTTCTGGAGAATTACGACATTGACCCGAACCGCGTCTACCTCTGCGGCAACTCGATGGGGGGGAGCGGCACACTCGGAATCGGACTGCGCCACGGCGACATCTTCGCGGCGATCAAGGCGAATGTGCCGGCAGGGGTTCTGCACGCGGCGAACCGAATCGGGCTTCCTCCGTATGAAATACCCGCCGGGGTGAAGCTCCCCGACCCGCCGATCTGCATCGACTATTCGGGCACCGACGACGTCTGGTCGGTCGGCCACGAGCTGCTCTATACCGGCATGGCCGCGAAAAAATACGCGATCATCGGGTACTGGGGGAATTTCGGGCATGAAAACAGCCATGAAAAAATCAATAAGGTCAACGACCTGATCGATACGATCGACTGGACCTCGATCCGAAAGAATGAAGCGTATCCTGTCTTTACCGGAGCCTCGAGCGACACGCCTTTGCCGTGGCCGGATCAGGAACAGGCGGTCCTGCCGGGTCAGGTCAATGCCTATTTCCGGTGGACGGTTTACACCGATACGCCCGATCGGTTCGAGATCGCGCTCCGTCTGACCGACGCCGAAGAGCTTGGTTCGGCGCTGTTTACACCCCCCGCCGAGTCGACCGCCGATCTTTCGCTGCGCCGTCTTCAGCAGTTTAAAGTAGCTCCGGGCGACAATGTCCGCTGGAACTTTGCCGGTGAAGAGGGAACGGTTACCGCCGATGCCGACGGACTTGTCACGATCCCCTCGCTCAAAATCACGACGGTTCCCGCTCTGCTGACGCTGAGCCGGTAGAAAGCCGAGGGGGGAAATGAACGACGAGTCCGCGCGCGGCGAAGGCGACGGGGAGACGATCCCCTTTTCGCGGGAACAGAACGCCCAGTTCGACGGCAAAACGATTCACTTTCCGGCGCGCGACGAGGCAAACCCCGTGCCCGAACCGGAAACCCCGCCTTCCCGTTCTCCGATCGAAGAGAACACCGCCCGGCCGCAACGCTCGTTTCTTTCCTTTTTTGATGCCCCCCGGCAGGAGGGGGAAGAGTCTCCGAACGAAGGGGAGGACCCCTCTGACGAATCGGACCGGGACGCGGAGGAACGCCCGCCGGGCGATTCCGAGGCGCACCCTGGGGATGACGCTGAAGAGCCGGACGGGGAAGATGACGGCACGGAGACACTCTCGTTCGATGAGTTTGTTCAGCAGGAAGAGGAACAGGCGCGGCTGGAAGACCTCGACAACCTGATCCGCCAAAATGATGCCGACACGCTCTTTTCGCTCGGCGAACAGTACGAGAAGGGGATCTCCCCCGAAACGGAAGCCGGCGAAACGTCCCCCGATGTGAGTATCAGCCCGACGTCGATCTTAGAGGCGATGCTCTTTGTCGGCAATCGGGAAAACAAACCGCTCGACATCGACAAGGCGATTTCGCTGATGCGGAATGTGACACGGGAAGACGCGATGCGGTCGATCGACGAGCTCAATCTCCGTTACGCGAAGACCGGAGCTCCTTTCCGTGTTGTTGAGCGGGGCGAGGGGTTCTGTCTGGAACTCCGGCCGGAATTTGAGCCGGTCCGGGAACGCTTTTTCGGCAAACCGCGGCGGGCGCAGCTTTCGCAGGCGGCGATCGACATTTTGGCGCTCATCGCGTATCGTCAGCCGATCACTGCCGCCGAGATTGCGGAGGTCCGGCCGCAAGCCAAGTCGATCCTGCCCGGACTTCTCAAACGGGATCTGATCGAGCTGGAGAAATCCGACCAGCCGGACGCCCCCCCGGTTTACCGCACGACTCCCCGCCTTCTCAAAATCCTGGGGATTCAGTCGATTTCGGATCTGCCGATCGTCGATGAACTCGATTACCGCTGACCGGGCATCCCTTGCGGGACCGGTTCGGCGGGCGGCTATTCTGCCGGGTTCCCCGGCGTTTTGCGCGAAAAAGAAGGGGAGATTCCCGTTGCCTACCCCTTTTTGAGACCGCCTTTTTTTGTATGATATGGGGGTACCGAGAGTTTTTGACTCTCATTCCTGTTTTATCCGGTGCCGCCGGAGTTTTCGGCCGGTCCGAACCGTCGGCGCCACGACCACTGGAAGGAGTTTACCGTGTTTGATTCTGTAGCTGTTGTCGGCGCAACCGGCGCCGTGGGTTCGATTATGCGCAGGCTGATGGAGGAACGGAAATTCCCCTACAAAAAAATGAAGTTCGTGGCCTCGGCTCGGAGTGCCGGAAAGGCGATCCCTTTCAACGGCGAAGAGATCATTGTTGAGGAACTCAAACCGGAAGTTTTTGAGGGGGTTCAGCTGGTCATTGGAAGTACTCCCGACGAAACCGCCCGCGATTTCGTTCCGTGGGCGACCGAACGGGGCTGCGTTGTGGTCGACGAAAGCGGTTACTGGCGCATGGATCCGAAGGTACCGCTTGTCATTCCCGAGGTGAACGCCGAAGATATCCGTAAGCATCAGGGAGTCATTTCGAGCCCGAACTGCTCGACCACACAGATGGTTGTCGCGCTCAAGCCGCTGCACGATTACGGGAAGGTCAAACGCGTGGTGGTCAGCACCTATCAGGCGACCAGCGGCGCCGGGCTTGCCGGAACCCGCGATCTCGAAAACGGAACCCGTGCGGCTCTCGAGGGGAAAGAGTACCAAAACGAAACGTTCCCCTATCCGATCGGGTTCAACTGCATTCCGCAGATCGGCAGCGAAAAGCATGACGGCTATACGTCCGAAGAGCTGAAGCTCTTGTATGAAACACGGAAAATTCTCGGCGACGATTCGATTATGGTCTGCCCGACGGCGGTACGCGTTCCGGTTTCGAATTGTCACAGCGAGAGCATCTGCGTTGAGACCGAAAAGCCGATCTCGGTCGAAAAGGCCAAAGAGCTGTTCGCCGCGATGCCCGGCGTCATCGTGATGGACGACCTTTCGAAGAAGGTTTATCCGATGCCGTTCAACTGCCACGATACCGACGAGGTCTACGTCGGCCGTATCCGCAAAGACCTGACCAATCCGAACGGGCTCGTTTTCTGGTGTGTGAGCGACAACCTGCGCAAGGGCGCGGCCACAAACGCCGTTCAGATTGCCGAATGGATCCAGAAGAATCTGTAGTCCGCCGTCCGGCGGCGGAAGATTCTTTCCGTCCCGAAGAAAACGCCGAAAAGCGGAGAACGCTGAAACTGGAAATCTGTTTCGACGGGCTCCCCTTTTCGGGGTGGCAGGTTCAGCCGAGTCAGCCCGGCACGCGTACCGTTCAGGGAGAAATCGAAAACGCGGTCCGTGCCGTCACCGGCGAGCCGAGTGTTGTTCTGGGTTGCGGCCGGACCGATGCCGGTGTCTCGGCGCTCCGCCAGGTCGCCACTTTCCGCACCTGTTCCGGGATTCCTGCCGAAAAGCTTCTTCTGGCTCTCAATGCCAATCTTCCCCCCGAAATTCGAATCCTTAGCGCCGGCGAAGTTCCGTCCGAATTTCATCCGATCGCCGATGTGGCGCGGAAACGGTATCGGTATCTCCTTTCCGATGCGCGTCCCCCTTTTCCTTTTTTGAAAGACCGCGTTTGGTTTACACGGCAGCGGCTCGATTTTTCCCGGATGCGGGAAGCCGCGCGTTTTCTTTTGGGAACACACGATTTTGCCTCTTTTCAGACGGCCGGTTCCCCCCGCTCAACGAGCGTGCGGACAATTTACGCGGCCGATCTTGCCCGGCACGCCGTCCCCTCGATTTGGGCGCAGCGGAGGAAAGAGGGGATCGCCGAGCCGGAGATCATCTCGATCGAAGTCGAGGCCGACGGATTCCTTTACAACATGGTGCGCGCGATTGCCGGCACGCTCGCGCATTTCGGCAGCCGCCGTCCCGGTTTTGAGGAACCGGCCCGGATGAAACAGATCATCGAGTCGAAATCGAGGGATTTGGCCGGTCCGACAGCGCCGGCGCACGGCCTTTACATGCTCGATGCGCTCTATTCCGATTCCGGCATCCGATAACGTCCCGGTAAAGAGCCTCCTCTGTTCCCGAAACGTCTGCCCGGTGCGGATTCTTGATTTTTTCTTTTTCCTGTTTTAAAATGGGCGGAGTTGTTTTGTTCCGCGAAGGATTCCGGTCCCGGCGGCAGTCCCAATATGGCGGAAAGGCGTTTTTGCCGTGACCGGTTTTCCCCGCTTCCCAAACAGTATCAGAGGTAAAAATGAAAAGACGCGCGTTTCTTGAATCTTCGGGTAAACTTGGACTTGCCGCCGCGGCGGTTTCGGTCGCGCGCGGCGCTCACGCCGCGGGAACCGACCTTCTGACCGTCGGGCTGATCGGCTGCGGCGGCCGCGGCCGCGGGGTGATGGCGAACCGTCTTTCGGTTCAGGACAACTGCAAGGTGATTGCGCTGGCCGATGTTTTTGAAGAGAACGTGCGCAACGCCAAAGAGGCGTTCGAGTCGCTGGAAGATCCCCGTTTCGCGGTCGACGACGACCATCTTTTCAGCGGATTCGACGCCTACAAAAAGGTCATAGACCTTTGCGATCAGGTCTTGATCGTGACGACCCCGGCGTTCCGTCCGGTACACTACCGTTACGCGGTCGAAAAGGGGAAGAGTATCTTTATGGAAAAGCCGTGCTGTGTCGACGCGCCCGGTTACCGTTCGCTCCTCGAATCGAACGAGATCGCCGATCAAAAAGGGCTTACCGTGGTGGTCGGGTATCAGCGGCACTACCAGCCGGAGTACCAGGAACTGATCGAGCAGATCGCCGGCGGCGCGATCGGAGAGGTCTTAAACACACGTGTCTACTGGAACAGTACCGGCATTTGGGAACGGCCCCGTCAGGCGGGCGATACCGAAATGAAATACCAGATCCGCAACTGGTATCATTTCCCCTGGCTGAGCGGCGACAACATTTGCGAACAGCATTGCCATAACATTGATATCGGCAACTGGATGCACTGCCAGGGGGATTTCAAAGGCCCGCTCGCCCATCCGGTGAAAGTCAACGCGATGGGAGGGCGCCAGGTGCGCCGGTTCCCGTTCTGCCGTGAATCCGGGTACCGGTTCGACCATTTCTTCTGCGAGTACACCTATGCCGACGGCAGCCAGATGTACAGCCAGAGCCGCCAGCAGGAGGGCACATGGCCGATGATCGGCGAAATCGTCTACGGCACCAAAGGAATCGGCGGCGCGGGCTGGCTCGACGACTACAAAGGGAATCCGATCTGGCGCTATCAGGGCGAGGTTACGTATATCTACAATCCCGCCCCGAAATCGTACGAGATCGAGCAGGAGATGCTCGTGAAATGGACCCGCGAGGGGACTCCGCATAACGACGGCTGGCATGCCGCCCATTCGTCGATGACCGCGGTCTTCGGGATGCTCGCCGCCTACTCGGGACAGGAGCTCCAGTGGGACGATGTCATTACCAACGGCAAAGCCGAATTCCCGCCCGAGAGTGTGACTTCATGGGATCAGGATCCTCCGATTCATCCCGATACGGTTCCTCCGGCACAGCCTGAAGAGGGGCAGTTCATTTACGAGAATTCCGTTCCGCTTCCCGGTTTCTATAAGTGGGATAACTGATTTCGGGTTCAGGAGGCGCCCCGCCGGTTTCCGCCGCGCCTCTTGCCGGAAAACATGAAAACCGCGTGCCGAAAGGAGATGCTTTTCCTTTCGGCACGCGGTTTTGCGCAAGGCCCTTTTACGGGATGATCCGGTCTTCTTTCAGTTGATTAGGACAAAGTCATTGTCCAGCTCGACGCGGCACGCTCCCCAGGAGAGGCCGACGCCGAAACCGACCAGGACGGCCGATTCACCCCGATGGAGAAAGCCTTCCCGGAACGCGTCCCCCATGGCGATCGGAATGCTGCTCGAGACGGTGTTCCCCCGCTCGCGCATATTGACGTAGTAACGCTGGTTCTCCAAGCCGCAGAGTTCCCGCAGGCGGGCGAGCATGTAGTTGTTCGCCTGGTGAAAGATGTAGCTGTCGATCGGTTTTGCGAGATCGGCGCAGTCTTTTTGGATGGCGGTGATGAGGGGGGGAACCTCGTCGATGGCAAAGTTGAAGATGCCCGGCCCGCTCATTTGAATCTGCTCATCGGAATGGTAGTTCCCGCGGATGTCGATTTTCGGCTCTTTGGTGGCCGCGCTGGCAGGCATGCGCTGGGCGCCGGCCCTGACGATCAGAAGGTCGGCGCCGCTGCCGTCGGTGCCGAACCGGAACGGACCGATCGGGAGGGCCGATTCGGGCGCGTCGGCGGAAATGAGCGTCGCGGTGGCGGCGTCGCCGAAGAGAGGACGGCTGACCCGGTCATCGGGATTGATGTAGCGGGAATAGGCTTCGCTTGTGATCAGGAGCAGATTCCTGGCCAGCCCTGTTTCGAGAAGGCCTTTGGCGATTCCCAGTCCGTAAACGTAACCGCTGCACCCCAGATTAAAATCGAAGGCGCCGCACGATTTCGGAATACCGAGCCGCTCCTGAATGATACAGGACGAGGAGGGGAGGAAATAGTCGGGGGTCTGAGTGCAAAGGACAAGAAAATCGATATCCTTCGGGGCACAAACGCCGCTGCGGAAGAGATTCTCCCCCGCCGAAACCGCCATATCGACAGAGGTTTTTCCCTCTTCGATGATCGGGCGGCTGACAATGCCGAGTTTCCTTTCCATCTTTTCAGCGGTCCATCCCGTGAAGCGGCGGATTAATTCGTCGTTTGTCAGACGGCCGCTCGGAATGTGGCTGGCGATGGCGCGAATGCGGGCTTTGTTCACTCTTTTTTCCGATTCTTTCTTATCGCTGAAAGATTTCCGGGCCGAAGCGGTCCGCGAAAATCCGTTTGAGCTGTTTTTGGAGGTCCATTCCCCAATCGCCGGCTATTATAGCACGCACCGGCGGCAGGGTAAAGGCGAAGAACGCCGGACGCGGCGGCTCCTGTTCCCCTCCTAGGCGATCCGGTTCATCAGCGTACTGTAGGGAAGGGGACGAACCGGCTCTTTCCCCTCGACCATCTCTTTGGTGATGATGTAGCGGCATCCCTTGATCTGGTCGGGGAGCTGGAACATCGCGTCGAGCAGGAGCGTTTCGGTGATCGAACGGAGCCCGCGGGCACCGGTTTTCCGTTCGAGCGCCTGGCGGGCGAGGGCGCGGAGCGCCTCTTCGGTAAATTCGATATGCGCGTCTTCCATCATAAAGAGACGTTTATACTGCTTGACCAGCGCGTTGCGCGGTTCGCGCAGAACGCGCACCAGTGTCTCTTCCTCTAACGGGTCGAGTGTGCTGAGGACCGGCAGGCGGCCGACAAGTTCGGGGATCATTCCGAACTCGTACAGATCTTCGGCGGTAACCTGCGGCAGAAGACTTTCCTCCCGTTTGAGTGTTCCGGGTTCCTGAGCGGCAAACCCGATTTGCGTTTTGCCGACCCGGCGCTTGATAATCTCTTCGAGCCCGACGAAGGTCCCCCCGCAAATGAAAAGAATCTGCGAGGTATCGATCTGCAGATACTGCTGTTCGGGGTGTTTCCGCCCCCCGTGCGCCGGAACGTTGGCAATGGTCCCTTCGAGCATCTTCAGGAGAGCCTGCTGAACGCCTTCCCCCGAAACGTCGCGGGTGATCGAGACATTCTGGTTCCGTTTGCCGATCTTGTCGATCTCGTCAATGTAGATGATTCCCCGTTCGGCAATCGCGATATCGTTGTCGGCGGCGCCGATCAGTTTGAGAAGGAGGTTTTCAACATCTTCACCCACATAACCCGCCTCGGTCAGGGTGGTGGCGTCGCCGATCGCAAACGGGACGTCGATGATTTTGGCCAGCGTCTGCGCGAGGAGGGTTTTTCCCGAACCGGTCGGTCCGAGGAGGAGAATGTTCGACTTGTCGAGCTGAACCGCGCCGGGAGGTGTCGAGAAGAGCTGTCTTTTGTAGTGGTTGTGTACCGCGACAGCCAGAACTTTTTTGGCATGAGACTGGCCGACCACGTACTCGTTGAGACTTTCCACAATCTGGCGCGGCGAGGGGACCTGCCAGGCGATCCGGTGACCGAATTTTCGGTTCTGTTCGCGGCGGATCGCCGCCAGGGCCTGTTCGGCACAGTCGCGGCAGATATGGTTGTTGTTCCGCCCTTCGACAAGCGTACCGGTCTCGCTTCCCCCTTTACCGCAGAAGGAACAGAATTTCCGCGGCGGGTAGCTGCCGTAACGGGTTGGGGGTAAGTCTTGCCCGGAGGACATGATCTCTCGTGAAACTTTTGCCGGAAAACATGGGTGCGCTCAGGCGGTTTTTTCCCGCGATAAGATGCGGGAAAAAAAGAAAAGCGCACCCCGCCCGCCTCTTTATCGGCTTTTTCCCGCCCGGAAAGGGAGGAGGAGCCCCCGCTCTCTTTTATCCTTTCCGACCGGCAGAAAAGGAAGAACCGTCACAAATCCCGGGAAGTCAGCGCCGGTGCGAGGGGGTTTCGCGCAGAAGAGCCTGCAGGCGGAGAAGTTTCTCGGTTTCGTCGGGTTCGGAGGAGGCGAACCGGTTCTTTTGACGGGGATCGGCGGCCGGACTGCTGAGGACTTCTTTGACCAGCTGGTCACGCAGGCGGGTCTGAATGGTTTTGTACTCTTTGTCGGAAATCAGTTTTTTGCGGTAAAGTTCGCGGAACAGCTCGGCGTCCCCCCCATAGGAGTCCCGGGAACGCTCTCCTTTGATGCTGCGGCTGATCCGCATCAAAATCACGACCCCAAGAACAACATAGGCAACGAACGCGAAGATCCAGAGAAGCAGTTCAGTGATTTTGGAAGCATCGAGCTGGCGGGCGGCAAAGAGGGGGAAAAGGACGAAAAGAGGCAAGCCGGGCTGCGGACGGCGCCAGCGAAGCCGTACGGAGCGGATTTGAGGGGGGAGAGCGGCCCGGAAGCCCGAAAGAAAGATCTGAAGACGGTTCAGAATGCGGCGAGGCATCGAGCGAAATCCTTATAATTGGTACAAACGGAACAACCGCTTTTTTTATCTCCTTCGGAACGACTGTTACATTGGGAAATTTTAAAATAACAGTCAGGTTCGGTAAACGTCAATCCGATTCCTACGAAGAACACTCTCTATTTATCGGACGGCAGCCCCGTCCGGCACAAGGAGCCATCGTTATGGAAAGACGGATTGGATTCAAGGGATTGAAAAAAAGGGAAGGGTGGCTTTATGCTTTCCCGCTCTTCTTTTGCCTTTCGGCCGCAACGCAGTTAAACAACGCCGCCGCCCAAAGCCCCATTATAAACGAACGGTCAGAATTCAGCAATAAAAGTGCGGTCTTTTTTCAGTACGCTCCCGCGCCGATCGCCCTTCGTTCTCTCGAAGAGGGTTCCGGAGAGGAAGGGGTTCAGAAGGTCAACATTGTGATCCCGCAGGTCCCGCCGGTACAGCTGAATCGGCGGAATATTTCGATTCCGTTCCCCGCCTCTTCGTACGATGCGAACGGAGTGATTTCGAAGGGGCTTCTCTATTCCGACGACCGCGGCGAAAACTGGCATGAGTACGGCGCGCCCCGGCCTGCCGCCGAAGGGGACAATTTCCAGTTCGAGGCCCCGAAGGACGGGGAATACTGGTTTGCGCTCCATCTGGTCCACCAGGACGGAACCGATTCCGCCACCAGAGCGCAGAAGTTTATGATCGATACCGGCAGCGGCGTCTCGTCGGCTTCCCCGGCCGAAAACGGCGGAGACCGGATGGCTCAGGAGCTTTTGAATCTGACCCAGAGCAGCAGCACGATCCAGCAGACTTCCGCCGACGGGAGCGATGCGCTGACCTCGCGTCTCGACGAGATGGGATCGGCGGCGCAGCCCGCCGACCCGTTCAGTCCCGGCGCCAACTCAACGGCCGAAATCCCCTATCCGGGCAAGATCCGATGGATTCAGCGGGGGACCTCAAAAGGGGAACCGGCCCTTTCGATCACCTGGTTCCGCCCCAGCGAATGCGGCCAGCCCGAATCGGAGGGAAAAGTCAGTATCGAGCGGGCGCCGACCCCCGACGGACCGTGGACTCCGGTTACCCCGGAGGCCGCCGAACTGAACCTGAACGGTTCGGGCTACTGGTTCTCTTCGGACGGCAGCGACAGCCAGCCGTTCTATCTGCGCACGGTCAGTACGGTTAATCTGAACGGCAACGAAACCAGCTGGGTCGATACTCTTCCGCAGACGGTCTCGTTTGCCCCCGTTTCGGAAAAGAAGCAGACCGCCGATTTTTCAACGCCGCCTTCCCGTGAAGGAGAGGAGATCAAGGCCTGGTCTGACAGCGAATCGGGAGAAGAACGAAAACTGGCCGGCCGCGACACCCGCGATTCCGTGGTCGATAAGACCGCTTCGGTGAACCAGTCCGCTTCGGCGCCCGGTTCGGGACAGGCGGCGCAGGAAGCTGTGCGCGAAAGCCGTTCTGCCGGTCATCCCCAGCTGACCGATCCGCATCAGTTTTCGGTCAACCCGATTTTCCAGTTCGGGTTCGGGGTCTTTACCGGCAAGGACCGGAACGGCAATCCGCTCCCCGACTACTCGAATGCCGGCAGTGCTCCCGCCTACGCCAATCAGCAGCAGACGCAGGCTCCTCCGCTCCCCTCCCCGCCGCCGAAACGTCCGATCTGGATGAGCAAGCAGGAATACGAAGAGCATATGCGCGCCTACGAATATGAACTTCAGCAGGCAAAATACGCGCAGGCGCAGCGGGAACAGATGGAGCGCCTCCAAAAAGAACAGCAGATGACCGCGCCCGGCGGGATTCCCGGCGGTTATCAGACCACCATCACCGACAGTTCCGGGAAAGAGATCCGGATTACCGAAGGGAGTATGGTTTGGGACGACGGGAAAGGGAACCTTTCGACGACACCGTTCCCCGGCCAGATGAACAGCCAGATGGTGATGCCCGAGATGACCTTCCCGGACCAGCCGTTCCAGAATGTCAGCCAGCCGATGCCGATGGACGGCAGCTACATTTCGGGGGCGCAGCCGATCCCGAACAACGGCGCGATGTTCGGCGAACCTTATACGCCGCAGGAACAGGCTTTGAGCGAAAACGCGGTGGGGAACGCTTATAATACAAGCAATATGAGCGATCTGCCGAACCAAAGCCTGATGCAGGGGGATCTTCCTCCGCGTCCTGCCCAGCAGCAATAGCGCCGAAAGACAGCCGCAGGAGGGGAATCCGGCCCCCCCTCGCGGGGGCGCGGGTCATTCCAGAGGCGTGTTTTCGGCGGCCGAAGGCTTGCCTTCCGGATGGTATTTTGAGTTGAACGGTTCGGGGTCGAATTCGTCGCGAATCGTCGGTTCCTCGATGACCGAAAGGGAAGGGAACTCGGCCGGCGCGGGAAGGCGCCTGTATTTCGGCCCCGCCGGCGGGGCGGTTTCATCGGACGGTTCGGTTAAATCGAGGGGCCGCGGCGCGCCGGCCGGCGCCGGTTGGGGCGTTCGCGCATAGCGCGACTCGAAACCCGCCGGCTGCGCCGCCGGACCGGCCGGCACATCTTCTTGACGGGTCTCTTTTTCGTTCCCGGCTGAAGCGGCGTATGCCCCGGTCATCGGTTCCGTAAATCGAATCGGTTTGCTGATCTTCTTTCCGAGTGAAAGAACCCATTCCGAAAAGAGCTTGTAATCTTTCAGGCTGTTCGTGTCGCTGCCGAAAGGGTAGACCTGCTGGCCGTATTGGTCGATGATCTCCGGATGGTTTAAGATCCGGCTCGACGCCGGCACCGTGAAATCGGTCCGACGCAGAATCTGTTCGAGGTTCGCCAGGTTTCCGTAACGGGCGGTACGCCGCTGCGGTTTGACCAGCATGAATCCGTTTTCCGGTGTTTCGGCATCGTGGCAGCCGGCAGCGGCGCACCGGCGCAGAAGGAGCGGCTGGATTTTTCGGGCGTAGGCGTCTTGCACCGAGAGGGGAACCTGGCGGCCGAACTCTTCGAGACGGACCTGTTCCGGATCTTTCGCCGGCCGGGCGTTCTGGCCGCTTTCCGGTTCGCTGAGCCGGTCTTCCGCTTCCTTTTTCAGACGTTCAACATACCCGATCCGTTCGATTTGGCGCCGGAGAACGATCCGGGTCTCCGGATCGGCCTCGGCGGCGGTCTCTTCGAGAAGACGGAGCGCCTGTTCGGAAAGCTGGTTCCGCGTTCCCCATTCGGCGAGTTTCGAGACTGCGGCATAGTTCCCGGCGGGAAGGCGGCTCTTCCGAAATTCAAAGACCGACTCGCGGGTATCCCCGATGAAGAGAATATCGAGTTTCGAGATGAGAAGTCCGCCCGACTGGCCCGGCGGCTTGATGAGCCACGAGTCGCCGCGGTCTTCCGGCACTCCTTCGTAGAGCTTTTCCTGCGAGGTCAGAAAGAATTGATTTCCGGACGGAGTGCCGGGCTCTTCCGAAAAGAGACTGTTCGCCGCCGGCAGGAAGGCCAGCGCCGAGAGGAGGAAGAGAGTTCGAAAAACAAAACCGCGGGAAATCATTTCCGTAAAAGGGGAGGATCTTCTTTCTGAATGTTCTGTGACGACCGCAGCGGTTGCAGCCCCGGACGGCTCGGCGGGAAACGGCCACGGTACCGCCGAAAAACCGGCGCGATTTTAAAGCTTTTTCCGAAAGAAAACCACCCCGAATTTGAATGCGGCGGGAGGGAATTGATCTTCTTTTTTCCCCGGTAAAAGAGTACGATTCCCTCTGAATTTTCTCCCTCAGGAGTGCCGGCACGGTGTTTCGCAGCCCATTATCTCTCAAACCGTTCTTCTTCGTCCTGGTCCTTTTGGGATCGGTGCGTCTTTTTGCCCAAGCGGGCGCCGATCCGGCCGCTCTCTATTGGGCGTCCGGAGCCGAAGGGGACAGCGGTTGGGCGAGCAGTTCTTCGTTCGGCGGCGGCCAGGCTGCCGGCTGGTCAGCCGATTGGTCCGGGGCTTACGTGCCGGGAAGGCCTTCGCCGGTATGGAGCACCGGCTCCGCCGGTTTTGTGAACTCTTATTCCGAGTGGCAGGAAGAGCCGTTTGCCGGCGGTTTCTACACCGGGCCGGTTCGATGGACCCCCCAGCTCCTTCCCCAAGGAACTCTCTACCCGGCCTATTTGGCCGGGCGCAAAGAGTCCCGGCTCCAGTCGATATTTACCCGGGATTCTGATTACGGCTGGCTCTGGGATATTTCGCTGGGGGGGCGGGTTCCCCTTTTCCGATACGGCACCGAAGACGCGGTTCAGCCGGAAGGGTTTCAGATCGATATGGAAGGGGCGGCGCTGCTGCGTCTCGACTTTGAGCGGCGGCGCAATCTGGCGGCGACCGATTACCGTGCCGGGCTTCCGATCACCTACGGCACAAGGTTCTGGCAGCTCAAGACCGGTTACTACCATGTCAGCTCCCACTTGGGGGACAACTACCTGCTCGACCATTTCCGGGAAAAGGTTCATTACGTACGGGACGAGATCTTTCTGGGAATTGCCTTTAAACCGACTTCGGCGCTGCGCCTTTACGGCGAGGCAGGCTGGGCGTTTAACGCGGGCGAGACGACTTCCCCGTGGGAATTTCAGATGGGTGCCGAATTCAGTCCGGTCTATTCCGTGGAACGAGCCTGGCGCGGCGCTCCTTTTGCCGCCGTTCACGGTCATCTTTTCCAGGAGCTTGATTTCGGCGGTTACGTCAATTCCCAGATCGGCTGGCAGTGGCGCAAGTCGGATAACGGCCTTTTCCGGATCGGCGCCGAGTTCTACTGCGGGTGCGACGACCAATACCAGTTCCACGACACCTACCAGAAGAAACTTGGACTCGGCTTCTGGTACGATTTCTGACCGCGGGCCGGTTTTTCGAATGACGAAAAGGAAAGTGTCTCGGCGCCTTTCGTTTTTGCGGGAAGTGCCGGAACTCTTTTCAGCGGGCCTGTTCTTCCCTCTTTTTGAACAGTTTTACAAGATTTTCGGGGATCGGCCTGATCTTTCCCTCACGGTCGACCGAGGCAAGGGTGGTTTTGCCGACAGCCAGGAGAACGTCGCCGCGATAGAGACGGTATTCGTGTTCGATCCGGATCGGGGTCACGCGGACCACGCGCGTTTTGAGCGTAAGGAGGTCATCGTACAGCGCCGGGAGCTTGTATGAACATTCCGCCGAGACAACGGCGAACATGACGCCGCTCTCTTCCAGATCTTTGTACGCGATTCCCTCTTTGCGCAGCAGCTCGGTCCGCCCCATCTCGAACCACGAGAAGTAGTTTCCGTGCCAGGTGATCCCCATTTTATCGGTTTCGGAAAAACGGACGCGGATCTGAATCTCGCCGGTTTGTTCGGGGGGGAACCCTTCGGGTGTCGGTTCTTGTTTGTCCATATGCGGCTGTTCCTTTGCCGGGGTGATCGGGAACGGGGAGAGGGCGGAGTCATTCACCCCCGTATCGTTACGGTCATTTTCCCAGATAATTCGATTTTGAGAAGATCTGTGAATGAGCCCTTTGCCCGATTCCGATTTTTCCCCTTGATTTTTCACTCTTGGGGCTTTTATAATGAAGGGGTTATGACGAAAGAGCCCTTTTCCGTTTGGGAACAAGGGGGGCTTTCCCCTGTTCGGAAAGCGGATGGGGTCAGCAGATTTCTCAACGCAGATGATCAAAGTTCTGGTAACCGGAGGAACCGGATTTCTCGGTTCGCATATCGCCCTGCGCCTTCTTGAACGGGGGGACGCTGTCCGGATTCTTGCGCGCCGCAAGACTCCTTTCGCCGAAAACGGGTCGGTCGAGTTCGTGCAGGGGGATGTCGCCGATTTTGACACGGTTCGGAAAGCGTGCCGCGGGGTTGATGCGGTTATCCACACCGCCGCCAAAGAGGGGGTCGAACCGAATAAGCGGCCCTTCTTTCAGACAAATGTTCAGGGGACGCGGAATTTGCTCGATGCCTGCCGCGCCGAAGGGGTTCCCCGGTTCGTCTTTACAAGCAGTCCAAGCGCGGTTGACGGCGGTGTTCCGCTTGAAGGGGCCGATGAAACGCTTCCCTATCCGTGCAGGTCGCTTTCGACGTACGCACTCACCAAACGGCTGGCCGAAGAGATGGTTCTCGGCGCAAACAGCGCCTCGTTTCTGACCTGCGCGATTCGCCCCCGGCTGATCTGGGGGCCGGGGGACCGGCAGCTGATTCCCCGCGTGATCGAGAAAGCCAGGAAAGGTACGCTCCGTCAGGTCGGCGACGGGGCGAACCTGATCGACACCACGTTCATCGACAACGCTGCCGAAGCGCACCTGCTGGCGCTCGATGCCCTTGCGCCCGGTTCGCCGGTGCCGGGGAACGCCTATTTCATTTCTCAGGGGGAACCGGTCGACTGCTGGGAGTGGATCAATCGGATTTTGGAGATGGCGGGGCTTCCCCCGGTCCGAAAGCGCCTTTCGTTTCGGTGCGCCTATCGGTTCGGCGCCCTTTTGGAATGGGGTTACGCCCTCTGTTGCCCGAACACCGAACCGCCGATGACCCGTTTTTTAGCGACGCAGCTTGCCCAGTCTTATTGGTTCAGCATCGAGAAGGCGCGCCGCGACCTGAACTACGTTCCGCGTGTGACACTGGCCGAAGGAGCCGAAAGACTGCGTGCCTGGCTGAGCCGCTGAGCCCCCCTTACATCCCGTCCTCTTTTCGGTATAATGGGGGCACTCTTTGGAGGATACGCGAATTGGTTAGCAACCTGACTCGAAATCAGGCGCCGGCTTGCCGGTTGAGGGTTCGAGTCCCTTGTCCTCCGCCTCCGGGGTTTCCCCGACGGGTCAAAAAACTCGAATGAACCCGGCAGCGGCAGCGCTGCCGGGTTTTTTTCTGGAGAGCGGCCGTTTTTCTCCTCCTTTTTCCGCGAAAAAAACTTTTTTTCTTGAAAATCGCCCCCCTGAACCTATAATAAAACTGGGTGCTTTTTTACCGAAAGAACTTGATATAATAACAAGGTTAGGTAAAATAGGCAAATTGTTTAAGATCCGAAAGGACCTTAGAAAGGGTATTGAACCCGACCGGTTCCGCTTTGCGGAGTCCGGCCGGTACCGTTTTTGTTATCCGTTTTGAGGGACGAGACTATGTCAGAACTGAAACGAACTCCGTTCTACGAAAAAGAGATCGCCGCCGGGGGGAAAATGATCGACTTCGGAGGCTGGGCGCTTCCCGTTCAGTACGAGGGAATTTTGAAAGAACACAAGAGAGTTCGCGAGAACGCCGGCCTTTTTGACGTTTCCCATATGGGGGAGATTTTGGTGAAGGGGGAAGAAGCGCGCGGGTTTGTCCAGTCGATCATTGCCAACGATCTCGATCGTATCGGAACCGGTCAGGCAATCTACTCGCCGATCTGCTACGACGATGGCGGCACGGTTGACGATCTGATCGTCTATCAAATTGCCGAAGACGAGTATTTCATTGTCGTTAACGCCGCCAATGTCGAAAAAGATTTCGATTGGTTCTGCCAGCATGCGCCCGAAGGCCTTACGGTCGAAAACATTTCCAGCGAGATCGCTCAGCTGGCGGTACAGGGGCCGAAAGCGCAGGAAGTCCTTCAGCGGATCACCGATTACGATCTTTCGACGATCAAATTTTTCCATTTTGCCGCCAATGTCAAACTGGTCGGCAGCGAAGCGATCGTTTCGCGCACCGGCTATACCGGCGAAGACGGGTTCGAGATTTACATTAACGCCAAAGAGGGGCCCGCCCTTTGGGACGCCATCCTCGACGCGGGGAAAGACGATATTGCTCCGATCGGACTCGGCGCGCGAGACACCCTTCGTTTCGAGGCGAAGCTTCCCCTGTACGGGCACGAGATCACCAAAGAAATTTCTCCGGTTGAAGCCGGACTCGGTTTCTTTATCCGGCCTGAAAAGGAAGCCGGCTTCCACGGCAAAGCCGCGCTCGCGGCGCAAAAAGAGGGTGCGCTGACCCGCAAAGTGGTTGAGTTCGAGATGGTCGGCCGCGGGATTCCGCGTGAGGGGTACCCCGTAGCCGTTGAGGGGAAAGAGGTCGGCTGGGTGACCAGCGGGATGTTTGCCCCGACGCTCGGCAAAAATATGGGGCTGGCGATTCTTCCGAAAGAATTCACCGAGCCGGGGACGAAGATCGACGTGATCATCCGCGGCCGTTCGGTTCCCGCAGAGGTCAAAAAGGGAATCTTCTACAGCAAAAAAACCAAGAGCAAAAAGAACGCTTAAACCTAGGCGGCTTTCTTTCACCGGACAGATCGAACGAGCCGCGCCCCGCGGTTTTGAGAACAAACATTACTTTAAGAGAGTTTGACGATGAACATTCCGCAAGAGCTTTTTTATTCGAAAGAACATGAGTGGGTCCGTTTTGAAGGGAACAAAGCGTATATCGGCATTTCCGACTATGCGCAGCATCATCTCGGCGATATCGTCTTCGTCGAACTTCCCGAAATCGGCGCCGAGTTTGCCCCAATGACCGAAGCCGCCGTGGTGGAATCGGTGAAAGCGGTTTCCCCCGTCTTCTGCCCTGTCGCCGGCAAGGTTGTCGAAGTGAACGAGGCTCTCCTGGACACGCCCGAAAAGGTCAATGAGGCTCCCTATGAGAGTTTTCTTTTCGCGGTCGAGACCGACGGCGCCGGGAAAGAGAACCTGCTTTCCGCCGAAGCGTATGCGCCTCTCTGTCCCGAAGAAGAAGAAACATTGTAAAACTCTTTTTCCCGTAACAATGATCTTGCGCCGCCTTTCGGCAGTGCCAGTTAAAGGTTCTGTTTTCGATGCAATACACTCCGAATACCGAAAGCCAGGCTGCCGAAATGCTCGCGGAACTCGGGCTTTCTTCGCTCGGCGATCTTTTTACCGACATTCCTGAGTCAATCCGCCGGAAGTGCGTTTTGGATGAGACGCCGGGCGAAACGGAACCGAGTGTCCGTGCCCGGCTCGAACAGCTTGCCCAGGACAACTGGTCGGCGGGCGATGCGCCGGTTTTTCTCGGCGCCGGCTGTTACGACCACTACATTCCCGCGGCGGCGGATTACCTTTTACAGCGTTCCGAATTCGCGACTTCGTACACTCCGTACCAGCCCGAAATCAGTCAGGGGATTCTGCAGGGAATCTTTGAGTATCAAACGCTCATCTGCCGGCTGACCGGAATGGCGGTGGCGAACGCCTCCCTCTACTGCGGCGGGAGCGCACTCTCCTCGGCCTGCCGGATCGCCGCCGAAACGGTGAAAAAGCGGAAAATTCTCCTTCCCGCTTCGCTCCATCCCGAATACGCCGAAATTGTGAAATCGGCGGGGATCGCCGGTTTTTACGAAACGGTTGAAGTGCCGGTTGCCGAAAGCGCCTCAGCCGGTTCTCCGTCGGGCGTGATCGATTTGGCCGCGTTCGAGAGCCTCCTGGACAGCGATGTTGCCGCGGCGCTGATCCCTTATCCGAACTTCTACGGCGCGTTGGAACCGGTCGGTGAACTGGTCCGGCTGGTTCGGGCCAAGACCAATGCGCTTGTGGTGATGTCGGTTGATCCTTTTTCGCTCGCGATGCTCAAATCCCCCGGCGAATGGGGCGCCGATATTGCTGTCGGCGACGCTCAGTCGCTCGGAAATCGAATGAGTTTCGGCGGTCCTCACCTCGGTTTTATGGCGGTGACCGAAAAGCTTCTGCGCAAGATTCCGGGACGCCTTGTCGGCCAGTCGGTTGACGACCGCGGGAACCGCTGCTTCGTTCTCACTCTTCAGGCGCGGGAACAGCATATCCGCCGCGAAAAGGCGAACTCGAATATCTGCTCGAACCAGGCGCTTTGCGCGCTGGCCACGGCGATGTATTTAACTTTTATCGGACCGGCGGGGCTGAAACAGGCGGCGGCGATTTCGCACAAGCTGACATGCTACGCCCAGGAAAAGTTTCGGCGGGCGGGGTTCAAAATCCGTTATACCGCCCCGGTCTTTCAGGAATTCGCGGTTTGTGTCGATAACCCCGCCGAGGCGAACGAGTTTCTCCTTGAAAACGGGATCATCGGCGGCTATGAACTGCCCGGCGCGCTCCTTTTTGCGTTTACCGAAAAGCGTACGGCCGAAGAGGTGGACGAACTGGTCGAGGCGATGAGCAAATACGCGTTTCCCGCCGAAAAAGAGAGTGCGGAAGGGGAGGAACAGGAATGAAGCTTTTATTCGAAAAAGAAGTGAAGGGGAGCAATCGGTTCCGTTTTCCTGAACCCGAAGTTTCTGCCGATGCCGCGCCCGAAATGATTCCGGCGGAACATCTCCGCACGGCGGATCTTGGAATCCCCGAACTCTCGGAGGTGGAAGCCGTCCGGCATTTTACCGCGCTTTCGAAACGGGCGTTCGGTGTTGACGACGGCCCTTATCCCCTCGGCAGCTGCACAATGAAATACACGCCGAAAATCTGCGAAGCGGCCGCCCTGCTTCCCGGTTTTGCCGATATCCATCCTTACCAGTCCCCCTGGACGGTCCAGGGCGCCTTGAAGCTTCTCTATGAGCTTCAGCGCGATCTGGCGCAGCTGACCGGCATGGACGCGTTTACCCTGCAGCCGGCCGCCGGCGCGCACGGCGAACTTTGCGGAATGATGATTGTCCGCGCCTATCACAAGAGCACCGGCGCCGATGCGCAGCGGAACGTTGTGCTGGTTCCCGATTCGGCACACGGAACGAATCCCGCGACCGCCGCGGCGGTCGGGTATCAGGTGCGGGAAGTCAAATCGGGGCCGGACGGCCTGGTCGATTTGGAAGATCTCAAATCGAAACTCGGCGGCGATGTCGCGGGCCTGATGCTCACAAACCCGAATACGGTCGGCCTTTTTGAGAAGAATATCGAGGAGATTTCCCGGCTTGTACACGAAGCGGGGGGACTCCTTTACTACGACGGCGCCAACCTGAACGCGATCGTGGGAGTGGCCCGTCCCGGCGATATGGGATTCGATGTCTGCCACGTCAATCTGCATAAGACGTTCGCGACCCCGCACGGCGGCGGAGGTCCCGGCGCCGGAGGGGTCGGGGTGAAAGATTTCCTCGCTCCTTTCCTGCCGAAACCGGTCATCGAATGGAACGAAGAGGAAGATGTTTATACATTGAACCGCGACCTGCCGGAATCGATCGGCAAGATCAAAACATTTTACGGGAACTTCGGTGTCTGCGTGAAGGCATACGCCTATATCAGACTCAACGGGTTTGCCGGTCTGCGCGCCGTGGCGCAGCACGCGGTTCTCAATGCCAATTACTTAAAGAAACGTCTTTCCGCCCGTTACGAGATCCCGTTCGATGTGATCTGCAAACATGAGTTTGTCGCCACCAACGCGCGGCAGGCGAAAAACGGCGTCCGCACGCTTGATATCGCCAAACGGCTGATCGATTTCGGCTATCATCCGCCGACCATCTACTTTCCGCTGATCGTGAACGAGGCGATGATGTTCGAACCGACCGAAACCGAATCGAAAGAGCGGCTCGACGAAATCGCGGCGGCGATGAACACGATTGCCGACGAGGCCGAAACGGATCCCGGCAAGGTGAAGGGAGCTCCCTACACCACGGTGATCGGCCGGGTCGACGAGACCCGCGCCGCGCGGCACCCGGTTTTAAAGTACGTGAGTGAATGATCTGTTACGAGAATCCCTCGTTTGATCCCGCATGGAATATGGCGGCCGAAGAGGCTCTTCTGGCGGAGGCCGGACAGGAGCCTCTCTTTCTTTTGTGGCAGAATTCCCCGGCGGTCATTCTTGGCCGTCATCAGAACGCCCGCCGCGAAGTTGACCTTGCCTATGCACAGCAGGAGGGGATATCGGTGATCCGGCGCCTGTCGGGCGGCGGCGCGGTTTACCATGATGCCGGGAATCTTAACTACACGTTCATCCTGCCCCGCCGCGGGGGAGAATCGAAAACGGTTTCCTCCGATGAATTCCGCCTCTGGTCAAAACCGGTTCTCGACGTTTTGCGCGGGATGGGGGTGGATGCCGAATTTTCGGGCCGGAACGATCTGACGGTCGGGGGACGTAAAATTTCCGGAACCGCGCAGGCGCGGTTCCGCGGGCATCTTCTCCACCATGGCACGCTTCTTGTTTCCACCGACTTCGGGAGGATGAGCCGCGTGCTTCGGGTCGATTCCGAAAAGCTCCGCGGAAAGGGGGTTCCTTCTGTCCGAAGCCGGGTCGCGAATCTTTCGGAATTCATTCCGATCGGAATTGCCGAAATGAAGCAGGCGATCCTCACCCGGATTGCCGAAGAAAACCGTGTAACACACCGGCGCTTTTCCCCCGCCCTGATCGATGAGATCGAGCGGTTAAAAAGGGAAAAATACGCGCTCGACGCCTGGAATCTCGGCGAACCGCTTCCCGCCGGCGCGCAGACGGCTGTGACGCGGCAAAAGCGTTTCGCGTGGGGGGAGGTTTGCGTGGAATTCCGTCTCGAAGGGGAAACGGTTTGCGCGGCGGCGATCACCGGCGACTTTTTCGCAAACGGCGATCCGGCCGCGCTGGCCGAAAGACTTGCCGGTCTTCCCCTGACCCGCGCGGCGTTCAGCGCGCGAATCGGGCAGACCGATCTGAACGAGGTTTTTGCTGAGTTCCGCAAAGAGGATTTTCTCGATTTGCTTTTCCCTCGTGCCGGCGGTTAAGGTCCCCGCCGCGCCGCCTGGCGGAGCGCCGTTTTATGCTGGCCGGCTCCGCAGCCGGTTCTCCGGGAAAGCGGAACCTGTTTTTTAAAGGGGGGGTTCCTGTTTAACAGGACGGTTTGAAAAAAGGCGCGCCTTTCGTTTCGGAAAGGCGCGCCTCGTTTCTTGCTTAACCGGAATGTTTTCGGTTTTTCCGCTTATTTGGCTTCGAGCCAGGCGCGGGCTTCGCTAAGGGCCTCGCCGGCACCGGCGGGGTTTTTGCCGCCGGCCTGCGCGAGGTCGGGACGGCCGCCCCCGCCCCCCTGGACCTTTTTCGCGGCGGCTTTGACCCAGTCCACGGCATTGTAGCCTTCGGCGACCAGGTCTTTCGAGAACGCCGCAAAGAGGGTGACTTTGCTGTTCTTCTCATCGACATTGGCCAAGAGTACGGCCGTTCCCTTCGACTTTTGGCGGATCGCGTCGATCACCTCGCGCAGGGCGCCCGCGTCCTGGTCTTTCAGGACTTTCAGTACCGCGTTGACCTTGCCGGCTTTTTCGGCGCCGGAAAGAAGCTCATCGGCGGAAACGCCGTTCTGCCGCTTGAGGGCTTCGATCTCCTTGGCAAGCTTTTTCTGCTCGGCGAGGATCGTATTGAAACGGGGAAGAACATCGTCGGCCTTGACTTTCAGCAGGCCGGCGAGGGTCTGGACGGCGGCTTCCATCTTCCGGATCCGCTCCAGGGCCTCCATGCCGGTAACGGCGGTAATACGGCGCGTTCCGGCGGAAACCGATTCATCGGAAACGATTTTGCAGAAACCGATCTGGCCGGTACGGTTCAGGTGGGTACCGCCGCAGAGCTCTTTCGATTCCCCCATGACAACCACACGGACAACATCGGGATATTTTTCGCCGAAGAGCATCATCGCGCCGACGCCGCGCGCCTCGTCGATCGGCATTTCGCTGCACGTTACGGCAAGGTCGGCCATGATCATCGCGTTCACATCGGTTTCGATCGCGTCGAGTGTTTCACGGTCGATCCCCTGATGGTGAGTGAAGTCAAAGTGGAGCTCGTCGGGACGGACTTTTGACCCCTGCTGTTCGGCATGGGAGCCGAGCCGTTTGCGCAGGGCCAGGTGAATCAGGTGTGTCGCGCTGTGTGCTCGCGAAACCGCGGCGCGGCGGGCCTGATCGACCTGGGCTTTGACGGTTTCGCCGGTCCTGACCGTTCCTTCGAGGAGTTTTCCGGCGTGCACCTGGAATTCGCCGTCGAACCGGGTTTGAGTCACCTCGAATTGGAACCCGGCGCCGGAGATTGTTCCGGTATCGCCGACCTGCCCACCCTTTTCGGCATAGAAGGGAGTACGGTCGAGGATGAGCGCGATCTCGGCTTTTTCGCCGGCCGAGGCGGATTCCGCCATCTGCCCGTCTTTGAGAACGGTGAGAACTTTGGCGCTTTCGGTGTCAAGAGTCTGATAACCGAGGAACTCGGGGGGAGCGGCATTCTTTTTGAGCGATTCGAGCGGATCGTCTTGGAACAAAAGGTTCTTTTCGGCGAGCCCGGAGAGTTCGCCGTGGCGTTCCATCTCTTTCTTAAACCCTTCCCAATCGAACCCGTGGCCCCGTTCGGCGGCGAGCGTCTCGAAGAGTTCGGGCGGGAAACCGTAGGTCTGATACATCTCGAACGCCTCTTTGCCGGGGACAACGGCGTCGGCGCCGATCGAGCTGAAAACGTTCTCGATTCGGCCGAGCCCCCCTTCAATCGTGCCGAGGAAATGGTCTTCTTCGGCACGGATCACCTGCTGTACGCGTTCGATCGTTTCGCCCAGTTCGGGGTACGGAACTTTCATCAGCTCGGCAACGGCCGGAACAAGCTCGTAGAGGAACGGTTCGCGTTTTTTCATCTGGAAACCGTCGAGTACGGCGCGGCGCAGAAGACGGCGGATTACGTATTTCTCTTCCTTGTTGCCCGGATAGACGTTTTCGTGCACCGCAAATGTGCAGGCGCGGACATGGTCGGCAATCCGGCGGAGCCGGCGGCCGTTCTCGTCGGTGAGGTCCTGATCGTTGTATTTGACTCCGCAGACTTCGCCGGCCGCCAGAACGAGCGGTTTCAGGATGTCGATGTGGAAGTTCGTCGTCGCCCCCTGGAGCGCAGCGGCGGTTCGTTCGAGCCCCATTCCGGTATCGATGTTCTTACTCGGAAGGGGTTGAAGATTGTTCGGCGGATCGCCGACGCGGTTAAACTGCGTAAAGACGAGGTTCCAGATTTCAACCTCTCCCATCGGGGTCTGGTAGTAGATTTCGCTGCAGGGGCCGCAGACGCCGTCGGGGCCTTCCGAAGGGGCACTGGCGGGCCAGAAGTTTTCGTCTTCGTCGAGATACTTGAGGCGGCCGGCCGGGAGCTTGATTTCGTCAAGCCAGATTTGAGCCGCTTCGGAATCGTCTTTATAGACGGTTGCCGAAAGGGTTTCGGGAGGAAGCCCGAGCCATTTCTTTTCAGTCAGAAATTCCCAGGCCCAGTGGATCGCCTCGCGTTTGAAGTAGTCGCCGAAACTGAAGTTGCCGAGCATCTCGAAAAAGGTGTGGTGGTACGCTGTCCGGCCGACGTTGTCGATATCGCCGGTCCGAAGGCATTTCTGACAGGTGGTCGCGCGGGTGAACTCGAGTTTGCACCGGCCGAGAAAATGGTCTTTGAACTGGTTCATTCCGGCCGGGGTGAACAGAACGGAAGGATCCCAGCGGGGAACGAGGACGTCGCTCGGGCGTCGGACACACCCTTTGCTTTCAAAGAAGGAGAGGTATTTTTCACGCAGTTCGTTGGCTTTCATGATTTGCTGCCTGTTGCCTTAGAGGACTTGTCTGGAGGAATGGCCGATTTGGCTTGTTTTCGGAAACGGACCGGTATTGTTCGGAGACCCCCCGGGCTTACTGCGCCTTCTGCGCAACTTTTGCCCAGGTATCTTTCAGCGAAACGGTCCGGTTAAAAACGGGTTTCCCGGGAGTCGATTCGGTATCGGGATAGAAATAGCCGATCCGTTCGAACTGGAAGTGCGCTTCTCCCGAAACCGCTTCGGCCGCGAGTACCGGTTCGACTTTGGCGTCGGAAATGACCTCGAGTGATTCGGGGTTCAGATACTCTTTGTAATCGAGCGGGTTCGAGGCGCTGTCGGGATTTTCGACCGAGAAGAGACGGTCGTAAAGACGGACTTCGGCGGTCTGCGCGTGGGGGGCGCTGACCCAGTGGATCGTTCCGCGCACTTTCCGGCCGTCGGGCGAATCGCCGCCGCGCGTGGCCGGATCGTAGTGGCAGTGTACTTCGGTCACGTTCCCCTCGGCGTCCTGCGTGTAGGAATCGCACGTGACGAAATACGCGTAGCGGAGACGCACTTCCCGGCCGGGGGTGAGCCGAAAATACTTTTTCGGCGCGTCGATCATGAAATCGTCGCGTTCGATATACAGCTCTTTCGAGAAGGGAATCTGCCGGGTGCCGTCGGCGGGATTTTCGGGGTTGTTGACCGCCTCGAGCATTTCGGTTTTCCCCTCGGGGTAGTTGTCGATCACCAGCTTGAGCGGACGGAGCACCCCCATTCGGCGCTGCGCGGTTTTATTGAGGTCTTCGCGCACGGCGTTCTCGAGAACGGTGACATCGATCGTACTGTTGAATTTGGCAACGCCGATCGTTTTGCAGAAAGCGCGGATCGATTCGGGCGTGTAGCCCCGGCGGCGCAGTCCGCAAATGGTCGGCATCCGCGGGTCATCCCATCCCGAGACATAATTCCCCTTGACCAGTTCGAGGAGTTTCCGCTTGCTCATGACCGTGTAGGTCAGATTGAGACGCGCAAATTCGATCTGCTGCGGATGATAGACCCCCAGCTGATCGAGGAACCAGTCGTAGAGGGGCCGGTGATTTTCAAACTCGAGGGTGCAAATGGAGTGGGTGATTCCCTCGATGGAGTCTTCGAGGCCGTGCGCCCAGTCGTACATCGGGTAGATCTTCCACGCACTGCCGGTACGGTGGTGTTCGGCGTTGACGATCCGGTACATGACCGGGTCACGCATATTGAAGTTCGGGGAAGCCATGTCGATTTTGGCGCGGAGCGTTTTTGACCCGTCGGGAAACTCGCCCGCTTTCATTCGGGCGAACAGGTCGAGGTTTTCTTCGACGCTCCTCTGACGGCCGGGGCTCGGTGTGCCCGGTTCGGTCGGAGTTCCGCGGGCTGCGCTCATCTGTTCGGCTGTCATATCGCAGACGTAGGCTTTCCCCTGTTTGATGAGCTCGACGGCGTAATCGTACATCTGCTGAAAGTAGTCGCTCGCGAAAAAGAGACGGTCTTCCCAGTCGGCGCCCAGCCAGCGGACATCGGCTTTGATCGATTCAACGTATTCGGTTTCTTCCTTGGCGGGATTGGTATCGTCGAACCGCAGGTTAAAAAGGCCGCCGTTTTCCTGCGCCATCGCGTAGTTGAGGCAGATCGACTTCGCATGGCCGATATGGAGGTAACCGTTCGGTTCCGGAGGAAACCGGGTGTGAACACGTCCGCCGAACTTGCCGGATTTTGCGTCGTCGGCGATGATCTGTTCAATGAAGTGGAGCTGCTTTTCGCGCGGGGCCGAATCCCCTTCGCTGCGTTTCTCGAACCGGCTTTCCTCCTGCGCCTTTGTCATCGAAACACCTCTCTCTTGCCGAACTGGGGCATTTAGTGGTTCAAAACAAAACTAAAAACTTCCCGCCATTATACCGAAAACAGGGTAAACCGACAAGAGAGCGCAGGGCCGGCTTCTTGCCGGGCGGGGGCGGTGAGGTATAATGAAAGAGAGCCTTTTTCTGCGGTTAGGCTCGCCCCTTTGACCATCCAAACTGCTCATCCTCCGCCCGGCACGGCCGGGAGGGGGAAGAAAGTGTGACGCGAAGATGAACGAGTTTTCCGAAATCAAAGTAACCTGCGCCGATAAAGACGAAGCGGCGCGGCTGGGCCGTCTTCTGGTCGAGAAGTGGCTTGCCGCGTGCATTCAGGTGAGCGGCCCGATCGAGAGCCTCTACCGCTGGAACGGCAAGATCGAATCGGCCGAGGAGTGGCTCCTGACGATCAAAACCCGTACCTGCCTCTTCGACGAGGTTTCGGAACTGGTGCGGGCAAATCATTCCTACGAAGTGCCCCAGATCGTGGCGGTCGAACTTACCGAAATCTCCCCCGCCTACGAAGAGTGGCTCGCCGGGCAGATTCACTGAACCGAAGAGGCGCGTGTTTGCTGCTCATCGAAGGTTTACCTGAAAGGAAAAGGTTGTGAACGATGGAAAAACGGGAATTTACAGCGGCCGACGCGGCGCGCATTCTTCACATTCCGGAAAAAAAAGTCGTGAAACTGGCCGATTCCGGCGAACTTGCGGGTCATAAAGTCCAGGGGAAATGGCTCTTTTCCAAGGCCGATATGGTTCTTTGGTTCGAGAAGAACCTGACCGACGCGAAAGAGGACGACCATCTCGAAGATATCGAACAGTTCGCCGAAAACGTTCCGCAGGAGAGTGATGAAGAGCCCACGATTTCCGAGCTCCTTCTCCGCGGGGGTATCCTGATTCCTTTCCCGGCGAAGACGCGCGATTCGGTAATTCGCGAACTGGCGCGGCACAGCGCCGAACGGGGTCTGGTCTGGGATCCCGACACGCTGGCCGACGCGCTCCGGAAGCGGGAGGAGATGATGCCGACCGCAATGGACAACGGCGCCGCGCTCCTGCACCCCCGGCGCCCGATGCCGAACAATATCGGCGATTCGTTTGTTGTCCTCGGGGTTTCGCTGCGCGGCGTTCCTTTCGGCGGCGGGTTCGGTAATCTGACCGATGTTTTTTTCCTGATCGGCGCGATTGACGACAAAACCCATCTGCGCACCCTGGCCGGGCTCGGCAGAATCCTGAAACATCCCGATTTTCTTCCCCGGCTGCGCGAGCTCGAAACCGCCGATGAGATTCTCGCCCTCGTCCGCGAGATTGAAGGACTCTGTTAGGACATCCTTTCCGAATTTTCCGCCCTTCGGTTTCGTTCTATTGACTACTAAAATGGTAGGATTATAATCGCTTTTTCCGGCGCCTTCGGACGCCGCCATCGATTTCGCGGCATCTGCCGCGTTTGGAGAAGTATCGATCTCCGCATTCCGGGGAATGGGAATCAGAAAGGAGAAAAGAGATGAACTGGACGATCGTTGGATTTCCGCGAATCGGGGAATTCCGCCAGCTGAAGCGGGCAACCGAAAGTTACTGGAAAGGGGAAATCACCCAGGCTGAACTGAAGAGCCGTGCCGATCAGCAATGCTCCGAACAGTGGGCAGTTCAGAAACAGGCCGGTTTGCCGCAGATTCCGGTTGGCGACTTTTCGTTCTACGATCAGATGCTCGATACCGCGTTCCTGATCGGCGCTGTTCCCGCCCGCTATGTTTCCCTGGGGCTTGATCAGCTTGATACCTACTTTGCCGCCGCGCGAGGTTATCAGGGGGAAAAAGGAGACGTCAAGGCTCTGACCATGAAAAAGTGGTTTAACACAAACTACCACTATATGGTTCCCGAGCTCGATGACGAAACCCGTTTCGAACTTGACTTCAGCCGTCTTGCCGAACAGATCAGCCGGGCCCGCGCGGACGGCCTTGAAGTGCGGCCCGTTGTGATTGGCCCTTTTACCTTCCTGAAACTGGCCAGGCTCAAGGGAAAGAAAAACATCGCGGATTATCTGCCCGGTATTGCCGAAATCTATAAGCGGCTTCTTGCGGAAATCGCGAAAGTTCACCGGGGTTGGATTCAGATCGACGAGCCTCAGCTTGTCAAGGATGTCTCCGCCGAAGACGCCGCCCTTTTTACCCGCCTTTACGAAAGTCTTCTCGCCGAAAAGCAGAACAAGATTCTTCTGCAGACTTATTTCGGCGATGTGCGCGACTGCTATTCCCAAATCATCAGTCTGCCGTTTGACGGGGTCGGACTCGATTTTATTGAGGGAAAAAAGAGTTTTGAGCTGCTGCAGAAGTACGGTTTTCCGAAGGAAAAAATTCTTTTTGCGGGACTGGTAAACGGGAAAAACATCTGGCGCGCCGACTACGCGGCAAAATTGGCCGCTTTGAAAAAGATTACCGCTGTAGCACCCAGCGTGACGCTTTCGACCTCCTGCTCGCTTCTGCATGTGCCGTACTCGGTTAAGAACGAAACGAAGCTTTCCGCCGAGGTCACGCGCCATTTTGCCTTCGCCTTCGAAAAGCTTGAAGAACTTGCCCAGCTGGCAGCCCTCGCCGAAAAGGAAGATTACGCCTCGGACCCGGCTTTTCTCGAAAACCGCAAACTTTTCGGCGAAAGTCCTCTGCGCAGCGATCCGGCTGTGCGGCAGCGTGTCGAGAGTCTTCATGAAGCCGATTTTCACCGTTCCGAGCCGCGCCGGGAGCGGCAAAACCTCCAGCGAAAAGTGCTGGCGCAGAAACTGCTGCCGACAACCACCATCGGTTCGTTCCCGCAGACCGCCGCCGTCAAGCAGAATCGTTCCAGGTTCCGTAAAGGGGAAATCGATAAGGCCGCATACGACGAGGGTGTGCGCGGCTTTATCCGAGAGTGTATTGCCTTGCAGGAGGAGATCGGCCTGGACGTTTTGGTACACGGCGAGTTTGAGCGGAACGACATGGTTGAGTATTTCGGCGAGAATCTGGCCGGATTCGTCTTTACCGAGAACGGCTGGGTACAGTCGTACGGAACACGCGGTGTCAAACCGCCGATTGTTTTCGGAGACATCAAACGCGAAAAACCGTTTACGGTCGAGTATATCGCCTATGCCAACACGCTGACAGAAAAGGATGTCAAAGGGATGCTGACAGGTCCGGTGACGATTCTCAACTGGTCATTCCCGCGCGAAGATGTGCCGATCAAAGAGACCGTTTGCCAAATCGCCCTTGCCCTGCAGGATGAAGTCCTTGACCTTGAAAAAGCCGGTGTCCGGATTATCCAGATCGACGAGGCGGCTCTGCGCGAAAAGCTTCCTCTCCGAAAAGAGGACTGGCACACCGATTATCTTGATTTTGCCATTCCGGCCTTCCGCCTGGCAAGCTCCAAGGTACAGCCCGAAACGCAGATTCATACACATATGTGTTATAGCGAGTTTGAAGATATTATCCCTTCGATCGACGCGATGGATGCCGATGTGATCACCTTTGAGGCTTCCCGGTCTCAGCTGACAATCCTTGATTCGCTCCGTGCGAACCATTTTGAAACCGAAGTCGGCCCCGGTGTTTACGATATCCATTCCCCCCGCGTGCCGGGTGTTGAAGAGATCAAGTCGGCGCTGCGGCAGATGCTCGAAAAGATTCCTGCCGAAAACCTCTGGGTGAATCCTGATTGCGGTCTGAAAACGCGCGGTACGGCCGAAACCGAAGCGAGTCTGAAAAATCTCGTTCAGGCCGCTCGGGAAATCCGCGCCGAAATACCCCAATAAGCGCTCTGTGAGGAGTTTTCTGTGTTTCAAAAAAAGTTCTTCCCTCGCCGGGCGGGGGAAGAACCTTTTTTAGGCCGTTTAAGGAGCCGGTTTTCAGAACGCCTCGAAGAGCTTCTTGACCGTACCGCAGCCGATTCCGAACCGTTCGACACCTAAATCGACCATCTTTTCAATCGTTTCGAGGGAACGAACGCCGCCGGCGGCTTTGACACGGGCGCGGTCGCCGACTGCGTCTTTCATGATCTTGACATTTTCGAGCGTGGCGCCGGTCGGAGCCCAGCCGGTTCCCGTCTTGACCCAGGAGGCGCCGGCGTCAACGGCGATGACCGAGGCTTCGGCAATCTGTTTTTCGGTTAAATGATGGCATTCAAGGATCACTTTGAGGGGAACTTCCCCGATCGCGCCTTTGACGGCGGCGATATCGGCGGCAACCTCTTTGACCAGACCGCTCCGCATTTTTCCGACGTTCATGACCATGTCGATTTCGTCGCAGCCGAGCCCGATCAGCTCTTTGGCCTGAAAGACTTTGGCCGCGGTCGAATCACCCCCTCCGGGAAACCCGACGACACCCCCCAGAAGAACCTGACGCGCGCCGTTTTCCTTGAGTTCTTCGGCCAGAACAGGGGTGAACGAGGCGAGGGAAAAGGCGCAGATGCAGTGATGCTTTTTTGCAACAGCGGCGGTTTCCTTAACGTCTTCCAAACTGCTTTGGGCCTGAACCGCGCTCACATCGAGCATTTGGGCAAGTTCTTCGGGGGAAAGTTTCATCGTGATTTCCTTTGGCTTTCTGGTGAATGCTGCGCAAAAACGGGAACCTTCCGCCCTTTGCGGAAAGCCCGCCGCGCATCTCGATTCTAACCGTTTTAAAACCGATTGGAAGGGGGAAAACGGCGGGTCGGGGCGCGGACCCGCCCCGGAAAGGCCCGCGGCCGTACCGAACCGGCGGAAAGCGTTTGGAATCGGGTGCGCTTTTCAGTTTTTTTGAGCCCAGTTCGCAAAGCTGACCGGTTCGTTC
Source organism: Thermoguttaceae bacterium (assembly GCA_017405595.1). Lineage (GTDB taxonomy): Bacteria > Planctomycetota > Planctomycetia > Pirellulales > Thermoguttaceae > RUG695. Next base: position 62,479 of record JAFRAC010000026.1, on the reverse strand, counting down.
TTTTCCTTGTTCCAGTAAGGGCTCATCGAGCGGAGGTTCGAGACGATTCCGGGAAAGACCTCGAGAATCCGGTCGATTTCCCCGTCGGTTGTGTAGCGGCTTAGACTGAACCGAACGCTGCCGTGAATCGCGGTAAAGGGAACCTGCATCGCGCTGAGAACGTGTGAAGGATCGAGCGAGCCGGACGTACAGGCCGAACCGCTCGACGCGCAGATCTTATACTCGTTGAGCGAGTAAAGGATTCCTTCCCCTTCGATGGCATGGCACGCGATATTCAGCGTGTTCGGCATGCGGGGCGCACCCTTTCCGTTGACCTCGATGTAGGGGATTTTCGCGGTGATCCCCTCTTCGAGCCTATTGCGCAGCCGCTCGATCCGGGCGATGTCTTCTTCGTGGGTTGCCGCGGCCAGGTCCATCGCTTTCGCGATGCCGACGATGTAGGGAACGTTTTCGGTTCCTCCCCGCCGGCCCGATTCCTGATGACCGCCGAACAGAAAGGGACGCAGGGGCGTGCCGCGCCGGATGTAGAGAACGCCGACCCCTTTCGGCGCATGAATTTTGTGCCCTGAAAAGGAGAGAAGATCGACCTGCGAGAAGTTTCCCGCCAAGTCGATCGGGATTTTGGTGACCGACTGCGTGGCATCGGTATGGAAGATGATTTCCGGATCGATCTGCTTGACGAGGCGCGCCAGCCGTTCGATCGGAAAGATGACGCCGGTTTCGTTGTTGGCGTGCATCACCGAAACGAGGAGCGTTTCGCCCGGCGTGACCGCGCGGGCGAACTCGGCAAGATCGAGGTTTCCCGCTTTATCGACCGGAATTTCGGCCACGGTGTAGCCGCGTCTTGCGAGTTCACGGCAGACTTCGAGTACGGCCGGATGTTCAACCGTGGTGGTGATGATCTGTTTTCGTTTCGGGTTGGCGGCCGCCGCGCCGAAGATCGCCGCATTGTTGCTTTCGGTTGCGCAGGAGGTAAAGAGAATTTCGCGCGGTTCGCAGCCGAGGTTGGCCGCGACGCGCCCGCGCGCGGCGGTCAGGATCTTTTGAACCGACTCGGCGGGTTCGTAAAGCGAGCTCGGATTAAAATACTCGGAGGTCAGGAAAGGTCTGACCGCGTCGAAGACTTCCGGAGCGACCGCGGTGGTCGCGTTGTTGTCGATATAGATCATGGTTTTTCTCTGATGCGCGCTTAACGGCGCTGTTTTGATTGCGGAGAACGTTTTTTATCGAACACGCCCCCCGCTGAAGAGCACCCGGAACGGCGCAAGGCACCATGCCGAACCGCCCCAGGCGACGAGCTTGTAGAGCAGTGTCGGCACACAGGCGACGGTGCGGACCGGCCGGTTGATTTGCCGGAGCGAAACCGAGACGACCTTTTCGGCGGGACACCAGAGCGGTTTCCAGATCCGCTCTTTGACCCCGGAATTCTTCATCGTTTCGGAATCGTGAAATTCGGTGCGGACAAAGCCGGGCGCCAGCGCCTGAACACGGACTCCGGTTCCGCGCAGGTCGGCCTGCAGCGAACGGGAGAAGGTCAGAATATAGGCTTTGGTGCCGGTGTAATCGGCGGCGCCCCAGCCGGCCAAATACCCCGCCGCCGAGGCAATATTGATGAGACGGCCCCGTTTACGGGCAACCATCGGCAGGAGCGCGGCGCGGGAAAGACGCATTGCGGCGATGCAGTGTACCTGAATCATGCGCGTTTCGAGGTCGATATCGACATCGGGGAACTGGCGGTTTCCGCCGAACCCGGCGCTGTTGACCATGTATTCAAGGTTCCGGAGCGAGGCAACGCGTTCCTCTGTTCTGAGAAGGTCTTCCGGCTTTGAGAGGTCGGCGCGGAGCGTTTCGACCCGAACCGAGTACTTTTCGCGCAGTTCCGCCGCCAGAGAGTCGAGCCGGTCCTGCCGGCGGGCAACCAAGAGAAGATCGTGCCCCATTTCGGCGAACCGGCGCGCATAGATTGCGCCGAACCCGCTCGACGCGCCGCTGACCGCAGAAACGAGCCGGTCGTTTTCGCCGATCGGACCTTCTTCGGCCGGAATCGGGTTGCTCGAATCAGCCATAGAAACTCTTCCTTCAACGTAAAAATGGTTCGGACTTTCCCCTCACGGATTGACGGGAAAGAAATGGTTCCCCCCGCCGGGAGGAACCACCTTTTTATATTGTCCCGTTTTTTTGAAAAAAAGCAAGGGTTTGGGAAGAAGGGAAAAGGCCGATTCAGGGGGAAAGCGCCGCTTGCGCGCTACACCAACGGATACCGGAAATCATCGTTGTCCGTCGCTTTGAACCAGTTCGCGCTCAGATAGGTGTAGTCTCCGGGACCGATAAATCCGTCCCCGTCAATATCGTAACGGGGATCCCAATTTTCATTCCCCTCGAAAGAGAACCAAACGGTGGAAATGAGTGAAAAATCGCCCGGTCCGATGAATCCGTCCCAGTCGAGATCGACGGGATTGACATCCAGTTCGGCCTCGGCGGACCAGTTTCCGGTAGTGGTGTTGATACCGTCTCCCAAGGCGCGGACACGGCAGGTAAACTCTTTTTCGTAATCGAGATTGGTCAGCACCCCCCACGGATCGGCGGTAATCAGGCGCGAACAGACGGTTCCTTCATCTGAAAGACAGAGCAGTTCATAATTGGCGGCACCGGGCATGGGGCTCCAGGAAACTTTATACCCGTTATCCCCGGTCGAGGCCGCCGACATGATCGACGGCGCCGGAAGTTTTCCGCTGTCTTCGGTGCAAATGTTCACTTCAACCGGAGCCGACCAGACGGCGCTGTGATCGTTACTGACAACGACGACCCGGACCGAATAGTTTCCCGGATCGGTAATGCGGGGGGAATGGCTACTCGTTTCCCCCTCGTATGTGTAGTAGACGGTATAACCCTTGCCTCCAATGAGATTGAGCCCATTGACTTTAACCGTGTGCGCCTTGCCGTCATAATAGCCATCATAGCCCGAAGCCGTGATACACGTCAGCGGTTCAACCGGCTTGATGCAGGCCATCTGCTCGATCCAGCCTTTTTTATACCAAAAATGGGTGAGATGGTACATCGAGTATTCTTCATTCCATTCGATGCTGATGACTTGCGTTCCTTTTGCGGCATCGTCGGAATCGGTGACGATCAGGCCGGTGTAGTAGTTCGGATCGGAGGGATCGAGCTCATCGTTGTAGGTATATCCCCAAACCGTCAGCGCGTGCCCGCCGCTGCGGCCTCTCGGAGCGCTCTCGGTAAACCAGCCTATTGCCGCGCTGATACCGTAGCCCTCTTCGAGAAGGGGAAGAGCCGATCCGAGGATGTCTCCCTTGTAAGTCCCGGAAGAAAACGATGAGAAATATTGGGAAACCGAAATCCCGGGATAAAGGCCGCCGCCGTCTCCGATCAGCAGAGGCGAGATGGCCGAGGCGGTTGAGACTCCCTCGGTGAACCAGCGGAACGCGTAGTTCAGATTGCCGCCGGCATTGGTGAAATTATCGACATAGTAGCTGTAAATTTCCTGCTCGGACGAAAAGAGCCGTTCTTCGGTCATTTCCCCGGAAACCGAAATCGCGTATCCCCAGTTTGTGTAGGCGAGAATATTTGCGGCCGAAGCGGCCCAGCATAGTTTTGAATCGGTTTCGCCGCGCGTTTTTTTAACGTTATAATAGGTTCCGACATCGTACTCCATGATCGAACAGGTTGGTGCGGGAGCGGCGATAAAACAGGCGTCATTTTCGGCCGGTTCGGGCGAAGAAGAAAAAGGCAGAGCGGAGCAGGCCATCGGCGGGGCGCTGAAAACAAGACGCTCTTCGAGCTGTTCGGCGGTGAGACGGGAAAAATGAAGGGTTTTTTGGTCTGAGTGTGTGCGCATGGCAGAAACCAGGGTTAAGCAGATTCCGGAGTGCGGCTGAATCAGTTCTTTTTTCTGAATCCGTCAGAGTTTGTTCACGCGGAGCAAAGAACTTTTCCACAGTCAGTGCCCGGTGCTGATTATAACAACGATCTCCTGAAAAAGGGAGGGCCGGTTCCGCAGACGGAAAAGGGAACAGGTAAACCTGCCGATGCGCCGATTGGCCGTGCCCGTTTTGATAAAACGTTTCACGCCCCTTCTTCCTTTCCGATTCGGGTTCTGTGTTGGGAAAGACAAATTCGGCAAGATGGACAAATTGTTCAAGGGGCGCTTTTCGGCTTGACTTCCCGCTCTTTCCTTGCCGATAAGTCGAAGGGCATCGTTTTGCCGCAAGGGGGCGGGGTGCCGCCGGTATGTTCGGCGTTAATCGAGCAAAAGGGTCAGTGATGAGATTTTCCTTAGTCGGTTTTTTCGGATTGGTCATGGTCATGGTCTTGGAAGCCGGGCTTTCGGCTCAGAGCTTTTCCGATTATCAGGTGACCGGAAGCGTTGCTCCTTCGTATCAGTGCCCCGAATATTATGACGGCGGATATGCCGGCGGCGGTTACATTGTCGATGGGGGGTACGCCGGGCCTGGCGTTTTCGCGCCCGCCGAGCCGATTTTCGGCCGTTATTCACTCTGGGACCGCAGTTCAATGTACCGGACCTATCCCGGCGGTTTGGCCCCCTATACCCGTTACGAACCGATTTTCGGTTTTGTCCGTCCCGGATGGGGGGGCCGTGAAAATCCCTACCAGGAGATCGATCCTGAAGTCAATAATCCGTATGCCGGGTACACCGTTACGCGCGGTCCGCGTGATTTTCTGATGAAAAATCCCCCCAATATCGGTCCGTGAGTCTTCGAAACGCCATTCCGAGCCAGATACTGCCCGAGACCGCAGCACTTTTCCCGTGCGGCATTTCGGGCGGTTTTTTTTGAGGCTGAGGAGACCTGTTCCGTCGGTTTCGGGAAACCCCTTGTCTGTAACCGCACACCGAAGGGGTGTTAAACGGCGGCCTTTGGGGTAAGGGAACCGGGGAAAGTAGGGGACTATGGTGTTTGACCCCGGAAATGTAAAAATGAGTAAAATGTGTAATTTGTTAGTATTGTTGATTTTGTGAAAATAGAATAAAATCCCGCGTTGAGCAGATTTGGGGATGATGGAGTTACCTTGATTTCGCCGATAAAGGCGAAAATATGTTTTGCCGTCATCGGTTCTGCCGCGGAAAACGAGACGGCCGGTCCCTTTCCCCGAAGAGGGGAGGCACCGCACCCTTTAAGCACGATGCGCCCCTGGCCAGCAAAGAACAATGCATTTTTCACTGATCGATAAGATTGATGTTCTGGAACCTCACAAGAGGATTGTCGCGACGAAATCCCTTTCTCTTGCCGAGGAGTACCTGCAGGACCATTTTCCCGAATTTCCGGTCATGCCGGGGGTTCTTATGGTTGAGGCCATGACCGAAACGGCGGCATGGCTCGTACGGCAGGGGGAAGATTTTGCGCATAGCATGGTTCTTTTAAAAGAGGTCAAGAACGTGAAATTCGGGCAGTTTCTGCAGCCCGGCCAGACCTTGACGCTGACAGCCACCCTGGTGAGCGAGGACGACTCGACCGCCGTCTTTAAAACCGACGGGAGTATCGAAGGTCAGAACCGTGTCCGGGCGCAGCTCGTGCTGACGAAATACAATCTTGCCGACCGTAATCCCGGAAGAGCGTGTACCGACAGGGATGTGATCGAGCAGCTGCGTAAAAAGTTTAAAATTTTGTGGAGAGGAGCCGAAATCGGCGGCTGACGCCGGATTCGGCCCGCGATCGATTTTTTCATATTCACATTTTTCCCTTTCACTACGAAAGAAGAGAGAAGGATATTACTATGGCAAGCGAACAGGAAATTTTTGAACAGGTTCGGGAAGTCTTGGAAGACGCGCTGGCGGTCGATGAAGACGAGGTCAATATGGATTCCACGCTGGTGGACGATCTTGGCGCTGAGTCGATTGACCTGCTCGATATCGTTTTCCAGCTCGAAAAGAAGTTCAACATCAAAATCGACCGCGGCGAACTGATCCCGACCGAAAAGCTTGATGACCCGACCTACGTTCAGGACGGCAAGCTGACCGGAGAGGGTCTGGAGATGCTTAAAAAAGCGCTTCCGAAGGCCGATCTCGAAGAGTTCTCGAAGAATCCGGTGATTCAGAACCTGGCGAAAGTCCTTTCGGTCAAAGACCTGGTTCACCTGGTCAGCACCAAACTCGCTTAATTTGCCTTTTGCGCGGGGGGGACGTTTAACGCGGACGCCCCCCCTTTTTTGGCAGTGTCCGACGCCCGGCGCCATGTCGGGCTTTTTACAGGCGGAGGTGAATGATGCGCTGGTTTTGGATGGATCGGTATACGGTGTTTGAATGCGGCAGACGCGCGCAGGCGATCAAGGCGATCACGCGCAGCGAAGAGCATCTTTCCGATCATTTTCCGGGGTATCCGGTCATGCCGGTGGCGCTGGTGATCGAGGGGATGGCCCAGGCCGCAGGAGTCCTGATTCATCAGTATTATAACTTTTCGAAGAAGATCGTTCTCGGAAAGATTCCCCGCCTTGCCTTCACCGATGTTGATCTTGTTCCCGGCGATATTCTGGTTTATGATATCGACGTTGACTATATCCACGAAGAAGGGTCGATGGTCTCGGTTCAGGTCCATCGTGACGAAAAGAAGATCGCCGAAGGCGCGCTCGTTTTCGCCCATTTGGGGGAAGAGTATGCCGATCAGCCCCTTTACGGAGCCGGTGATCTCGATAATTTGGTTCGCGCGTTTGGGGTTTTCGATGTCGGAGTTTCGGCCGACGGAAAGCCGCTGGTCGATCCCAGCCTAAACCAGAGCTGATCTTTCGGCGCCAGATATCAGAAAGAAGGTATTGACTATGAGCCGTCGTGTTGTTGTTACCGGAATCGGACTGGTGACTCCGCTCGGTTACGAGACAGAAACGGTTTGGCAGCGTATTTTAGACGGGGTTTCGGGCGTTGCGCCGATTACCCTCTTCGACGCGTCCAGCTTTCCGACCAAGATTGCCGCCGAGGTCAAGAACTGGGGCGACATGACCCCATTCGGCGAAAAGAACGAGGACTGGGCCGGCCGCGACCGCCACATTTCATTCGCCGTTGCCGCCGGTTATCAGGCGATGAAGGATTCCGGACTTCTCGATGCCGATTATGACCCGACCCGTTTCGGTGTCTACACCGGCGCGGGGGAAGGGAAACAGGATTTCGATCTTTTTACGAAACTGATTACCGGTGCGCTTGCCGAAGACGGCTCTGTCGATGTCGGCAAGTTCGTTAACAAGGGACTGGAGCTTCTCAACCCTGTCCGCGAAATCGAGCAGGAACCGAATATGCCTGCCGCCTTCCTTGCCGCGAAGTTCCGGCTGAAGGGGCCCAATATCAACAATCTGACCGCGTGCGCCGCCAGCGCCCAGGCGATCGGGGAAGCCGCCGAGATTATCCGGCGCGGTGAAGCCGACCTGATGATCGGCGGCGGTTCCCATTCGATGATTCACCCGTTCGGGGTTACGGGTTTCAATCTGCTGACCGCTCTGAGCACCCGCAACGATGAGCCGACCCGCGCTTCACGCCCGTTCGATAAAGACCGTGACGGTTTCGTGATCGGCGAGGGGTCCGGAATGGTGATTCTCGAAGAGCTCGAACACGCCAAAAAGCGGGGCGCGCGCATCTACGGCGAAATTGTCGGTTACGGCTGCACCTCTGACGCTTATCGGATCACCGACATCCATCCGGAAGGGCGCGGCGCGGCAAGCTGTATGCAGATGGCGCTCGATACGGCCGGCCTGAAAACGACCGATGTCGATTACATCAACGCCCATGGAACGAGCACCAGTCTGAACGACCGGGTTGAAACCCTTGCGATTAAAAAAGTCTTCGGCGAGACCGCCTATAAGATTCCGGTTTCGAGTACGAAGAGCGTTACCGGGCACCTGATCGCCGCCAGCGGCGCGACTGAAATGATCTACTGTCTGCTGGCAATCCGCGATCAGATCCTTCCGCCGACGATGAACTACGAAACGCCCGATCCGAACTGCGATCTCGACTATATCCCGAACAAGGCGCGGAAAGCCGATGTGCGCATCACGCTGAGTAACAATTTCGGATTCGGCGGGCAGGATGTCACGCTTGCTCTCCGAAAGTACGAATAACCTGATGCGCCTCGTTGGGATTGGCACCGATATTGTCGAAATCGAACGTGTCGAGCGGATGCTCGAAAAGCACGGCGATTTTTACCGCCGGCGCGTTTTTACCCCCAACGAGGAAGAGTACTGCAGCAAGGGACGGAAAAGCGCCGAACGTTACGCGGCGCGCTGGGCCGTCAAAGAGGCGGTGATGAAAGCCCTCGGGACCGGCTGGACCAAAGAGGTGAACTGGACCGAAATCGAAACGACGCACGATGCGGCGGGAAAACCGGTTCTGACCCTTCTGGGGAGCGCGAAAGCGTACGCGGAAAAACTGGGAATATCGGAATGGCAGATCACCCTCTCGCATTGTGACCGGTACGCGGTCGCGTTTGCCGTGGCTGTCGGCGGTTAGCGTTTTCTGTTTGAAGACCCTTTTGAAAGACCTTCGCGTGCGGAAGTGCGCGAAGGTCTTTTTTGGGGGGGATAAAGATACGGGGCAAGATCTTTTTGACAGCCAGAAACATCAGTTTCAGCTCGTTACGGCCAAAGATGTTTGTTGTGGTGAGAAAGATGAGAACCAAGAAGGCCGCCCCCAGCGGAATCGGATCGCACTAGGGGAACTTTTGGCTGTCGAAAGGGGCTCCGGTTACGCCGCCGGCCGATGCCGGCGGGAAAACCCGGCAGACCTCCATTCTAGCTAAATCGGGTCTCTTGTCAAGAAAAAGGGGGCATCCGCCCCCTTTTCGGGGATTCGCCCGGGGAACGCGGCATGAACGGGTTACCGGGCGTCTGACACCTGGCCGAGCGTTTCGACTTTTCCGCCGTTTTCGTCAATCCGTATGGGGCGCTCGGCGGTGTCTCCGGCGAGCGTAAGACGAAGGAGAGTGTCCGGCGCGGTTCGGAAATCGGGGAGACTCTCATCCCGGCCGTCCTCCCTAAAGAGAGATCCGCGCAGATCGAGACTGACTTCAATCGGGCGTCCGCTGCTGGCGATGTTCGCGATCTTTCCGGTCGAAGAGACGTTGAGAAGCCGCGCGTCAAGGTTCAGCGTGACATTGAAAAGGGGACTGCGGTCAGGCGAGTCGTTCACGAAGTTTTCGACGGTCACCTGGCAGACCGGAAGATTTTCCGCGGCGACTTCGGGATGAACGGCCCGGTGGTAGTCGCACATTTCCCAGAACGCTCCGATTCCGGTCCGTGAAAGGGAACGGATATTTTTCAGCGTTACGTTCTTGATACCGGCGGAATGCCAGTCCGCTTTTCCGGAACAGATAAACGTGAGGTTCGGCTCGTCAGGATCCTGCCAGGCCCCGGACCGGTTCGGGGGCGCGGTGTTCGAAACGTATTCGCGGGTGTCGAAGGTGGCGTTGACGCGGTAGAGATATCCGTCGTGCAGAACGGTGTCGCCGTTCTGGAACTTGATGCCGGGATGCCAATCGACCCAGGCGCCGGTGAGAAGCCGTACCGCGTGGGCTACAGTCGGATCGAGCCGTTCGTCGGTCACATCTTCGATCAGTCCGTCAAGAATATCCCCTTCGATCGGCTGGCTGGTTGTGTAATCTTCGGCGTTCAGGGCGATTGCGTCATCGAAGGTTTGGCAGACACCGCGGGCAAGGTAGAAACCGCGCCCTTTTCCAATATGGATGCCGTCTTTCTGCCCGCGGATTTCAAAGCCGTCGACCGCGATATTTTCGAAATCGCAGATGTGCAGGGCGTACTGGCCGCCGTGAACGTCAAGGCATTGGAAGTTCGAAAGGTGGAGATTCTTGATATGGTAGAACGCCGCCTGACCCCGGAGCCCGAAGAGCGGGTCGTTGGGACCCCATCCCGCAACTTTTTCGCTGACCTCGATCCGCAGATTTTCGATTTCAATATCGCGGTTTTCCTCTCCGCTGAGCGCGCCCCGGTTTAGGATTACGTGCACGTAATTCCGGCTCTTTTTCAGAACGGTTCCTTCGGCGAAGAGAAGGCGGGTTCCGCTGTCGATCAGAACGGTTTTGTCGAGCAGATAGGTGCCCGGATTTTTGACGGTCACGGTTTTATTTCCGCCGTCGAGCGCTTTTTGGAGCGCGGCGCTGTTCGTTTCGGCAGAGGCGTTCGGATCGAAACCGAACCGGGCGGCGTCGACGGTTTCGCCGTACCAGGACGGGGTTTTCCGAATGGAAACGGTTTGCGGCTCTGTTTCGACCGGCAGACGGGGGATTGTGATCACGCCTTCACTGTCGGCGCGGACTTTTCCCCGCAAAGAGCCGTAAGTCCAGTAGACGGCCTCGTTCGGTTCAACGTGAAATTTTTGCAGGCGGCGGAACGAAACGTCGGCGGTCGTTGCGGCCGGAACGGCGAATATCTTCGACCGGAGCTCATCGGCGCTTGCCAAACGGAGTGTCATCGACAGTTCATCGGCGCTGTCGGTTTCGGTCTTCCAGCGGAAGAAGCCGTTGATCTGACCCGCCGGAGCGCCGGCCGGGCACTCATTGACCGGATCGGGCCACGGGTTGGGCGAATCGCTCGCCGCGTAGGTGAAGACGGGATACGCCTCGTTTCGGCGGACAGCCGTCCAATCGAATCGGTTCGGCAGGTCGTTGATCTGCTCAATCTTTTCGTGGTTGTTCTGATGACCGAACGGACCCCAGAAGAGCATGAGCGGATATTTGCGCAGACGCATTCCGTTGACCAGTACGGCGTGGTCGGCCGACCAGTGATCGTTCGAACCGGAGTAATCGACACAGACCGGCGGATCGGGAATCTTCACCTCTTCGGGCACCTTGTTCGGGGGGAAGAATAAACGTGTGTCAGCGTGCCGGCATCCCGCGGGCACGTTGGCCTTGATTGCCGCGAAGATGTCGCCGTGATTGAGACCGATTCCGAGTGTGCCGCTCCCCCCCATCGAGTTGCCGCAGAGATAAACACGGTTCGGGTCGATTTTGTAGTGGGCGATGGTCCAGAGGATTGTGTCGATGACCCGTTTTTCACAGGGGGAGAGATCGGGACCGGCTTTGTCGCGGCTGATGTCATTGATCTCTTCGCCCGGTTCTAAACCGCCCCACCACCAGTCGGTTTCTTTGTTGGCGTAGCAGTCGAGAATGAGCGCGTAGAAGTCGTCGGGGGAATCGTAGATGTCGTGGTTTCCCTTTTCGGACTGGCAAATCAGGGTCGCGGCGAGGGAATGCCCCGCCGAATGGAGAATCACGTAAAGAGGACGGTCTTCGGCATTCTCCAGTTCCGGGACAAGGGGATGGAGTACCGCGAACTCATCGGTCTGTTCGGGGTTCCGGGCGCCCCACTGGGGAAGGGAGCCATGCCTGTAGCGGTCGGTGACCCGGTTGTTGATCACTTCGGACCGTTCGAGTGTCGGGGGCCAATCCTGCGCGTTAACACGGGAAAATGCCAGAACCGGCAGCAAAAAAAGGAGTGTGCGGATCAATCGCGTTTTCATCGGGAACCTTCTCAAAAATAACCGCGTTTCGTGAAATCTCTTCAATCTTTAAAGGGAGAACGGCAAAACCTCCGGGCAGGGAATTGCCTGCCTCAGCGGTTTTTTCCAGTTTATCAGGAGCGGATTTCAAAAACAAGGGCGCGGAAGAAGAACATGGAAAGCCAAAAGGGCCGCCCCCGAAACAGGAGCGGCCCTTCTGTCCGAATCCGCTCACACAAAAGAGAGCGGATCTGGTTGAGAGAATCAATATTTGCCGAAAACGGCGCCCAGAACCAGGGCCGAGACCGTCATTTTACCGGCCTTGGCGGCAGCGATGACCTTTTTCTTTTGGGCGGCGGTGAAGCGGCAGGTGATGACAGCGTCGAAGCCTTCAAGCTGCTTGCGGGGAACCTTCTTGAGAGGGGCCTGGCCGGCCAGACGGCGGCACACAGCTTCGAGAGCGAACTGCTGGAAAGTCTTTCCGGCCTTTTCGGCTTCTTTCTGGATGCGGGCTTTGTCTTCGGCGCCAATACGCATGTTGCACAGGAAGGACTTCACCGGAGCTGCTTTCTTGGCGGGCGCAGCTTTCTTGGCGGCGGCCTTTTTCGCCGGAGCGGCTTTCTTGGCCGGGGCAGCCTTCTTTACAGCGGCTTTTTTGGCCGGAGCGGCTTTCTTTACGGCAGCCTTTTTGGCGGCGGGAGCGGCTTTCTTGGCCGGAGCTGCTTTTTTCGCGGCGGCTTTGACAACTTTCTTAGCCATGTTAAAAACAATCCTTTCTACCCGGGAAAACACGGGCCTTTGCAGTGTGTGTGTTTCGGAACGCTGCGGCTGGACTGACCTGCGAAGCGGTGCGAAACACGCTGAAAAACAAATATACACTAATGTATTTTTTATCCAGTTGCAGAAAGTATATACTAAAAGACGATTGTTTGCAATATGTCTCGGGAGAAAAATCGGAAAAAATACATTCTTCATTTCGGAGAAGAGGAGTGTTGAGCGGTCAAGACCGCCGCTTTACAGCTTCCACGCTGTAAGACACTCAACGTTTACCGCACGAAATCCGGCCTCTTCGAGATGTTCCCGGATGTCGGGAATATGCGCGGAACCGTAAAAGACGGCGATGGTCTTCTTTCCTTTTTCGATTTGCCGTTTCAGTTCATCGAGAAGAACCGTATTGCGTTCGCGTATCAGAGATTGTTCAAAAGGTGTGTTTCCTTCGCGAAGGCTGCGCGCCAGCTCGACGGCGAAGACCCTGCGGGCGAGCCGCTGTTTGTCGCGGGCGAGGAGAAAATCGAGAAGTCCCGGTTCCGGTGCGGCGGGGTCCCCTTTGCCCTCGGACGAATCTGTTTCGTCCGGTTCGGCGCCGGACTTCTCCGAATCTTTCAAACCGAAGAATGTTTCCCGGACAAACTTCCCCGCTTCGCCGTTTTCGGAGATTCGTGCAAAAAGGGTTTCGGCGTCGATATCGGCCAGAACCATGTTGGGAGCGGAATAGTCGATGGCGTCGAGCTGATTGACAAGGCCCAGCGCGCGTCCCATCGAACGCTGAAGTGTTTCGAGAAATCCGATTCGTGAGAATTTCGCGGGCTTCTGTTTTGCCGATGCCGCGATTTGTGCGAGTGTTGTCCCTTTGGGAGCCAGCATTTCGACCAAGACAGCATCGTAGCGGGCAAACCGCCTGTTCAGCTCCTGGTAGTAGCCCGCATCGGCAAAATGTACTGCGGCGACAAGATCAACCGCAAGTGCCGTGTCGTCATCCCTCTTCATCGTAATGATCGGAGTCGTGAGGGCGTCGGGGTTTCCCGCTTCGTCGACCTTCAAGAATTCCCATCTTTCCCATTCCATTTCGATCTTGTTTTTTCTCCCTTTTCCCGATGTTTACGAAAAGACCTCCGCCTCCCCTGAAACGGAAGACGGAGGTTTTTTTCGGGGATCATTTTCAGAAAGCCGATCAGTTCCAGTCGCCGAAGACGGCCGAAGAAAGTTCGTTCTTCGTCAGCACGGTATCGGTCCCTTCGTTCATCTCCCTCTTGGCGGCAATCTGGTCGAACGCGATCAGCGTATAGATTTCCTGACCGCCGAAGTCGATCGAGACAAGGTTCTCCTCTTCGGTGATCACATCGTCCATCACAGAGTCGTAAACGACCGCGTTGTAGACCGATTTGACCGAACCGGCCGGCCGATTGGCCGAAACGCGGGCAAAGCCGCTGACCGATCGCGTGTAGGCGCTTCCGGTCAGGGTTGCCGAGCCGCTTCGGGCGGTGAACGTATTGACACCGCTGTCGCCGGTGAGGGACGCGGAATCGTCTCCGCCGTTGCCGATCACACTGATCGAGCGGAAGAGGGAGAGATTCACTTTGGCGCCGTCATTGTAGGTAAAGACGGCGCTCTCGGCGTCACTGGCAAAGGTGTCGGCGTTCTTCGAGCCGACGATTGTCGCCGAGGAATCGGCCCCGCCGGAGGCGGTGACCGAACCGAATCCGACCGCGGTCACAAGGCCCGACGCAGTGGTGCCGACCGCCTGCCCCTGCGAGACGACCAGGTTTGTCAGACTGTCGAATGCGGCCGTGTCGTTCCCGCCCTTTTCGGAGAGAACGCGAACGGCTCCGAATCCGTAAAGCTCGGAAACGTGTCCATCGCCGCCGGCCATCTTCACGTATCCGTCGCGGACCGAGAGGGCGTCGGACTTGCGGCTGTCGAGGACGACAGCCGTATCGGCCGAAGCGCCGCGCAGTGCGATTTCTTCGATGTTCGAGGCGGTGACCGCAAAACGGCTTGACGAGGTGAGCGTGAGCCCGCCGCAGCCGACCGTAACCTGATCCCCCGCCGCCGTGGTGTAGACCGTGAGGGTATCGCTTCCGCCGCCGCCGTTGATTTCGAACTCTTCGGCGCCGACCGCCGTCAGGCTGCCCGCCGCCGAAGTGATGCGGGCCGAGGAATCGGCGCCGCTGATCAGAATTGAATCGGCTCCCGCGCTGCCGGAGTAGACGATCTTATCGGTTCCGGCGTATCCTTTAAAGACGATTCGGTTCCCGGCGGCGGTGCCCGAAACCTTCTTGCCGTTCAGGTAGACCGTCCAGGAGGTCCCGGCGGCGTTGGCGACGACTTCAAGGATATCGTCGCCGGCGGTTCCCGCGATTTCGAGGGTATCGACGGCCGCAACCTCTTCGGCATTGGCCACAATCATTTCGGTATTGCTCGGGCGGTAGTAGCCGTTCGAACCGCTCGCCTCGTCGGTAAGACGGTCCTTCAAGAGGAGTTCCGTGGCGTCCGAAGTACTCGAGAGCGCCTTTTCGATATCGACAACCATCGCCGAACTCCGTTTCGGGAAGCAGCGGTGGAAGACCATCGTGTACTCCGTGTAGGTAAGGTCTTCGTCATCGTCGTTGGTGTTGTTGTTTCCGGCGATCGGGGTGATCGTGCTGCCGGAACCGTCGTCTTCGGTATTTCCCGAATCGTCGGATTCGCTGTCGTCATAGACCTTCAGCGGCCCTTCCCAGGCGACGACGAATTTCGGAACGCCGCCGTCCCAATTGTAGACCGAAACGACCGAGTTCATCTGGTCGCCGTTGATGATCTTGTTGGCGACAAAGGTCGCGTCGTAGGCGGCCTGAGCCTCTCCGGTATCAACGTTGATCGACTGGCCGTCGGCAGTGAACGCGCACCCCATGATCCCGTAGTCGTAAAGCTGTTCGCGCAGATCGATGTCGTAGTTGATTCCTTCGGTGTTCTTGCTCGACCAGGTGACCACGTAACCGGCGCCGTTCGGATCGGCCGAGATGTACGGTTCGCACTGACGCGAATCGAACTGGTCGGTGAACGAGATCTGGTTGACCTTCCTTTCGCCGGAAAGAGGGGTTCCGTCGAACGCGAAGGGACGCATGTAGATGTCCCAGTCGGTGGTTGAGAGGTTCTGCGTCGAGGTCCAGGCGACATACATTTTCCCGGTGTTGTCCAGATCGGTACAGACCTGATACTGCGAACCGCTGGTCGTCTGGTTGACCATGAAGGTTTTCGAGACAGGCGAGACATTCCACGCGCTGAACGCCTTGGTGAATGTTTTGGCGAAAACTTCGGTCGAATTGGTGCTGATCAGGTACTCGGACCATGCGATTCCGTAGTGGCCGTTCTGGCAGCTGAGATGGTAATGGTCGATCGACTGATAAGTCGGCTCGGCCACCACGAACTGGCGCGAGAGCTCTTTCCCCTTAATCGAGTAGTATTTCCCGAGGACGACGTAGTTCGCGCCCTTCTGCTGACGCCAGGTGACCAGATACGCATCGCACGAGTCATCGAAGGCAACCTGCGCCGAGTAGGTGTGGTTGTTCGAACCGTTCAGGTAGACGTCGTTGACGCGGATCTCATCGGTCTTCTGTCCGCCGCTGTTGTAGACGCGGACATAGACGCCGTTCCCCTTTTCGCCTTCGCCGGTCCAGACGACCGCGAAGTTTTCGTAGTCATACCCGTCGATGTCGGGATCTTCCTGAATCCCTTCATGGTAGCTGTTGACGACGATGTCGGCGCTGTCCGGCTCGCCCGCGGCGTTGAACTTGCGGATGATGATGTCGCTGGTGTACTCATCGTCGTCATCGCCATTGCTGTTATTGTTATTATTGTTATTGTTATCATCGTTATTCTGGCTGTCCGAGTAGTCGTCGTTCGTTTCGGTAACGATGATGTACGAACCGTCGGCGAAGGTCACCACTTCCGGATCGATGTGGTTGATCGTCTGGTTGGTGAACGTTTCCGGATCGGTCTCTTCGTCTTCGTCCTCGTCGTACGGCGAGGGAACGCCGCTCACGCCGACGTTGAACCGGACGGAGAACGCCCCCCCCGCGATTCCGTCGTAATTCCCGTCGAGTCTGTTTTTCGAAATGTCGGTGACCGAATCCTTTGTGGTGATGGTATACGCGCCTTTGCCGAGCTGTTCGGTGAAGACGATGACCAGCTCATATTGGCCCGATTCATGGACCGAGTAGCCAAGTTCATAACCCGCATTCAGGCCGTAGTAGATCGTTTTGATCTCGGAACTGGTGACCGCGATGTTGTTCCGGAGCATTGTCCAGTTTGTCCGGTTCAGCACACTGCGGTCTGTCGAATCCTGCGAGGTGTAGAGGGTTGTCAGATGCGGCGAGTTGGGGTAAGCCGCATCGTCGAGTTCAACATCTTCGTAGAGCTGAAGGATAAAATCTTTGGCGTACATCAGCTCGCTGAAGGTGTAGACAACCGCGCTCGGCCCGTGGTCTTCGGTAAACGTCACCACATCTCCCATCAGCGAGACGTTGCTGAAATCTCCCGCCGTCGTTCCCGGATCGCCGTAGGCCGCGGTGACCGAGGTTACGGTCGGCGGCACATCCTCTTCGCTCCGGGTCACGGTGCGGTAGGTTACGCGCGCGTCCCAGGCGTCGGGGGTCGTGACATCGTTCAGATCGGTCCAGACGAAGACCATATCGCCGTTGGCGTTGACCGCCACACTCCCGCCCCGCTGGTTGTCGAGAGCCGAACTGTTCAGATCGGCTGAAGTGAGCGCGTTGACTTTGAACGCCCCGCCGATCGAACCGTTGACGATGGCGACGTTCGCGTGCCGGAAATCATTGGTCACGGGGAAGTTTCCACGGGTCCATTCGGTGATCTGGGCAAAGTTGCCCGTCGCATAGACCCCTGCCGCCGTGATCGTGTCGGTGACCGTTTCGGTACCGGTTCCTGTGCCGCCCTGGTCATCGGTTCCCGAACCTGTCCCGGTACCTGTCCCGGTACCCGTGCCGGTTCCCGTGCCGGTTCCCGTGCCCGAGCCGGAATCTGAACCGCTTCCCGAGCCTGACGGATCGGTAACCTGGGGGAGAACGCCCGTGCCGCTGTCGCCTCCGGCCAGAGTGGTTGTTCCGCCGGTGGCGGTTGTTGTTCCGGTTCCCGTTCCGGTGCCTGTGCCCGTTCCGGTGCCGTTATTGGTCCCATTCCCCTCTGTGTCGGTGGTGACCCCGTAGTATTCGCCGAGGGCGGCATAGTAGTCGGCGGTATTGATATACTGCCGAGCGTAGATGCCGTCGGCGATCGGTTCGTCGGTTCCGAACACCCGGTTCTGATAACTGGCCCAGGAGATCACGAAGTTCCCCGCGGTGTCCATATCGATCTTCGGCTTGATCTGATCGAAGCCGGTATACTCGTTGACGAGCGTGACATCGCTGATGTATTGGGTTGTCACGGTTCCGGTCCGCGGGAAGTAGAAGACGACGTTTCCGCTCGCGGCGGTGCCGGTCGCCGTGTTGTTCCCCGTATTTGTCGAGGCATTCGACGATCCGTTCGATTCGCTTCCTTCGGTATTCGATTCGAGGATATATTCGGTATCGTGGTAATACCGGCGCATATAGATCCCGCCCAGACCGTGCGACGAACCGCCGCTGAGCGTGTCGCCGTAGCCGTCCTGGTTAAAGCTGGTCCACGTGACGGTGAAGTTCCCCTTGTCGTCGATCGCCACATCCGACCAGATTTGAATTCCTTCCTGGTAGACGTCGCCTGCGGTAACCGTCGCGCCGCCGGTGCCGGTCTGCGTATCATTGCCGGTTCCGCCTTCGGCATCGCCTGCCGCCGCTCCGGTTGTAATGACCGAAACGTTGATGGTGTTGACGAGGAACTCCTTGGTGGTGATGCCGGCGCAGATCATATCGATCCAGTCGGCATAGGCCGAAACGCGTACCGCCGCGGCATAATCGCCGGGAACCGGCGCGCCGGGGGTCGTGCTGTCCGACCAGCTGATCACACCGGCGACCTTTCCGTCGATGAAACACGGACCGCCCGAATCGCCAAGCGCCGCCATGGTTTCGCTGTTGCCCAGTCCGCGGTTCACCACGTTGTAGCTGTTTCCGAACGTATCGTACTTGCGCGACCCGTCGTCGAAATCGAACAGGAGCGTGTTGTAGTTGTACCCCGCGCTGATATCGGTCCCGTAGAGATCGAACGTGTTCATTCCGAAATGTTTGCTGGCAATCGTCTCGACCGTTGTCGTATTGTTATTATTATTGTTGTTGTTCGTGCTGCCGTTTGTGTCGTCGTCGTTTTCGACCCGTTCGTTCTCTTTGGCGACCTGGCTCGTCTCGCCGAAACCGACCATCGTAAAGTTCTGGTCGATCTCGTTCGATTCGCGGTAGATGTCGTACCGCGTAATGCTCGAATCGACGCATTCATCGAGGACGATGATCGCAAGATCCGCCTGGGTCAGGTAATTTCCCGTGTAGTCGGGATGAATGTAAATCTCTTTGGCAGTATAGGTGAAGATGTCCCCCGCAGTGTTGACAAACGAGACGTAGACGGTGCTCGGATCGATTCCCGCGTCGGTATCGCCGGTTCCGTAAAGCAGGTGCGCCGCCGTCAGAACATGGTATCCGGTCGACAGGAGTTCGCCGGTGCCGTATTCGGCATTTTCGCCGCTGCTGCTCCCGCTGCTGCCACTGGCCGTACTGGTATCGTTATTGTCTCCCTCGGTTACGGTACGGATGGTCGAGCTGCCGATCCCGATATAGGCGACGCCGGTATACTCGCGGACCGAGTCGCCGACGTGGTTCTTGATATTGTCGAGCGAGGCGATCGTCGGCGAAATGTCGCCGCCGGCGGTCGGTGTGGTCACCGTGACGGAGGTGCTGACCAGACTGTGGTTCGAGACGAACTGCCGCGCGTAGATGTTCGATTCGACCGCATCGTCCTCGTCCTGACCCCACGCGGTCCAGGTCACGATAAACGTTCCTTCGGAGTTCATTCCGATGGCCGGGAAGCGCTGGTCGCCGAGGGTCGTTTCATTGACGGTGAATTCTCTGCCGGGAACGCCGAGCGAATAGAGCGCGACGTTCGCATTAAGCACTTCGCTCACAGTCCCGCCTTCGGTCGCGCCGACAACAGGCGCATCGTACACAACGGCCTTCAGATCGTCGAGTTCCTTGTAACCGTATTTCGGGCCGGTGAACTCGATATTGACCGAGCCGCTTCCGTGCCGCGTCACCTTGACGTACTGTTCGTACTCGGCGCCTTCCTTGCCGTTCTGGAAGATATAGTTTCCGCCGCTGTCTTTAAGCGCCAGGAGCGCATTTTCGATATTCGTGCACGTCTTGGTAATCGCTTCGGAAAGGATGATTCCGTTGATCTGGTATTCGGTACCGTCCAGATCGGTAAACGTCATGTTCATGTAGTTGCCGTTTTCGGCGAACTTTCCGGTAAAGGTGAGAATATCAACGGTATTGGCGCGTCCGAACGAGTAGCCGGTATCGTCGAACCGGCGGCCGTAGACACCCCAGCCGCTTCCGTCCTGTTCCCAGCTTTCCCAGACGATGACAAAGTCGCCGTCGGCGTCCATCGCCACCGACGCGTTCTGCTGATTCTCTTCGGTTTCAATGTTGATCCGGTACGGCAGATAGTACCCGTTGATCCCCAGTTCGCGTCCCGAAAGGGCGAACCGGCGTGCGAACACATCGCGGGTCAGCGTATAGCCGAGCTGATCGTCGGCCGCGAGCATATCCCAGACGATGACGAAGTTTCCTTCATTGTCCATCGCGACCGAGGCCTGGCGCGGAACATCGAATTCCCCGGACGGGATTCCGTCTCCGTCGCGGCCCAGCCCGATCTCGTTCGCCTTGGTCTCGTCGGAATAATAGCGGTAAGTGTCGCCGTCAAGCTCGAAGTAGAGCGCCTGTGACTCGTAGGTGCTGATTTCCCTTGCCTGGCGGATCCCGTCGGTATCGATCACGTATTCCTGATGATAGACCTTAAAGTAGATGCCGCCGCTGACGGTGACGCCTTCCTCGTTTTTCGTGCTTTGCGTCCAGACCGCCACGAAATTCCCCGCCGCGTCGCTGGCGACCGCGTTGGGCGAATTGGCGGTATAGTTTTCGGCATCGTCGAGAAGCCGTTCGGTGGTCCATTGCGCGGTGTTCTCGCCGACGGTGTCGTCGATTTTCTTTTCGGCCGACCAGGAACCGAAATCTTCGTTTTCGATTTCACCGAACGCCAGAGGCTGGTCGAGCGGCACAACGGTAAACGAGATCTCGGTATTAAAGCCGTCGCGGCCGGTGACCGTGTTCTCTTTATTGATCGAATTGCCGTTGCTGTTGATGGCGTTGCCGGCGATGTCGTGTATCATGTTGGTCGCCACGAGGGTGTAGCTCCCCTCGGTCAGTTCATAGCCGTCCTTGAACGTGATCACGGCTTCGTACTGATTGCTCCCGTAGATGAGCGAGTCGGGATTGTTGTCGCTGCCGTTGATTCGTTCGTCTTCGCTATCTTCGGCAAGAAAACGGGAGGCGCTCATGCTGAACGAAATGCTTTCGATGGCGTTCTGGAGCAGAACCCCGTCCTTAAGAACACGCCAGTTATCGGGATTGTCGACCGCGTGCAGTTTCGGATATCCCGCCGAAGTGGTCTGCAGATTCTCGGTAAAGGTGACGACCAGGTCCTTTGTCGCCGTTGTCACGGTGCCGCCGTCCGAGATGATTTCGCCGCTGGGCAGACGCAGACTCGTCACCCGCGCACCGGCATAATCGGTCGACTCGATGAAGCTCCGCAGATAGATCTGCGTGCATTTCGTTTGAGTCGACATTTTTCCCGCCTGGGCCTGCGAGTCGCCGTAATAGCTGTTCGACCCGGACGAGTTGTCCGTCGAGTATGTGTAGGTGCCGTCTTCGTTGGCGGTAACGATATAGCCCGACTGTGTCTTCTGCTGCTGCCAGACCACCACGACATTTCCGCTGTCGTTCATTCCGACGGTGGCGTTGATCTGGCGCTTGCCGCGCGCGCCGGTCATCGTTTCGGCAAAGATATATTCCTGTTTCAGAACGTCGGCATCGGGGCTCAGCAGATCGTTCAGGTCGTTGTACGCCGTATCGACATTGTTCGAAAGCCAGGAATCGTTATCCCAGCTGACTTCGTTCTCGGCATTGATCACCGTGCCGTGCGAGATGGGATCTTCGTCCGCCTGGCGAGGGACGTAGAAGTGGCGCAGGAGATTGTAGAAGTTCGTAAACGTTCCGTCGGCATAGGTGCCGTCGGTCACGAAAGAGAGGACCTCGTACAGATGCGGCGCGTTTCCTTTCCGGACGATTTCGTCGTCGAGCAGACTCTTAATGTCCTGATAGAAGTCGTAACGGTCGTAGTCGATGTTGTTGGTCACCCGCTGGGCCAGGTTGAAGACGGCGGTGGTCATCGTCTTTTCGCCCGTAAAGAGCTCGGCAACGAATTCGCCGAAGGTCGATTCGCCGTCAAGTCCGCTGTAGAGGTTTGCCAGCGCGGCCATACAGTCATCGTAGTAGACCGAGCCGGAAACGCGCGTGGCGATCAGGTCGTGTACCCGCGCGGCCAGCTCGATTTCGACGTCGTTGATCTTAACCCCGGCATTGTCTTTGAGCGCGGTCAGCACGTCGTAGTAGTCGTTGTCGATGGCGTAAGCGAGAGAAGAGTTGTCGCTGTCAAATTCAAGGCGGATAATCGAATCGTGCGCGCCCCCCTGGAACGTGACCTCGAAAATGACATAGTCGTTTTTCCAGTAGATCGAATCGGTAATCGACTGCGGGACCGTTCTGCCGGTCACTTCGTTGATGTAATTTTCCCAATCCCAGTCGGTTCCCTCGAAGAGCGCCTGACGGCCGCTTACGTTCGTGACCGTGACCGCGTCGAACATCCCGTCGTTCCAGCTGGCGACCTCGCCCGTCGCATCGGTGAACGCGGTGATCATCGCCTTGATTGTCTCTTCGATGTCGAGGATCTGGACGTCGTCTTCGGTCTTCACGACCGCGCCGATCGAGATCGGCATCGCTTCGGCATCGCCGCGGTTTCCTTCCCAGACCGCTTTGAGCGCGAGGGTTCCGCTGCTGATATTCGTCCTCGGAATGCCGATGTAGAACTTTTGGTTGTTCCCGTCGCGGCGGGCGTTAACAATCCCGTTCGAGTAGACCGCATCGTGATCGGTCTCTTCGAACGCGGCGGTGTAGGTGGTAAAGTAGATCCCGTTCCCTTCGCCGCGCAGATGGCGGAGGTTGTACTCCATGACCGCATTGGCGCGTCCGACGATATCGGCTTTCTTGGCGATATAGAGCGGATCGTTGTCGATCAGATCGTAGATTTTCTCCTCGATCAGTTCATCGATCTTTGCCCGTGTATATCCGTCGATGACGTCGCTTGCGGGAATCATGTGCTTGGCGACCCCGCGGATCAGTGAATTGACGAACGAGCGGATCTTGGCCTCGACGGCGGTTTCGGCGATGCTTTTCGGGCTTGCGAGCGTCGCCCCTTCGGGGAGCCATTCGGGCTGGATTCCGCTGTCGAGGTCCTCGACCACTTTGGCGACATACTCGTCGGTCGACATTCCCGCCTCCTCGGCGGCTTTGGCGACCTCGTCGGCATAGGTCGAGTTGATCAGTTCCGTAACCTCGGCGACCGCATTGGTATACGCATCGGGATAATATTCGTCGTGAAGGTCGTCGTGGAACCGGTTGTAGTAGAACTCATAGTAGCTGTCGTAAATGTCATCGTAGATCGTGTCTTCGGCGCTTTCGGCGTACTTCTGGTACATCTCTTCGTAGACGTCGCCGTACATCACCAGATCGGCGGCATTGTCGATCTGTTCCATCGTTTGCGCATGAACCTTGTCGGGCAGAAGGACCCAGTCGAGCATTGTTTCCTTGACCAGATCCTGAATTTCCGTTTCGGTAAGTTCGGGATACTGCGAGGAGTAGGCTTCGGTCAGATACGCGCAGATCTCGGCATAAGTCATTCCGTACCAGGGCGAGAACTCATTGGCCTGGAAGGTGCTTTCGCCGTCCGACGCCAGGTCGAGATAGCTCCACTCTTTCCCGAGCTCATCGCGGTACGCTTCGCTGTAACGGTCCCACAGATTTGAGTAGAGTCCGTCGTAAACGATCGACGACTGGACCTCTTCGTGAATGGCGTCATCGGCATAATTCACACGGTCGGCCATATCCTGGGAAGCCAGTTCGCGCACCGTAACCCCCGAGAGAACCGAGTTCGCCTTGTCTTCAACCTCCTGCTTTTCGGCATCGCTGGAGTCGCTGCTCTGCCAGACTCCCAGGTCGTGCTGAACGCGCAGCGAGATAAGCCGGTCGGTCTCGTTGTCGACCAGTTCCCACGCCTCGGTTTCGATTTCGGCGTCGATCAGTACGGCAACGATCGCCCTGGTGCTGGCGTTGATTTCGTTCAGATCGACCGTTACGGTCTGATCGAGAATCGGCGTCTCTTCGGCCATCGAAAGGGAAACCAGATCGGCGATGTGCGCCGGATCGATTCGGGACTCGGCGACGGAGGTGATCCGGTCGTCAACCTCTTTGGTCGTTTCGGCATCGATCGCCTTCTGAACCGCCTGCTCGAGCGACCACTCGTCAACATTTCCTTCGGCGTCGGTGTAGCGCGAGATGAGTTCCTCCCGGTACGTTTCGTAATTCGCCTCGGCCACCGCCGGACGCTGCTCGTTAAACCAGGCGGTTTCGTACTGGGCGCGGATTCCCTTTTTCGCCTGCGCCGTTTCGTTCCAGGTGAACCACTTGGAGAAGAGACTTGCGAACGTTTCGGGAATATTGACATCGACCGCGATTTCGCTGGTTTTTCCGTCGAGGAGCGAATAGTCGTTCATCTCGTACACGTCGCCCGTATACGTATGGACGGCATTGTAGATGATGTTCGAAACGGTTGTCAGGACCTGTTCGTCGGCAAGCCCTTCGTACTTCAGCTTTGTGACGTCTTCGGCGAGCGCCTGAACCATTTCGCCGAGGGTTGCCGAATCGACCTGCCACGAAAGCGCCAGAAGGTCGACCGTCACATACATCGTATCGCTGTAAGTTTCCTTCACCGTTTCAATGGCGTATTCCGCCGCATCGGCGGCGATCGCGGTCATGTCCGGTTTGGCCGAGCTGCTTCGGGCCCGGGCGTAATCGCTCCAGAGCCTGATGTCGAACGCGCTGTTGTAGGTCTGGGCTTTGTTCGTGTCGTACTTGGTCGTCTGTTCGGCATAATAGACCGACATGAAGTACGAGAGGTACATCCGCTCGTAATCATCGTCGAGATCATAGTTCGCGGCGATCTCGGCCGCTTGTTCTTCGGTGTAATCGAATCGGTCGACCAGGTAGTCGATATACGCTTTCCGAAGCGCCGAATTCTCCAGCGCGTAGTAGGCGGTGAAGTTTGTGACCACCGCGTCCGAATAAGCCAGAAGGCTACTGTCGGCCGCCTTGTTCGCCTCTTCGGCTTCTTCGGCGAGAAGGTTGTAGCAATGCCGGCGGTAATCGGCCGAAAGCGCGTCTTTGGCGAGGAATTCCGCCATCACCGCCCGGTTTTCGGGCGTATCGGCGGCGACGTCCGCCATTGCCGCGTCCAGTTCGGCGGTATCGGCGCACTTGGCGATCATCTTTTCGCGGTACATTTCGGTCAGAGCGCCGAATTCCATCGCGTAATAGGACTGGTAGTAGTCGGCGTCATACTGGGCGACAGCAGCGTCGATATCGCTCTGGTAATCGCCGCTGCGGCGGTAATGATCGAGCAGGTTGTTCCGCAGAACATCGGCAACCGACGTGTCGAAAACTCCGGCCATCGCGTTATACACGAGGGTCCAGATCTTTTCGAACCGGGAAGTGCTTTCGACGGCGTTTTCCCACTTCTCTTCGGCGGCATCGCTCAGCCCCCCCTGAGAATCGGTGTAAAAGCCCCGGATCAGTTCGCCGTAGGCGTTATCGAGCACCTCGTCCTTCATCGAGCTGAAGGCGGTGACGAACTCTTCGGGATAATATTTGTAGTTTGTCAGAAGCTCTTTGACCGCGGCGGTATACGTCTTATTGAGCGACGAGCGTTTGGTGCTCCGCAGATATTCGGTGTACTGATTCAGCATCCCTTCGCGGCGGGTTGTCTGTCCGGTTGGATCAAAGTTGTAATCCGGCTGATCGAGCCAGTCGGCGATCTCGCCGGTGTGGAATGTCGTGAGCGCCGACTCGAGTTCCGCCAGCAGATAGTTGTTGTACAGAACGTCTTCGGCGGCGACCTCGTTGATCATCCGCTGGCGCGTCCGCTCTTTGATGACCGTTTCGGCGTCTTCCGCGATCGAACCGGTCTCGCTTCGCGCCGCGTCGGCAAGCGCCTGAGCTTCCTGATCGATCTGGTCTTCAACCAGTTCATTGATCATCCTGAGTACCGGAGCCAACGCGACGATGCGGTCGATGTCGCTCTGATCCATTCCGGGATGCCTGGCGATGTAGTACTCAAGATATTTTTCACGGAGTTCGGTATCGGGAAGAAGCCGAAGCTGTTCGCGCCGCTGGCCGGTTTCCTCCTCTTCGGCGCGCAGATCGGCCGCGAAGAGCTGGCGGTATGCCCACTCTTCGGTCGCGGCGTAGGCTTCATCGGCAATCGCCTCTTCGGCTTTGGCGACGGCGGCTTTTGCCAAATTGATGTAATCGACCACGCCGCCGTGGGTGTACTCGGGACGAAGCGCTTCCCAGTACTCTTCGTAGTACGTCTCGAATTTCTGATCGTAAAGCAGGTCGTAAATCTCGCCGTAGCCCGCTTCCCATTCCGGACTTCCCGGCTGAGGCCATTTGGCGAATTCCTCGGCGTAGATGATCGCCGTCGCTTCGGCGTACGTCTTGCCGGCGTAAGGCGAATCGGGATTGGCCACTTTGACCGTACTCGAAGCGAAATCGTCGTAGGTCGTGTCCGAAAAATCTTCGGCGATATTGTCGATCTTTTGCCGCAGAATGGCGTCGTACGCTTCCTTGTAGGTGCTGGTCAGGTCGGAAATGACATGGGCATCGATTTTCTTGAGCGTCTCGATGTGGACTTCCGCCGCGTTTTCGGCGAGGTAGTCGTTGACTTTCATCTGAATCAGCGCTTCGCGGATCAGTTCCTGCACCGATTCGCTGAACGTTTCGGCTTTGACATCGGGAACCTCGCCCGACCAGATCAGATCGTCGAGCGCCTCCTCGGGGGAGACCCCGTAATCGTCGGCGTAGGTTTTGACCTTTTCCACATCGGCCTTGACCAGCGCCGGAATATCGGCCGGGTCAACCGAGTGGTCGGCCTTATAGTAACTGGTCAGCGCCGCCGAAAGGGAACGGGCGAAGTAATCCCACTCGACGTCGGGAATCACCCCGTCGGCGATCAGCGCATCGAGCGCCTCGTCGGGGGTTGAACCCGGATTCGCTCTCAGGTACGCTTCGAGCGCCTGAATGTTGCCGGAAATCGATTCCTCGATCACCTCGGCGACCTTTTCGGCGACTTTCTCTTCGAGCTGGTCGCCGCTGTAGATATGCGAGAGGGTTTCGCGCCAGAGCGCTTCGATCGAAGTGTCGTCGGCGTAGTAATCTTCGAGCTCGCTGCGCAGCGCCGTTTCAAAGAAGCGGATATACTCCCAATTTGTCTGGAACCGTTTGGCGACCTCGGCATAGGTCATCCCGTAATAGACCGAGTCGGGATCGGCAACCCGCGATTCGTCGGCGAGGAAATCACTGATCGTCATCGTCTTGACTTCCGGGAAGAGTTCAAAGAATTGTTCGGTCCATTCTTCCCGGGTCTCTTCGAGGAAAAGATCGTACTTTTCGGCCCACTTCTCGTAGAGTTTGGTGATGATATCGAGTTCTTTGGCAAAGAAGTCTTTGTAGCTCTCGTCGTAGAACGCCTGTTTCATCTGGCGCTGGAACGACGAAAGCGCCGCGGAAATGTAGTCGTCGGGATCGACAAATCCGAGCGCGGAGCCGTCGTAATCCACAATCGAAGAAGTCTCGCCCTCGTCGATCACGGTATAGGAACTCAGATAGCTTTGATACGAATAGTGCTGCGAGTCGGTTCCGGTAAGGCCGAACCACGCCTTGAAGTAATCCGTAAGGTCTTCGTTCCCCGTCTTGGCGAGAATCTCCTGCACTTCCGCCCACGAGAGGAAGACGTAGCTTGACTCCGCCGCAGCGTTCCTGATGCCGACGTCATTATCGTCAACCGCCTGCACGTCGTAGCCGAATCCCTGATAGGCGAAGAAGATGTCGCCGTCGGCGTCCATCCCGACGCTGACATTTCCGACGTTCAGAACATAGAGCGTCTCTCCCGGGCCTTCCCCTTCGGTCGAGGCAATATCGCCAGAACCGAGCGAGGTTTCGGTAAAGACGTACTGATCGTCGTGCGTCACTTCAAAGAGCTCCGCCATCGCCGTGCTGATCGAGTGTCCCATCCGGTTTTCCGCATATGTTCCGTTGGCGGCGGTCCAGGTCAGGACGTAATGCCCGTTGTTGTCGAAATCAACCGACGGCGAATAGGAGTTGTCGGCAACCTGCACTGCTTCGACGAAGGGGACATACTGCTGTGCCCCGTAGACCGACTTGAAGAGATTGGTCGATTCGGTCCACGCGATCACCGTGACCCCGTCGGGCCCCATGGCGACGTAGCTTTCGCCGTAGGTGGGAGTTCCGTATTGCCCCGCGGCCGGGTCCGACTGGGTCACGACCACGTCGCCGGTAATTCCGAGTCCGGTGCTGTCGAACCACGCCGCCACGATTCCCGCGAAATAGCTGTTCCATTGCGAGTCGCTTGTCCACGAGACGACGAAGTTCCCTTCGGCGTCGCACGAAACGCAGGGGAGTTCCTGCGTGCCGTTGGTTTCGGCGTTTACACGGAACGCCTTGCCGAGAGGCCTGACGCACTGAACCGGCTCGACCTCATCGACGTTTTCCAGGTACGGGTCGATGTTTGCGAGCGGTTCGCCCGTTGCGCCGCCGTCGGCATAAAAGTTGATTTTGGACTCGTCGATCGAGTACCCCTGAATGGTAAAGCGGCGGGCGTAAATATCGGAGTAGTTGTAGCGGTCGGTGACTTCGTCGATGTCGCTCTGCCAGACGACGGTGAACGTGCCGTTGTCGGCGAACGCGACATCGGGGTTATACTGGTCGGTCTTTCCGGTTCCGATCAGAATCGGATCGCCGTTCCTGTCGTAGATCACGTTGCCGTCGTCGTCTTTGGCGTAATCCGCCTCTTCGGGCTTATTGACGCGGAAGACCGGGCTTGATTCCTTGATCGTTTCGACGAGCCCCTGGCCGTTCATCCGGGCGTCGTTTCCGTTGACATAGACATACCCGTCTTCGATCATCTCGGTTCCGCCGACGCTCAAACTCGAGACGACCAGCTGCTGATGGTTCTTATAGCCGCTGTTTCCGTTGAAGACGACCTCGAATCTGTAGTAGGTGTAGTCCCCCTCGACAAGGGTATCGAGCGCGGTGACGTTCACCTCGATATTCGGGAAGACGCGCGTGATGTAGTAGTCGTACGAGGTATCGGCGCGGTAGGCGCTCTTAAGGCCGTTGGAGCTGCCCAAGTTGTAGCAGAGGGATTCGGTGTCGAATTCCCACTGCCGCATTACCGGCGCGTAGTAGGCGTCGGAGGCGGTCCGTTCAAACGCCTTTTCGATCTGCGAGGCCATCGACGCGGTATCCGAGGTAATCGTGATACCGATCTGCTTGCCGGTCAGAAGACTGTAATTCGTGATCGTGGTGGGGGCACTGAGGGTTTCGATCAGCGCCGACGGGGTCGCGCCGGCCGTGTAACTCTGGGCGGCGATCCCGAGTTCCGGAACTGTACCGGCAAACGCATCTCCCAGGTAGGTGATGTCAAACTCGGTCTCCGAGAAAGCCGTTACCTCAATTTCCGCGTAATCGGAGCCGAGCGAGCGGAGGGCGGTCTGAATGTTCCGGGCGTTCGTTGTCGGAGTGAGGGTGGTGTCGATTTCAAAAGTGCACTCGTTGCCGTTCAGACTCAGCGTGACGCTTCCGGCGATGTCGGTTTTCGAGGAGCTGATATATTTGCCGGTGTCGTAGTCGTATTCGATCGAACTTGAGTTTTCGCCGATCGGCGTCGAGCTGAAGAACGAAATCCGCTGAACCGCCGCCGCCCCGTAGAGCAGCTCGAACGAGGCGCCTTTGCCGATCTGCGCCGTTTCAACGGCGATCGTGATCACCTGCGTCTCGTCGGTCAGGTAACGGGCGTAGACGTTCAGGTCTTCGCCGATGACCTCGCCGGTGACCGGATCGGTCAGCTGGTCGGCCGCCGTCCACACCGCGACCACATCGTTCGAAGCGTTCACGTCGGCGGCGATCTCGCCGCGGATGTCCTGCCATGCGGTATTGACCAGTACGTCTTCGACCGAACCGATCGTCAGGCTCAACAGGTGCCGTTCTTCAAGAGGATCGATGACCATATGGCGTTTCTTCATCTTGAGTTGGGCCAGCTTCTTTTCGCGGGCGGCGAAGAGCTTCATGAGAACCTTTTCGCGAGCTTCCACCGTCTTGTTCCAAAGCTTGTTGATACCAGTCAGCGACATACCACCGTTCCTTTGTTCGTAGATTGAGTCGAGATCGTGCGGGGAGACTCCTTTTCGGAAAAGAGACCGCGCACAGTCCGCCGAAAACGCCTGTTTTGCCTAACCGGCAAATCAGGGCGTTCAGGCTGGAGTATCCCTACGGAGCAGGGAGAGACTCCCTCGTCCCTTTATCGGTAAACAATATGAAGTAATTTTTTTGTTTTTCCCCAAAAAACGTTAAATTGCTTCTTGCCTGCCGCGGTCCGGACGATTTTGTCTGAATCTCCATAGACCGAGTTTACCCCAGTTTCCTGTTTTGAGGATTTTTTCGTTCCCCCGAAACCCCGTGAATCCGAAAAAATCTTCTTTTCGGGCGGTTTGCCCCTAGGGGCTTTTCTGTGGTGTCCCCTGAAAAGGGATGCGCGGAAAGTTTAACGATCTTTACGGGGATGCCGGTTATAATGGACTTGTCCCCCGTTCCGCGGAAAAGTGGAAAAATAACGGGTTTTTCCGCTGCCAAACCCCTCCCTCGATTTCCGCGTCGATTAAAATGTTAAAATAAGGGGGTATTGCGCCTGGACAGGGGTCTTGGGAATTGGTATAAAATATATAAATTGAGTAAACTAGACAACTTTGTTTTAAGGCAGTCTCAGCTGACAGCTCGAATTGATTGGTTTTCCCCTGCCGCCGTGCGGGGGAAACATGCGGAGAGAGTCCATAATGAAAAAGATGTTTGCCCGGATCGATTGGCTTAAGGGAAAGCAAAGGAGCACCGATGCGAAGGGGAGCGGAAAGCGCCCGTTAAAGAATCAGCGGCTCCGGCTCGAATCGCTTGAAGACCGGCTCCTTCTGTCGGTGACGGCGACCGACTATCAGAACATTTGCGCCAACTACGAAGAGTTCGCGCTCCCCTCGTCACGGTCCGATCTCAACATCATCGAAATCGACGCCGACGACCTTTCAATCGGCGCCCTCAAAGACGCAATCAGCACCGCCGCCTCGACGGCCGACGACGATCTTATCGTCCTGCGCACTTCGATCGGCGGACATATCCTCTCCTACTCCTCTGCCGATGACGCGATTTCGATCGACATCGATTCAAGCCAGTACGGGGCCCTGACGATTGTCGCATACGGCGCCTATCCCCTGACGATCGATGCTGCAGGGTTCACCACGGTCGTGAAGGTGGAAAACGGGGAGGTTAACCTCGGAAATCTCACACTCCGCGGCGGCTCGATTACGGGCGAGAGTGCGGGTGCGACCTATTGCGGAGGCGGCCTCTACAATGCCGGCGGGAATCTTGTCCTGAAGAACATGACGATTACCGCCAACGCCGCCAGCGGAAGTACGGCGATGTCGACCGGCGCGCAGGGGGGGGGAATCTGGAACGGGCAGAACGGGTCGATTTCCCTTTACGACTCGGCGGTAACGCAGAACACCGTCACGGCATACAGCGGCCGATTGGGGGGAGGGATCTACAACGCCGGAAAGATGGCTGTCAGCCGATCCGAAATTTCCGGTAATTCCTCCACCGAATCGGGAGGCGGCATTTACAATGCCGAGGACGCGACGCTTTCTCTTTCGGACTCGTCGGTTACCGCCAACAGTGCGGCTTACACATCCTCGGCAATGTCGGTTTACGGCGGCGGGCTCTATAATGCCGGTTCCGCCTCCGTCTCGAACACCGTTTTTTCGGAAAACAGCGCCAGTTCCGGGCGCGCGTTCGGTGCGGGCGTCTACAATTCGGGAACCCTTTCCGCTGTCAGCAGCGAATTTTTCAACAACAATGCGGCCACCCAGGCGTCGCTTAACGCGAATTCCGGCGGCGGGGCGCTCAATAACACGGGGATCGCGAACCTTTACAACTGCACGATTTCCGGCAATTCCTCGGTGAACAGTTATTCGGTCGGCGGATCGCTGACCGAGGCCCAGCGATTCCTCGGCAGCGGTATTTTCAACGCCCAGACACTCAATGTTTACAACAGCATTATTGCCCTTAATGCCAAAGGGGGGAATGTTGCGAGGTCTTCGACGGCAACCAGCCGCGGCTACTTTGT
Organism: Thermoguttaceae bacterium; assembly: GCA_017405595.1. Taxonomy (GTDB): domain Bacteria; phylum Planctomycetota; class Planctomycetia; order Pirellulales; family Thermoguttaceae; genus RUG695. The sequence continues at coordinate 30,642 of JAFRAC010000026.1, read as the reverse complement.
GATTTCTCCCGGCGCCGACTGGAGCACCGTTGAGGGAGAATACGCCTACGACGGCAGTCTGCCGCTCTTTGCGGCCGCGCCGAGCTTTAACGCAAACGGCGTTCTGGTTAACGCCGACGAAGTCGACCTGATTCTGACCGCCGATTCCCAGGCCGTGGATATCGGCAACAACGGTTACGTCAAGGGGACTGTCGATCTGGGAGGGTACCCGCGCATCAGCGGCGGCGCGGTCGATTTGGGCGCTTACGAGTATACCGATTCGTATGTGCGCAAGCTCGCGACTCCCGAAAATTTCAGTGTGACCGCCGAATCGCCGACCGAACTGGTTCTGACGTGGAAATCGGTTCCGAATGCCGACTACTACGTTCTTTCTTACAGTACCGATCAGATTGACTGGACTCGAGTCGAGCTGAGTACGGTCAGTTACGAAATGACGGTCTCCAATGCCGATACCACGTGGTATTTCACGATTCAGGCATATTCCGAGAAGCCGAAGTTTGCGCCCTCCGATGTCAGCGATGTGATTTCGATTTACCCGAAGACCCTCGATGTTCCCGAAAATCTCGAAGCGACGGCGCTGAGCGCCTCTTCGATTTATCTCGAATGGGACGCGGTCGAAAATGCCGACAGCTATACGCTCCGCTACTGGACGATTACCGAGTCAAACTACACCGACGTTTCCGTGTCCGACACCTCTTATACGCTTTACAGAGCGAACGGCGCGCTCACCTATCATTTCCGTGTCTGCGCGGTCGACACGGGGCTTTCCTTTAACGATTCGGAGTTCAGCGACGAAGTTTCGCTGGTTCCCGGCAAACTGGCCGCTCCCGAAAATGTCGCCGCCGAAGTCGTGGACGGCGAAAATTCGATCCTTCTTTCGTGGGACGCCGTCGAGCATGCCGATTCGTACCAGATCACCTGGCGGTCGAGTAAGAGTCAGGTCAAGTACTATGTTCAGACCACCGACACGTCGTACACGTTCACGAACCTGAACCAGAATTACAAATACTATTTCACCGTGAAAGCGATCGGCGCCAGTCCCTACACCGACTCCGATCCCAGTTCTCCCGAGGTGAGCGCCGGGTGGAGCGGCCTGACGGTGGTGAATACGCTCAACGATGAATTCAACCTGTCGAACAGCACGGTTTCGCTTCGTGAGGCGCTCTACTATGCCGGTTCGACGGTCGGCGGCGTCAGGCTTCCGTCGACCATTACCTTCGATCCCGATTTGGCGGGAGGCACGTGTGTCCTTTCCTCTTCGCTCGGCACACTCGAAGTCGCAAAATCGGTCACGATCGACGCTTCCGGCCTCGCGGGCGGTTTTGCCGTCGACGGCGGGGGCGCCGTGCGCGTCTTTACGCTGAGCGGCAGCACTTCCGAGATCGAGCTTAAGAATATTACCGTTCAAAACGGACTGGCCGCAACCGTCTCTTCCGGCGGCGTTCTGGCGCGCGGCGGGGGCATTTATTCTACGGCCCTTTCGCTCACGCTGACCGACTGTGTTGTTACGGGAAACAGCGCACGGGCGACGATCACCTCGCTTTCCGCCGGAAACGCGCTTGCCTACGGCGGCGGCATCTACGCGGCCGGCGCGCTCATCCTTTCGGGAACGACAGTTTCGAACAACGCCGCCCTGGCCACGACATATACCACCAGCGCGGCCTACCGCGCCGACGCTTACGGAGGCGGCATCTACGCGGCCGATTTCACGATGACCCACTCGGTCGTGACCGGGAATACGGCGCAGGCCTTTTCGGGGCAGACTTACGCGGTTGCCAAGGGGGGCGGCATCTACGGTTCCGGTTCCGTGGTCAACTCGCTTGTCGTCCGCAACACGGCACAGGCCGATTCGCTCAGGCAGACTTCTTCCTCGCAGATTTACGCGATGGCGTTCGGCGGCGGTATCTGTCAGGATACCGATCTGGTCATCACCAATTCGACCGTTGCGAAGAACAGCGCCTGGTCGACCCGCTCAAAGGACCGCGCCTTCTATGCGCACGGCGGCGGCCTTTGCGCCGTTTCGAAGGACGGCCTGATTACGGTGAATAACTCGATTATCCTTCTGAATAACACCTCCTATATCGGGGCCGTCGATGCCGGTTCTTCCTTCCCGAAGGGCGGGTACGAGGGGTACGACATCTGCCTTTACACCGGCAACCACGATGTCATTACAGGGAACAACAACGTCTCGACCTTCAACGAATGGTCCGAGGCGAGCAGTGCGAATAATCTTGTTGTCTACACCTACGAAACCGAAACCGCCGCCGCCGAGATTGCCGTAACCTACGATGGGGAGACGTCGGCGTTTTTCGGCGAAGATGCGTTTCAGCATTTCCTTGACGCCTTTTTTGTCAAGGTGTACGACACCGTCGAATCAGCGGAAAGCTTAAACACCGAGGATTACCGCCTGACCGGCACCGCCTACTGGGCGGCCAACATGGGGAACGTTTCACTGGCCTGTGAGGCCGACGGCTCGGCCATTGCCACCGACCTTGACGGGCACGACCGGGTTTACGACGGCGCGGTCGATATCGGCGCGTACGAACTGGGCGCCGGGATTATCCACGACAAGCTGACGGTGACCACCGCCAGTGATGTCGTTGACGACCAGGACGACGCCGTCTCGCTGCGCGAAGCGATTGCCTACGCCGAATCGCTCGGTTCGGGAACGGTCACATTCCTGCCGGCTCTTGCCGGGAGCGAAATTCTGCTTGACGCGGGTCTTGGAACGATTACGGTCACTTCCGGAATTAAAATCGACGCGACCGATCTCCTTAACGGCGACGGCGATCCCTCTTTGGTGATTAACGGCACCAATCTGGACGGCCGGATCATGACGGTCGAAAGCGGCGCCGGAGATGTGACGCTGACCGGGCTGATCTTTGCATACGGCGATACCGATCAGAACGGCGGGGCGATCTATTCCGAAGCCGATTCGCTCACGATCGTCTCGTGCCAATTTCTCTATAACTCCGCCGGAATTGACGGCGGCGCGGTTTATGCGGCCGGCTCTCTTTCCGTCGCCGGTTCCTCCTTCGAGAATAACGCCGCTGCGGCTCAGGGGGGAGCAGTTTCGGCGGGCGGGGCACTGACCGTTTCCGACACCGATTTCCGCGCCAACAGCGCCGGGGGAAAGGGCGGAGCGATTTATACATCGGCGGGTTCGGCGATTCGGAAATCCACCTTGACTTCCAACACCGCCGCCGAGACGGGCGGGGCCCTCCATGCCGCAGGCGAGACGAGTATTTCGGACACGGTCTTTTCAAAGAATCACGCCGCCAGCGGCGGCGCGATCGGCGCCGAAGGAACGACAACGGTCTCGGGCGGCAGCCTGACCGGCAACACCGCATCGGAAAACGGCGGCGCTGTTGCCGCGAGCGGAGCGTTGGTCGTGAGCTACTCGCGCCTTTCGGCGAACAGTGCCGATGCCGACGGGGGCGCCCTCTACCAGAGCGGGGCAACCCTGAAGCTGATCAACAGCCAGATTGACAACAATGCGGCCAATCGTGGAGGCGCTCTTTTCCTGACCGCCGTCGCCGCCGCGGATTTCCGCAACGCGACGGTCACGGCCAACAGCGCCGGCGAAGCCGGCGGCGTTTACGCTTCTTCCGGCACCGAGGCCGATCTTTACAATACGATCGCTGCCCTTAACGGCGCCGGCGCCGACGCCGCAGCCGAGCCGGGAGCGGCACTCAACGCCTACGCGGTTCTTTCGGGCTACACGGATTGGACGAACGCCTCGGAAGGACATTGGACGGAATACGACTCGCATTACCCGCTCTTTAACACGGCGCTGACCAACGGCTTTTATACGCTGAGCCTGACCGCCTCGCAGGCGATCGATCAGGGCATCAACGATGATGCGCTTGATGAAAACGGCGACCCTCTTTCGGCGGATATCCTCGGAAAACCCCGTTTTGTGCAGACGAAGACCTCTTCGGGCGGGGCGATTGTCGATTTGGGCGCTTACGAATGTCAGGCAACAGACGGACGCAATATCCAGCAGGTTTACGGCAAAGAAGACGCGCTGACGGTTTTGGCGGGTGACGAAATTGCCCTGGCCATCGAACATCAGGTGATCAAGCTCTTCAACGACAACGAGGCCACAACCCTTTCGCTTCGAATCCACTTCAATTCAGATGATCTTTTATTCGATCCCTCGAATCCCGGGGCCTGCAATAAGACCGATCTGACAGGGCAGGGGAACTGGACGGTCTATTCCGATACCGAAGATTACGACGGCGACGAGACGACCGACAGCTACCTGCTGATGACCTGGAACAACCAGAACAAGCTCTGGGGCGGCGACGAAACAACGGAACTCTTCTCGGCGCTCAACTTTATCGTCAGCTCCAATTTGGATCCGACCCAGGATTACACTACCTATGTCCGTTTCAGCGCCGCGAATCTGACGGCGAATTTCCAGTTCCTTTCGACCCCGATTGAGATTTCGGTGGATCGTGTTTCTTTCGACATTGACGGGGACGGGGCGGTCAACATTTCGACCGACGTCAACCTTCTCCTCCGCTACATGGCGGGGAAGACGGGAACCAGCCTGACCGATAATCTGACCTACAGCGCCTCGACCCGCGATGCCGGCGCCATCAAGGCGTATCTCGACGCCTACCGCGATATTTTCGATATCGACGGGGACGGCGCTTTCAACGCGTCGATCGACGGTGAACTCCTTGTCCGCTACCTCGCGGGATTTACTGGTGATACGCTTCTGGACGGAATTTCGTTCACCTCGGCTTCGGCGCGCACCAATGCGGCCGAAATCGTTTCCTACATCGGCTCTTACTTAACCGGCGTTGCCGAGACGGTTCCGGCCGGAACCGCCTCGCAGGTGATTACCGCCAGCATCGATACGCCGGTCGTGGCCGGTTCGTTGGTCACGCTGAACCTGGCACACACCATTACCCCGACCGACGACCCGCTGACCGCGACGACCCTTTCGCTGCGTCTGTATTATGACTCATCCTATTTCACCATCGACACTTCCCGGATTTCGTACTACACAACCGGTCTAGTGGGTCCGGCGCTCAGCCCGTTTATTGCCGGTTCAGACGCCGCGAACGAAGACGGCGATCCGGCGACCGATTCCTGGATTCAGATCACCTGGAACCGCGAGTCGGGCTGGACGTGGAACAGCACTCAGATCGCCTCTCTTCTGAATGCCTCGATCAGGGTCGCCGACGTTTCCGCCGGTTCCGATACCGAAGCGCTGGTCTCGACCATCCATGTGACTTCGCTCGACCGGACCGCTGACTGGACCATGGACAATGTTGATATTCCGATCACGATCATTCCGAGTCATTTTACCGGTTCCGAATCCGATGAGCTGTGGCTCTTTGATATCGACGGCAGCGGCGCGGTTGATATTGCGACCGACGGCAATCTGCTGATGCGCTACCTGATCTTCGGCAATGTCATGAGTGCCGACGGGCTTTTGGTCGACGGTGTTTCGACCCGCGGCGGCGAAGAGATTCTCGAATACCTGAATAACTACCAAAAGGCGTTCGATATCGACGGGGACGGAATCGTTAAGCTCGATACCGATGTGACTTACTTCATGAAGTTTTTTGCCGGGTACCGCGGAAATGATCTGCTGATCCCCAATCCGGCGAAGAAGGCGACCCGCAAGACGGGCGAAGCCCTTTCGGCCTATATCAAGAAGTTCATTCCTGCCGACCAGCGAACCGATCCTGTCAGCGCCGCCGCGCTTCCGAAGGCGCTTTCCGCCGAACCGGCCATTTTGCTCACTTCGGCGCTTCCCGAGATCACGGTCGCCGCGCCTGCCGCCGCGCCGGCGGCGGTTCTGCCGGCGCCGACCGTTCCGGCGGCTTCGTTTGCCTTCTCCTTCGCACCTTCTCAGAAGGATGTTCCCGCGCCCGAGGCGGCGGCCCGGCTCTGGGAACAATCGGGGAATGCGGGAACGGAAAAACCGGCGGATGACTGGTTCCTTCCCGAATTCGATACCCCACTGCTGCCCGGGGACTTTTTCACCCCCGATCCGGCCGAGCCGTTCCGGTTCGATACCGACTGGCCCGAATTCTTCTAAAACGGCCGCAGCATGTGTGTGTAAAATCTGGGCAGGGGGCCGGATGATCGTCCGGTTCCCTGTTCGGCGGTATTTGTGTCCGATTTCCCGATCATCTGAACGTCAGGCAACAGGAGAAGCCGAAAAGAATCTGAAGGAGAAGTTCATGAAAAAATCAAAAGTCTATTTCACGGATTTCAGAACGAAACTGGGTGTCAGTTACGGACTAAAACTTCAGCGCCTCTGCAAAAAAGCGGGGATCGATAAAATTGATTTTGAGGGAAAGTTTGCCGCGATCAAGATGCATTTCGGCGAGTTGGGGAACTATTCCTACCTCAGACCGAATTATGTTAAGGCGGTCGCCGATCTCATCAAAGAGCTGGGGGGCAGACCCTTTTTGACGGACTGCAATACACTCTATCCCGGAAGCCGGAAAAACGCGTTGGATCACCTCTATAACGCCGAAGTGAATGGTTTCAACAGCGTCACGACCGGCTGCTACGTCATTATCGGAGACGGGTTAAAGGGAACGGACGAGGTTGAAGTTGATGTTCCCAACGGCGAATACTGCAAGACCGCGCTGATCGGCCGGGCCTTGTACGATGCCGATGTCATTGTTTCCCTGACGCATTTCAAGGGGCATGAAATGACCGGTTTCGGCGGCGCGATCAAAAATATCGGGATGGGCGGAGGAAGCCGTGCGGGAAAGATGCAGCAGCACAACGACGGAAAACCGATCATTAATACGGATCGCTGCAGAAACTGCGGGATGTGCGCGCGGCAGTGCGGATCCGACGCCATCTCTTACGGAAGCGGCAAAGCTGTGATCGACCGGAACGCCTGTAAAGGCTGCGGAAGGTGTATCGGAGCTTGCGCTTTTGACGCGATCTCCACACCGCTCGATTCGGCGGTTGAATCGCTCTGCTGCAAGATGGCCGAGTATACCGCCGCGATTGTGAACGGAAAACCCGCATTTCATATCAGCCTGATTATGGACGTGTCTCCGAATTGCGATTGTCACGGAGAGAACGACGCTCCGATCCTTCCGAACATCGGAATGCTGGCCTCTTTTGACCCGGTCGCGCTGGATCAGGCCTGTGCCGATCTGTGCCTTGCGGCGGAACCGGTCAGAAACAGCCAGCTGGGGGACCATCTCGCTGAGGAAGGCTGGCATCATTACCATGACCACTTTCTCGACAACAACCCGAATGTGCGTTGGAAAGAGACATTGGCTCACGGAGAGAAAATCGGATTGGGAACGAGGGAATACGAACTGAAACGTATGTGAGAAGCCCCATTTTCGGAAGCTCTGAGAGATAAACAGGAACGCCCCGTTGCCGGAAACTGACCGGAACAGCCGATCCGGCTTGATGGCTGCAACAGTTCCCTCAATTCGGTCAGAGTTTGCCGTATCTCCATTTTTCCAACTCCCCGTGTCTCCTCCCAAATCACCCTCTTTTTGGGGGAAGTGCGCCTGCCGCCCTGTTCCTGTTTAGAGACAAACCAATGGCTTTCTCCCAAATTGACTGAAGTTTTGGGAGAAATTTGCTAAGATTGGGAGAAAGAGGAAGGCCGGCGGGGAGATCCAGTCAACGGCTGTTCACAAGGTGTTGTCCCGGCAATAATCGCATGAACTGGCTGCAATCAGATTGCGGTGAATCCGGAAGAACCTTTGATGAGCGGCGAATATTTTAAAGAATCTTTTCGGTGATCAGGTCGTTTCCCTTTCGGCCGGCCGCGCACGAGGCGGCCGCGTCCGGGTCGTGGGACCAGTAGATCGGCATCTTCTCTTCCAGAACCCGCGCGAAGATTTTCGGTTTCCGCACGCGCGACTCGAGCGGAAAGAGATCGAACGCGCTGGTCCAGAGTTCGCGGGCGTGCCAGTGAGTCGGCACCAGTTCCCCGATAAAAAGAACCGGGCCTTTGCGGGTGCGGATTTGCACCGTCGCGTGGCCGCGTGTGTGTCCGCCGGTGATCCTGACCGAAATGCCGGGCAGAATCTCGTCGCCGTCTTCAAAAGAGCGGGTCAGGTTCCGTTCGGCCAGCGGCAGAAGATTCTCCTGCGGATAAGCGCGCCGGAGAGCCGGAATCGGACGGATCGCATCGTGCCATTCCGCGCCTGATGCCCAGTAAAGGGCGCGGGGAAAAGCCGGCACGATATTCCCCTTTTCGTCGGGCCGCGTCGCTCCGCCGGCATGGTCGAAGTGCAGGTGCGTCATGACGACGTGGGTCACGTCTTGCGGAAGAACCCCAAGCCGCGCCAGTGAGTCGAGAATCGGGTTTCCCGCTTCGAGCGCCATCCCCCGCCGCGCCTTTCCCTCTTTACCGCCGTAGCCGGTATCGATCAGTACCGTCTCCTTTCCGCGCCGCGCCAGAAGGCATCGGCACGGGATCCGCACACGGTTCCGCCGGTCGGCACGGACGAGTTTTCCCCAGATCATTTTCGGAACGATTCCGAAAAGGGTTCCGCCGTCGACCGACATCCAGCCCCCTGAAAGGGAGGCGACTTGCCAGAGAGCGCAGGTCATGGCTGCGGCTCCTTCTTTTCTTTCGGAAGAAAGTACCGGCCGAGCCGTCCGGCCAGCAGGGCGGGGAAGAGAACCAGGTCGCCGTAAAGCGCGATGAACAGAAGAATCGCCATGACCCAGGCGAACCGCGCGACCGGCAGGAATTCGCTCAGCGCGAAGACGAGCATGCCGCCGCCGCAAATGAGAGTTGCCTGAACCATGGCGGTGGCGCACTGGCGGAACCCGTAGGCGATGGCCTCGTGCTGCTTTTGACCTTCTTTCACGCCCCGTTTGTACCACGTGATGAAGTGGATGGTGCCGTCGACCGATATTCCGAGCGCGACACAGGCGGTCATCATGGTGCCCATGTCGACCGCACGGCCGAGACAGGCCATGGCGCCGAAGACAACAACACTCGGAAAGATGTTCGGAACCATCGCGACCGAACCGGCACGGAGACTGCGGAGCAACACGATGAGCGTGATCAGGATCAGCACGAATGCCGAGATGTAGCTTTCGGACAAGTCGGCGAGCAGCTGCCGCTGCGCTTTATGGACAACCGGCACCCCGCCGGTGATGACCGCCGTCGCGCCGTGAACGCCGAAACTTTCCTGGTTTTCGGAGATGGTCTTTTCGGCGATTGCGGCCATTTTTTCGAGAAGCGGGCCGTAAGCAAGCCGCTTTTTCGCGGGTACCCGCAGGCTGATCCGCCACCGCTGCGCGGGGGGATAGCCGAGCTGCTGGTCCTGCGGCAGAACCCGGCCGTCGTAAAGGCACCCCTCTTTGAGGATGGGCAGACGGGGCAGAACCGCGCTGTTAAACGCGCTGCGCGCCCCGGCGCCGCGCAGACCCGACGATTCGGCGTCGGGCAGGTCGGGGAGGAAGGTGAGCGCCGAAAGGGAGGAATCGACCTCATCGATTTCCCGCAGGCTCCATTCCAGTTCGTCGACCAGCCGCAGCTGGTCCAGCGGCGGAATGCCGGAGTTCTCGCTGTCGGGAATGTTCAGAACCACCTCGATCGGAATCAGACCGCCGATCCGGTCTTCAAGGTAGTCGTAGTCGAGAAGCACCGGCGCGTCTTTCGGGAACATGCCGTGGAAGGTGACAACGGTTTCGAGCTGCGGCAAAAAGTAGGCGAAAAACCCCAGCAGGAAGATGTTCAGACAGGTGATCGGCCGGTGATGACGCGTAACAACCGACGAGAACCGGTTCCAGAACGCCTCTCTCCGCCGCCGCGCTCTTTCGTCGCCGGGGTCGCTTTTCAGCCATTTTCGGATCGGGAACTCCTCCAGGAAAAGAGCCGAAAAGAAAACGAAGAAATTCGTTCCGATCAGCATCGCGTTGCTGGCGAAAATGCCGAAATTCCTGATCGGCACGACCCGGCTGACCCCGAGCGAGATGAGCCCCAGAACCGTGGTCAGACACGCCAGGGCGCAGGGGAGAACAGCTTTCTGAACAGCGCCGCGTACCGCACCCTCTTGCCCGGCGGTTTCCATGTTGTCGCGGTAATAGTTCAGCAGGTGGAGCGCGCCCGAGATGGTCAGAACATACAGAAGCGACGCGCTCAAAAGGGAAATCGAGTCGGTGTTCGCCCCGGCGTAATAGATGAGCGCCGCGCTCATCTCTTCGTTAAAGATGGCGACCATGAAGATCAGACAGACGGCGCGCCACGAGCGGAGGAGAAAATAGAGCATGATTACGCAGACCCCCAAAAAGAGGGGCATCAGGCGCGTCTGCGATTGTTGGGTCGTCTCGTCGATGGCGACGCTGTCGAGGCTTGCACCGGCGATATGGATCCTTTCGGGAGAGACTCCGGAAATTTCGCGTGTGACTTCGCGTATTTCGCGGATGGCCGCGTGGTTGTCCTGAAACCCCTCTTCGGACATCAGGGCGACCAGGCACCCCTGCGTGAAATCTTTCGAGACGATCCACCCCCGCATCCGTTCCAGCGCGTCTTCCCGCGAAAGGTCGAGCGGCGGGTCGGTCAGGCGCTTGAGGATTTCGCCGGTCGTCATCACCTTTTTGTAGTAGATTGGGGAAGGCTTTCCGGCGTTTTGGTTTTGCGGCGTCTCTCCTAAAAGACGGCGCGCAATCTCTTCAAGCCGGGGGTCTTCGGGCGCGCACCCTTCCCAGCTGACCATCAGGATTTCCCCCTCCTGGAAATGGGCGAGGAACCAGTCGAATTCCCGTGTTTCCTGAAAACCGGAAGGGAGCCAGTCGATGACGCGGTTTTTCATGTCGCTCCGGCCGAGGAACGAGCCGCGGACAATGAAGGCGAAGAGAACAGCTGTCAGCAGAAAAAAGAGCCAGCGGATCGGGGATGATGAAATTTCCTTATTTTTCATTTCGGACCTTAGGGACGAACGGGAAGCGCTGAAGGGAATCGTTCCCTTCGCCGGCTTCCCGGCAATTTTCGGAAGCGGGTTCTGCCGCACAGGCGGTGTTTAAGGGAAGGGGCTCTCTTAAACGGGAAACCTGTTTTTACCGGTGTGTTTATTCGTCTTTCTGTTCGGATTGAAGGTGAGGGCGCGGCGGTTATTCCTGCCAGCGTCGGAACGATTCGGCGTAGACCGCAGGGGTTCCCAAATCGAACGATTCCCCCTCGGGAACGAACCCGAGGATTCCCTCTTTTCGGCCGAGATTCCCCAGCGCGCCTGTCAGGCCGATTTCTTCAGCCGTTTGCGCCGAATGGTTTTCGGCCAGTTCGCGGTAGAGCGAATCGGTGAGGATATACTGGCCGAAGAAGGCGTAGTATGACTTCTTCCCGTTGGCCCGCCGAACCCCCATCGACCGGCGCGCATAAAGGGCGCCCGGTTTTTCGGCAACCTCGCTGATCTGCATCAGACGTTCGCCGGCGTCGAGCCAAACGCCGCTGGCCATTCCGCAGAGTTCGGCCTTTTCGGCGGGGCCGGCGCTCAGGGCAACGGTGGTCTTTCCGGTGTTCCGGAAAGAGCTGATCAGCTGCTGCGCGCAGGGAACGCCGCTGCGGCTTCGGTAGAGGGTGTCTCCCAACATGAGGAGAACCGGTTCCCCGTCGGCAAAAGCACGGGTCTGAAGGACCGCGTCGCCGAATCCGCGCGGCTGCTTCTGGTAGACGTAGCGGAGGCGGCCGGCGATCTGCCCGATTGTTTCGGCGGCGCGGAGCGCTTCTGGCGAGAGCTTTTCTTTGAGACGCGGACCGGCCGGCGCGAAGAACTTTTCGTAGATCTGCCGGTCTTTCGGGCCGGCGAGTACGAGACAGATCTCTTCGATCCCGGCGGCAAGCAGCTCTTCGAGGATGAGCAGGATCGCCGGTTTGGCGAGTCCGTCCCGGTCGACAACGGGAAAGAACTCTTTGCGGACCGCGCCCGAAGCCGGATAAAGACGCGAAGCGAGCCCCGCCAGCGGGACGACCGCTTTCCGTACAGTACGATTCGGCGTCAATGTCAGCTCGTAGGGGCGGGTCCCCAGTTCGATGAGGCGCTCTTTCAGCTGATGCTGGGATTCGGCGTCTTTGGCGACAAGCTGTACAGCGCCGTCGCCGTGGGAACCGACCCCTTTCCCCCCCCAGGAAAGCCGCTGAACAAGCGGGTCGGCGAGGACAGCATGCAGGCGCGGGCTTTTGAGCTCTTCGGGGGAATGCGGCGCGATGACCCGGTCGAAAAGCTTTTGGGAACGGGTCATCAGTTCGCCGAGCTGCCTGGCTTTTCCGGAAGCGAGAAACCCGGCCGCCTGTTCGACAATCCGGAGGTTCTCTTCGCCGAGGGCACGGTGCAGGGCGCGGTCGGCGGCGGTTTCGGGGAACGGATAGGCGCGCGTGAGATCTCCGAGGATTTTGATGGTGTTCTTTCCGGCACACAGGTCGGCAAAGACAAAATGGAATTCGCCGCCGACCCGCAAGGGGACGGTTTCGACCCGGTCGCCGTCGAAGTCCATCAGAACGGGGCGGGTTCCGAAAGCGCAAGCCTGATCGAGCCGCCCGCAGCGCGAGGGGGTACGTGTTTCTCCCTGAAACGCAGCTTCCATCTCTTCCTGAACGGTGAGATTCAGATGATAGAGCCGGTTGAACGCCCGCGCGGTAAGTACACACGCCGCCGCGCTGGACGAAAGCCCCTTTTTCAGGGGGAGGGTCATGTCGAGGATATGGATATGGATTCCGCCGGCACCGTAGCGTTCGAGCATGTACGAAGCGGTTCCCGCGCAGTGGGTAAAGAAGGAATCGCCGGCGGCGACTTTTTTGAGATAATCCGGACGAGGCGGAGCGTCGAAATCGGTCCAAAAATGCGCCAGCTGCGGAGCCGATGAGGTCATGCGGAACCGTTTCGAGAGCGTGGCCGATGCGGTGATCCCTTCGGCAATTCCGGTGACAACGGCCTTTCCGGGAGGGATGGCCGCGTTCATCATTCGGTACATCCCCGCCCAGTCGCTGTGTTCGCCGAAAAGGCAGAGCCTGCCGGGAACGAAGAGGGAAACCGAATCTTTCTTCATTTTGAAATGCCTTTTCGGACAAAAACCGCCTGGCGGCAACCTGCGACGCCAGTCTCTTTCCGCCCGGGATGAACCTCTAAACTTCCGGGAGAACCCATCGGCGGAACCCCTTCTATTCTAGCCGCGGTCACCTGATTTTCCAATATCTGCGGCCTTCCCCAAAGCCGATTTTTCCCGCAGGAAGAGGAGAATTTTCCCTTTTCCTTTTCCGCGGTTTTAAGAGGGGAAAAAAAGATAAAAGAGGAAGAGAAAGAATGTCCGGGGGCGATTGTTGATTTTTTTATTTCCGGGAGCTAAAATGGCGGGGAGCAGGATGGAGTTTTGGTAACCTCCCCACTTTAGATTTTTTAGAAAGGATAACGATGAAGACGTTCCTTTATTCTCTTTTTTCGGTCTTGGTTCTGGCGGCCGCCGCCGCGCAGGCCGCAGATCTGTATATGATTCCGCCGGTCTACGATAATATGCAGCTCGCCCCGATGTTCGGCGACAATCTTGAAAACGGCGACTTTCAGGAAGGTGACTGGGTTGTCGGCGAAGACGGCGTGATCACTTCCCCCGGTACGGGCGAGATCTGGACGAAACAGAAATACGGCTCGTTTATCTGCTCTTTCGAGTTTGACGCGCAGAACAACGCCAACGCCGGTTTTCTGATTCACGCCGCCGACAAGAAAAACTGGATCCCCTGCACGATTGAAGTCCAGCTTCTGGGCGACGGCTACCTCCTTCCCGACGAAAACGGGAAAGCCACGATTCCGATCAAACCCGACTATCACACATGCGGCGCGTTCTACGGATACCAGGCCGCCGATAAGAATGTGACCAAACCGGCTGGGCACTGGAACAAAATGACGGTCCTCGCGATCGGAACCCGCCTGATGGTCGAACTGAACGGCAAAATGATCAATATGATCGATACCGCCCAGTGGACCGACAACGCGGTCAGTCCGCGGGGAACCGATATCGAAGAGAAATTCCAGGGGAACACCCTTGCCGCCCAGGAACCGTACGGCTATATCGGATTCCAGGGGAAACACAGCGACGCTACAATCCGTTACCGCAACATCAGGTTCGCTCCGATTACCGAACCGGTTCTTCTTCCTTCCGAAGAAGGGGAATGGGAATCCCTTTTCGGCGACAATCTCGAAAAGGCCGAGTTCGATCCGGACGTCTGGTCGATTGACGCCGACGGGGTTCTGCACGCCACGAAAGACGCCGAAATCTGGGCGAAAGAGAAGGTTGAAAACGCGATTCTCAAACTCGAATTCATGACGACCAAAGACGCGAACAGCGGCGTGATCATCGAGGCGGCCGATAAGGAGAACTGGATTCCGAACGCGCTTGAAGTACAGATTTTCGATTCGTTCGAGAAGGGGAACGGAATGGATCAGTGCGGCGCGATTTACGGCCGCTGCGCTCCGGTGATCAACGTCTGCAGGGCGCCCGGCCAGTGGAACGAAATGACGATTGCCATGATCGGCTCGAAGATTGAGGTTTACATGAACGGCACACTCATTACCGAGATGAACAAGAAGAAGTGGACCGACGCGGCGGTGAACCCCGACGGGTCGGAGGTCTTCTCGTGGCTGGTAAATAAGGCGCCGAGCGAGACCGAAAACGGCGGTTATGTCGGACTGCAGGGGCTCCATGCCGGGCAGCCGGTCGTCTATCGGAACGTGAAAATCAAACGCCTGTAAGGCGCACACAGCACCTTTCGGCAAGGGGGCGCGTCTCCGAAACCAGGTTCGCCCCCTTCCCCAATTCTCTATTCCCAAATTCTCTGATAAGGGGTATACTACCCCTGTTAATAAATGCGGGTCAGTAGCTCAGTTGGTTAGAGCGGGGGACTCATAATCCCTAGGTCCGGGGTTCAAGTCCCTGCTGACCTACTCAGGTGATTCTTTCGCCCTTTTCTGCATTTGCCGAAAAGGGCGCGCGTTTTTGTGCTTTTTCAGGTCAAAAGGCCGCTGGCACAAGTGGAAAGCCAGTTGCAATAGGCGAATGAACCGGGCAATTCAGTATCTGACGATAGCGGCGGTAATGCTGCATTCGTTTCTCTGCACGAGAGGGGTATCCCTTCTCGGCTTTTGTGCGGATTCGGGGGATTGCCATTCTGCGGCCTTTTTCTTCACAGCGCCGGAAGATTCCTGCACCTCTTTTCTGGAGCAGCCGGTTTTTCTCATCGAAAACGCCTCGCTTCGGGCGGAAGAGCATCAGCACACAGTATGCCGTCACGGAGCCTGCCATTGCCTGGAAAGTGACCTGTCGCAAGAGAACGCCCATTTTCTTTTCCTGTTGGTGCTTGGCTTCTGTTCGTTCCTGCCGGCCGATTCCCGCTTAAACGAAGCGCTGACGGCATCGCTGCTGCCGGGAGAGCGTATTCTCACGAAAAAAACCAGGCGAATCCACCTTATCCTGGACCGTTTTCTCGTTTGATATTTTGCCTGTTCTGCGTTGGTTCCATAAATCTTACGTAAAATCTTACGTAATGGAGTGTATTTGCAGTTCTTCTGTGTCATGATAGGGAATCAACCCTTCCCTTTTCCGGATGCGGACAAGAGAAGGCCTGTTGGCGAAAGGCCGATAGAGATTCCGCTGCACAGAATGTCATCCAGATCAAAAGGGAAGATAAGCCGATGAGTGATCGGGAAAAAACGGACAAGAAAAATACGGGATCCAAAGTTCTTTTCGCTCTGATTCTATTGGGAGGTATTTTGGGGGGAATCGTGACCCAAGGGGGAATCATCGCTCCCGTTCTCAAGGATTGGAAAGGGGCTTTCAGCCGGACCTTAACCGAATCAGGCGGCCGTGATCATCACCACGAACACGACGGCGGCGAAGACAGCGGTCATCACCACGAACACGATGGCGGCGAAGACCACGATCATCACCACGAACACGACGGTGACGAAGACCACGATCACCACTCCGAACACGACGGTGACGAAGACCACGATCATCACCACGAACATGACGGTGACGAAGACGGCGATCATCACCACGAACATGACGGTGACGAAGACAGCGATCACCACGAACACGACGGCGACGAAAACCACGATCACCACTCCGAACACGACGGCGACGATGACCACGGTCATCACCACGGGGAAAAGCCGATCGACGAAATTGTCCTCAGTCAAAGCGCGGCAAAAAATTTCGGCATTGACGATTCCGTCCTGCGGGTCATTGAGTTACAGGACTACTCCCGCACATTTGAGATTCCGGCTGTTCTGGAAGAGGTTCCGGGACATACCAATATTCAGATCCCCGCTCCGGCAACAGGAATCATTACCCGTATTTATCCGGAATCGGGAACGGCGGTGGCGCCGAAAGAGCCGCTTTTCGAGATCCAGCTCAATCATCCGGATCTGATTACGGCGCAGAACGATTATCTGCTGCTGCAGAAAGCTCTGCAGATCAACCAGCAGGAACAACAGCGGCTTCAGGGATTGGATGCGGGAATTGCTCCGCAGAAACAGCGGGAAGTCCTCTTTGAAAGAGAGCGGTTAGAGAGTGAAATCGCCGGGAAAAAGGGCATGCTGGAACTCCTCGGTCTCACGCGGGAGGAAATCGAGCACTCCCTGGACAATGGCGAGATCGTAAAACAGATCACCGTCTTTGCGCCGGACTTTGCCGAATCGGAATCGGACGAGCCGCTGGCGACGTTTGAAAAGTTATCGGTCGATGTCGGGCAGCAGGTAACACAAGGGGATTCGCTGGGCCAGCTTTGCCGCATGAACCGCCTGATGGTTAAGGGGAAGCTCTTTGCGGGAGACGAAAAGGCGGCGATCGAGGCGATTCAGGATCGAAAGCCGGTCACCGTCTATTTCGATAACCGGGAGATGAAGAACCGCGCATCGTCCGAGCGCGAGGCGGTCGGGGGGTTAACACTCCGTTCAATGGAAAACGAGGTCAACTCCGAAGGGGTGGTCTTTTGTTACGCCGAATTGGTCAATGAGCGAAAAATCTCTGAATCGGGGAACGATTCCGGCGGGAAAGCGCGCCGGTTCATTCAGTGGCGGCATCGTCCCGGCGAACGGTGCACGTTGGCAATCGAATACGAGAAGATGCCCGGCGTCATCGTCTTGCCGGCCGCGGCGCTGGCGCACGACTTGGGGGAAGCCATCGTATTTGAGAAAACCGGAACCGAAGAAGACAAAATGATCTGGAAAAAGCGCGCCGTTACGGTATTGGACCAAACAAAGGATTTTGCGGTCCTGTCCAACGACGGTTCGGTTCCGCTCGGGGCGCCCGTTGCCGGCTGGGGGACCGATTTTCTCCTTTCTGCCCTCTCGGCATCGGAGCATAAAGCGGCAGGCGGGGGCGGAATTCAGCATGGCGATCACGTCCACTGAACAGCCGCCTTTTGCCGCCGGTTCCGGAGAAAAGGCCGGAAAAAGAGCCGGATGATAAAAACCCATCAGACAAGACAGATAACCCATGTTTAATACAATCATACGTTTTTCCCTGAACAATCGGCTGGCCGTCATCGCAGCGGCGGTTTTTCTGGCGGCTGCGGGATTCGTTTGCATGAGGAAAATGCCGGTCGATGTCCTTCCCGACTTAAACCGCCCGCGGGTGGTGGTCATGGCGGAATCTCCCGGAATGGCTCCGGAAGAGGTGGAAACGCTCGTAACACTTCCGCTGGAGACCTATCTCAACGGGGCGGCCGGGGTGGTGGCGCTCCGGAGCAGTTCAACCGTCGGTCTGTCGATGCTGACGATCGAATTCGGCTGGGGAAACGACCCGCTGCGCTGCCGCCAGATCGTGGAGGAACGCCTGCAGATGGCGGCCGAACTTCTGCCCCCCGGGGTAACGGCCCAGATGGCCCCCATGGCTTCGATGATGGGGCAGATCATGTATTTGACCCTCTGGGACGAAACCGGCGACATCTCTCCGATGGAACTCCGGACTCTGGCCGATTGGACGGTCCGCCCCCGGATTCTTTCGATTGCCGGTGTTTCCGAAGTGCTCGTGATCGGCGGCGACCGAAAGGAGTATCAGGTCCTTGCCGACCTGAAAGCGATGTACCAGTTCGGCATCACGTTCGACGCGATCAAGGAGGCCCTGGAAGGAAGCAGCCGGAATGTCACCGGCGGATTCTTAACCGGGACCGGGCCGAATGAACTCCTGGTTCGGACCATTGGCCGAATCGACGACTACCGGCAGCTGAACGATTTGGTGGTCGGGCCGGAAAACGATCCCCCGGTCCGGCTGTCGCAAGTGGCGCGTATTGCAGCGCAGCCGGCGGTCAAAGTCGGAACCAGCGGGGTCTACCGGAAAAATGAAGACGGCTCGGTCATCTCCCGCCCTTCGGTGGTCCTGGTGATCGAAAAACAGACCGACACCGACACACGCCGCCTTTCAAAGCAGATACGCGCCGTATCGGGAGAAATTGAGCGGGCTTTGCACGGAACGGCCCCCGGCATTAAAATCGAGCCGCTCTACGAGCAGGAGACCTTCATCAATCTCGCGGTGGCGAACGTCGTCGAGGCTCTCTGGGTCGGAGCGGTCCTGATCGTGCTGGTTCTCTTCATCTTTCTGATGAATTTGCGGATCACGCTCATCACGATTGTGGCGATTCCGGTTTCGCTCCTTACGGCGTGCCTGATCTTCGCCCGAATGGGGCTTTCGATCAACACAATGACGCTGGGGGGCCTCGCCGTGGCAATCGGCGAACTGGTTGATGACGCGATTGTGGACGTGGAGAACATCTACCGCCGGCTGCGGGAAAACTTCAAGAAACCCCGGCAGGAGCGGGAAAAAACGCTTTCCGTCGTGTTTCACGCCAGTGCCGAGATCCGCAACAGCATCGTTTACGGGACGATGATCGTGGTCATTGTCTTTCTTCCGGTCTTTTTTCTCTCCGGCATGGAGGGGAAACTCTTTGCACCGATGGGAGTTGCCTACATCGTTTCCCTGCTGGCGTCGCTTTTGGTTTCGCTGACCGTAACGCCGGTTCTCGCCTATTGGATTCTTCCGCAGAAGGCGAAGAAGAACAAAATCCGGGAATCGGTCATTCTGCGCGTATGCCAGTTCCTGGCGGAGTTGGCCATACGCTTTTCACTCGCTTTTCCGAGGACTGTTTTAACGCTGGCTTCGGTCGCCACGGCTGTTTTCGGTTTCCTCTTCTTCACGCTCAAACGGGATTTTATGCCCCCCTTTAACGAAGGGGCGCCTCAGGTCAATGTGATTCTTCCCGTGGGCACGTCGCTGGAAACGAGCGACAGGTTCGGGGCGAAAATCGCCGAAGAGCTCCTCTCCATTCAGGGGGTCGATTCGGTCGTCCGGAAAACGGGCCGTCCCGAACGGGACGAGCATGCCGTCCCGGTCAACATTTCGGAAATGATGTGTACACTCAACCCCGAATCCGGCCGGAGCATTTCCGAGATTTTTGCCGACATCGATTCCGTGATTGCCCCGGAAAAAATTCCCGGAGCCACGGCGTTTTACGATCAGCCGATTCAGCATCTGATGGCTCATTTGCGGACCGGAACAACCTCGAAAATCGCTCTGAAAATACGGGGGGACGACCCCTCCCGGCTCCGGCGGCGGGCATGGGAAATTCAGCGGCTTCTTTCGGCGATTCCCGGCATCGGAACGATGCGGCTTTCTCCGATTCAGCAGGACATTCCGCAGATCAAATTTATTCTCGACCGGGAGGCGCTGGCGCGTTACGGGCTGATTCCGGAAGAGATCAACCGGCAGCTGGAAACCGTAATGCGCGGGGAAGTAACCACGCAGATTCTCGAAGGAAAACAGTCCTACGACGTCTTGCTTCGGGCCGACGACTCCTTTCGGAAAGACCTCGATGTCCTGAAACGCCTTCCGTTCCGGACCGATTCCGGGGTTCTGGTTCCCCTGTCGAAAATCGCGAAGATCGATCCTCAGGCGGTAGGTCCGAGTCGGATCGACCACGAAGGGGGCCGCCCCCAGATTGCGGTCGAAATCAGCCCTCCGGTTCGAAGCCCGGTCGAAATTAAAGAGGAAATCGACAGAATTCTCCTTCCCCAATGGGACGAACTCTGCCGGGACGGTATTTCAATTGAACTGACCGGCTTGTTCGAAAGCGAGCAGGAATCGTCCCGTACACTGATGATCTGCTTTATCGGTTCGTTAATCGGAATTGTGCTGGTTCTGTATAAAATGTTCGGTTCGATGAATCTGGCAATGCAGGTCCTTTCGGCACTGCCGGTCGGACTGGCGGGAGGCGTGGCGGCAATCCTTTTAACGGGCCAGGATCGCTCGATCCCGAACCTGGTCGGCATGATTTCCCTTTGCGGAATTGCCTCGCGAAACGGAATCCTGATCCTTGACCACTATCTCCATCTCGTCCGTTACGAGGGGGAATCCTGGACAAAATCGATGATTTTGCGGGCGGGAAAAGACCGTGTGGCTCCGGTCATGATGACAACCCTGACAGCGATTCTGGGACTTTGGCCGATCACCCTTTCTCCGGAGACGCCGGGCCGTGAAATCCTCTATCCGATCGCAACCGTCATTGTCGGCGGGCTGATCACCTCGACGATGACCGAGTTCTTCGTTCGTCCGGCATTGTTTTGGCTTTTCGGCCGGGGCGCCGCTCAAAAGCGGCTCGAACAGGAGCTCGCCGGAGCCGATATCCTCGGCATCGAACGGGAAAATTAGGCATCAGGTCGTTTACTAAACAATTGACGGCACATCCGGCCCGGCGGTGTCCCGGTCAGATGTGCCGTCAGCGGCCGCGCTTGGAACGGCCGGTCACTCATCCGCGTTTTCCAGCAAAAAGCCTTCAAGAAGGATCCGCGCGACGACCATGGAATGGAGACTGTCCAGGTAATCCATACGGACCTTTTTGAGAGACTGTTCCGCCATGAGGCGTTCCATATAGGTGCTCTGCCCATGGGCATACGCCTCGGAAATCATCTCGAAGGTTTTATTGACTTTCTCAAGCAGGCTCTCCCGATAGAGAACGACTTTGCGCCGGGCCGACAGGAATTCAAACAGCCGGGCTTGAAATGCCTTGCGCAGCGTCATTTCCGTCCGGCGGATATTGGCTTCGGCCGCCTGGACTTCGTATTGGGCTTTAAGGATGTTCCCCTGATTCCGGTCATTGACACGAACCGGAATCGAGACGCCGACCGCCACTTCCGTCTGGCGTTCGTATGTGTTATACTGAACCTTTCCCACTCCGGTGATGTTCGTCTTCGCCTCGGCAGCCTGCTGATTGACACGTGCAACTGCCGCAGCGTATTCGGCGCGGGCCAGCCCCATCGCCGGACTCTCCTCGAGTATCCGTGTCCAAAGCGCCTGTTCGTCCAACTCCAGCGGAATCTCTTCAAGACAGTCGCTGATTGTATATCGGGTGCAGAGTGATTCCCCCAGAAGAATCGCAATATTGTCCTGTGCGGTCTCCAGCTCCAGGTTCGCCTGAGCCAGCGTCGATTCGGCTTCCATCTGGTCGATCTGATTAACCATCAGGTCCGTTGCCGCCGTTTCCCCCACATCCAGCAGCGTCTGAACCGTTTCCGACGATTTGCGGCAAAGCTCCAGCAGATCTTTCGCCATTTCAACCTTGTCCCGGGCAATCATCACCGCATATCCGGCAAGGAGGGCATCGTTGACCGCTTTTTGGGTATAGAGAGAGACATTCTGCTGGGCCACATGCTGGTCGGAAACCGCCACTGCCTGGCGCGCGAAACGCTTCTTTTTGGAAATCACCTCCTGGGAAACCTCCACGCCCTGTATTCCCCATTCCTTGTATCCCCCAATCTCATCGCCAGCATAGGCAACTTCCGGGTTTGCCTGCAATCCGGCCTGAATCCATTCGCCGTAAGCGGCATCCGACAAGCTCCGCGCCTGCACCACCGACGGATGACGCTCGGCAACCGCCGTAATCAGCTCGTTCAGGCTCAGTGTGCATTCCCGGACCTCATCCGTCGGCGGAGCCGGAAACTCCGAAGCGAGTATCAATTCATTCAGAACAGGGTCAGAGTCAATTTCCGGCATCTCCCCGCCCTCGAGAGAGCGGATTCCCAACACGCCGATCGCGCATGCCATCACCGCAATCAAGATTCCCCGGCGGTTTCGCGTTCGTTCCATGGGTTTTTCTGTTTCGGCCGCTGAAATGTTGGTTTGAGTGCAGAGTGCAGAATGCACCTTGCTTGGATTTTCTTCTATCCTATCGTCGAACGGGAATCCGAATATTCAGTGAAAACGGTAAATTTGATATATCCGTTGACTTTTAACATTTTCCCGGCTTGAACTCCTGTTTGAACTCCGCTTTGAACTCCCAAACCGGGTTCATTTACAGTTCCTCCGAAAATTTTGGATCCTCTTTTCAAGGGGTCTGACGGCAAAGTTTTCCTATTTTGTCTAACCGGAACCCGAACATTCGGAACTGCTGAAATTCTCTAAAAAACCGGTTCAATCGGTAAATTCACCATAACACAATTACCGATGTCCTTCGCAGAGAGTTTTCGGCACGGAAGCCGGAACGCAGTAAAGAACCTATTGGGGACATTGAAGGCAAACGCCGGTGATTCGGTTTTCCTCGTTGCCTCTTTCCTCGCGGTGCCTGTGTAGGGTGTATATTGATCTTGCGAGTGATGCAGGAAAAGGAATGTAGGTATGTCTTTGAGAGGAAAATTGTTTAGATTTTCAGCACTGCAGGCCGCCATTTTCGGCAGCCTTTTTACCGGCGCGCTGATGGCGTCGGACGACCCGGTTTATGACCGTCTCATCGGCAATGAGACCGAGCCGATCGCAGCCGAGCAGTCGATCGTTACCGAATCGCCGCAATCGCTCGGTGTTCCCCGCCGCAGCGACGAGGTTATCCGCCGCATCGAACGCGACCGGCTCGGCGAACTTCGCGATTACGGTCAATCCGAACCGGCGGATCCCGCCGACGCGTTCTTCGATTCGATCGAATGGGGCGTGGTTGTCGCGGGAGAACTCGCCTCGAATATGAACAAGGCCGATTCTTACCGGCGCCAGACCGACGCGAACTACACCGCCGACTTCGGTTTTCTCATGCACCTCGGGAAACGGGCCACCTTCTACGGTCTTCTCGAAGCCGGTTACGGCTATGCGCTTGACGGCCGGATTCCGACCCTGGCAGGCTTCAACGACGAGATCGAGCCCGACAGGAACCTGAAATTCACCGAACTCTGGTACGAACAGCTGTTCGGCTGCAACAACTGCTGGCGGTTCCGGATCGGCCATCTCGACCTGACAACCGATTTCGACACGAACAACTACGCCAACAGCGGCATTTCGCAGTTCAACTCGACCGGTTTCGTCCACAACCTGACCGTCGCTTACGAATATGCCTGTCCGGCGTTCGGCGTAATGCTCTGGCGTGAATTCGGCGAAGCGGTCTCGGTCGGCGCCGCCTACCTGGCCGAAGACGGCGAACTTGACATCGACAGGGACGGCATTCCGGACGGAGACGACACGTGGCACGATATCTTCCATCACGGGTTCGGTATTTTGGAAACCGACCTCCACTTCGAATCCGACGGTCACGAGGGGAATCTGCGTCTCTACGGCTGGGTCAGCCGTGCCGGGGCGTATCCCTACAATGAAGACGGCAAAAAGGGCACAAACGCCGGCTGGGGCTCCAATTTCGACCAGGAACTTTCGCACTACTTCGGCATTTGGGGCCGTTTCGGCCAAGGTGACGCCGAATACGGAATCGTCTCCAAACACTACAGCGCCGGTTTCCAGTTCCAGAACTTCAACGCCTGCTGGATGCGCGACGTGATCGGCGTCGGCTACGGGATCGCCGATCCGGGCGACTGGGCCGAAGAGGAATTCGAGAATGTCGGCAAAGAACACTTCGTCGAAGTTTATTACCGCCGGGTCTTCAACGATTTTTGCCACGTTTCGCCTTACGCGCAGTTCGTGACCCATCCCGAAGGGGATAAAGATGCCGATGACGTCTTCGTCTTAGGATTGCGGGGCGCCTTCGAAATCTGACGCACAGGCTGAAAGCCGCTGATTTAAAGGGGTCCGAGGTTTCCTTCCGGCTTCGGACCCCTTGCTTTTTGTTCTGTCCCTTCTGCTGCCTTTTCCTGAACCGTTTCGCGGAGATTTTACGGGTTGAACATTAAGGGGTAGAGCGCACGGAGAATTCGTTGACTTATTTCCTGCGCCAATGTATGATGAACCCGGGTGAACGGGGGCGGTTTTGTGCCGTTGGATAAGCGTAAGAACAGGTTTCGGAACCAGGTTGTTCTGCCGATGAAAAAGAGAACCGCGTTTACCCTCGTTGAACTTCTGGTCGTGATCGCGATCATCGGGATTTTGATCGGGCTTCTCCTTCCCGCAGTACAGGCGGCCCGCGAGGCCGCGCGCCGGATGAAATGCTCGAACAACCTAAAGCAGCTCGCGCTGGCGGCGCACAATTATGCCGATGTCAACGGCACGTTTCCTGCGGCCAATACCGCGTTTATCGGTTACGGAACCCATATGTGGTACGGGGAAACATGGAGTTACATAAACGGTTCCGGTGCCGATAACAGCCATTATGCCGGGAATGTCGGCTGCGTCAGCGGTCTGGTCATACTGATGCCCTTCATGGAACAGCAGCAGATTTGGGACCGATTTGTCGAGACGGCGCGGCAGGCGCATGAAAACGGGGAAGATCACCTTTTGATTACGATGCCTTTCGGCACGCGGGCTTTGAAAAACTATCCGGGCTGCCAGGGCTGTCAGGTTCCCCATTGGGGGATGGGGGGAAAAACCATGACGATGCTCGCCTGTCCTTCCGACCCGCAGGGGGGGAAAGCCTCCCTTTACGCCGAAGGGAAAGTCCTGACCCCCTACTATGCATCCGACGAAACAGAAGGTGCCGTTGCGCCGACCAGTTACATCTTTTGTTACGGCGACGCGCTCGATCATATCGGTGCGGCGGCGACCGCTCATTTCGGCATTTCCGATGACTACGCCAAGCTGAACAATAAGACGGCGCGCCGCGCGCCGTTTGGTTCGCACTACTGGCAGACCTTCTCGGGAATTAAGGACGGCCTTTCGAATACCATCGCTTTCAGCGAAACGATTACCGGCGAAGCGCCCTATACTCAGTCGTACGAGGGGGCACGGAATCTGAAATATACTCCGCAAGTGGTCCCGGGAGCGCTTCTCAAACCTGCCGACTGCCTCGATTGTGTCGACCCGAACGATTCTTCGCTCGGCCTATATCAGTACGGGTATCCCGGCTCTTACCGAGGCCGAATCTGGTATGTCGGCTGTCCCGTTTTTTCCGGATTTACGACGATCCTCCCCCCCAATTCAAAAGTTTTCTGTTCGGTCGATGTCAAACCTGCCGCGCCGATTGTCGGAGGGGCGCGGAGTTACCACGCCGGCGGGGTGAACGCGGTGATGATGGACGGCGCCGTACGTTTTGTCACCAACAGCGTCGATACCGGAGACGGCCAGACCGGCGGCGGGCTGGCCGAACGGCCGGTCAACTCGGGTAAATCCCCTTACGGGGTCTGGGGAGCGCTGGGATCGGCCAACGGCGGGGAAGGCGCTTCCATTTAGCATTTTTGGGTGGCAAAACGGGAATGATCCCACCATCAAGAGTGCTGAAAACCGTTTTTTTTCATTTTTCCATTCAGGGGTCTTGACCCGTTTGGTCCGATATGTTAGAAAACGATCGGGGCGGAGTTTTTTCTCTTTCCCGGTACACGTTTTTTCGTCTTCAATTTAGAAAGGTTCATGAGGCCGGCGATGTTCAAACGCGCTGTTTCCTTCCTTGTACTCTTGGCTTGTCTCTGTTTCGTTTCGGCCTGCCGCCGGACCGATTACCCCGAAGGGTTCCCGAAAATTCATCCTTTTAAAATCAAGGTCGTTGAAGGGGGAACGCCTGTCGAAGGTGTGAAGATTACGGTTGCTTATGACAATGAGCAAACCCGCAAATGGGGAACGAGCGGGTTCACCGCCGCCGACGGGGTCGCGAATCTTTCAACCCGCGGTTTCGGAGGGGCTCCCGAAGGGGGTGCCGTCCTCCTCCTTGAAAAGCGTGATCCGCCGATCAAACAGAACCCCGACGGCACTTACAGCGCCGGGAACACGGAAAATCAGATTGACGACCGTTTCTCCGATCTTGAAGAGTCTCCTTTCAAAGCGACGATTGCAAAAAAACAGAAGGGGCTTACCGTGATCGACCTGGATGCGGAGACTGTTTCGGCCGAATGAACGCGCGGCTGAGGCAACACAATTAAAAAAGACGCATATCCGGGAAAGTTTTCCCATGTCATCCATATTTTATTTTTTACTATCGGGAGAACAATAATGTTCAAATTCTCTGAAAAAAGGAAGGGCGGTTTTACGCTCGTCGAGTTGCTGGTCGTGATCGCGATCATCGGGATCCTGATCGGTCTCCTCTTGCCGGCGGTTCAAGCGGCGCGCGAGGCTGCACGCCGAATGAAGTGCTCGAATAACTTAAAGCAGCTCGCCTTGGCCATACACAGTTATGCCGATGCGAACGAAACGTTTCCCGCCGCAAACACCGCGTTCGGCGGGTACGGGCCGAATGCCTACGGTGATACGGAAAATGGGGTTACCGTCGGCTGCGTCAGCGGCCTTGTGATGCTGATGCCTTATATGGAACAGCAGCAGATCTGGAACCGGTTTGTTGAGACCGCGAACAAGATCAAAGAAAACGGTGTGTCGAATTCCGCAATCACCATGCCTTTCGGCACGAAGCTTATAGAAGCGGCTTATCAAGGCTGCCCGACTCCGCACTGGGGGATGAACGGCGCCGCGATGACAATGCTCTCCTGCCCCTCCGACGGAAATGCCGGAAAGGCAACGGAATACTACGAAGGAAAAGAGGTTCTTGCCCGTTATTACGCTAACAGTCCCGAAGAGGGGTTTGTCGCGCCGACCAGCTACGCTTTCTGTTACGGTGATGCCTACGGCGCCGGCATCAGCCAGGGTGATCCGGGAACGAAGGATCCCGGTTTTGGGATTACCGGCGGCAACAACGGCGGTCTTGCCCGCCGCGCCCCCTTCGGTTCTCACTACTGGCAGTCTTTTTCGGGGATTAAGGATGGCACCTCGAATACCATCGCTTTTTCGGAGTTCCTTGTCGGCGACCGGCCCGAAAACGCGTCCGAAGGTGCGAGAAACCTGAAGCTCTACCCCCAAATTTTGGTGGATAAGGGTTCGTCTCCTTCCAACTGCCTCAGCTTGGTCGATTCCACTGATTCGACGCTGGGTATTTTGGGATACGGACATCTCTACACCTACCGCGGCAAAATCTGGTATGTCGGGAATCCTACCTTTTCCGGGTTTACGACCATTCTTCCGCCGAATTCAAAGGTTTATTGTTCCTCTTTTCCGGGAAATGGAACCGTTATCGGCGGCACGCGGAGCAACCACTCCGGCGGCGTGAACGCTTCGATGATGGACGGTTCGGTGCGTTTCATTACGAGTAATGTTGATACCGGCGACGGCGAAAGCAACGGAGGACTCGACCATGTGCCGGCCACATCGGGCCGATCCACCTACGGCGTCTGGGGTGCCATGGGAACCGCGAACGGCGGCGAAAGCAAATCGCTGTAAATCTTTCTGGCGGGCGGGTCCGAAGGGCTCGCCCGCTTTTTTCAATTGCCCCGCATATCTAGTGTATTTCTTTTTCGCACGCGGGGTTAAGTTTTGGTGCCTGCAGCACCGAGGATTTCGATAGAACGCTTGATGTTTTGTATAACCGTTTATTTTTACCTTTAAGGAGTTTTTTATGAGAAAAATTCGTGAACGTTCCCTTCGTTTAGAGTCTCTTGAAGACCGTATGCTTCTGGCGGTCACCGCCGGGGGAGAAGAAGTCGCCGCCGCCGCAATCTACGCGCCGATGGCAACCGAAGCGACCCAGCTCGCCGCACCCGAAAACCTCACGGCAACCTGTCCCGCCAAATACAGGCTTTCCATCGCCTGGGACGCTGTCGACAACGCTTCCGGGTACACCGTCTACTACAAAAGCAGTTCCGCGACAAGCTGGACAGCCAGAACGACAACAACGAACAGTTATAATGCCAGCGGTCTGAACGCGAATCTCGTCTACAGCATCAAGGTGGTTGCGAACGGCGATGGCACGAATTACACCAATTCCGAAGAATCGGAAACGGTTTACGCGCTGCCTAACTCCGCCTACACAACTCAAGTCACAACCCTCAGCGATATCAAGGCGACCGCCGATCCTACCGGCGATATCTCGTTTCGCCAGGCGGTTTATTTCGCTTCGCTGACGGGCGACACCGTCACGTTTGCCAGCGGCCTTTCCGGCACCGTCGACCTGGCTGCCTACGGTCAGATCACCATTTCCTCGGCCGCGAAGGGGTTCACCGTTGAAGGCGACAACCGCATCACCCTGACCAACTCCGGCACTTCCGGCACCGATCGTATTTTCGTCTGCGGCGATACGGACACCGGTTACGACGTAACGCTCAACGACCTGACGATTACCGGCTGCTCGGTCACGAACGACGGCACCTACTACAACCGCGGCGGCGCGATCTTCGTATGGAATCTGGCGTTCGGAACGGAAGATATGAACTTTGTCCATTTCCATATGAACAACTGCACCGTAACAGGCAATTCGGCGGCGGAATCGGGCGGCGCGTTCTACGGCTACGGCGCGGCGCTGACCGCCAATAACACCACCTTTACCGGGAACACTTCTCCCGACGGCGGCGCGGTCGCTATCATGGGCGGGGACATCTACCTAACCGACAGCACCTTTACCCAGAATACCGCAGTCAATACGGGGAATGGGTCGGCTTACGGCGGCGCAATCGCCCTGAGTACCTCCTATGCCAGTACGATCGACAACTGCACGTTTACCGGTAACAAAGCGATCATCAACGGAGCCTTTAATAGCGGCGCCGAGGCCTGCGGCGGCGCGTTCTCGCTGGGCAGCTTTGGCGACGGTGCGCTGACGATCAGGAATACGACAATTTCCGGCAACAGCGCAACATGCTCTTCCGACGTTCAGTGGTGCAACGTAACAAGAGGGGGCGCGTTCTACCTTAAAGATGCCGGTATGAGAATTTATGAGAGCTCAATCACCGGGAACAGTGCCGTTTTGGGACTTTCGAACTACGGCGGTGCGGTCTACTCGATCGGCAATTGGGGCAATGTGTCGAGTCAGCAGGCGTTCTTTTTCATGACCGATATTTCCGACAACTACATCGGCTGGGAAACCGACACGATCAAAGGTTTGGCTGCCGGGGTCGGTTCGGGCGGCGGCGCGATTTGGGCCAGAGGTGTCATCCATCTCGTGAACTGCACCGTTCTCGACAACACGCTTTACGCCAGTGCGGCGAACAATCCTCTCGCCGGTAAGGCGGGGTCCGCGATCTATTTCGACAGCAATGCCGCGATCTATGACACGACCTTCGCGGGGAACCGCGTGGTCGGAAGAGATGCCGACTGCCACTTCGCCGATGCGGGCGACTGCTGCGCACTGATGGTCTACGGCGGCGTGACCCTCATCAACAGCAGCATTCTGGGGAACTACTACGAAGATACCGATACCGGCGCCAAGACCCAGCTCGACGTCTACTCCCGCACCTTCAATTACAGCGCCCCCGATCTGGTTCTCGACTCCTGCGCCTATAATCCCAACGCCGTCGTGAAGAGTGCCGAGACGAACGCCATTGATATCCGGAGCAACTGCATTGCAGTCACCGACATCGAATCGTTCTACAACGATTACACCGCCGGCGACTATACCCTTGCTGCCGATTCGCCGGCGATCGACGCGACCGACATGAGCACGATCTGGGATTTCGGTTACGAATACGATATCCGTTACTACCTCAAGGGTGAGCAATGCTACCGCGTTGTGAACGGCAACCCCGACATCGGCGCGTACGAATACCAGTCGACCCCGAGCCTCGACATCACCATCGAAGACTACGTCGGCGATTATGACGGCCAGTCGCACTCGATCACCGTGAGCGGCCTGCAAGCCGGCGATGTTGTCCTCTACAGTGCCGATGGCACCTCTTACTCGACCGATGTGGTGGCCTATACCGATCCGGGAACCTATACCGTTTACGTGAAAGTCCAGCGGGAAGGATATCAGGATTTCACCGGTTCCGGCACCGTCACGATCAACACAGTGACCCAGAAGCTCCAGGTCGCAGTTGTGGTAAGCGCCAGCGCCGCTTCGGCAACCGAAGTCGACGTCCTTCCCGATTCGATCACCTCGGCCACTGTCGGTGACACCCTCTATGCCCAGGTCTGGATCGTGAACATCGACGGCAGCCAGCTCGGCTGCACCGGCGGTTACATTAACCTCGACTACACCTCTGACGTGCTCAATACCGGCACCTTTACCGTCAGCCCGATCTACGCTCAGATGGCAACCTACGTTGACACTTCGGCCGACGGCGTTGTCGCCTCGTTCGGCGGCTGCTCGCAGACCGGCGTCAACGATCTGGCGGTCGACCAGTGGGCGCTTCTGGGCACCTTCACCTTTACCGCGTCAGACGAAGGGGAAGCCGAAATTGCTTCCGCGCTGCCGACCCTGAACGGCGCCCACATTACCGGCCTGAACCTCTCCCGCGCCGGGGAAGGAAACTTCGCCGACAGTGAAATCATCTTCGATTCGGCAACCTTCACCGTCACCGCCGGCGG
>JAFRAC010000025.1 GCA_017405595.1 Thermoguttaceae bacterium | reverse complement strand
GGCGAAGGTCGAAAAGACCAGTTTCGACGCCATGTTCTCCTTGGAAAGGGATTTCGGCGGATGAATCGTCGTTTCGCTGAACGCCCGCCCCGGCGGCGTAAACCGGCGGTGGAACAGGACGCTGAACATCTCGATCGTCTTTTTCTTGAGCTGATCGTATTCGCCGTCGTTGAACATCCATTCGCCGACACGGAACAGTTTGCCGCGGTAATCGTCGAGCCGGATCCCCGCACGTTCCGAACCCATCCCCATGACCATGATCCCCAGGTCAACCTGCGGCGCCGCGGCTTCGGTCTTTCGGAACAGATCGGTCAGAATGTCGCACTGATAATCGACCCAAAGGCGGAGAAGCGGCGTGTCATTGTTCTGCTTCAGATCGGTGAGCAGCTCGTCCCACCGGGACGGGGAAATTCCGGCCTTCTGAATGAACGCCCGGCGGCATTCGGGGCAGACGCACCCGCCGACCTCTTCGGGAGTGTCGGCACAGCGGTAATCGTCGTCGAGAAAATGATCGCACACGCCGAACTTCTCGAACACGAAACGGTTGCTTTCGACCGTCTCGCGGTCGACCGGCGGGTGGGTCGAAATTCCCCACCCTTTATGGCCGCTGTACCGCTCGTTCGGCCGCCAGCCGGGAGAGCCGCTCCCTTCGGTATACGGGGCGGGATGCCCCAGCGGCACCGAAAGAAGGTGCGGCACCATGCCGAGTTCGCGGGTTATGTGGACAGCCTTGTCGAAAACATCGCTCGGCGCATCGGGCCGGCCGTGGTGCATGAGCGTGAGCCAGATATGCCGGACACCGGCATCATACCATGCCCTGGCCTGTTCGGGATCGTTGACCAGCCACGCAGCGCTGGCCGACCGGTGAAAAACACGTTCGGCCGAATCGATCCGCCGGTATTCCCCGGTCGAAAAGAGGGGGAACGAATTGGGATAGGCGTTGAAATCGATGGCCCGAAGCGGAGATGCGGCCGCCGCGCCGAACGCGAGCGCTGCCGACCGAAGAAAATGACGTCGTTTCATGGGGAAAACCCTTTCTCTTTTCAGCAAACCGGCCCGGAATGCCGCCGGTTCCGGCCCGCCGAATATACCACATCCGGATGAAAAAGGCAAACCGCACCGGAACCGGACGGCGCCGCTATCCGGTTTCTCTGCCGGAAAAGGAAGACTTTTGATTGACTTTTCCTGAAAGAAAAGATATACTTTACAGGAGGGTTTCGGCGGAAAAACCCCGGCGCAGGGGGCGCCGACCGAAAGCCCGTTCCGAACAGCCTGTATGACCCTGTTGACAGCGGCCCCGACGCCGCGGGAGGATCGTATGATGTCTCGTTTGCACCGTCTTTTTTTGCTGCCGGTCCTCGTTCTGACGGCGGCCGCCGCGGTGAACGCCACGGAAATCCCGGCCGATCAGCTTGATTCTCTCCGCGCGATCCAGTCCCGGACCGACGAAGGGCTTCGTCTGGCCGACTTCGCCTGCACCTACGCCTTTTCGACCTACGTGGTCGATACCCGGGAAGAGGCCGAACGGTTCGACACCTCTTCCGGCCGGCTCGTGGTTCACGCAACCGGAAAACTTGCCAAATCCGGCACGATGGCCATCGAGTCGTTCAAGCTCGACAAACTCGAAACAAAACACGACTTCGCCTACATCGACTACATTTCCGTCACAAGCCCCGAACTGACGGCGGAATACCATCGTCTCTATCCCGAACTCCCCCCGAAGCTGTACGTCAGCCGGCGGCATACCGACCCGGGTTTTCCGTTCCTTCGGCATTCTTACCTCGGAATCACGGGAATTACGTCCCCTCTTTCTTCTGAGTTCCGGGTTGTTGACACCCTTTTGGACCGGACGAAACGCGGAACCGACGAAACCACCCTTTCCGTTTCACAGGACGGAACGAAAACGGTCATCGATCAGCATTTCGTCTACCTCCCGAATTTGGATCAGAAATCACTCGACAGAATCGCGGAAGATTTCCCGCAGGCCGAGTTCCCGATCACCGAGGTTTTCGATACCGCGTACACCATTTCAAACGAGTATGACTATCCGGTTCTGACCGAAAAGACCGAAATCACCCGAACGTTCAGCAGGGAAACCCGCCGCGGGTTCCGGGCAAGCCGGCTCGAGCTTCTTGAAAACGGCTCGGTCCTGCCGAAACGGATCGAATCCTACTCTCCCATCATCTTCGACGACTACGGAGAAGACGCCGTCGGCAAATGGAAGATCATCGTTTGGGAATCAGAAGATTTGGGAAAGAAAAAACCGAAGAAATCCGATTTTATCATCCCGTTCAACCGCAAATCCGAGATCAGCGGTCTTGCGGTCCCCTTCGGGAAAAAACTGATGATCCTGCTGACCGGCAGATTCAACATCAACGCGTTTAACGCTTCTGATGTCGGACACGGCGATCCGCCCCTCGGATATATCCTGAAGACCGGTTTCCTCATCTGGTACCGCCCGATCCTGATCGCGGGGTGCGGATTCCTTCTTCTCGTCTGGTTCTGTTTCGTGCGGCGCGCCGGGAAAAGACGGAAAACCGGCCCCCTCGCCGAATCGGCCTGACCGCCGCAGCGGCGCCGGTCGGCGGAAGGTCTCCGATATTTCCTTTCAGGACACAGGCGGGTCGTCCTCTGAAGTCGCGGTCTTCTCAGCGCGTCTGGATATGATCAGTTTCCGGAGACCGTTGGCAACGAGGATTGTTCCCGCTAACAGAATGAGGATCCGAAACCAAAGCAGCACTCCGAACCGCGTTCGCGGATTTTCAAAGGAATCACTGAGCTCATGTACGCCAAGAAGGGCGGGACTCAAACCGGGCTCGTTGGTAAATGTTGCGGCATAGCCGTCTAAATCGGCGAGCATCGTCTCCAGTTCGAAAAGGCCGGGGTCAACCGCTTCGTTGACCGATTCCCATTCGATTTTCCAGTCTACTCGTCTATGCTCTTCATCGGGATTTATTCCTGTATTAAAACTCTTAAAGGCATACGTGGTCGGCACCCAGGTGTCATTGATGTTTTTCCAAGTAATATCATGCACGTGACGAATGGAACAATCTGTCAGTCCCAACGCCGTCATGTCGATGTGATTGACGGTATAGCCTCTTTGAGTGTCAATATGATATTCCAAGAGAAATTTCCATTTGGCATCTCCCGGAGGTTCAATTGTTGTAACTTTAAAAATATGGGGTTCAATCTCTTCGTAGCCGATTTTTTCAATGTCCCGGTTTTGTGCATGAAAGGTTGATTCTCTATAATTAAAGGGTCTTTTATTGCCGCCAGGCGTGAAAAATATCAGGCCGAGCGGATCAACGATTCGGCATCCCGTGCTTGTTGTCGTGTAGTCTGACGAGGAACTCCTTCTAACACTTCTGCCATCCGGATCTGCCGGCGCCCATACTTCGTAATAATAATCCTTGTTTAACAGGGCTCTTTTCAGATCTCCGTTTTCGAAACGGTAGTAATTTGCGTCAGCATCGAAAAGAAGGTAGATGTCATCTTCAATCGCTTCTGACCCTTCTACCGTTTTGCCCCAAATTCTGCAGACGCCGCTGTGAAGGCTCATAATCGTCTCGTCGACGGCCTGCAGAGCTTTGTCGGCCTTCTCTTTCAGAGCGGGGTCGAGCTCGTCGGCCGGAAGAAAAGCCGCGGCGGAAAGAACCGCCGGGAAAACAAAAAAAATCAGGGTGCGGTAGAATGTCTTGATCATAGAGAGCCTCCTTTTAAGCTTCGGGAGAGCGATCTGCGGGAATCAAAAATTTCCCCGGCAAAGAAGGGGACAGCCCAAGTGAAGAGACCGAGTGGGACGGTCCATTCCTCTTCTTTGGGCGGAAACCTGATCGTCCCGGGTCCTTTCGTTCACCGCAAATTCCCCTCAGCCGGAAAAGTGAAGGGAAACAGTCAGCAACTCAGATGAGGCTAAAATAACGGAAACGAATCGGAAAAGCAAGAAAGAAAGAATTTACAAAAAAGCGGAAATTTTTCGAAAAACCGGGCCGTTCCCTTCCCGACACCTTCCTTACTGGCTGCCGCCCCGCCAGTCCCGCCGCAGACTTCGATAACTTCTAAACGGCTGAGAACAGCCCCCCCGCGCACGGGGGCTCTCCCTTACTTAAACCGCCGCGACTCCTCGACCGCCATCCGGTCGCACTCCTCGTTCTGCGGGTGGCCGGCGTGGCCTTTGATTTTAGTGAATTGAAGAGAATGGATTTTCATCAGTTCGTCGAGCCGCTGCCAGAGATCGACGTTCTTCACCTCTTTCCAGGTTTTCCCTTCCCGGCGGCGCCAGCCGTTCGCCTTCCACGATTTCATCCAGCTCGACAGGCCGTTCAGCACGTAGGCGCTGTCGCTGACCACCTCGACCCGGCACGGCTGTTTCAGTGCCGAAAGCCCCTCGATGACCGCCATCAGTTCCATCCGGTTGTTGGTGGTCTGCACCTCGCCCCCGCTGCGCGCGAGCCGTTTTCCCGATTCGGGGTGTTCCATAATGAAGCCCCAGCCCCCCGGACCGGGGTTTCCGCTGCACGCGCCGTCGGTGTAGAGAATGACACTGGTCATGACAGTCTTTCCGTGTGATTTCGCTCTTCGGGCTACCAGTAACACGCCTCGGACGGCTCGCCCCGTTTCGCCAGCAGGAGCCGGACGTCGGTTTGCGGATCGATTCCCGCGCCGCGCAGTTCGCGCCGAACGGTTTCCAGCGCCAGCCGGGGGGTGTTGTTGTCCTGGCTGATATGGCCGAGATAGATCTTCGTTGTCCCCTTCCGGACCAGTTCGGCGGCGAGGCGGCCGGCGTCCCGGTTCGAAAGATGGCCGCGGTTCCCGCGAACGCGCTTTTTCAGGTCTTCGGGATAATGCCCGTTTTCGAGCATCTCCACGTCGTGGTTCGATTCGAGGAGAACCAGATCGGCCCCTTCCAGTGCGGCCCGGACCTCGAGGGAGACGTAGCCCAGGTCGGTCGCCACCGCCGCGGCACGGCCGTTGTAGGCGATCCGGTAGCCGACCGAATCGAGGGCGTCGTGCGGGGTCGAAAAGGCGGAAATGCTGATCGACGGGGGAAGAGAGTCGATTTCCGGATCGCGGAAGAACTCGCGGCGGCACTCTTCGGGGATCACCCCCAACCGCTCGTCGCGCCGCATCCATTCCCACGTGCCGCTGCTGGCATAAACCGGCAGACGGTATCTGCGGGCCATCACGCCGATCCCGCTGGTATGGTCGGCATGCGCGTGTGTGACAAGAATGAACGAAAGCCCGGCGGGATCTTCGCCGATCGCCCGCAGCGCGCGTTCGATCCGGCATCCCGGCAGTCCGCAATCGATCAGAAACGGCGTTTCTCCGCACCGGACGTAAACCGCGTTGCCGCAGCTGCCGCTCGAAATCGGGTAGAAGAGAGCCGTGTCGTCTCCGGAGACTCTCACGGTCAGGCCCCCTTCCGGCGCCGGAGATTCTCGGCGGCGCGGGCGGCGGGGGAAACCGTACCGGCCTCCTGCGGCGGGAGCGATTCCAGTTCGTCGAGCGTGCGGAAAAACTCGATCGCCGCGGTGCGGTAATCGACCCCGCCCAGTTCCGCCGCCAGGCGGATACTCCGGTCGATCAGTTTCTTGTTGGAAGCCGCCACGTGCGCCATCCAGTTGCTCGAAAGGCGCCCGAGTTTCCCCATCGTCGCGCTCGAGATGTTGTTGAGCGCCAGTTTCGGCGCAAGATGACCGAAAAGGTCGAGCGGGGTCGGGGGCAGATCCACCTGTATGGCAAACGTCCGGCCGAACCCGGCCTGGCCGGGGCGTTCGGGCCCGATCGCCAGCACGGCTTTCGTTTGGTAGGCGGAAGTTTCGCCGTCGAACGCCTGCCGCCACGAATCGGCCGCGGGCGCGGTGTGCGCCGCCGCCTCGCCCCCGAGAAGGAGCGCGACCGCGGCGTTCGGCGTCACCTCGGTTCGGGAAGGATCCGGCTCGTTCCCGATCTGGAACCGGTAGAGTTCCCCGACCCCGATCTTCGGCGGATCGGCGGCAATCTGTTCCGGCGCGCCCATCTCGCGGTACTCGCCGGGGGTCCATGCAATACAGTTCGGCTGATGGTAAAGGATCGAGTTCCACGCCGAAACCGAATCGTGAAGCGGGTCTTTCACCAGCGCCCAGGGGGCGGGCGAGCTGTCATCGTTGTTGGCGCGGAACGGCGGGATTTTGAATGTGGGGGAACGTTCCGTGGTGTCGGTAAAGATGTCGATCATCGCGGCGTCGGCGAAATAGGTCACACGTCCGCCGCGCGCGTAGATTTCCGCCTCGAAGTCGATGTAGTCCGATGCGGTCCGCAGATTCTCGGCGGTGCGGAGCTGGGCCAGCAGCGTGCGGAACCGGGCGGCGGTCTCTTGCGGATCGCTGGGGGAAAGGCCGAGCCGCTGAAAGATTTCGGCAGGAAACTTTTCCCGCGCCGCTCCGTAGAGCGCCGTCTCGAACGCCGAACCGGCGACGAGCATTTCGGCGGTGGTCGCCTGCATGCGGGTCGAGCCGGCAATCCCCATCGGGCCGGTTGTCAGGTCGAGAACGTTCACACGCGGATCCTCGATCACTTCGCGGGAACGGGTGATCCGTTCGGCCATGAGCGATGCCGGGTTATTGAACAGGAAATGGACCTGAGAGCCGGCATCGAGACCGGCATGAATCGTTCCGATCACCGACGAGGTTTCCCCCCCTTCGCTGATCGCCACAACGGTATCGGCGGGTCCCGGATTCCGCTCGTTCATCTGCCGGTATCCGAACGCGGCATAATCCTCGAACGACTCGACCGATTTCACCAGCGCGTAATCGCCGCCGGTCATCACCGCTCCGGTCGCCTCGAACCATCCCCGGCACGCCTCTTTGAGGTCCGGTTCCCGTTCGAAGAGCCCGGTCCAGAACCGCCGGTTCGCCGCGTCCAGAAGGATTGCAAGCCGCCCCGTCGCCCCGCAGCCGCTGAAGATGACCCGGCCCCCTTCGAGAAGCGACCGTTTCATCGAGGCGCAAAGGGCCGCGTACGCCTCGGAGGCGATCACCCTCTCGAAGACGGGGGGAATATCGTCGTCGACTGAATAGAGCATTTCGAGCCCTCTTTGCGTCTCTTCGGCCAGCGCGTCCGAAAGCCCGCGCGTCTTCGGATGGGACTGTTCGGTAATCAGAAAACCGAGCTGAAACTGTTTTTCCTCGTTAATGAATTGGTCGGCCCGCTCTTCGGGTGTCGTCAATGCCATGGTCAAAAATCCTTTTCCGTTGTTACACTCGTCTGGGAGTCTGTTATTCGGAGATGCGGTCCCGCCTGAACGTGAACAGCGCGCAAATCAAAACGGCCGTTCCCCCCAAAAGCCACGAGAACGAAAGGAACACAAAACCGCGCGAGATCCCCTCGGCGGGCCCGTAGATGTCTTGAAGTTTCCCCAAAAGGAGGGGGGAAAGCGAACCGATGAGAAACGCGGTCATCACCATCAGTCCGACCAGGGACGAACGCATGCGCGGCTCGACCACATCGAAGACCGACGCCTGCGTATTCGCCTCGTACAGGCCCCGCATCGCGCCGAAGAGGAACATCGCGGCGCAGACCACGGTCAGCGAATCGGTTTTCCCCATCAGGTAGATGACCGGCACGCCGATGAGCATCGACGCGCACTGCAGCGCGACGCGGAACCGCGGCGCCCGGCGCACCATCAGGTCGGAAACCGTGCCGCTGAGCATGATGAAGATGAGCGCGGCGATATGATGCCAGAACATCGAGTTCGTTCCGGCGGCGGCGGGAGAGAGCTGAAACTTTTCCTGCAGGAATTTCGGCGCCCACGAAAGATACGCGTTGTTCACAAAGACGATCGCCACAAACCCGGTCGTCAGAAGGAGAACCGAAGGGGTGGTGACCAGCGTGCGGACCGTCTGGAAGATGGTGGGGGACTTTTCGGCCGGAAGACCGCCGGCGGCCTGCGGCGGCGGGGACGATTCCTCGCCCGGCCCCCCTTTCAGCCGGAAGATGAACGAGACCCCGACCAGGAACCCGATCCCGCCGAAAAGATAGAAGGCGGCCCGCCATCCGTATTTCATCGAGACCCACCCGGCAACCGTGCCGCTGGTGATCACGCCGATGTAGAGCGCGGCCTGATGAACCGAAAGGGCGATCGAACGCGTCTTCTTATGCCAGTCGGCGATCAGCGCGACCGCCGACGGGGCGTAAAACGATTCGCTCCCGGCGGTCGCGATGCTCCGGATGAGGATGATCCCCAGAAGTCCCCCGACCCAGCCGGTCAGCATGGTGGCAAGAGACCAGAAAAGGATGCTTCCGGTAATGATCCATTTTTTGCTGAACCGGTCGCCGACAAACCCGGCGATCGGCACCATGACCGCCAGGGTGAGAAACATCACCGTCTGGGCCGTGCCGATCTGAGTGTTCGAAAGCCCGAGGTCGTTTTGGATATCGCTCGTGACCACCCCGAAGATCGCGCGGTCGGCCTGATGAAAGAAGTAGGCGAGAAAGAGAAGGAGCAAGAGTTCCCACTTGTAGAAGGACGGAACGGAACCGGACCGGGAGGTTTTCTGCGTCATCGATCTTTCCTCGGAAAACAGCTGTTTGCCGACAGTGCCGAAAAGGGCAGGTTCAAAGATTCCCCTTCCGCACTCCCCGTCATTATATCCGAAAAAAGCGGCGCCGAAAAGAACGGATTCCGCCGGCACCCTCTATCTTTGGACAGACGCCTCTGTTAGAATGGAGGCAGTTTCGTTCCGAACAGAATCTCACGGAGGCTTCCATGCGTCTGAATCGAAAAACCGTTCTCTTCTTCCTTCTGGCCCTCGTTTTCCCGGCGGCGGCGCTCCGCGCCGAAGAGCCCGCAGCCCCGCCGGCGGCAAAAATGACCCTCACGATCGACGGCAAACCGATTCTGCCGACGAACGGTACGGTCGCGGGCGTCTGGTTCTTCGCCGACTTCGACGGCGAAAAACAGACCCAGCTCCTCCTCCTCGGACACGAGAATGCCGGGCCCGGCGGTCAGCCGGACTACCGGCTTGCGATTGACCTCGCGCCGAACGAAAAAGTCGAACTGACCGTCCCCGCCGCCGCGGGCGAAAAAATCATCTATGCGTGCTCCTTTAACACAGGGATCAGCGGCCGTTCCAATACAGGGCCCTCCGGCCAGTACGACTCCGATTACGACACCGCCTCCAACACGTTCACCCTCTCCGCCGACCAGCCTCTCTGTTTTACCCTTGACGATTTCCGTGCCGGCGGCCGGCCCCTTTCCCTCGACCCGGAGCGCCGCGCCATCGGCGTCGGTCCCATTCCGGTCTCCCCGAACATGGCCCCCTATATCGCCGAATCACTCATCGAATGGGACTGGCGCATGC
The DNA here is from genome assembly GCA_017405595.1 of Thermoguttaceae bacterium. GTDB lineage: Bacteria > Planctomycetota > Planctomycetia > Pirellulales > Thermoguttaceae > RUG695. The sequence goes on along the minus strand of JAFRAC010000025.1, from coordinate 48,064 downwards.
AGGACGGGATCGGAACCCCGCGCGAGCCGCGCACGTTCCGCCAGGCGATCGAAAAGCGTCTCCCGCAGATCCGCGCCATGCTCGCCGACCTGGCCGAAAATGCCGAGACCGATGAGGAAGAGAACCTCTTTGCCTCGTTCGAGGACCGCCTGCGGTTCCTTTCCGGCAAATTCGACGAACTGAACAATAACCCCCAGGCCTCCGACCTCAATTACGAAATGATCTGGCGCTGGATTCACCAGATCCGCCGTCAGGCGACCCTGGCCAACCCGAAATTCAACACCGGCCCCCTCGTTTTCGCCAAACATGTTCCGACGGTCGGCAGTCATCAGCTCACGCAGTCTTACGGCTTTTTAACACGGCCCGGCGGCGGCATCTTCGTTCTCGACAAACCGGGCGAATCGATGGACGTCCGCTGCCTCACTCCTGATTTCCCCAGCGGCGGTTTCCTTTATCCCTCGGTCTCCTACGACGGCCGGTCGATCCTCTTCTCCTTCTGCGCCGCCGAAGCCGCACCCGATAAATGGTCCTTCCCCTCCACCTGGGGGCATCAGTATCAGCATATCTGGCGCATGAACGCCGACGGGTCCGACCCCGTCCAGCTCACAGAAGGCGACTGCGACGATTTCGCGCCGCGCGAGCTGCCCGACGGAAAGATCGTCTTCTCCTCGACCCGGCGCGGCGGGTTCCACCGGTGCGGAAAGGGGCCCTGTCCCGTCTTCACGCTGGCGGTGGCCGGTCACGACGGGTCCGACCCGCACCCCATCTCCGTTCACGAAACCCATGAATGGACACCCGACGTGATGAACGACGGGCGCGTCATCTACACCCGCTGGGACTACGTCGACCGCGACGCGGTCTACTACCAGAACCTCTGGTCGACCCGTCCCGACGGCACCGACGTGCGGATCTATTACGGCAACAACACGTTCAATCCGAACGGCGTCTGGGAACCGAAATCGATCCCCGGCTCGAGCAAGATCATGGCCATCGGCGGCCCCCATCACGGAATGAGCGCCGGCTCGGTTATGCTCCTCGACAATTCACACGGCGTCGACGGCGCGGAAGCCGTCACCCGGCTGACCCCCGAAGTGCTCTATCCCGAAGGGGAAGTCCCCCTCCCCGCCGGGCGGGAGGGAACCGACTTTAACCGGTTCGACGAAGAGGCCCAGTGGGGGTGGGACGCCAACCGGTCCGACCGGCCCGCCGAACGGGTCACCGACCAGCCCGAAGAGCAGCGCCGCTGGCCCGTCCATGTTTTCAAGTCGCCGTTCCCCCTTTCCGAAACGTATTTCATCGCGTCCTATTCGTTCGACAAACTGATCGGCGAGATCGGCTCGAACATTCCGAACCAGTTCGGCATCTACTTCTGCGACGCGTTCGGGGGCCGGGAGCTGATCTACCGCGACCCGAACATCTCGAGTGTCTGGGCGATGCCGCTTGCGCCGCGGCCGGACCAGCCGAAATATGTTTCGACCCTTCCCGAACCGGCCGGGCCGGACGGTTCCCTGAAACCCGCCCAGTTCTTCATTCAGAACATCTACGAAAGCTGGCCGTTCGAGATCCCCGAAAAGATCAAGTCGCTCCGGATTGTCCAGGTTCTTCCGAAAACCACCCCCCACGCCAACACCCCGATGGTCGGCAAAGCCAACGCTTCGCCGGGCAAACAGATCCTCGGCACCGTGCCGGTCGAAGAGGACGGTTCGGCGCAGTTTGTCGTGCCCGCCCGGATTCCGTTCCTCCTGCAGGCGCTCGGCGAAGACGGACAGATGGTACAGGGGATGCGGAGCCTCATCTACGGCCAGCCGGGCGAAACGGTCAGCTGCACCGGCTGCCACGAAGACCGGCTTGCCGCCGTACCCGCAACTCCGGCGGCGACGATCGCTTCGCGTAAAACGGAACCGCAAAAACTGATTCCCGCGCCGAGCGGTTCAAAGCCGTTCTCGTACCCGATCCTGGTTCAGCCGCTCCTCGACCGTCACTGCACGGACTGCCACGGCGAAGAGGATCCGGAAGGGGGAATCACGCTGACGGGAACCCCCGAAGGCCAGTTCTCGAAATCGTACAACGCGCTCATCGACCGTGTCAGCTTCACCTACTGGGGCGCGCCCGACGGGAACCATGAACCGCTCACCACGCCGTACCTGTTCGGTTCGCGGCAGAGTCCGCTCGTCAAAATGCTCAAGGAAGGACACCACGATGTGGAGCTTTCCGACGAAGAATGGGAAAGGCTCTACACGTGGATCGACGGCGGCAACGCCCTCTTCTACGGCACGTTCAACATGGACGATCAGCGGCGCCAGCAGAACGGCGAAGAGATCGAAGGGCCCGAAATGGAATAGCACGGCATTTTCGCCGATAAAAAAAGAGGCCGCCTGGCCTCTTTTTTTATTGTTCGGGCGGTTTTTCAAACAGGGCGCTTTCAGCCTTTATGCCAGACAAACCGGTTCACGTAATCGGTGTAGCCGAGAATGATCCGCGCGACCTTTTCCGAGACGTTCGGCATCGAGTAATCGGCGACCGGGCGCAGTGTGCGCTCCTGGCCCCGCTTCTGGTTTTCGAGGATCGCCAGCGCGTTTTCGATCCGCGGCCAGGAATAGCCGGTCAGGATCGCGCCCCCCTCTTCCATCGCTTCGGGCCGTTCGTGGGCGTTGCGGATGTTGATCGCGGGGAAGTTCAGGATCGACGACTCTTCGTTGATGGTTCCGCTGTCCGAAAGGACGGCATGGGCGTGGAGCTGGAGCGCGTTGTAATCGAGAAATCCGAGCGGTTTCATCAGTTCGACCAGCGGACTGAGCTCGGCTCCCGAGGCCTCGATCCGCTTGCGTGTACGCGGATGGGTCGAAAAGATGATCCGCTCGCCGTATCCGGCAAGGCGGCGGAGCATTTCGACAAGCCCCTCAAACTGGCGCGGGTCGTCGATGTTCTCTTCGCGGTGCGAGCTGATCACAAAGTATTTCCCCTTTTCCAGCCCGAGGCGCGAAAGGACGTCCGACTTTTCGATTCCCGGCCGGTAATAGGTAAGCACCTCGTACATCGGGCTGCCGGTTTTGATCACGCGGTCGGGGGGGAGCCCTTCGCGCAGAAGGTATTCGCGGGAAATGTCGGAATAGGGAAGGTTGATGTCGCTGATATGATCGACCACTTTCCGGTTGATCTCTTCGGGCACACGCTGGTCGAAACAGCGGTTCCCCGCCTCCATGTGGAAAACCGGAATTTTCCGCCGTTTGGCGGGATACGCCGCCAGCGCGCTGTTGGTATCCCCCAGCAGGAGAAGCGCGTCCGGCTTTTCGTCGGCCAAGACGGCGTCGACACGGGCAATGATCGCGCCGACCGTCTCGGAGGCATTGTTCCCCGTTGCCGCGTCGAGGAAATAGTCCGGCTTGCGCAGCTGCAGATCCTCAAAAAAGATCTGGTTCAGCTCGTAGTCGTAATTCTGCCCGGTATGGACGATTTTATGGTCGAAGTAGCGGTCCAGAGCACAGAGAACGCGGGAAAGCCGGATAATTTCGGGGCGCGTTCCGACAACGGTCATCACCTTCATTGCTGGGGCTCCTTGGGGGGTTCGGGCTGAACGGGCAGGAAATAGGTGTCGGGCCGGTCCGGGTCGAAACACTCGCTGCACCACATCACCGTGACCATGTCGCCGGTGCCGAGATTCTCGATCGAGTGAGTATAACCGGGGGGAATATCGACCACCTGCATCTCTTCGCCGCTGACGAAATATTCGGTGATTTCATCCGAGCCGACCGGACGGAACCGGATCACCCCCGTGCCGGAAACCACCAGGAACTTTTCATTCTTCGTGTGGTGCCAGTGGTTCCCCTTGGTGATTCCCGGTTTCGAGATATTGACCGAAAACTGGCCGCGGTCGGCCGTCCGGATGATTTCGGTAAACGACCCGCGCGGGTCGGTGTTCATCTTTAAGGGATACGAGAACCGGTCGGCCGGCAGAAAGCTCAGGTAAGTGGCGTACAGCTTCGCGGTGAACGGGTCGGAAAGGTCGGGAACCTCTTTGGTCTGCCGCGACTCCTTAAAGGAGCGGATCAGGCGGACGATTTCGCCGAGCGTAACCCGGTGTGTGACCGGAACCGTGCAGTAATCGCCGTCTTTCGTCGGACAGCCCGCCAGGGCGCGCAGAAGCTCCTCGACCACGTCGTCGACATAGGCGAGTGTCAGAACCACGGCGGGGTCGTTGACCTGAATCGGCTGGTCGGCGGCGATATGATGGCAGAACGTCGCGACCGCGCTGTTGTAGTTCGGCCGGCTCCACTTGCCGAAGAGGTTCGGGAACCGGTAGACCAGAACCCCGCTGCCGGTCTGCTCGGCGTAATCGAACAGGAGCTGTTCCCCCGCCCGTTTCGACAGTCCGTAGGGATTGTCGAGCGCGGCCTGAATCGACGAGGAGATCATGACCGGGGCGCGGCTGTTCCCCTTTTTAAGCAGATCGAGAAGACGGCGGGTCAGATCCCGGTTGACCCGCATGAATTCGGATTCTTCTTTCGGGCGGTTGACCCCGGCCAGATGAAAGACAAAATCGGCCTCTTTCGCGTAACGCTCAAGCAGGTCCGGGTCGGTATCGACGTCGAAACGGAACACTTCCAGATCGGAAGAGAGGAGGGCGTGCCTGGCTTTCCCCTGGCGAATGTTGTCCAGCTGCGCGCAGAGATTCCTGCCGAGAAACCCGTTGGCGCCGGTCACGAGAACTTTCATCGGCCGGCCTCTTACACGTCCAGGTTTTTGACTTCCAGCGCGTTCTGTTCGATAAACTCGCGCCGCGGCTCGACGCGGTCACCCATCAGAATGCGGAACAGCTCGTCGGCGGCCGCCGCGTCGTCCATGGTGATCTGCACCAGAGAGCGGTTTTTGGGGTCGAGGGTCGTTTCGCGAAGCTCTTCGGGATCCATTTCGCCGAGCCCCTTAAAGCGGGTGATGATAAACCCTTTTTCGCCCGAATGCCGGATCGCCGTCAAGAGGCCGCGGAGATCGTCGATCCCGGTTTCGGCCTCCCCTTTGCGCAGATAGTAGCGGGAACCTTCAAGGCCGGTGCGCTTTTCGGGAAGGAGCGCGCTGATCCCGAACCCCATCTCGCGCAGGTCGGCCAGCTGGCGGTTCAGAGAACGGACCTCGTGCAGTTCGGTGATGTGAAGCCCCCGGTCAGACGAACCGTCCTCTTCGTCGGGAAGCCCGCCGGCGGCGCCGAGCGCGGCGCCGATGCTGTCGTGACTGGTCAGTTTCTGCAGAGTTTCGCCGGTTTCGCTTTCCACTTTCGAAATGAACTCGTCGAGTTCCCGGCGGGTCATGAACCAGTGCTCTTCCTTCTTCCAGAAGACGTGGTAGTAGGGAAGACGGGCCGTCGCCGCGTCCTGGCGGGCGGCGTGTTCGCGCAGGCTGATTCCGCGGCGTTCCAGCGCCAGGATGGAATCCTCGATCTGGCTGAGCGTTTTGCAGAGCCGGCTTAAGGCTTCCCCTTCGATCACACGGCCGTCCTGCGGATCGAAGACGGCGCCGGCAATACCGCTTTCGAGGAGTTCGCGGCGCATCTCTTCGTCGGTCTGAACGTAACGGGGAACCGCGTTCTTGACACCCTTTTTGCGGACCTTATAAAGCGGGGGAAGCGCGGCGTAAACGCACCCCGCCTGAACAAGGCGGTACATCTGCCGGTAGAAGAAAGTGAGCAGCAGCGTGCGGATATGCGAACCGTCGACATCGGCATCGGTCATGATGACCACTTTGCCGTAACGGCGTTTGGCAAGGTCGACTTCATCGCCGATTCCGCAGCCGAGCGCGGTAATCATGCTCTTGACCTCTTCGTTGGCGAGGACTTTGGCATCGCGGGCCTTGTACGCGTTGATCACTTTCCCCCGGAGCGGAAGGATCGCCTGAAATTCACGGATGCGGCCCCCTTCGGCGCTTCCGCCCGCCGAGTTCCCCTCGACCAGATAAAGCTCGCACTTTTCCATTTCGCGGCTCGAACAGTCGCGCAGTTTGCCGGGCATTCCGCCGTGACTCAGGGCGCCTTTCCGTTCCCGGACGAGCATCCGCGCACGGCGGGCGCTTTCGCGCGCCTCGGCCGCCAAAAGCCCCTTTTTGATGATCGTCTGAGCCGTCTGGGGATGCTCTTCCATGTATTTCGAAAGGCCTTCCCCCATGATCGAATTGACGATCCCCTCGACTTCGCTGTTCCCCAGCTTGGTTTTCGTCTGCCCCTCGAAACGGGGGTTCGGGACCTGCGTCGAAATGACCGCGGTCAGCCCTTCGCGGAAATCTTCGCCGGTCATCGTCTGGTTCTTAAAGAGGTTCTGATTCTTCCCGTAGTTGTTCAGGCACCGGGTCAGCGCACTGCGGAACCCGGAAAGGTGCGTCCCCCCTTCGTGGGTAAAGATGTTGTTCACATAGGACCGGACATTCTCGGTATACTCGCCGGTATACTGAAGGGCGATCTCGACGCGCACGCCGTCGGTTTCCCCCGAAAGGTAGATGATGTCGGGATGGATCGGTTCGGCCGACCGGTTCAGGTTCTTGATGAAGTCGATCAGGCCGTCTTCGTATTTGAAGGTTTCCCCCTGCCCTGTCCGCTCGTCCTTGTAGATGATCTTGACCCCGTGATTCAGAAAGGCGAGGTCTTGCAGGCGGCGGTACAGGTTGTTGTAGTCGAATTTCGTGTCGGGGAAAATCTGCGGGTCGGGTTTGAACGTCGTCTTGGTGCCGTGCTCGCCGGTCTTTTCCATCTTGCTGACATCGCCGGTCGGCACGCCCCGTTCGTATTCCTGCTGCCAGACGAAGCCGTCGCGCCGGACCTCGACCACGCACCATTCCGAAAGGAAGTTGACCACCGTCACGCCGACGCCGTGAAGCCCCCCGGAAGTCTGGTAGGCGCCCTTGCTGAACTTGCCGCCGAATTTGAGAACCGTCATCACCCCTTCGAGGGTCGATTTTTTGAGGTCGGGGTGAATCTCGACCGGAATCCCGCGGCCGTTGTCTTCGACCGTCACCGAACCGTCGCTGTTGATCGTCACCGAAATCGTATCGGCAAACCCGGCAAGCGCCTCGTCGATCGAGTTGTCGACCACTTCAGTTACCAGATGGTGAAGCCCGCGCGCGGCGGTATCGCCGATGTACATCGCCGGCCGGATCCGGACATGCTCGCGGTCGCTCAGATGTTCGAGGTCTTTGGCGGTATAGGAATCGTTCGCGTGCGGCACGGAACCCGGGTGCGGGCGGGTTTCGGAAGAGGCGTTTTCGGGAATGTTGGATTCAGAGGGCATTTCGGACATGGATTTTTCCGTTTCAGTGATTCATCAAGGTAAAGCGAATATCGCGGATGTTCTCTTCGGGCATTGCCTGACGCATGCGGCGGAGAATCTCGGCCTTATAGAAGGCGAATTCGGCAAGCAGAGGCGCATCGGAAACACGAATCTGCAAAACGCCGGAACGGATGCCGACGAACTGGTAAGATTCGTCGGTATAGAGACCGTCCTCTTTTCCGTGAGGGAACAGTTCGGCCAGGACCGCGTTCAGCGTGTTCTGGAACTGCTGCGCCGAAAGCCGGCGCCCGATACCGTAGCGGGCCACAATTTCGGGAATGATCTCGCCGAGACGGTGCGTCGGACGGCGGGGTTTTCCCTCGATCATCCGGTGGTAGCCGAGCGCGTCAACGGTCTCGTTTTCGCTGTTCGGATTTCGTTTGCGGCGGCGGCCCCGCCGGGGCTGGGAAGGACTCATCGTTATATAATTCTAACTCCGTTCAGAAGGGCGTTTCGGCCCAAGAGCATTATACCAAAAAATCGTTTTTTTAAAAGGTTGGAAGGGGGTTTTTCCGGCAACTTTTCCGCTTTCGGAAAGGGGAAAAACGCCCGTTTTCCCCCCGGAAAAGAGGTGCCGGCGATCAGCGGCCGCCCCCGCCGCCCGAAAAGAAAAACCGCGCCGGAAAGGAGCCTCTTTCCGGCGCGGAACGGAAGGAAAACAAGACGGCACGTGCGGCCGGTCAGGAAAGATGGTCGTAGTGCTTGATCTTCATCAGTTCACCGTCTTTCAGCGCCGACATATGCGCCACGATACCCGGAACGGTCAGGTTCAGGGCCAGGGCGATATCGACCGTCGGACGGCGATTGCGCAGAAGCGCGTCGACGAAATCGCACATCAGCGGACCGTGCGAACCGCCGTGATACCCGCCTTCCACTCCTTCGGGCAGGGCCGGCATCGATACGTTGACCGGCTTGGCCAGCTCGGCGGCCCGGTCGTTGAGCGGCTGGAAGTTCTCGCCGTCGAATCCGGCGATCTCGCCCCGCATACGGCCCGTTTCGGAACCCCATGCTCCCCCGGAATCCCAGCTGACCCCCATCCGGGCCATTCCCCCCTCTTCGGTCCGGAAGAGCGCGATTTCGGTTCCGAACGGATTGTCATACGGGTTGGCGCCCTTCTGGTATTCTTCGAGGATGCTCGGCATCCCCATGCACGAGACCTCGGTGAACCCTTTGCCGGTCACGGTCGAATAGAACGCGTTGGAATGGGTCGGATACCACTGAGGCGGCAGTCCGCGGCGCCAGTCTTTATATCCGGGAAGCGTTCCGCAGCCGTAGTGGAAATACTCCCCTTCGGTGTAGATCATCTTCCCGAACGCGCCGGCGCCGTAAAGCTGGCGGGCCGCATAGGCGCCGGGGCGGAAAGCCGTGGTCTCGAACATCGCGTATGTCAGGCCCGTCTCTTTCACGGCTTCATAGAGGCGGTCGGCGTCTTCGAGATTTCCCCAGCATGCGGGAACCGCGCTGGCCACATGCTTGCCGTGCCTGAGCGCGGCGATCACGTGGTCGGCATGACTCGGAGCATCGGTCGCGACAAAGACGGCTTCGATGTTATCGTCTTTGACCATCTCTTCGAGAGAGGGATATTTTTTGCCGCACTTCGCCTTCTGGGCAAGCCCTTCGCACCGGTCGGGGAAGAGATCGGTGACGGCGACAACTTCGACATTAGGATGGTTTTGAAAGTAGAACTGGCTGGAAAACTCGCAAAGCCCGAAACCGGCAAGCCCGACGCGGATTTTGCGGTCGGTATCCATTTTCCAGACTTTGGTTCGATCGGCTTCGACAAGCTGTTCAAACCCTTCGATTTGGTTCAGTTCCCCGGCACGGAGGGCGCCGAGACCTAAAGACGCGAAACCCGCAGCGGTCAGAAATGACCGGCGGCTGAGAGAATGATTCATCGTTGACCTTTCTTAGATGAAAGACAGATTCCATCCCCAGCACCGCCTCGTCTCGTTTCAGACTGCTGCGGGTAACTTCGCATAACCGGAACCGCTCCGCGAACCGAATTGCCGAACCATTCGGCAAAATGAAGAACGCCGGGGTTCTTTGGTTATAATAAAATCAGCGCCGGATGCAAGCTTTCTGATCAGGCTTTTTTGCAGCCGCACTTGGTGCAGGCTTTTTTCGCCGGAGCGGCCTTCTTGGCGGCGGCGGGCTTCTTCACAGCGGCGGCTTTCTTGGCCGGAGCGGCCTTCGCGGCCGGAGCGGCTTTCTTGGCCGGAGCGGCTTTCTTGGCCGGGGCAGCCTTCGCAGCCGGAGCGGCCTTCTTGGCCGGAGCGGCTTTCTTGGCCGGAGCGGCCTTCTTCGCCGGGGCGGCCTTCTTGGCCGGAGCGGCTTTCTTCGCCGGGGCAGCCTTCTTGGCCGGAGCGGCCTTCTTGGCCGGAGCGGCCTTCTTCGTTGCAGCAGCGACTTTTGCCATAGTAAAAGATCTCCTTAAAATTTTTCGAAGAGGAACAGATTTTCCGCGTTCCGGACAAGGAACTGAAAACAGAAAATCGGGATCCGTCTCTTCGAGAGGTTATGGATAATCAACGCAGCGCGGAAAACGCTCCCGCGCTATTCCTTATCGACCTAAGAATTATAATGAATTTAACAATTCTGTTAAAGGGCAAAACGAAAAATTCGCAAGATTTTTTCGGCGCAAAAACAGAAGCGGCCCCGGCGCCGGTGCCGTCCGGAACCGCTGATACACACAAGCGGCTTTCACTCTTTAAAAAAAGGCCTCTGCGCCGGCCGCCGCAAAAGATGCTGTATATCATGGTCGGCAATCCGGGGAATCTCCGGACGAAAAAAGCCGGTTCGCCGAAAAAAATTTTTTAAAAAATTTTGGGCAAACCGGCTTTTTCTCTCCGCCGTACCAAGCCGCGCCGTTGTATTGCATAACGGCGGAAAGGGGATGCGCCGGGGCAGCTCCGGCCGGGTGCGTCACTTCTCGCCGCAGAACGCCTCGGCGATATTCCGGACATGTTCCCAAACCTGGCGGTAGTATTCCAGGCGCGCGTTCACCCCCGCAATCAGAACCGGATCATAAAACTCCTTTTCCATCTCGGCCATGAAGGAAGCGCGCAGTTTTTTCAGCTCGTCCGTCAGTTCGGTACAAGTCAGATAGATCGTCGCCAGAAAGTAATCGGCGCTTTCCCAGCCGTCGAACGCGCGGTTAATATCCCTGAACAGGAAAAGCGTTTTCAGTTCAAGCTGTTTAAGCCCCTCGTCGACGGAGGCCGGAATCGCCCGGCCGCCCTCTTTCAGTTTCAGCGCCGATTTCAGAATCGAGATAAAGTAATCGCTCACCGATTCGATCTCATCGGCCATACGCAGGTGCTCCCGGGCCTGCGTTGCCGCGCCCGGCGCGGTGTTCATCGAGAGGATCTTCGAGGTAAACGCGATCACCTCGTCCTGAACACGGTCGAGCGCCTCTTCCTCGCCGAAGGCGTGCTTGATCTCCTTTTGGTTATCAAGCGGTCCGCGAATCAGCCGGAAGACCTCTTCCCCGAGTTTCCGGCACCGTTCGGCCATCCGCTGAACAATCAGGCGCGACTGAAGAACTGCGATATTAGGGTTTGTCACTTTGCGCGGGTCGAGCCCCGTTTCGGTCGGTTTCGGAATATCCTTCCGTTCGGGAATCATCTTGACCAGCAGATCGGCAAAGACCTTCGTGAACGGCAGAAACAGAAGCGCGTTGGTCACATTGAAAAGGGAATGCGCCAGCGGGATTCCGAACGGAATCAGATTCATTTTCAGCAGTCCCGCCGCCTGTTCGACCGCCGGAATGAAGAGGGGCCGGAAAACTGCCAGAACCCAGCAGACCCCCAGTACGTTGAAGATGGCGTGGAATGCCGCCGCCCGTTTGGCGTTGGTCGTGGTTCCGAGCGAAGCGAGGAGCGCAGTCGAAGTCGTCCCGATATTTTCGCCCAGGATAAACGCCACCGCGGTCGGGAAATCGTCAACGGCTCCGATCATCGCCAGCGACATGACAATCCCGATCGTCGCCGCCGAAGACTGGATCAGCGCCGTCACCACACACCCGGCCATTACGCACTTCACAAGGCCCCAAAACGTGTCGGCCGAAAAGGACTGGAGAAACTCCGCAAACCGGGGCAGCTCTTTCATCGACGAGAACCCGTCCCCCATCAGCTTCAGGCCGAAGAAGAGAAAGCCGAGCCCCATCATCGCCGCCGCGATATCCTTGACTCTTTCCTTCTTCACGAAGATAAAGAACAGGGCGCTGAACCCGACCAGGGGAAGCGCGTAGGCCGACACGTTCAGCGTCAGAAGCCAGCTGGTGATTGTCGTGCCGATATTCGCGCCCAGAATCACCCCGACCGCCTGCGAGAGGCGGATAATCTGGGTGTTGACAAAGCTGATGGTCATCACCGTTGTCACCGAACTGGACTGCATCAGAATCGTGGCGAGAATCCCCGTTCCGAACGCGAGAAAACGGTTTTCGGTAAACATCGCGATCATCCGGCGCATCGAAGGCCCGGCAATACGCTGAACCCCTTCGGAGAGGATGGTCATCCCGAACATGAAAATGCCGAGTCCGCCGAGAACAACCAGCCCCATCATCCAGAAATTCGGTTCCCAGACCTCGACGTTGAAGCTGTCGTAGACCTGGTTCCCTTTATAGTCGAACTCGAGCATGATGTTCGTCCGGCTCGTCTCGGTTCCGTTCCAGACAAGGCAGAGCTGGTTCCGTTCGATGACCGGCGTCACCACTTCCTTGTTGGAGTTCTGAACGACCCTGACCTTAATCTGCTTCGTATCGATCGGATGCTCGTCGCCGAAAGCCCCCTCGCGCCGGAACTGCGCGATCACCCCCGTCAGCGGCACCACCATCGGCGGCGCACCGATAAGAATCTTCTGGTCCGGAATCCACTTTTCGATCCGTTTCAGATCGTCGTCCGAATCGGTATCGGCATCATCATTCCAATCGGCGCCGGCGTCTGAAACGGCCGTGGATTCGGAACCGGGGTTTGCCGGATCCGCCTCATCGGCAAAAAGAACCGTACCGCACAAGGCAGAAAGGAATAGCGTCAGCAAAAAAATGAAAAAGCGTCTCTTAGACAATTTCACCCCCTATGGATCGTCCGTCCGGTTCATTCCGCCGTTCCCGGCCGCATCCCGGCGGCCGCCGTTCCTCCGCACGTTCCGGAAGAACCGGCGGGGACGAACGGCCGGTTGTTCCAGGCAGGAAAACCGCCCGCTGCGTCACAAGGCTCACTTCGCCCCGCAGTAGGCCTCGGTAATATTCTGAAGGTGTTCCCAGATCCGGCGGTAAAACGTCAGCTGCGAGTTCACCGCCACGATCAGAATCGGATCGTAATGTTCCTTCTCGATCGCGGTCATGAAGGAAGCCCGCAGTTCCTTTATCTCGGCGGTCAGGCCGCGGCACGTCGAATAAACCTGTTCAAGAAAGTAACGCGCCCTGACACGGTTGCCGTAAGCCCTGTTGATGTCTTTAAAGAGGACAAGGGTTTCCTGAGCCAGTTTCGCAAAGCCGGCTTTCATGTACGGCGGCATGACAAGGCCGTCGTTTTTCAGTTTCAGATCCGACTTCAGAATCGAGATAAAATAATCGCTCACCGACTCGATCTCATCGGCGATACGGAGCTGTTCGCGCGCCTGCTCGGCCGAATCCGAAGCCGGGTTCATCGCAAGGATTTTCGAAGTGAAATTGATAATCTCGTCCTGAATCCGGTCAAGCGTTTCCTCCTCGCGGAACGAATGCTGGATTTCCTTTTCGTTATCGAGCGCTCCCTGAACCTGACTGAAAATCGCCTCGCCCAGCTTCCGGCACCGTTCACCCATCCGTTCGATAATCAGGCGCGACTGAAGAACGGCGATCGGCGGAGATTCAATCCGGCGCGAATCGAGCCCCGTCTCCGAAGCCGCAACATTCCTTGCCCCTTCCGGTATCACCTTCGTCAGAAGCCGGGCGAACACCTTTGTAAACGGCAGAAAGACCAGCGCGTTGGTCACGTTAAAGAGCGAATGCGCCAATGGGATTCCGAACGGGATCAGCTGGAGTTTTAGTGTCCGGGCCGCCAGCTCGACCAGCGGGATAAAGACCGGCCGGTAAAGCGCCAGCACCCAGCAGACCCCCAGCACGTTAAAAAGCGCGTGGAATGCCGCCGCACGCTTTGCGTTCGTTGAAGTCCCGAGAGAAGCGATCACTGCGGTAAAGGTCGTCCCGATATTCTCACCCAGGATGAACGCCACCGCGGTCGGAAAATCGTCAATCGCGCCGATCATCGTCAGCGACATCACAATACCGATCGACGCGGCCGACGACTGAATCAGGATCGTCAGCACACACCCCGCAAACACGCATTTTAAAAGTCCTGGGAATGTGTCGGCGGAAAAGGCCTGGAGAAACGCCGAAAACTCGGGCAGCTCTTTCAGGGACGAGAATCCCTGCCCCATCAGTTTCAGCCCGAAGAAAATAAAGCCGAGCCCCATCAGCGTGCCGGCAATATTCTTCACCCGCTCGTTTTTGAAGAAGACAAAAAAGAGTCCGCTGATCCCAATCAGCGGAAGCGAATAGGCCGAGATGTTCAGCGTCAGAATCCAGCTCGTGATCGTCGTCCCGATATTCGCGCCCAGGATCACCCCGATCGCCTGCGAAAGCGTGATGATCTGGCTGTTGACAAAGCCGATCGTCATCAGCGTCGTCACCATACTCGACTGCAGGAGAATGGTGATCAGAATCCCGGTTCCGAACGCGAAAATCCGGTGTTCGGTAAACATCGCGATCATCCGGCGCAGCGAAGGCCCGGCTATACGCTGAATCCCTTCCGAGAGATTCTTCATCCCGAAAATAAAGATCCCCAGCCCGCCGAGAACAATCAGCGCCATCATCCAGAACTTCGGTTTCCAAACCTCAACGTTGAAACCGTCGTAGACCTGATATCCCTTGTAGTCGAACTCGAGCATAATGCTCGTCTCACCGACGCGCGTCCCGTTCCAAACCAGGCGGAGACGGTCCCCCTCAACCAGCGGGGTCACCACGTCCTTTTTCGAGTTCTGAACCACGCTGATCTGAACCGCGTCCGGATCGACCGGGCCGTTCTCGCCGAAGGCTCCTTCTTCCCGAAAATGCCCGATGACATCGGAAAGCGAGATCACCGTCGGCGGCGCCCCCGCTAAAATCTTCTGGTCGGGAATCCATTTTTCGATACGCTTCGTATCATCTTCCCCGCCGGGAAGCTCTGCACCGGAAGCAGCGGCCTCATCGCCTGCCGCAGTCTCGTGCTGCGGAACCGCTTCGGGCGAAACCGGAACCTCGTCGGCGAAAAGATTGAAGCCGCGGGAATCAAAGTTTCCCGCAAAAAGAAGACAAACCAGAAAAGCGCAAACAACGTACGCCGAACCAAATCTTTTGCGCAAGTTTCACTCTCCCGACTAACAGAGGGGACGTATGCCGGGGAAAAAAACAACCCCAACATACGTCCATTTTCTGTGATCGGGGGTTCTTGTCAACCCCCGCCGAACCGGTTAGCGGTCGGCTTCGGGAATATAGGCGGGAAGCTTTTTCTCGGCGTAAACCGGCGCGAAACGGGTCATCCGCTGAATCCCGTTTTCCATCGGGAGCGAGAGCATTTCCTGGCCGATCAGAGGCGAGGCGTAACGGAGAAAATCGTCGGTCACATCGCACCCTTCGGGAGTGATCCATGCCTTGGGGAAGGTCCGTTCGCTGTTGGCGACATCTTTCAGGGGGACTTTGTCGTAACGGACATTGTAGACCGACCCCGGCTGGCGGAGAATCGTTGACATGTAGCCGGACTGGCCGGTCGCCGCCAATTCAACCGCCTTCTGCCCGAGAGCGTAGGCCTCGTCCAGATCGACGATCGACGCGTACGCCATCGAATGGCGCTGATCGGTGCCGGGAACATTGCAGCGCGCCGCCCCCTTGGCGGCAAGCCCTTTGCCGTTCAGGTAGTTGACGACCGTCTGGGCGACCGTGATCTTGCTCGCGCCGAAATGAGTATGGCCGAACGAGTCTTTCACCGCGCCGACATCCCCGACATTGAACCCTTCGCTGACCACCACCAGCGCGCGGCCGGCCTCTTTGACCTTCGCGTTGATCTGATCGGCCATCTCTTCGAGCGAGACGGGAGATTCGGCCATGTAAATCAAAAGGGGCATTTCCCGTTTCGGGTCGGCCAGGCGGGCCGCCGCGGGAATGAAGCCGATTTTCCGCCCCATCGCCTGCAGGACCAGAACCGGATCGGCGGGAGAGGAGCCTTTGTTTTCCTGGTCGGCGTATTGGACGGTGTGCGCCCAGTATTTCGCGGTCGAGCCGTAACCGGGCGTATGATCGACCAGCTTGAACTCGGAATCCCCGACATCGTTATCGATCGTTTTCGGAACGCCGACCGCGCGCAGTTCGAGCCCCTCGTCTTTTGCCAGTTCGGCAATCTTGTGGGCGGTATCCATCGAATCGTTCCCCCCGTTGTAGAGGAAATAACCGACGTGATGCGCTTTAAAGACCTCGATCACCCGCTTGAAATCTTCCTTCTGCCCCGCCTTGAGCTTGTAGCGGCAGGTGCCGATCGACCCGGCGACAGGTGTATAGCGCAAAAGGGCGATCTCTTCTTCGGATTGGGCGGTCAGGTCGAGAAGCTCCTCTTTGAGCACCCCTTCGATTCCGTGACAGGCGCCGTAAACTTTGCCGATCGCGCCGAACGACCGTGCGGCGTCGATCACACCCCGCAGGCTCGAATTGATCACGCAAGTCGGTCCGCCGCTCTGGGCAATCACTAAATTTTCTGCCATCGATGATGTTCCCTTGTGTTTAAGGTCTGAAAACGATTCGCCAAAGACTCCATTCTACCTGTTTTGCTTTTGTTTTCAAGTTGCGGCCCCCTTTCCGGCGAAAACAGGTTCCCATTCTCTCGACAAATATTCCCTATCCCTTTATACTACACTTCGGGGACGGGAAAATTTTCCCTTTCCCGTTTTTTAGGGTCCGGTTTTCCCCCCCAATCCGCCGAAAAGAGTTAAAAACCGAACCGTCGGCCGGTCCTGCCCCCGCCCTCTCACCCGGAGTTCACCATGGGAATTCGCTGCTACTGCCCTAACGGGCACAAACTCAACGTCAAAGCCGAACAGGCCGGTATGGTCGGTATCTGCCCCAAGTGCGGCGCGCGCTTTCAAATTCCGTTTGAAAGCACCCGCCCCTCGTCGCACAAAGACGAGCCGGCGTCTTCGGCCGAAGAGATGGCGCCGTCCGACCGAAATCCCGATTCCCCGGCAGATCAGTCAGATCCGTCCCGTCCCGCTTCCCATGAGAGCGTAACGGCCGCCTCCGCCGCCGGGCCGGCACAGGCAAAGGCTCCGATAGACACGGAGCTTCAGGACGACCATACCGAAAGCTGGTATATTCAGGGGGGGGACAACCGTGAATACGGCCCCGTCACGCTCGAAGTGATCCGGAGCTGGATCGCCGAACACCGTGTCGCCGCCGCCACCCTCGTCTGGAAGAAGGGGTGGCCCGACTGGAAAGAAGCCCGTCTGGTCTTCTCCGAATTTTCAGCGTCTCCCCCTCCCCCGCCGGCGGCCGAGAATGCAGTCCGGAGCGCGGATCCCCCTCTCGACGAAATCGACGCGCTCCGCCAGGCCGCTCAAAACTCCCGGGAGACCTCCATCCAGAAGAAATCGCGGCTGGCCAAAAAACAGAAATCCCGGCGCGACCTCTATATCGTGATCTCGCTGGTGGCGACGATCCTGATTCTCGCCGGCGTTCTGGTCTTTATTCTGCTGCACAATTCCGGCAAGAGCGAAACTCCCGCACCGCCGCCGGCCCCGGTCTCGGCCGTCGAATTACCGGATGCGCCGGACGGTTTTCTTCAGAGCTGAAATTTCCCAAAAAAACGGGAGTTCCGCGGCAAAGCGGAACTCCCGTATAGGATCGTTCAAGGAAGGCGGACAGGGCTGATTCTGTCCGCCTTCTTTTTCGGCGTTTCCGCCGTTCTATTCGATCAATACATCCCGGGGTTCGGAGCCGGAGCCGCCGGTTCCTCTTTCGGAATGTCGGCCACGATCGCATCGCTGGTCAGAAGCATCGCGGCAACGCTGGCGGCGTTCTGAAGCGTGGTGCGGGCAACCTTCGTCGGGTCGATGACCCCGGCTTTCACCAGGTCTTCGTAGGTGTCGGTCAGGGCATTGTAGCCGAAATTCCCTTTTCCTTCGGCAACCTTTTCGGCGACGATTCCGCCGTCTTTCCCCGCATTGGCCGCGATCTGGGTCAGAGGAGCGCGGCAGGCGCGCAGGATGATTTCGTAACCGGCCTTTTCGTCGGCGGAAAGGGTCTCGGCGGGAGCCGCCGCACACGCGGCGCGCAGGAGCGCGACGCCGCCGCCCGGAAGAATCCCCTCTTCGACCGCCGCGCGGGTCGCGTGGAGCGCGTCATCGACACGGGCCTTGATCTGCTTGACTTCGGCTTCGGTCGCGGCGCCGACGTTGATCTTCGCCACGCCGCCCGAAAGCTTCGCCAGACGCTCTTCCATCTTTTCCTTGTCGTAATCGCTGGTCGAGACTTCGATCTCGCGGTGAAGCTGGGCAATACGGGCTTTGATCTCGTCGCTCTTGCCGCCCCCTTCGACGATCGTGGTGGTGTCTTTGTTGATCACGATCCGTTTGGCGGTTCCCAGTTCGGTGAGCTGGAGCGATTCGAGCTGACGGCCGAGACTTTCGAAAAGGACTTCGCCGCCGGTCAGGATACCGATATCTTCGAGCATCGCCTTGCGGCGGTCGCCGTAACCGGGCGCCTTGACCGCGCAGACTTTCATGGTGCCGCGCATCCGGTTGATCACAAGGGTGGTGAGCGCTTCGCCGTCAATATCTTCGGCCACGATCAGCAGGGGACGCCCTGCGTTCACGACGGCTTCGAGAATCGGGATGAGCTCTTTGATGTTCGAGAGCTTCTTCTCGTAAAGAAGGACGTACGCGTTTTCGAGCACGCATTCCATCTTCTGGGGATCGGTCACGAAATAGGGGGAAAGGTAACCGCGGTCAAACTGCATTCCTTCGACCCACTCGACTTCGGTCTTGAGGCTCTTCCCCTCGTCGATGGTGATGACGCCGTCTTTGCCGACCTTTTCCATCGCGTCGGCCAGAAGATCGCCGATCTCTTTGTCGTTGTTCGCGGAAATCGAACCAACCTGGGCAATGTCGGATTTCCCCTTGATGGGGGTCGACATTTTCGCCAGCTGCGCCGTCACGTCGGCGACCGCGGCGTCGATTCCGTTCTTGAGATGGAGCGGATTCATGCCGGCGACAACGGCTTTCATCCCCTCGTTGAAGATCGCTTCGGCAAGAATCGTGGCGGTGGTGGTTCCGTCGCCGACGATATCGCTCGTCTTCGAGGCGGCTTCCCGAACCATCTTGGCGCCCATGTTTTCGTAGGTGTCTTCGAGGTCAACTTCTTTGGCGACCGTCACCCCGTCTTTGGTGACAAGGGGAGCGCCGAAACTCTTCTGAATGATGACATTGCGCCCTCGCGGACCGAGAGTGACCTTAACGGCCTTCGCCAGTTTGGAAACACCCTTTTTTAACGCGTCGCGGGCATCCTGATCGAACGCAATCATTTTAGCCATAATGTTTTATACTCCTTTGCTTCTTGGGAAAGAAAGATTGTGATTGAATTGATTTACTTGATCACGGCAAGGATATCGGACTCGCGCATCAGAAGAAATTCTTCGTCGCCGAACTTGAACTCTTCCCCCGCATAGGAGAGGAAAAGAACGCGGTCCCCTTCTTTGACCGTAAACGGGCTGCGGGTACCGTCATCCAGAACACGGCCGTCGCCCAGACTGACGACAACGCCGCGCGCGGGCTTGTCCTTGGCCGAATCGGGGAGATAGAGACCGCCTGCGGTCTTCTCATCCGACTCGTCGCGGCGAATCACCACCCGGTCGCCGAGAGGCTGAAGTTTCATTCCACAAGAACATTCACAAGCCGCATCCGACTTTTTTTTCGCCATTTGATAAACTCCTCCAGATAAACAATTTTCGATCGCGGCCGGGTGACAGTCTTGCCCCCTGCTTCACCGCATTGACTTCTAAGTTAGCAAAAACTATGCCAATCCTTCTAAAGAGCCAAACTCCCCAGAAACAGGCTTTGCTAAGCCGATTATAACCGACTTGGGGAAAAAAGGAAGGGAATCGGAAATGCCAAAATGGCAGGGGGAAACCGGCAAAGGCCCCGATCCGTAAAATATTTCGGGAGAAAAAACCGATAGTAGGTTACAGGAAGTCCCCATAGGGGGGAACTCCCGAAGCCGAACCGCAAACGAAGGCGTCCGAAAACACCGATGGCCCCCCAATCCCCCCCTGCCGAATACCTCGGTTTTATCTCCGTGACGGAAACCTCTTCGCAGGGTTTCCTGGGGGGGTTCCTCATCCTCGACCGGAACGGACATCCGATCGAGTTCCACTGTACCGTTCCGGTTCACGCGAACCGCGCCCAGGAGATCCTCTACGGCGAGACGCTCGGCTCTTTCCTCTGCGGCCAGCAGATTGCCCCCTCCCTCTACAAGCATAAAAAAACGGCGGTTACCGCCCTGATCACCGATTCTCCCCTGTTCCTTTCCTTCGGCGCCGAGGCCGACGTTCCCTTCCTCCTTCTTCTGAACCCGATGCCGGCGGGTATCCGCGAAGCGCTCCCCGGCGTCATCACCCCTACGCTGAGCGACGTCTGCGCGCTGGGCCGGGTCGATCCGGCTGAATGGAAAGAGGCCGAAGAGGACGGCCTGCGCTATATGCTCAGAGCCGGGGATTCCGAAACCGGCATTTCGGAAAGTCTCCGCCTTTTCCGCCGGCTCATCGATCTGACGGAACCGTTTGACCGAATCTATCTGGCGATCAAAGAATCGCTGAAAGGATCCTGATGGGCTCTCCGACCGCCGGAGAAGAAGTTCCGGTATTCACCTGGAAACGCGACAGCCGGGAACCGGAAATCATCTCGCTTCAGGAGGGACTCACCGGCATCGGCGAACCGGTCGCGGTCCGTTCCCTTTATCATCCCGAAAAGGAGACGGAAAGACATACCGTCCGTTCTCTCCGGATGACGTTTTCCCCCGATGTTTCGGTCTGCCGCTACTGTTTCGCTCCCTATTCCCCGCTCAAAAGCCCGTCGCCGCCGGACCGGCCCGCATCCCTCTCCCCGTCCGGGGCGGCCGGTTCCGCGCACCCCCCGAAAGAGGCCCACGATTTCGGCCCCCTCGATTCTGTTACACGCCTGAAGGTGCCCGGCGACGCGGTGAAGATGGAGGACCGCCTCCACTACATTCTCGCCCCTCCGCTGGAAACACTCCTCAAGAGCGAATCGCTCGAGCTCCCCTTCGCCCCCTTTTCGTACCAGAAGCAGGGGATCTCTTTTTTGTTCAGTTCGCATTTCGCGATCCTCGCCGACGAGATGGGGCTCGGCAAAACGATGCAGGCGATCGTCACCATCCGCCTCCTTCTGAAAAGCGGCGAGTGCCGGCGGATTCTTCTGGTCTGCCCCAAGCCGCTTGTGCCGAACTGGAAACGGGAGCTTTCCCTTTGGGCGCCCGAAATCGAAGTGGAGGTGATCGAGGGAAAATCGGCCCGCCGCCAGTGGCTCTGGGAACTTTCCGACGTGCCGGTGCGTATCGCCAACTATGAGCTCCTCCCCCGGGACCGGGAGTTTTTCGACACGCCCGAATTTCGGGAAACGAACAGGTTCGACCTGGTGGTTCTCGATGAATCGCAGCGGATCAAAAACCGCCAAAGCATCACCTTCGAAGCCGCTTCGGCGATCCCCCGCCGCCGGAACTGGGCTCTGACCGGCACCCCGATCGAAAACTCCTCGGAAGACCTTGTCAGCATTTTCGAGTTTCTCTCGCCCGGCTATCTCACGTCCGGACTTAAGCCGAGCCACATGCGCGACATTGTCGGGGAACATATCCTCAGACGCCTCAAAAAGGATGTGCTCAAAGATCTTCCGCCGATCCTGATCCGCAACGCGCCGATTGAGCTCGAAGGGGAACAGTACGAAAGCTACCGGCTTGCCGCCGAAGAGGGGGAGATCCGCCTCAACCAGCTGGGAGACTCGGTCACGATGACCCACGCTTTCGAACTGGCGCTCCGGCTCAAGCAGATCTGCAATTTCGATCCCGTCACCGGCGAGAGCGCGAAATACGAACGCCTGGCGGCCGACCTGGACGAAATCGCGCAGAGCGGCCAGAAAGCCATCGTGTTCAGCCAGTGGGTCGCCACGCATCAGCGGCTCCGCCAGCTTTTAAAGGAGTATCATCCGGCCGAGTACCACGGCAAGATTCCGACCGCCCGCCGCGAAGAGGAGCTGCGCCGGTTCCGCGACGACCCCGACTGCAGCGTGATCCTGATGACGTACGGCGCCGGAAGCGTCGGCCTGAACCTTCAGTTCGCCGGATACGTGTTTCTCTTCGACCGGTGGTGGAACCCCGCGGTCGAAGACCAGGCGATCAACCGCGCCCACCGGATCGGCGCGGCCGGCCCGGTCACCGTGACGCGGTTCCTCTGTCTCGACACCATCGAAGAAAAGATCGACAAAATCCTTGAAGAGAAGCGTCTCCTCGCCGAAACCGTCCTTTCCGGCGCGCGGGGGATCGAACCGGCGCTCGGACTGACCCAGGAAGATATCTTCGGCCTGTTCAATATCAAGATCGCCAAACGCAAGTAAACAAGAACCCGCCTGTTTCGGGCGGGGGGAAAAGCGGTTCCGGTTCAGTCGAGGTAATCGACGAGCATCTGGCCGAGATTCGGCATCTGCAGCTTTTTCAGCGCCTTGTTTTCGATCTGACGGATACGCTCGCGCGAAACGCAGAATATCCGGCCAACATCTTCGAGTGTGTAAGCGTGCCCGTCCCCCAAACCGTACCGCAGCCGGATCACCTCGCGTTCGCGGTACCCGAGCTGGCGCAGCGCCACGTTCAGCTGGTGCCGAAGCCCCTCTTTCATCGCGCTGTCGACCGGCGACGGCGAGACTTCGTCGGCAATCGTGTCGCCGAAGGTGCTCTCGTCATCCTTTCCGAAAGTGCTGTCCATGCTGATCGCGCGGCGGTCGGTCTCCTCGACGCGGCGAACCTCTTCGACCGTCAGATTCGTCGCCTGGGCCATCTCTTCCAGAGAGGGCTTCACCCCCGTCCTTTGAATGTAATCCTTCTTCGCGTTCCGGACTTTCGTCATCGTCTCGGTCATGTGGACCGGAACCCGGACGGTCCGGCTCTGATCGGCAATGGCGCGGGTGATCGCCTGGCGGATCCACCAGGTCGCGTAAGTGCAGAACTTAAAACCGAGGCGGTACTCGAACTTTTCGACGGCGCGGACCAGGCCGGTGTTCCCTTCCTGAATCAGGTCCATGAAACTCAAGCCGCGGTTACGGTATTTCTTCGCGACCGAAATGACCAAGCGGAGGTTCCCTTCGGTCAGGGCGTTCTTGGCGTCGCTGTACTTTTCGTAAAAAAGGTTCAGCTTTTGAACGCGGTGGCGCAGACTCGTCGGAGTTTCCTGAGTCATCCGCAAAATGCCGCGGAGTTCCCCTTTCCATTCCGCCCGCAGTCCCGCCGACGCGGCGTCATCCTTGTGCTCGGCGATCAGCCGGCGAAGCTCGTCGGCACGGGCGCTGAACGTTTCGAGGGTCTTGCGCATCCCCTCGACCCGGTCGGTGCGCAGGCAAAACTCTTCGATCATCCGTACTGCGCGGCGGCGGCGGATCCCCAGACGCCGCCAGGCGGCCTGTCTGGCGGACGGATCCCGGCGGAGGCTTAACGCGGTAACGTAATCGGAATAGTTCTCCCGCACAATGCGGTCGAGCGTGTCCAGATTGGAATCGAACCGGCCGAGGATCTCCTCTTTGGTCAAGCCTCCGGTTCCCGCCTGAATCACGCGGTCGAAGGGGATCATCTCGTTCCGGACCTGACGGAGAATCTGCAATACACCTTTCAGGACATAGTCCGATTCGAAAAGCGCAACGCGGAACTTGCGCCGCATCTCCTCGATTCTCCTGCTGATCCGAATCTCCTCGTCGCGGTCCAAAAGGGAGATCTGCCCCATTTGGGCCAGATAGAGCTTGACGGGATCGTCGTCCCACGAAACGGCGGAATCGCCGGCGTCGTCGTAGGCCTCGCCCGAAACGGCAAAATCAGCCTCAGCGGCAGCGTCCTCTTCGCCGTCCGCAACGAACGGCGAGGAGGCGTCCGGTTCATCGCCGGCGCTGTCGGGAAATTCGAATTCGTCTTCCTGATCCGGAAAGAACTCTGAATCGAACAATGCTGATCTCTCCAATTCTCTGGAACCCTCATGAAAAACCGCAGGAGACGGAAACGGAACCCGGCGGTATTTTCAGTATCGATGAACGGACCTTTCTTTATTTACCAAAGCCTCCGAAAGACAGCCATTTCCGGGAAAACCGTTCCTGATTCTCCGAATAAAACAGGAAGAGCCGTTCGGGTGCGGGGATAACGTATTCGGCGGGGAAGAAGACAAGGCGCGGAACGGTCCCAAAAAAAACGGCTGACCGATCGGCCAGCCGTTGGGGAGGGGCCGTGCCTGCGGGATCAATCCATGTAGCCGACAAGCTTTTGGCTGCGCATCGGCTGCTGGAGTTTCTTCAAGGCCTTCGCCTCGATCTGACGGATACGCTCGCGCGTAACACGGAAGATGTGACCGACCTCTTCGAGCGTATAGCTGTATCCGTCGCCGAGGCCGTAGCGCAGCTTGATGATTTCGCGCTCCCGGTAACCGAGCTGGTTCAGAAGCGAGAGGATGTCGCGGTGCAGGGCCTGCCGGCTTGCCCCGACAGCGGGATTTTCGGCGGAATCGTCGGGAAGCAGATCCCCGAAATGGCTGTCTTCGCTGTTGCCGACGGGACGGTCGAGGCTGATCGGGTAGCGGTTCATGGCCTCGATCCGGCGGACCTCTTCAACCGGCATGTCGGCGGCGCGGGCGGTCTCTTCGAGAGTCGGCTCGCGCCCGGTCTGCTGCGTCAGCTCGCGCTTGATGTTGCGCTGTTTCGTGAGCTGCTCGACCATGTGCACCGGGATGCGGATCGTCCGGCTCTGGTCGGCCACCGCGCGGGTGATCGCCTGACGGATCCACCAGGTGGCGTAAGTGCAGAACTTGAACCCGCGGCGGTACTCGAATTTGTCGACCGCGCGCATCAGCCCGGCGTTCCCTTCCTGGATCAGATCGAGGAAGCTCAGGCCCCGGTTGCGGTATTTCTTCGCGATCGAGACGACCAGTCGCAGGTTCCCTTCGGAAAGCCCCTGCTTGGCGTCCTGGTACTTCGCAAAAATGGCGCGCAGATCGCGCACCCGGTTGCGCAGGCTGGTCGGGGATTCCTGGGTCATCCGGAGAATGTTCCGGAACTCCTCGGCCCAATGCGCCCGTTCATGCTGGGGGCGGCCGGCGGCTTTATGTTCGGCCATCCAGTTCTGAAGCTCGTCAACCCGGGCGCTGAACCTTTCGAGGGTTTCGATCATCCCCTCAAGACGCTGGGTCCGCAGGCCGAGCTCTTCGACCAGACGGACACCCCGGCGGCGCCGGTAGGCAAGACGGTGCCATGCCGCCGCGCGTTCTTTCGGCGGGCGCCGGCGGCTGGTGGCGATACGGTAATCGTGCTGATTTTCGCGGGTAACCTTCTCGAGGGTCGCCAGATTAACCGGGAAACGGGCAAGAATCTGGGCTTTGTCAAAATCGCCGTCGCTGGCCTGAATCGTGCGGTCGAACGGGAGCTCGCCGGTGGAAACCTTACGGAGCATCAGCAGCGCGTTCCGAAGGACGTAGTCGCACTCGAGAAGTTTCGTTCGGAATTTGCGGCGCATACGCTCGATCTGCTTTGCGAGCATGACCTCGCGCTGCCGCGACAGAAGGGGGATTTCCCCCATTTGGGTCAGATACATGCGAACAGGATCGTCGCTCCACGATTCGCTGGAGCCGGAATCGGATTCGTAGTCGTAAAGACTCCCTTCGCCGTCGTCGGCAAGAGTCTCATCGCCGTCAACTTCACCGACATCACTGACATCGAGATCCGAGACGTCGTCGAAGAGGGACTCGCCGTCATCGTCGCGAAAAGTGAATTCGTCTTCCTGTTCGGAAAATGCATCAGGATCAAACAAATTAAACCTCCATTGTTTACAGAGTAAACATCAACCCGGCCGGCCGCGCTCAAGACAACAGAGCTTCGCGGGCCATATAACCGCGCCTGACTCTATTATACTTACGGCGGGGGCTAATGTCAAAGAAAACCGAACCTTTTTAACCGATTCTAACGGTTTTTCCGGTAAAAGCAACGGTTAGCCGGTCTGTTTTCCCCAAAAAATAAAAAATGGGTGTTTTTCTTCTTGACAGAGCGGAAAAAATTCTCCAGAAAAACACGCCATCTTTCCTTGTTAGCCTATACGCACCGCAAGAGCGATTAGCTCGGCCGTTAGTGATGTTTTCGGAAAAAAGGAAAGAGCTTTTTCTTTTTTTTTCGGGAAACGGAATATTCAATACTTGAAATTTCGGCTCAAGTTTCCCCGGAACGGCGGCTTTTCAAGACCTGCCTGCCGCCGGGAAAGTGCGGAAGAGGAAAAGAGAAAACGAAGAAATTTGCGGGTCTACTTTTTCCGGCGTTTTTCGGATGTGATCCGCGAGGCAAAACGCTCGGTAATCATGCGGAACGCCTCCTGCTGAGCGCTGAACTTGACCTCCGAAGTTTTCATTTCGGTTCGGAGCCAGTCGATCAGCGCTTCGTTAAAGTTGTTTTTCATCGCGTTTTCGAAAAGGTCGACCAGTTCGGGCAGTTCGACGTCAAGCTCCGAGGTTCCGTCTTCAAGCCGGGTAAGATGAAGAGCTTTGACGATGTTTTCCCGGACGTTGCCGCTGTTTTTCATGGTCACGACATGAATGCCGAGCCCCGTGCCGCCGGGAATCTGAGCCCACTGGGCCAGCGATTTGCCGCCGAAATTGATCTCAAGCGTTGAAAGGCACCGCTGTTCGTTGCGCACATCAGGTTTGGTTTCGATGATATAGAGAGACGAGATCCGCTTCCCGCAGAAAGCGGCAAGATCTTTGAGAAAATCATCAATACGAAAGACGAACAGCGCGCTGCTCTGGTTCCCGAGGCGTAACACAAGTGTCTGCAGGCCGTTCTCGGCGCCGGAATCGATCAGGGCAATATCAAGCCCCGCCAAATAAGACTGCACCCGGTCGACAGACTCATTCGGCGCAATCCGGTTCATCCGGTTGAGATGATCAAAAACAATCTCGTTAATCCGGCGGCTGAACGTCTCGGACCGGCGCTTTTTGACGACGGCCACTGTATCCGTACTGGCATTCTCGGTCATTGGACTCCTCCCAGAGGGGAGATTCTATTGGATATTCCCTTTTCCCGCAAGAGAAGTTCCTTCCGACTCGCTCCAGATGCGCCAGAGCAGATCCAGGTGCGCGTTCGAGCTCTCCAAACGGCCGCGGAGGATCAGGGTATGGGGATCGTTTTCATCCAGATCGAGAAAAGAGGCTTTCCCCGCCTCTTCGGTCGCGCGAAAAAGAACGGAGTCTTCCGAGGCCAAGAAAGAAGGGTTCGGGAAAAAAGCCAGCCGCGAAATCTGGTCAAGATTCGCAACGCGGGGAGAGAGGTAATACCGCTCCCCCTTCTTTTCGAGGCAGAGGAACCCTTCGCGGTCGGCGCGGAAATCCCCGGCCCGCGAGTAGAAGAGTTCCGGATCCCCCTCTTTTTCCAGGATAAAAAACGCGCAGAAGCCGCGGCTGATCGCCGCGTCGAGGGGACGGCCGGTAAAGAGGACCTCTCCGGGAGTCATGTCGAAATCCCCTCCCGTTTCGAGAAGGGTGTACTCCTGCGAATCGTCTTCTTCGCCGCGGGCGAAAAGGAAGGGACGCCTTGCTTTCGCCCCCGGTTCCCGGTCGCAGGAGAGGGCGGCAAGGATGGCCGACTGAAGTTTGGCGCGCCGGGCATCGGCGTCGGCCGCCGCGACCGCCGCGAAAACGGGATCTGTCCCGTCCGGACGGGAACCCGGAACCGCACGGAGTTCCGGGGCCTTTTCGGCGAGGACTTCATCGAACGCCTCGGCGAAAGACTGATAAAACGGGGTCAGCGCCGGGGGAATCTCTTCGCCCGCGGCGGGATCGGAATCACCGGCGGCGGAAAGAGACGGCGCCCAAAGAAGAATCACCGGGATCAGCAGTCCGAAAACGCAGTTTTTCATTTCCTGTCGGGCGTGCCGCTTAACGCACGCTCCCCGTCCGTAAAAACACCCCGAAAAAAACCGCCCTCGCGGGCGGTTCGGTGAATCGGTTCTCATTCGGGACGAACCAGGCCAAGCCGCCTGAACTTCTCGAGGGCTTCGTCCCGTTCGCGGCAGCGCTCGAGAGGACGCCACGCTTCGTCTTGCATGGCAAGGAAATCGTCGAGCGCCGCGGGAATCTTTCTGGCCCCGGCCAGGCGGGAAATCACGTCCTGTTCCAACCGGGTCAGGGTCAGAGCGCCGAACCGGTAATCGAGAAACGCCTCGTACGTGACCGGAAAGAGGGGGCGGACAATCTCTTCGGCGATCGCGGCGGCGTAACTGCGGATCTCGATCTGGGCGTTCGATTCCATCCGCAGCGCCAAAAAATGGAGCAGATTGTGAAGATCGATCTTCCAGTACGCCTCGGTATACGTCGCAAGGGGAAGATCTTTCCGTGCCTGCTCGCGGGCGATCCCCATATCGATCCGCCTGGTGTACAGGTCGCGCGCCGACTTGTGAAAAGCGGCCTCTTCGCGGCTGAGAATTTCCCCCTCTTCAGCGGAAAGAAAACCTTCGCTCCCCTGCCGGTTCGATTTGGCCTGCAGACGCCAGGCGCCCGGCTCGGTTTCGCAGGCCGAGTCGATCGCGTGGGAATAGCGGGTGGAATACTCGTTGATCGAGGCCGTGCGGTGACGCACCCACTGCCGCCATGTGTCCATCGGGACGCGCACGTAAAACTTGAGCTCCGCCATCTCGAAGGGGGTGGTGTGGTGATGGCGCAGCAGGTAGCGGATCAGCGTGCGGTCGTCGGAAACGCGCTTGGTTCCCGCGCCGTAACTGACCCGCGCCGCCTGTACTACAGCATCGTCGGACCCCATCCAGTCGACAAGGCAAACGAATCCGTCGTTGAGAACAGGAAACTTCTTCCAGCGGAGCGTTTCCCCGATAGCGGAGTTGTCTGACATCGCGGATTACCCTTCGAACTGGTTGCCGACTTTGCGGGCGCGTTCCGGTTTGTCGAGGTCGATTCCCAGGGCGATCCCGATCTGAACGAGCAGATTCCAGCCGGCCATCAGCTGAAGGAACGGATCGTAACCGGTCAGGCTCGGAAGCTTGATCGTCGGGAAAGGCGTCTCTTCGGAAGCGATCGCGATCACGGTCAGCTGGGCGCGTCCTTCGATGAACTCCTTGATCTTGCCGAACTCGCTCGGGAACGGATCGATCAGAATGCAGGCATCGCCGGCGCTCATCACCTCTTCGACGCCGTGAAGCAGATACGTCCCTTCGAGATAATCGCTCTTCTTCCGGGTGATCTCGTTCGTTTTGAGTGTCAGCTCTTCGGCCACGCCGTTGTTGCGGCCGGCAAAATAGAGGACCTGCGCTTTGGCGAGCTTTTCGATGATGGCCGGGTCGTATTCGGTCTCCATCACCTCTTTCGCCAGATCGGCGGCCTTCTCTTTATTCTGCGGGCAGGCGCAGTCGATCAGGTTGCAGAGGATCGAACGGTAGACCAGCCCCTGCTCGACGACGCTCTTGGTCGCGGCCACGGCGTCTTCGTTTCCGCAGGAGAGGACAAAGCACTCGTCGGTCACTTCGCTCAGTTTCGTTCCTTCGTGGGCGGTGATGCCGATCCGTTTCTTGTGTCCGGCCTCGCCGAGTTTCTTCATCAGCGCAATGACCTCTTTCGTCTGGCCGCTGTTCGAAGCGCCGGCGACGACCCAGTCGGCAAGGTTATATTCCGCGGCCTGGAAACTTCCTTCGGTCGCGACCGCGATCGGAAGACCGCGTTTCATCACGCCGTACATGAAGCTCTTGGCCGGAAAAATACGGCTCGAACCCTCGCCTGTCAGAAAGAGACGTCCTGTTTCTTTCACGGTTTTCGCCGCCGCGGCGGTCTGTCCGAAATCGAAGTTCCGGATCACATCCGCCGTCTGAAGCATCTCGCGTACCAGAGCGAACCTGTTGTATTTCGAGTCGGTGAGATTCATAACATACCTTTCAATAATGGAACCTGTCAAAGCCCGGCGTTCCGGCAGACCTTTTCCGAAAAGGACCCGCCGCCCCGCCGGCCGTTATGGATTGTGAAACCCCCATTCCCGGAGCTGCCCGGCCGTTACGGAAGGCATCGCGCCGGGCTGTGTGCAGACGTAAGCCGCGTAGCGCGCGGCCCGCCGGAGAAACTCCGCCGGATCGTCGCCGTTGAGTATGCCGTCGACACAAACGGCGGTAAACGCGTCCCCCGCGCCGACGGTACTGGCGGCGGGCACGGGCACGCTTTCGGTTTGGGAAAGGATGCCGTCCCGGTTCAGAATGAAGCTCCCCTTCGCGCCGCAAGTCAGAATGCAGTAACGGAATCCGTAGAAGTCGATAAGATAGTCGATAAAGGCCCGCGCTCCGGCCGACAGGGTCGCCATCCCGGACGCGTCTTCGCCGAAAAACGTTTCGGTGCGGAACTCGCTGTTCAAAAACCCCGCGACCGTCATCAGTTCGCCGTCGTTCAATTTCAGCACATCGCAAACCGAGAGGAGACTGCGGATCGTGTTTTCGGTGTAGAACGGTTCCCGAAGGTTCAGGTCAAGGACTTTCAGCGCTTCGGGGGGAACAGCGTTCACCAGCGAGGCAAACGACACGCGGTTCTGCTCGCCGCGCATCGCCAGGCTTCCGAAACAAAACGCGTCGACTCCGGTCACGTAGAGCTGCGCGGCCCGGGAAGGCTTGATTCCGTCCCAGGCGACATCTTCGACGATACGGTAGACGGGAAGCCCCATCCGGTCGAGTTCAACCTCGACGGTACCGGTCGGCCGCTCCAGGTCGATTCCGATGAAATCAGCCGGAATCGCGCGCCTGCCCAGCTCGTCGGTCATCTCGCGGCCCAGCTCATCGTTGCCGACCTGCGAGATGACCATCACATCGGAGCCGAGTACATGGCAGTGATAGGCAAAATTGCAGGGAGCCCCCCCCAGCTGCTTGCCGGTCGGAAGCATGTCCCAAAGAATCTCGCCGAACGCCGCGATCTGATGTGACATCAAAACTCCGTTTTTATCTCTTTCTGGAATAACCCGCCGTCACTTGGGAAGGGACCGGACACCGCACGCCGCCTGCGCGCGAAGAAGAACTTCCGCCGCTTTCGCGCGGGCGCGCTGCGCCCCTTCGCGCAGGATATCGTCGACCAAATCGGGATGACTTTCAAAATAGGCGCGCCGCTCCCGCGCCGGAGCGAAATAGGCTTCGGCGGCGTCGGCGAGCTCCTTTTTGATCTGTCCGTACCCGAACCCGCCCCGGCGGTAAAGGGCCGCCATCTCGGCTTTCTGCTCTTCCGAGGCAAAGAGGATGTAGAGCTGGTAGAGCGGGTCGGTTTCGGGATCTTTCGGCTCTTCCATCGGGCGCGAATCGGTCTGAATCCGCATGATTTTCTTCCGCTGCGCTTTCAGTTCGGTAAAGCACTCGATTGTGTTGCCGTAGCTCTTGGACATCTTCTCGCCGTCGGTTCCGGGAACCTTTCCCCCTTTTTCGAGGATTTTCCCTTTCGGAAGGACGAAGACATCTCCGTAAAGATGATTGAAGCTTCCGGCGACATCGCGGGCGACTTCGATATGCTGGAGCTGGTCTTCCCCGACCGGAACCTGATCCGAATCGTAGAGGATGATATCGGCAGCCATCAAAATGGGGTAGTTAAAAAGCCCGGCATCGGCCGTCAGCCCCCGCGCCTTTTTCTCTTTAAACGCGTGGCACCGTTCCAAGAGCCCCATCGGCGTGACCGTGAGCAGAAGCCAGGTGAGCTGCGTCACTTCGGGAATCTCGGACTGAATAAAGAGGGACGCCCGCCGGGGGTCGAGCCCCAGCCCCAGGAGGTCCAGCGCCGCATCGCGAATGTTCGCGCGGAGCCGTTCGGGTTCGCGCACGGTGGTCAGCGCGTGGAGGTCGGCGATAAAGTAGAACGCGTTTTCCGGCTCCCCCTGCATATCGACCATTTGGCGGATTGCGCCGAAATAATTGCCCCAGTGAAAACGGCCTGTAGGCTGAATCCCCGAAAGAACCCTCATGTTGACTCCAAATTACCCATTTCTGAACGCGCCGGAACGAAAGGCGCACGGCCGGCCGGCATCGTTCCGGCACAAAGCGGATAACAAGATTTTAGTTTCGAGCTCTCCAATGTCAAGACGAGATCAGGAACTGAGGGCGTTTTAAAGATCTTTTAGTTTGAGAACGGCCTCCCGGCACCGGGCGAGAAAAGCCTCTTTTTGTTCCCCGTTCTCGATCCAGATCGGCGGTCCGAAGACGATCCGCGAAAGCATCGGAACCGGAAAGACGTTCCCCCGGGGAAGGATGCGGTTCATGTTATCGAGGTAGATCGGGATCAGTTCCAGTTCCGGCTTCTTTTTGGCAATGTGATAGATTCCGCTCTTGAACTCGTTGATCTTCTCTCCGTTGCCGCGCCCCCCTTCGGGAAAGATGATGATCGAGTGGTCGGTCCCCATCTCTCTGATCATCTGGTTGACCGGATTGTTCCGAAAAGAGACATGCTTCCGGTCGATCAGAATGGCGTTAAAGACCTTTCGCGACAGGAACCGGCGGAACGGTCCGGCGGTCCAGTAATCGTAGGCGGCCACCATCCGCGTATTGCGCCGTTCCCGTTCGGGGAGAACGGTCCAGATCACAATCGAGTCGAGATGGCTGGTATGGTTCGCGAAATAGACCCGCTGGCAGGGTTCGGCCTCAATCTCTTTTTCGCGCCGCTTCCACTCTTCGGCCTCGGCGCGCGAAAGACGGGCCGGGGGATCGGCTTCAAGCTTGATCCATCGTACCGAAGCGCCGCTCAAAAACTTGGCCGTCAAAATAATCGCGGTCCGCCAAAAGAGAATCCAGAGAGTATTGAGAGCTTTCCCCGCCCATGCGCAGAAGCGGCGCGCCAGGCGTACGGCGGCGGCGCAAAAACGCCGCACTTTCCGGAAAAAGAGTTTCGTTTTGAGCAATATCCCTTGAACGTTCACTGAGTCAGTCCGATTTTTTCGCGGTTTCCTGTAACTGATTCAGCTTATTGTACAGTGTTTTCAAACTGATGCCAAGCTCTTCGGCGGCTTTCGCCTTATTTCCCCCGTTGCGGCGGAGCGCCGAAACGATCGCTTCGTTTTCGATATCCCGGAGCGTCTTCCCCGAGTCGAACGCCATCAGTTCTTCGGCGTCCTCGTCGAGGATCGGGGAAGGCCGGCCCCCCCCGGCGCGGGGCGGTTCCGGCGCCCGGCGGAGCGGCGGCTCCTGCCCGGCTTCGGCCTGAACCTGGTGCGGAAGTACGCCGGTTCCCATCGGAAAATGGTCGCTGAGGATCAGGGCATGTTCCGTCACATTGGCCAGCTGACGGACGTTCCCCGGCCAGCTGTACCGGGAAAGGAGCGAAAACGCCTCGGGAGTAAAGACCTGGCCGACCGACGAGAATTTTTCTCCCTTCTTGTACCGGTTCGCCAAATGAACAAGCAGATCGGGCAGATCTTCGAGACGCTCGCGCAGCGGGGGAAGCTGGATTTCGAACGTGTTGATCCGGAACCAGAGGTCCTGGCGGAAATCCCCCAGGGCCACCATCTCTTCCACGTTTCGGAGTGTGGCGCAGATCACGCGCACATCGCAGACGCGGGAACTGTTTTCGCCGATTTTCCGGACCTCGCCGTTTTCGAGAAAGCGAAGAAGTTTCGCCTGCACCCCCTTGGGGAGCTCGCCGATCTCGTCGAGAAAGAGTGTTCCGTTATCGGCGACTTCCAGAAGACCAACCCGGTGAGAATCGGCGCCGGTAAAGCTTCCCTTTTTATGGCCGAACAGCTCGCTTTCGATCAGGTTTTCGGGAAGCGCGCCGCAGTTGACCGCGACGAACGGCTTCTGGGCACGCCGGCTTTTCGCGTGGATCTCCCGCGCCGCGAGTTCTTTGCCGGTACCCGTCTCGCCCAGAATGACCACGGTCGAATCGGTCGGGGCGATCTTATCGATGAGAAGATGAACGCGCTTCATGGCGTCCGACTCGCCGACCAGTTTCTGTTTTCCCTCGGCCCGCTCGAGGCGCGAAGTCATCGCGCGGAGCTTTTGGGTCATTTCACGCTTCTGCGCGATATCGGCCAGATTCTGCTCAATGACCTCGAGCCTGCACGGCTTGTTGAGGTAGTTCCAGATCCCCTCGCGAAACGAATGGACCGCGGCCTCTTCGGACCCTTTGCCGGTCAGAATAATGGCATCGGCATCGGACGCCATTTCGTGCGCCGCCTTGAGGACTTCGAGACCGCTGGCGCCGGGCATATCCAGATCGAGGATCAGAACGTCAAAATCTTTTTCTTTCAGGATTTCAATCGCTGTCAGCCCGTCGGGGCAGACGGTCACCGTATGCCCCATGAGCGGAAGTTCATTCTCCATCACCGTTCGAATGTGAGCTTCGTCGTCGGCAAAGAGAACATTGAGACCCAGATTTGCCATAGCAAGCGATTCCTTCAGGACGGCACGCGGCCCGGCGGCGCGGCGTACCGGTAACAAACAAAACTCCGGCGGCTTCCTTTCCGCGCGGGATCAAGGTTCGGCCTCTCCGAAAACCGGAATAAAACGATATTCGGGGGCATCTTAGCGTAAAACCGCGCCCTTGTCTACGGGAATTTCCCCTCCCACGAAAGAAGGAGAAAAGAGGGATTTCGGGTCTTCCGGGCCGGTTCCGAAAGAAACGTCAGCCTGTCGGAAGCTCAATCCGGAACGATGCCCCCTTCCCCTTGCCGGGACTCTGCGCGCTGATCCTCCCTTTATGCCCCAGAATGATCCGGTTGGCGATGGCCAGCCCCAGACCGGTGCCGATCCCGGGATCTTTGGTGGTGAAGAACGGCTCGAAGATATGCCGGAGGGTCTCGGGAGAGATCCCCCCCCCGTTATCCGAAACGACCAGAACCGCGGCATTCCCCTTCTGTTCCGCCGAAATCGTCACGAGACCGTCGTCGCCGATCGAGTCGAGCGCGTTGGTCAGCAGGTTCAGGATCACCTGCTTGATCTCCTGTTCGTTCACCATGGCCCAGACCGGTTCCCCCGGAAGAATCCTGATCTTCTTATAGCGGTAACGGCTTTGGGTCCGGACCATTTCGACCATCGTCTCGGCGATTGAACGAAGCTCGGCGCGGGACTTTTCGCCCCGGCCGGTGCGGGAAAAGTCGAGCAGCTTTTCGGTGATTCCCTTGCAGCGGAAAGCCTCGTCCTGAATCATCGTCAGATATTTCTGGACAATTGCGGTTTCGGCATTGATCTGTTCGGGACTCTTCTGCCGGTCGAAAAGCCCCCGTATCCGGCGGGGGAGCGATTCAGCGCACATCGCGATCGAAGCGAGAGGATTGTTGATCTCGTGCGCAACGCCGGCGGCAAGATAACCGACGCTGGCAAGCCGGTCGCTCCGGATCACCTCTTCGGACCGCTGGCGGACCTGCTCGTCCAAACCGTCCCGGATCCTTTCAAAGCGTTCGGTCATCTCGTTGAGCGCGCCCGCCAGCTCGCTGAACTCATCGTTCGTGAGAAGGCTGATCCGGTAATGAAAATTCCCTGAGGCGATATAGCGCGACCCTTCGAGGAGTTCCCGCAGCGGGCGGAAAACCCAGGCGTAGGCGGAACGGATCAGAAAACTGGTCAGCACCAAAACCACGCCTGCGGCCGCGAAAAGTACGAGGCGGATGTACTTATACTGCGAAAGCGCGCGGTCGGGAAAACTGGTCAGATCGCTGTGCAGCTCGCTGGAAAGACTCTCGGTAAGGTTCTGAACCTCTTCGAGCCGAAGATCGACCCGGTCGATCAGCTCGTCATCGGTCACCCAGCGGTAATGGGAGGCGGTCTCCTGAATTTCGTCCAGCAGAAGGCGGATGTTTTCGATCGTCTCCCTTTCGGGGACGGAGGCCGAATCCGCGTTCAGGTTCGCCCGGAACTTCCCGGAACCGGGACGTTTCGCGATCAGCGACTCGTAATCGCCGAGCGCGGTATGATACGCGGTCAGATTATTCAGGAAGAGGGAATACGATTCCAGGGTCGGCTGCCGTGAAAAATCGAAAAGCTCCATCCGGCGCAGCTGGAGTTCCCAGCGGTTTTTGACCAGCTGTTCGGCCATGCGCGTCCCCTTGATCTGGCTGACCTGCATCCGGAGCGTGCTGACCAGCGTACCGAGATGCGCGGCGGCGGGAAGCTCCTGAGACCGGCGGCTCATATCCTCGGCCATCATCCGAAAATGCCAGAGCGTGTAGCCCCCGGTCACGAACAGGAAGATCAGCAGAAAGAGCACGATCACGCTCGATAACCGTACCCTTGATTTGAGCGACCACCGTTTCGCCATTTCGTTCCATTTCGCCTAAAAACATTTCCGCGACAGCCGGGGGCATTTTAGCATAACTCCGCGGAAATCATCAAGGGAAATTCGCGCGCCGCCTAGGACGCCTTCTTCCGGGCGAAAAAGGCGTTCGTCATCTCGCGCATCTTCTGGCACATCGAGTAGAAGGGAGGAACAAACGCGACACCGACCACACCGGCGGCGATCATTCCCCAACCGGTCGAGATGCCGACGATATTTCGGCTGACCGCTCCGGCGCCGGTAGCGAACATCAGCGGGAGGACACCGACCACAAAACAGCCCGCGGTCATCATCACCGCGCGGTAACGGTAACGGGCACCGAGAATCGCGGCTTCGTCGATCGGAACGCCCTGCTCGCGCTGCTGTTTGGCGAACTCGACCATCAGAATCGAGATCTTCGCCGAAAGTCCCAGAAGCATGATCAGACTCAGCTGTGCGTAAATGTCGAGAGCCATCCGATTGAACCACATCGCCACCAGGCCGCCGAGGGTGGCAAACGCGCAGGAGAGAAGAACCGGGATCGGTACCGTCCACGATTCGTACTTCGCCGCCAAAAAGAGGTAACCGAAAGCCAGCGCCAAGACCATCAGATAGAAGAGTTTCCCCTCGTTCCCTTTCTGATGATAACTCATATCGGTCCAGCTGATCGAGTAGTCGTGCGAGCCGGGATCGTTAATAACCTCATCGACATGCTTCACCAGGCGGTCCATAATGACACCGGTACTCGCGCCCGGCAAGGGCAAAACCGTAACCGAAGCGTTCATCGACTGCTTGAACCGGGAAATCTTGTGCGCGCCCATCTTTGAGTGGACCCGTGCCAGAGCCGAAAGGGGAACCTCGTCTCCCGAGGAACTCGGAATCATGATCTCGTCCAAATTTCCGATATTCGAACGCGAATCGGCTTTCCCCTGCACCTTCACCTTAAACGAGTAACCGTAGAGGTTAAAATCGTTCACGTAATACGAGGCGATTTTCTGCTGCAGGGTCGAAAAGATCAGACTGACCGGTACGCCAAGCGCCTCGGCCTTCTGGCGGTCGATATCGAGGTAGACTTCCGGTGTACTGGCGTTAAACGAGGAGAACGCGTACGCGACATCGGGAAAGATCTCTTTATTGTTGATATCGGCGAGGAACCGGCCGAGACGTTCTTCCAAATCTTTAGGGGTGTGGTTGCCGTCGGCGCAGAGGGCAAAAGTCACGCCGCCGGTCACGCCCAATCCCATGATTGCCGGGGGCTGAAATGAGGTCAGCGTTCCATAGGGCAGGTTTTGCCCCTGGGCCATGACAGCGTTGTTAATGGCGTCGATCTGAAGTTCGGGGCTTTTCCGCTCGTCCCAGTCGGTCAGGTCAACAATGCCCAAGCCGTAGTTTTCCCCCGCCCCGCTGACAAAGGAATAACCCGCGACATTCGTGACACGCTCGACGCCCGGCAGCGGGGAAATCAAATCCTGGAATGCGAGAACGGCCTGGTCGGTCCGTTTCAGGGAAGCCCCCGGAGGAAGGACGATCTCGCACAGGAGGGCGCCTTTATCCTCGTTCGGAATGAATCCGGTATGGAGCTGTTTAAAGACATGCCAATTCCCGCACAAAAGCGCGGCGAGAACGATGAGCGTCAGCAGAATGCGGCGGACAAAAACTTTGGAGACCGAAATGTAGCCAAGCTTGGTCGTCTCAACGAACCACTCGAAAAAGCGGAACACAAAGAACTTCTTCCGGTTTTCCTGATACGGACGGAGCGCCAGCGCACAGAGCGCCGGGGAAAGAGTCAGCGCGTTCACCGCCGAGAAGATGATTGCGATACACATCGTCAGCGAGAACTGCTTGTAGATGATCCCCACAATTCCGCCGAAGAAGGAGAGGGGGGCGAAAAAGGCGACCATCACGAAGGTCGAAGCCAGAATCGCGCCGGTCGTCTGTTCCATGCTCTTTACCGCGGCATCGTAGGGAGAAAGATGCTCTTCCTCGATCAGACGGACCGCGTTTTCGACCACGATGATTCCGTCGTCAACCAGAAGGCCGATCACCAGGATGAGCCCGAACATCGTCAGAACGTTGATCGAGTAGCCTAACAGGAGCATCACGAAAAAGGTTCCCAAAAGTGAGACCGGGATCGCCACCGCGGGAATGATCGTGGCACGCCAGTCCTGCAGGAAGACAAACGTGACCAGAATCACCAGAACCAGAGTCAGAATCAGGGTTTCGGCAATTTCGGTGATACTCCGCCGAATAAATTCGGTCGGGTCGTAACTCAGCAGATAGTTCACCCCTTTCGGAAACCGTTTGGCAATCTCTTCCATCTCGGCGTTGGCGTTTTTGATCAGCGCCACCGCGTTTGCCCCGGTCTGGCGGTACATCCCGACCGCGATCGAATGTTCGCCGTTGAGATACGCGTTCGAAAAGTAGTACTCGGAACCCAATTCCAGCTCGGCTATTTCGCCGAGTGTGACCTGACGGCCGGCACTGTCTGTCCGGACGATAATCTCCTTGAACTGTTCCGGCGTTTTGAGCCGGCCGAGCGTATCGATTTTCAGCTGCACGTAGTCGCTCGCCATCTCGCCGCCGAGGGTACCGGCCGCAGCCTGCAGGTTCTGGGACTGGATCGCGGCGACAACCTCTTCGGTCGAGATCTCCATATTCGAAAGTTTCAGCGGATCGAGCCAAACCCGCATACTGTAGTTCCGCTCGCCGAGGATTTCGGTATCCCCCATTCCGTCGAGACGCGCCAATCGGTCCCGGACATTCATTCGGACGTAGTTCGCCAGTTCCAGAAGATTCAGTTCCGCCCCGTCGGTCGTGAACGAGTAGATTCCGACCATGTCGGAGGAACGTTTCGCGACCTTCACCCCGATCGCTTTGACCTCGGGAGGAAGCTTGGTCTCGGCGCGCTGAACCGCGTTCTGTACGTTGACCTGAGCGATGTCGTCATCGGTACCCGGTTTAAAATAGAC
This sequence comes from Thermoguttaceae bacterium, assembly GCA_017405595.1. Taxonomy (GTDB): domain Bacteria; phylum Planctomycetota; class Planctomycetia; order Pirellulales; family Thermoguttaceae; genus RUG695. The sequence goes on along the minus strand of JAFRAC010000025.1, from coordinate 9,238 downwards.
GTTCAGGGAGTAATTCCCGTTGTTGTCGCTGTCGGAACTGAAATAGATGCTGTTTTCGATTCCGTTCGCCTCCTCTTCGATCACGCTGGCGACCGTCTCGACAATCACGTCGGAAGTCGCGCCCGGATAGGTTGCCGAAACACGGATACAGGGAGGGGCTAATTCAGGGTACTCGGCAATCGGCAGGCGGAATACGCAGAGCAGCCCTATCAGCGAGATGACGATCGAAATCACCAGAGCCAGTTTCGGCCGGTCAATAAATATTTTCGAGAACATCGGTGTTCCTTTTGATTCAGATTCGGGTCAATCGTAAACGGGGAAGAGAAAGGGTCAGAGATCCTCGTTATCATCGGCGGGGATCGGATTGACAACATCTCCCGATTTGACTTTGTTCATCCCCTCGACGACCACCACTTCGCCCGTTTTCACCCCGGAGACAATTTCGTAGTACTTATCGGAAAGAGTCCCAAGCATCACTTGCCGCTGTTCGACCTTGTTCCCTTCACCGAGAACGTAAACGTAATGGGTTCCGTCAGAATTGGCCTGTACCGCCGAAATGATGACCGCACAGGTCGGTTTGTCGGATTTCGGGCTCAGGTAGACGGTCGCGTAACTTCCGGGAAGCAGCTTTCGGTCCTCGTTTTGGAGCGTGGCCCAAATCATGATCTTGTTCGTTTTCGGATCGACTTTGTTGTCGATCAGGGCAACTTGCGCCTCTTCCGAATACATATTGCCGTCGGCCAATTCGAGACGGATCCGTGCCCGGTCACGGATCTGGTCCTCGCCGCCGTAGGTGGTCAGAAAAAGCTGTTCGCTGATCGCGAACCGGACGTAAATCGGGGAAATCGACTTAATATCGACCAGTTTGCCGGACTGAGGGGTCACCAAATTGCCGCGCGTCACCGTGACCTTGCCGATCTTTCCTGAAATTGGCGCGGTGATTTTGGTGTGTTCCATATCGAACGCCGCGAGATCGGCAGCCGCCTCGGCCGCCGCGAGCGCCGACTTGGCCGTCTCGTATTGCGACTTGACCGAGGCAAGGGTCGCAACCGCCGCGTCGCGCTGAGCCCGTGTGGCAAGATACGCCGATTCGGTATTGTCGACTTCGTCTTCCGAAACGGCGGTACCGCGGGCAAAGAGAGCTTTATTTCGGTTAAAGGTCGTCTCCCGGTATTTGAGAATGGAATCGAGTTCCGCAATCCGTGCTTCCTGCTGAGTGATCGCCGCCTGTGCCTCATCAATTCGCGACTTGCAGGAATCGACATTCGCTTCGGCCTGTTTCAACGCGGCCGCATATTCGCGCTCCTCGATCTGAAAAAGGATGTCCCCTTCCTGAACAATATCCCCCTCTTTGAATTCGATCTTTTCGATGTACCCTGTAACACGGGGAACAATATCGACCTCTTCCACCGCGACGATCGGACCGGGAAACCGGCGGACATCAAGCTCGCCGGTCTCTACCGACGGAGCGGTCATGACCGTCGGCGGGGTAGCCGGCCCGCCCCCCTGCTGAGCGCGGACGCCGAGGGGTGCCAAAAGGATCAAAGCGAAAAAGAGCATTTGGAACTTCATTAAATTCATCGTTTTCTCGAAAATTCTTGGGGGATAAACGGTCAAGCCCTTGACGGACCATTATTTTAATGTAGAATTGTTTTTAATTAAAACAGTTCCATCTTAAAACAATTATACCCGAGAATTCGATTTGGGGAAGGTCACTCCGATGAAAAAATCAAAAAATTTTTTTCTGGAATACGATCCCTGCGCCGCGCTCTTTCTAACGGTATCCGATCTTTTTTCTTATGGGAATATCACGTTCCGCGGCAAGAAATACGAGGCGATCCAGTCCCTTTCGCCGCGGCAGCGGATGGTGCTTTTCACGATCGAAGCCGCCACGCGCCGCGAACCCGACGGGATTCCCCTTTCGGCCATAACAAGAGCAATGAACATTCCGGCCCCGAGTGCCTCGCAGCTGGTCGAAACACTGGTGAAGAAAGATCTCGTCAGCCGAACCACCAACCCGCAAAACCACCGTTCGGTCCTGATCACGCTCACGGAAACGGGAAAAACGCTCACCCGCGACATTGCCGGCACCGTCGACGGCAAATTGCGCGAACTTCAGGAAGGACTCAGCACGAAAGAAATCGAGACTTTCGAAAGGGTGGTACTGCACTGTTTTTCGAGAAAAGGCGAAGTTCTCAAATAATGCGGAGAGTTGCGGACTTTCCCCCGATCGGTTATACTTCCGGCAGGGGTTCGGCGGCGGCGGTAAGGGGCGCGGCCTGAACCGTTCGTTTGGACTGAATCCGTTATTGATGAGACATATCCGATGAGAGCCTGTCTGCAGCGAGTTGCGCATGCGCGCGTGCTCCTTCCCGAAGAGGGGAACCGCGTCAGCGGCCAAATCGACCGGGGATTTCTGGTTCTGCTGGGAATCGGCGCCGGCGATTCCGAGGCAGAGGTACGGCTTCTGGCGAAAAAAATCTGCGCGCTGCGCGTCTTCGACGATCCCGACGGAAAGATGAACCTCGACATCCGCCAGGTCGGCGGCTCGATATTGGCGGTCAGCCAGTTTACCCTGTACGCCGACGCGCGCCGGGGGAACCGGCCAAGCTTCACGGCGGCCGCCCCTCCCGACCTGGCCAGGCGGCTTTACGAGGAGTTCGTCTCGATCGTCCGGACCGAATTCGCGGTTCCGGTCGAAACGGGGGTGTTTCAGGCGATGATGTCGGTCGAGCTGGCGAACGACGGGCCTGTAACGATCTGGCTCGATACCGACGATCTGGGCAGAAAGAGAGGAACCCCCGCAGAATGAAACGGTTCTTTTCCGGCTATTTCAAGATCCCGCTGGTATGGCGGATTTTGAGCGGTTTCGCGCTCGGCGTCTCGCTCGGTCTGGCGGCGTCGCGGTTCCCGAAAGAGGAACTGGACGCCGTCCTGCCTTACATTGAGCCGCTGGGCACGCTCCTGATTTCGATGCTCAAGATGATCGTCTTTCCGATCATCTTCTTTTCGCTGATCATCGGCGCGGCCAGTCTGCCGCTGAAAAAGTCGGGGAAACTCGGCGGGGCGGTACTCCTCTGGTACTTCGCCACGTCGGTTTTTGCCGCGCTTTTCGGGATCGGCGCCGCGTCGGTGCTGAATCCGCGGATGGCCAACGCCATCGAGACCGCCGCCTGCCATCAGGGGGAATACGAGGCCATGAAAAGCGGCGGGGGCGGAGGTGGCCTGAACGGGCTTTTGGTCGGCATGTTTCAGAATCCGTTTCAGGCGCTGGCCGAAGGGCGTTTTCTGGCAATCGTCGTCTTCTCGATCCTCTTCGGGCTGGCGGCACGGGTCCTGCTCGAGTCGGTTAAAATCCCGGAGACCGAAAAAGGGTATATCGAATCGTTCCTCGAAATCTGCCGCGGCGCGGCGGCGGTCTCATTTAAGCTGATCGACTGGGTCATGGAATATTTCCCGTTCGGTGTCCTCGCACTGAGTTTCGTCAACTTCGCGCGGAGCGGGATTCTCCTTTTCGGCCCCTACTTCCGGATCGTCGGGTGCGTCATCGTCTGCGTGGCCGGAATGATCTTTCTTGTCTACCCGGCGGCGGTCCTGCTCTTTTGCCGCGAAAATCCGTATAAATTCCTTTCGCGGCTCCGCGGGCCAATTATCACCGCATTTGCCACCCGCTCGAGCGCGGCGGCGCTCCCGGTCTCGTTCCGGACCGCGGAACGTATCGGAATTTCCCCTTCCCTTTCCAGCTTTTCCCTTCCGCTCGGGTGCACCATCAATATGGACGGCGTCTGTGTTCATCTTCCGGTTTTCGTGCTCCTGGCGTCAAATCTGTTCGGTGTGCCGCTGACGGCGGAACAGCTGCTGATTCTTCTCGTCTCGGTGGTCTTCGCCTCGGTCGGCGCCGGCGGTGTCCCCGGGGGAAGCGTCTTTCTCCTGTTTATGATTCTGGAAAATGCCGGTTTCCATCAGGACCAGGTCGCGACCGTTGTCGCGCTGGCGCTCGGAATCAACCCGATCCTCGACATGTTCGAGACCGCCTGCAACGTGACCGGAGACAATGTCTGCACATACATCATCGCGAAACGAAACGGGCTGATCGCCCCGCGCGAAGCGCGGCGCTCTTGAAAAAGGAAAAGCGCCGCGGTAGAATCGTACCGAAGAGCCGGGCGCGGTCCCGGCGTTCCCTGACAACCAGCTTCCTGATCAGCAGAAAGGCATTTCGATGGATCAAAACAGCACATACACCCTTTCCAACGGAGTGAAAATCCCGGTTATCGGGTTCGGAACATGGCAGTCGCCAAACGGCGAAGTGGCAACCAGCGCCGTGAAGGCGGCTCTGGAGATGGGGTACCGCCACATTGATACCGCCTCGGCTTACGGCAACGAAGAGAGTGTCGGAGCGGGGCTCCTGGCCAGCGGCGTTCCCCGCGGCGAGGTCTTTCTGACCAGCAAACTCTGGAACAAGGACCACGGTTACGACGAGACGCTCGCGGCGTTCGACCTGACACTCGCCCGGATGAAGGTCAAGTACCTCGACCTTTACCTGATTCACTGGCCGATCCCCATGGAACGGCGGACCGACTGGAAAGATTCCCTTTTAGGGACCTGGAACGCCATGATCAAGCTCTATAAAGACGGCCGGATCCGCGCGATCGGCGTCTCGAACTGCCGTCCGCACCATATCGAGCATCTGGTGCGCAATACATCGGTCGTGCCGATGGTCAATCAGATCGAGTATCACCCCGGTTTCTGGCAGAAATACGTCGTCGATTTCTGCAAGGAGCTCGGAATGCAGATTCAGGCATGGAGCCCGATGGCGCAGGGACGCGTTTTTCATCTTCCGCTTTTAAAGGAGCTGAGCGAAAAATACAACAAGTCGATCGCCCAGATCTGCATCCGGTGGGAACTCCAGAAAGGGGTCAATCCGCTCCCGAAATCGGTCACTCCCGCCCGAATCGCCGAGAATTTCAACGTCTTCGATTTCACCATTTCCGATGACGACATCGCGAAGATCGACGCGCTCCCCGAATCGGGCGCGACCGGCTACGATCCGGACCATTTCATCTACGCTTCCTAGAAATCAAAAGCAGCGCGGCGAAAACCGCACGCCGCGCAGCCGAAGAAAAACCCCCGTTCTCCCTTTCCGGAGAACGGGGGTTTTTCGTGTGTCTTGCCGGAAACTCAGCGGATTTCCGGTTTCTTCCAGGAACACTTCTGACCGTCGGACGAAAGGGGATCGCCCGGCTGGGGATCAGCAGGGGCCTGGACGGCGGCCGTACTCGCGATCACCGGACTCCATCCGTCATCTTCGGCGGCGGGCTTTTCCTCTTTCGGGGCGGGTGTTTCAGGGACCGGTTTGGCGACCGTAACCTCGTTTGTCGGCGCCGGTTCCGAAGCGGGAGTATCGTCGATATCAAAACTCAGCTCGCCGTCGTCGGATGTCTCCTGCGCCATTCCGAGACTTGGAGACGAATCGGAAGAGGAGGAAAAATCGTCGGAAAAGACAAGCTCATTCGAGTCGTCGTTCAGATTAAACTCTTCAAGCGATTCCCCTTCGCTCAGAACCGGAGCCGGTTCCGGCGCCGCTTTCTTTTCGGACTTGGCAACAGTCTTTCTGGCCGACGCGCTCGGGAACGGCATGCTTGCGCCGGAGGCGGCGGAAGATTTGAGGGACGCCGTTTCGAGTTTCACCGTCTTGCCGGGGGTCGGCATGGCGGAATGGGAAGCGACTTCGGGCGCCTTCTTTTCGGAAGCCGGCTTGGACGCGGAAGCGCTCAATTTCGTCTTGCTCGGAGCCGGAGTAACCGGAGAAGCGGCAAGAGGCGCGGCGGTCTCGGCCTGCGGCATCGCCACCACGGCCGGTGTACCGGATGTGCCGGGCTGATTCCGGCGTGAAAGGATTTCGGCGGGCTCGGATTTCGCCACGTTCATCTTCGGCATCATGTAGTAATCGACCGCGATCCCCTGACTGCGCATCGACGCGGCTCCGGTAACCCGTTCGATATAGCCGATAAACGCGCTTTTCGTCTCATCGGGAATCGAGGAGGATTCCTGTACCATTTCGGCAATCACTCTCGGGTTCCGTTCCATCAGCTCCGAAATCTGGTTGACCGAATCGACCGTTTTGACGAAGTTCGAATCGGCAATCTTTCCGATCATCGGGGCAAACGCTTTTCCGACCAGGTCGGCGCTGGCGCTCGACATCCGCACAAACGTGTCGAGACGGGTCACGACGATCGGCTTGTTCTGGTTCGAGGTGTCTTCGGTAAAGCGGTACTGCATCACACAGAGAATATCCCCCTGGATCGGCCGGGGAGAGAGCTGACCTTCATAGGTGCCTTCGCAAAGAAAGACAATCATGCGGTTGTCGTGATAAACCACTTCGATCTCGCCGTGTGTGCCGGAAGTGTCGCGGATAGTCCAACGGCCGCCGCCGTTGTTGGTGAGCGAGAGCTGTTTAAAGCCGCCCGTTTCCCATGTGCCGACCACCACTTCGGGGTGCGACACCAGAAAATCGTAGATTTCGGGATTGCAGTAACCGCCGGTCATCGGCAGACGGCGGTAAAACGTGTAGGCCGAGATGATCTTCTCGGTCCGCTGGCGGGCCTCGGGAGAAAGGGCGTTCCAGGGGATCTGCTGATTGACTTCAAGGGCGCTTTCGTGATCGGTCGTCGCTTTGGTGAGCTGGTCAACCGAAAAAGCCGAGCCGCGGGACGCGTTTCGTTCCGGTTTCGCGGCGGAGGCCGGCGGCGGCGCGGCCGCGTGCGCCTGCTGGGTGGCCGCCTGCATCCGCTGCTGCATCAGCCAGGCCTGCTGCTGGGCGTTCGGAGCGGCGGCATGAGGATTTCCCGATCCCTGCGGACCCGCCGAGGGCTGGCCGGCAAAGAGCGGCGCCGGCTGCGGATGGCCCATCGTCTGCGGCTGGGGAGAAGAAGCGAAACCGGACCGCGACTGTTGCTGCGCCTGCTGGGGAAACCCGCTTGGGTTGCTGCCCGGTTTTTCGGAAAGCCCGAAGAACTGCTGCAGTGAATCAAAGAAGCCGGGCGAGCCGGCAGGCTGCCCTTGCGGATGATTATGCTGAGGTGTGCGCGCCGCCTGCGGACTCCCCGGGAGGGGGTGATTGTGAGTGAGCGCCTGGGCCTGAGCCTGAATCTGCGCCTGCGCCTGCTTTTGGGCCTGCGACTGCCCCTGCTGTATCTGCTGGTTGATCATCGTCCTCATCTGAGCCATATTCTGGCTGTAACGGGCGGCGGCCCGCTGGCGGACATCTTTCATCGAAGAGAAGAAGTTCGGTTCGGCCGACGCGGTAAGTTCGGGAGGACGCGGCGCCGCGCTCTGCTGGGCCGAAACAAGACTTGCTGAGCCCATGAGAAGGAGTGCTGACACGCCCCAGACAGCGGCCCGGCGCTGAATGAGCGAAAACCAACGATCGTCGTTGCGGCTTTTCACGGAAAGAATCCTTTCTTAAATCGTCTATCTTCCCTGTTTTATCAACAGAGAAGAATTCCGTTCTTCGTTCCTCTTTCGTTATATCGGGCCAGCTTAGGCCGGGACTTTTGTTAAAGAAGAGAAACTTTTTGTTTTTTGCCGGGTTTAGCGCATTTCGCGAATAAGGCCGGGTTCCTTCCCTTTTCGCCCGGACGGGATAAAATAATAGAATAGTGGTACCGCCGCGTTTCGCGTATCCGCATTCAAAAAGGAACAGGGTTTATGACCGACCTAGCCGATGCTCTCGTCGACTGCGATGAAGAGACCGTACTCGACCTGGTTCGACAGCGCGTCGATTCGGGAAGCGCGGTTCCCGATATTATCGCCGAATGCAACGACGGAATGTCGGAACTCGGAAACCGCTTCGAAGAGGGGGACGCGTTCATCCCCGACCTGATGTTCGCCGGAATGATCATGAAAAAGGTTACCGACGAACTGACCCCCTTGGTCAGGCAGAGCGGCGAAGCCGGCAGCCGGAAGAAGCTCCTCATCGGTACAGTGAAAAACGACATCCACGATATCGGCAAAAACCTGACGGCCATGATCTTTCAGGGGTCCGGATTCGAGGTCATCGACCTCGGAACCGACGTCCCCGCCGAAAAATTCGTCGCGGCCATCGAAGAGCATCATCCCGATATTGTCGGCTTAAGTCTCCTTTTAACAACGAGCCGTCCTTCGGTCCGGAGTACGGTCGAGGCAATCACCAAAGCGGGGTTCCGCGACAGCGTGAAGATCTGTCTGGGAGGGGCCGCGGCCGACGCGGTACTGGCCCAGGAGACCGGATGCGATTTTTACGGCGCCGGCGCGATCGACACCCTGAAATGGGCCAAAACGCTTTGATCCTCATTCCCGCCGTTCCGCCCTCTTTCGCACGCCAGCCCGATGAGATTTGACATCCTCTCCCCCTCCCCGGTCTATTTGGAAGCCTACCTTGACGCCTGCCGGGCGGCCTGGGGAAAGGTGCACGACTCTTACATCATCCACAATCCGGCGGCCTTTCCGGCATGGAAAGAGACCATCTTCGCCGACTACGAAAAGCAGAGGCTCGGCATTTCGCTTCCGCCGGGAATCGTCCCCTCCGCGACATTCTGGCTGATCGAACAGGCGAATGAGCCTGTTTGCCTGGGGGTCCTGAACATCCGTCTGCGTCTCAACGAAACCTTGCGCCGGTACGGAGGAAACGCCGGATGGTTCGTCCGGGCCGACCGCCGGAACGAAGGGATCGCAAGCGAACTCGTTCGGCGTCTCCCGGAACTTTTTGAGCGCCTTGAGATTCAGGACGACATCCTGCTGACCTGCTGCGAGAAGAATATCCCCAGCCGCAGAGTCCTGGAAAAGATGAAAGGCGCGATCCTGAAAAGAGCCGTTGTTGAAATTGATGGGAAACCAACCGCGGTTTTGCGGGCGGTTTTGCCGCGTAACCGACAAATCGCCTGATAACCCCAAGCTCCTCTGCTCAACAGCCCTTCAGCGCGGTCAGCGGGCAAGGGATCCTCCGACTTTAGTCGGACGGGGGTCCCCTCCCGCGCTCGCAAAGCTGAAACACTCTTTCAAATCGCCCCCGACTTCAGTCGGGGGATTTCGGTCCGGTAACCCCGGCAACCCGAAACACAGCCCCCGGCAACCACAGCACGCTTTCCCGCCAAACCAAAAAAAGCGGGCCTCAAACGTTTCCGCTTGAGGCCCGCTTCGTATAAACCCGGCAAAAGCAAATCAACAGTGCGCCAATCGATCGCTCCACATTCTTAGAGAT
>JAFRAC010000024.1 GCA_017405595.1 Thermoguttaceae bacterium | reverse complement strand
GTAGGGGAACCTGCGGCTGGATCACCTCCTTTCTAAGGAATTTAACCGAGATTAAATCTCTAAGAATGTGGAGCGATCGATTGGCGCACTGTTGATTTGCTTTTGCCGGGTTTATACGAAGCGGGCCTCAAGCGGAAACGTTTGAGGCCCGCTTTTTTGTGGTTTGGCGGGAAAGTGTGTTGCTGTTGCCGGGGGTTGTGTTTCGGTTTGCCGGGGTTATCGGAAGTCTGAAACCCCGTAGCGGCGGGATGATTCCACCCCCGTCTAAAGACGGGGGTTTGAGGGAAGGCGGTTCCCAGCTTTCCGTATAGGCGCTGGGGTCCCCCCTGTCTAAAAACAGGGGCTCCCTACAGCGCCGCGCGGCTGATAGGCAACCCGGTATTGAGACCGGTGGAGGTTTTTGGAAACGGCAGATCAGCTTTTTGAGGGAAGCCGGCGGCGGAGAAGTTCGGCGACAAGCATCTGCAGTACGCGGGCGCTGAAATCGGCGTCCCTTGTATAGCGCAGATAGTAGATGTCGAAGTTCGGGTCGGTGGTGTCGGCTTCGGTCTCGACTCCGAGCACGCGCGATGTGTAGACCGGTTCGCCGCTTTTCGGCATATTCAGCTGGACGATGAGCGCTTCGGTGTTTTTGGTGTAAAGCTGCGCCATTAAAAGGGACGGGTTGTCGGGCCGGTAGACGGGAACCGTGATCTTGTTTGTCCAGACCTCTTTCGCGCCCGGCGCGGCGGCGCGGATGGCGCCGACGACCTTGGTCAGCAGCCCCATGCTCCAGGCCGGACCGCCGGCGCTCCCGGAAAAACCGTTTTTGGACCGGTGCCAGCTTTCCCCGTCCGATTTCCAGGGCATTTTCTTTTCGTTCTTTTCGGGGGCGGCGGTTTCGATATAACGGCAGAACGACTCCACGGCGCTGTCGATGAAGTTCCAGAAATGCGGCTGGTTGAACTCCTCGTAACGAAACACACGCAGTTCGACTTCGTACCAGGGGCCGACGACCTCGATCCGCACACGCGGCTGGGTGCCGTAAAGGGGAATTTCGGGGATTTGATTGACCGGTTTGAGCCAGAGCTCTTCTTCAAGCTTCTTTTTATCGAAATCCGGCTGCGGAACGCGGAATTTCAGCCGGAGCAGCCACTCTTCGCCGGTCTGCGCATGAAAGAACCAGCCGGACGCCTTGTTCTGCGGATGAATTTCGACCAGCTCGCGGGAGTTCCAGTCGGTGTCGGCAAAGAGATTGGAGTCTTCGATCCGGTCGACCACCTCGGCCAGGATCTGGCCCGACCACTTGCAGGGGAACCCGTTCCGGGTGCGGCGCGAACGGATATGCCACGAGCGGCCGTCGGTCTCCCACGGCATCGGAACGTTCGGAACGGGAGATTCGTCGTCCTGACCGGGATCGAATGATGACGGCGTACCGCCCGGCGCCTGATACGTTTTGGCCGCCGTCTGAAACTCTTCGCCCGGGTCGTAGAGAGGACGCTCCTTATACGGATCGCGTTCGAGGACCGGAATGAGGGCGTCGGCGGTCCAGCTGCGGAGCATGGCCGCCTGTTTTTTGCCGGAAGCCGCGGCGCGGCGCCGGCCGTAATCGGCAAGCTCTTCCGGCGTGCCCGCAAAGACGAGTTCTCCGCCGGCAAGGCCCGCTTCCGGCCCGAGATCGATAACCCAGTCCGCAGATTTGATGACATCGAGGTTATGCTCGATGACCACGACGGTGTTTCCGAGATCGGTGAGCCGCTGCAGCACGTTGAGAAGCTTGCGCAGATCCTCGAAATGAAGGCCGGTTGTCGGCTCGTCGAGAATGTAGAGCGTCCGCCCGGTATCGGGACGCGCCAGTTCGGCCGCGAGTTTCACGCGCTGGGCTTCCCCGCCCGAGAGCATGGTCGCCGACTGGCCGAGCGCGATGTAATCGAGGCCGACGTCGCAGAGGAGCTGCAGTTTTTTCCGGATCGGGGGAATTTCGGCGAACAGATCGAACGCTTCGGCGCAGGTCATTTCGAGCACGTCGGCGATCGACTTCCCCTTATAGGTGACTTCAAGAGTTTGCGCGTCGTACCGTTTGCCGCCGCACGCTTCGCACGTGACCCAGACATCGGCCAGGAACTGCATTTCGATTTTGCGCTTGCCGGCGCCTTCGCACCTTTCGCACCGGCCGCCCGGAACATTGAAGCTGAACCGCCGGGCGTTCCACCCACGAAGACGCGATTCGGGGAGTTTGGCGAACAGGCCGCGGATCAGGTCAAAAACGCCGGTATAGGTCGCGGGACTCGACGTCGGGGTCTGGCCGAGAGACTGCTGATTGACTTCAATGACCTTGTCGAGCCTCTCGGCGCCGAGGATGCGGTCGACCGCGGCCGGAGGAGTGTGCGCGCGGTTGAGCGTACGCGACAGTTCGCGGCAGAGGACCTCCTCGACGAGGGAACTCTTGCCGCTGCCGCTGACCCCCGTAACAACGGTGAAGGCGGAAAGGGGGATCGGCACATTGATCGACTTTAAGTTATTCTGGCGCGCCCCCTGAACGAGAAGCCAGCCGGGACTCCACGCGGGGAGCGTTCCCGGATAGCTGAGCTCGGCTTCCCCCGGCCGGTGATGTTTTTTCGCTGACTCGAAAAGAGTCCGGCGCTTTCGCTCGGCTTCGGAAAAGACCACGTCTTTGCGCGGGGGAGCCAGAATCGGGCTCGGAGCGGTTTGGGGAGCCGGTTTCGGCGCGGATCTTCGTTTGGGAGAGGTTGATTTCGGGGCGGGATTTTTTTTCGGCATGATCGAAAGCGCGCGGCGCGCTTCACGGCACTCGGACGCCGAAGGGAGCCTGGAAAGACAGAATATCCCCCGGCGGGAACGGAAATATTTCTGACAAATATCGTAGCACTTTAAGAGGAAGATGTCAAGAAATTCCGGGTCCGGGGAAAGGGGAGGAGACGCGCCGGACCTGAGATTATTGCAAATTTTTCGATTCCATTGTATTATAGCCGGAAGAGGCTGCGGAAAGGATTTCGAAAAGGCTGTCAACAGAAACGCATCTTAGGTCAAGTCAATGGTATATACAATCCAGGCAATCAAGCAGTTGGCGATCCCGATCGCACGGCGCTACGGTGTCGAAGCCTTGAGCCTTTTCGGCTCCTACGCGCGCGGGGAGGCCGGTGAGTCGAGTGATATTGATTTCCTCCTGAGAAAGGGGAAGATACGGGGACTTCTCGATTATTGTTCGATGATCAACGATCTGGAAGAAGCCTTTCAGCGCCACGTGGATATGGTGGAACGTTCCGCTGTTAAGGATGCGGAGTTTTTGCGGGAAATCGAACGGGACGAGGTGCTTCTCTATGAACAGTGAAAGGGCAAATCTGATAAGCCTCAAAAAGATGGTAAAATATTGCGATACCGTCATTTCAATCTGTCGAAAGCACCACTTTGACCGCGACCTTTTCGAAAAGGACGAAGAGTTTCAGTATGCTTGCGGAATGTGCATTATCCAGATCGGGGAGCTGGTTGGGCGGCTGGACGAGGCCGTAAAAGCAAAAAATCCCGATATTCCGTGGAACTCCATAAAAGGAATGCGAAATATATTTGCTCATGAGTATGATATTGTGGACAGCGATACCCTCTGGAACACGGTTACCGAGGATATTCCAACGCTGAAAGAGAGTCTCTCCCGAATACTTCAGGCGGAGAAATAACAGGGAAAGGCTCCCGCGTTGGGTTTGATAATTCCGGCAAGCCTGGGTTTTAAAGACTTGCCTGGCCGCAGAGCTTGGGATAAAAAGGTCAGGACGCTCGGGGCCCTGTTTTACATCTGGCCGAAGCCGAGGATGTCTTCTTCGAATTTCTTGTTGTTGTAGATGAAGATCGGCAGGATGTTGAGTCCGATGCCCCAGTCCTTCTTGCTCTGGTTGTTGCTCAGTTTGAGCGTCCAGATGAACGATTCGCCGATCCGGCTTATTCCGAGTTCCTGACCGATGTTCCGGCTGTCGGCCAGATCGTAGGAGTTGCTGACCGATGCCGCCCATTTCTGGCTCATTCTATAGTTAATGGCGGCGTTCAGGTAGGTGGTGCTGATCGGGCCGCCGAGCCGGTCGACGCCGAGGTAGAAACTGCTCACGCCGGGCCGTTTCGACATGATGCCGGCGCGGACAATCTTCTGGCCCGAATCGAAGAAGTCGAACAGGCCGCTCGAAAGGACGCTGAACCGGTCCCCGACATGCCAGCGGGCATCGTAATCGACCAGTCCGATAAACTTGCCGTAGTCCTGCTCCTTTTTCGGATAGAGGCTGACGCCGGTATCGAGCGTGATCCAGTCGATGATATGGCGGTTTCCGACCGGGCCGCGTTTGGTCTGCCACCGGTTCAGCCAGTCGAGCCGGACCTGCGTCAGGTCGCCCGCGATTTCGGTCGAGGGCGAGGTTACCGCGCCGCCGAGCAGCCCTTCGCGCAGCGCGTAGTACCGTTCGTCGAACCGTACCGGAATGCTGTCGCGGTAGGGGGAATAGGAATTGTTAAAGGTGGTGACCGAATACTGCCGGCGGAAATCCTGCACCTGCCAGTCGTCGAGCTGGCCGAAGAGGATCAGGTCGCTCAGGCTCTTGTTCGCCCCGGCGATAAATCCGTCGACACCGAAATTCATCTTGTGGGCGATCCCGTTTAAGTACCAGATGTCGCTGGAGATGTCGGAATCGACTTTCCAGACCGGCATGTCGGCGCGCAGGCCGGCGCGCCCGTAAAGCCGGCTGATATTCTTCTCCTCGTAGCCTTTCCCCCAGAACGCGTATTCGCCGAGCGCATAAGGGGTAATCTTCGCCGGCCCGATTCCGAGCGGCATATCGATTTCGTGGCGGGTCGAGAAGTTGAACGAGTCGGCCGAAAGCGAATCGGTTCCGGCGCTCCAGCTTGTGTTATCGGTCGAGGTGTTCGCCAGTTCCCAGTTCAGATAGCGGAAATAATCCTTGTCCTGATCCGAGTAGGGGGTGTCGGTCGTCTTGAACTGGTAGAAGCCGAGTTTGGTGTGTTCATACCAGAGGAGCTTGTTGCAGAAGAGGTTCTGCCCGAGCAGGTAATGCCCCAGCTGCGGAAGCTCGTTGGTGCCGGTATAGAACTTGTCGGTCAGCACCGAGGCCGAAACGCCGAGCGACCAGTTGTCGGCGGTCTTTTTCAGCTCCAGGCTGGTTTCGGGATTCGAGTCGGTAAACCACTCTTCCTCGAAGTACTCGCGCAGGTAGTTCCGGTCGCTCGATTTGCCGAGCTGGGCGGTCAGCTCCCAGCCGGAACAGAAGCCGCCGTTCTTGCAGCAGCAGCAATCCGGCACGAAGCGGTCGAAGCAGTCGGGCAGATCGAACCGCTGCTTGTGTTTCCAAATGCCGCGGTACCGGTACTTGTGCGGGAACGGGTCGTCGCGCCGGCCGAGCCCGAGGTTGTCGGTGCCGTGGTCGTAAACGCCGTAGTAGTTCGCCACGCCGATCGCGCGGGAATCCCACCCGCAGATCGAATCGACGTTGTAGGTGTATGTCGTTCCGTGCCCGAAACCGCGCTGCGAGAGGTAATCGAGGTCGATGGTCCAGTCGGTGTTTTCGGAGCACTTTTTGATGTTGAAAATCTGATACGGGTTCCAGCCGGTACGCACCTGGGTGCCGAACGTGCTGTCATGCGCCACTTCGAACCGCCGGATGTAGAGCGACTTGTTCTGCATGTTCATCGACATCCAGGGCCAGTAGAAGACGGGCACGTTCTCGAGCGCGACGAAGTTGTTTTCGGCGATCACGTAACTGTCGTTCCGGTAGAGCTGTTCGCCCGACTGCGGATCGTAGGCGGGGGCGCCGGTGGCGGAATTGTAAAGCGGGGTCTTGCGGAATTCGGCGGTCAGCGCGTTCGACTGGAGACGGTAGGTCGGCTGCCCCATGGTCGAGGTCGAGACCCACGCGTCGGTCGCCTTGAACGTGTCGGGCCCGTTTTGCGCGATCGTGCCGGCGTTGATGCGGAAATAGCCGCCCGGCGAGTCGGGAACCGGAATGACCATTTCGGTGTCTTTGATCAGGCCGACGCGGTTCTTGGCGTCGTAATACATCTTCTGCGCGTAGACGACCCGTTCCCCTTCGCGGAAGATGATGTCCCCTTCGACGTAGAGTTCCAGGTCGAGGTCCTTGCTCTGGTTTCCTCCCTGGAGAAGGTCGATCCCGTCGGCCCAGATGACCGCGCGGTCGGCGGAAATGTCGATCACGTCCGAAACCGTCTCGTTATGCGCGGTGATCCCCTCGACCATCAGAATGAATCCCCCGCTGATCACGTAGCGGTCGCGGGAAGGATTGGTCGGGTCGGCTTCGCGCCGGGCGTTCAGGTCGCGGTCGTAGCGCGACATGAGCCGGATGCGCCGGAAGGCCATCTCTTCGGGGGAGGCGCTGCGGGCCGACCGGAGCCGGTCGATCGACGAGGTGAGCGACGCGGTGCGCGTGTCGCTGCCGCCGGTCCAGTCGTCCGGTTTCCCCGAATCGGCCGAAGACCGCGCGCCCGGCGCGCTTTTTTCCATCGCCAGGGCGCGGGCGTATATCTCTTCCGGATTCAGTTCGCCGTTGCCCCGCTGCTTGATCTTGAACGAGACCTCGCCGGTTGTGCGGAACGTGCCCTGCCACGCCGTTTCGCTGGAACGCGCGGCCAGGAACGAGGAATTCAGGTGCAGCTCGAACGGCTCTTCCCACTGGTTCTCCTTTTCGAGGTAGAGAATCACCGATTTCGAGTTTCCGTCCGAGTCGGGCAGCACGCGGACCACGCCGCGCGGCCCTTCGGCGGAAGAGTCGCCTTGTGTAACACGGCAGTGCCCCGCCAGAATGTAGACTTCCTCGCCGTCGCCGTTCGACGCGCCTTTCCAGCCGGCGTCTCCCGAAACGGTGACCGGATCGTCCGAGAGGGAGGCCTTCGGCACGATAAACTGGCTCGGCCCCGACTGGTTGTATTCGTAGTCGTCGGCGTTGATTTCAGGACCCGGCTGCGGGCCGAGGGGGCCCTCGGCGCGGTTTCCGGTGCCGGTGAGCGAGAAGTCGAACGGCCGGCCCGCAATCTTTTCGATCCGGGCATTTTCGCCGATCGAGCCGCCTTCCGCGGGTGCGGCGTAGGACGTATTGCCGGTATTGCCGGCGGGCCCGGTTCCGAAACCGGGAACCTGGAAAAGAACTTCCTCGCCGTCAACGCCGCCGGTCACATCGAGTGTGCCGACATCGACCCCTTCGGCGATCATTTCGGAATACTGGGCGGCAGCGCGCCGGGGAAGAAGCGGGAAAACAGAAAGCGCGAAAAGGAGTGTGTAAAGGCAGATTCCCCCCCCGCCGGAGAGGCTTCTCCGGTGCGGGCGCGGGCGCGCGGCGGGCAGGTCCCCGATCGGACCCGGTTTCAGGCGAATCTGTTTCAAATCCTCGGCCGTTGCAGAAGAATGGGGTCTTGGTGCAAAATGACCGGGGATTATAGTGATTTACCCGCGCGAAAGACAAGAGCATTTCGCGCTTTCACCCTCTTATTGTACGCGGCGTTTTCGGCACCCGTTTTTTCCCCGTTCCGGGGGAACGGTTCCGGGCCGCTAGCGGAGGAACGCCGAGGCCTGCTGCCAGGCGACCGGGCGGAGAATCGTTTTCATCTGCTCTTTAAACTCGGCAGCCGAGCGAAACTGGGTAATCTGCAAAGAAGCCCCGCCATGCGCCGCCGTCAGAATGACGGTGGGGGAGGCGGTAACGCGGAACTTTTTCACGATCTCGGCCGCCGCCGGATTGCCGGTATCGACCGAGGCGCAGATGAAATTGCCGCAGAGCGCCGCCACGCCGGGATCGCCGAAAATTTCGCGGTCGACCCGCTGGCTGAAGGGGGAACCGGGCTCGGTAAAGAGGAGCAGGAGGGGTTTTCCCGTCGCCGCACTTGCGTTTCGCGCCTGGCCGTAGTCGGCAAGGAACGCGACCGGTTCGGCTTCGACGGCCGAAACCGGCGTTTCGGCAAGCCGTTCCCCCTTTCGCTCGGCGGAAGCCCAGCCGAGAAGGAGAGAAAGCCCTGCCGCCAGCAAGAGCGCCGGAGCGAGCCGCTTGATGTTAACATGGGGCAAATACACGGTTTTCATCAACTTTTCCTGTAAAACGGGTTTTACGGAATTACGTTCCTTATCGTTCCTTTGAAGCGAAAACTTGATTTTTTCCTCTGGACAAGGAGAGCGGAAATTCTCTATCATCGGCGCGGCTTTCTCATGATTCCCGAAAACAGGGTTTCCGCCCGTTTCCTTCCCTCCCGCTCGGCGCGTTTTGGGCCTGTCCGGTGCGGGAAAAGCGGCGCGGAAAACGGATGAAATTCACGATGAAACTCCCCGCGCAAGCGCCGTTACGCCGTCCTCCCCTCGCCGAGCTGCTTGTTCCCGGTTCGGTGGCCGCCGCCCTTTTTGTGATGTTCTTCAATCTGCCGGGCGGCGCGATGGACTGGCTTCTTTCGCTGAACATCGCGCTTTCGCTGATGATCCTGTTTACCGCGTTTTTCGTGCGCAAACCGCTCGAATTCAGCGTTTTCCCGACGCTCCTTTTGGGAACGACCCTCTTCCGGCTCGTGCTGAACGTGGCGACGACGCGGCTCATTCTGACCCGCGCCGACACTCTCGGCGACCAGGCGGCGGGCGGGGTCATCTCGGCGTTCAGCCGGTTCGTGACCGGCGAAAATTTCGTGGTCGGCGTTGTCGTCTTCTCCATCTTCATCATCATCCAGTTTGTCGTCCTGACCAAGGGCGCAACACGGATCAGCGAAGTGGCGGCCCGCTTCACCCTCGACGCGCTGCCGGGCCGGCAGGCCGCGATCGACGCCGATCTGGCGTCGGGCCTGATCAGCAAAGAAGAGGCGATCCGGCGCCGTGACGAACTGGCCGATTCCGCCGACTTCTTCGGCGCGATGGACGGCGCGGGAAAATTCGTGCGGGGCGACGCGATCGCAAGCCTGATCATCGTGGCGGTCAACATCATCGGCGGCCTTCTGATCGGCATTCTGCAGAACAGGATGGCGCCCGCGGAAGCCATTTCGGTTTACGGGAAACTGACCGTCGGCGACGGACTGGTCTCGCAGGTGCCGGCGCTTTTGATCTCGCTGGCGACCGGCGTACTCGTTTCACGGGGGGGGCGCGGCGAAAACCTTTCGCAGCGGATTGCCGGGCAGCTCCTCTACCGGCCGATCGTCTTCGCGGTCGGCGGGTTCTTCCTTCTGCTCCTCGTCTTTACCGGGCTTCCCCGCGTGCCGCTGATGACCATTGCCGCCGGCTCGTTTCTGACCGCCTGGACCCTGAACCGCCATCAGGAGGAAGAGGAGAAGAACGAAACGCTCCGCCGCCAAACCGAGGAACGGGCGAAAGCTTTCGAAGAGCGGGAAAAGGAACGGAACCGGATCGAGCGCTATGTGGCGGTCGATCCTCTCCAGCTTGAATTGGGGGTCGGTTTAGTCGACCTGGCCGAGGTGAAAGAGGGTGTTTCGCTGATGAACCTGATCAAGGAGGTGCGGATCGCCGCCGCCAAGCAGATCGGGATCATTGTGCCGAAGGTGAGCGTGCGCGACGCTCTCGACCTCGACGAGGACCGGTTCCGGATCAGCATCTACGGCGAAGAGGCCGCGACCGGCGTCATTTGGCACGATATGCTTTTGGCGGTCGACGCCGAAGGGGCCGGCGTTCAGCTCGAAGGGCTGAAAACGAAATCCCCTTCCGGCAAGGAAGCGGCGTTCTGGATCGAGCCGCGCGGCCGCAAAAAGGCGGAAATCTACGGGTTCCGGATCCTGGAACCCCGCCAGGTCCTGATCGAGCATCTCAAATACGCGGTACAGCGCAACGCCGCCGAACTGCTCACGCGCGACGCCGCCTCCAAACTCCTCGACGGGCTGCGCGCCGCGGCGCCGAAAGCGGTCGACGAGGTTGTTCCCGGCGTAATGAAGATCGGCGAAGTGCAGAATGTATTGCAGCGCCTTTTGCGCGAACAGGTTCCGATCCGGCAGCTGGGCGCAATTCTCGAAGTTTTGGGGGACGAAGCCCCCCGGAACCGGAACCCGATCTACCTGACCGAACAGGTCCGGAGAAGGCTCGCCCGCACCCTTTGCGGGCAGTACCGCAACGACGAAGGGGAACTCTACGTGGTGATGCTCGACCCGGAACTCGAAGAGCGGGTCGCCGCCGGCAGCTCCCTTTCCGAAGACAAGGTGCGGTTCAGTCTGGCGCCGGGCGACTCGAACGAGATTCTCGCGTCCCTTTCCGCCGAGCTTCGCGAAGCGCTTCTGTACCGTCCGAACCCGGTTCTCCTGGTGGGGGACGCGGTCCGTCCGGCGATCCGCGCGCTGACCGAAGGGAAGTACCCCGATCTGCCGGTCCTTTCGTTCGGCGAAATCACGCGGGACACCCGTGTCGTTTCGGGCGGGATCGCGCAGAAGATGAAACTTTCGGCGTAGGCCCGGACAGCGCTCTTTTTCCCCTGTTTTCCGCCGGAAAAACCGGTTTTCCCCGCCCGTGCCCGGATAAGCCGCCGCGCGATACCTTGCGCATAGACGGGTTTCAGAGGGTTTCGTACTTTGCGCATAGACGGGTTTTTCGGCTTATGATACCTTGCGCATAGACGGGTTTTTCGATCGAATCGCAGGAAAACCGGCACGCCCTATGTCATTCACCCGAAGAATCTTAAGGCGGAAAACGGGGTGATTTTTCTTCCTGTATATATGACTTTTCTGCTCTGAAGAAACCGGGGGGAACGGCAATTTCCGTTCCCCCCGGAACCGTCAGAACCCGGGCGGGTATCGGCGGTTACTTCCGTTTCCCCGCCGCGATAATCAGGTCGGCGACCTTTTTCCCCGACTTGAGCATGCCGCCGAAGATCGGCCCCATGCGGTAGCCGCCCATGATGTTGTTCGCCGCCATCCCGCAGGCGTAGAGGCCGGGATAATACTCGGCGGTGCTTTCGACACACGAGACTTCGCCGTGATCGACCCACATCGGGTGTTCCCCCAGAATGCCGCCGGTCGGCGTGCTGAGCTTGATCTGCGCCTTGCTGATCACCAGGTTGGTGACGGTGCTCGGGTGCCCCGTCGCGTCGACGACCGCGCCCGCCAGAATCGTGAGCGGATCGACGAAGAGGCCGAGTTTCAGGACCGGCGACCAGTTGATCACCAGGCCGGCGACGCGGTTGTCGTGAAACACAACATCCTCGACCTTCACCGAGTTGAAAATCCTGACGCCGGCATGCACCGCGCCGAAGATGAGCCCGCTCGCCATTTCGACCGAGTCGATCGTGTGGTAGCCTTCCCCGTCTTTGACCGGACGGTGGCTGATCCCGAAATGATTCAGGATGTCGAGCGCGTCGTCCTGAACGATCAGTTCGTTAAAGCACATCCCCCCGCCCCAAACGCCCCCTCCCGGAGCGAGACGGCTTTCAAAGATCGCCGTTTTGAATCCCGCCTCGGTCAGGTAGCGGGAAGCGACCAGCGCCGAGGGGCCGGCACCGACCAGCGCGACATCGACGTTCAGGCTGTCGGTCAGCTTTTCGGAATAAGTCTGGACAATCGCTTTCGAGATAATGTTTTCGGAAGCCATAAACTGAATCTCCTTTCGGACAGAGGGATGAATCGAAAGGAAATCGCGAAAAAGCGGCGACTCGGAAAAGAGGAATCGGCCGTCATCGTAATTTCCTACGCCGGTATGACCCGGATCAGGTTCAATGGGTGCTTCTCAGCCGTTCATGCGAACGGCGCCCCAATACGCTTGACTTTTGAAACGGCGCCCGGAGAAACAATCGTACTGCCGGACGCTTACAGGTTCATTATAACACCCTTTGGGATCATGTAAACCCTAGGATAATACTAGGAAATCTTCCGGCCTCCGCGCCGGAAGCTCCCTTTCCGGAGAACTCTGCCGGGCTATTCCGCACCAAGCTCCTTCAAGGCTTTTTTGGCCTTTTCGTTCCCCTGTTCTGCGGATTGGCGGAACCATTCGACCGCTTCCTCCGTATTCTGCCCGACGCCTTCCCCGTTCGCGAGGCAGCGGCCCAGATTGCATTGCGCGTCGGGATCCCCCTGTTCGGCGGCCTTGCGGTACCATTTGACCGCTTCCTTTTTGTCCCGTTTGACGCCGTTTCCGGTCTCGTAGCAGGTTCCCAGATTCGACTGCGAGTCGGGGTCTCCCTGCTCGGCGGCCTTGCGGTACCACTTGACCGCTTCCTGCGCGTCCTGCTTCACACCATGCCCTTCGTCGTAGCAGACCGCCAAATTGAACTGCGCGCCGAGATGGTTCTGTTCGGCGGCCTTGCGGTACCACTTGACCGCTTCCTGCATGTCCTGCGGCACCCCCTGTCCGTTGTCGAAGCAGATTCCCAGGTTGTACTGTGCGCCGGAAAAGTTCTGTTCGGCGCTTTTGCGGAACCAGTCAACGGCTTTCCCGTCGTCCTCGCCGACACCCTTTCCGTTTGCGTAGCATGCGCCCAGATTGCATTGCGCTTCGGGATCGTTCTGTTCGGCGGCCTTGCGGTACCACTTCACGGCTTCCCGGTCGTCCTCGTCGACGCCGATGCCGTTCTCGTAGCAGACCCCGAGGTTATTCTGCGCCAGCGCGAAATTCTGATCCGCGGCCTTCCGGTACCATTTGACGGCTTCCTGCGCGTCTCGCGGGACGCCGTCCCCGTCTTCGTAGCAGACCCCCAGATTATACTGGGATTCGGGATCCCCCTTTTCGGCGGCCTTTTGAAGTTCGGAAACGGACGTGCCGCCGGAATCCGCCTTGCCGCCGCAAAAGACGGCGGCCGGAAGACCCAGGCAGAAGAGCGCGAGAAAGAGCGCCGAGCGAAATCTGAAAGAAAAAGTCGTCATGATACCCCCCTTGGCTTGATTGCAGGATTGGTGAAAAACCGGAACAAAACCCGTTACTGATCTCTCCGACAATCATATTTTGATGACAGCCGTTTGTCAAGAATTCAGCCGTAATGGTCCGCCGCCCGGCGGCAAAAGCGGCCGCCGGTGATTTCTTCCCGGTCGGCATGAAAAGTTGACAGGGAAGGAACCGTGCGTACAATAGGACGTTGCCCGTTTAATCTGCGGTTAAAAATTTTGTCTTTAACCGCGCAGCGTTAGAAAGGTTCGACCCATGAAAGTTCTGAAGTGTCTTGCTGTTTTGGCGGCGGTTTTGACTGTCCTGACCGCCGTTTGCGCGTTTGCCCAGCCCGCCGAAACGCCGGCCGACGTTTTCTCCTACGCCCGTACCGATGTGCAGAATGCCGCCGGCCAGACGGTGCAGGGGATCGTCATCAACGGATTCCGGGGCGCCGGTGAGCGCGACGTGGTGATTCCCGCCCAGATCGAGGGGCTCCCGGTTCTGAAAATCGGCTACCGCGCGTTTAACGAATCGTACATTCTTTCGTCGGTGGTCCTTCCCGAAGGGCTTCTTGAAATCGAGCCGTTCGCCTTCCACGAATGCGAAGTGCTCCGTTCGATCAACATCCCCGGCACCGTGATCCGGATCGGGATGAGCGCCTTCGATGAATGCAAGCTGGTCCGCACTTTCGACATTCCGAAAGGGCTGACCGTTCTCGAACCGGAAGTCTTCAGCGACTGCGATTCGCTGACCGTCGCCGACATTCCCGCCGGTGTGACACGGATCGAGCGGAAAGCCTTTGACGGCTGCAATTCCCTGGCAAGGGTTACCATCCCCGCCGGAGTCACTTTTATCGGCGACAGCGCTTTTGAAGGGTGCAAGTCGCTCGGTTCGGTTGTGATTCCCGACGGCGTGACCGAAATCGGCCGGAGCGCCTTTGAGGAATGCCATTCGCTCATGACGATCGAAATTCCCGCGTCGGTCACCTTTATCGGGTTCGAGGCGTTCGACGAATGCTACCGTGTAACGATTGTCGGGCAGCCCGGCACCTACGCCGAAACCTACGCCCGCCAGAACGGCCTGCAGTTCCGCGCCAAATAGGCGTGCCTCGGTTTGCATCTCCGTGAAAAATTGAGAAAGGACGGCCCCCGAAAGGGAGCCGTCCTTTCTCTATAAACACGCGCCGCGCTTTCAGCCTTCGTGATTCTTTTCTTTTTTCAGGTTCCGGTAGAGAACGTATAAAGCCGCTGCGCCAAGTCCGAGCAGCACAAAAAGCAGCAGCCGTCCCGGACAGGAAAAGAGGCAAAGCCCGATCAGGATTCCCAGAAGAACGAGCCGGACTTCCTTCTTCTTCGACAGAGCCGCAAGAGTCTCGAAAAACTCATTGAAAAATACAGACACTTTTTCTTTCCTCATCTTTTCCGGGCAGCCGGCAGGCTTTTTTGTGAAGGTTAAACTTTCAGGCACTCCGCCGGGCGGGGACAAGAGTTATTCATCATCGCCGCCGTCATCACCGTCATCGCCGTCATCACCGTCGTCGCCGTCATCGTCATATCCGTCGCCGTCGTCATCGGTATCATCATCGTCGTCGATCCCGTCATCGTCGGCATCGTTATCGTCATCGTCGTCGTCGATTCCGTCGCCGTCGTCATCGGTATCATCGTCGTCGTCGATTCCGTCGTTGTCGTCATCGTTATCGGCGTCGTCATCGATTCCGTCATCGTCGGCATCGTTGTCGGTGCCGTCGTCGGTATCATCATCGTCGTCGTCGAAAAGATCTTCGGAGCAGTCCGGGTAATCCTCGCCGTCTTCGACGCCGTCCTCGTCGCTGTAGCCGGCTTCTTCGGCCTCGTGATACCAGTGTTCAGAGGCGGCTCTGTCGACTTCGCACCCGAAACCGTATTCATAGCAGTAACCGAGATACCACGCGGCTCTGGCAAAATGGAGACTGGCCGCGCTGTGGTACCAGTAAAACGCGGTCGAAGGACTCCGCGGAACTCCTAACCCGTAAGCGTAGGCGTAACCGAGGTAAAACTGGGCTTCGGCGTATTTCTGCTCGGCGGCTTTGAGATACCAATCAACGGCCGCGGCGTAATTCTGGGCGAGCGCGATTCCCCGTGCGTAACAGTAGCCGATGTAAAACTGGGCTTCGGCGACCCCGGCTTCGGCGGCTTTCTGATACCAGTAGACAGCCTTGGCCGGATCGTATTGCTGATTGCCGGAATCCGCGTAGTAGTAGCCCAGATCGATCTGCGCCTGAGGATTTCCCTTTTCCGCGTCCCGGGTCAGTGCGGGGACGTGATGGTGATCAACCTTCCGGTGACGGATCGCCGCCGTGTGATGGTCAGCCTTGGCGCCGGTATTGGCATCGGCCTTGGCATGGGGAACATTTTGGGCGGTCAGCGGACCGGCCGAAAAAAGAAGAAACGCCGAAACGGCCAGAACGGGGAATGCGGAAATTTTCATGGTCGTCCTCTTTTCTTATGGTTAGGGGTTTGGTTTCAACCGTCTTATTTTAGGTTGCGGACCGCGGTTCGGCAAGGGGGAAGGGGTCTGCCGCGGCTGCGAAAATCTTCAGCTTTATCGGGTGTTTCGGAGAAACCGAAGCCGACGCCGGTGTTTCAGTTCCAGTTCCCGGAACGGAGCTTTTCAAGTTCCGTTTTCGATTCCGGGTCTCCCTGGTCGGCGGCTTTCTGAAACCATTCCGCCGCCTCGTCTTTCAGGTCTTCGTCGCCTGTCTCTTCGTAGAGGAACACGCAGATTTTCGCGTAGCTGCGCTGTGCGTCCATGTGTCCCTGCTGTGCGGCGTTATAGAACCATTCGGTGCATTTCTCCAGATCCTGTTCAACCCCTTTCCCTTCGCTGTAAAAAAGACCGAGCGCGTATTGAGCTTCGGCGTATCCGTTTTCGGCGGACTTCTGAATCCAGGAGACACCCTGATCGAAATCACGCGGGACACCCTCCCCTTTCATATAGCAGATCGCCAGCTGAAACTGGGCTTCGGCATCGCCCTTTTCGGCGGCTTTCCGCGTTTCTTCAATATCGCCGCCCGCGGCGGAAAGACCGGGTTTCGGAGCGGAACCGGCAGGAGTGCCCGGGTTCGGCCGCCCCTGCATTTCATCGAGGGCCTGTTGGGCATCCCTGTTTCCCAGGTTGGCAGCCTTCATGTACCACAGTGTGGCGCCAGAGATGTTTTGTTCGACACCGATACCGGCCTCGTAACAGCTCCCGAGGAGGAACTGGGCGTCGGCAAGGTCCTGTTCCGCAGATTTCCGGAGCCATTTGACCGCCTCTTCCGCGTTTTGATCGACACCGGTGCCGTCGATATAGCAGTTGGCCAGGATGAACTGGGCCTTGGAATCCCCCTGTTCCGCCGCGGCGCGGGTCCATTTGATTCCCTCGGCTTCGTCCTTATCGACGTTCTCCCCCGACAGATAACAGGCACCCAGAAGGGTCTGTGCCTTTGTGTTATTCAGCTCCGCCGCCTTTCGGAGCGTTTCGAACCCTCTTTTCTTTTCGGCGTCGGTTTTGCCGGTCGTGAGGAGTGTCATACCGAGTGCGTATTGGGCATCGGCGTTTCCGGTGTCGGCCGCTTTCTTCGCCCATTCAAAGCCTTCGTTCTTTTCGGCGTTCGTCTTTCCGTTTTTCATCAGGTAGAGCCCGTACTGGTACTGCGCATTGGCGTTCCCCCCTTCGGCGGCGCTGCGGAGTTCTTGCGGCGTCATTTCGGCGGTATCGGCCTTTTCGGAAACCGCCGCCTCGCCGGGCGTGTCTGCGGTATCGGGCGCAGGAGCCTCGTTTCGAGGGGCGGGCTCTTCCGGAGCGGGTGTTTCGGCAGCGGTCCCGGTTTTTTCCTCCGCCTGACCGGCGGTGTTTTCAGCCTTTCCGCCGCCGCAGCCGGAAACAAGGGCGAAACAGCAGAAAAGAGCAAACAGTGCCGCAAATGCGGATCTTCCGGACATAAGGGCTTTCATGGTCAGTTCTCCCACGGTTAAAAAGAAAACGGCAGTCCTCCGTTTTCTCTTATAATCGCGGTTTGGCGGAAAGAGAAAAGATCCCCCCTTTTTTGACGCGCAATATTTTGCAGAGCTGCCGGTTTGCCGGATTAGAGAAATTAGAGAAAATGCCGTGTGATTTTTGTTTCGGAAGGGTGAAGGGGGTCGGCCTGTCTTTTAACGCTCTTCGCGTGTGATATTAAAGAGGAGTTTCCGCGCCTGCCGGTGATGCTGCCGTGCGGCTTTCTGCAGCCACGCAACGCCGTCGGCGGTGTTCTGATCGACCCCTTTCCCGTAAATGTAACAGCAGCCCAGCGCGTATTGCGCCGGAGCGAACCCCTGTTCGGCGGCTTTCTGGAACCAGTCGGCGGCCGCACCGCGGTCCCGTTCGGTTCCGTTTCCGAAATAGTAAAGGTTGCCGAGGGCAAACTGGGCGTCGGCAAGCCCCTTGTCGGCGGCGCCCTGAAGGAAAGCCGAAGCCTGCTGAAAATCCTGCTTTACGCCGGTTCCCTCGGCGTAACAGATCCCCAGGGCGCATTCGGCGCGAACATCGTTCTGCCGGGCGGCGGCCTGAAACCACTGCACCGCCTGCGCGGCATCGTGCCGGACGCCGATCCCCTCTAAGAAACAGGACGCGAGGTTATACTCGGCTTTCATGACCCCCTGCTGGGCGGCGAGCTGGTACCACTTGACCGCTTCGGCGGGGTTCGGAACGACGCCGTCCCCCTCGTAATAGCAGAGTCCGGCCGCGAACTGCGCCTCGGCGTGCCCCTGCTGTCCGGCGCGGCGGAACAGGAGTACCGCCCGGGACCTGTCCCGCTTAACGCCGCTGCCGCGCTGATAGCAGAGCCCGAGCGCGTATTGCGCTTCGGCGATCCCCTCTTCGGCGAGCGTGCGGAGCGCTTCCGCCGCGTCGGTGTTCCCCTGATGGGCGGAACGGCGGTACCATTTGACCGCTTCGATCTTATCCTGCGCGACGGCGTCTCCGTGGTGATAGCAGCAGCCTAAATTGTATTGCGCGGCGGGCCGGCCCGCTTCGGCGGCTTTCCGCAGCTGGCCGACGGCCTTCTCGAGCCCCTGCTGCGCGGCGCGGCGGTACCATTTTGCCGCTTCGATGTAATCCTGCTGAAGGCCATGCCCCGCGGCGTAGGAATATGCCAGAACGAACTGCGCGTCGGCAAGCCCCTGCCGCGCCGCGGCCTGAAACCATTCGGCCCCTTTCGCCGGATTGCGTGCAGTACCTTCCCCCTGCATGTAGCAGACGCCGAGATAGAGCTGCGCCATCGCGATCCCCTGATGCGCGGCTTTCTGGAACCCGTCGAAAGCTTTTTCAAGGTCGCGCGGAACCCCTTCGCCGAGGTAGCAAAGCCGGGCGAACGCGTATTGCGCTTTGGCAAGGCCCTGCTCTGCGGCGCGGCGGTACCAGGCCGCGGCTTCGGCTTTGTCCTGAACGCTCTTCGGGCCGTTATCGTAGTAATACCCCAAGGCGTACTGCGCCTGAGCGTTCCCGTTCCGCGCCGATTCGCGCATCTGCTTTGCCTGATCCCCGGAGAGGAGGATCTCGTTTTCCTGCTCTGTCATGACTGCCGCCTGAAAATGTTCCGGCGCCGGGAGGGAAAGGGAACTTCCCAGGAAGGCCCGTTTTCTCCCGGTATGGTCCGGAACGATTCACGTTCTTTTCTGATCAGCGGTTCTCTCCCCCTGTGATATTTCTACCACCAAATAAGAAAAAAGCAAGTCTTCGCCGGCTTTCCGGCGCGAAGGGCCGGGGCGGAAACGCCCGGCCCGGCCGGCAATGACTTTCAGGCCGAAAGAAGGGGTTGAACGGGATAATCAGTTTGCAAAGGGCTGGGAAAAGGGGACGGAAAAAAACCGGAACACCGGCCCATGGCATGAACCGGCGTTCCGGCGGAACGTTTCGCGGCGGGACTATTCGGCGGCAGGCACGGAGTCTTCGGAAGGGGCGGTTTCGGGTTCCGCTTCTCCGGCGGCGGGTTCTGGGCTTTCCGCGCCCGGTTCGGCTTCCGCTTCAGGCTCCGGTTCAGCTTCCTGCTCGGCTTCCGGCTCGCCGGCGGCCGCGGTCTCGCCGGCCGGTTCTTCCGGGGCTTCTTCGGCTGTGGGTTCTGGTTCAGTTACGGGTTCGGGTTCGGCATTTTCGGACGCGCTGTCGAGATACAGCTGCGCCTCGGCCGACCCCAGTTCCGCCGCTTTTTGAATCAGTTCCGCCCCCCGCGCCGGATCCGGTTCGGTCCCTTTTCCTTCGGCGAGGCAAAGGCCGGCTTTATAGCAGCCTTCGGGGTCGTTTTGCGCCGCGGCTCTGCGGTACCACCTGATTGCCCGTGTATAATCCTGCTGATAGCCGACCCCGTCGAAGAAGCAGTCGCCCAGCCTGACCTGGGCGGCGGATTCCCCGCGCCGGGCGGCTTTTTCGAAGAAGGCGACCGCTTCTTCGTCGTCCTGATCGACGACGGACCCCTCGAGGTAATAGAGGCCCATCTTGTAGAGCGCGGGAGGATACATCTGCTCGGCGGATTTTTTGAACCAGCGGAACGCGTCTCTCCTTTGAGCGGGAGGGGACTTCCAGACCACTCCCTTTTCCGGCTTCGACGGCTTTTCCGCCTCGGCGGCGGCCTTCTGTTCAACATGGAGCCCCAGGTAATACTGAGCCTGCGGGTTCTTCTTCCGGGCGGCTTTGCGGAACCATTTGACGGCTTTGGCTTCGTTTCGGCAGACACCTTCCCCGTTGAAGTAGAAGACCGCCAGCGCGCACTGCGCCTCGACATACCCCTGCTGCGCCGCTTCCTTGTACCACTTTATTGCCCGCAGAACGTCGCGGCGGGGGTTCCCGGCGGAAGAGTAGTATTTCCCCAGCCTGTATTGCGCCTGAGCGTTCCCCTGCCGTGCGGCGCGCCGATAGAGCCGGAGCGCCCGGTTTTTGTTTTGGGGGACGCCGGTTCCGTTGTCGAAACAGAACCCCAGTTTCGTCACGGCGGGTGTGTAGTTCAGGTTTGACGCCTGACGGTACCAGCGGACCGCTTCGGCGAAATCCTGGTCGACCCCGTTCCCGTTATAGTAGCAGTCGCCCAAACGGGTCAGTGCCCGCGCCCGTCCCTGCGCCGCCTTGGTTTTCAGGAACGGAACATTATCCCGTTTCATGTTGGGAAGGACGAAGTAGAACCCCAGAATGAGGAGAATGATGGCCGCGAAAAAGACCTTGACCCACTGGTCATGCCTTTCCTGGGTTTCGTAATCCTCACTGAGTCCGGAATTGTTGCGGTATCGAAAACGCTTGCTCATCAAAGACCTCTTGGGAAAGTTAGAGCTGTTTGGAATCCTCTTTTCGGCTCTGCCGGGGAAAACGCCCCGGCGGGCGGCGCATGGTAAAATAGGGAAGATGCGCCGTCTTCTCTAATTTAGCGTCTTGCGAGATTTTTTCAAGTAAAAAAGCGGATTTTCCCGGTTTTTGAGGGGTTCTGAAGGGGGGCGGCCGATAGATAATGCCCCTGCTTAACAGGTGAACTGAAAGATCTGTCAAATCGGATAAGGGAGAAGCGTTTTGTTGCCATTGGGGATTCCGGCTTTTATAATGAGGGCCGGGCGGGGCCGCCTGTGAATTCAGGATTCAGAGGCGAAGGGAAAAGATTCTTTTTCGGGAGGCAATATGACGACAAGACGCGATTTTTTAAAAGGGTGCGCCGGCGCGGCCGGCGCGGTTTCGGCTCTGGCCGCGCTGACGGCGGGGAAGGGGTTCGCCGGTTTCGGGGAATTGGCCCAGCCCCGTTTTGAAAACGAGTCGGTCGGCGAACCGCTTTCCCCCTGGCGGCCGGGGACGATGGAGTTCCATCACATCTATACCGGCCACGCCGAGTCGATCTTTCACATCTTTCCCGACGGCACATCCCTGTTAATCGATTCAGGCCAGCTCGAACGGATCGGCTACGAGCTGAAAAGCGTCACGCTTCCCGACGAGTCGCGCGGGCCGGGCGAATATATCGCGCGTTACATCAGGCGCGTCAATCCCCGCGGCGATGAAGTCGATTACATGATGATTTCCCATTTCCATGAAGATCATATGGGAACCTGCCGGATCCACCGGGGGAAAACCGAGGGGCGGGGCGAAGATTATTTTCTGAGCGGAATGTCGCAGACGGGGGAATTCATCCATTTCAAAAAGGGGTTCGACCGCGGGTTTCCCGAATACCGGGACCCGTTTCCGGTCGAAAACGCCGATGTCGAAAATTACCGCCGGTTTGTCCGGTTCAAGATGAGGGAGGACGGGCTCGAAATGGAGCCGTTCGAGGTCGGCCGGCTCGATCAGCTCACCCTTCTGCACGACCCGGCGCCGTACCGCGATTCGTTCCATATCCGGAACCTGTGCGGAAACGGGATCGTCTGGACCGGCGCCGAAGGGGTCTGCGACCGCGCGTTCTACGATTGGGCGGCATCGAACGGCGCCGCTTCCGAAAACCCGCTCAGTTTGGGGCTCCGGATCGACTACGGGCCGTTCCGCTGCTGGACCGCCGGCGATTTCAACGAGTCGTTTACCGGACTGGACGGAGTGAACCGGAACTTAGAGGCGATGGCCGCGCCCGCCTGCGGCAGGGTCGACGTCTGCAAGTCGAATCATCATTCTTACATCGGGTCGATGAACCCCGAATTTCTGAAGGTTCTGCAGCCCCAGGTTTATGTGACCGACGTTTGGGACCTGCTCCACATTCAGCCTTCGACGATGGAAAGGATGACCGACCGGAACCTCTATCCGGGGAACCGGATCGTCTGCCCGACGAACTTCCCCCTCTTTAAGCGGGAAGAGTTTGAAGGGGCTCCCTGGCGCAGCGACGCGGTCGATATCGGCGGCCATGTCGTGATCCGCGTCTTTGAAGGGGGAAAACGGTTCTGTGTCTATTACCTGACCGCGCACGACGAGTCGATGAAGGTCAAGGCGATCTACGGCCCGTTCGAAAGTTCGCCGAAAGAGGAAAGCGCGGTTTCCTAGGCCGGGACGCCGAAAGGCCCGCGCGCGGAACAGCCGATAAAAAAAGCCCTCTCCGGCTTGGGGCCGAAGGGGGCGGGGATTTACCCGGCAAGGACTCGAACCTTGACTAAGGGAACCAAAATCCCTGGTGCTGCCATTACACCACCGGGTAATGCTCTTGGAGCTCTCCTATATTAACACTCTTTCGGGTTCCTTTCAATCCCTACCGGCGGAAGAAACTCCGCGGCCCGCCCCTTCCCCTTTGCCGGTTCACGGCACAGGCCGCACCGGGAACAAGGCTCCCTTTTTCCGGTCACCTTCCGGCAAACACGCCGACTTCCCGCTGCAGCAGGCGGAACACGTTCGCGATCAGATACCCGTCGGCGACCGCGTGGTTAAGGCGGACGCTGACCGGCATGAGAAGCCGGCCGTTTTCTTCCCGGTATTTCCCCCAGTTGACGATCGGCGCGAAATACAGGTGCCCGTCGGGGAGCTCCACGTTCAGCGAATCATACGAGAGCCACGGAATATACGACGCGTCGAACCAGTTCGGGTGATTGGCCGCGTCGAGGCCGTATTCCCTCGTTTCCCTGGCGCGCTCGACGTCCCGCAGGGCGCCGGCGTAGAAAACATCGTAGTCTTCGCTGTATTCCGTATACACGGGAGTGCACGTTTCGGTATTTTCATGAAAGACGTACTGCGTGGGATGGATAACATCGTAGCAGATCAGTTCCCCGGTCTGCCACAGATACCCCATCCTGTAATCGTCGCGGGAATTCATCACCTTCGAGAGGATATACAGAAAATTGAGGTAGAACTTGGACCCCGCCTTTTTGGAAAACGCCGCAAGGGCGGTTACGTCGACCCGCGCGGTCATCGACACCGAACATTTGCAGTCTTCGGAAAAGTGGCGGAAAACGCCTTTTCGGTAGTAGGTTTCCCGGTCAATGATTTTGTAATTCATAAACGGCTTTTTCCCGGCGGTTTTTGGTTTCGCCTTCAGCTTTTTTGTTCAGAAGTAACGCCGGACGACAAACCGCCAAAGCGCTAAAAGGGCGAGTCCGACGAGCCCCCAGAGGAACTTTTTCCAGCCGACGGTGTTCGGCATACCTTCCAGACGGAAGGAACGGTACTTCTTTTTCTCTGGGGCACGGGCCGGCGCGGAAGAGGCGATTTCCTCTTCCTTGATTGCCTTGTTGATCTCCTGAATTGCCGCAATCGCGGCTTCGGAACCTTTTTCGGCTTCCTCTTCGAGCCACTGCGTGGCTTCAGCGGATCCGTTCAGGACGGCTTCCTGAATGATTTTCATCCCCTCGGCCTCGTTCTTGGGAACGCCGTCGCCGTTAATGTAACACTGACCGAGCCTGAAAAGCGCCAGCCAGTCGTCCCCCTCGGAAGCGAGCCGATAGAGTCGGACAGCTTCGGCTTTATCCTGAGGTACACCTTCCCCGGCCAGGTAAAGGTCGGCGAGATTGCATTGCGAGAAGGCGTCGTCCTGGTCGGCGGCCATTTTCCACCATTTAGCGGCTTCCGCTTTATCGACGGCGACACTTTCGCCGTTGAAATAGGAGTTCCCCACGTAACGCTGCGCCAGAGCGTCCCCTTGCAGCGCGGCTTTTCGGAACCAGACGAGCGCCTGCGAAAAATCTCTTTTCACTCCCACGCCGTGAACGAAACAGAGCCCGTAATTGCACTGCGCTTCCCGATGCCCGCCTTCGGCGGCTTTGCGGTACCAGTCGGCGGCGGCTTTCGGATTCTTTTTAACACCGGTGCCGTACTGGTAATTCTGCGCCAGGGTGTATTGCGCTTCGGGATCCCCCGCTTCGGCTTTTTGGGAAAGGGTATTGCCGTCGGCGGCGTTTTCTTTTCCCCCCGCAGTTCCGGCCATGAGCTTGCCGAGTTCCGCTTTCGCTTCGGCATCTCCCTGATCGGCGGCAGCCTTGAACCATCTCAGCGCGCCCGCCTTCATCTTTTCGTTCCCCGACTGCTGATAGATGGACAGGCATATCTTTGCCAGGTTCCGCTGCGCGTCTTTATGCCCCTGCTGCGCGGCTTTCAGGAACCATTGGGCGCTTTGGGGCTTATCCTGTTTCAGGCCCGCTTTCCCTTCGCTGTAAAAAAGGCCGAGCGCGTACTGCGCTTCGGCGAACCCGTTTTCGGCGGATTTCTTCATCCAGCCGACTCCCTGTGCGAAATCGCGCGGCACCCCCGCGCCTTTCATGCAGCAGAGCGCCAGCTGAAACTGCGCTTTGGCGTCGCCGCCTTCGGCGGCCTGGCGGATTTCGTCGATATTCGGATTATTGTCGCTCATCTGTCATTTCTCCTGTTCGAGGTCGGCGAGGGCGGCTTTTGCCTCCTCGTTTCCCTGTTCGGCGGATTTCCGGAGCCACCTGACCGCTTTGGCACGGTCTTGCATACACCCATCACCGTTCAGATAACAGACGCCCAGATTGTGTTGCGCTTCGCTGTCTCCCTCTTCCGCGGCCTGTTGATAGCGACGGAAATCACATCTTTTGTGCCAAAAATCCTCGTCTTCAATCTCTTCGAGAGCCTTTTGCGCCGGTTCGTATCCCTTTTCAGCCGCTTCGTTCAGCCAGTCAATCGCTTTTTCTTCGCCGCCCCAGGCGCCTTCCTGAATCCACATGACCCCTTCGGCTTCGTCCTTTTCGATCCCGTCGCCGTTGAAATAGCAAAGTCCCAGATTGAAGTACGCGATCCAGGCGTCGGTCACCGCGGCGGCGCGGAAGAGCCGGACCGCCTCGGCCTTGTCCTGCGGGACGCCGTCCCCCGTAAGGTAGAGTTCACCGAGATAGCATTGCGACCACTGTTCGTCCTGGTCGGCGGCCATGCGCCACCATTTCGCCGCCTCGGCCTTGTCGAGGGGAACGCCTTCCCCCGCGGCGTAAAGGTTGCCCAGCCAGTGCTGGCAGTAGTCGTCCCCCATCTCGGCGCCTTTGCGGAGCCAGTAAGCGGCCTCCTTCCAGTCTTTCTCTGTTCCGT
Source organism: Thermoguttaceae bacterium (assembly GCA_017405595.1). Taxonomy (GTDB): domain Bacteria; phylum Planctomycetota; class Planctomycetia; order Pirellulales; family Thermoguttaceae; genus RUG695. The sequence goes on along the minus strand of JAFRAC010000024.1, from coordinate 84,106 downwards.
CAATCCCTTCCGTGTAACGGGACGCGATTTCAAAGATGACTTCGAGATCTCCCGCCTCGGCGATCGGGCGGAGTTCTTCAATCGTCATCTTTTTTCTCTCTTCATAATTCATGGTTCTGTTCCCTTTCGTGTAAATAGGCTCCGAGTCCGCCGGCCTGTTCGGCTGTCAGGCCGTAGAGGGCGGCGACCTGGGTGTTGATCTGTGTGTCGGTCTGCGCCGATTCGGCGGCGAGACGGAGAAGTTCGGTTTTCGATGCGGTGAAAAACTCTTCCCATTCCGCCTCTTCGCTCAGTTTCGGTTTTGCCTTCTGCTTCTTCAGCTCTTTGAGAAATTCGGCAAACGTGAGGGTTTCAAAGGTTTCGAGCGCCTGTGTGATCTTCAGCGCGCTGAAATGGTTCAGAAGCGAGCGGTGAAACTTCGCGCGGATGCTTTGCTGCGCGCGAGTCAGGTCTACGCGTTTTTCGGCGAGCGCGGCAAGCGGTGTGTCGACCATTTTTTCAGGTCGTGGGACTAGTATCTGCGAAAAATTATCCCAAATCAATTGGTGTCCATTCTGTATAGACGGGCATTTTTTCTGAATGAACCACCAACCGATAGAAGAATTCAGAACGGCAAGTAACGCCTTATCGTTGGTCGAGATGAACCAAATAGAGTCATTGCAAAAGTAACCAGAATCGTCAAAAATAAAGCACGGCTTAACCTGAAATCTCTGGTACATAATCTTTGGCTGAAGAAATTTTGAGTAGTATGCGCAATTTCTGAGATTGTATGGTGTGTCTCCTTTGTCAGATCTACTCGTTAATTTAGTTATGTATTGATCCAGATGTGATTTTATAGCCGGATATGCACTAATCTCAATACGAGGAAGTCCCTCTTTTTTGACTCCATTGTGTGCGTCAATAAGCCAATTATCTGTATCACTCCAGTAGGGGGTCATCCCTCTTCCTAACAGCATTGGCTTGAGGATGTCTTGTGAATTTGGATCTTGCTCAACAAGTTGGTCTTTTGTAGAATTGTCAATAATAAAGGCTTTTGTCACACCAGGCTTGATTCCATAATGAGCTTCTCCGTGAACGTATTCAGATAAAGTAATACATTCCTTTTCGAGTTGCGTCATTAATATGTTTTCTTTTCGGGATGAGATTACCCAAATATCCTTGCCGAAGAAAGAGGCTTCAAATTTTTCTTCTCTTTCTAAAACATGCGTTTCAAAATCGGAAGGAATAATGTCCTTTAGAACTGATATCAGGATGTAGCCTTTAGAAGTTTTATGTGTGGCGATAAAGATACAAGGATAGGTTGTTGCACCATCGAATATCTGAATGTCTCCAAAGTCGATGAGCCTTATCAGTCCTTTCTTGAGAAAGAATTCACGCAGAGCCTTCCCATAGCCAACCTGCATCCATTTGTTAGGCATAATGTAAGAGATAAGGCCTTGGGGTTTTAGAATTTGAAACCCACGTTCGACAAACAGACAGTAGATGTCTGACAATTTATCGAATGTTTCGAACCCGCACTTGGCATACCGGTCGCTCATCGGCCCCATCGTCTGAAGCTGTACATACGGCGGGTTGCCGATCACCGCGTCGAAACCGCCGAACGGGAACTCCTTCTCCCAGTCGAACTCTTCGGTAATGAGACTGTTGCCGCACTTGATGTTCGCCGAAAGGTCGCTCAGTTTCCGGCCGGGCCGGCATGTGTGCAGCCAGAGGGAAAGGCGCGCAATTTCGACCGATTCCTCGTTGATATCGACCCCGTACAGGTTCCGTTCCAGAATCGAGGTGTCGATATCCTCAAAGACGAGCGCGCCGGCCCCCGTCTGGATGTTCGCCGACCAGCGGTCGATCTTTTTGTGTTCCCGGATCAGGAACTGCAGTGCGGCGACCAGAAACGCGCCGGAACCGCATGCCGGGTCGCAGATTTTCAGGTCCAGAAGCCAGGCGCGGTACGCCGCCAGAAGCGATTCGAGCTTTTCGCGCTTTTCGGCGTCCGATTTGCCCCCCCGCTTTTTCGGGTCGGCGGCGCGGGGCGCGAAAAGGTCGTCGGTGATCCCGAGCTCGGCCTTCTTTTCGGCGCAAAGCGCGCCGACCGTGTTCTCGACGATGAACTGCGTCACGAACGACGGTGTGTAAAAGACGCCGTCCTTCTTCCGTTTCGAGACGGCGGGAGTGTCCTGCCCGTCGCCGAACGCGGCGGCGGCCTCTTCGAGTTCGGCGAGCGAATGTTCGAAGATGTGGCCCAGAATGTTGACGTCGACTTCGGTCTCGTAGTCGTAGTCGCTCAGTTTCTGCGTCCAGCGGGCGAGCAGGGCGTCGTCGAGGTCGAGCGCGTCGAGCTGTTCGTCCCGCGCGAAAAGGCCGCCGTTATACGCGAAGATGCCGAGCGCGGGGTTGCCGCTGTTGATGAACTCGAAGAATTTCAGGAATTGCGGGTAGAGCCGCGCCGACGGGTCCCACGCGCGGTCGCCGCGCCATTTTTTGATGATCGATTCGGTGGAGTTGACCGGGAGCAGGCCGCGGTCTTCACAGAAGAAGATGAAAATGAGGCGGTCGAGAAGCTTCTGCGTTTTGCGGAACAGGAGGAGCTTCCCGTCCCGCGTGAGCTGGCCCTGCTGCCGGGCGAGAATGTCGTCGAAGAGTTCCCGCTTGAACGCCGAGTAGTCGGCGTACAGCTTTTCGGTGATCGACTGCTCGTTCTGCCGGCTCGAATCGAACAGGCGGGCGGGCAGGTCGCCGTCGAGCAAGGTCGGCTTCGAAAGGACGAACCAAAGGCGGCTGAATTCGGCGCGGGTGAGCCGGAACAGGTCGAACTCGATGTAGTCGAGCGTCGAGTCGATGTAGAACCGGAGCCGCTCGAAGTTCGAGGTGATCACGTAGCGGACCCCGCGGTGCGCGTTCTTGTATCCGAACGCCTGCGGTTCGACCTTGTCGAGGTCGGTGGTGCGCGTGTCTTTCAGTTCGATGACCGCGCAGATTTTCCCGCCGCGGCAGAGGGCGCCGTCGGCGGACCGGGTGTTGAGCTCGTTTTTCTGTTCCCGGACCAGGTTGTGCCCTTCGGCGGGCGCGAGCGTGTAGCCGAGCACGTCGCCGAACAGTTTCGCCAGAAATTCCCCCTGAAGCTGTTCCTCGGTCTGCGCGCGGATGTTCTCCTGAACCGCCGGGTTGTGGAAAAAGGCGGTATATTCCTGCCACGCCGATTCGGGCGCGGGATGTTCGGTCGATTGCTGGCGGAGCGCGGAAGCTTGGAATAACGGCATCGCAAAATCTTTCCGGAGATGGTCGGGAAGGGGAAAGGAGGACAGGGATATTATAGCGTACGGAAAGGGGGAGGGGTAGCTTAGCTGTCCGGGATTGAAATCGTTGAGATCAAGAGCAACGCTTGGCGTAACGAAACGCATACCAGGCATAGAACAGCATAAGAATTCCGAAAAGCGTTAAGCCTGCGCCGAAGAAAAAAGCAAAGAAGGTCTCTGCGGAATATCTGGCGGCATCGCCGGCATCCAGGACAGTGTCAGCGGTACGGGAAGACGAGACGAACCCTGCACAGATCAGGTATATTCCGCCGATTTCCAGCGCGGCGCCGAGGAGAACCGCCAGCCATCCGGTGATAACCGCTTCGAGTTTGGTGGGGTCGGCCAGCAGCCTTGTGAGTTTGGAAGATTTCATGAATATTCCTTTCATGAGTCCGAACGGAATAATCTTTGCCGTCGGCGGCATCGGCGGCCGAGGTTCCAAAAATTTCCGCGATTTGCGTCCGGGGTTGCCCGAGTCTGCCCTGCGCGGGCGGGAGGGGGAAAGGGAACGGGGATATTATAGCGTACGGGAAAAGGGAGGGGTAGGCGGCGGGGGGGGGAGCGGGAAAGCGCGGGGCTGTTCCCGCAGAGATCGGGTCTGGTGGTTTTTGGAAGGAGTAGCTGAGCTTTCCGGGGTTATCGGGCTGAGTACCCCCACTTGTAGAGTGGGGGTTTAATGAATGTGTGTTTCAGCTTGCCGCAGGCGCGCGGGGCCCCCCCTAGTTATAGACTAGGGGCTCCCTTGCGCGCACCGCGCTGATAGACAACCCGGTATTGAGACCTGCGGTAGTTTTTTGGAAGGAGCAGCGGAGCTTTTCGGTAGGATCGGACCGAAATCCCCCGTCTGAAGACGGGGGCGATAGGAAAGAGTGTTTCAGCTTATCGAGCGCGGGAGGGAACCCCCGTCCGACTAAAGTCGGAGGATCCCTTGCCCGCTGACCACACCAAAGAGCTGTTGAGTAGAGGAGCTTGGGGTAAGTGTGGCCGGAGGATCCGCTTCGCTCCCTCCGGAGTGGCGGGAAGGCGCGTTGCTGTTCCCGCGGATCCGCCGCTTTATTCGACCGGCTGGTAGTCGGCGCCGAGGAGGAGCCAGCCGTCCTGGAAGTCGATTTCGCCGACCGCGAGTTTGCCGCGGATCTCGGGCGCGTGTGTGATGTTGTCGCCGGCGTTTTCGGCGGGGGCCTGTGCTGCGGCGGGGGTCCCGCCGGCCATCTTGAGTTCATAAAGCGGAATCGAACTGAGCGGAATCTCTTCGGGCAGCGCGGCGCTGAGCCGGTTTTTGATCTGGCGGCGGATCACCTGGTAGCGGACCGGAACCGTCGAACCGCGGTCGACATCGGGCGGCCACGCCTCGAAACTCTTCCGCGCGAGAACCCAGTTTTCGCCCCGCTTCTCGGGCTGATACTCAATGTCGATATCGAGTCCGGGGAAATCCTTCTCCTTCTGCGCGAACGAGTCGACCTGCAGATGGATTCCGAAAATGCCGTCGGTGAACGTGACGTAGGCGGGCAGCTCTTCACAGAACGAGGTCGAGACCGATTCCATTTCGAATTCTTCCTCTTCCGAGAACTTTTCGCCCGATTCACGGGCAATCCGTTCCGCCGCCTCTTTGGCTTTGGCGGCGAGCTCGTCGAGATCGACTTCCGGCAGATTCTCGCGGACCCACGATTTCACCTCTTTTTCGGAAATGGTGTGGCCGGCAAGAAGCTCGTGCAGCGGGTTGTTCAGCGCGCTCTGGTGAATGCGCACAACCAGGTCGTGCGGGCCGAGCTGGCGGGCCGGCATGGCGGCGGTGCTGATCTGGCGGGGGCTGCCGATCAGCGCGCTGCATTCGAGCATGTTGGCGGTCGTCCGTGTTTTGACGGCCGGCAGGTAATCGTATTTCTTGAGCAGGTCCCAGACCTGAGCGACACGGTCGTTGTTCTTCGTGACCTCGTCGAGACGCTGTTCAAACTGCTGAACGGTGCGCGTCTTCATCAGCTGTTCGGCTTCCGGCCGCGAAAGGGAAACCTCTTTGAGAACCTGGTTGTAGACCACGCCCGAAAAGACCTGGATCCCGCCCCGGAACACGCCGGTGACCGACGGTTCGCCGAGCCGGGCGACGGCGCGGTACTGGCCGATCGAGACTCCCGTTTCGTCGAAGAAGAGATACTGGTTCACGGCGACCGAACCGACGTTGCTCGTGTAAACGGTCACGTTCATCGGGGAATCGGCGCGGTTGCGGGTGCGGACCACGGCCTTGAACGCGAGCTGGAACTGCGCCCGGTTTTCGTTCGCCACGAACGAGAAGCCGACCGTGCCGGTTGCGGTGCCGTTGCCGTAGGTCGGAACGTCGCGGATCGTTTCGCGGACCACGGTCGGTTCCGAAAACTCGAGCGGCTTGTTCGGGAAGATGACTTTTCCGCCGACCGAAATGAGCAGGTTCGGCTGACTGAACCGGGCGCGGAGCAGATTGACGATGTCCTCGATATGGCTCGATTCGTGCTGGCACTCGTCCATGAAATCGAGCGCGGCGGCAACACGGCCCGGCGCTTCGGCCGATGCGGGATTCTCAAGATAGTCCCGGACATCCTGCGGAAGGGTCGAGCAGTTGTAGGCGAAATCTTCCCGGATGTTCCCCTGGCTGTTCCGGTCGAGCGCGGTCAGGTAGTCGTCGAGAATGTTCCGGACCCGCGCCACGTCGGAACGTTCCATCTCTTCGTCGCCGCCGCCGAGCAGGTCGTACACGTCCCTGACCACCGCCGGGTCGGTCTCCTGCACGGAAAGGGTGTCCCGCAAATCTTCAAGGCGCAGGTCCTTGATGAGCGCCGCCGCTTTCTCCTTGTCCGGTTCGCGGCCCAGGGCGTAGATCAGATTTTTCGTTTCCATCCGCGCCCGCGCTTTCAGGTTGTCGGCGCTCTGTACCGCCAGTTCGGTGCTGAACACGTCGGCGGCGCTCTGGCACGCTTCGGTCAGGTTCGCGATCAGTTCGGCGTCAGGGTCAGGCGTTTCGGCCGGTTCGGCGGCCGGCGCGGCGCTGTCGCTGTTCCCTTCGGCCAGAAGCCGCGCGCCGCCCGAAGGCCATGCCGGGAAGAGCCCCGCCGAAACCAGAAGAAAAGGGAAAAGAACGCGCAGCGAAGGAAATTGAAATTTGCCCATAAACGAATGAATGCCGGTGTAAAATTGTGGGTCCGATCCTGCTCCCTTATTGCACTTCCCCCCGTCGGCGTACAAAAAGGCCTTTCGGTTTTTTCGTCAAACGTTTTTCGGCGGCGAAAGGCGCACCCTTATAAAATAGGGGCGTTTTTTTAAAGTGGCCGCCGGAATTGAGGGTTATACCGGTCGCGGAACATCGCGGAAAGAAGAAAAAGGGAAAGGCGCGCGATTTTGGGCGGTCAGGGTAAAGTGTACCGGATTTTCCGGCGGATCGCGTCGAGCGAAATCTTTTTGCCGTACGTCTTCCACCGCCGGTGGAGCCACCAGTACTGTTCGGGGTTCCGGCGGATCCGCTGTTCCAGAAGGGAGGTGAACCACTGCGTGATTTCGAAAACCGTCTCGAGCCCTTCGGGCGGGTCGAGCGGGTCGTAGTAGCCGAGCGGCTCGATGCGGAACCGCATCGGGGTGTTGTTGACGCGCGAAACGTCGCAGACCAGTATCGGCGCGCTGTACTGCAGCGAAAGGAGCGCCATCGCCTTGTATGCCGAAGCGGGCCGGCTGAAGAAATCGACCCAGCATCCCTTTTCCCCCGCCGACTGGTCGGCGAGAAAGGCGAGCCGGCCGTTCCCCTCGATTACGCGGAGAATGTCTTCGAACCCCTCGTTCTTGTCGATGATGTATTGCCCCGTTTCGGCGCGGAGCCGGCCGATGTAGCGGTCGAGGTAGGGGTTGTCGAGCCGCCGGGCGACCGAAAAGGTCGGGTATCCGAGAAGGCCGAGCGTGTATCCGCCGATCTCGAAGTTGCCGAAATGGCCCGTGACCATGATGAGGGGCCGCTTTTTGAAAAAGAGCCGGACCATTTCCTGCGCCTGGCCCGCCTCGACCCAGCGGCACCACCCCTCCTTGTGGAACATGCGGCGCGCGGCGAAAAATTCGCCGCCCATCAGAAAGAGATGTTCCCACATCCGGCGGATGAGGCGTTTCTCCTCGCGGCGGGAGAGATCGGGGAACGCCGCGTGCAGGTTCTCGTGAAGCGTCTTGCGCCGGATCGGAATGAGGTCGGTAAAGAGCCACGCCAGAAAGGCCGCGAGCGTGCGGCACTGGTCCATCGAAAAGATGCCGACGACGGCGATCACCAGCCGCGCGGCCGTGTAGACGGCCAGGTCGGCAACGGTTTTCAGCGGGGAGCGTTTCGGCGTTTCGCGGAACATCGGCGGGGGGGTGGGGGGAAGGGAAGGGGGGAATGACGAGAGAGATTGTACCGCATCTTGAGGTTTGGTTCAAGCGCGGTTGGGGTGCGGCGGGGAGGGGCCATGACCGTGAATCGGGGAGCAGAAAAAGCTGAAATGCTGCCGGGGTTCAGCTGCGCGGCGGGCCAGGGTGCCCCGCCTTTCAAGGCGGGGGGGACCCGCCCGCCATACAGGCGAGCCGGGACAGCACCCCGTGAAAGCCCCCGCTTTTAAGCGGGGGAAGTCGCACCCCGCCGTTAAGGGGTTTCACGGGGGAAGGAACAAGGAGAAGCTGAGCTTACCGGGAGTATTAAAAGGAGTAGCTAAACTTTCCGGGATTATCGAACCGAATACCCCCGTCTGAAGACGGGGGCTTTAAGAATGAGTGTTTCAGCTTGCCGTAGGCGGCGGGGTTCCCCCCCCGATTAAAATCGGGGGCTCCCTTCGCCGCCGGGGGCTGTGTGTTGCTCGAATTCGAAGGCGGGGAGGTCGGGGTTCGTTTCGGAGGTGATTGTTTCGACGTCTTCGAGCCGGTCGAGGCCGAAAAGCGCGTCCTGCGGGGCGAATTCGCCCGCGGCCGCCCGCGTGAGGAAGTCGCGGTCGATCGCGCCCGGATCGACCCATTTCCCCTCCGCGTCGATTTCGAACAAGCCGAGCTGCAAGAGGAGACTCATCCGCTGCACCTGGTAGTCGAGCCAGGTCGACATGAAGCTGTTCTGGCTGTTGAGAAGCGCGTTGAGCGCGTCGACCAGGTCGCGCGCCGACGAGCTGTTCATCGAAGCGGCGGTCGCTTTGGCGGGATTGGTCAGGTTCAGCTGCGCCAGATGGACCTGCACGACCGCCACACGAACCGATTCGCGCTTGAGTTCGAGTTCCATCTGGTTCCGGTAGATGCCCCGGAGCATGTCGCGGATCTGCAGATTGACCGTGTCGACATACGTGTAGTAGTTCCGGCGCGCCTGGTCGTAGGCGATCAGCGCGCGGCGGTACGCGTTCCGTTCGGCCAGGCGGTCGAGCGGGGCGTCGAATTTGACCGACGCGCTTGTGTTCATGTCGTTCGAGCTGAACCGCAGCGGGTTCGAGCCGCTGCTGGCAACCGAACCGCCGAGCTGCAGATCGAGCGCGGCGCGCAGCGCGTTCGCCGTCACTTCGATGTTCCGCCACACATCGACCAGTTCGCTCCGCGCGTTCATCCAGTCGAGCCGGTGTTCCCGCGCGATGGCGAACGCCTCGTCTTCCTCGATATCGACGATCGGCAGTTCAACCGATTCGAGACGGGCGCGCGTCTGAACCAGCCGGATCGTGATCAGGCTTTCGGCGAACGTGTCGAAGCAGTTCCCCACCCATTTCCGGTACGGTTCGTTGATGTCGTATTTCGCCACGCCGCCGCTGCGCCGCTCTTCCCGTTCGAAAATCTCTTTCAGAACCGGGTCGTCCCCCAGCTCTTCGCGCATCCGCTCTTCGCTGGCGGTATCGTTGATCTCGAAGGTGTCTTCGAGCTTGAGTTTCGCGATCAGCCCGAGGACCTCTTCCGGAAGCGGCGAATGTTCGGGATCTTCCGTCGTTTCGGCGATCATTTCGGCGAGCCGCTCCCGCGGGACCGCGCCGATCGTCAGGTCCATGAGCCGGAGCACATCTTCCATCTCCCGGCGCGCGGTGTTCAGATCGCTCTTAATGAGCGCAATCTTTTCGTCGAACTTGCCGGCGTCGCAGAACGAGCTGTCGAGTTCCGGATGCTGCAGCCGGAGCTTGTGCGAAAGGCTGGCCATCGACTGTTTCCGGCTGACCGTGACTTCGTCGAGTTTGACAAGGTCGTCCTCGATTTCGGCGAGCCCCTTTTCGATGTTCGCCTTGAACTCCCCGAGCATTTCGGGGATCCCTTCCGGCATCGGAACCGTCTCGTTCCGGATTTCGTGCAGCGTGTCGTTCACCTTCTCGTAAATCGAGGTGAGGGTCGGCGACATCAGGGTGAACTGGTCGAGGAGCTTGTCTTCGATCACCACGTTTTTGATGTCCGGCGGAAGTCCGATCTGGACGAGATAGTTATCGATACTCCTCTGGTACCCGTTTTTGAGGCTGACCAGACTGCTCTGTTTGGTGAGGAGCTGCTGCCGGACCTGTTCGACCTGATAGCTGTTTTCCATGCGCCCGGCTTTGAAATACTCCTCGTACTGGTTCAGGTTGTCTTTGAGCGATTCGACGTTCTGCTGTTCGTTGCGGATCTGAACCTGACTTTCGAGCAGGGAATAGAACCCGCCTCCGCGCCCCGCGCTGCCGGTAAACCGGCCGGGATAACCGCCGCCCGACGGCGGGGCGATCGGGTTCGAGCCGGTCAGCACGCTCACGTAGAACCCCTGCTGGAAGAACGCCAGCTGACGGACGTTCGCCAGAAGCCTCCGTTCGCTGAGGGTCAGGCTTTCGAGCGCAACCGCCCGCCCCGCGCCGCGCAGAAGCGGCTGGGTGATGTTGTAGCTCAGCTCGGTCGCCGGCGTGAAGGACTGGTTTCCCGGACTGAACGTCCAGACCAGCGAGTTGGCGATGCCGACCACTATGTCGGCGCCGGTCGCCAGATGGCGCGTCACGAGCGGCGAACCGGCCCCGAAATGCCCGCCCCCCAGATCGTTTTCGAGAATCGAGGTGGACCCTTTTTTCAGGCCGCCGTAGTTGTTGAAGTAGAGGGAATCGCCGCCGTAGAACTTGACGTCGAACACGTACCGTTCGGCGGTAACGTCGAGCGCCGCCAGATAGAGGTTTTCCATCGCGGAGCGGTAGTCCGGCGAATGGAGGAGCGCCAGATCGAACGCGGCGTCATGGTCGATGACCACGTCGCCCCGCTCGTTGACCGGAAGCGATTCGCGCCACCGCTGGTTTTCGACCGTGTCGGTCCACCCGTTATCCCACCATTTGCGCCACCCTTTCATCCCCTCGACTTCGTGCATCAGCCGCTGCGCCGAAGCGTCGTCCTGCGGCATCGGCTGGTTGTCGGGGTCATGGAAATCGCTGTAGCGGGAGGTGCAGCTCTGTTCGAGCGTAAAGTTCTCGACTTTCCAGAGCGGGTCCTGCTGGTCGACCGCGTTGAGCAGGTCGTAGACTTCCCGGTCGGCGTGCATCCGGTACTTCTGCCGCGAGCAGCCGGCCGGCAGAACCAGCCCCAGCGCGAGGAGAACGCACGTTACCCTTGTAATCGTGTTCATCGGTTCCGATCCGTACGGATGTTAAAGTTTACGGGATTTTCGGGATATATCGGTGATTCCGGTTAAGCCGGTTTATCGAAAAAAACGGCTTTTAACGGTTTCCCAAAATTTTTGGGGCCCCATTTGCGCCGAAACGGGCCGGAACCCCTTTTTTGAGAAGTGCGGGCCCTTGCTTTACCGTAATAAATCTGATAGGGCAGTTGTTGACAGCCGCTTTAAAATAGGTATTTTATAGAAGATGCGTTCGTTTTGCGGCCTCTGCCGAAGAGGTCCGGAGAAGAACGGATTAAGCGTAAAACCATTAAATAAATTAGATAATTTAGATAAAATAGCGTTGTTTTCCCGGCAGAAGCGCGCTTTTCCCTCATTTTCGGGTAGAATAGTATGTGGGGGACTGGACGCGCCCGGCGCGGAGCGCCCTTTCGGGAGAAGCGTTTGATCGGCGGTCTCCCTTCCGGAGAGTCTACGAGGTTCTTGAATGCACAGGCTGAATTGGGTCACGGTTATCCTCATCCTTCTGACAGGGATCATCTTCTTTGTTTTCCTTTCGAACAGGTATACCGTCGGAAAGAACTGGGAAACCAAGATCGACGGCCAGCGGAAACAGATCGAGTCGAAAACCGCCGAAATCGAAAAGCTGAAGAAAGAGATTTACGGCACCCCCCTCAAATCGGGGGAAGAGTGGGTCTGGAGCCGCATGGGGCTGATCGCCAAGAGCGATAAGCTCGACTCGCTCGTGCCGGGAAAAGTCTGGACCTACGCCCTGCCCGACATCATCACCAGCAAAGACGACGCGCCGGAACTGGAACTCGTGTTTACGGTTCAGCCCGGCGAAGGGGGCGCACGGCTGAACGGCAACACAAAAGTCGGCGAAAAGGACCTGGTCTACATTTTCGATAAGGGGATTCCGTTCCCGCAGGAGATGGCGGGCGGTCCCGATGATGCCGCTCCCGCGCCTGAACCGGCCGAAGCGGCGGAACCGGAACCGGCGAAGTTTCTCGGCGTGTTCACCGTCAAACAGATTGTCGGTGTCGAGGACGCCGTCGCCCAGGGAATGAACGCCGAAGAGGCCGCCGGCCATGAGGGAACCTATTCCTATGTCGTCAAGTCGGTCGGCGTGGTCGATGAAGAGCAGCGGCGGCTGATCGCCGATTCGGTGAAAGCCGAACGCGCCTGGATTGTGTACGAGGGGCTTCTGCCGATCGATTCGCCCAACGATATCGCCTGCTGGCTCGAAGAGTATCCCGACAGCCCGTTCAGCAAAACGCTGAAAGACGAGGACCGCGCCTTCTTCCAGAAGACGACCTACGGTTCGGCCGACGATCTCGAAGCGTTTTCGGCGGCGCTGGCCGAGGCGAAAGACGACCGTTCGTTCCAGTCTTTTGCCGAACCGCCCGAGGGGAAACGGTATCCCGACCGGTACGACACCAAACTGCTGCGCGAGTATTACCAGCGGGACAAGCTCCGGGTAATGACCGCGCGCGGCGAAAGTTCGAAAGACGACCTTGACCGCGTGATCAGCGACCAGCTGGCGATGATCGGCTGCGGCGCGGTTCCCGGAACCGACAGCGGCGACGCCGATCCCGATCTGCTGGAGAAGTTTAACGGGCTCGCCGAAAAGGACCGCGCCGAGTTCGAAGAGAAGTCGGCCGCGCTTCTCGACGCGTACCGGAACATCGGCGCCGAAGGGCTCGAGCGAATCGCTTCGCTCCTTCCCGCCGCGCAGAACGGGTTCGAGTCGCAGACCTTCTTCGATCAGAAACAGGAAGCCGTCGAAAAGCTCCGGCTGATGGAATCGCAGCGCGACATTGTCGAAAGCCGCCTTGCCACCGCGCAGGACGCCGTGGTTCAGATTCAGGACCGTATCCGGTTCCTGGTCGGCGAAAACGCCCAGCTCGCCCGCTCGATTGCCGAGGCGCAGTTCGAGGCCGCCGACGCGATTGCCGAACGCGCGAACAGCATTACCGCGTCCCTGCCGTAACCGTTTCTTCCGATCTTCCGCCGATTCGAGTACGCCGGAGCCCGTTCTCCGGCGTTTTTTGCGGTATGCCGGGACCGGACCGGCGGCGAATCCTTTTTTGAATATTTTTAAAAAAGCTGCGTTTCGGCTGTTGCATGAGTCTCTTTTTTCAGGTATCGTTTTTTGTATCGTTTTTTGTATCGTTTTTTGTATCGTTTTTTGTATCGTTTTTTGTATCGGGGCGGTTCCGGGATTTTCGGTTCCCGTCGTCTTCATACGGTCCGGTTTTTCATTCTTCACTCACAGGAGACGTTTCGATGGCAAATCACACGCGAAAATGGCGCCGCATTCCGCTTGTGTTTCTGTTTCTGCTTGGTCCGGCGCTGCTGGCCGGCTGCAAAAAAGAACCGGCGCCGGCGGCCGCAAATTCACACTCCTCCGAACCCGCCGAAGTTGCTCAGACGGCCGAAAAAAGTTTTCGGGAAACGTTTGCCGGCGGCCGGCTTGCCGGCATCGTCAATTTGGAGGAAGTTTACAAAAGCGCCGAAGAGGGGGACTCAATGTCGCAGCTGGCTCTGGGCGAATCGCTTCTGAATACGGGGAAAGACCAAAGCGAAAAAGCCGAAGGGGTCGAATGGATCCGCAAAGCCGCCGAAGACGAGTACAACTCTCCGGCGCACTACTCGCTTGGCATGTGTTACGCCGAAGGGAACGGCGTTGAACAGGATGACGCCGAGGCGTTTAAGTGGTTCAAGAAAGGAGCCGACGAGGGGCATTATGTCTCGCAGTATCAGCTGGCGCTCTGCCAGATCGAGGGGAGGGGGACGGAACAGAACAGGGACGCCGGAATCGAACTCCTTCAGGCGCTCGCCGCAAACGACTGGGGGGAAGAGGCGCAGGAGAAGCTGGCCGAACTCGGCGTTGAACCCGCGGAAATCAGTCTTCAGGAACGGATCATCAGAACAACGCCTCCGGAAGTAGAACAGATTTATAAGCGTGCCGAGGCGGGAGATGAATCGGCACAGCTCTCCTGGGGGCAAACACTTCTCATGAACGCGAAAACGGAAAGTGAGAAAGCCGAGGGGGTCGAATGGATCCGCAAGGCAGCCGAACAGGAGGGCTGTTCAGCGGCGCCTTGTGTGCTGGGCATCTGTTATCTTGAAGGGAACGGCGTCGAACAGGACGAAGCCGAGGCGTTTAGGTGGTTTCAGAAAGGCGCGGCTTCCTGCGGCCGGTCCGATGTGCGGTATCAGCTGGCGCTCTGTTATATCGAGGGGAAGGGAACGGAGCAGAACAGGGACGCGGGAATCGAAATTCTCCGGGAACTGGCGAAAAAGGGTTTCGACGACGCGCAGGCGAAACTGAAAGAGCTCGGCGAAGAGTAGCCGCCCTTTTCGGAAATACACAATCACATAATCAGAAAAGGAACAATCTCATGAAACGGCATCTGTATTGCTTCAGTCTGGCGCTCTTTCTGCTCTTTGCCGCCGCGGGCGTTTTTTCCTTTGCCCGCGCCGAAGAGCTGTATATTCCTCCGTGTGACGAAATCGACTTCAGCGGCGTGCCGCGCCAATGGACCGAAGTCGGGGGGGACCGGAGGCTCGATATTCTGCGCATGCCCGTCGAAGCGCTCAAAGCGAATCTGGCGGCCGTTTCGTCCTGCAGCGGCAAGATCACCTTTGAAGACAAGTCAAAACCGGTCGGCGAGGCCATGAAAGAGATTGCGGCCCATTACGACGACGGTCTCTTTCACAACGATGCAGAGGTCGAATTCGCGGCCGACTACAAGGAGCATAAGCTGTACCGGAAAGCCAGGCGGAAGGCGATCTCGCGTACCGTTGCCGGCAGCAGCGCCGACAGTCTCTCCGAAGTCGGCACCCATTTTGCCGAAGAGACGTACCTTGCGGTCGTTACGCCCGACGGGGCGAGTCACCGGGAATATACCGAAGGGCTCGATGTTGTCGGGGGGCCCGACTTTTCCGATGAAGTGCCCGGGTTTCCCTCGGTTCCTCTCGAAAATCTTGTTACCGTCGAAATTCCGAAAGAGACCCCGAAAAACGCGATTTATTACAAGGTCTATAGCCGGGACACGCATACCGGTTTTGACCTGACCTGTTTATACGGTCCCGAAGAGTGGGATTCCGAATTTGATTCTCTTTTCTATACCGTGGAACATAAGGGCAAATGCCGCGCGGAGTCCAAACCGGAACGTGCAGACGTGTTCCGGATTCTTGAAGCCGCCGACGAAAACGGGAAAAAGTGGTACGGCTATCAGCATCGCTTTGAATCGGGCGCGGAATTCAATATCCTCTGGGACCAGGCGTCCGGATTCCTTCCCTCGTATATCTTCCAGGTGAATCACGACAAGACCATGAACCACGTGAAAAGGGCGAAATGGCGTCTCGCTGGCGGAGCGTATGTGCCCGAGGAGATCGTGCGGTTTGTCTACGGCAAAGAGGGGGAAATTACGGCGCGTGACGTTACCACCCTTACCGAAATGCGGGTAAACGAGCCGGTCGATCCGGAACAGTTCACCGTCAAGGCGCTGGAGCTGCCCGAAGGGGGAATCATCAGCGACCGGGTCCGAAAGAAGGTCTTTGAATACAAAGACGGAAAAGAGGTCTTTCTGGTGAAATTCGGTTCCACGAAATACATGCGCGGGGAAGAGCGGAAAGCCCTGAATGCCGGCCGGGTCCGGATCGCCCTGGTCGCCGCCGGACTGGCCCTTTGCGCCGCCGGAATCTTCCTCCGCCTCCGCCGCCGCCGTAAAACGCCGGCGGTGTAGGGTGGCGGAACGGACCGTTCAGACCGGGTATTTCTCGAAAAAGCGCTGGATGGCTTCGACGGCCTTTTCGGGGGCGTCTTCCAGAAGGTAGTGGCCGGCTTCCTCGATTTTACAGACTTCGGCTTCGGGGTAGTCGTTCAGGAAACGCTTTAAAAACTCGACGGGGAAACACCAGTCTTTGACCCCCCAGCAGAGGAGGACCGGCTTATTGCGGAAAAGGGAAAGGTTCTCCTCGATTTCGACCAGCGTCTTGTAGGACGGGTCCTTTTCGGAAAGGGGGACGTCGCGCACGAATTTGCTGACGGCAACGCGGTTTTTCCATGAGTTATACGGCGCCGTGAGTCCGGCGGCCGCCTCTTTCGAAAGGCCGCCCGGCTTTTCGGTCGCCCAGCGGAGCGCGCCGCGGCAGAACGCGTTGAACCCCTGAATCAGAAGCGGGCTGAGGAAGGGGATCCGGCCCAGGTAGATCCGGAACGGGCACCGCTGGCTGCGGAACGCCGCGGTGTTCATCAGCACCAGACGGGTGAACCGCTCGTGCCGGCGTTCGGCGCACCCCATGCCGACCGCGCCGCCCCAGTCGTGGGCGATGAGCGTGACGTTGGAAAGGTCAAGCTTTTCGACCAGCTCGCAAAGGTCCGAAACACGGCGTTCCATGCGGTAGGAGTAGGCGCTTGCCGGCGGCTTTTCGGAAAGGCCGCAGCCGATCTGGTCGACCGCGATCACGCGGTATTGGGTCCGGAACGCGTCGATGAGGCTCCGGAAGAAGAAGGACCAGGTCGGGTTGCCGTGTACCATAAAGAGGACCGGCCGGCCCGGCTGCCAGGTGTCCGGCTTTTCGTCGATGTAGTGCATCCTGAACCCGCCGATTTCGATGCTGTGGGAAGCGTAGGGGTAAAGGGGACGCCAGATCGGTTCGTTCGGTTCGGTTGACACGGGTTCTCCTGTGGTCGCTGAAATTGCCGGGTTTCGCCTATGATCGGTATTTTCGGATCGCGTCGAGCGCCGCCTGCATGTCTTCGGGGATCGGCGCTTCGACGGTGATCTCTTTGCCGGTGTCGGGGTGGGTAAAGGTCAGACGCCGCGCGTGAAGCGCCTGACGCGAAAGGACCGGCGCGCCGAAATCACCCTCTTCGCCGCCGTGCGGGACCGCCGGCGCGCCCCGTTTCCCGGCGATTTCGCCGAGTGTGATCGACGAAAATCCGCCGTAGAGCTTGTCGCAGAGAACCGGCGTGCCGACGTGCGCCAGATGGACCCGGATCTGGTGCGTCCGCCCGGTTTGCGGCAGTGCGCGCACGGTCGAAAATCCGCGGAACCGCTCGAGCACCTCGAAACGGGTGACCGCCGGTTTGGCTTCCGGGTCGCTGCGCGCGATCGTCATCTTTTCCCGGTTCTTGGGGTGGTGCCCGATCGGCAGATCGACCACGTCGCTGTCGAACGGCGGTACCCCCGACACGATGGCGAAATACTCTTTGTGTATCCGCTTCGTCTGGAACAGATCGGCGAGCCGCGCGTGGCTGACGTTGTTCTTGGCGATCAGAATGACGCCGCTGGTGTCGCGGTCGAGCCGGTGGACGATTCCCGGCCGTTCGGGGCCGCGTACCGTGCTCAGTTCGTCATACTTGTATGCCAGCGCGCTGACCAGCGTTCCCGACCAGTGGCCGCGCGACGGGTGCACCACCATGTCGGCGGGTTTGTTGACGACCGCCAGAACGTCGTCCTCGTAGAGGATTTCGAGCGGGATCTCTTCGGGGATCGGGGAGCTGCGGGGGAGTTCCGGCAGGGTGAACGTGACGGTCTGGCCCGGTTTGAGCCGGTACGCCGGTTTTCCCCCTTTCCCGTCGACGGCAACGCCCCCCGACTGGATCGCGTTCCGCAGAAGGACCCGGCTGTATTGCGGGTACCAGCGGGCGAGGTACAGGTCGAGCCGCCAGCCGGCCTCTTCGGGCTGAACGGTGTGTACCCCGACGTCGCCCGGAGCGGTGCCGCAGACCGTAACGGGTTCGGATGGGGGCGGGGTTGGCAGCGCGTCTTCCGGCATGGCGGGGCTTTTTGCGGGTTACTCTTTTTCGTAAACGGCTCGGCAGCCGGGGGTTTCCCAGAACTCGACCCGAAGGACCGGGATCCGGAACGATTCGGCCGCGTCGAAGAGGAGTTTGGCGAGCGTTTCGGCGGTCGGGCTTCCTTCGGTCAGGAAAACCGGTTCCCCCTGTGCCTGAAGGAGCGGGACGAGCGGATCCGAGGCGGCGAGGATCATCTTGTGGTCGAAATGCTCGTCGATCCATTGGCCGATCGTGTTTTTGACCTCGGTAAAGTCGGCGACCATCCCGCTGGCGTTGAGCGCGGGCATCGAAAGCGTGACGATCACCCGGCCGTTGTGCCCGTGCGGGTGCCGGCATTTGCCCGGATGGCCGAGAAGGCGGTGCCCGTAGCAAAACGAAAATTCACGCGAAACCGAAAACATCGCTCTCTCCGGATATGGTGGATTTCATGGGATTTCCCCTCATTTTATCATATCGCGAAAAAAAGCAAGGTTGCCGGTTCCGAATTTCGTATTCTTTAAAAACCGCGTCAAAAGGGAACGGGCAGGAATGGTTAATCGTTTTAACCGTTTTTTCTGAAATAAAAAGGTGGAAAATCTGCAAAGGATAGGTAAAATAGCCTTGCCCCGACCCTTTTTTATAATAAAATAGATAATTGGAGGGTTTCTGCAGGCTCTCCAGACTGTAGGGATATTCTGTCGAAAAAGGATGAGGGAAAATGTCGAAGCGGCGGGTCATTTTGGTCATTTCTCTGGTGAGCGCGTCTTTCCTGCTGGGGATGGCGTTCGCTTTCCGGCAGCCTTCCGGTCAGGGGGAGGGGCTGATTCCGGCGGCGCACGCGCAGTCGGAACAGCCGATTTCGATGGGGGAACTCGAAACGACTTCGGTGCCGGTGACGGTTCCCCGCCCGCTCGAGGTGCCCGAAGTCTACGCGTTCGAGCGTTCGCTCGACACGGCGACGACGCAGGTGATCATTGTCGATTCGAAGAAGTCGCGGATCTGCGTCTATCATATCGGCCAGGACGGCAGTATCGAGTTCGTCGCGAACCGGAACTACACCTGGGATATGACGCTCGACGTCTATAACGAGAAGGGGCTGACCCCCTCGCAGATTCGGGAGTATTACGAAACCAATTCCGTCGGAAAGTGAGCGTTTCGGCGGCTGGGCGATATTCAATCTGGGAACGGAGCTATGTCTGACTACTACAATCTGGAAAAAGCCGCCGAAGTGCTGGGGAAGAGCGCCGGAGATCTGAACCGGCTGCGTGAAGCGGGGAAGATCCGCGCCTTTCGCGACGGCAGCGCCTGGAAGTTCCGTAAAGAGGATATCGACAATTACCTTGCCCAGGAGATCCGCGATAAAAGCGCTTCGGCGTTCGACGAAGAGGGGCTGCTGACCGGCGAGACCGACGAGGAAGAGAAGCCGACGATGATGGCCGATACCAACTCGTTCGATAAGCTCGATCTCGAAATTACCACGAACGCCGACGACGACGGCGTGGTGGCGGTCGGCGACGACAGCGACGGCATCATCCTGGGGAAAGGGGGCCAGTTCGACGCGCAGAGCGCCGGCGCCAGCAGTATCGACCTGAACGGCGATTTTGACGACGACGACGATTTCGCCAGCGGGATCTCGATTCTCGACGATCCTTCCGACCTTTCCGGCTCGAATATCGATTTGGCTTCCGACAGCGGGATCAGTATCGACGACAGCGGCCTGACCCTCGGCAGCTCCTCTTCGGCTTCGGACAGCGGCAGCGGAATCTCAATCCTGAGCGATGACGAGCAGCCGGGCGCCGCGGAAGCGGCCGGAGCCGGGCAGGAAGACGACGATTTCGATTTTGAGCTCGATCCGCTCCCTTCGGACAGCGGTCCGGCGCCCGCGCCCGAACCGGCGCCTGCGCCCGCGCCCGCGCCCGCCGCCGACGACGACGTCTTTGACCTGCAGCCGCTCGAAGAGGAAAAGCCCGCGCTCGACGGCGGGACGGGCGAAACGTACGGCGTTGCCGGAGAAGCGGTGTCGACCGAGTCGAAGGAACTCGATCTGGACGACGACGATTTCCAGCTCGAGCCGGATCTCCAGCCGCAGGAGTCGGAGTCGGAAAGCTCGTCGCAGATGCTCGAGCTCGATATGAACGATCTGGGCGCGGGGGGCGCCGCCGGCGGAATCGACCTTTCGAAACCGGACGCGGAGAGCGCTCCCGCCGACAGTTTCGATTTGGGGGAATCGGGGGGCGACGCGTTCGCGCCGAGCTCCGAAGGGGGCGAGTTCGGGGGCGGGTTCGATGATCCGTTCGGCGCTTCCGGCGGCGAGTTCGGCGGAGGGGGTGAGTTCGGCGACGACGGCGGAATGACGCAAAGCGATTTCGTTCCGGTTTCGGGGGGCGGCGACGACGCGGCCTGGGCCGCCGACGCGGGCGCCGCGGCCGAAGGGGAACTCCAGCCCGAGGTTCAGGGGAAACCGATCGACTTTAACGGGCTGGGGATCGGTCTGGGGCTGGTTCCCTGCATTCTCCTGCTCATTCTTGCCGGCGCCGGCATCTGGGAGCTGATCCGCTCGATGTGGAGCTGGGATCAGTCGTTCTCCCTGACCGGTCCGGTTCTGGAGATGATCGGCGGATTGTTGAAACTGTTTTAGTTTTTTGATATAAAATCGTGTAAGGCTTTTCCCACCCGGCGGTCCCTGACAGCCGGGTGGGAATTTTCTATCGGATGTGTGTTTAAGAGTTTCGGAGTTCCGAATGAAGACGGTCTGTAACCGCGCCGGGGCGCGCCCGCGTTTTTCCCTGTTTGTGCTGCTCTTCTGTCTGCTGACGCTTGCCGCCGTTTCGTGCCGGAAAGAGGAATCCGATTTCGGCGCGGGGCAGCGCGCGCAAAAGAAAGAGGCCCAGCTCCAGAACAAAACGCTGCTCGAACAGTTTGTGATCGCGTCCGAGGAACTCGAGAACCATCCCGACCCCGCCTATTTCGAAAACGCGCTGGTCCGGCTCAATCCGTGGCTCGAATCGTGCGCGCCCAGCCGCGACTTTCAGCCGTGCGCCGAGTTCGACGCGCGGAGCGAAGAGTTCCGGCTGCTTGCCGAAACCGCCGAAGAGATACATACGCTCTGCGCGAAGGTGTCGGCGCCCCGCGAGGGGGATGCCGCCGGCGCCGCGGGGCTTTCCGACGATGAGGCCGGCGCGCTCGCCGAAAAGGCCGATCTTTTTCTGCAGCGGGTCCGGGAGCTGAACCGCGTCTATCATTCTCCGCTCCTCGCGCAGTTCGAGGCGATGGCGGCGGAGTTCAAGTCGAAGACGGCCGAGGCTGAAGGGTTTCAGTTCGGCGGCCGGGGGAAGATGGTTTCGGCCGCGGTCGCGCGGTTTCCGTTCACTCCGCTGATGAATTTCCACGCGGTCGGCCGCGGCGCCGCCGAGCTTGCCCGGCTCTACCGGCTCGATACACGCGCGTTTCTGCCCGCCGATACCGCCCATTTCAAGAGTTCGGTGTGGCAGCGGAACGTCGTCTCGTGGGCGAAAGGGGAAGGATGTTCCCCCGCCGAGCAGGCGGTGAACCTGTTCCGCTGGACCTGCGATGCGGTTCCCCTGCGCGCGGCGGCCGACGGCCCGCTGACCGCCGATTCGATTGCGCGCCTGCCGTGGCAGACGCTCCTGACCAGCCAGGGGAACGCCGCCGAACGGGCCGCCGTCTTTATGGGGCTTCTGCGCCAGATCGGGATCTCCTCGTTCCTGATCAAGCCGGCTGATCCCGCGCGCGGCGAAGGGTTTCCCCTTTTGGTCGGCGCCGCGGTTCCCGGCGGCGATGCGCCTTCGGTGCTGCTTTTCCTTCCGGAATACGGCGTGCCGGTTCCCGGCGTGTCGAAAACCGAAGGGGGTGTGCCGCTTCCCGCGACGCTCGACGAGGCGGCGGGCGACGATGCGCTGCTGCGCCGGCTCGATGTTGAGGATGAGCCGTTTCCGCTCACGTCGGCCGATCTGGCACAGGTGCGCGCCGAGGTGCCGACCGATCCGTTCAATATGTCGCACCGGATGTGGATCATGATGCGCGAGTCGGTGATCGAACGCAGCGGCGCCGCGCAGGATAACGCCTCGTTCATTCCGCCGATTCTGGCGCTTTCGTACGAGTCGGTCAGAAGCGAACTTAGCGCGCTGCCGCATATCGCCGATGTGCAGCACGCCTGGGAACTGCAGACCCCGATTGTCGAACAGACCTTCATGCCGATCGCTTCACAGGTTCTCCTGATCCCCTACCTGTACGAGGTTGCGGCGTCGAACAGCCTGTCGATGCGCGCCGACGACGACGGCAGCAGGAAATACGCGCCGACCGAAGGGACGGGGAGCGGCGCCGGCGAAACGGCGGCGAACCCGACACGGATGGCCTGCCCCCTCTGGGAGGGAAAGATCCTCTATTTCAAGGGAGATTTCGATACCGAAAACGGCGCGGCGAACCGTCTGCAGCAGGGGCGTGTTCCCGACCGGCTTCTGAAACAGGCTTCCCTCGAAATGGGGGCGCGGCTCGACGAGTATATCGCGCAGATTCAGCAGGCGCAGGGGGAATCGGACCGGCCGCTGACCGATGAGGAGATGCGCGCCGCCGCCGCCCAGTTCGTCGCGCAGGGGCGGCAGGATCTCGGAATGAAATTCTTCCTGAAAGTGACCGCCCGCTTCTATCTGGGGCTGGTCTCCTACGCGCTTCAGAACGACGAGGCGGCGGCGGCCCATTTCGAGGATGCCGACCTGCTCGGCAAGCTCGACGGAATGTGGAAGTCGGGCGCGCTGACGATCCTCGCCGAGATCTACGAAAAGCGGGGCGAGACGGCCCGCGCCGAAAAGATATACAGCCGCCTGGAAGGCCCCGCCGCCCGCGGCGGGAAGGTCCGCGCGAAATGGCTGAGGGAGGCGGAGTAGGGGAAGGCGCGCCGCCCGCGGGGATCCCTTCGCCGCCGCTTACATGGTTACCGCGCTCCAGGAGCGGCTCTGGCGGTCGGCTTCGGCGTTGATTTCGGCAATCTCGTCTTCGGAGAGGCGGCGGTAGCGGATCGATTTGATCCAGCCCTCGGAGACCCAGGAGGCGATGCCGAACGGCGCGTAGCGGCTCATTTCCAGACGGATCGAGATCTTGTGCCCCTCGGTGGGGAGGTCGATCTTTTTCTCGTCGTCGAGCCAGACGGCGATCGACTTTTCGGTCACACGGATCCGGAAGACGTACCACGTCTTGTTTTTGAACGCGTAGTAGGAAGAGTAGTTGTTCTCGGAAGCGTCCATCTTGTCGATGCACGAAAGGCCGAAAAGCGTGCCGCCCCAGCCGCCGTTGACCAGTGTGCAGCAGCTATCGCCGTAGGGGAAGGTCATTGCGGCGAAAAAGTCGCAGCCGAGCTGGCGTTTGGCGATATACTCGATTTCGTAGTTCATGGTCGGGAACGGCTCTTCGGCCTTGTCGGGATTGAATTTGATGCCGCTCGACATCGAGCCCATCCCCATCACCAGGCACTCGTCCTGAATCTTCGGCTCGACGCTTCCCGCCTCGCCGCCGTCTTCCCAACAGCCGAGCGACGTGCCGTCGAAAAGCGAGATCCACGCGTTGGCGCCGTCTTCGGCGGGAAGAAGGGTCAGGGAAAGAAAAAATGCGAGGGCGAGCGCCGCGGCGGCGGTAAAGCTGCGTTTCATGGTCGGGTTCCTTGTTCTGAAAGGGTGTGTGGCTTGGGGGGAGACGGGCCGGTGCCGGCCGCTTTTCTACCGGCCGAGGTACGGCGGCGCGGTTATTCCCATCCGGGCGGCGGGAATCGGCTTGAGCCCGTAGCGCGCGAGGGTGACCGGCTCGAGGAGTTCGGCGAGATCGGCATGCTCGCGTGTTTCAACGGTGTTGTTTTCGGTCTGCTGGATCTCGCCCGGGTTCAGGAGAAAATCCTGGCAGTTGACGGCAAGGTTGTTGACGACGGTGTTGACATCGGCGTCTTCGGCGATCCGGCTGAGCGTGGGGTACCGGCTGCGCCAGATGTCGGAATTGATGTCAACGCCCTGATAGCACATGGCACGGACCTCATTGTAATGCCGGTTGCCGGGATCGAGGAACGCGCCTGTATAGCGTTCGCCCCAGCGGCTGAAGCTGACCGCCGCGCGGCAATCGTAAAAGAGGTTGTTTTCGATGCGGTTTTCCTTGCCGCCGTGGATCTGGACCGCTCCGAAATTGACCCCGCCGCAGCGGACAAAGACGTTTCCGTAGACGAGCCAGCCGGAGATCATGTCGTCGAAACGTACCGCCGCCGCGCCGCAGAGGGTTCCCCCCACGATGTTTTCCCACCAGTTGTAGCGGATAACGTTGCCCCGGTAGGTCGGATTGTACCAGGCGTCGATTCCCCCCTGATCGTCCGATTCCCTGACAAGGTCGGTGAACCGGCAGTACTCGACCGTCGTTTCGTTGGCGTCGATCCGCATCGCCGACGAGGCGCCTTCGGAAAACTCGCAATGCTCGACCTTAATCCCGCACCCGACAAGGTGCGCCGCGGGCGTGTAGGTGCGGTAGACGCGGGAAAGGTTGCGGACCGCGCACTGCGAAAGATAGTGGCGCGCGTCGGTGAGCGTTTTGCGGTCCCCCCCGACGAGGGTGAACCCGCCCCCGGCAAGGTTTTCGAGCCGTGTGTGATAGGCGCCGCAGCGCGACCCGCCGCTGACGCTGACCGTGACGGTGCCCGAAAAATCGCGGCCCGCCATGTCGGCGAAGGTGATGTCGTCGGAATTGCTGACCGACGCCAGGCCGCCGAACCCGCCTTCGAAGACGAGGCCGGCGAGAAGGATGCCGCCGCAATTTCTGATTTCCAGAACCCACGGCTTTTCGTAGACGGTCAGTTCGGCCGCCGCCGCGGCGGGATCGGTTCCCTCGGCGGGAATCCAGAAGATCCGCTTCGACGCGCGGTCGATGTAGTACTCTTCGGGCGCGTCGAGTTCGCACAGAAGGTTGAGCCCATAGTAGCGCAGATGGTCCTTGTAGCCGTAGCTGTTATACGGTTCGGGCATGGTGATGATCTGCCTGCCCTCCTGCGCTTCGATCGACTGGTACCGCGCGTATGATTCGCTCCAGTCCCAGTACCAGTAGCCGAACAGAACGCCGCCCGGCTCGTTTTCCCAGCCGCGAGGCTGGTTCGGGTCCGCTTCGAAGATTCCCTCTTTCGTGCCGTCGTGTGCCCAGTCGGGGTGGTCCAACGGGGTCGGGCCGAGCGCTTTACCCGAGGAGGCAAACCCCTCGTTCGGCCAGCGGGCGAGCGTCTGCGCCCGGCCGCCGGCGAAAAACTCCTGCCGCTTTCCCATCGTTTCGGGGGCGTAGTCGGCGGTTTCGCAAGGGGCGTACGGCGCGGTCCAGATCTGCGGAACGGCTTCGGGCCGGACGCGGGATTTGAACTCTTCGGGCGCGTTTTTCCAGAATTCACTCGACGCAAGCTGTTCCCACCCGATGACCGCTTTCTTGCCGGTAAAGACGCATTTCCCCTCGGCGCCCGGCGCGGAACGGAACAGGATCGGCTTTTCGGCGGGGGAATGCAGATTTTCGAGGATTGCCGGTTCGGTGACCGGGTAGATCCCCTCTTTGAAATAGACGCAGACCGTCTTTTCCGGCGCGGCCTTCCTGGCGGCGGCGACCGCCCGCGCCGCACCCGCGAGTGTGGCTAAGGGGTCCGATTCGGTTCCGCCGGCGCTGTCGCTCCCGTCGGGAGAAACCCACAGGACGGTATCCGCCTCGTACGGCCGGGGAAGCATGATCTCGAAATCGCCCGCCCGGAGAGCGCAGGCGGGGAAGAGGAAAAGGAGGAGAAGGAAAACAGCTGTTCGCGGGCGCATCGGGGGGGTTCCTTTCTGAGAGGAAGTGAATCGTGCAAAGTTCAGGCGATCAGGGAAAATTATAACAGAAAAGATTCCGGTTGTCATCTTTCCCGCCCGGTGCCGGAACCGGCGGGAGGAACGGCCAAGGCGGCGGGCCGAAGAAAAAGGGCGGTTTTCCGGTTCGGGAAAACCGCCCTTCGGACGCCGTTTCCGGAGGCTTATTTTTTCTTGCCGATGAAGATCTGCGTCTGCACCTCGTTATCTTCCCTTTCGATTTCGGCGAGACCCTGCGCCGTGAGTTCAAGCGCGGTGCGCATTTCGCTTTCGGTATGCGACCAGGTCAGGAAGAAACGGATCCGCGCCGCCTTCTCTTCGACCGCCGGGTGCAGGATCGGGTTGGCGTTGACGCCGTGGTCGAACAGGTATTTCGAAAGTTTCAGGCATTTCACCGAGTTGCCGATCACGACCGTGACCACACCCGACTCGGTCGCCAGACCGGTGTTGAGGCCCAGTTCGTTGGCGGTCTTCTTAAAGAAACGGCTGTTGGCGCGGAGCTGTTCGCACCGCTGGGGTTCCCGTTCCAGAAGCCGGATCGAAGCCAGCGCGGCGGCGGCGACCGGCGGCGACATCGCCGCACTGAACATGAACGCCGGGGTGGTGTATTTCAGGTAATCGATCAGCTCCTGCCGGCCGGCGATATACCCGCCGCAGGCGCCGAAGGTCTTGCTGAGCGTGCACATCCAGAGATCGACGTCGCGCCGGTTCACGTTGAAGAACTCGCCGATCCCGCGCCCCGTTTTGCCGAGTACGCCGATCGAGTGCGCCTCGTCGATCATCAGGAGCGTCTTGTACCTGTTCCGCAGCTCGACGAATTTCGGCAGGTCGGGATAGTCGCCGTCCATGCTGTAAACCCCTTCGAGCACGAGCAGCACCCGGCGGTATTCCTGGCGGTGCTTTTTGAGGATCCATTCCGCGGCCTCGTAATCGTTGTGCGGGAACGGACGGCGGCGCGCGCCCGAAAGGAGGGCGCCTTCATAGGAGCTGTTGTGGATGACCGCATCGTACAGAATCATATCGTACTGGTTCATCAGATGGCCGATGACCGATTCGTTCGTCTGGTGGCCGGCGGTGAAGGTCAGGGAGTCGTCGGTGCCGAGGAAATCGGCGATCGCGCGTTCCAGCTCGACGTGCACGGGCTTGGTTCCTGAGACGATCCGGCTGGCCGAGGCGCTGGTGCCGAACTGCTTTGCGGCCTTCTGCGCGGCTTCGATCACTTCGGGATGGCCGCTGGCGCCGATGTAGTTATACGAAGCGAAGTTGATATACTTCTTGCCGCGGATGTAGGTGACGTCGTCGGTGATCGTGTCGTGCACGTCGAAAAAGTGATTCAGGTGGGTCTTTTCGGCGAAATCGAGTTTCCGGCGCAGTTCGAGATATTCGGGGAACGACGCGAAATCGTTCGACGCGTCGGTGACCTCGTAGATCTTCCCTTCCCGCTCCTCGACTTTCACGCCGTGGCCCAGATGTTCGCGGACCGCGTTGACGACATCGCGGGCGGTGATCAGGTCGGGAAGAATCGCTTCGGGGAACTGGCCGCCGAACTTGTCTTCGAGCGAGGCGAGGATCTCCATCCTCTCCAGGGAATCGAGGCCCAGTTCGGTGATGTCGGTGTCGAGCGTCGCGCCCCGCGCCCGCTCTTTGGCGATCCGGTGCACTTCTTCGAGGACCGTTTTCACGGTATCCTGATAGCTCTGGCCGGCCAGGGAGAGCCTGGCGGGTTCGGGCGCCGGTTCCGGTTTCGGAGCGCTTTTCGGTTCGACCTTAAAGACGTTCGCCATTTCGCTGCCGGGATAGGCGGGCGCTTTTTTGCTGCCCGCGATCTTGTCGTCGTCATCGACCAGATTTTCGGCGTTCGGGTCGTAGTTGAGCGGATTGTCGGCGTCGGTATAGCCGCCGGCGCTCTTCTTTTTCGGAAGTGTGACAATATTGATCTGGTCCCCCGTCTCTTCGGCAAGCGACCAGCGGGCGACTTCGTTGAGCTCGTTCTTGAGGAACCCTTCGCGGCAGGCGTGACGCTGAACCTTGCCGCTCGACGTTTTCGGAACCGAGCCGGAACGGACCAGAACGATGGTGTCGATCGGCACTTCGTGCTCGATGGCGATCGCCTTGCGGATTTCCGGGAAGATTCTCTTTTCGTCCCCCTCCTTGAACCGGCGTTCGACTTCCTGAATCAGGACCAGCTTCTCTTCGTTGTCGGCGCCGACCATAAACGCACCCCCCGCGTTGACCCGCAAAAGGTCGGGAACGGTATGCTGGGCGGTCGCTTCGATGTCCTGCGGATAGACGTTGACCCCGCGGAGAATGATGAGGTCCTTGATGCGGCCGGTCACGAAGAGCTCGCCGCCCGACATGAACCCGAGGTCGCCCGTACGCATGAAGGGCCCCTCTTTGGTGTCGGAGGTGTAGGCATGGAACGTCTCTTCGGTCGCGGCGGGGTTCTTCCAGTAGCCTTTCGCCACACTCGGGCTCGAGGTCCAGATTTCCCCGACCTTGTTGTCGGGACAGACCTTTTTCGTTTCCGGATCGACAATGCGTACCGTCTGGTCGAGAATGATGCGGCCGCTCGAAACGAGCTGGCGCACGCGGTCGGTGCCCGGAATGGCATCGACGACCGAACCGGCGGCAAGGGAATCGGCGTCCACGTTCTTGATGATCGGGGCCTGGCTCTTCTGGCCGCCGGTCACGATGAGCGTCCCTTCGGCAAGCCCGAAACAGGGGTAGAACGCCTCGTAGCGGAACCCGCACCGTTCGAACTTTTTCGCGAACCGTTCCATGGTTTCCGCCTGAACCGGTTCGGCGCCGTTGAAGGCGACCTGCCAGCACGAAAGGTCGAGCCGGTCGAGAACCTCTTCGCGGATCCCTTTAATGCAGTAGTCGTAGGCGAAGTTGGGCCCGCCGCTCGTCGTGGCGCGGTACTTGCTGATCGCCGCCAGCCAGCGGAACGGTTTGAGCATGAACGACATCGGGGACATAATCACGTTCGGCCGGCCGCAGTAGATCGGCTGAATGATGCCGCCGATGAGCCCCATGTCGTGATAACTCGGCAGCCAGAAGACGCCGCTGTGGCTGCGGGTATGCTCGAACCCGGTGGAGATCAGCAGGGAGTTGTGGAGCATGTTCCCGTGGGTGATCATCACCCCTTTCGGGTTTCCGGTCGAACCCGACGTGTATTGCAAAAACGCCAGCGCGTCGGAATCAAGGTTCGGGTCGGACCATTTCTCTTCGTAACCGACCGGCAGAACGTCGGTGGTGAGCCACGCGATCCGCTTGAGGTCGGGCGTTTCGTTGATCAGCTCGCGCACGCGTTTCATCGTCTCTTCGACGGTCAGCGCCAGACTCGCTTCGGCGCTGTCGGCGACCGCCTGAATGCGGAGCATCTTGCGGTTTTTCGTCGGCGGGTAGATCGGCACCGCCGTGGCGCCGGCGTAAAGGCAGCCGAAAAACCCGATGATAAAATCGAGCCCCGGAGGGTAGAGAAGGAGGATCCGTTTCCCCTCGTAATGGTTCTGCTGGAGCCAGCCGCCGAGCGCGCGGCACCGCTCGTCCAGCTCTTTATAGGTCAATCGAACTTCCTGGCCCGGTTCGCCGACCCCGTCCTTCAGATAGAGAAACGCGGTATCGTTGGGCTGCACCGCCGCCCGAAACTGGATCAGTTTCACTAAATTGGAGTGGTCGAATATGGAAGTTTGAGTTTGAATCTGGCTCACGTTACCAAATCTCCGATCGTTGCGATCTGTTCTCTTGTGTTTTCCGCGAAAACACGAATAATAGTTTTTCTATTTTACCGAAATTAACAGGCTTCCCTGAAATCGGCCGTTTCATCCGTGAAACGTCTTATCCATTATCGAACTTTGCCCCCTTTGAAAACAGAGAAATTGCCAGCTTTCTCTATTTTTTCGGATAATCGCTATAACCGCTAAAATTTTCACTCCGTGCCGCGGGAAACGTTGTTTTTGGGCCTGAAGCGAATTAGAATGAAAGGGGAGAACGCACGGTTCCGAAACGGGGGGAGTGAGGCTCGGTTTTTCGAGAAAGGAACGCTGATTATGGTCATTAAACTGGTCTGTCCCGGATGCAAAAGCGCGATGAGCGCTCCCGATACCTATTTGGGAAAACGGGGGAAATGCCCGAAATGCGGCACTATCATCACGATTCAGCCCCAGGAAACGCCCCCGCCGCACTCGGCGCAGATTGTGGTTGACGATCTGCCGACTCTGATTCAGACCGAAGGGGTTCCCCGCCGGATCGCCTTTTCGAACATTTACGTCATCTTAAATAACGAGCGGCTTCTGGCCTACTGGAAGCGCGGGGAAGGGTGGCAGTATCAGACGAGCCACGGGTTTGTCCCAGTACGAAGCGCCGAATCGCTCATTCCGGAACAGGGGGAATTTGTGCTTGCCGAAGGGAACGTCAAAGAGACCGACGAGGGGCACCGGCTGGTCGGCGCGCAGTTTTTCAAGATTGCCGGCGGGGGCGGGCTCAAGCCGCTTTTGCGTTCCGAATCCGAGATTTTCGAAAAGATTGTCGGCCGCGTTCCGCTCGGCATGACGCAGAAGCGGCAGTTCCTCCTCTTTATCCGCGACCATTACTTCCAGTCGTTTACCGAACGGGCAGGCGACCTGATCGAGTACCTGACCAACGAGGATTTCCATTCGGTCCGGATCGGCGACACCGAAAGCGAAGACAGCGAAGGGCTGCCGCAGGAGGGGTAGAGGAAAACCGCCGGCCAGGGTTCTCTTCAGTCGAAGTGCCTGAAAAGCTCCGGGCTTGAACCGGTTCAGTCTTCTTCCATGTCGGAAAGGCTATTGATGACCCCTTCCGGGAACGAGGCGTCGGTTTCGATTGGGGGAAGGATTTCGCCGGGCCGGATCGGCGCGGCGGCAATCCCGATCGAAAGGCCGACGCCGTACCCGCAGAAGAGGGTGTTGAGCGGTTTGTCGGAATGATCGCCGCCGAGCGCGGAACTCAGCGCCAGCGGAATCGAAGCCGAGGATGTGTTGCCGTACTCTTCCAGACAGAGCGGAATTTTTTCGGCGGGGGCGCCGATTTTACCGGCGATCTTTTCGATAATCTGTTTGTTCGATTGATGAAAGGCGAAAAGGTCGTAATCGGCGGCGCCGGTGCCGGTTGCGGCGTAAAACTCTTTGACCGCTTTGGGGACCGGACCGATCGAAAAGGAAAAGACGTTCATTCCGTTCATCGTCAGATCGTAGAGCGAACGGGTACAGCCGTCGGCGGTCTCTTCGTCGCGGCGGGGAGGAGAGGGATTGCGCATTTCCCCCGCCGGAATGATGATGTCGCGGTATCCCGAGCCGTCCGATTTTAAAAGCCCCTGGATTGTGCAGCCGTCAGCTTTTTCGAGAAGGGTGCACGAACCGGCGTCCCCGAAAAGCATCACGGTCGAGCGATCGCGCTTTCCGGTGACCTTGGTCAGGGTATCGCCCGCAAGGATGAGCGCGTAACGGGCGCCGGACATCGTCAGGAGCGAAGCTGCGGTGAGGAGCGCGTAGGGATAGGCGGAACAGCCGAGTCCGAGGTCGAACGCGCCGCAGCCGGACGAAAGCCCCAGACGATCCTGTAATACGCACGCGGTGGCGGGGCAGCGGTAGTCGGGCGAATGGGTC
The DNA here is from genome assembly GCA_017405595.1 of Thermoguttaceae bacterium. Lineage (GTDB taxonomy): Bacteria > Planctomycetota > Planctomycetia > Pirellulales > Thermoguttaceae > RUG695. Next base: position 52,979 of record JAFRAC010000024.1, on the reverse strand, counting down.
GCGAAGACCAGAAGCCCGATTTCGGAACGGCCGATCTGATGTGTTTCGAGGAGATTCTCGGCGGCGGCAAAACAGAGATCCGAAGCGGTTTGCCCGGGTGCGGTGCACCGGATCTGCCGGATGGCCGACGTGGCCGAAAACTTTTCGATATAGTCTTTTTCGAACCGGTCGGCAAAAGAGGAAAGGGGTACCGATTCGGCCGGTACGGCGGCGGCGATTCCGGCGATTCGGATTCCTGGTACGCTATAGGGGAAGAAAGGCATCAGTCCTGTTTTTCCTTGACCGTATTGAAAAGGTCTTCGATGGTCGCGGCATTGAGAATATCCCGCCCTTTGAGGGTGACATCGTACTGTTCATCGACCATCGAAATCACCGAAAGTCCGACGAGGGAACTCCATTCGGGGTGATTTTTGAATTCGGTTTCGGGACGCATATCGCCCGGTTCGTTGAAAAGCTCTTTGAAATGACCGATAAAAGCGTCGAGTGTCATCTTACCAGACTTTCTGTGTTTTTAGGGTTTTCAAAAATTAAAGGTCTAGTATTTTCGGCGGTTTCCGGCCGTCTGCGGATCAGGAACTCTGATCTATGACCGGAAGGAAACTTAGGCGGGCGCCCTGAAACAGCCTGAACCCTGGGGCTCAGCGGCCTTATTCTAGTCATTACATCTGTCTTGGGCAAGAGGAACCGAATCGGCTCCGGCGCCGCGGCGGCGCCGTTTATTCCGGCGGCAGGAAAAACTCGGTGTGGATTTTGCCCGGGACGCCGACGACCAGCGAACAGGGGGGAACGTCTTTCATGACGGCGGAACCGGCGGAGATTTTCGACCACGCGCCGATCCGCACGCCGGGAGCCGTAACGCAGTTCGCCGCGACGTGAACTCCCTCTTCGATGAGTGTTCCCCCCAAAATCGACGAGCCGGTGGAGATTTCGCAGTAGTCGCCGATCCGGACATCGTGGCCGACGACTCCCCGGACGAGCGCGAACTTGCCGATTTTTATGTCGCACGAAAGGACTTCCTGCTCAATAAGGGTTCCGCAGCCGACTTCAATCCTCCGTTCGGCAAGCTGCCCGGCATTCCTTGTCGAGTGCCATGCGGGAAAGAGATGCTCGTAACCGCGGAAAAGGAGGGAGACGCGGCGGCGGACTTCGGGGACGCCGACCCCGAGGTAGTAGTCATATTCCGGGGAAGGGCGGTGCCCTTTGATTGTGCCGAGGATCGGCGGGTAGCCGGCCGCCATTTCGGTTTTGGCGTCGTCGAGGAACCCGGCGCAGACAGGCGCATTCCCCCGCCCGGACTGGCGGGCGTACTGCTCGCGAAGGTTATGGTAAAGTTCTCTTGCCAATCCCCCCGCGCCGAGGATGATGTAACGATTTGCCATGCCGCGCTCCGCAAAAAAGCGTTCTTTCACTCCGGTCAGGATCTGCCGCGCCCCTTATTCTAACCTCTCGGCATAGCTCGGACAAGAGGAATCAGCCCCCCCGCAGGCCCCCTCTTTCCGTCAAACCTGCCGAAATATACTGGACTTTCTAAATTTTGTAAGTTATCATTAATAGATAGGGAATTTCGTTTTTTCCCGGGGTTTGGCCGATTCTTTTCGCGGCGGAACCTCCCGAAAAGGGGGGCACGCGATTCGAGGCCAGGCGGCAGATCGGTAAGGAGCGTAAAGATTATGGCGCGATTTCTGGCGGTTGATTGGGATCATTCCGAGGTCCGTTACCTTTACGGGACGGTTTCGGGGGATCAGCTGACTCTCCTCAAGTCGGGCGCCGCGCCGGTTTCGGATTCGGACGAAGGGTCCGCGTCGGAAAAACCCGCCGAAGAGGCCCTTTCCGAAGGGGAGCCGGGGGAAGAAACCGCGCCGGCCGAGGCCGAAGAGGCGCCGTCCGGCGCCGGGGGGGATGCAGGGAATCTGCCGGGCGATCTGCCGGAACCGAAAAGCGCGCGGTCTCCGAAAGCCGTATCGGTAAAAGACCCGCTTTCGGTGCGGCGCGGGCAGGTTCTGAAACGCCTGCTGCGGCGCGACGGGGTTCCCTCGGCGCCGGTGATCCTCTGCATTCCGCGCGACCGGGTTGAGCTGCTCAATCTTTCTCTTCCCCGGCTGGCCGAGTCGGAACTTCCCGATGTGGTGAAAAACCAGGTTTTGCGCGATTCGACCGTCTACGCCGAAGGGTATCCGCTCGACTTTGTTCCTCTCGCCGCGGAACCGAAAAGCAATACGGGAAAAATCTTTTCCGCCTCGATCTCCCGGGCCGAACTGCGGAATCTCCGCACGTTCTGTTCCGCCGCGGGGCGCCGGCCCGCGAAAATCGAACTCCGCTTAACCGCGCTGGCCGAATTTGTCCTTTCCGGGCAGATCGGCGCCGATGAGCCGTTCCTTCTGGTTCAGGAAGGGGCCGACGAGGTCGGTTTCGCCCTTTTCCGGGAGGGAGCGCCCGCCTATTTCCGCGCGGTACAGGTCGATTCCGAGCTTGCCGGCGACGAGCGCCAAAAGCGGCTTGCCGCCGAAATTACCCGGACGTGCCGGATTGTTGCCGGCGAGGAACCGATCAGCACCGTTTTTCTGTTCGGGGAACAGGAAGAGTACGAACCGCTGATCGCCGAACTGGCCGAACGCGAAATCGGCGCCGAGACGGTTTCCCCCTGGACCCTTCCGCAGGTTGCGGCGAGGCCGGAAGCGATTAAAGACGCGGCGCGGTTCGCGCCGCTGGTCGGCGCGCTTCTGGCGGAACGGGGAAAGAAGCCGCGCCCGGTTCTCGATCTGCTTCATCCGCGCCAGAAGCCGAAACCGCCGAATTTCACCTTGCCGCTGGTTCTGCTCCTGGCGGTGTGCGCGGGGGGTCTGGCCTATCTGTGGTACTGGAACAAGAAAGATCTGGTCCGCCTGAACAATGAAACCGCGGCTCTGGCGAAGGATCTTGCCGCACTGCAGGGGGAATACGCCCAGCTTCAGCCGCAGTATTCCGTTCTGGAAAACACCCAGAATTGGGAACGGTACGGGGTAACGGTTCTCGACGAGCTGCGCGATATCCTTTTGCGCCTTCCTCCCGCGCCCGATCTGCTGATTTCCCGAATGGCGTATAACGGGTTCGACCCGATGTATAACTGCCCTGTGTTTATCATCAGCGCGAAGATTACCGAACCGCAGGTCTATCAGCGGTTCTACCGGAACATGACCGCCGATAACGCGTTCGGAATCAATTCGCGCGGCGCGGTGCAGGTTCCGGCGGTCACCGGCGATGAAACCGCCCGGTCGGCCGAGTACAATTTTCAGGCGGTGATCTTCTGCAAACGCCGTTCGGCGCAGGATTATCTCAGGAAACTTCCGGACGATCTGCGCGCGGTCTCGCCGCAGAAGCCGGAATTCTACGGTCAGCCGGTCGACGGGCGGGAGTCCGCCGGTTCCCGGCAGCCGCAGGCTGAAGGAGGGGAGGTGAACCGGTGAAATCGCTCCGCAACGCTGTTATCATTCTGGTTCTGATTGCCGCGGCCGCCGGATTTTTCGGCCCGAAACTCTGGAAATCGCAATACGCACAGCCGCGCAAAGCGATCGCCGAACAGCGGGCCGGCCTCGAATCACAGATCGACGCGGGCCGGAATCAGATTCAGACCATGCGCAATACGATCCGGAACAGCATGAACCTGTACACGCGCTCGTTCCCCATGCAGGTCAACGAGGCGCAATTGCAGTACCAGATCTGGCTGACCCAGCTGGCCGAGTTCAGCGGATTTAAGCAGACGCAGATTTCGGTCGGAAACAGTTCCGTGAACAACGGCCTGATGACCCATTTCTTCCGGCTGCGCGCCGAATGTACCGCCGAACAGCTTTACCGGTTCCTGTACGAGTTTTCCTGGACGGGGTTCCTGCACCGCATCGACTCATTGGATATTCAGACGAAAGAAACCTCGAGCCTTCTCACGGTTGCGTTTCTGATCGAAGGCGCGACCATGCCGAAAATCGACCCGAACCAGCCGGTTCCGAACCAGACGCTCCTTCCCGGCCCGAACGCGTTTTACAGCCGGCTTGCGTCGAATCCCTGGAAGGCGTATCAGCCGATGTCGCGCTACAACGTTTTCCAGTTCTCGCGGCCCGGCGTGGACGACGCGGACTGGACGGTTCTTTCGGCGATTCCGACCACCCATACGGCCGCCGGCGAAAAGACCGAAACCCGATGGCGGGTTCAGACGACGGGCAAAACGATTGTGGTGCCGGTCGGCGGGGAACTTGCGGTCGGCTCTTTTGTCGGCACCGTGCTGGAAACGGTCGACGACATGGTGATCCTGAAGCAGAGCAACGGGTATAACTGGATTCTCGGGCTCGGCGACCGCCTTTCGAACGCCGCTTGTATACCGGAAGTGTTTTAGGGGGAGGGAAGACGCTTCGCTGTTCCCGCGGGGGGGCGGTGAGCTGGGTGTTCGGGAAGCCGCAGCTAAGCTTTCCGGGGGTACCGAACCGAAACCCCCACTTCTAGAGTGGGGGTTTAGTGAATGTGTGTTTCAGCTTATCGTAAGCGGGCGGGTCCCTCCCCCATTTGTAGAATGGGGGGCTCCCTGCCCGCTCTGCGCTGATCGGCTGTTGAGTAGAGGAGCTTGGGGTTGGCCGGGCGGGAAAGCGCCGCCGGGGGCGACTGTTCCCGCAGTTCCGTATCTATTTCGTTTCCCAGAGGATGAACGAGAAAATATCGGTGTTTTCGTCGATCTGCATCGAGGTCGGCTTTCCTCCGCCGTGACCGGCGTTGGTGTCGATCCGGATCAGTGCGGGCGCGGCATTTTCGCTCTTTTCGAGCGCGGCCTGGAGTGTGGCCGCGAATTTGAACGAGTGCGCCGGCACGACGCGGTCGTCGTGATCGCCTGTCAGAATGAGTGCGGCGGGGTATCTGACGCCCGGCTTAATGTTGTGCAGCGGCGAGTAGGCGTAAAGCGCGGCGAACATCGACGGGCTCTCTTCGCTGGTGCCGTAATCGGCCGCCCACGCCCAGCCGATCGTGAACTTGTGGTACCGAAGCATGTCCAGGACGCCGACGCCCGGCACCGCCGCCTTGAACAGGTCGGGGCGCTGGGTCATGGCGGCGCCGACCAGAAGGCCGCCGTTCGACCGGCCGAGGATCGCCAGATGGTCGGGCGAGGTCCACTTTTCGGAAATCAGGTATTCCGCGGCGGCGATGAAATCGTCGAACACGTTCTGTTTCCGTTCCCTGGTCCCCGCCTCGTGCCAGGACGCGCCGTATTCCCCGCCGCCGCGCAGAACTGCGACGGCCAGCACTCCGCCGCGGTCGAGAAAGACGGTCCATTCCGGCTTGAACATGGGGGTCATGTTGATGTTGAATCCGCCGTATCCGTACAGGAGCGCCGGGTTCGCGCCGGTCGGCTGCACCCCCTTTTTATAGGTTAAAAAGAGTGGCGCGCGGGTTCCGTCCTTGCTTGTGTACCAGACCCGTTCGGTGGTGTAATCGCCGGGATTGAGGGTGAGCTGCGTCTGAAAGATCCGTTCGGTTTTTTGGGTTTCGAGATCGAGCGCGTATTTTTCGGAAGGGTGCGCGAACGACGTGAACCCGTAATAGAGAACGCTGCTGTCCTTTTCGCCGGAAAGGGAAAGCATGCCGAGCGTCGGCGTCTCGATGCGGCCGGTCTCTTCCCCGCCGGATGAGTATATCACACCCTCTTCGGCGGCGTCTTTCAGATAGACGACCGCCAGACGGCCGCCAGCGATGACCGCGTCGGAAATGAGGTTGTCCGATTCGGGAATCACGTCGGTCCAGTTCTCCGGCGAGGGATTCTTCGGATCGACCGCGGCCACACGGCGCAGCGGCGCGCGGTAATCGGTCAGAATGTAATACTTTCCGTTCAGCACGCCGAGCGGAAACGATTCGGCGTCGAACGCGGGATAGATCTCGGTAAACTCCGCATCGGGCCGGGTCAGATCGAGCGCCAGAAGCCGGTTGCCGTAGGTCGATTCCCCTTCGCTCAGAAAGAGAACCGTTTCGTCTTCGTCGGTCGAGGCGCCGCAGGTGCGTTCGGGGTGTTCCCGGTCGAGCCAGACGAGCCGGTCCTCCGATTGCGGGGTGCCGGCCCGGTGGTACCAGACCTGATGAAACTCATTCTTCGCGGTAAAGTCCTTCCCCTCTTCCGGCGCGGGATACCGGCTGTAATAGAAGCCGTCCCCCTGCCACGCCAGAGACGAAAACTTGATCCATTCGAGACGGTCGGCAAGGGGCTCTCCGGTTTCAATGTTCAGGACGTGCGCTTCCTGCCAGTCGGATCCGGCGCGGGAAATGGTATACGCGAGGTACTTTCCGTCTTTCGAGACCGAGCAGGTTCCCAGCGCCGCGGTGCCGTCTTCGGAAAGGGTGTTCGGGTCGAGAAGAACCTTTCCCTCGTTTTCAAGAGAGTCCGACGTGTAGAGAACCGCCTGATTCTGCAGCCCGTCGTTTTTGAAATAGAAGAAACGCTCTCCCTTTTTGAACGGAACCGAGTATTTCACGTAATCGAACCGCCGGGTCATTTCACCCCGCAGTTCTTCGCGGAACGGAATCTGCTGCAGATACGCGCCGGTCAGCCGGTTCTCGGCCTGCACCCAGGCGGCGGTTTCGGCGGACCGGTCATCTTCGAGCCAGCGGTAGGGGTCGGCGACCGCTGTGCCGAAATACTCGTCGGTCTGATCGACGGTGCGCGCTGTCGGGTATTCCAGCGCGGCGGCGGCCGCGCCGCAGAAGAGAAGCGCCAGCGTCCAAAGCGAGAGGAAATGGGGAAAAACGGAGAGCAGTTTCATCATGGCTCCTTCAGGGTCTGTTTGTCTGACAAAAGGGTTTGCCGCCGGTTCCGGCAGCGCCGGAACAGGGCGGTCAGGATCAGCGCGCTGCCGAGTGCGATCAGCAGAATCCGGATCAGTTTTTCGGACGATCCCCCGAATTCCGGTTCCGGCAATCCCCAGCGGGCGAGGGTGAAGTCTTTCGGGTCAACGGTGATGTTCTCTTTGATGTCGGTATAGACGGTGACTTCGTCGCACGTTTCGTCGCCGTCAACCCTTCGGGTCTGCCGTGTCAGAACGGGAATGCTGAACTGATCAAAATCATACTCATTTTCGCAGGCGTCCTGAAACGGTTCGCCGAATTCAAGGGCACGGCATTCGGCCCGGAGGGGGAGCCAGTAATGTTCCGGCATGAGGGTGAGTTTGAATTCAAGAATGTCATGAACAGGACCTACCTTGACCGGTGTATTGCTCTTTGATGTCACAACGGCGATCCGGCGGCCGTCTTCCTGCGAATATTCGATTTTGTCGATGACGATACGGTCGTCTTTGATCAGGCCGGGAATCCAAAAGGGAAGGAGCCGCAGCGGCTTGCCCATGTTCCCCAGAACCCCGTTGTTTGTCATGAGATCACTGGTATATTGTGTGATATCATCTTTATGGTCGAACCAGGACTCCTTTTGAAGACGGTCTGAATATTCGATTTTGACGACCCACTTGAGATTTACGTTTACGCCGTTCTCTTCGACAAGGGCGTAATATCTGGGATTATAGAGGCTCGAAGTTTTCACGCTGTTCCCGTCACTAACGTCATGAACAGTCGTGGAGAGGATGTAAGGCGGGGACAACACAAACTCAGCGGCCGAATCTCTTGTATCGCCGTCCGAGTCGCTTATATGACGTTTCCTTTTACCGGAAAACGATTTCAGCGAATTGAGATACTCGGTCCACGCGGAGTCAATTTCCTTTCGCGTCTTTTCAATCTCTTCGGAGGACTGGGCAAACGCGGTCTGCGCCAGGAGTCCGAACGCGACGAGGAAAACGAGAAACGCCATTCTGCTCTTGTTCATCTTTCTTCCCTTTTCCAGTCGTAATTTCCTCACTGAACGCTTGGCCGTCTTTTCCGATAAAACCGAACGAGCGTGGCTGCGACGAATACGCTCCCAAGGATAATCAATATAACCCGGACCAGGTCCTCGGGCAATCCCCCGAATTCCGGTTCCGGCAATCCCCAGCGGGCGAGGGTAAAGTCTTTCGGGTCAACGGTGATGTTCTCTTTGATGCCGGTAACCGTGATCACTTCTTCGCCCGTATAAGCTCCCTCGATTTTTCGGGTCTGCCGCGTTAAGACGGGAACGCTGAAATGAAAGTCGTATTCGTTTTCGAGGGTGACGTGTATTTCTTCTCCGCATTCGATCACAAGGCATTCCGCCCTGACCGGGAGCCAGTAATGTTCCGGCATGAGCGTGAGTTTCACTTCAAGCATTTCGTGTATCGGGCTCACACGGATTGGGGGATCGCCGGTGAACGAAACGGCGGCGGTCCGCCGGCCGCCATCCTGCACGGATTCCGTTATCGCAAAAGTGAACCGTTCGTCTTTCAGCAGTCCGGGAAGCCAGAAGGGGAAGATGCGAAGAGGGTCACCCAAGAGACCGATGATCCGATTGTTTGTCCGGCTTTTACTGCAGCGGAGAGTGAGATTTTCGTTCAGCTCTTCATTGTCAAACCAATCCCCCCCGAGCCGGTCGGAATCTTCCAGTTTGACAATATCGTTGAGCAGAGCCCTTTTGCCGTCGTACCTGATGTGGGCGTAATATTTCGGATTGGAGACGGCAACCGATCGGGGATTCGTTTCCTCGTCGAAGAAAACGCTTAGGATATACGGGGGGGAAATAAAGAATTCATCGATGGAGTCGTCGTTTGAACCGTCCGAACCTGTCAAATGCCGTTCTTTTCTGCCGGAAAACGATTTCAGCGAGTTGAGATACGCCGTCCACGCGGAGTCAATCTCCTTTCGCGTCTTTTCAGGCTCTTCGGCAGGCTGGGCAAACGCGGTTTGCGCCGGAAAGATCACCGCCAGGAGGATCGTGAGAAAAAACGCGCTTTTCACTCTGTGCATTTGCTGATTCCCTTCTCGGAGGGGTACGATATTCGTTTTGCCTTCTCGAGTTCCCGGCGGATCGACCCGGCGAGGTTCGGGGTCCGCCGGGGCTTTCGGCACCGAGAGTGTACGTGATTTTTTTTCGCTTGTCAAGAAACGACTGAAGAGCCGGGAAACATCCTGATCGCCGACCTTATTGATTTTTGATTCCATGCGGCGATAATGGCCATGGACTGTTTTCACCGCCGTCGGACAGGTACGGTCCCGCGTTATTGGAGAATAAAATACCCCAAGACCACTCTCACGACTACACCCCCAAAGGCCCCCAGCTTTCCGAAGAGAGCTTAAAGGGGTGGGGTTGCATTATGCTCCTGCTCCTCCCGTTTGTGCTGATCACGTCCTGTTTCAAACTGGCGTGTCCGAGCGAGTCCCAGGCGGCGCAGACAGTGTACAGCGTCAGTTCTCCGGAATCTCCTCCGCCGTCACCCCCGGCAGACCTTTAAGGATCCCGGCGGCATCGCCGAGTCCGAGAAAATTCCGGATCGGCGCGGCGCGTCGAAAACGGCGTGAAATCCGCATTCGTGCGCCGCCGATCCGTTTATGGTCCGGAAGAATCCGCGGCCGGACCGCCGTCCCCCTTCGGGGACGGTTTTTTGAGATTCTCCGTGATGGCGTCGATTTCCTCCTGTGTCGGTTCAAGCGGTTCGGGAACGGACGCCGTAACACGGACCGGACAGATCGCCAGCGCCTCCCCGCGTTCGGCGACCGTCAGCAAAAGGGCGTGATCGTAATCGGGGGCGTATTTCGAAAGCCGCGCGCAGACTTTCAGTTCCGCCGTTTTGCCCGGTTCGGCGGTCAGGGGCAGATTCACGGAAAAGAGACACGGGCAGGTCGATTTTTCCGCGATAATCGAGATTTCGCGGCCGGAAAGGTTTTTCAGGTAAAATGTCGCCGTCATCTCTGCGCCCGCTTCGCAATCGCCCAGATCAATCCGGTCCGGATAGATTACAAAGGGTCTGCCGTAATAGAGCCGTTCGAGCGCCGTCCGTCCTCTTTCGGTCAGAAGAAACCCCGCCGCGGCAAGAACCGCGAAAAGGGCAAGTCCCGCGAAGGCCGCTATCTTTTTCATTTGTTTTCCCTTTCGGAAGCGTGCCGCCGTTTCCGGTAAATGAGGCAGAGCGCCGTAACGGTCAGGAGGAATCCCAAACCCGCGATAACAATCCGAATCCCGCCGGCGGGACGCGACGCGCGTTCGATTTCCGGCAGTCCGTAGTAGGAGAGGGTAAACCGCTTCCTGGGAACCGGTTTCAGTCTCGACGCGCTGACTTCGGTTACGTGTGTAGAAGCCGTATCGCCGCCGCCGGAAGTTTCCGTATGCCGGACAAGCGGGAAGAGCCCGGCTTCGCGGGGTTCGGCATACTCGTTAACAATCGTCAGAGGTTCGTAATCAGGGAGAGCAAGGCGTACCGACGATTCCTTTACGAGGAAATCGGCGGTAAGGCGGATGGTTCCGCCCTCAATCGGATAAAGCCGGCGGACCGGCTCGGCGCCGGAACGGATTTTATACGAGAGGCGGACCCCGTTATCCTCCTCGGCTTCAAGCGACTCAATCTCCAGTTCCGGGGTTCGAAGAACATCGAGGAGGCAGCAGTCACCCACGAGCCGGAACGGGAGAAAAAGGTGGGGGAAACGCCCGTAAGAGCTGTTCTGGACCCGGTCGCGGTCGGCAAGCCATTCGGCGGGGTCCGTCTTCTTGTCGAGAAAACCCGCTCTGACAAGATTCCATTCCCCGGCAAGACGGTTTCCGTCGATCACAAAGAGATAGCGGTCGTTAAGTCCGGTAACCTGGTCCCCGTTTTTCTTTTCCTGTTCCTCCTCCGGGGGAGAAAAACGTTCCGCAACACAGCGGCCCCTGTCGTAAATTATCGTCGAGGAACCGGGCGGATGTTTCTCCCCCGGTCCCCGTGCTTCGACGGTAATTCCCAGCTCCTGCGGTTCGAGCCCGTTCAGCGTTTCGGCATAGGCCGCTTCGGTTTTCCGGATCAGTTCTTCGAGGGTGATATTCCCTTTTTCGGCGCCGGCAAGACTTGGCGGGGGCGCGTCTTTTTCGGAATCGCCGGGAAAGACCGCTTTCGGCAAAATGAAAACGGGGAGCAGACAGAGAAATGAGATAAAAAGAGCGCGGGGTTTCATGGTTTGCACTCCCGGGGAATAAAGGCTTTCTTCGGCCGTTTAAGTTTGATCCGGACCGTTATCTCGGCGCGCGAACGGTATTTCCGTACCGTGTATCATATTATCCCATAAATTTCAGCGGGAGGAAACCCGCCGATCGGATTATTTTCGGAAAACTTTTCAGGGACCGCTCCATCGTTCCGGGGCGCGCGGAACGGTCTCCCGCCTTGCGGCAAGGACTCTTTGCCGCCGTAACGGCCGGGGGCGTTTAATCGCGCCGCGCTGCCGCAAGTTCCCGCCGGATCGACCCGGCGAGCTCGGGGGTCAGGTCGGTTTCGCCCAAGCGCCAGAGCCAGTTGTTTTCGCTTTTGCCGGGGAAGTTGATCCGGGCCTCATCGCCGAGTCCGAGAAAATCCTGGATCGGCACCAGCGCCGTCTCGGCGGGGGACGCGAGTACGTCCCGCACCGCGCCGAGCGTGAGCCGGCCGGGGTCCGGCGTCTCTTCCGGCGCCGGAGCCGCCTGCGGTCCCCCGCCGCTTGTCAGGAAACGGCTGAAGAGCCGGGAGACATCCTGATAGCTGACCGGAATCGGGGTGTCGGGGCGGCGGATCTCTTCGAGCCAGCCGCGCACGGTTTGTGTGTCGTGGGTGCCGCTGCACGCGACCGAGACGGCCGGAGCGAGCCCCATCGGGTCGGGGTCGTCCGGGCTGCGGTTTTCGTACGAGAAGACGAGAACGCGCATTCCGGGAAGGGCGTAATGGTCGCGCAGTGCGTGTACGCCGGGTGTCATGACGCCCAGATCTTCGGCGATGAACGCCTCTTTCGGAAACCGCGCGAAAACGGTGTCGAGAAAATCTTCCCGCGGTCCGGCGGTCCAAAACCCGCCGTCGGTGTCGATCTTCGTGGAAGGGGTAAGGCCGCCGGTCGGTTCGTCGGGCCGGAGCGGCAGGGAACGATCCCGCTTTTCGACCGGAAAACTGTAGTAATTGTAGAACCCGATAAAGTGGTCGAGCCGGACCGCATCAAAACGGCTGAGCGTCTTTCCGAGCCGGTGTAGCCACCAGCCGTAACCGGTCTCGCGGAGCCGGTCCCAATTGTAGAGGGGGGAATCCCAGCGCTGCCCGTCCGGATTGAAGGCGTCGGCGGGGGCACCCGAAATCCGGACCGGCTGCCCGCCGGCATCGAGCAGAAAGAGGTCCCGGTTCGCCCAGGTGTCGGCGCTCGCCCCGCCGACGTAGATCGGCACGTCGCCGAGGAGCGCGACCCCTCTTGTGTTGCAGTATTCTTTGAGCGAAGTCCACTGTGTATCGAAAATCAGCTGGGTGAACCGGTGGTAGGCGATCTGGTCGGCCTCTTCGCGGGCCGCACATTCCAGCGCCTCGCTCCGGCGGGATCGGAACTCTTCCGGCCACGTCGGCCAGCTGTTCGTGCCGAAACGGCCGCTCAGGACGCGGAAAAGCGCGTAATCGTCGAGCCAGAACCGGTTTTCGGCGAAAAACGCCTCTTCCCGCGCGCGGTACCGTGCCCCGCCGTTCCCGGCGCGGTAACGGCTGAACGCTTTGCGCCAGAGCTCGGTACGGAGCCGGCGCGCTTTGGGGTAGTCGGCGCTGCGTACGGATGAAAGGGAAGGGGATTCCCCGCTCAACGCCGGCCGGTCGGCGGGGTCGAGCAGCCCCTCTTCGATGAGCTCATCAATATCGAGGTAGAGGGTCTCGCCCGCGAACGCCGAAGCACTCGAGTAGGGAGAGTTACACATATCGATCGGGCCGATCGGGAGCATCTGCCACCAGCGGCATCCCGCCGAAACCAGAAAATCGGCGAACGCCCGCGCGCCGCGCCCGAGCGACCCGGTCCACGGTGTGCCGGGCAGGGAAAAGAGGGGAAGAAGAATACCGGCGCTGCGCTGCATGGTGAGAAACGTAACCTCCTGTTCAGTTTTTCGGCGAAATGTCAGGGCTGTTCGCCGGCTGCTTGTGAGCTTGGGAATTCATACGCGCCAATGTCAACCGCATCGCCGGCGATGCGCGGATTCCCGGCAAAGTCGGTGCGGGTACTGACCGAGTCGCTTGTTCCGGCGTCGATGGCGGGACTGCCCTCTTTGAGCGAGAAGCCGGGTTCCGGCGGGAGAACGGGTTTATCCCCTTCCAGGACGGGGCCGTCCGTAAAACCGGGATCTGTACCCACAAGACAGTTGGTTATCGAAACACTTCCGCCCGGCTCTTCGTGAATGTCGTTGTCGGTTTCGGAAACGTTGAGCGCCACAATCGAGTTGGTCAGTTCGATTTGTCCTTTTCCGGTGGAGATGCCGCCGCCGGAAAGATCTGCAGTGTTTCCCGTAATATCGGAATTGAACGCCTTTACCCAATTGAGATGGTTCGCGATTCCGCCGCCGGAATTATACGCTTTGTTTCCGGCGATGATTGTGTTGGTGAGAATGAGGTGGTCGACATTATCGATCCCGCCGCCGTTGTTCCCGATATTGTTGATGACTTTTGTGTTTGTAAGCTCCATGTTGCTGACATTCTGAATTCCGCCCCCGCCGTTGAACTGGCCTCCGGGTGCGGAATTTCCCGAAATGACGGAATCGAAGACTTTGATGTTCCCGAAGGCCGCAATGCCTCCTCCGCCGCCGTGCTCGCCGGTGATGGAATTGTCGGCAATGACCGATTTCTCGATCCGAAGGATGCCGGCTCCGTCTGTCGAAAGCCCGCCGCCGAATGATTCGGAGGTATTGTTTGAAATCGTTGTATTTCTAATGGTTGAAATTCGCTCTTTTCTTTGAGGAAAACCGCCGTTTCGGCGGGCATCTTCCTGCTCTTGTTTAATGTCGTAGTCGATATGGATCAGAATGCCTCCGGTGGTGCCCGTTGCGGAGTTTCCGGTGACGGCCGAGCTGTCGAGCTCCAGCTCTCCGGTACTGTATATGCCGCCTCCATTACGGGCCGAGTTCCCCTCAATCGTCATCTTTGACGCGGAAAGCTTTCCGGTGTTGAAGATCCCCCCCCCTTGGCTGGCCTTTCCGTTTTTCACCGCGAAACCGATCAGTTTTGTTTCAATATTTTCCGTCTTCCCCTCAATGTGAAGGACTTGGCATTGGCCCTGACCGTCAAGCGTGATCCCCTCGGTGCCGGACGCGTCGATGGTCAGGCTCTTGTCGATCATGACCGGAGAACCCGCCAGCGCGATTGTCTGTCCGGAAAGCGCGGCGTCGAAGGTGACGGTTTCTCCTTCCTGCGCGTAGAGGACCGCTTCCCGCAGGGAGATCATCCCGTCGGTCTCGTCGATGATGTCGGCGTTGGTGGTGACGATTGTTGAGGGGGTTTCTTTGGCGCCCTGCTCAATGCGTTTCTGGTATTCATACGCGCCGATATCGACTGTTGCCGGCTCTTTCAGCGCGGCATAAATACGGGGGGTTCCCGCGCAGTCGGTTTCCGTTTTGACCGCATCATTGGTTCCGCGGTCAATCGCGGCGCTTCTGGGGGCAAGCGTAAGGTCCAGTGTATCGGCGTTGGTGAGTTTATCCTCTTCAAAGACGGGGGGGACCGCAAAGCCGGGGTCGATACCGATGATATTGTTCTCGTTCGTGAACGGATGAATCGAGTGGATGTCGTTGTCGAATTTCGCGGAGTTGCATGCGACAATCGAGTTGATGAGGGTTAAGGTCTTTGAATTGTCGATTCCCCCGCCGCTGATCTCTGCGCGGTTTCCGGCAATGGTCGAGTTGATGACCGTCAAATTGCCGTCGCCATTGAGCACACCGCCGCCGAACTTGGATGTATTTCCGGAAACGACTGTATTGATGAGTGTCAGGTTGGCGTAACAATTGACGATCCCGCCCGAGTTTCCCTTGATGACCGAGTTCCTGACCGTCAGCTTTCCGGCGTTGAAAATTCCGCCGCCGCCCGGATTCTCCCTTTCGGTGCCCTGGCCGGTTCCGCCGGTAACGGTTAAGCCGTTCAGCTCCACAACGAGCTCGTCGCGCCCCCTCGCGATGGTCTGAAAATTGAACGGGAGTTCGGCGATGAGGAAGACCATACTCTTCCCCCCCGCATCGATCGTGATTCCGCCGACCGATTCGGCGTCGATTGTGAGCGGTTTGCCGATTTCCAGCTCTCCCTCTTTGAGCCGTATGGTCCGGTCTCCCTTTGCCAGGGAATCGTCGAATCCGATGCGATCCCCTTTCGCGGCTTGGGCGATCGCTTCCCTCAGCGAGAGGAGCCCGTCGGTTTCGTCAACGGCATCGTCGAGGGTGGTGACGACCAGGTCCGCCTTCATCCGGACAGGCTTTCCGAATCCTCGGACACACCCGTTTCCGCCGAGTGCGAGAAGAAGTATGGTTAAAAGCGTTAAAAGAAGTTTCTTTACCGGGTTCATGACGATTTCCTTTGGAAAACAGGAGGAAGAAAAAGGAAAAAGAGAGGGGGGGAAACTCCCCCCTCTTTTTGAGACTTGCGTGCTACTCTTCGAGAATCACGCGGATTCCGACGTTGTAGACCTTCTGCCACGGCTGGTAGCCGTAACGGGTTGCGCTGCCGGTCACTTTCGGCCGGTCGGCCCAGGAGCCGCCGCGCGCGGTCTTCTTCGTTGCCGTGTCGTAGGCGTTCCGGCCGTCGCTGTCGGCGTAGGGATACGCCTTGTAGTCGCTCCGTGTCCATTCCGAAACGTTTCCGATCATGTCGTACAGGCCCCACGCGTTCGGCTTGGTCTGCGCCACGTAATCGACCACGAACCAGTTGTCCTTGAAGCGGTCGTCGCGCAGCGGGAAGACGCTCTCTTCGGGGTAGGGATTCCGCACGTGGATCGTCGCGGGGGATTCCCACTGGGCGTAGAGGAAACGGCGGTCGCTGTCGGCCAGGTTGGCGAACGGCGAGAAGTCGGCTTCGAAAGGGCCGAAGAAGAACTTTTCGCCGCTGCCGGCGCGCGCCGCCCATTCCCACTGCGCTTCGGTCGGAAGCGCGGCATTGCAGCTGTACGTTTCGCTCAGCCAGGTGACGAACTCGAGCGCTTCGAGCCAGCTCACGCGGGCGACCGGCTGTTTCGGATGGTTGGCGATGTAGCCCGGCACGATGTGGTCTTTGCCGTGCTCGTCCAGATAACGTGTGTCATGATCGGGATTGAACGCGGCGAACTGCTCGTTCGTGATTTCGGTTTTCGACATCCAGAACGGCTTTTCGATGGTGACGACGCTTCGCGGGTTCTCGTCGGGATAGCCGTCGAGCGACCCCATCACGAACGTGCCGGCGGGAATCCGCACAAACTCGATCGCGGTACCGTTTTCCAGCTCGATCTTCTTTTCGGCGGCGCCGCCGGCGACCGCCTGCTGCTGCAGCTGTTTGGCCTGCGCCTCGTCGAACGGCCAGTTTTCGGCGGTGAGGGTGTCAGACGGCTTTTCGTACGGTTCGGGCTGAATGAATTCCGGTTTCGGCTTATTGCGCTCCTCTTCGAGGAGTTTGTCGAAATCGGTTTCGTAGTCTTCGGAAACGCCGGCATAGAGCTGCGAAAGTTCGAGGCGGCGCTCGGCCTGATCGGGCCGGTCCCATTTGCCGCGCCACGGCGCGTTCATGTCGATCCAGGAAGCGATGCGGTTTTTCGCTTCGGTGTCGAGTTTCACGTTGTAGTGTCCCTTTTCGACGAGCATCTTCCACAGTTCGCTGGTCGAAACGTGGAATTCATACGCCGGGAAGACGTCCATGTCGGTTTCGGGGCCGGGCCGGTGCACAAACGGGTGGATGTTGTCGTACGCCTCTTTCGGCGTGGCGAACGAAGGACGCCCTTCCTTCGTTCCGTCATGGCAGCCGATGCAGTATTTCAAAACGACGTTGTAGTAGAGCTCCGTCTCGAACGCCATCGAGCGGCGCGGCCCGTAATACTCTTCGATCGGACTCGACGGGCGTCGCGAGGCGCTCGTGAGCACGGCGGGGGTAATGTCAAGCTGCGATTCGTGGCAGCCGTTGCAGGTCGCCTTTTCGCCCGGCATGCCGACGGTCCAGGAACGCATGATCTGCACCGCCGCGCCGTCTTCATCGAGGGGCAGGATGCCGAACGACGTGTTGGCGGGCACCGTGAAGTTGGCGCTGCCGTCTTCGTCGACCGGAACGGTGCCGAGCACCTGCTTGATATCCCAGCTGCTCTGGACGCCGACCGATTCGTGCCCGCCGCTGTCGAGGTAGCAGAAATGGTAGGCGAACAGGAGGAGCTTTTTGATCGTCCCCGGCGGCACGCCCTTGGTCCCTTCGCCGTTATACACGTTGGTGATGAACATGGTCGCCATATCGGTGTTTTTCGCGCGGCGGTCCTGAATGACCGGCGGGGTCGGCTGCTCTTTGATCGGCGTCGGCCAGAAGAGCCCCTGCCCTTCGATTTCGGTGATGAGCGTCATGTTGCTGAACGTGTCGGCCAGATAGAGACCGTACGTGCCCGGGTTTTCCGCCTTTTCGCAGGTGACAAGGACATACTCGCCCCCCAGGGGATAGGGCGTGATGAAATTGTAGCGCAGGCCGGTCGACTGTGTATCGACGACGTTGCCGACCACATGTTCGCCCCGGCGCGGAATTTCGGCATAGAAGCCGGTCTCTTCAAAAGGAAGGATTTCCGGATGGACGTCCAGCTGCGAACGGGGCTCGCCCCACTCCTTCGATTCCGGATGGTAGCGGAACGGATATTTCCGCCCGACGGTCGGGTCGATGATCAGAAGGCGCCCGAAATCGCCGCGGCCGTGGTGGCCGCTGCCGATCCCGACGATGCGCGAGGAATCGGGGAACTCGCGCGCGTGCTTGAACGCGGTCGGGAAATACGACCCGCTGCCGTACAGCTCGGTCTGGTTCGTGCCGTCCGGATTCATGTGGAACAGGATCCGGCTGTAATAGTGCATGATGTCGCTGTATTCCCAGCGCAGATACATGATCCGCCCGTTCTTGAGCGGGGTCGGATGCCAGTCCGAATCCTGCTCGAACGTGAGCTGGCGGACCTTTTTCGTTTCCGGGTCGATCTTGTAGATGTTCGCCATCAGGTCGCTTCCGTTAATGCAGGGAAGCCCCTGAAGCCCGGCGTTCGAGCAGCTGATAATCGTGCCGTCGGGCGCGTAGCAGGCGTCGAAGAAGTTCACGTCGGGCTGGTCGGTCGGCGAAAGGCATTTGAGATTCCTGCCGTCGATCCCGACTTCGAAGATCGCCCAGTTGCCGTTATCTTCGGAAATGCTCGAAAACAGGACGCGTTTGCCGTCCCAGTTCAGTTCCGGTTCGCAGATCGGCCGCCGGTTCGCGGGGCGGAAGATCGGGGTGATCTCGGGCTTTTCGCTGCGCAGGTGATCGACAACGGCGAACTCGTTATCCCATCCGTCCCGCGAGACGTGCAGGATGGTCAGGAAGTTGTCGTTCGGCGCGGCGATGCTCTTCGAACGTACCACAAGGATTTTGAGGTCGTCCAGGAGCGGATTCGCCAGAAGCGCTTTGCGGCGGAACACCGCGAACCGCGCTTCCCAGCCGGCATCGTGCTCCGGTTCGGCTTCGAGCGCGTCGAGCTCGTCGAGGTACGCTTCGCCGTCGGGGTAATCGTCGCCGTACCGGTCGAGCGTGTCTTCGATCGCGGCGCGGACCGATTCAACGGTGTTGACCGGATAATCGTTGTTGTTCCCCGCAAGCCAGTCGCCGTCGGCGCGGCCGGCGGTGCAGGCCGACAACACGAGAACCGCGGCCAGAACCGCGGCGGCGAAAAAATGCGTTTGTTTTCCGGATGAAAACTGTGTCATTATCTGCGAATCCTTAAGTCTTCTAGTGTGTGAACGAAATGGAAAGCGAATGCTTCCCGGTTATCATGTTTCCGGATCCTATTTTGGTGTTACGCCGAGCATGGCGGCGATCTCCGGCTCGATGGCGGCGGCCCAGCGCCAGTAGCCAAGCTCGGTGGGATGAACATTGTCGCCCAGCAGTTCTGAGGAGACGCGCCCGTTCGCGTCGATCCAGATATCGTTGATGTTTTTGAGCGTGACGTGCGGGTCGTCTTTCAGCAGTTTGGCGAGTCGGGCGTTCGTCTGCATCGAGCGTGTGTTGATGTTCTGGCTGAGGTTCGGTCCGACCGGGAAAATGTCCAGAACCAGAATCTGAATGTCGGGATAGAGGTCTTCGAGCTTCTCAATGATCTTCTGTGTTCCGAGCGCAACGTCGGCCGGATCTTCGTTGAGCACTTCCCAAAGATTGTTGATCCCGATCAGAACGACCGCGAGTTTCGGATGGATTTTCTCCATCGGCGCGTCATTAAGCCGCCAGAGTACGTTTCCCGTCTGGTCGCCGCCGAACCCCATATTAAGGCAGTTGCGGTCGCCGTAATAATAATTGAAAACCGATTGGCCGGTTGTATCCCAGCGGTGTGTGATCGAGTCGCCGACCATGATCATATCGACGTTCCCCTGTTCGATGCGGCGGATGTTCTCTTCGTGCCGCTGCCGCCACCAGGAGGTATTCATGTAATCCTGCGGGACGCAGGCGTTAGGAGTCTTTTGGGCAATGTCGTACAGTTCCGAACCGGTGTGAACCGAGATGTTCCGGAACTGAGAGACACCCTGGTCGGCATTGAATCCGACCTCTCCGCCCGAAAGGCGTGTGTTGGTCACGGTGAGCAGGACACAATCACCGATGCCGCAGGCGAGACGGCTGCCGGAACGCTGTGCCCAGATGACGGAGTCGTGACCGGGAGCGAACTGGAAACTCTTCGAGGCGAGAAGGGTTTTTGCCCCTCCCGCGCTGACGTAGTAGAGAGAGACCGAGCCATTTTGGAATTCGGCATAGTAACACGCGCCCGAATCCTGAACCGCCAGCTTGATTCCCGCCTGAAATGCGGCGTCGGGTTCGGCCGCTCTGAAGCCGGCGCTGACGCGCACATCACCGGGAAAGCCGCTGTAACCGCAGAGCGCTTCCGCCGAGCCGCTGTGTGTGTCGAAGGTCAGGACCCCGCCGGCGGCCGAGACGTTTGCCAACGTGCCGCCGGGAATGATCCAGTTGCCGGTATTGTTCGGGTAGAGTGTATACGACAGCGTGCTTTCGGGGAGTTCCCCGTTCGGCTTGAACCAGGACGACGAGAGAAGCGCGAGATCCCCGGGACCGATAAACCCGTCCCCGTCATAGTCGCATGCCGGGTTCCAGTTCTCGGAACCGTCGGCTTGGAACCAGGCGGCGCTCATCAGCGCAAGTTCCCCCGGTCCGATGAACCCGTCGCCGTCGGCGTCGATCGTCGAAGCGATAAAGAGATCGCCGATCTGCTGCCCGGGGGGGAGAGCCGCAGCGGAGGAGAGCGGCGCGGGGAACGCGGCCGGATCCAGCCCGGCACAGACGGCCAGGAGCTGGCGCTCTTCCAGTGTTTCAAAGCGCAGGATACGCTTTTGGATCCGGTTCATCCGGCGGTCTCCAGCGGGTGTGTGTTATTCGGCCATCGGCGCTTTCGGGGTGTCGCCGAGCATTTTCGAAATTTCCGGTTCGACCGCCGCGCCCCAGCGCTTGTAGCCCAGTTCGGTCGGATGGACGAAGTCGGCCATCAGTTCGGCGGGAACACGGTTCGCCTCGTCGAGCCAGATGTAGTTGATGTCCTTGATGATCACGTGCGGGTCGTCGCGGAGCATGTCCAGAACCAGCGCGTTCGAAAGGGCGACGCGCGAACGGGTCGGCTGTTCCCCTTCGGGACCGACGACAAAGGTGAAGAGAACCAGGATTTTGATGTCGGGATAGAGGCTCTCGAGCTTTTCGACGATCATCTTGATTCCGAGAGGAATGTCGGCGGGATTCTGATTGCAGGCGACCCACAGGTTGTTGATCCCGATCAGAAGCATCGCCGCTTTCGGGTGAATCTTTTCCATCGGCGCGTCGTTAAGCCGCCAGAGGACGTTTCCCGTCTGGTCGCCGCCGAACCCCATATTCACACAATTCCGGTCGCCGTAATAGTAGTCGAAGACCGGTTTGCCGCCGCCGTCCCAGCCGTGGGTGATCGAGTCGCCGATCAGAAGCAGATCGACGTTTCCCTGAGCGATCCGTTCCTTGTTCGCTTCGTGGCGTTCCTTCCACCAGTCGGAGCCCAGATTGTCGCTCGGGGTGCACGCGGGCGGAAGCGCGCCGTCGCCGGCCGAAAGCGCGGCGGAAAAGAGGAAGAGGAACGAAAACAGCAGGAGGTGGAAATACTTTTTCATGGCAATACTTCTTGTCTTTGTTTTACACGGAATGCCGAAAACGCGCTGGCCGGGACTGAAAATCCGCGGCGGCGCGCTTTCGGCCTGTTCGGGAAACGCGGCAGCGCGGCGGAAAGGAATTCCGCGCGCTGCCGCTTACAGGATTTTGCCGGAACGGCTCAGATTTCGATGTTCTCGTAACCCGGCTGATACTTCGGACGGACCAGGTCGGCAACACCTTTGGTCTTGAGCGAATCGAGGTTCGTCACGATGAGATTTTCGGCGTCCCACTCGATCTTTTCGCCCCATTTGCCCGGTTCGGCGGCGGCCCAGATCGCGAGGTTTCCGAGAAGAATCGTCTCGGTGAGCGGGCCGGCGTGATTCGGGAAGTTCGACCAGCAGATCTCCGGTTTCCCTTCCCAGATGGCGGTGAACCATTCGAGCTTGTGGCGCGCGTCGCTGTCGGCGGCCTTTTCGTCGGTCGGCGCAATGACGAAGTCGGTCTGGTCTTCCGGAATCCGCGGAATTTCGGCGCCCCCTTCGGCGTGGAACACGCCGTTGTAGCCCGCGCCCTTTTCGCCGATGACGAACGTGCCGTTCACGTCTTCAAAGTCGAACCCGTATTTCTTGCCGAGTTCCGGAGCCGGAGTCTGGCTGCTGTCGTACCAGTAGAAGGTGAGCGGGCCGCGCCAGTCGTTGGCGGGGAACTCGAACTTCGAGATCGACTGGGCCGGGAAGCTGTTGTAGTCGTGCCCCGAGCTGGTGGCGACCACGCTGGTCGGGTTTTTCAGCTCCAGGCCCTTGAAGATCATGTTGACGTTGTGGCACGCCATGTCGCCGAGCGCGCCGGTTCCGAAATCCCACCAGCCGCGCCAGGCGAACGTGTGGTACAGGCCGGGCCAGTATTCGCGTTTCGGCGCGGTACCGAGCCACAGATCCCACTCGACGTTCTGAAGGGCGGCTTCGATCTGCGCCTTCTTTTCGGCGATTTCGTCTTCGGCGATATCGGGGTCTTCTTCGCGGATCTGCTTGCTGAACTTTTCGAGCGTCATGTCGCGGTTCGGGCCCTGCGGCCAGATCGGGCGGTTCGTCATGACGTGAACCTCTTTGATTTCGCCCAGAATGCCCGCACGGTATTGCGCGGCGTTCTTCCGCAGGTTGTCATCGGTGCTCCCCTGGTTCCCCATCTGGGTGCAGACGCCCGCGGCCTTGGCGAGGTTCGCCAGATAGCGGGCTTCGCCGATCGTACGGGTGAGCGGCTTCTGCGTGTAGCAGTGCTTCTTCGCCTTCAGGCCCATCGCAGTGATGACGGTGTGCATGTGGTCGGTGGTCGAGCAGGTGAGGGCGTCGAACTTATCGCCCATTTCGGCGAACAGGTCGCGGAAATCGACGTAGCGTTTTGCGTCGGGGAAATTTTCGCCCATGCTTTCGAGCGTGCCGCGGTCAACATCGCAGATGGCGACAACCTTGCCGAAGATTCCCGCCTGCTGGATGTCGCCGCTCCCTTTGCCGCCGACACCGACGCCGGCGACCGCGACGCTCTGGAGCGCCGAGGCGCGGGGCTGTTTCTTGTGGTTGCCGCTGAAGGCCAGGTAACCGGCGCCGGCAACGGTCGACGCTTTCAGAAAATCACGACGTGAGAATTTTGTCATACAGGTGTTCCTTCGTTCGAAAAATGAAGTGGTGGAGGGTTATGGAATGGGCCGCTTTTCGACGCCAAAACGGAATCAAAGAGAAACACGCTCTCTTTGATCCCGTTCTTGGACCCGCGCCCTGAATTCAGGACGCGGGGCTGGCGGCTGGCCGGTTAAACTCAGATTTCGATGTTTTCGTAACCGGGCTGATACTTCGGACGGACCAGTTCGGCGACACCCGGGGTCTTGAGCGAATCGAGGTTCTTGACGACGAGATTTTCGGCGTCCCATTCGATCTTTTCGCCCAGTTTGCCCGCTTCGGGAGCGGTCCAGACCGCAAGGTTCCCCAGAAGGATCGTTTCGGTGAGCGGACCGCCGCGGTCGGTGAAGTTCGCCCAGCAGAGTTCCGGTTTCCCTTCCCACATGGCGGTGAACCATTCGAGCTGGTTGCGGCGGTCGAAGTCGCCGTCGTACTCGGGCGCGGCGCGGAACTCAACACCCGGAAGTTCGGGAATTTCGGCTCCGCCTTCGGCCAGAAGACGGTAGTCCCCGCCGTAGTCGTTCGGGGAGAAGAGAACGCCCTTCTCGCCGACGATCAGAGCGCCGCTGCTGGTCGGCTCGATCCCGTATTTCGCGAGGAGCTCGGTCGGCGGGGTCTGTTTGGTGTCGTACCACGTGTAGGGAAGAGGACCGCGCCAGTCGGTGGCGGGGAACTCGTACCAGATGCGCGAGGAAGCCGGGAAGCTGTTGAAGTCGTGGCCGGAGCTTTCGGCGACCACGCTGGTCGGGTTCTTCAGTTCGCACGCCGCGTAGGGCAGGTTGGCTGTATGGCAGGCCATGTCGCCGAGCGAGCCGGAACCGAAATCCCACCAGCCGCGCCACGAGAAGGAGTGGTAGACGCCCGGCCAGTATTCGCGGTAAGGCGCGGTGCCGAGCCAGAGGTTCCAGTCGAGGGTCTCGAGGGCTTTGGCGATCTGTTCGCGCTTTTCGGCGATTTCGTCTTCGGCGATATCGGGATCTTCGTCGCGGATCTGCTTGCTGAACTTCTCGAGGGTCATGTCGCGGTTCGGACCCTGCGGCCAGACCGGACGGTTCGTCCAGACATGGACCTCTTTCAGTTCGCCGAGAACGCCGGCGCGCACCTGGGCGGCGCCGCGGCGGACGGTATCCAGCGAGCTGCCCTGGTTCCCCATCTGGGTGCAGACACCGTTGGCCTTGGCGAGGTTCCCCAGATAGCGGGCTTCGCCGATCGTACGGGTGAGCGGCTTCTGTGTGTAGCAGTGTTTCTTGGCTTTCAGGCCCATCGCCGAAATGGCGGTGTGCATGTGGTCCGGGGTCGAGCACGTCATCGCGTCGAATTTATCGCCCATCTGATCGAAAACATCGCGGAAATCGGCGAAGGTTTTCGCGTCGGGATAGTTCGAAGCCTGGCCGGCGAGGGTGTTTTTATCGACATCGCAGAGCGCGACGATCTTGCCGTAAGCGGCCGCGTTCGCAACATCGCCGCCCCCTTTGCCGCCGACGCCGAAACTGGCGACCGCGATCGACTGCAGAGCGCTGGCGCGCGCGATCTTGTGCGCGTTGCCCGCCCCAACCATGAACCCGGCACCGGCGACGGTGGCGGATTTGAGGAAATCACGACGTGTCGTTTTCATTGAGAAACTCCTTCAAATCTAAATTCGCGTGAATGAAAAATCTTTTGAAAGACCGGCTTTTCGTTCTTGTCGGCTGACATCATCATAAATGGACTAACCGGCAAAGTTTCAGCACAATCACCTGCTTTTCTATTTTAACACCCCTCCTTTCGAAATTCCAGTACTTTGGAGGGGGATTTTGTTTTTTTTTCGGAATTATTCTGCGGCGCCCCTCAATTCCGGACCAATCCGGGATAAACGTCAAGATCGAGTGATTCAAAGAGGCCGGCACGGAACCGTTCGATCGCCACGCCCCCCATGACGGCGTTGTCGGTGCAGAGTTTCGGCGGGGCAATGTAGAGGCGGACCCCCTCTTTCCGGGCGGCTTTTTCGATTTCGCCGCGGAAATGGCTGTTCGCGGCGACCCCGCCCCCGACGCAGAGGGTATCGAGCCGGGTGAGCCGGAGCGCCTGGATCGCCTTGCCGACAAGGCAGTCGACGACCGCCGCCTGGAACGAGGCGGCCAGATCGGCGCGCTCCTGCGGCGAAATCGGGGCCGAAGCGCAGTCGACTTTCCCCGCCCCGGCGATTTTGTAGCGTACCGCCGTCTTGAGTCCGCTGAAACTGAATTCCAGCCGGTCCGGCTCGTTCAGAAGGGGGCGGGGGAATGGATAGGCTTTCGGGTTCCCCAATTCGGCGGCTTTCTGGATCGAGGGGCCGCCGGGGTAGGGGAGTCCCAGCATGGCGGCGACCTTATCGAACGCTTCCCCCGCCGCGTCGTCGATCGTGGTGCCGAGCGGCTCGAAGTCGATCGGGGTCAGGCACCGGTAGAGGTTCGAATGCCCGCCGCTGACGATCAGCCCGACGCAGGGGAACGGATCGACGCCGTACGCCACTTTGCAGGCGTAGACGTGGGCCTGAAGGTGGTTGACCGCGATCAGCGGCAGCCCCGCGGCGAGCGCCAGCGCCTTGGCCGCCGCCAGACCGACCAGAAGGGAACCCGCCAGACCCGGCGTGTTGACCACCGAGACCGCGTCCAGATCGGTCAGGCCGACGGAGGCGCGGCGGAGCGTTTCGTCGATGACCGGCAGAATCCGTTCGAGGTGGGCGCGGGAGGCGATTTCGGGCACGACGCCGCCGTACGGCTCGTGAATCTTCTCCTGCGAGGCGACAACCGCCCCCAGGACGTTCAGATCGCCGTCGATGACCGCCGCGGCGGTTTCGTCGCAGCTCGATTCTATGGTGAGGATTTTAACCACGGTTTTTTTGGGGGGGTGGTGGGCTGTAGTGGAGCTTTCCGGGGGTATCGAACCGAATACCCCCACTTGAAGAGTGGGGGTTTAGTGAATGTGAGTTTCAGCTTTCCGAAAGCGCTGGGGTCCCCCCCGGTCTGAAGACCGGGGCTCCCTACAGCGCACCGAACAGAGAGACTGCCCGGTTACAGAAACCCTCCCCTTATTCTAATCGGATCAGCCTCTCTTTTCAAGTTTTTGCCCGGCCGGGGCGGGCGGGATAATTCCTCTTGCGCCGGGGGCGGGGTTTTATTATGATTCCCCGAATTTTTCTCCTTCTTTTCCCCGCGGACGGGGAAGAGGGGAACGCCGGATGGTGTGAAGTTTCAGACCAGTATCGAACTGCCAGTGAACCTATGACGACCGGAATCCGAACGACGCTGACTTTCCTTTTGGCCCTCCTTCTTGCGGCGGGCGGCTGCTCGAGCTGGGGGGGAAAGATCAATAACACCGAAGGGGTCAACTACTACGCCAACGGACAGTACGACCAGGCGCTGACCGCGTTTCAGACCGCTTCGCGGCTGAATCCGGAAGACCCCGAAATCTACTACAATATCGCCTCGACGTATCAGCAGCAGGCGCTCCGCTATCAGGACCCTTCGCTGCTGACGCAGGCCGAGACGAACTACCGGATCTGCCTCCAGAAAAACCCGACCCGCGAAACGACCGTCTGCTGCTACCGCGGGCTGGCAACCGTCCTGAACCAGCGGAAAGATGAAAAACAGGCGCTGAAAGTTCTGCAGGAATGGGAAGAGAAAGAACCGACCGCGGTCGAGCCGAAACTCGAAATCGCCTACCTGCTCGAAGCGCAGGGGAAGAATCAGGAAGCCGCCGACGCCCTGACCAAGATCAAGGACTGGGCGCCGAACGATTACCGCGCCTTCTATAAACTGGGTCTGGTCGAAGAGAAGCTCGGCAACAACGCCGAAGCGCTCGAACAGCTCCGCGCCGCCGCGCGCCTGAACCCCGCGAACCAGGACATTACCAACAAAATCACCCAGCTCGAAGGGAAAGAGTCGGCGCCGACCGTCGCTCCGGCCGCCGAAAACACGCAGGCCGCCGCACCGCCGGCTCCGACGGCGTCCCCCTCGTTCGCCTCGCAGCCCGAACCGGTGACCAACGCCGCGCGCACCTCTTCGGTTCAGAACGATCCGGCGAATACGTGGACCAGCGTTCCCGCCCAGGACGGGGCCCCTCCCGCCCCCGGCACGGGCGAACCGGTCTTTAACGCGCCCGAAACGCCGGGTTCGTCCCTTGACGATCTTCCCGGCCAGGCCCCCTCGTACGATTCTCCGGCGCCCGGCGCGTTGCCCGCGTCCGATCCCGGAACAGTGCCGAGTGCGCCGCCGGCATCGGCCGATGAAACCGACTCTCTCTTCAACTCCGGTCCGGCGGATCTGAGTTCGGCCGCGCCCGCGCCGAATGCCGCCAATACCGCCGCCGCGCAGAACGCCGCCGGCGGAATTTCCCTTCCCGACGGAACGGGCGGCTCGGCGGTCAAGCTCGCCTACACGGGAACACCGGCCCCCGCCGCCGCGGCCGTTGCGGCAGAGACCGCCACGCCGGCCGCTTCCAATGTGTCGAGCCGCAAATCGAGCGTGGGGAACCCGAACCCCGGCCCGCCCCGCACATCGGTCGGAGCGCCGTTCTGAAACCGGATCCTGTTCCCGCAAAAAAGAAAGAGCCGATAAGATTCTTCGTCTTATCGGCTCTTTGCACGCGGTTCCCTGCTGTTACCCGGCTTCTTGTGTGTGCTGTTTAAGATATGCAACGAGTTGTTCTTTATTGATTTTGTTTTCGACCAGGTCTAAGACGAATGGAGTCAGGGCAGATTCGGGAATGGTTAGCTTGTAGCCGTTAAACTCCAAGAACATACAAGTGACGACGATTGCCGTTCTCTTGTTGCCGTCAACAAACGGGTGGTTCTTGCTTAGGCTAATCAGCAATCCCGCTGCCATGTGATAGATGTCGGGATTCAGATAAGCACCACCAAACGTCTGTAACGGTGACCTTAAAGCAGATTCAAGCGCACCTGGATTTAAAACGCCGGCAAGACCGCCATCGTTTTCAACGATATCCCGATGGACGTTCAGGGCGATTTCCGTAGTAACCGCCCAAAGTGTATCATCATCAGAGATATTTAAGTTGTTCAAGGGCATTTCCATATTGTGCCTTGATATTTGCCAATACCCTCTGATATTCCCGCTGTTGGTATTCGGAATTAGTAAGTTGGCTGATTCGTTCCGGGCTGACTGTGGATCGATTAGTCACCACGATATCAAACAGTTTCCCCTTGTAGATTTTCAGACTTCTGGGCGTTTCACCGTTTTGTTTTTTCATAATACCGCCTCACCGGTCAAAATTATAGCGCGTTATTCAGGAAAGTCAAATGGGATATCTTTATGGCGCAAAAGGTCAGAAGAGCCGAATCGGCGGTGCCAAGACCGTTTTAAACCCATCGAATCCGAGGGGTTTAGATGGTTAAAAAGGGGAGTTGTTTTTCATTTTTCCTCACGCTACAATGGGTTCCGGACCGTCCAAACAGGGGGCGGCAAAGTGGCCGGCGAAAACAATGTCTCTTTCACTCTCGGTCTGTCGGCGGCGCCGGAATGGGAGGCGTTGTCAGAGTAAGGCTGAATGATCTCCGGTTTTAAAGAGGGATTGGTTTCCGGGTTTCAGTAAACCGACGAGGTGTGCCATAAACCGAAAGGTGCGGATTCTTTCGCTTTTGATCACGATTGCGTTCTGTGCAATATTCCGCCTTCCTCTTTACGCCGATTCCCCGCAGGCCGAGGAAATCAAAAAGGCCGCGCTGGAATCGTGGACCCGTTACGCCAAATTCATCTCGCGCTGCGAGGCGAAGCGTACCGAACACTCGATTGATTATGATGAAAACGGTTCCCCTACGGAAGAAGAAACCTATTTTTCGGAAACGATTTGCAAGTATCCCTTCTATGTTCAGGTCGGCGGCGGTGTCGGTGGTGAAAGTGTCAGCGGCTACGGGGTCAATAAATGCTATACGTTCCGGATTGACCGGAAGAAAGAGGGTGAACCTTGGGAGAATGATGAAAAACCTTACCCTACCAAAAACCCGAAAACCGTTTACGACTGGCGTTACCTGGACAGTTGGTACAAGAAGGAGGATATCCAGCTTGACCGGAGAGACTTGAATATCCTTAAACGGATTGCGCCGCAGATGGACGCGGCGATGATGCCCCTTCCTATTCTTTTTGCCGATTCGAATTTTGAGATTACCGAATCGGAGGAAATCACGGAGGGGGAAACCCGAAAAATCATTCTCTCTTTTGAGTATGATCCCGGTTTTCTTTCAATCTTTGCCAGCGCTCATAAGGGGACGATTACACTTCTTCCGGACCATGACTGGATGGTTGATTCGATGGAACTCTTTCTGGTGAAAGTGCCCGAAGAGCCGGACGACGATGCGCCTGTCGAATATGAGTTCAGGGTTCTGTATCGGTTTGAATACGATTATCAGTACCAAATGCCCGTTGTCGCGAAATCTCTTAAAGAGCTGTATGACATCGCGACCGGCCGGATGACCCGCAAACTAACGGACGAGTACGACATTAAGCCGATCGGCCGGTTTAAATATACCGCGAGAAGGTTTACCCTTTCCTATTACGGTCTTCCCGAACCCGATTTCGCTCCTCCCCTCTGGCTGAAGTATCTTTTCATTGCGGCCGGCGCGGTGATCATCTTCGCGTCTCTGCGGCGGAAACTGAAAGAGCGTAAAGACCCGGTTTAGCGGAGAGCAGGTTCGGGCAACCGATTCCGTTCCGAACATGAAACGGCCTTTCTCACCGCTTTAATGGACCTATGGACACGCTTGTTCGAAGGGCGCGTGTTCTCCTTTGCGGAATCGTGCCGTCTTGAAGTCAAAAAAAACAAGAGCCGATAAGATTGTTCGTCTTATCGGCTCTTTGCGCGCGGTTCCCTGCTGTTACCCCGATCAAGGCACCACTTGCACGATCACTTCTTTGCGGGCGAGAACTTCGTTTGTCTCCTGATTGACAATGCGGATCCGGATATCCTTATCGCCCAGCCGTTCGGCGCTGAAGTTCAGGATGTAGTCCTGGTCGAACTGGAAATCGTTGAAGACGACCGGTTCCGGATTCCCTGTATAGCGGTTGACCGTTTTTCCGCTGCCGTCCTTCTCGAGGAAGTAGACGCCGTCGGGAAGGAGGATCGAAAGCGCCAGTTTCGGCAGATCCCCGGTTTTCGTCACTTTCACGCGGCCGTTAAACTCTTTCCCCATCGAGATGGCCGAGGGGAACATGTCCGCTTCGAGCACGACGCGGTTGGCGCTGTCGGCGGCGGCCGGCGGCGGCGGGGGCGTCGTGTTCAGGCTCGGCGCGACCGAGGCGGCGTCGCCCGGCGGCGAGCTCTGCTCGAGCGGGGTGGGAGGCGCGTCGGGGATGCGGATCGGCGAGGCGTAGTCGCCGTCCTGCGCCGTCGTGCCGGCGGAGGCGCCGGGAGCCGGATCGGTCGGTGTGGTGTAGGACGCGCCCCGCTGGTCGACCCGCGCGTTGATCGAAACGATTCCGTCGGTATCGACATCCAGATCGAACGCGATCAGCTGCCGCGAGTTGCCGGGAAGGCCGTTGATTTCCCAGACCGCCGTTCTTCCCTCGTATCCCGAAATGGGCGGGGTGCTTCCGGCAACACGGGTCGCCGGAGGAAGATCGACCCGCACAATCGCGTCCTGCGGCAGCGCGCTCAGGTTCGTCAGCTCCAGCTCGTAGTTGAGCCGTTCCCCCGCCCGCCCGTG
This sequence comes from Thermoguttaceae bacterium, assembly GCA_017405595.1. GTDB lineage: Bacteria > Planctomycetota > Planctomycetia > Pirellulales > Thermoguttaceae > RUG695. The sequence continues at coordinate 22,461 of JAFRAC010000024.1, read as the reverse complement.
GCTCGGCACGCTCTTGGCGCCGAGCGTAAAGATGGCGCTCCCCGACCAGAACTGGGTGATCGTCTTTTCGTCGACCACGGCGCGTTCCTGGCCGTTTCCGGCGGGACGGATCACCTGAATCTTGATGTTGTTCGCGCCGGGCCCGCCCGAAACCTGGGTGAGCGGCACCGTGGCGTGCCCGTAAGCGTTCGTTTCGATCTCGACGGTCGAGTCGCCGTTCGGCCCGAAACCGGCCGGCGGGCCCGAAAGGACCTGGTAGCGGACAATCCACCCGCTACGCGGTTCCGGAACCGTTTTCCGGAAGACCGAGGTCGTCAGGTCGATCGTCTGGCCGACCGGCGAGACGGTCGTGTTCGGGAACCGGAACATGGCGTCGATCCAGTGAATCTGGCCCGACGCGGTCCGGTTCCCCCAATCGTCGATATTCTGGGCGTAGACCGAAACCGCGGTCGTCCCCTCTTCGGCCGACTGCACCGTCGCCCACGACTGGCCGCGCAGAATGGTGATATCGTCGAGCGGGGTCGAGGTGCCCCGGTGGATCCGCCAGAGTTTCGAGCTCGTCGAGGTGAACATCTGCTTGGCGCTGACCCGTTTCGTCGTTGCGGCGTCGAAGTTCAGGCAGCCGTTCGACGGGTTGCTCGTCAGAAAATGCCCGGTTCCGTCGAGGTTCCATTCGAGGCTCTGCCCCGTCTTGAGATACTCGTTCCCTTCCCCGACGTAGCTGGCGACCATCACCACTTCGGTACCGACCTGCGCGATAATCGTGCGCGGTTCCATGACCACTTTCGGACCCCACGCGTTCAGGTCCCGCGGGAAGAGGACGCCGCCGTTCGGAAGCTGGGCCGTCCAGCGGTCGGTTTCGCGGGGGGTAACCGGCGGGGTCGAGGTCGCGGCGCTCGTCCAGGGAGAAATATCGCACGCGCTCGGCGCGTTCCCTTCCTGAATTTTCGGTTCCTTCGAGGCGGGGAGCGTTTTGGCTTCCTTGTTCCGTTTGCCGCTCAGCGGGCACCGGTAATCCGAATCGGTAAGCGGGCACTTGTAATCGGGATTCAGGAGGCGGCGTCCCGACGGGTCGAAGAGGGGCTGCCGGCCGCTGCTGCCGGTCGAGGCGCAGCCTGTCCAGCCGGAGACGGCCAAAAGGGCGATCAGAGAAAAAAGAATCGCCCGCGCGGCCGCCGGCGGCGCGGCTGTCCGCCGAAGAGATTGAGCGTCTGTTCTTTTGTTCTTGCTGCGCATCTGTTTATTCCGCGTATTCCGGATATGGGGGCGCGATGACCCCCCCAACGGGTATAATCGTTACTCTCCCCATTCTAACCGGTTTGAAGTGAAATTTTATTAAAATCCGACTGAAACTTCAGACTCTCAGAAAAATAAATTCCCCGGAAATTCTCATAACCGATACAATCGTTATAACCGGTACGATTTGAAGGGACGTTTTTCCCGGCCGCGGGCGAAAAGGATGGCGAAAAGGATAAGGCGGGCAAAAGGAACCCGGCCCCGGTTTCCGTTTCGGCCTTTCCCGGTTCCGCCCCGGAAGGGAACGGCCGGAACGGAAACGGCGAAAAAATGATCGAAAATCCCGTTTTTTCCGTTAAAAAGCTTGACCGGTTATCTTTGATGTGCGAAAATGAAAGTGTGTTCGAAGATATTGTGTTTGGGATTGTTTTTTTCAGTATGCTCGATTCCGGGAGGGCATATCGGTGCCGCGCTCTTTTTCTGCCGCCGAAAACGCCGTTTCACGCCGGAGCGCGGCTCCGTCGGGAACCGGTCTTTTTTGTGCTGAACCGCTGAAGAGCTTCTCTCTTTTGCGGCAAGGCGGCGCGTGCGGCCGCCGGCGCAAGTTTCTCTATTTGCCCCCCCCCCCCCCTATAAACCTGCAAGAGCCGCTGCGGCCCGCCGCCGGGCGTTTCCTTGTTCCGCAAACGCCTTTTCCGGTTCCGGCCCGGTTCAGCGAAGAGAACCGCCCTGCGGCGGAGATTCGGCATATTAACCCCGCCGGCCCGGAACGAGGGACCCGCACTCGAGTTCCTTCCGGGCCGTTCTTTTTAATACAGGGAGTTCCTAAAGTGAAAACAGGTTCAAAACCCGTTGCCGGCTTTACCCTTGTTGAGCTTCTCGCGGTGATTTCGATCATCTCGATTCTGATCGGCCTGCTGATCCCCGCGGTCCAGGCGGCGCGGGAAGCCGCGCGGCGCGCAAAATGTACCAACAACATGAAACAGGTTGCTCTGGCGGTGCAGATGTATCACAACACCAATAACGGGCTGCCGGCGCTCTGCACGACGTACAAACGATACGAGTTTGTCGGAAAAACCGATACCGGAACGGAAATCGGGATGTGCGGCGCGCAGATTTTTCTGCTCCCGTATCTGGAACAGGGACAGGTTTACAGCGCTTTTGAGGAGTCCGCCTCGCTCGATCCGGCCGAGAGAGTCGATCCCCCTCATATCTGTTGCCAAACGGTATTGACCGAATTGTCCGCCGATCCGCCGATCTACATCGTCAAACCGTCTCCTCCGGCCTGTCCGGAAGGGGTCCGTCCGCGCCATTGGGCGGCCGGGGTTGTGATTCCCGTGTTTGTGTGCCCTTCCGACGGCGAATCGGGCGCGGTCGAATCGCCGGAACGGGAATACCCGGACTCCGGATCCCCGTTCGATTTTTCGGTCTGGAGTTTCAGCCGCCGCAACGTCATGTTCAGCATGGGGGACGCGCCCCTCTATAACTGCGATATCGACACTCAGGCAGCCAAACGGGGCGCGTTCACCCCCCACAGCTGGAAATCGTTCGCCGATATCACCGACGGCCTGAGCAATACGCTTGGCCTGGCGGAATCGATTACCGGCAGGCCGACCGATTACGCGGCCAGCACGAACACGACCTACCCGCCCAAAACCGGCAGTCCGTACAGCTCCGTCGTCAGTTCGGTTCCCCCCTCTTCCCGGGGCGGTGACATCCGGCGGGATGTTGTCGCCGACCCCCACGCCCGCGATCCGGCGGGCATGCGCGTTTGGCCCGGGGACTGTTACCGGTGGGTGGATCCGGTCGATTCGCTGAAAATTGGCAACCTCGAATCGTGGGGACAGCGGGGAACTTACTGGTTTTCCGGCAAGCCGCTTTCAAGCGGTTTTTCCGCGAACCTGCCGCCGAACAGCCTGACCTGCTCGTTCGGCTATTCCCCGTTCGGACCGGTGATGGGCGGCGTATCGAGTTTCCATCCGGGCGGGGCGAACGCGGCGATGATGGACGGCTCGGTCCGCTTTATCCGCGACGATATCGATACCGGAAGTCTTATGGTCCCGTGGCCGAGACTTCTCGAAACGAACCAGGCGGTTGAGGGAAAGAGCACCTACGGCGTCTGGGGCGCGCTGGGCTCGATCAACGGCGGGGAGAGTGTTTCGTTATGATCACAGCTATAAGGAGTCGGCCTTTTGCGTTTCCGGATTGGCCCGTGTTTCATTTTGACGTGTTGAAAGGATGTTTATGAAAACAGCCGCAAATCATGAATGTTTGCCGGGGATCTGTGTCCGGCTGGTACTCCTTCTTCTGTTCAGCCTCGTTCCGTTAACGGCTTACGGCAATGAGAGCCAGAGAGATCTGCTTGAAGTCCTGAAACAGGGGGTTGATCAGCAGATCCGCGAAGTTGAGTTCAAGTGCACGTACACTTATTCCGAATATGTCGTTGACACTTTGGAAGAGGCCGAAAACTTCGACACGTCAAACGGCCGGCTCGTCGTTCACGCAACGGGATCTCTTATCAAAACCAAAAAGATGTCTTATGAGAGCTTCGTCCTCGACACGCTGAAAACGAAGATGCCGGAATACTATACCGATCACGTTACGGTAACGAATCCCGAACTCCGTGCGATCTACGTTAAACAGAATCTTCAGTATTCTCACCGAACCCTTTTTGTCAGCGAAAGAACCGAAGAGGATAAGGAAACCTTTGTCCTTGATAATTCCTATGCGGGTATCATGACTCCGCTGACCAGCGGCGGCGGCCGCGGAATGCCGAATTATATCGATTTGATTTTCTATAGTCTGGAAAAGTTTCCCAATGAGACGGAAGTCGAGATTCAGCAGGAGGGTGATTATACGAAGATCTTTAAGAATCGGGAGATCCCGGACATCGAAAAATCCAGCAGCTCTTTTGTGATTTCAAACTCCTATCCGTTTCCGGTGTTGACGGAGCGAAAAGAGAAAAACCATATTCCAAAAGCTGACATAACATTTTATCGTGGGCTTAAGACTTCAGATTACATCCGTTTAAACGATGGCTGTGTCCTCCCGCGAAGAATTGAGCAATATGAACCGGTGCATGACGAATACGGAGATGAGAACATCGGCAAGTGGGTTGTAAAAAAGTGGGAATCGGACGATATGGGAAAAGAAAAACCGAAGAATTCCGATTTCTATATTTACCTCGACCGCGATCCCGATATCGCTGGCCTGGCATTGAACCTTTGCTATAAACTGGTGAAGAACCCTCCGGAATACTTTGACATTAATAAATACAGCGTTCGCGATCTGCAGACCAGTTCTCCGATCGAATCGCAGATTGACAGGAAGCCTGAATTAACCGTTTGGATCCGTCCCGCGATCATCCTAGTTGCCGGACTCTTAATTATTTTCGGTCTCTGGAAGAAATGGAAAAGCGCCAGGCAATCGGCATCGGCGTAGGAAAGGCTACAGCAATGACAGTTAAAGGGTAATGAAAGATGATTCGGTTCAGAGGAAGACGGAACAGAATTCTCGTTCTGATGTTCCTTGCGCTGTGCGGCGTTTACGTGACCACCTACGGCGGGGAAAATCAGTTAGAGTTCGTGCGGACTCTGAGAAAAGGCTTGGAACAGCAACTTTGTGAGGTTGAGTTCAAATGTACGTACACATATTCTTCTTATATTGTTGATACATTAGAGGAAGCAGAAAACTTTGATACTTCAAAAGGCCGACTTGTTGTACATGCTACGGGAACACTTGCGAAAACCAAGAAGATGACCTATGAGAGTTTTATTCTTGATACCCTCGAGAGCACAGTCCCGGGTTACTTTATGGATCAGGTAACGGTGACGAACCCAGAACTAAGAGCCAAGTACTTTAAACAGAGCCTCGATCATCCTTATAGAACATTGTTCGTGACAGAACGTAAGGAAGAAAATAAAAAATTACCTGTACTTGCCCGAATTAGTTCTAATTTTACTTGTCCGTTGAATATTCTTAGCCCAATTGTCAGGCCGAGTCTTTCAGATATTCTTGTTTCAGAGGGAAACAAATATCTCGATTTCACAGATTTGACGATCGAAATCGACAAGGATTTAACGACGATCAATATGCATTATGACAAACCGGAAAGCAAAACATTGAATTGGTTTTATACAATTTCCAACAAATATTCGTATCCACTTCTCGTTGAAGCGAAATCAAGGATGTTGCTCCCAGGACGAAAGAATGTACAAGAAATCGCCTCTTCGGTCGTAACTTCCGATTATGTTTCACTGAACGACGGTTGTATTTTGCCACAAAATGTATATCAATATCGACGTATTCTATTTAATGTTTTCGGAGAGGAAGAGATCGGCAAATGGCTTGTTTCCAAATGGGAATCGGACGATATGGGAAAAGAAAAACCGAAGAAATCCGATTTTTACATTCACCTTGACCGGAACTCCGATATCGGGGGGTTGGCGTTAAATCTTAATTACAAACTGGAGAAAAACCTCCCAAAATACTTTGACATCAATAAATACAGTGTTCGTGATCTGCAGAGCAGTTCGCCGCTCGAATCGCAGACGGGCATGACACCTGAATTAACCGTTTGGATCCGTCCTGCGATCATTCTGATTGCCGGACTCTTAATTGTTTTCGGCATCTGGAAGAAATGGAAAAACGCCAGGCAATCGGCATCGGCGTAGGAAAGCCTGCAGCAATGACAGTTAAAGGGTAATGAAAGATGATTTGGTTCAGAGGAAGACGGAACAGAATTCTCGTTCTGATGTTCCTTGCGCTGTGCGGCGTTTACGTGACCGCCTACGGCGGGGAAAATCAGTTAGAATTGCTTCGCGCACTCAAGTCGAGGGTTGACCAGCAGCTTCGCGAGGTTGAGTTCAAGTGCTCGTACACATATTCCTCCTATGTCGTTGATACTTTGGAGGAAGCGGAGAATTTCGACACATCAAAAGGCAGGCTTGTTGTTCACGCAACGGGAACTCTCGCGAAAACCAAAAAAATGACATATGAGAGTTTTGTCTTGGATACGCTTGATACTAAGAATCCAGGAGCTTATATGGATCATATCACGGTAACAAATCCGGAACTGCGGGCGGAGTATTATAAACAGAGTTTGAATCATTCCCACAGAACTCTTTTTATTGATGAACGACAAGAAAAGAACAAAGACCTTCCGATTCTGGACATAGTCAATGCCCGCATTATTTGCCCCCTGAACATCGCCGGATCTCGTGAAAACCCCTGTTTTTTGGACCAGATCCTGTTTTTATACGATAAAGCGCCGGATTGCTCGGATTTCAGGATTGAAAACGGTGAGAATTGTATCTACATTTATGCGAATTACAATAAACCACAGGCGGAAGTAACCGAAAGGGTGTTTACTGTCTCGAACTCATATCCGTATCCTGTTCTCATGGACAAGAAAACGAGGACGACTCTATACTATCCAAAACTAAATTCTAAAAAAGAAAAACGCTCATCTCTTAAGGCTCTCGATTTTGTTTCTCTTAACGACGGTTGTGTCCTTCCCCGCAAGATTCACCTGTTTTCGACGATTACCTTTGATGATTTTAGAAAGGAAGACATTGGCAAATGGGTCGTTTCCAAATGGGAATCGGACGACTTGGGGAAAGAAAAGCCGAAGAAATCCGACTTTTACATCCACCTTGACCGCGATTCCGATATCGGGGGGCTGGCGTTAAATCTTAATTATAAGATTAACCGCGAACTTCCGGAATACTTTGACATCAATAAATACAGTGTTCGTGATCTGCAGAGCAGTTCGCCGCTCGAATCGCAGACGGGCATGACACCTGAATTAACCGTTTGGATCCGTCCCGCGATCATCCTAGTTGCCGGACTCTTAATTGTTTTCGGTATCTGGAAGAAATGGAAAAGCGCCAGGCAATCGGCATCGGCGTAGGAATGGCTTGCAGCAATTACAGTTAAAGGGTAATAAAAGATGATTCGGTTCAGAGGAAGACGGAACAGAATTCTCGTTCTGATGTTCCTTGCGCTGTGCGGCGTTTACGTGACCGCCTACGGCGGGGAAAATCAGAAAGATCTGCTTAAGACCCTGGAACAGGGGGTTGACCGGCAGCTTCGCGAGGTTGAGTTCAAGTGTACGTACACCTATACAGAATACGTCGTTGAAACATTGGAAGAGGCTGAGCGATTCGATACGACGAATGGCCGTCTTGTGGTCCACGCGACGGGTACGCTCGCAAAGAATAAGAAGATGACTTATGAGAGCCTTGTTGTGGACAAGCTCGAAACAAGGGTTCCTGAATACTACATGGATCATGTAACTGTAACCAATCAGGAGCTACGTGCTTGTTATCGAAAACAGAGTCTTCAGCACCCCTACAGAACCCTTTTTGTGCTTTCCCGCCAGGAAGAGAATAAAGACCTTCCAATACTTAACCTTCACGAAGGGCGATTTTTTTGTCCCTTGACGGTTGGAGGGTCCCGCTCCCGACCGAATTTTTTAGATCACGTTCTCCTTACGCCGGACAAATATGCGGATACAACCGATGTTTCTCTTTTGAAACAGGATGAAGATACGGTTGTGCGGATCCACCACACCTCTGCGGATTCGGCTGTTCATTCTGTTTCGGACGAAGCGTTTACAATTTCCAATTCATTCCCATATCCCGTTCTTTTAGAGAATGCTTCTAGCAAAATGTTGCATTATGTGAGATTCGATAAAGACGCAACGCGCACATCGAATTTGAAGAACTCCGATTTTGTTCGTCTTAACGACGGTTGTGTTCTCCCCAAGAAGATACAAGAGTACTCGACGATTTTTTTCGATGATTACCGCAAAGAAGATGTCGGCAAGTGGGTTGTAAAAAAGTGGGAATCGGACGACATGGGGAAAGAAAGGCCGAAGAAATCCGACTTTTACATTCACCTTGACCGGAACTCCGATATCGGGGGTTTGGCTTTAAGTCTTAATTACAAACTGGAGAAAAATCTCCCGGAATATTTTGACATCAATAAATACGGTGTTCGCGATCTTCAGACGAGTTCGCCGATTGAATCACAGTTGGACGGGCACTCCGATTTAACCGTTTGGATCCGTCCGGCAATCTTGCTGATTGCCGGACTCTTCATTGTTTTCGGTATCTGGAAGAAATGGAAAAGCGCCGGACAATCGGCATCGGCGTAGGAAAGGCCGGTCGGTTTTCCGGGCAGCGGAGTTCTGAATGTTGCAGAGCATTTTCGAGCGGTCAGAGAATAGGGGATAAGGATATGCGTTCATGGCTTAAAAACGGTTCGTTTTTTCTTTGGTTCGGCGCCGCCGCGGCGATCGCGGTTGCGGCCTCGTTCTTCCTTCCCCGCGGAAAAGCTCCCGAGTTCGGCGATTTTCCCGAAAGGGGGGTCTATATGCACCATCTTGGAACACTCTGGTTTGACCCGAACGATATTAAAACGATTACCGATGAGTTTACGGTCGTCAACCCGCTGAACGAGAAACTCTCGCTGAGTATCGGGGCGAAAACGTGTTCCTGTGTTGCGACGGATTTTACGGACAGGGAACTCCCGCCGCATGAAACGGCAATCGTAAAGCTGACGATGACCCCGTCGACCAACAGCGCTTTCCGCCGTGAAGGGATCACCCTGAATACCGGGAACAAGACGCTTCCGGCGATCTCCCTGACGACCTTTGCCGAAACGCTTCCTTACTACTCGATATCGCTTTCCGACAATACGATCTACGACCTTCGGGACGGGGAAGAGCGAACGATTCCGTTCTCGGCGGCGGTCTATGCGCCGGATCCCGAGGACGATTCGATCGCCCTCTTTTGCGACGACGGCTATGTGACTGTCAGGGAGAAGAGCCGGACAACCCGAAAGCGTTCCGATGAACTGTACGAAACGGACATCGCCGGCGAAATCACCGTTCGGTGCGATCTTTCGAAAGTCAGGCCTCCCGTTGTGCATAACACAGTATGCCTGGAATACAAGGGGGAGATCCGGTTCCGGAAAGATGTTATCTGGTGCCCGAAGCCGTCCTGTTCGGTCTCTAAAGACACCCTTTTCTTCAATACCGCCAGTCTTGTTCCGCAGACGGTTGAAGTCGGGACCGATAAGCCGTCGTCCGTCACCCGGCTTGTTGCAAAAGACTCTTTTCTGGAATTGACCGAACCGGACAGGAAGACCGGACAGGCGCACACCGTGAATGTTTCCCTTCTTCCGGAACGGCTGCCCGAAGGGGCCGGGAACAATATCGATAGTGAAATCGCAATTTATCTTGATGAACCGGAGAAGCCGGCGGCGGTCATTCCGGTCAAAATCTATTTGCCCGAACGGGCTGAAAGCGAATAGGTGACAGCATGAAAGAGATCAGAAATCTTAAAGGGGAAATCGTTCGGACCGAAACTTCTTACGGCGACCGGTGGTGGCATCTTTCCGCCTCGACGTGGTCTCTTCTGTTCGGTGCGGTTCTGCTGGTCGTCGGCTTTTTTGTTTCGTCCGAATCTCTTGGCGCGGCGTGCAGCATTTTTGACGTGCGCCATTGGCCGCACGAACTCTTTTTCCTGGTTCCCGCGATTGCGGCTTACCTGTTTTGGTGCTGGCGGATCGGCCGGAACTGGTATGAGTACGATGAAGATGAAAGGAGACACGCCCTGAACTTTATCGGGTTCGGCGCGGCCCTTATTCTGATCGTTTCCTTTCTCCTCATCCTGTCGATGACCGGCCGTTTTTTCCTCTTTTTCCGGCCTCTGACCGACATGTTCGCGCGCGGCGTCTTTTCGCTGGCCGCCGTGTGGCGCGCGCTGCCGTTCGTCGCCCTCTCGGTTCCGCTCATCTATTTCGGGAAAGAGTGGATCTGCGGATTTTGGGATGACTGAAGCGGGGCCGGCCGCGGTAAGGGCCTCTGAGATTCACACATTTACGGAAAGGGCGGCAGGTTTCACGATGAAAAACAGAGCGAACCGGAAAAACGGCTTTACCCTGGTCGAGCTTCTCGTGGTGATTTCGATCATCTCGATTCTGATCGGCCTTTTGATTCCCGCGGTCCAGGCGGCACGGGAAGCGGGGCGGCGGGCGAAATGCGCCAGCAACTTGAAACAGGCCGCGCTGGCGGTGCAGATGTATCACAACACCAATAACGGGCTTCCGGCGCTCTGCTGCACGTATAAACGTTACGGTGCCGTTGAAAGGACCGATACCGACCGCGTGATCGGCTCGGTCGGCGCGCAGATTTTTCTCCTTCCCTATTTGGAACAGGCGCAGGTTTACGATGGCTTTGAAACATTCGCTTCGTCGATCCCGCTCGAATCCAACACCGAGAAGTTCTTCGTGTACGAACCGTATCCGCCGAACTATCCGAATGTCTACGTCGACGGTCCGCATCCGCGCCATTGGGCGTCGGGGGTCGTTATTCCCGTCTTTGCCTGTCCGTCCGACGGCGAATCGGGCGTGATCGAATCGCCCGCGATTGAGTATGACCTCATGATCGAGAAAGGATTTCCTTTCGATTACACTGACTGGCAGTTCAGCCGGTCCAACCTCATGTTCAGTACGGGGGACGCACCCCTTTATAACTGCGGCATCGATACACCCGCGACCGAACGGGGGCCGTTTACCCCCCACAGCTGGAAATCGTTTTCGGATATTACCGACGGACTAAGCAATACGCTTTGTCTGGCGGAATCGATCTCCGGCAGGCCGACCGACCATATTGCCGCTCACAACGGCAGGGCGGCAGAAAAGAGCGATGTCCGGCGCGATGTTGCGGCGGCGTTTAGCGCTCATGATCCCGATAACATGCTGGTCTGGCCTTCGTTTTGTCTCCGGACTGTGAATAAAATCGATCCGATGAAACTTGACAGTGTCGAAGCCTGGGGGGAACGCGGAACCTACTGGTTTGCCGGACGTCCTCTGGCGAACGGTTTTTCGGCGAATCTGCCCCCGAACAGCCTGACCTGCTCGTTCGGCCGTTCCTCGTTCGGTTCGGTGATCGGCGGCGTGTCGAGTTTTCATCCCGGCGGGGCGAATACGGCGATGATGGACGGCTCGGTCCGCTTCGTTCGCGACGAAATCGATACCGGCGACGTGTTTGTCCCGGAAAGCCGCCTGCTGGAAACGAACCAGGCAGTTGAAGGAAAAAGCACCTACGGCGTCTGGGGGGCGTTGGGCTCGATCAACGGCGGCGAGAGTGCTTCGTTATGATCACAGCTATAAGGAGCCGGTCTTTTTGCGTTTACGGATTGGGCCGCTTCAAAAAGGTTTTAAAATGAAAACAAGTTCAAAACCCGTTACCGGCTTTACCCTGGTCGAGCTTCTCGTGGTGATTTCGATCATCTCGATTCTGATCGGCCTCTTGATTCCCGCGGTCCAGGCGGCACGGGAAGCGGGCCGGCGCGCGAAATGCGCCGCCAACCTGAAACAGGCCGCGCTGGCGGTGCATTTGTATCACGAGACGCACGACGGACTCCCCGCGCTCTGCTGCGCGTATAAGCGTTACAGCCTCACCAAAAAGACCGATACCGACACCGAGATCGGCGAATGCGGCACGCGGATTTTTCTGCTTCCCTTCCTGGAAATGGGGCATGTCTATGCCGAGTTCGAGGCGTTCGCCTCGACCGTCGCCCACGGCGGTCAAATGCCGTCTGTGGACGTTATGGAACCGTTCCCGCCGAGTTATCCGAATCTTTACGTCGACGGAGCGCATCCGCGCCATTGGGCGTCGGGGGTCGTGATTCCCGCGCTCGCCTGTCCGTCCGACGGCGAGTCGGGCAAGATCGAGTCGCCCGAAATCGAGTACTGCCACATGATGATCGAACACGGTTACCCGTTCGATTACACCGACTGGCAGTTCAGCCGCTCGAACGTGATGTTCAACATGGGGGACGCGCCTCTTTACAACTGCGATATCGACACTCCCGCGGCCAATCGCGGCGCGTTCACCCCCCACAGCTGGAAATCATTTCCCGAAATCACCGACGGACTGAGCAACACGCTCTGCCTGGCCGAGTCGATTACCGGCCGGCCGACCGATTCGATGGCGAGCCACAGGGGCGATTACGCCAAACAGAGCGATGCGCGGCGCGATGTCGCCGAAGCGCCCAATGCGCGCGGGCCGGGGGAGGGGCAGATCCGGCCTTCCCGCTGCTTTGAAGCGGTCAACAAGGTCGATCCCCTGCGGCTTGACCGCGTCGAGGAATGGGCGCTGCGGGGGACGTTCTGGTTTGCGGGCTGTCCGCTGATGAGCGGCTTTTCGACGAATCTTCCGCCGAACAGCCTGACCTGTTCGCTCGGCGTGTCGACGGGGGGGCTTGTGATGGGGGGCGTTTCGAGTTTTCATCCCGGCGGGGCGAACGCGGCGATGATGGACGGTTCGGTCCGTTTCGTCCGCGACGAAATCGATACCGGCAGTCTGACGGATCCGGACTCGAATCAGGTTCTGGAAGGGAAAAGCTCCTACGGTGTCTGGGGGGCGTTGGGCTCGATCAACGGCGGCGAGACGGCCTCGCTTTAGAGGAGCGCCGGTTCATTCCCAGCAGCGCCGGTAGTCGGCGAACGTCTTTCCGGCGGAATCTTTCGTCTCCGGGTTTGCGCCGGTTTGCAGCAGAAGGGGGACCAGTTCCGGCCGGTTGTTTTCCGCCGCCTTGTGCAGCGCGGTCTTGCCGTCGGCGTCGGCGGCGTTGGGGTCGGCGCCCCGGGCCAGGAGAAGTTCGACAGTCCGCCTGTCGCCGAAGCGGACGGCTTTGTGCAGAAGCGTCTCTCCGAAAATGTCCGCCGCCGAAATGTCGGCACGGTTCGCCAGCAGATATTCAAAAGCCCCGGTCTGCCGATGCTCGCAGGCAAGGTGGGCCGGCGTTTTGCCGTCGAGATCGCGCGCGTTCGGGTCGAGTCCCCGCGAACAGAGAAAGCGGAGCGTTTCGAGCTCGCCGGCGCGGGCGGCGGCGTGCATCAGCGTTTCCCCCCCCGTCTTCCGGCGGACGTCGGCCCCGTATTCCAAAAAGTATTCCCGCAGCTCCCGGGCGTCTTCGTTCTCGGCGGGTCTTGTATAATCGTAATCGACCGGTTTCGCCAGATCGGCGCCGCAGGCGGCCAGCGCGGGTATCAGGGCCCACATTCCGTAGAGAACGGTCAGGCGGAGCGGGGAATCGCCCCGTTTTGTGGCGAGGTTCGGGTCGGCGCCCCCTTCGAGAAGCCGCCGGGCGGCGGAAAGCCGTTTCCGCCGGATTGCGGTGTGGAGGGGCGTCTCCCCGGCGCGGCTGAAAAGATTCGGGTCGGCGCCCGCGGCGAGCAGAAGCCGGACGACCTCGCCGTGGTTCTTGGCGGCGGCGATGTGCAGCGGCCGTTCCCCGTTTTCGTCCCGCGCGTTCGGGTCGGGTCCCCGGCCGAGGAGCGCCCGGATATATGCCGGGTTGCTGCGGCGCACGGCGTGGTGAAGTTCGGACGCGCTTCCGGGGCCGCCGCGCTCGTCTACCATTTCTCTTCCATCAGGCCGACCACGCGGTCGGCGATTTTGTCGATCAGTTCCTGCTGGGCGGTCGCGGTCGACTGCCCCGTTTCGGCGACAAGATAGGCCATTTCGTTGACCGAAACGCCGACCGAGGTCAGCGGAATCGGGTCGAGCCGGGCGAGCGTCTCGTTTTCCCGCGTCTTCCATTCGGCGGAAACGCACCAGACCATGTTCTTCTGGCGTGTGTTGTTGTATTTGTCGAGACCCGAAATGTACTGGTTTTCCGATTTCAGGCGGACGATCAGCGTGCTGTCGGCGTCGCGCGCCGGAGCCAGATCGAACGGGGTCCGGTCGGTGATCCGCTTGCAGACCGCTTCGGTCAGGCGTTCCCCGAGATCGTGGCGGTAGGTGTCGGCTTCGGCGATCGGCACGAAAACCGTTTTGATTTCCGAGGTGTAGAGCGCATTGGTGCCGAAATGATAGCCGGTGCACCCCGCCGCCGAAAGGAGGGCGGCGCAAAGGATCAGCAGGACAGCGCCGGGGAACGGCGAAGAGGCCGGGCGGGGTTTGCGCGCCATTACCGGACCTCCTTTTCGGAACCGGCGTCGGCGGTCCTTTCGAGCTGGGTAAAGTCGGGCTCGCTCATGTCGCGGCTCCGCTGTCCGTCCGGTCCGCTCGCGGCGTTCAGCAGGCTGTCGGGCCGGTCTTCAAAGTACTGGTTCTTCGATTTCGGCAGGAAAGGCGCGATCGGCCGGATCAGGGCGAACTGGTCCGACTCGGCGGGATTCTCGCGGATGGCGGCGTAGCGCTCGGCGCCTTTCGCCGCGTATTCGCTGTCGGGATATTCCGAAACGAGCTGGTTGTAGTAGTTCCGCGCCGAAGCGTAGAGCTTTTTCTTTTCGTAGTACTCGCCGCGCACGAGGAGGTATTCCGCCTGCTTCTCTTTGATGAGCCGGAGCTGCTCTTCGATGACGGCGCGGTCCCCCTTGTGCGCGCGCTGGGCGGCTTTGGCGATCTCTTCGGCTTTCCGCAGCGGTGTCGGGTCGTAGAAGGGGCCGCGGTACGACTGGTAGAGCGCCAGCATCGCGAGCTGATACGCCTTGTCGGCGTATTTGCACGCCGGATAGAACTCGTAGAGCCGCTGATAATACTTGGCGGCCTCGTCGAACGACGCGTCCCCCTGCTCGACCCCGCGCCGCATGTAGGCGCGGGCCCGCGCGAAGACCGCGTCGGGCGCGCGCCCGCGGTCCGAAACGTCGTTGGTGAAGACGGCTTCAAACGCGTCCTTGGCGCCGGCGAAATCGCTGAAGAGGGGGCGCTTTTTCCCCTCCACGCGCCCGACGACTTCGGGATCCTCTTCGTAACACTTGATCCAGTAGACCCCGATGCAGTAGAGCCGTTCCAGGGCGTCGCGCCGGAGCACGGAATTGGAGTATTTTTTCAGGAGCGCCTTGTAGTGGGTCTTCGCCTTGGTGTAGTTGTTCCCGAAGAAATAGCATTCCCCGGCGTAGAAGAGCGCGTCCTCTTCGAGAATCGAGTCGGGCCATTTCTTCGCCGCTTTCTCGTAGAGTTCGCCCGCCTCGCGGAGCGTTTTGGCGTCTTTCGTCTTTTCGTATTCCATCAGTTTGAGCGTCGCCTCTTTCATGACGGCGAGCGCCTCTTTTTCGTTCGGCCCCATTCCGAGATAGTCGCGCCATTTGTTATACAGCGCCGAGGCGGAATATTTCGACCAGTCGACCGGCATGTCCTGCTCTTTTTCCCAGTCCATCAGTTCCCGGTTCGAGGAGACGTCGCTCATCAGGGTGAGGTCGGCCGCCGAAATCTCGCGGACGAACTTGTGTTCCTGTTCGGGCTGCCCCGGCTTGTTCCGGGCGTACGGGGAATTCGGGTCGTCGAAAATGGCCCGGTTGTCTTCGAGCGGCTGCAGGTAGCGCGGAAGCTTCTCCTTTTCGGCCTTGTCGGCTTTCTGTTTTGCCAGCCACCGGTCGTATTCGGCGCGGAGCTCGTTTTCGGCGCGCTCCTTTTCGGCGATCGATTCCCGTTCGCGCTGCGGTTTGGCGTTTTCTTTGGCCATTTCGGCGGCCAGCTCCTTTTCGGAAGGTTCGAGCGCCTCGTACGCGTTCCGCGCGAACTCGGGGAACTCCGCCTGCTGCGGCGGCGTTTCGCCCGCGGGTTCGTCGAGTGTTTCGACATCTGCGAAATCGCTGTAATCTTTGGCGGCCGGAGCGGGAGACGCGGCTTCGGCGGCCGGAGTGTCGGGGGAGGCCGTCGGCGCGGGGGAGGCCGGCTGATCCGGGAGCGGTTCTCCCCCCGAAACGGTGAATCCGCTGTCGAACGCCGCCGGTCCGGCGGGCGCCGGTTCATCGGCGGCCGGTGCCGGTTCGTCGGCAATCGGTTCACCGGTCATCGGCGCCGGTTCGTCGGCAATCGGTGTATCGGCGGTTGGGGCCGGTTCGTCGGCGATCGGTTCGTCGGCAATCGGTGTATCGGCGGCGGGCGCCGGATCGGGCAGAAGGCCCGCGGCCGGCTCTTCGGCGAAAGAGCCGTCGGGACCGGCAGTTTCGTTCGAAAGTGCGGTCTTGTCCGAAGGAGTCTGGAAGATTTGGGGCGATTCCTCGGGCAGCTCGTCGGGCAGGTCGTACCCTTCGAGTTCGGGAAAACCGGCTGTCGGGTCGGGCAGAGCCGGTTCGGCGGCCCGGTTTTGCGCGGCAGCGGCGGCGGGAGGAGCAGCGGCAACGGCGGGAGCCGCGTCTTCGGCAGCGCCGGGCTCCTCGTAGTCGGAATCGTCGAAATAGGAGTATGCCGGTTCCGTTCCGGACGAAACGGTCGAACGGGGGGAAAGGGTCGAGAGGGACGCCGATTCCGAGGCGGAGGGCGCTGCGGCATTGGCGCCGGGATTCGCCGCCGCGGCCGGTCGGGGAACCGACGCGATACGCCGCGGCGCCGTTTCGCGCGAAAGAGAGGGGCGCGCGGGGATGTGGCTTAATTCGCTCAGAAGTTCGGGATCGACGACTTTCGGCTGATCCGGTTCCGCCGAACGGGCCGCCGCCAGAGGCGAGCGGGGAACCCCGGCCGCGCCGTTTTCGGCGGCCTGACCGCCGCGGCCGGTACGGTTCTTTTCCGAAGGTTCGGTTTCGAAACCGGGTTCGGAAGAGGCGGATTCACCGGCCTGCCGCGCGGGATTCCCGGCGGTCTGGCTGCGCGAACGCGCCGTTCCCTTGCGCGCGTAGATCGAGCTGCCCGGACGGGTGACTGAAGAAAGGGAAGAGCTTTTTGAAGGAGCTGTTTTCCGGACCGGTGTATAACCGGTACTGTTCGAAGAGACCGACGCCCGACCCGGCGCCGGGCTTTCGCCCCGCAGCGCCGGCCCGACGGCGGCCGCCAGCAGAAGAACCGACAGCGCGGCGGCCGGGAAAAGGCCGATCCCCCTTCCGGCGGGAACGGTTCGCTCAGCTTCAATCGGTTTGGTTCTCTTCATGACGTGGATTTTGGTTTTGCGCCTGTTCGGCAAGCGCCTGGCGGACCTGACTTCTGGTTTTCGGAACGCGTCCGCATTTGGCGTCGATCATCCAGTCGGTCAGGCTTTGGATTTCGCGCCGGAGCGGCGCCTCTTCGGGGAGCGCGGGCGGCGCCCCTTCGCCGAGCCGGTCGAGCCAGCGGAGCGCCCGCGGATCGACCGCGGCAAGCTGCCGGAATCCGCGCGTTTTTTGGCAGTCGGCGCAGACCGCGCCGCCGTCGGGCATCGAGAATCCGATCCTCCGGCTGCGGCGGATTTCCCGCTCGAACGGAATCGGATTGCCGCACGCGACGCACTCGCCGGTCGAGGGGCGTTCGCCCGAGAGCGTCATCAGTTCCCACGGGAAGAGGATGAGCTGCTCTTCGACCTGTTTCCCTTCCTCGAAACGGGCGAGGGCGGCGGCGGCCCGGTCGTAAAGTTCCGGCATTGCGTCCCCCTCTTCGGTCATCACGAAGAGGAGTTCCGCCAGATAGTAGCCGGCGTAAAGGCCGGGAATGCCCGCGCTGCCGGGACGAAACCGGTGAATCAGTTTCGCTTCGGTCAGCAGGTCGAGCGCGTCGGAATTTTTGCGGATCAAGGATACTGAAATGCGGGTCAGCAAGTCAAGAGAGGAATCGAACGAATTTTTCAGCTGGCGCGCCCCTTTGGCGATTCCCCGGACCTTGCCGAAATCGCGCGTAAAGAGGGTCAGGACGAGACTCGTTTCCGAGAAATCGACCGTACGGATGACAATGGCTTCGGTATGTTCAATCGGCATAGTCAGCGTTTCGACCAGTCGGCGAAATGGGCGCGGTACTCCTTTTTGTAGTCGGGAAACTCGGCTTTGAGCATTGCGGTCAGCGGGGCGGTCTTCTGAATTTCCGCCGCTTTTTTGGCGTCGATTCCGGCCTGGTTTTGGGTTTCGAGCGTCTGCAGATAACGGCTTAAAATCTGCTGCGTGCGGGGGGAATAGTGGATGAGAAAATGGATCCACGCCCAGGAATCGCGGTACTGCGTCGGCCCCATTTCGTTGATTCCCTTGAGCTTTTCGAGGTTCGCGAGGGTGGGGATCGGGGTCAGGAACGAGCCGGCGCGGTCCGAAACCGGTTCGAGGAACGGGTTCGACTTCCCCCGCTGGCCGGCGGGCGTCTCGAAGTATTTGGCGAGCCCTTCGTCGAGCCAGATCGGGATATTCTTATGCGTGGAGTTCAGGAGCGCGTGCGTCATTTCGTGGCGCAGGTTCAGGATCAGCTTTTCGTCGAGCTGCAGAAAGACGTAACCCGGCCCGCTGTCCTTGATATAGAGCGCGGGACGGTTCGAGGGCGCCTGCGGGCAGTTCCGCTTCAGAAACGCCGTGTACGATTCGCGGGTGCGGAAAATGCAGACCACGACCTTTTCGTTCGATTCGGGCGTTCCCAGGTAATCGGTCAGGTCTTTCTGCAGGTTCCGGATTTCGGCGCGGATCGCGCTTCCGTCGTCGAGGGGAAATTCGGAAAGGCAGACTACCTGGCCGAGCACCTCGCGGTACGCGAAACCGTCGGCGGGGGACGCCGGATCGGAACCGGCAGGGATCGGCGCGGGAGGAAGCCCCATGTTCGGGTAAGCCTCTTCCGGGGAATACGGAACGACTTTCGGTTCCCGGTCGAGGGAATCGAGGTCCGGTTCCGGGTGCGTCTTGGGAGGCTGTTTCGAGAAGAGGTTCAGCGCGGGAAACCGGAGGTTCAGGATCGGCGAAGAGGCGTCGGCCGGAACGCAGAACGCCCCGACCGCCAGACCGAGACCGAGAATCCCCGAAAGAAGATGGTGCCGCCGTGTGATGTGCCGTATGGTCAATGCTCGATACCCCTTGCTGATCGTTTTCCGCCTGATGTTTCGCTGTCCGGTTTTGCCGCCTGTCTTCCGCCGCCCCTTGTTTTAATGCCGATGGATCTTTTTCAGGATGCAGAACCCGATCACCCCGAGTACGATATTGCCGATCCAGCAGATTTCCGGCGGCGCCAGCCCCTCTTTGGCGCACGAGTAGCCGAGCATCAAAAGGGGATAGTAGATGGCGATTGTCGGAAGGAAGCTCACGAAAAAGCTCGAGAAGTAATCGGAACGGTTGAGCCAGATTGCCACCGGAATGCCGACCCAGTTGAAGAAGAAACAGGTGAACCCCGTCGACAGGGACCGGTTGGTCGTCATGTTGGCGCGGTTGTACTGGTACTTGATATACTCCTCGTAATCCCAGCGTTCCCCCCACTCCGGTTTCTGCCAGGTGTCGAAATCCCCTTTGACCAGGGCGAAAACGGTGCGCGCGGCGTTCTGCCGCCGCACCTTTTCCTCGTCGGCACGGAGTTTTTCCAGCACTCCCTTAACCTCCCGGATCGAATGATAATGGCTGGAACCGCCCGTCACGCTGAACTGGTCCAGCGGGATCACCAGCGTAAAAGTGTCGTTCTGCATGACGGTGGCCCCGCTGGTATCGAGGAGAAGCCCGTGAAGTTTGATCCGCACAATCGGGGGTTCGGTTTCGGTCTCAACCTCGATCCGGCCGCCGGCGGCTTCCCCTTTCAGCGGGGGATTGTTGGCCGTAAACTTGACCTGTTTCAGTTCCCCCGACTTGGTGACCTCGTTGGCGGTCAGCGTGATATTCTTCTGCGGGTCGGTGAACTTCCCCTCCGAGGCGAGCTGGCCGAGAATCATCTCCTCGGCGCCGGAGGCGATCAGGCGCATCACGCCGTTTTGCCCCCACGAAAAGGAGAGGTCGCTGCACCAAACGGCGAAACAGCTGATGAAGACCAGGGCGATCCAGACCGGCAGGAGCGCTTTCCAGGGGGGAACCCCCATCGCTTTGAGGGCGATCATCTCGTTCGAGCCGGTCATCTTGGCGAAAAAGAGCGTCCCTCCGAGAAGCGAGGCCGCCGGGAGTGAAAAACACATCAGGCTCGGCAGCGTGAAAGGAACCGCGCGGAGCGCCAGAAGGGGAGAGACCCCGTTTTTAACGGTAAGCTGCGAAACGGCGATCAGCAGTCCGCCCGCCGAAAAGATAAAGAGCCACATGAAAAAGATCATCAGAAAATGGGAGAGGACGTAGCGGGTCAGTATTTTCATAACATCGTTTACGCGGGTTCCCCCGGCGGAGAGGGAAATCATCTCGTGGCCAAACGCCGGGAAGGCGCGGCAAAGTTTCCTGTTTTCGGGCCGGAAAGTCAAGGGCAGAAAAGGAGGGCAAAGCGCGGGAACAGAATGGAACGGAAGAGAAGGAACGGGGCCTTCGTGCCCGGCCCCGTTCCGGCCGGCGCGCTTGTTACTGCGCCGCCTGCCGTTTCCGGTAAAGGCGGAAGAGGACGGAAAGGACGATCAGGCAGCATCCCGCGAAGATGAGCGCCCCGCGCAGAATGGCGGGTGAGATGAAGCCGTTCTTGAATTCCGGTTCGGGCAGCCCGTAATAGGAGAGGGTGAACCGGGAAGCGGGTTCCTTTTGAAAGCTGACGTTCCCGTAAGTCCATAGGGTTGTCCGCGGGTCGCCGTCGCCGCTGATGACGAACTTTTTGCTCTTTAAGACGGTTTTCCCTTCGACCTGCTCGTAGACGCACGAGACGGCCGCGTGTTCGGTGATCACTTGACCCTCTTCCAAGGTGCCTGTCTCGAGGGAGAATTCGATGGATTCGGGAAGATAACTCTCCTTGAGGAGGACAAGACGGCCCGACCGGACAGGCGTTTCGGGGAAATCGGATTTGAGGAATTCGGCCGCATCGGCCTCGGTGACCGGCTGTTCCGGCTCCGGCGGTTCAAAGGTGTAGTCGATGTAATACTTCTCGCCGTCTTCGGTGAGGCTGCTGATCGAAAAGTCCTGAAAAGTGAACAGCTGCTGGAGTGTTGTGAATCCATACAGCGTTAAGGGCTGGGACATTGCCCCTAAATGGCGTCCGCCGGCCGACAGCCACCACTCTTTGGAAGGGGACGCTCCGTGAAAAAAGCCGGTTAAAAGGCTCGGTTGGGGAATCGACCTGTTTTGGCTGACAGAGTTGATTTCAAGGTGACCGGTTTCGCTGTCATGCTCCAGCAGGAAGGAATATTTTTTCCCGTATCCGTTGACCCGTTTGAGAACGCCGTCCTTTTTCTGTTCCATGACGAAGTTCGGAAAGTTGAAGATGCAGGTTGTTTCATTTTCCTTTCCGGCGCCCGGGCCGTAATCAATGGAGGTGACAACCGTCCATTCCATTTTGGAGATGTCCCGGACGTAATCGTCCCATTTCTGAATCGCGGTCCGGATAAACGGCGCGTAACCGCCGTTCCCTTCGGCGTTCGCCGCGCCGCCGGCCAGTGAAAAGGCAATTCCCGCGAGCGGGCAGAGCAAAAGCGTTAAAAGAGCGCGTTTCATGGCATTCCTCCTCATGGTGGGTGAACCCCCGCCGGGCGGCGGCTTTAATGGGAAACGCCCCCGGGAAACGCCCCCCGTCCATTATACCTCGTCTGTCCGGAATATTCAAGAAAACGGCGCGGAAAACCCGGCCTTTCCGCACGAAAAAGCCGAGTTTTTCCTCCGCGCCCGTTCCCCGGTTCCCCCGAAAGCTTCCCGGCCTTCTTTCAATAACTCGAAACATGGCGTTGACAAATTGGGGGGGGGGGTATAATTGGGTAAGTCTCTTGGTTTAGATTTGTTCTGACGCCGAAAAAGAATCCCGTTTCGGCGTACCGAACGATTGTTTTTTCCGTTTTGTTTTTCTTGATCCGTATCAAAGGAGCCTATGATGAACAGCCGCAAACTCCGACTTGAATCTCTTGAAGACAGAACTCTTTTGGCCGTAACCGCGGGTGCGGTCGATTCTGCGGCTTCACTTGCCGCGCCGACCGGGGCGGCAACGTGGGTGGTAAACACGCTGGACGACCCCGCTGAATGGGAGGCGAATGATGACGTCCTTTCACTTCGCGAGGCCATCGCAAGATCGGCGGCCGGCGATACAATAACGTTCGATGCCGCGTTAACCGGCGGTGTCATCACTCTTAACGGAACTCAGATTGAAATTACCAAGCCGGTCACGGTCGATGCCGCCGATATCGGGGGAATAACGATCGACGCGGACGCGAAAAGCCGGGCGATCAGTCTTGCCGTAGAGAATGCTGAAGCTCCGGTTCGGCTGGCAGGCCTGACGGTCACCGGCGGAAACGCCGACCAAGGCGCCGCGATACTGAATGAAAGCGGCTTTTTAACACTGTCCGGCTGTGCCATTACGGGGAACCGTTCAATGGGCCTGTGCGGAGGAGTCTATAATTCCGGCACCCTGGCTATGTTTGAATGTGTTGTTTCCGATAATACCGGGCCTTCGGGGGC
>JAFRAC010000023.1 GCA_017405595.1 Thermoguttaceae bacterium | reverse complement strand
TTTGCCGACAGGAATGCCGGCACGGAGAAAGATGTCACGATCAGCTACACACTCACCGGCAGCGCGGCATCGAACTACGTTGTTACCCCCGCCTCCGAAACGGTCAAAGCCAATATTTCCGCTGCGGCAATCACCGTGACCAACACCACGGTCGCGAACAAGGTCTACGATACCACAACCGACGCGCATATCACGCTCGGCACGGTCAGCGGGATTGTGAGCGGCGACAATGTCACGTTCGGTTACAGCGGCGCGTTTGCCAGCAAGAACGTCGGCACACAGACCGTACGGGTCAATTACTCGCTGACCGGTACCGATGCCGGCAACTACAGCCTGGCGAGCGCCTATACCGATGTTACGGCGCAGATCACCAAAGCCACGGTACGCGTTCTCGGAATGGAAGTGGCCGACAAGGTTTACGACGGCACGACAACCGCGGACATTTCGATCCGTTCGGTCCGCGGCATTCTCGGCGACGACGATGTTGACGTCGCCTACAGCGGCGCGTTCAGCAGCGCGAATGCCGGCACCTACGATGTACAGGTCAACTACACCCTGACCGGCACGGCCGCCGATATTGCGAACTACGAGCTCATGGCGGAATCCGAAACCGACGAAGGGGTGCGGATCATCGCCAAAGAAATTACCGCGAGTTTCACGGCCGAAAATAAGGTTTACGACGGCACGACCGCCGCGACAGTCGGCAACGCCGTCTTTACCGGTCTCGTTTCCGGCGATACCGTGACCGCAGCGGCCGTCACTGCCGCGTTTGCCGATGAGAATGTCGGCGACGGCAAAGCTGTGACCGTCTCGTCTGTCACGCTCGGCGGCGCCGACGGAGCAAACTATACCGTTACCAGCGCGACCGCTTCGGCGGCGAACATTACCGCGAAACAGCTGACGGTTTCCGGCACGACCGTTGACAATAAAACCTACGACGGCACAACTGCCGCGACGGTGAACGTCGGCACGGTCAGCGGAATCTGCGACGGCGATTCCGTAACGGTTACGGCAAGCGGCTCGTTCACCGACGCGAACGTCGGCACCGGCAAGACGGTAAATGTCACCTATTCGGTCAACAGCTCGAACTACACCGCGCCCGCAGCCGAAACGAAAACTGCGAACATTACCAACGCGACGATTACCGGCGTGACCGTAACCGGCGCTTCGGCAACGTACGACGGCTCCGCCTGCGGTGTGACGGTCAGCGGCACGATCGCGGGCGACGTTGTGACCTACTCGTCGGACGGCATCACATACTCGTCGGCAGCGGTCACCCGCACCGATGCGGGAACCAGTACCGTTTACGTGAAAGTCAGCCGTGCAAACCATGACGACTGGACCGGAACCGCCGATGTTGTGATTGCCCAGAGAGCGCTTAACGCGTCCTTTACCGCCAGCAATAAGACCTACGACGGCGGCACCACCGCATCCGTTTCGTTTACCGGGTTCGACAACCTTGTTTCCGGCGACGACGTGACCGCCAGTGTAACCTCGGCAACGTTCGCCGATAAGAACGCCGATACCGACAAGACGGTGACCATCGCCTATACCCTGACCGGGACCAAAGCGGGGAACTACACCACGGGCGGTACGGCGACGGCGACGGCGACGATTACCGCGAAACAGTTGACGGTTTCCGGCACGACCGTTGACAATAAGACCTACGACAGCACGACTGCCGCGACGGTGAACATCGGCACAGTCAGCGGAATCTGCGACGGCGATTCCGTAACGGTTACGGCAAGCGGCTCGTTCACCGACGCGAACGTCGGCACCGGCAAGACAGTAAATGTCACCTACTCGGTCGACAGCTCGAACTACACCGCGCCCGCAGCCGAAACGAAAACTGCGAACATTACCAACGCGACGATTACCGGCGTGACCGTAACCGGCGCTTCGGCGACATACGACGGCTCCGCCTACGGTGTGACGGTCAGCGGCACGATCGCGGACGATATCGTAACCTACTCGTCGGACGGCATCACTTACTCGTCGGCAGCGGTCACCCGTACCGATGCGGGAACCAGTACCGTTTACGTGAAAGTCAGCCGTGCAAACCATGACGACTGGACCGGAACCGCCGATGTCGTGATTGCCCAGAGAGCGCTTAACGCGTCCTTTACCGCCAGCGACAAAACTTACGACGGCGGCACCACTGCATCCGTTTCGTTTACCGGGTTCGACAACCTTGTTTCCGGCGACGACGTGACTGTAACAAATGTTTCCGGCACGTTCGCCGACAAGAACGCCGGCACCGACAAGACAGTGACCATCGCCTATACCCTGACAGGAGCTAAAGCGGGGAACTACACCACAAGCGTCACGGCGACGGCGACGGCGTCGATTAATGCGAAAGCCCTTAACGCGTCCTTTACCGCCAGCGACAAGACCTACGACGGCGGCACTACCGCAACCGCTTCTTTCAGCAGTTTCGACGACCTTGTTTCCGGCGATACTGTTACCGCCAGCATCACCTCGGCCACGTTCGCCGATAAGAACACCGGTGCCGGGAAGACAGTTACCGTCGCCTACACCCTGACCGGAACCGATGCGGGGAACTACACCACAAACGGCACGGCCACGGCAACGGCGACGATTAATGCAAGAGCCCTCAACGCGTCCTTTACCGCCAGCGACAAGACCTACGACGGCGGCACTACAGCAACCGTCGCTTTCAGCAGTTTTGACGACCTTGTTTCCGGCGATACCGTTAGCGCGAGCATCACCTCGGCAACCTTCGCCGATAAGAACGCCGGCACTGGCAAGACGGTCTCCGTCGTCTACACACTGACCGGAACCGATGCGGGGAACTACACCACAAGCGGTACGGCAACGACGGCGGCGACGATTAACGCGAAAGCGCTTAACGCATCCTTTGCCGCCAACGATAAGACCTACGACGGCGGCACTGCTGCAACCGCTTCCTTCAGCGGTTTCGACGCTCTTGTTTCCGGCGATACCGTTAGCACGAGCATTACATCGGCAACATTCGCCGATAAGAACGCAGGCACTGGCAAGACGGTCTCCGTCGTCTACACACTGACCGGAACCGATGCGGGGAACTACACCACAAGCGGTACGGCAACGACGACGGCGAACATCAACGCGAAAGCGCTTAACGCGTCCTTTACCGCCAGCAACAAAACCTACGACGGCGGTACTGCCGCAACCGCTTCCTTCAGCAGTTTCGACGCCCTTGTCTCCGGCGATACCGTTAGTACGAGCATCACCTCGGCAACATTCGCTGATAAGAACGTCGGCACCGGGAAGACGGTTACCATCGCCTACACCCTGACCGGAACCGACGCGGGGAACTACACCACGAGCGGTACGGCCACAACGACGGCCAATATTACAGCCAAACAGCTTTCTGTTTCCGGCACAACCGTTGCCGACAAAACTTACGACGGCACAACTGCCGCGTCGGTGACGCGCGGAACGGTTAGCGGCATCTGTTCGGGTGATACCGTAACGGTAACCGCCACCGGTACATTCGCAAACGCTTCACCGGGTCAAAATAAGTCGGTCACCGTCAGCTACGCGCTGAGCGGAACCGATGCGGGGAACTATACCGCTCCGGCAAACGAAACGAAAACCGCAAACATCAAAGAAGCCCCGTCGATGGTCGTGACAACAGCTAACGATACCGTTGATGCCTACGACGGAGTGATCTCGCTTCGTGAAACGCTGACAACCACGGCAAATGGCGGCTATTTCGGTACCGGCGGCGTGAAAACCGTGACCTTTGCCAGCGGTCTTACGACGATCAAAGTCGATTCAGAATTTGCGCTCAATGCGAACCATTCCGGACTGGTTATCAATGGTGACAACCGGATTGTCTTCAGTGGTCAGAATTTTAGCGTATTTCACTCTTACGCGAATGCAGATTATACTTTCACAGGGTTAACATTCCAGGAGCAACACAATTGCAATTTTGGTGGTGCATTGTGGTGCGATAACGACTATATGCAATTCAATCCGCCTAGAGGCACAATTACGTTCAATTACTGTAACTTCGTGAATATGGCCGGATCTACAGCAGCTGCCATCCATTTTACTGGAACGAACGGGGTCCTCAACAACTGCTACGCAAAGTGGAACGCAGGAAGTGCCGTTATCAACAACTGGTACGGCAATCTGACGGTCAACAACTCAACTTTTGAAAACAACGTCACTCACGTCATTAGTTCATCTATTGATTCCAATAACAATCTTACTCTTTCGATTTCCGGTTCGACGTTTTCAAACAATAGCGGCGGATCCTATGGAGGCGCGATATACGCCGACATGAGCACTGTCAACATCACTGATTGTACAATCAAAAAGAATACATCAACATACGGTGGCGGCGCGGTATATGTCGAGAACAGGGTATCAACCGTAACAGTAAGCGGCACCACATTCGAAGAAAACACCGCAGGCGGTCAGGGTGGCGCAATCTGCTTCGTGAGTTACTCCCCCGGGTCGGCTCTTACGGTGACCACCAGCAATTTTTCAGCGAACAAGGCGAACGGCGGCAACGGTGGCGCGATCTCCCTCGCTGGAATCGGACCGACGATCCGGCGCACCACCTTTACC
Organism: Thermoguttaceae bacterium; assembly: GCA_017405595.1. Taxonomy (GTDB): domain Bacteria; phylum Planctomycetota; class Planctomycetia; order Pirellulales; family Thermoguttaceae; genus RUG695. Next base: position 97,694 of record JAFRAC010000023.1, on the reverse strand, counting down.
GGTAATTCCTCTTCGGGTTCCGGCGGGGCGATTTACACAAGTTATGGTGAAACACACACTTACGAATCGTGTGAATTTACTACCAATAAAGCATCATCCAGTGGGGGTGCGATCTTTTCGGAAAGTCCCAATCCTGCGAATATCACTATGACGAATACCATCGTAAAAGGGAATCACGCCGACAGTATCGGCTGTGTCTACGCTGCAGCCTCTGGCACCAAAACGTTGACTCAATGCCTAATTGTCGACAATACAGCAAAATCAACTACTGCAGGAATTTACACGAGTACGGCATGTACACTCGATGTAAGCTGGTCGACGCTGGCCAATAATGTGGCTGGTGGTGTAGCATACAACGATGTTTTAATAGGCGCCTCTAACTCAACTTACAGAGTTACGAATTCCATCATTTATAATTCTGTCACAGTGTCCAATGTCTCTGTTTCCAAAACACACTGTATTGAAAACGTCGCCCCCGCAAGTCTCTTTGTTGCTCCTTCCAGCGGTAATTACCACCTGAAAGCCGGTTCGTCGGCAATCAACGCTTCCGGGGTTACCTCTGGCACGCCGACCACCGACCTCGACGGGAACACGCGCGCGGGACACGGCAGTTCCTATGACTGCGGTGCATACGAATATCTGAGCTCCTCGGCGCAGCTCCCCTACTCCGATATTGCCGATGCCGCGTTCGCTTCGCTCGACGAGGATGATTTTGAGGTCGATTTCGATGTCTTCTAAGAGGGTGTTTCCCAATGTCCGGGCCCGAAACGGAAAGCCCGGGCGTTGGGATCCCTCTCCCCCTTCGCGGGGAAGGGGGGAGGGGAAGAGAGACATCAAGAGTTAAAATAGGCAATTTCCCTCAGATTCCGCCGTTTTTTTCACAAAATCGACATTTTTTTTGAGGAAATGCCCCATTCGAAACTTCTTTTCCGTAGGAAATTTCGATATAATCGGGGCGAAGGAGTGCATTTGCGGCGCGCGCCTTTTCCGCGCGCTTTTTCCGAGCCGATAAACGTATTTTTTTATACCGTTTTCATTTCCCGTTATTTTTACGAAAGGGTTTCTCTATGAAGAAAAGGATCAGTAATCGTTCACTTCGTCTCGAGTCTCTCGAAGACCGCATGCTTCTGGCCGTAACCGCCGGGGGCGAGGAAGCCATTGCCGAGTACGCCGCACCGGCGGAAACAGGCGCCGACGTTGTCATTGATGTCAATTTCAGCGCCCTTCGTTCGGCCATCAACAAAGCCTCGGCCGGCGATACCATCTCCTTTAACGGTTCCGGCACGATTACCGTTACAACTCCGATCAATCTGAACAAAAACATCACCATCAATGGCGGCGGCAATGTGACGCTGGTCGGCAACGGAGAGAACTTCCTCTTCAACATCACCAGCAGCGCGACCCTTACCGGTCTGGGTCTCGAAGGCGGGGTGGCGACTCAGAATGGGTACGGCGGTATCGGCCGCGTCAACAGCGGCGTGACCCTGACCCTGAACGACTGCACCATTACCGGCAACACCGCTAACGATACCGGTGCCGGTTTCATGGGGGGCGCCTTCTACGTTCTCGGCACCCTGAATGTGAACGACTGCGCTGTTTATGGCAACGAAGCTGTTTACGGCGGGTTTGCCTACCTTGCCGGGCATGACAGCAAGGACACTACTCCGGTTGTGAACGCGTCGAACACCAACTTCTACGGGAATACCGCATTGAGCGGCGGCGTCATCTACAACGCGGGGGGGACGCTGAACCTGACGAACTGCTCCGTGGTCGGGAACTCCACCACCAATGGTGCTGGCGGTGCGATCCTCAACAACAACTGGTTTACCGTCGGCGGAAGTGAGGGCAACTACACTCACGAGTTCTATATCTGCGATACCACGGTTACCAACTCGATTATCGCTTACAACTACGGTACCGACCAGGCGACCGCTGATATTTCCGAAGATTTCGCGAAACAGCTTTCCGGCGGCGGCGTTCTCCAGTGGGAACTTTTCAATATTGACGACTCCTTTACCAAGATTAAATGCGTCAACTCGATTATCGGGCTGCAGAACGACTATTTCGTCGAAGCGCCTGTCCTGAACGATGACGGTTCACTCGCCAATCTCGACACCCTCGACCTGGCCATCAAAACCGACAGTATCGCCGCTTACGCCGGTATCGGCGTGAATCCGGGCGCTTATACCGGTACCGGTTTCTCGGCCGATTCCCTCGTGGTGACGACTCTCGAAGATTACTCCGATTTCTCGGACGGTGAAGTTTCGCTCCGCGAAGCGCTCGCCTACGCGACCCTCGGTTCGTTCGAAAGTGCCCCGACGATTACCTTCGCCAGCGATCTGGCGGGCGGCACCATCACGCTCGAAAACGGCCAATTGGCGGTCATCTCCAGCCTGAACATTGAAGCCGACAATGTGACGGTCGACGCCGACGGCCAGACCCGCGCCTTCCTTGTGAAATCGTACAACTATCAGATGAACATGGAAGGGAACTACCACAACTTTGCGAACGTTACTGTCTGTCCTGCGCACGATGCGGCCAGCGGCCTGATCAATGTTTCGTTCGACGGGCTCAATATCACCGGCGGCGCTTCGAAGAACAATTCCCGCGCTTCCGGCGGTGGCGGTATCCTTGCCTATCGGAACGTGAACCTGAGCCTGGCGAACCTCGATGTTTCGGACAACGTCTTCTCGATCAACAGCGATTGGGCCGTTGAAGGCGCGACCTACACCAATATCGGCGGCGGCGGGGCTGCGGCGCTCCTTTACGCCAATCTTGCCCTCGACAAAGTCAATGTCGTCGATAACACCGTTCTCGTGACCGATACCAATAGCCGTTCGACCGCTACAATCGCTGCCGGCGGCGGTGTTTTTATTGCCAAACGTTCCTCGCTGACCGCGACCGAGTCGGCCATTTCGGGGAACAGCCTTACCTCCGAAAATTACCTGAACAATAACGCCAATTGGGGTTACGGTTACGGTTACGGCGGCGGGCTCTGCGTTTTCGGTGTTGCCGATGTCACCTATTCCGAAATCGCCGGCAACTCGATTCGAGGCTGCGCGATTTACCAGCAGGGTGGCGGCGCTTTCCACTACATTTCGGATTACAACCGCGCGGCTGCCGGCCGGGATTACAGTTTTGTGGTTACCAATACCAAGATCACCGGCAACACGATCGGCAACCACTACACCGAAAACAACGGGTGGTGCCGGGGCGGCGGTCTTTTCGTTTCCGGCAAGGCCATCCTGGTGAACGACCTTGTTGCCGGCAACCAGATCGACGGCGGCAACGCCGCCGTCAACATGACGGCTTACATCGACGGTGCGGGTATCTATAACGGTGTGATTTCCGACTACAATTCCCAGGGACAAAACCTCAATCTCGCTCAGCTGGACATCTATTACACCACCATCACCAACAACACGGTTTCCGGTATTGACGACGCCACTTTCTCCGGCACGAACGGCGGCGGCGGTATTTATAACGCCTACAATTCCGGCAGAGCCGCGACGGTGAACCTGGTTGGAAGCATTTTGTACCACAACTACCAGGGGAACTCGACTGCCGGCACCACCGCGAACAACGACAGCTATAACCAGGACGGCAGCGTGTTTAACATGAACAACGTCCTTTACAACAACAGCGGTACCAAGGGGAGCGGCTACAATTACGAAAGCTGCACCCGCTGGCTGTCCCGCTACAAGGTCTTTACCGACGAAGCGGGCGGCGACTACACCCCCTGGAACGGCGCGAACCCCTCGCAGGCGTTCGACGCCCTTGCCGCCGACGCCCCGACGCCTCCGGCTGCGTATGCCTACAACACCGATATCCGCGGGGGTTCCTACGTCCGTGTTTACGGCGCTGCGCAGGATCTCGGCTGCTACGAAACTCAGCCGGAACCGGCTCCGGCCTTCGATGTAACGATTGTCGATTACGTCGGCAATTATGACGGCCAGGCTCATACCGTTTCGATCGAAGGTCTCCAGACGGGTGACACCGTCCTTTACAGCGAAGACGGCGTGAACTACTCGACCGCTGAACTTGCCTATACCGATCCGGGCGCCTACACGGTTTACGTGAAGGTCGAGCGGAGCGGTTATCAGGACTTTACCGGTACCGGCACCGTCACGATCAATGCCGTAAACGAAAAGCTCCGGGTCGCGGTGGTGGTGAGCGCCAGCGCCGCTTCGGCGACCGAGGTCGATGTTCTTCCCGACTCGATCACCTCGGCAACGGTCGGCGACACGCTCTACGCGCAGGTCTGGATTCTGAACGCCGATAACAGCGCACTCGGCTGCACCGGCGGTTATATCGACCTCAATTACACTGCCGCCGCGCTCGACGCCGGCACCTATACCGTCAGCCCGATCTACGCGCAGATGGCGACCTATGTCGATTACTCGGCCGATGGGCTTGTCGCCACGTTCGGCGGCTGCTCGCAGACCGGCGTCAACGATCTGGCGGTCGACCAGTGGGCGCTTCTGGGCACGTTTACCTTTACCGCCTCGGCGGCAGGGGATGCCGAAATCGCCTCCGCGCTTCCGACAATGAACGGTGTTCATATTACGGGGCTCAACCTGGCGCGCGCCGGTGAAGGGAACTTCGCCGACAGCGAAATCGCTTTCAGTTCGGCTTCGTTCACCATCACTTCCGGCGGCGGCGGCGAACAGCTTGCCGCTCCGACGATTTCGACCGGCGCCAACAGGATTTACGTCTCCTACGGCGCGAACCGCCACCAGCTTATCTGGACCGAAGTGGCGAACGCTTCCGGTTATGAACTCGCCTATTCGGCTGACGGAGACGCCTGGCAGACCGTCAGTGCGGCTGAGGCGAGCGCTGTTGTCCGCGGCCTGACCTACGGTGCCTCTGTCACCTACCGCGTCCGCGCTCTGGGCGACGGCGTCTCCTACACCGATTCGGATTGGAGCGCCACGAAGACGTTCTACGTCTGCCCGATGGACATCAACAACGACGACGACATTTCCGGCGGCGACCGTACGCTTCTGGCACAGGCCTGGCTTACCGAAGAGGACGAAGAAGGATATCTGTACTATGCCGATATCAACGGTGACGGCGATGTCGGCGGTGCCGACCGCGCGTATCTGTCGAACAACTGGCTTCTGAGCGTGGAAGACGATGCCGAAGATCTCCAGTATCCGCCGGCGCGCCGTGCCGATGCGTTCTTCGCCGATTTCGCTTCGGCCGATCTTGATGTCGATCTCGGCGCCTTCTAAGATTTTCCGGTTTTAACCGGGACGGTTAAACCTAAAAAAAGGGCCCCCAACGGGGGCCCTTTTTTTGGAGGGAGATTCGGGAAACCGTCTTGCGGGGGAGGCTACGATAAGACGTGTTCTTCTTTCCGGGGGAGCCGGAACTCCTTGCCGAGGATGTAGTCGAATTCGTCCGGTTCGAAAGTGATATAGCCGGTTCCGGAAAAGAAGGTCAGTTCGCCGAAGATGAGTTTTTCGTCCGGGTTATAAAGATCGACCCGCACATGCGGGAACGGTTTCGAGAGGCGGCGGGCGGCATCGAGCATCTCATCGAAATTCCCCGGTTTCGGAACCGCGCGGGGCAGGGGAGCCCGCCCTTTGCGCCGGTAACGGGTCAGGCGGAACTGCGCGTCGTAAATGCCGATCGAGGGGCCCCCGGCCTGGCCGCGGCCGGTCATCACGTAGAGATATTTCGGTTCGCCGTGAAAGCAGAAGAACTTGTAGTCGGTCAGTCCCCCCGTTTCGGGTTCCGGCTCGATATACTTCTCGATTAAGACGCGGTGCTTTTTTCCGGAATAGTAGGGCCACTCGCGGCCGCCGAACGGTTTATTGTGCGGGGTCGAAATCCAGCCGCTGAGCGTCCGTTCGAACTTTTCGCGGTCGAGTGTGTTCTTATCGCGGCAAATGAGGACCGAAACGCCGGCGCCGTCGCCGAGGGTGTCTTTGGCGACGAACCGGTTCGGGAGCGCGTCGAAATCGATTTCGGCGCAGGAATTGTAGACGCCGTAAAGTTCGTTCAGTATGTGCGCAAGCCCCTGTTCGGCGACATAGCCGCGCACATCGGCCTTATCGGAACAGGTGACCATGAGCGGGTCGCGGTAATAGGTTTTATAGACCTGAACCTTTTCGGTATACCGTTTGGGATTATGCCAGTCGATTCCCCGCCCGGTTTTAATCCGGTACTGCAGCGAGGTCATCGCCTTATCGGGAATGAAACCGAGCCGAAAGAGAATCTTCTGACGAAGCTGACGGCTGGAAATGATTTTTTTGTAGAAGTCCACGGAAACCCGGTGAAAAAAGGGAACGTCCTCTTCCCGCGCACCTTTCCCAAAAAGACGCGGCACGATAACTATAGTGTACGGACCCGCTCGAAGTTGTCAAGAATCTAACCGGAAAAAGCGGGGCGCCCCGGGCGCATTTAATCCGGCTCCCGGCTCCGCGGCCGCACCAGCTCTCTCTTTGTCCGGTCGGCCGCCCTCCGCTCAGCGGCACGGCTTCCGCCGGTTCAATCCTGTCCCACGATCTCCGCTTCAAGCGTTACGCCGCATGTGCGCAGCTGCTCCTGCGCATCGGCGAGCACCGTCTCGAAAGTCTTCATTTCACGCGCCGATTTGAGCGGTACGGCCGGAAAAATGAGCCGGATTGTTTGCTTCTTCAGCGAGGCAAGGCCCGCAAGACATTCGGCCGCCGCGTCCCAGTTCATGCCGAAATAGGAGGGGAACCGGAGTTTTTTTGCCAGCAGCGCAAGGAAGTCCTTTTTCGAAAGCGGTTCCTGCCCCATGATCAGGGTCAGTGAACTGCGTGTTTCAAATTCGGGGAAATCGGCGATTTTTTTGAGGGCCATCGGTTTGCTCCTTTTCTTTCGGGAGAGGATAGGCGTTCTTGTTCTAAGGTGTTACACGGAAAAACGTGCTGTAATGGTCGGGTGTGTACCAGACGTCCCCTTTCATGCCGACGACCACGCGCCGCGGGCCGGGCGTGCGCGGGTTCGTCCGATGGACGAACTCGGTGTAGTAGTAACGGCTCTGCGGCGGGAGCTTCCTTTCGTAGTTGCCGAAAACCGAACCGTCGTGATGATGCTCGTCTTTTCGGCCCGATGCGATCCGCTTGAGTTCCGCGGTCAGGTCGGTCTGCTGTCCGCCGCCGAGTGTGACTGTTACTGTTTTCCCCCCGTCGGTCAGCCGCCGCGCTGCGGTAAAGGCGGTTAAAAGGCGCACGAGTTCCGGGTGCCGGCAGAGCGACGCCAGTTCGGGGGGCGTCTTGCCGTCGAACGTTTTCGCGGTAATGTTCGCCCCGTTCTGCAAGAGCAGACGCGCCGCGCCCTCTTCCCCCATGACCGCCGAAATATGGAGCGGGGTCATGAAGCCGGCGGAAGCGTCGACCGAGATCCCCTTGTCGAGCTCGGCGCGGATTCCCGCCTCGTAACCGGCGGCCGCCATGCAGTGCAGCGGGGTCCATTCCTTCTTCCAGTTCCGGTTCGGGCATTTGACGGTTATGGCGGTCTGCTCGTTTCCGCCTTGCCGTGTGCGGGTGAGCTGAAACTCGACTTTTCCCGACCGGCCGGACCACTGGCCGGGCCGGTTCGGGCGGTATTCGCCCGGTTCGTACTCGCGCTGAGGCACGGTGACGGTGAACCGGAGTTCGTCGTCGGAAGAGGACGGGATGATTTTTATACCGAAATTCCGGTGATCGCCGGGGACCGGGCTCCCTGTTTCGGAAGCGGGCGCGGGCGCGGGCGCGTGTGTTTCTTCGTTCTGGCGGCGGAATTGATCGGCGCGTTCTTCGGCCCGGCTCTTTTCGGCCGGGGTTCGTGAGCCGTCCGGGTTAATAAACGGCACCTTGTTTCCTTTTGCCGAAAGAGATGTTGCCGAAATCAACAGTCCCCAAACGAGGAGCACGGTTAAAGCAAGCTGCCGGATCTGTTTCATCGCCGCAATCTTTCTTTTGGAGGGTTATAAAAAGAATTCTTCGCCGGCAAGGCGCGGTTCGATTCGGCCCGAGGTCCAGGTTCTGCGAAGGAACTCGATCCCCGCCGCGCCGGTACAGTGGAGCGGGACAATTCGCCTGACCGTCGAAGATTCGAGGTATTCGGCGGTTCGGCGAAGACGGTCCGGGTCGGCATGAACCAGATGAAGGCCGCCGACCACGGTGCGGATCGGCCGGTCGGGGAAAAGCCGGCTGCAGTGTTCCAGTGTGTTGATCAGGCCGGCATGACAGCAGCCGGTTACCAGAATCGGTTCCGGGCCCGCCGAAATGAGAAGCGCCTGCTCGTCGGCGACCGGGTCCGGCTCGTTCCCCTCGGGATCGAAAAAGAACGCGCCTCCGGCCCCTTCACCGCTTGTGCGCGGGATCGTGCCGGTTAGCGTGATGCCGGGCGCGATTTCTGCAGGTGTGCCGGATTGCTGAAACAGACCGTGTTCGCTCAATCGGCCGAGAAGCGCCGATGAAGGAGCGGGAATCGAGATTTCCCGCGGGGGAAAGGTGCCGCGGTTCTGCGGTGTCATGCGGAGAGCTTCCGCTGTTACCGGGGGCGAAAGGGACCAGCGGCGGCGTGTGAGTCCGGGCGCCGCGTAAACCGGGACCGGTACCGAAAGCCGGTCGAAAAGGGGAGAGAGGCCGCCGGTGTGGTCGTTGTGCCCGTGACTGAGCACAATAAAATCGAGCCGGCCGGGTTCGAGGCCGAACCGGTTCAAATTCGCAAGAAGAACGCCGCCCAGCCCCGTGTCGAAGAGGAATCTGCGGTTTCCCGCCTCGATCCAGAGGGCAAGACCATGTTCCGCTTCCCAGCCGGGAAGAGCGAAATCGTTTGCCGCAACACAGAAACGGGTTTTGGAATTCACCATGCTGAGGACTTTGCCGGCATCTCAAAAAAGAAGCCGGAACTCCTTAAACGGAACTCCGGCTCTGAATGGTTCGTACAGGAACGCGCCAGGCTTATTCGGCTGCCGGTTCGGCTTCGAACAGGTCGGCAGCGGCATCGGCGGCGTCGGCAGCGGCATCGGCAGCGGCGTCGGCGGCGGCATTGGCAGCGTCGGCAGCGGCATCGGCGGCGCCAGCGGCAGCGTCGGCGGCGGCATCGGCAGCATCGATAGCGGCATCGGCGGCGGCGTCGGCGGCAGCCTGGACGTTGTCGGTGACAGCTTCGGCGGCGGCCTGAGCGTCATCCTGCATCTTCTGGGCATCCTGCTTGTTGCAGCCGGCCATCGCCAGGCAGAAGCAGAGAAGCATCGACGCGGAAATCACGAAAAACTTTTTCATTTTAAGTTCCTTTCGTAAACATCTAATTGTGCGGCAAAGCCGCGGAATTTTCGAGAGTAAAATCTCGCGACTAACTCGTTAGAATTATACATTTTTGCCCGCAGGTTACAATAACAAAATGAGTAAAATTTCTGAAAAATAGGGGTGGTAAGGGAACGAGGACGATAAATTGGGTGAGATAGGAGGAGTAGGCGGACAATCGAAGGGCTGTTCCCGCCTCCCGGCAAGCTCTACCCCTTCAGCTGTTCCAGCGCCTTTTGGGCGTCGGTGTGGCCCTGGTGGGCGGCACGGGTCAGCCAGAAGAGCGCCTGCATGCTGTTCGTTCCGGTTCCGATGCCCCGGGCGTAACAGAGGCCGAGCCGGTATTGCGCGTTCGGGTTTCCCTGCCGCGCCGACTGCCAGAACAGATCGAACGCCCGCGCCTCGTCTTTTACCACGCCGATCCCTTCGGTGCAGCAGAGACCGAGCACGTATTGCGCTTCCGGATCCCCCTGATTTGCGGATTTTTCGAACCAGTACGCCGCGCGCTCGTCGTCCTGCGGCACGCCGCGGCCGTGGGCGTAGTAGACGCCGATGTTGTACTGCGCGTCGCGGTCTCCCTGTTCGGCGGCTTCCCGAAACCAGTGGGCGGCCTTGGCGATATCGCGCTTCTCTTCCGGGCCGCTGGCGTAGTAGTAGCCCAGACTGAACTGCGCGTCTCGATGGTCCCGTTCGGCGGCCTGTTCCAGCCAGTAGAGCGCCTGTTCGATGTTTTTCTCGCAGCCGCTCCCGGCCATGTAGCGGAGCGCGGTGCGGTACTGCGCTTCGGGATCCCCCGATTCGGCTTTGACGAGTTCTTCCGGAAAATCAAGTTCTTCGTTCATCGCGGCGCTTTCGAAAACGGTCGGTTTCTTCTCAAAACGGATGGCCTGTCAAAACGGGCGGTTTAAAATGTGTTACTTCTCGAAAATGCAGTCCGGCTCGGCGGCGAGCGGATCGCCCGTGAGCGCGTAGGCGCGCGACCGGCTGCCGCCGCACACACGGCGGTACCCGCACCGGCCGCAGATCCCCTTGTAGTTGTCGGGATTGTGCAGAGCCTGGAAAAGCGGGTGGTTCCGGTAAATGTCGATCACCGAATCGCGGGGGAACCTGCCGCAGAGGACCGGCAGAAATCCCGCGGGGCAGATTTCGCCGTTATGCCCGCAGAACATGATTCCGCGCCCGTCGGTGACGCCGAGCGGCGCGCGGGCGCGGCCGCCCCGTCCGACGGTTTCGCCGCCGGCCGCCTGTTTCGGCGCGGCGAGCGGGTTTCCCCCCTGTTCGAGCACGTAGCGGCGGTAATGGGGCGCTTCGGTCGTCTTGACCGCAAACGATTTTGTTTGCGCGTGCCGCCAGAGTTTCGCGAACACTTCGACATATTCGGCCGGCGTGATCCGCACCTCTTCGACCCCGCGCCCGACCGGAACCAGGAAAAACGCGGACCACATCGCGACCCCTTTCCCCTCGAGCAGTTCGGCGATCTCGTCGACCAGATGCGCGTTGCGCCGTGTGATCGATGTGTTTACCTGTACCGGCAGGCGGAGCTCGCGGGCGTAATCGAGCATTTCCATCGCTTTGGCGAAACTGCCGGTAAACCCGCGGAACGCGTCGTGTACTTCCGGGTTCGGCCCGTCGATACTCAGCCCGATTGCCGAAACGCCCGCCTCTTTCGCGCGCCGAAACGCGTCGAACGTGGCCAGCGGCGTCGCGCTCGGCGTGAGCGCCGAGGTGATCCCCCGCTCCTTGGCGCGGGCGATCAGGTCGAACAGGTCGGCGCGCTTGAGCGGATCGCCGCCGGTAAAGCAGATGGTCGGTTTCCGCTCGAACTGCGCGACCTGGTCGATTAGCGCCAGCCCCTCTTCCGGAGTCAGTTCGTCGGGTGCGGGCTCTTCCTGGGCCGAAGCGCGGCAGTGTTTGCAGACCAAATCACACGCCCGCGTCACCTCGTAGTAGAACATCAGGGGATGCCGGGGAAAATCGGATTCGGTATACGGCTCGCGGTGCATCGAAACTTAACTCTCCTTTGTTTCCCCGTCTTCGGCGGGCGGGTCCGTTTCCGGCGGCGCGGTTCCGCCGTCGGATTTCGCCTGTTTCAGGATTGCGCGGATCTTCTCGAGCCGCTGACCGATCTCCTTTTCGAACCCGCGGCCGGTCGGCGTGTAGTACTCGCGGTCCACCCCCAGGTAGTCGGCGGCGGCCACCGCCCCTTCGCAGTCGTGCGCGTACTGATAGCCGGTATGGCCGAGCTGCTTTGCGCCGGAATAGTGGCTGTCGCGCAGGAACCGGGGTACCGGCAGGATCCGCCCTTCCCGGATATCGGCGCGCGCGGTTTCGATGGCGACGGTCGCGGCGTTCGATTTCGGCGCGGCCGCCAGATAGGTGACCGCCTGCGCCAGATTGAGCTGGCATTCGGGCAGGCCGACCATCTCGCACGCCTGCGCCGCGGCGACCGCCATCGGCAGCGCGTGCGGGTCGGCGTTCCCCACATCTTCACTGGCGAGAATCATCAGGCGCCGCGCCAGAAAGCGGACGTCTTCACCCCCTTCGAGCATCCTCGCCAGCCAGTAGATTGCCGCGTCGGGATCGCTGCCGCGAATCGACTTGATCAGCGCGCTGATCGTGTCGTAATGAGTGTCGCCGTCGCGGTCGTAACTGACCAGGCGCCGCTGCATCGACTCGGCGGCGAGCTCCCGGGTGAACTCGATGACGCCCTTTTGCCCCCCTTCGCCGTCGGCCGGATCGTCGAGACTCGAAAGGACGCCGATTTCCAGGGTCGAAAGCGCCCGGCGCGCGTCGCCGTCGCAGACTTTCGCCAGGTAAAGGGCGGCATCGGGGTGCAGGCGGATCGGGTAGTTCCCCAGCCCCTTTTCCTTGTCGCGCACCGCGCGGTTTAAGATTTCAATGATATTCTTTTGGCTGAGCGGCTCGAACTGAAACACGCGGCTCCGGCTCAGCAGCGCGTTGTTGATGGTGAAGAAGGGGTTTTCGGTGGTCGCGCCGATCAGGGTCACCACCCCCTGTTCGACTTCGGGCAGGAGCACGTCCTGCTGCGATTTGTTGAACCGGTGGATCTCGTCCACAAACAGGAGCGTTTTGCGCCCTTCGGCGGCCAGGCGGTCTTTCGCCCGCAGCAGCACCTCGCGCAGCGGCTTGACCCCGTCGGAAACCGCGCTCAGCTGGCGGAAATCGCTGCGTGTTTCGCGCGCGAGGATATACGCCAGTGTGGTTTTGCCGGTTCCGGGGGGGCCGTAAAAGATGACCGAGCCGAGCCGGTCCGATTTGAGCAGGCGGCGGAGGAGTTTCCCCTCGCCGAGAAAATGCTCCTGACCGACGAACTCGCTCAAAAAGTTCGGCCGCATCCGCGCCGCCAGGGGGAGCGCCTTGATCCGGTTTTCCCGTTCCGACGCGTCGAAGAGGGACCCCATTTTCTGCCGCTCCTTTCTACTCGGTCGTTCGGCCGGTTACGGTATCGAACTCGTCGATCGCCGGAATCAGCATGGCGATCACCGTAAACAGATACGCCCCGGCCATCGAGAAGAAGACCCAGTGATACTGTCCGAGCAGAAAACAGGTGATCGCGTAAAAGGTGGCGGGGGGCAGAACGAACGACGCCAGCGCGATCGCACTTGACGGGTTCCGCAGTCCGAGACAGAGATAAAGGCCGACTCCGCCGCCGAGCATAAACGCGAGGAACGGCTGCAGCTGCGACTCGAACGAGCCGCTGAACGCGAGCATCATCCAGATACACGTGCCGATCCCCACGAAGAGGAAGAAGATGATCCCCAGACTGGTCGCCAGCGCGCTGCGGGTGTTCTCGTACTGCATGCCGACATGAATGCCGATCATGGCCGAAAAGAAGTAGAGTACCGCCAGCCCCGCGAACAGGAAAAAGGCGTTCAGGGCGCTCATCCCCCCCAGGTGCCAAAGGTAGAGACAGAGCAGGAGTGGCAGCAGGATGACTTCCCGCATGTTGTAGAAGGTTCCCCCCAGTTTTCCCCAGACAAACTCTTTCGGGGAAATGTCGCTGACCAGGAGCAGCACGAAGGTGCCGCCGTCCCGTTCGCTGGTCAGCGAGGTTGCCGCCTGCGCGTTCACCAAAAGGAGCGAGAGGATCAGAAGGGGGACCAGCGGCAGGGCGATCTGCGCGACGCCGGGCGCCGCGTTTCCGGCGAACAGGGTGTGCAGCAGCCACGCGCTGATCATAAAGAGGATGAAGTAGGCGGCCCGGATGATCAGGTTCCGCCGTCCGTAGGCGTGGGTGCGGATCTCGCGCCAGATGATCGGGTTGTTCCAGACCGGACGCACTTTCCCCCCCGCCGCCGAAAGCGCCGGGTCGATCCGGACCTTGCCGGCATCGCCGGCGGCCGGCTCGGTGCCCGCCGCCAAATCGGGATGTTCGGCCTCGAGGGCGAAAAGGTTGTCGGTCAGGTTGTCATACGGGTTCTCGGCGGGCGCGGCCTGCCCCGGCGCGGCGCGGCGTGCCGATTTGAGCCAGGTGTCCTCTTCCGGCACAGCCTGTTTTAACTCGCGCGACGGGTTCCAGACGCGTACCCGCGCGATCGCCAGCCCGTTCACCAGAACGATGAGCGCGCCCGTTACCGCGAGATAGCCGGCAATCGGTTTAAGAAGGGCGCCGAACGCCAGCGGCGCGACCGGAACCGGGTCGGGACGCATGGCGGTAAAGATCGCGCGCCACGGGCTGGCCGCGTCGGCGGCCGCGCCGCAGGCGACCCCGCCCCAGGAAGAACCGAAAACACCGTAAGCCGCCAGCTGCCAGAGCGCCAGCCAGAGGACGATTACCAGTACCGTGACCGAGACCGCCTGAAACGTCTTTTCGCGCCAGAGGGCGATACACGAGCCGACACTGCCGCAGAGAAGCGCGCCGAAAAGGGTGACCAGCGCGGCGCGGAAGATTTGCGGGTACGAGATTCCGCCGAAAAGCGCCAGGATCATCAAAAACGGCACCGACAGAAGGACGAACACGAAAACCTCTAACAGGCTTGCCAGCAGTTTGCCCAGCACCAGTTCGCTGTTCGTCATCCGGGTGAGGAGCAAAAGGAGGAGCGTCTTGCGGTCTTTCTCCTGCGCGGCGCTTCCGGCGGCGAGTACCGCCGCGAAAAAGAGGAGCATGATCATCTGAAGGGGCGCGATCAGATGAAAGAGCGCCGAGCCGAACCGCGAAAAATCGCCGGTATCGCTGATCAGCTGGGTTCCCGTCATGACCAGCCACGCCGTCGCCGTCAGAAGGAGCAGAAAACCGCCGTAAACCGCGCGGCCGGCAAAGGTGCGCGCGCGGCGGGGGGCGATCGTCACTTCTCGGGTAAATACAGGTCCGATGAACATTGCGCGTTGCCGGAAAGGGGAAGGGGAGCGCGCCGCGGTTACGCCAGATCGCGGTCGTCGAACAGGGTGAGCGAAAGAACCAGCGCCGCGACCGCAAAGAGGAACGAGTAAAGACCGGTCCAGAGCAGGTAGGTGAGCGGAACGGTCCGGTCCATCGCCACGGCGGTTTCCATGTTAAAGTGGTCCAGAACCGGCAGGACGCAGAGCAGGTTGGCGAAGAACCCGACCAGCGGCATCTGCGCCGCGGCGTTCGAGGCGGTAATGATCGGCATGATATGGCCGAGCGCGTAGAGGGTCAGGCAGATTGTCAGGTTCGGCAGAAGGGGGAGCCGGGTCGAAATGGCAACCGAAATCGCGGCGAGCACGATCGTCTCGAAAAAGGCGAGTACCAAACCGGGCAGGATTCCGACGATATAGGTAAAGCATTCGGCCTGCGTCGGAACCTCTTTCGCCAGTTCGCGCGCGTCGTAGACCAGTTTGTAGCCGACCGAGTTGATGAAGAAGAACCCGAGAATGAAAAAGAGGAGGGTTACCGCGATCATCACGCCCATGTATTTGCCGATCACGAACTTGGCGCGGCCGACCGGTTTGGCGAGGATCATCAGCGCGGTTTTCCCTTCAATTTCGTCGGCGATCGACGTGCTCGCCGACCAGACCGCAAGGAAAACGGCCAGGAGTTTGACCAGGGTGAGCCCCTGCGAGACGACAATTTTGATATCTTCGCCCAGCGTGTGGTACGAGAGGAACAGGAAAACCAGGAGACCGAAAATGCCGACCATCGACAGAATCAGAAAGAGCGGCTGGAGAATCGTCTCTTTGGCGGTGACCCAGGCGATGGCGCCGACTTTCGGCAGGAACGCCCGAAAGAGCCAGACCGCCAGCGCGAAAAGAAGAAGCCCGCCGAGCGCGTAAAAGTCGATTTTCGAGGACGCGCGAAGCCAGACCGGCATGGCCGCAAAAAGAAAGGTGTTCGCCTGTAACATATTCGTGGTTTCCTGAAAGATTTTCGGGCTCTTTTCGGTTCTTCCGAAGCCGTGCCCCCGCAAAGAAAAAGGGCGCGCACTTCCATGACTTCTTCCCCCCGTTATTATAGGAGGGGGAGGAAGATTTGTCGATAGGGCTGAACCGATTCAACTTGACCGGCGCCTTTATTTGGGGTATCATCGGATACTATGCTGGAGGTACGTTGTTTTCATAATCTTCTCGTCGGCGATTGGCTGAGCGTCTGGTCCGATCAGGCCGGGCGGTTTTCCGACTTTTTAGCCCCCGTTTCGCGGCAGATTCTGGAAGAACAGATTCTCGGAAACATCCTTTTCGACCCGGAAGGGCTCCTTCTGGCGTACCTCGACGGCGTGCCGGTCGGCACGATCCACGCCGCGTTCGGCCCGAACGCCGACGGAAGCGATTTTTCCCGTCAGATCGGCATCCTCTACGCGCCGATCATCCGCAGCGACGTTCCCCTCGACCGGAGCGGTGTCGCCGCGGCGCTCATTCAGGCCGGCGAAACCTACTTCCGCCGGAACGGCACGCACCGCTGGTACGCCGGCGGCTACTCGAAAGCCTCGCCCTTCTACACCGGCCTTTACGGGTGGACGAATCCGGAAGGGATCTGCGACGCCGACCGGGAAACTCTCGAGGTCTTTTGCCGGCTGGGCTACTCGCGGTTCGGCGTCTCGCACCGTTACCGCCTTCGGTGCGCCCCCTGGAAATCGTCGCTGACCCCGAAAATTCAGCAGGTCGACGGCCGCGTTCTGGTCACCCATTTCGAACGGGTCACCGAACCGTCGTGGTGGGAGGCGAACATCTACCGGAACTTCGATACCGAAGAGTGGAACGTCTTTCCGCGCAACGGGTTTAACGACGAGCCGATCGCCGGCGCGGTGCTCCGCTGGATGTCGCCGACCTTCTCGCCCTACGGCGAAATCGAGCGGAAAGATCCGCGCTATATTCTCGACTATATCGCGGTCAACGAGGCGCACTTGCGCGAGGGGATCGCCTCGTTCCTCCTGACCGTGGTCCTTGCCGGTCTGGCGCGCCATCACAGCGCCTTTACCCTCGACACCGTCATCGACGCCCGCAACGGGCGGCTCGCCTCGTTCCTGCAGGCGAACCGGTTCCAAAATATCGGCAGTGTCACCTCTTTTTATAAGGTTGTCGCGTAATTCCCCTTGACTTTTTTCCTCCGCCGAAAGAAAATAACCGCGACGGGCCTCTTGCGCGGAAAAGGGGGTTCGGGCCGCTCCTGTGCAGGGACCGGTCATTTTGAAAGCGCCGCAATCTCCGATACACGAACCGCCGAAAGAAGGAAGGACTGTTTTCCATGGCAACGCGGGAAGAAATCCTCGGTAAAATCCGTAACGCTCAGCAGCAGTATCCGCAATCCCTCCCGCTCCCCGACCCGCCGCAGGTCTGGCCGGTTCAGGGCGCTGCACCCGACGAGCTCCTTGCCCAGTTCGAACAGAGCCTTGCCGCCGTGGCGGGCGAGTGCCGCCGGTGCGCCGACCGCGCCGATGCTGCCGCCCAGATCGCCGAAGTTCTCAAATCGGTCGAAACGAACGCCGGCGTTGCGGGAACCGAAACGGCTTTCCGCTGGGGCGTACGTTCGGGTGAACTGACCGAAGCGCTTGCCGACGCCGTTTTGCCCCTTCTGGGCGAGCGGGGCGCGGTGCGGGTTACCGCTCCGGCGAACCCCGAAGACGCCGACCCGAAAGAGCTCGAGTCGATTTCGGCGAGTCTTATTCCCGCCGAGTTTCTCCTGGCCGATACCGGCAGCGCCGTGGTCCGTTCGAAGAGCGCGTTCGACCGGCTGATGAACTACCTTTCGCCGGTCTGCCTGATCGCCGCGAAAAAGTCGCAGCTGCGCGAACATCTTCCGCACGCCTGGCCGGAACTCCTTGCGCAAATCGCCTCTCCCGGCCAGGCTTCGGGCGAATTCCTTCTGATGACCGGCCCGAGCCGCACCGCCGACATCGAAAAGATTCTGATTCTCGGCGTTCACGGGCCGAAAAAAGTCGTCGTTTTTGTCATCGAAAACGAGTAACCCTGGCCGAAGGGCAAGTCTCCGCACCGGAACGCGTTCGGACCACCCTCTCCCCCGGATGCGTGTCATACAGGAAAGGTTTTTTCTATGCAATCGTTCTCTGACCGTCTGGCGCTGGCGATCGTCCAGAAGAAAACCCCGGTTCTGGTCGGGCTCGACCCCCGCTGGGAACAGCTCCCCGAATCGATCACCGAAGGAATCGACACCCCCACCGAATTCGATGCCGCCGAGGCGTATTCCCGCTTCTGCCACGAGGTGATCGACGTGGTCGCCCCGCTGGTACCCGCCGTTAAGCCGCAGATGGCGTTTTTCGAGCAGTGCGGGCCCGATGCGATGCGTGCGCTGGTCGGCGTTGTCCATTACGCGCAGTCAAAAGGCCTCCTCGTCATCCTTGACGGCAAACGGAACGATATCGGCTCGACCGCCGCGGCATACGCCGCCGGCCTGCTCGGCCGGGGCGAATCCCCCTGGTCGGCCGACGCGCTTACGGTCAGCCCCTATTTGGGAGACGACAGCATCGAGCCCTTTATCGACACCGCCCGGGAACGGAACGCGGGCGTTTTCGTGCTGGTCAAAACCTCGAATCCGGGGGGAAAACTCTTTCAGGACCTTGTCGCCGACGGCAAACCGGTCTACCGCCATGTCGCCGAATGGGTTGAGTCGGTTTCGCGCAAGTCCCTCGGCCAGCGGTCGCCGAACCCCTATTCGAGTATCGGCGCGGTGGTCGGCGCCACCTGGCCCAAACAGCTCGCCGAACTGCGCGAGGTCATGAAATCGGTCTGGTTCCTCGTTCCCGGTTACGGCAGCCAGGGGGGCGCCGCCAAAGATGTGGCGGGCGCGTTCGATGCGCGCGGCCTGGGCGCGCTGGTGAACAATTCGCGCGGCATCATCTTCGCCCACAAAAAGCCGCAATACGCCCAGTTCGGCGAAAAGAACTGGCAGCGGGCGGTCGAAGCCGCGACACTCGAAATGATCGACGCCCTGGCGGCCGATACCGCGGCGGGAAAACTCCGCTAAGCGCGCCGCCCGCGCATTTTCCGATTTCCGGTTAGGGGGCATCAAATGAATCTGCGCGCCTGCGACGGTCTCGGCGTCAGAATTACCGACCTTTGCGGCGACGAGTACGAGGGAATCTGCGCCTACAACAGCGCCGAGTATAACATGCACGAGTTCGGCCGCGCGGCCGACGGACTTCAGATCGGGTCTTTTCTCTTCTATTCCGACTGTATAACAAAAGTGGAGCTGCTCGACTGGGGAACCGGCCCCTACGGCGGCTTTTCCGCGCCGTTCGGCCGGATCGAGTCGCTCATCGTCGAAGAGGGGCCCGACGCGGTTTGCGCCGGGCTCGAGTCGGAAGAGCCGGTTCACGTCTGCCGCCTTTTGCACTGTTTGGAAGAACGTCTCTTTTCCGAAGGGGAACCGTGGTCCGGCCGCGGCAGCGTGATTGCCGCCTTGCGGCGTCTTGCCGGGCAAACGCCCCACGAACAGGTCCGCGCCGAAACCGAACGGATTCTCGCCGTGATAGAAGCCGAAAAGGGAGTCTGAGCCGGATGAACGCCAGCGCGGAACAGGACGGGAACGGAAAGATCCGGAAGTGTGGAGAACCGGACATTCCCGGCACCGCCGCGTTTTACGACAGGGTCATTCTGTCTTTGGACCGCCATGTCAACTATCCCCGCTGGATCCGTCATGTCTATCCGTCGGAATCGACGGTGCGCCGGATGACCGCAGCGGGAGCCCAGTATCTTTATACGGAAGATGGGGAAATCGCCGGGGCGTTTGCCTTGAACACCGATCCGCAGGGCTGTTATCGGAACGGGAAATGGAAGCGGGATCTCCCCGAAGGTTCCTATCTGGTTCTGCACGCGCTGGCCATCGATCCGGACCGGCAGCGACGGGGAATCGGATCGGTAATTCTCCGCTTCGCTGTCGGCATGGCGCAATCGGAAGGGTACCGCGCCCTTCGCGCCGACATCGTTCCGGAGAATGTTCCGGCAAGGAGGCTCTTCGAAAAGAACGGTTTTACCTGCGCGGGGGACGCCGACCTGCGGCGGGATATCGGCAACATTCCGCTTTTCAGCCTGTACGAGCGGAACTGGTGACCGGGGACACAGATAAGGAAAGGGAGAAGGCCCGAATGTCCGCGAGAAAAACGGAGGTTCCAGAGAATGACCAATGAACGAAAAAAAGCCGCGCGGCAGTTCGCCGAAACGTGGAAAGGCCGGGGCTACGAAAAGGGGGAATCGCAGACCTTTTGGAACATGCTCCTGCGCGACGTGCTCGGGGCCGGGGAGTTTGGGGTGAGTCGGGCTACTCCGCCGCTTCGCCGTTCACGCAGGGGGCAGTTTTGCTGTCTCTGGATGGAGGGCGAGTGTTGAAATTTCGGTGTAATCTTGAAATTGTGGGGAGGGACGCTATAATGCTACCACGGAAGAAGTTTATGCATTAAGTAATGGAGAGGAAATGATGTCTGAAGTGTTTTCCCCGATTGTTCCGGAACACCCGCTTGTCGACAACACTAAAGTCTTACCGCAGGGACTTGTTCCGTTTCCGAAGGAGATCCTTGATCGCCTGGGTGCGGGGGACGGTTCTCATTTAACCCTGGTGTGCGAGGGCGATCGGGTCGTTGTGATGAATTCCGCTCTCTACGCAATGAAAGAGTTTCAGCAAGGAATGGCGGGAAAGGCCGAAAGCGCCGGAATTCGATCCGAAGAAGATGCTGATGCCTTGGTAAAGAGATTGCGTTCCGGATCGAAAGAATGAATATCTTTATCGATACCAACGTTCTTTTCTCTACAATTCTTTTTGGAAACGGGATTGCCGCCCGAGCTTACGCGAAAGCCGTTTCTCCGCCAAATAAAGGTAAGATTTCTGCGTATGTCATCGAGGAAACCCGCAGAGTTATTGATCATAAGTTCCCCAATGATGTTTGGCGCATGAATAAATTTCTGGCTGAAGCGCGCGGTTTGCAGATTGTCGATACCCCGGAAGAACCGGTTGTCGAGGAAACTTTGGTGCGCGATCCTGCTGATTGGCCGATTATCCGTGCCGCGATTTTTGCCGAGGTTGATATACTTTTAACCGGTGACAGGGACTTGCTTGAATCGGGTATCACAAAACCGGCGATCATGTCACCGGCAGAATTTCTTGGCCGGGGTTCGGTTGAGTTCCCGAAGGCGGATGCGGAATGATTAAGAACTGCCGGCTTCTACTCCGTCGGCGAGCTGGTTGTTTGGGAGAGTTGTACTGAGGGTATCTGGTAAGACCGGACTGAAATTCCCCAATTGATTACCCGGTAACATCGGTTGGCAAAATTCGGCTCCCGGCTACGCGGTCGCAGAAGCTGGTGCGGCTACAAAGTCTGCCGCCCAATTGCCTGCCGCGGTTCGCGGATCAGAGGGTCCCTTGCCCGCCGGGAATTTATCTTCAAAGGTTCTCTTCATTATCTTGCAGGGGCGGGCTGCCGCGGCTAAAATGGGGTCATCAGTCCGCCGGGAAACGGCTGAGTGCCGCCGGCTGTTCTCTGTCCTTAAAAGTTCCCTAACTCCCGATTTTTGAAAAGCTTCGGCTGAAGAGAAACGATGAAAAAGTTTTCCGCCCTTCTCGGCCTGTTTTGCCTGTTCCTTTTCGGAGCGCTTTCGGTTTCCGCCGCGCCGCAAAAGGAGCTGACCGGGTCGATTCCGATCGGTCCGGACAATCCCCGCAACAGTGAAGGCGATTTTGTCCGGCTGGCAAACGGCGACATTCTGTATGTCTATACGCACTACTACGGCGACAAGGGCGGGGATAACGATCATGCCTACCTGGCGAGCCGGCGTTCTTCGGACGGCGGCCAGACCTGGACCGGGGAAGACGAGCTCGTCCTTCCGAACGAGGGGAAACTGAATGTCATGTCGGTGACGCTCCGCCGTTTGCCCGACGGGCGGATTGCGCTTTTTTACCTGGTGAACGAAACATCGGAAGACTGCCGGCCCTATATGCGCATTTCCGCCGACGAGGCAAAGACGTGGGGCGAGCGGGTCGAACTGGTCTCGCAGCCATCGTTTAACGTGGTGAATAACGACCGGGTTGAAATTCTGCCCGACGGCCGGATTCTGGTTCCGGTCGCACGCCATCAGTATAACAGCGACGGAACCAAAATCGATTTCGGCAAGTCGGCGGATGTCTTCTGCCTGATCTCCGACGATGCCGGAAAAACATGGCGCGAGGGGGCCAAAGCTCCGGCCAGCGAAGGGGTAATCTATCAGGAGCCGGGTCTCTGTGCGCTGGCCGACGGACGGATTCTGATGTATATGCGTACAGAGTCCGGAAGCCAGTATTTCGCGTATTCCTCGGACGGCGGCCAGTCCTGGTCTCAGCCGGCGCCTTCGGTTCTCGCTTCTCCCCGGTCGCCCGCACTCATCAAGCGGATTCCCGGCAGCGGCAATCTTCTGGCGGTCTGGAACCCGCTTCTCGGCCGGCCGACCGGCTGGCGCAACCGGGGGCTGGTGCATTACGGAATCCTTTCTCCCGACGGGAGCGAACTTTTGGGCCGCTGGTTTATCGTCGACGAACTCGAGTCGGACAGTCAGGCATGGCAGTATCCGGCGATCCTCTTTGGGGACGACGGAACCTTTCTGACGGCGTTCTTCTCCACAAAAAGCGGTATCGATCTGTACAAGATTGCGGTGCCGCGGCCGAAAAGCCTGTTTAACGGAACCGACCTGACCGGATGGACGCCGTTTCTGACCAAGCGGAAGTCGGGGGAAGACCCGAACGGCGTTTTCACGGTTCACGACGGAATGATCCACGTCTCGGGCGCCGAATGGGGCGGGATATCGACCGCCGGGGAATTTTCGGATTTCCACATGTCCCTGGAATTCAAATGGGGGGAAAAATCGCATGCCCCGCGTGAAGAGCGCGCCCGCGATACCGGTTTCCTTTTCCATGCATCGGGGGAAGACGGCGATTTTGCCGGAATCTGGCTCTGGGCGTATGAAGCCAATATCGTGGAAGGGGGGATCGGCGATTTTTGGCTGGTCGGGAATGAAGAAGAGGGCTACACCGCGTCCTGCGATGTGACGGTTTCCGGGGACCAGCGGCTCTTCGATCCGAAAAACGGCGAGACGGTCACACTGACCAAACACGCCCAGGGGCCGTTCCGCTGGAGCGGGTTCGATTTGGACTGGCAGGACGTGAAAGGGTTCCGCGGCAGGAACGATATCGATGTGCCGGGCCAATGGACGAAGCTCGACGTCGTTGCCGAAGGGGACCGGGCCGCATTTTATGTGAACGGCCTCCTGGTGAACCGGGTCACGAACCTGAGCCGGACACACGGCCGGTTTCAGCTTCAGTCGGAAGGCGCCGAAGTCTTTTACCGGAACATCACCGTGCTGGAATAGGGCCGGGGCGGGACAGCCCTTGCCGTGTTTAAGGGGAATATGACATGAGAAAAGATCTTCTGACCGTCTGTTTCGGATTCGTTCTGCTTTTGGCGGTGTCGGCCTTTGCCGGGTCTCCCATCGAGCCGGCGGGGCGGATTCCGATCGGGCCCGGTAACCCCCGTAACGGCGAAGGAGATTTTATCCTCCTGAAAGACGGTACGATCCGCTATTTTTACACGTCTTTCCGTTCGGGGAACGACGATTTCGATGCCGCCGATCTGATGTACCGCGATTCCTCGGACGGAGGAAAGACCTGGACCGGGGAAAGCCGTCTCGCCCTGCCGAACGAGGGGAGCGTGAACACAATGTCGGTCACGGTCCGCCGTCTGCCCGACGGGCGGATTGCGCTTTTCTACCTGGTGAAAGACCGGGTGGACGATAAAATCGTCGACTGCCGGCCGTTCATGCGGATTTCCGAAGATGAGACGAACACGTGGGGAGAGCGGACTGCGCTCGTTCCGGACCATTCCTACAACGTGGTCAATAACGACCGTGTCGAGATCCTTCCCGGCGGCCGGATTCTGGTTCCTGTGGCACGGCACGGGTATAACGACAACGGAACGATTACGGGCACGTCGGAAGTTTTTTGCCTGATTTCCGATGACAGCGGCGTTTCCTGGAGAGAAGGAAAACGGGCCCCGGTGGCCGACGGGGTGATTTATCAGGAACCGGGAGTCTGCCGGCTGGCCGACGGGCGTGTGTTAATGAATATTCGAACCGATGCCGGAAGCCAGTATTTCGCGTACTCTTCGGACAGCGGCGAGTCCTGGACTCAGCCCGAACCTTCGCCTCTCGCCTCGCCCCTTTCCCCCGCGCTGATCAAGCGGATTCCCGGCAGCGATCTCCTTCTGGCGGTCTGGAACCCGCTGCGGGAAGGTCATTCCGGCTGGACCGGAAGCCGCGCGCTGGTCAGTTACGGGGTTCTTTCCCCCGACGGCACAGAGCTGTTTGACCGCTGTTCCCTTATCGGTGAAATTGATTCGGACGATCAGAACTGGCAGTATCCGGCAATCCTTTTTTTAGATGACGGAACCTTTCTCACGGCGTTCTTCTCCTGGAAAAGCGGTGTCGATCTCTACAAGATTCCGGTGCCGCGGCCGGAAAATCGTTGACGGGAAAGGCCCGGCCGGCGGAAACAGAACCGTGACGGAATAGCCCTATACTTTTCCAAGGATCAGCCTCGTGCCGGGTTGAAGAACGAGGCTTTTCGGGGGCGGCTCCGAATCAACGCGGCTTCCCCCTTTTTCCCGTAAACCCGCCTGAAATCTTCAGCCCCTATTCTCCCGCGGCCAGCGCGGCCCCTTTTTCGAACGCGGCTTTTCGTTCCTGCGGGAAAACCTCTTCGCGGCGCCTCTTTTTTTCCTCGACGTCGAACATCGTCCAGGGCCAGTCGAGTTTCGAGTAGTCGGCGACCTGCAGTGTGTTGCCGCTGACCAGGATTTCGGCCGGCCCGACCGACATCGATATCAGTTGTTTGTACTGGTTCAGCAGGGCTGTGTAATAGTTGTCGGGCGCGTTGCTGGTCATGATCAGAAGAACCGGAATCGAACGGTTGCTGCAGCGGGGCGTTTCTTTGTTGTAGGTCAGATTCTGAAAGAGGAGCCGTTCATAGAGCGCGCGGAACGCCGCGGTCATTTCCGAGAGATAGTTCGGCGAACCGATAATCAGACCGTCCGACTGCCGGATCGCGTCGAGTACCGGAGTGAACCCGTCGCGAAGAACGCATTTCCCCCTGTTTGCGTTCTTCTTACACCCGAAACAGGAAAGGCATCCGGTGAACTTTCCGAGCCGGTAGAGGTCGAACCTCTCAACTTCGGCACCGGCGGATTTTGCCCCTTCGGCGGCTTCGGTGACGAGGATATCGGTATTCCATCCTTTACGCGGTCCGGCGTTAACGGCGACGATCTTCTTGCTCATCAGGGGTTCCTTTCATCAGGTCTGTCAAGCGGCGGCGGCCGGCGGGCAGGCCGGTTCTTCAAAAGGGCGGGGGAACGATTCCCACGCCCAAGCGCCCATTTTAAATGGTCCCGAACCGGAATTCAACCGCCGCGCATTTGATTAGAGACTCCTCTTCTGTTATGATAGATTCTGTTGCCGAGGCCCTTTTCCGGGGCTGTTCTCTTTGACTCAGAAAGCGAGGCCGCGATGTTAAATGACCCGATTCAAGCCGGAAATCTGACCCTGAAAAACCGTCTGGTCATGCCCCCAATGGCGACCGAAAAATCGGCGGGCGGCACGGTTTCGGACGCGCTCGTGCGCTATTACGCCGAAATGTCGCAAGGGGGGTATCTGGGGCTGATTGTTCTGGAACATTGTTATGTCAGCCCCGAAGGGAAAGCCAGCCCGAACCAGGTTTCGGTTGCGGAAGACGCCTGTATTGAACCGCTCCGCCGGATTGCCGACGCTGTCCATCGGAACGGGGTGCCGCTCATTGCGCAGATCAGCCACGCCGGCAGCGCCGCCCCCGAGAATCTGACCGGTACCCGTCCGATCGCGCCGAGCGAAGTGATGAACGCCAACACGCTCTTCAGCCGTATTGTCAGGCTTTCCCTGCCCCGCGAAATGACTCAGGACGATATCGACCGTCTCATTGCCCGTTTCGCCGACGCGGCGGCGCGAATTCAGAAAGCGGGGTTCGACGGGGTGGAAGTCCATTCCGCCCACGGCTACCTGCTCGGCCAGTTCTACTCGCCGCTGACGAACAGGCGTACCGATCAGTATACCGGCGGCACTCTTGAAGGGCGCACGAAACTCCAAACGCAAATCATCGAAGCGGTTCGCGAAACGTGCGGCGCCGGTTTTCTGATTTCGCTCCGCTGGGGCGCCTGCGATTATGCCGACGGGGGCGCGGCGCTCGACGAGGTTCCCGCCGCGGCAAGAATCTTTGCCGGCGCGGGGGCCGACCTGATCAGCATTTCGGGAAACATGTGCGGCTATCTGCGTTCCGGCCATTCCGAGCAGGGCTGGTTTGCCGAACTTTCCGAGGCGGTTAAGAAGAGCGCCGATGTGCCGGTTCTTCTGACCGGCGGGATCACCGAAAAAGACGCCGCCGAAAAGCTCCTGGCCGAAGGGAAAGCCGATCTGATCGGTGTCGGCCGCGCCCTTTTGAAAAACCGCAAGCTGCCGGAAGCCTGGATGAAGTAACACGTAAGGGGGATAAAGCTGTATGAACGAAATTTTTCACCGGATCAGTGTGCGGAAGTACGAGCCGCGGCCGGTCGAGCCGGAAAAGATCGAGCGGATTCTGCGTGCCGCCATGGCCGCCCCTTCGGCGGGGAACCAGCAGCCGTGGGAATTCTGTGTGGTTCGGAATAAAACCGTGATCGCCGAACTGGCCCGGTGCAGCCAATATTCCGGCTGCGCCGCGGGCGCTCCGGCGGTTCTGGTTCCCTGCCTGAAACTCGACGGGCTCCGGTTCCCCGAATTGGGGGAAATCGACCTGGCGATCGCGACCGAGCATATTCTGCTGGAGATCGTCTCGCAGGGGCTCGGCGGGGTCTGGCTGGCGGTCGCGCCGTTCGCCGACCGTATCGCCAAAGTCAACGCCGCGTTGGGAATCGGCGAAAAGCTCAGCGCGTTTGCGCTGTTGCCGTTCGGCTATCCCGCCGAGGCGCATCCGCAGCCGGACCGGTTCGACCCGGCGCGGGTACATTTTGTCGAATGAAACACGAAAAGAAGGAAACCCTAACAATGAAAGAAAAAATCAATCTGACCGACTACGCGCAAAGAATCACCGAAGCGCTCCCGCGCGGTATTCTCCTCTGCACCCAATCCGAAAAGTTTAACGCAATGGTGATCGGCTGGGGCGGGCTGGGCACCTGCTGGTCGGTTCCGGTCTTCACCGTCTACGTGCGCGAGAGCCGTTATACAAAAGCGGCGCTCGACCGGACGGGCGAGTTCGTGATTTCGGTTCCCCTCGGCGCGATCGACCCGGACATCAACCGCGTCTGCGGCGCGCTTTCGGGGCATAAAGTCGATAAGGTTCAGGAAGCGCATCTGACGCTCGAAGAGCCGGACGTGATTGCGGCCTCCGGTGTAAAGGAATATCCTCTTACGCTGGAATGCAAGGTTCTTTACGCGCAGAAGCAGGAACTTGCCGCCCTGCCGAAAGAGATTGCCGAGCGGTTCTACCCGCAGGATGTCGACGGCGCCCATACCGGCGCGAACCGCGACCCGCATACCGCCTACATCGGCCAGGTCGTCAGCGCGTATATCATTAAGTAGGCGCGCCGGCCGCGGGAAACGATTTGATGTCGGATTGCACGAAGAAAAGGCCTGAAAACAGGGGTGTTCCGGCCGCGGGATCCGGTTGGCTCCTTAACGGCCGTATTTTGAAAAGGGTGTTTATGACGAAGAAAGTTCTTTCGTTTTTGTCCGCGGTCAGTACTCTGCTATTCCCGTGCGGCGCCCCTTCGGCTGCCGAAGACGGCTGGAAAGAGTACGTCGGTCCCGAAATGGTTCAGCTCCTCGATTCCGCCGCGGCTCTTCCCGCGTCGTTTTATGTTTCTCCCGAGGGGAACGACGCGTGGTCGGGGCGGCTTGCCGCGCCCGGCACCGATGGAACCGACGGGCCTTTCCGCACGTTGGAAAAGGCGCGCGATGCCGTGCGGCAGTATCGTTCAGGCGGCGCGTTTGACGGCACGCCGACGGTGGTGGAGGTTCTTCCCGGCCTCTACCGGCTTGAAAAAACATGGGTGCTGACCGCCGATGATTCGGGAACACCCGATTCCCCGGTCATCTGGCGCGGGGCGCGGGGCGAAGAGGGGCGGCCGATGGCGGTTCTTCGCGGGGGGCCGGCCGTCCCCGGCGGGAGGCCGGTTTCGGACGCGGCTGTCTTGGAACGGCTAAAACCGGAAGTGCACGGGCATGTTCTGGAATACGACCTCAAACCCCTGGGAGTGACCGAATACGGCCCGCCCGACGGCGAGAACGGAACCGAACTCTTTTTTCAGGGCCGGCCGATGACGCCGGCCCGCTACCCCAACGAGGGGTATATCACTTTTACCCAGGTTGAGGATGAAGACGGAACCGTTGTCGACCAGGACGCCCATAAAGAGGTTTATGTCCCCAACATCTTCGCGGACGAAGAGCTGCTGGCCCGATGGAGCCGCGAACCGGACCTTTGGACCCTCGGGTACTGGCGGCTCGACTGGGCGTATAGCTGCCAGAAGGTCGCTCAAATCGACCTTGAAAAAAAACTGATGCGGCTCGCCGAACCGAATCACGGCTACGGCTACGCCCCGGGTCAGTATTATTATGTGTATCACGCCCTGTGCGAACTCGACGCGCCCGGGGAGTACTACATCGACAAGGAGGCGGGGAAACTCTACTTCTATCCGCCCGAAGAGTCCGGGGAAGGGGATCTTTATCTTTCCGTGCTCGATACGCTCATCGAGGGGAACGAAACCGAACATCTCGTGCTGACCGGGTTTTGCCTGGAAGGGTGCCGTGCCGACGCGGTCGGGCTGCGCGGCCGCGAACTTCTTCTCAGCGGTCTGGTTATCCGGAATACCGGCGGGGCGGGGATCCGCCTGACCGGGGACCGCTGTCTCGTTTACGGTTCTTTCCTGCGCGAGATCGGCGGGGCGGGAATCAATCTGAATGCCGGGAACCGGGCCGATTTGCGGCCCGGCGCCACGGCGGCCGTGAACAACGATATTGAGCGTTTCGGCCGTGTTCACCGCGTCTATCACCCCGCCCTTTCGCTGAACGGGTGCGGGCTTCTTGCCGAGCGGAACCGCCTTACCGACGCGCCTCATGCCGCGATCCTTTACAACGGAAACGAGATTCGGATCGAGCGGAACGAAATCGCCCGCGTCTGCGAGGAATCGAACGACGCCGGCGCAATCTACACCGGGCGCGACTGGACCACCCGCGGGAACCTGATTCGGCAGAACTACTTCCACGACATTTCCGGACGCAAGGGATACGGCTGTGTCGGCGTCTATTTGGACGACATGTCCTCTTCGACCGACGTGACCGAGAACCTGTTTGTGAACGTGACCCGCGCCGCGATGATCGGCGGCGGGCGCGATAACAGTGTGGTGAACAACCTTTTTGTTGACTGCGAACCGAATATCCACATCGACGGCCGCGCGCTCGGCTGGGCGCATGCGTGTGCCGAAAACTGGCTGAAGGAGATTGAACAGCGGGGGACTCTTTCGGGAATCGATTACAAATCGGAAATCTGGGCTTCGAAATACCCGCGTCTTGCGGCGATCACCGATGGGAACCCGAAAGCTCCGGAAGGAAATCTCATCGAGCGGAATCTCGTGATCTCGACCCGCGGCGGAAACGGTGAACCGGAAGAGTTTCTTCCGGACGCGTTCTTTGATGAAGCCCGCCCGTATGTGCATCCGCGCGATAATGTCCGGGCCGATATCCGGTTCCTGCTGAACATGAAACCGGGCGAAAAGACCCCGCTCCCCGGCACAAACGCGGTGTTCGACCCGATCCCGGCCGGGGAGACCGGTGTTTTTGCCGGTTACGGCGCGGTTTCGCGTTAACACGGCATCCGGAAGAATGAGCCATGATCATGAAAAAGCTGTTTTGGACGTTCCGGGCGGCGCTCCCCCTTCTTCTTCTCGCGGCGTTTTCTTTCGCCGCGGCCGAAGAGGACTGGAAAGCGTTTGTGGGCGCTGAAAAAGTCCGGCTTCTCGATTCGATTCCGGCTCTTCCCGCGTCGTTTTACGTTTCTCCCGACGGAAACGACGCATGGTCGGGGCGCCTGGCCGCGCCCGGCGCCGATGGAACCGACGGACCTTTCCGCACGCTGGAAAGGGCGCGCGATGCGGTGCGCCGGTATCGTGCAAGCGGCGAGTTCGACGGAAAACCGACCGTGATTGAACTCCGGCCCGGGCTCTATTCCGTCGAAAAAACGCTCGAATTGACCGCCGCCGATTCCGGAACCGCCGAGGCGCCCGTCGTCTGGCGCGGCGTGCGCGATGAAAACGGTCAGCCGCTGGCGGTGATTCGGGGCGGGGCGGCGGTAACCGGCGGCAAGGCGGTTGACGACGAAGCCGCTCTGGCACGTCTGAAACCTGAAGTTCGCCAAAAGGTTCTGCAGTTCGATCTGCGCGCACTCGGCCTGGCCGATTACGGCACGCTCGACGGTGCGAATCCCGCGGAACTCTTCGCCGGCGGCCGGCCGATGACGGTTGCCCGTTATCCCAACGAAGGGTTTCTGACCCTGCCGCGGGTCGAAGAAGAGGGAAACGAAATCCGGCTCGATCAGGGAAACAGGGGCGTCGTGATCCCGAAACTCTATCTCGACGACTGCGACATGACGCCGTGGACCCGGGAACCGGAGATCTGGGCGTTCGGCTACTGGTTCTGGGATTGGGAATGCAGCCGCCAGAAAATCGTCGGGATCGATCCCGACAGGAAACTGTTCGAGCTCGGAAAACCGTACCACGCCTTCGGATACCGGCCGGGACAGTACTTCTACGTCTATCACGCGCTTTGCGAACTCGATTCGCCGGGGGAATATTACATTGACGGGGATGCCGGAAAACTCTATTTCTATCCCCCCGAAGGGATCGACGGCGGGAATCTGTATATCACGACGCTCGGCTCCTTCATCCGGGGAACCGAGCTAAAACACACGGTCTTTTCCGGTCTCGATTTCGAGGGGTGCCGCCGCGAAGGGATCGTCTTTACCGGTTCCGATCTTCTGGTCTGCGGATGCCGGATCCGGAATACCGGCGGAAACGGTCTGACGGCCGACGGGGACCGGAACTTTTTCTTCGGAAACCATATCGAGAATATCGGCGGTCACGGAATGATCGTCAGTTCCGGCGATCAGGCGGCTCTGCGCACGGGTCGATCGGCTCTGGTGAACAACGACATCCATCATTTTGCCCGCCTGCAGCGTGTTTACGCTCCTGCGATCCGCCTGAGCGGCTGCGGCGATCTGATCGCGCAGAACCGCATCTCCAACGCGCCCCACGCCGGGATTCTCTTCGGCGGGAACGAACAGCGGATTGAACGGAACGAAATCTACCGGGTCTGTGAAGAATCGAACGACGTCGGCGCGATTTACACCGGCGGAAACTGGACCATGCGCGGCAACACGATCCGGCAGAATTACATTCACGACCTGAGCGGTTTTCGGGGATACTGGTGCGTTGGGGTCTATTTGGACGACATGTTCTCTTCAGCCGAGATTGCCGAAAATCTCTTTGTCAATCTGAAAATTCCCGTGATGATCGGCGGCGGACGCGACAACAGTGTGGTGAACAACCTGTTTCTCGACTGTAAGTGGTGGATTGATCTCGATGCCCGCGCTCTCGGCTGGGCTCACGGCGCCGCCGATTCCTGGCTTGCCGAGATTGCCGAAAAGGGAACGATTTCGGGGGTCGATTACCGTTCCCCCCTCTGGGCCGGGAAATATCCCCGCCTTGCCGCGATTACCGAAGGAACCCCCAAAGCCCCCGAAGGGAACCTCATTGAACGGAATCTGGTGATTTCAACCCGGAACGGGAATCAGCACCCCGCGCTTTACGAAGGGGACCGGATTCGGGACGAGGCGCGCCCGTATATCACACTGCGCGATAACGTCCGGGGCGATCTCCGTCTGCTCCTTGAAATGACCCGGGGGGAAAGTGCGGTTCTGCCCGGCACCGAATCGGTGTTTCAGCGGATTCCGGTCGAAAAGATCGGCCTTTTTAAGGGGTACGGCGCGGTGTCGCGATAAAGAAGATTTTAAAGCTTTGGCTTCCGGCCATGCCGGGGGCCCGAACAGAAGGAGTTGATAACAATGAAACGTATTTCTTTCATGACCGGCGCCGCGTTTCTGGCCCTGGTTTTGGCGGCGTCGCCGCGCACGTGGGCCGATGACGACTGGAAGGCGTTTGTCGGCGCCGAAAAGGTGCAGCTGCTCGAAACGGTGAAAACGG
Source organism: Thermoguttaceae bacterium (assembly GCA_017405595.1). Classification (GTDB taxonomy): domain Bacteria; phylum Planctomycetota; class Planctomycetia; order Pirellulales; family Thermoguttaceae; genus RUG695. Next base: position 65,725 of record JAFRAC010000023.1, on the reverse strand, counting down.
CGCAGCCGACTTTTTATGTTTCTCTCGAAGGAAACGACGCGTGGTCGGGCCGACTTGCCGCACCCAGCGCCGATAAGACCGACGGCCCCTTCCGCACCTTTGAAAAAGCGCGCGACGCGGTGCGCGAATACCGGAAAGGGGGCGCGCCCGACGGAAAACCGACCGTGGTTGAGGTTCAGCCGGGTCTTTATACCGTCGAAAAAAAGATCGAGTTTACCACAGCTGATTCCGGAACAGCGGACTCGCCGGTCATCTGGCGCGGAGTCTGCGGTGAAAACGGTCAGCCGCTGGCGGTTCTGCGCGGCGGAAAGCGGATTACCGGCGGGAAAAAGGCCGATGACGCGGCCGCGCTTGCACGGCTCCAGCCAAAAGCGCGGGATGAGGTTCTGCAGTTCGATCTCAGGGAGCTGGGAATCACCGATTACGGCACGCTCGACGGAAAGAATACCGCTGAACTCTTTCTGAACGACCGGCCGATGACGATCGCCCGCTACCCGAACGACGGGTTTATGAAATTCGATGGCGTGTCGCACGAAGATAACAGCGAAGTGGATGTTCGCGGAACCAAAGGGGTGGTGAAACCGAAACTCCTTCTTCCCGGCGCCGACCTGACCCTCTGGGAGGGGGAACCGGACGCCTGGGCGCTCGGCTACTGGTTCTGGGACTGGGCGAACGGCCGTCAGAAGATCATCCGCGTCGACAACGAAAAGAAAATGATTGAACTCGATGAGCCGTACCACAGTTACGGGTATCGGCCGGGGCAGTATTTCTACGTGTACCACGCCCTTTGCGAACTCGATTCTCCGGGTGAGTATTACATCGATACCGAGTCCGGAAAACTCTATTTCTACCCCCCCGAAGAGGTGACCGGCGAGAATCTCTATTTTTCGACCCTCGGCACCTTTGTGAAGGGGTTCGGGCTTGAACATATCGTATTTAGCGGTCTGCAGTTTGAAGGGTGCCGCGATACCGCGCTGGCTCTTGTCGGAACGGATCTGACGGTTTGCGGATGTCTGATCTGCAATACAGGCGGCATGGGACTTGCCGCTGCCGGCGACCGGAACCTTGTTTTCGGCAACCATCTTTACAGTATCGGCGGCGCCGGGATCAGCGTCAGCGGCGGCGACCGCGCGAAACTCCTTCCCGCCGTTACCGCGCTCGTCAACAACGACGTGCACCATTACGGCCGGATTCAGCGAATGTACGCTGCCGGAATCGGGATGAACGGATGCGGAATCCTGATCGCGCAGAACCGCATTTCCGACGCACCCCACTGCGCCATTCTTTTCGGCGGAAACGACATCCGTATCGAACGGAACGAAATCTGCCGGGTCTGCGAAGAGTCGAACGACGCCGGCGCCATCTATATCGGCCGGAACTGGACCATGCGCGGCAATGTCGTTAAGCAGAATTATCTGCACGATATCAGCGGGTTCGAGGGGCGCGGGTGTGTCGGGGTCTATCTCGACGATATGCTCTCGTCGGTCGATATTCTCGACAACCTCTTTGTGAATGTGACCTGCGCGGTCATGATCGGCGGCGGGCGGGATAACAATGTGCTGAACAATCTCTTTATCAACTGCAGGCCGAACCTGCATGTCGATGCCCGAGCGCTCGGCTGGTGTCACAACCACGCCGACGGCTGGATGCGGGAATTCAAAGAGAAGGGGACCCTTTCCGGAATCGATATTCTTTCGGAACTCTGGAAAGGCCGTTATCCGGCGCTAGCGAAGATTATGGAGGGGAACCCCTACGCGCCGGAAGGGAACGTGATCGAACGGAATCTGGTGATTTCCACCCAGGACGGGAACACCGAACCCGCCGAGTTTTCCGGCGACCAGGTTGAACAGAAGGCTCGGGAGTTTATCACGCTGCGCGATAATGTTCAGGGGGACGCGCGCCTTCTGATCGAAATGACGCGCGGCGAAAGCGCCGTGCTCCCGGGTACCGACAAACCGTTCAACCGGATTCCGGTCGAGGCGATCGGCCTGTTTCAAAACGACGCCGCCATTGCGCGGTAGTTTTTAACGCCTGTTCTCTGCTATGCGCCGGCCCGGCGGTCCGGGCCGGTTTCGGCAGACCGTTCTTCTGTCCGGAACGAAAATCCGCCGTTCAGCGGAATGTTAACGCCGTTGAGATAACGCGCTTTATCGCTGATCAGGAACGCCGCCAGATCGGCAGCTTCTTCGGGGGTTCCCCAGCGGCGGGCGAGCGATTCGCGCTGCACGCGGCTGTTGGCCCGCGCGCTTGCCTGTTTCCCCCACGCGGTGGCGATCCAGCCGGGCGAGATGGTCAGCACCCGGAGTTTCCCCTCCTGGTCCTGGGCGAACGATTGCGCGAACGCGGCGAGCCCCCCTTTGGCGGCGGCATAAATCTGCGCGGTATCCCCCTCCATGCCGCGGAACGCACCGTCCCAGCTGAAAAAGAGGACCGAGTCGTTTGCGGTTTCGCCGCGCTCCCGCGCCTGCCGCCACGCGGCGAACCGGCGCGCCAGAGCGATCGGTGCGAAAAGGTCGACCGATGCGGCGCGGGCAAGACGCTTTTCGAACGGAAGCGATTTGGCGGCAGGCGCCATCAGGTCCACTCCCGCCGCGAAGATGAACGAGACCGACTCGATCCTGCCGAGGGGGAATGTGTCCGCCCACTTTTCAAACGATTCGAAAAGAACGCCGGGGGAATCCGGTTTGGCAAGGTCGGCGATACACGAACCGGCGCCGTACTTCTTTTTGAGAGCGGCAAGTTCGGGAATGCGGTGACACCCGTGGAGAAAGAGCGCGGTTCTGCTCTTCGCCAGACGCCGGGCGATGGCCGTGCCGATTCCGCCGGTGGCCCCGGCGATGACAGCTAATTTTTTAATCTCGGACATACGAAAAACCGGGTCTTGCCCGATATGCGCGGGGTGAGGGGAGTTCGGGAAAACGTGTTACTGAAGAAGGTCACCCGCCTTCATGCGGTAGCCGGAAAGGAAGGGACCCGGGAGCATCGCCTTTTTGCCGGACGGCTGAACCCCCCCGATCCGCACCAGACCGTCCCCCGCCTGAACGAGGATGCCGTCCCGGTCGGCCTTGATCACGGTACCGCAGGGCGCAAACGAGTCGGCGCCGGTCCCTGCGATTTCGAGCGGGCCCAGAATGAGGCGCACCGGCGGCTTTCCGCCGGAACGGATCCAGTCGGAGAAGGTTTTCGGCCACGGCTGCAGTCCGCGGTAGCGGTTCCGAATCTGACGGACCGACTCGGTCCAGTCGATCCGGCCCTCCTCTTTCCGGATTTTGGGAGCTTTGCACGCCTGCGAGTCGTCCTGCGGGATCGGGGTGTCGAGACCCTTTTCGATTTTCGGCAGATGGGCGAGAAGGAGGTTCCCCCCCATTTCGGCGAGGGCCTCTTCGATCACCGGCGCGGTATCGGCGGGGTCGGGCTCGTAGGAGTCGACCGCGATGACCGGCCCGGCGTCAACGGCGGGAGTGATGTGGATCAGGCTGACGCCGAGTGTGGTTTCCCCGGCGAGAATGGCGCGGTTGATCGGCGCGGCGCCGCGGTATTTCGGCAGGATCGAGCCGTGCAGGTTCACCCCCCCCAGCGGGAAAACGGTGATGATTTCGGGTGAGAGGATCTTTCCGTAATCGCAGATGAAAAGGAGATCGGCGCCGGCACGGCGCAGTTCGCCGGCGCCCGATTCGTTGACGTTGTCCGGTTCGTAGATCGGAACGTGAAATTCCGCGGCAACCTGGCGGATCTCGGGGAGGGGGAGCCGGTCGCTGGCACGGGTTCGGATCGGCATCGTGACCAGAAGCGGGACCTCGTGTCCGGCCTGCAGCAGTTTTCGGAACGCGGGAACGGCGAAACCGCCGGTTCCCATCACGGCTATCTTCATGATGCTACGCTGTCGCTCCCGGTTTGGTGAGGTCGTCGGCCGTTTCGGCAAGATACTCTTTCAGCCCGGTTCCGAACTCGCTGCCGACAGCTTCCTGGGTGCCGAGAAAGAGGGGAATCCCCACGACCGGCGCCTCGTTGATCAGGTCGACATCTTCGCCGTTGAGCAGGCGGTTGTTCTGCGAGATGATCGACTGCAGCCGCACGCGGTACGAGTGATCGATCCAGGCGACCGCCATGAAGAGCCCGACCGCGGTAATGGCGCCCAGGATAAACAGAAGATGCGAGGTCTGCGGACCGGCGGCTTCGCGCACGGTGCGGGCCAGCTGGACCTCTTCGGCGGGGTCGGTGATCGTCGACGGTTCGGAAAGGGTCAGGAACCCTTCGGGATAGGTGTTTTTGACAGTGTGGCCCGTCGGCGCCGGAGGCCGGTTTTTGGTAACCGGACCGACCGGGGTTTCGGACGTGTCGGAGGAGACCCCGTTGCCGCCGCGCTGGGCGTAGGCAAGGGGCGCGCCGATGAGCGCGAAACCGAGGATGAGCGGAAGAATTCGAAAAATGGAGCCTTTTTTGATGTTCACGACTCGCTCTCTTTCTGTGTATCGTCCCTGGAAGGCTGTGTGTCGTCTTTGGAGGGTTCGGCGTGGGGCGTCTTCGGCTGCGGGGCGTCCCTGCCGGCTTTTTCCTCTTCTTTTTGGGAGAAGAGGCGCGCCAGATCGCCGAAACTGCGGAGCGGCTCTTTCCCCTCTTTCATTTCCTGGGAAAGGGTCTCTTTCTTTTCGAGTTTCGAGATGAATTTCATCGAACGGGGTTCGCGCGGACCGCTGAACCGGTCGCGGCGGGGACGGCCGCGGTCGTCGTGTTCGGCGCGATCGGCCCCTTCCGGCCTCGGTCGGCGCGGCGGACGGTTTTCACGCCGGCCGTCCTTTTCGGACGGGGCGCCGGTGCGGCTGTCGCGGCTGCCGTGCGGCTGGCCGTCGGAACGGGGAGCCGCCGAAGAATCGGATGCCGGGGCGGCGCCTTTCCGGCGTGGCCGGCGGCGTGGTTTTTTCTCTTCTGCGGCGCCGTCGGCGGAATCCGGTTCACCCGATTTCCCTTTGCGCGAGCCGGAACGGGTTTCCGCCCCGGGCGGGAGCATCGAAAGGGAGATCCGTTTGCGTTCTTTATCGGCCGAGACCACCCAGACCGTGACGATGTCGCCGACGGCGACCAATTCGTGCGCGTCGCGGATGAAGCGGTCCCCCATCCGGCTGATATGGACCAACCCTGGATTGCGGAGCCCGATATCGACAAAGGCGCCGAAATCGACCACGTTCAGAACCGTCCCTTTAAGCTCCATTCCCGGCTCGAGGTTTTCGATCTCGAAAACGCCCCCTTTGAAGATCGGCGCGGGGAGTTCTTCCCGCGGGTCGTTCCCCGGACGCCGGAGCTGTTCGAAGATGTCGGTCACGGTACTCTCGCCGGCGCCGAGCTGCTGTGCGGCGGTTTTCGGGTCGAGCTGTTCGAGTTTGGCGGTCAGCTCGGCGTGTTTGGCGCTGTTGCGCAGATCGTCTTTGCTGAAACCGATCTTCTCGAGAATCTTTTCGGCGAGCTCGTAACTTTCGGGGTGAATCCAGGTCGCGTCGAGCGGCTCGTTCCCGTCCCGGATTTTAAGGAATCCCGCGGCGTGGGTAAAGGCCGCTTCGCCGAAACCGGGCACGTTCAGGAGGTCGCGGCGGGAACGGAACGGTCCGTTCACCCGGCGGTATTCGGCAACCTGGTTGGCGGTGCGCTGGTTAAACCCCGAAACGTAGCGGAGAATGGCCCCGGTCGCGGTGTTCAGGTCGACCCCGACATAGTTGACCGCCGACTCGACCACTTCGGTCAGCGCCTCTTTCAGATCTTTCGGTTTGAGGTCGTGCTGGTAGATTCCCACCCCCATATTGGCCGGTTCGATTTTGACCAGTTCGTTGAGCGGGTCCTGCAGGCGGCGGCCGATCGAAATGGCGAGGCGGAGATCGGAATCCTGGTTCGGAAGCTCTTGCGCGGCAGCGGAACTGACCGCGTAGACTGCCGCGCCGGCCTCGTTGACGAATGTGTAGGCGACTTCGCCGCCGGGGAACTTTTGGGCGATCAGCTCGGTGATCATCTTTTCGGTCTCGCGGCCGCCGACCCCGTTGCCGATCGCGATGACCGTGAGCTTGCATTTTTCGATGAGGGCGGCGGTTTTGGCGATCGTCTTTTTCCGCCGTTCCGCGCCGCCGGTCACGTAGACGGTTTCGGCCGCAAGGAAGTTGCCGAATTCATCGAGCGCCGCCATTTTGCACCCGTACCGGAACCCGGGCGCGATCGCCAGAACGCGGCGGCGGAAAAGCGGCTTCTGCAAAAGAAGGTTGCGCGAGTTTTTCGCATAGACGCGTATAGCCTGCTTTTTCGCGTTTTCGACCGCGTCGCGCCGGACTTCCCGTTCGATCGACGGCAGAAGAAGCCGGTCGACCGAGTCGTTCAAACATTTTTCCAGGTAGCCGCGATGGGGATGTTCGGCGGGAATGACGGCCGCTTTTCCCTCTTTCTTGACCCGTTCGGCGTCAACGACAAGCCTGACTTTCAGACGGCGTTCGTTGATCCCCCGGTTGAGTGCGAGAATCCGGTAAGCGGGACAGGTGCGCAGTTCGGCGCTGAAATCGAAATAGTCGCTGTACCGTTTCTCGGCTTCGGCACGCCGCTTTTCGGCATCCCGCTTTTTCTTGTTTTTTCTGGCCTCTTTGGCGCTTTCGGCTTTCGGCCTGGCGGTCTCCGGAACCGGAGGTTCGGCCGCCTTGTTTTCGGCCGGGGCGGGTGCCTCTTCGGCGGGCGCCTGCGCGGCCGGTTCGGGAGACGCGGCCTCTTCGGAAGGAGCCGAAGACGGGCCGGATTCGCCGGCCGGTTCCGGCGAGCCCGCCGGCGCCGTTGCGTCTTCTGCCGCGGCCGGTTCTTCCGCACGGATTTCGCCGGCGGGCGCTGTTCCGGCGGCCGGTTCTTCCGGTTCCTCTTTCGCCGTTTCCATCTTTTGGGAGACGATCTTTCCTGTCCGCTCGAAAATTTCGCGTGCCCGCTGGCGGAGATTCGCCGAAGAAGAGTATTGCTCGCTGATAATGTGGCCGGCGCCTGACAGGGCTTCGTCGGCCGAGGAAACACCGGCTTCCGGATTGACGAAACGGGCGGCCGCGGCCTGGAGATCGGACTCGGTTCCGGCAAGGATCAGATCGGCCAGCGGCTGCAGGCCCTTTTTGCGCGCGGCGGCGGCAAGCGACTGTTTCGGCTGTTTAAACGGAGCGTAAAGATCGTTCAGGCGGCGCGGGCTGCGCGCGCTGCGGATATTCTTTTCGAGTTCGGGGGTGAGCTTCTCGGCGTTTTCGAGGGAACGGAGGATCGCGGCTTTCCGTTCGGTGAAAAGTTTCTGTTCGCGGTACTTGGCGGCAATGGCGCGAATCTGTTCCTCGTTCATGTTTCCCGTCGCGTCTTTGCGGAACCGGGCAATGAAGGGGATGGGGGTTTCATCGTTGAGAAGTTCGACAACCGCCGTTACCGATGCGGGCGGCAGGTTCAGGTCACGAGCAAGACCAAGAAAGTTTACGGTTACAGGTTCGATCATTGTTGTGTAGAGACCCTTATCGAGGAATGACAGGCCGACGAATCTTTCGCGCGCTGTGCGGCGATCCGTAACAGTTTTGGGAATGATATGCCTCGGAAAAACTCCGGTTTTATGCCCATTATACTTTTTTCACGGGCGGGTTCAATCACTATTTCTCGAAAAATCAGGAGTTTTTCCGCAATCGGAACGGTTTGCCGGAGACCGGAAAAAAGGGATTATTCTTTCGGGTGAAGAAGGTTTTTCGGAACCTTGACAAACGGCCCTTCGATGTACGAGAGGATCAGCTTGTCGCGCGCGTCCTGATGGCCGCGGAGCGCCGCCTGGCGGAAATAGTGAGAGGCCTTTTCCTGATCGGCGGGAACGCCTTCCCCGACCAGATAGCAGAGTCCGAGGTAATACTGGGCGTCCTTATGCCCCTGATCGGCGGCGGGCGTTAAGAGCGACACGGCGCGCGCGTAATCCCGGGGCGCGCCGACTCCGTTGTAGTAGCAGATTCCCGCACGCGCCTGCGCATCGGCCAGTCCCCGTTCGGCGGCTTTACAGAACCAGCGGAGCGCTTCGGCGGCGTCCTTTTCGACCCCTTCTCCCGAGGCGTATTGACAGCCGAGAAAGTAGTATGCTTGTGTTGATCCCTTTTCGGCGGCGCGCCGGAGCCAGCGAACCGTTTCGGCGGCGTTCTTCGAGACGATCACCCCCTCTTTGTAGATCCGCGCGAGGATCAGGGGCGCTTCGGGATCCCCCCCTTCGGCGGCGAGGCAGAACCAGTAGAGCGATTCCGGCTCGTTCATCGGACACCCTTCCCCGAAATAGAGGCCGGCGGCGTAAATCCTCTGGGCTTCGGCGTGTCCCGACTCGGCGGCTTTCCGGAGCCAGTAGACCCCTTCTTTCATGTCGCGTTCGGTCCCGATCCCTCCCCGGTACCGGCCGCTCAAAAGGAACTGCGCGCGGGAATCCCCCTCTTCGGCTTCCTGGCGGAGCGAATCGAGAGTTTCTCCCCCGGCGAGGGAGTAGGCCGTCTTTGCGGGTGCGCCGATCGAGATTGACGCCGCACGCGGCTTTCCGGTGGGGACGAACCGGGTCGGCATGTCCGGTTCGCGTGCTACACGAACCAGGTTCGATTCGATCACTTTGACCGCGGCGGGCAGTCCCTGCTCGGCGGCCCGGTGAAACCAGAACGACGCTTCGCGCCGGTCGACCTGCCCGCCGAATCCGTAATAGAGCCAGACGGCCAGGTTGTATTGCGAGGAGGGTTCCCCCTGTTCGGCGGCTTTGCGGAACCAGTATTGCGCCGCCGCGCCGTCGCGCGGGGTTCCCATCCCCTTGGAGTGGACGTAGCCGAGTTTCGCCTGAGAGGCGCGGTCCCCCTCTTCGGCGCGCTGGCGCAGCCGGGAAAGCTCTTCGGGGGTGGGGGAGGGGAAAGGGGGCATCGTTTTTCGGGGCGGGAAGGGGTGTTTTCAGCGTTTGATGCGGCCGTCGCCGGAACCGAACGCCAGACGGCGGATCTCCCCGGCGGTACAGAGGTTGATGTCGCCGGGAACGGAGTGTTTCAGCACGGCGGCCGCGGCGGCGAACTCGAGGGCTTCGGCGTGGGTGTCGAAACGGGAAAGGCCGTACAAAAGGCCGGCGTCGAACGCGTCGCCGGCGCCGATCCGGTCGACGATGTCGGCGATTTCGTAGCGCCGGGCGGTCAGAAACTCATCGCGTGTCCAGAGCGCCGCCGACAGGTTATTCCGGTCGGCCGAGACCGACTCGCGCAGCGTGGTGGCGCACAGGCGCACGTTCGGAAAGCGGGAGACGATTTTTTCGGCGAGCCGCCGGAACCGGTCCGGGTCGGGCGCCCCTTCGGTCTGCGCCCCCCCGTCGAGTTCCAGGCCGAGCGCGGCGGCGGCCTGTTCCTCGTTTGCAATACAGATGTCGGCGCTTTCCAGCAGGCGCGGCATCACGTCGATCGGGAGCTTGCCGTATTTCCACAGGTTCGTCCGCAGGTTGAAGTCGAGCGAAACCTGAACCCCCATCTCTTTGGCGCAGCGCGCCGCTGTCAGCGTCGCGTCGGCGGCGTTTGCCGAAACCGACGGTGTGATTCCGGTCAGGTGGAGCAGGTCGGCTCTCTTTAAGACCTGCGGCCAGTCGATCGCGTCGGGCGGCGCTTCGGCCAGCGCCGACGCGGCACGGTCGTAGATCACGCTGCCCGAACGCTGGCACGCGCCCGCTTCGACGAAGTAGAGCCCCATCCGGCCCGGAACGCGGACGATTCCGCCGGTATCGACCCCGTATCCGCGCAGCTGGGCGATCGCCGAATCGGCCAGCGCGTTGTCGGGAAAGACCGTGACAAACGCGGCGTCTTCCCCCAGAAGGGAAAGGGAGACCGCCACGTTCGACTCGCTCCCGCCGAAAGTCGCTTCCAGAAACGGAGACTGAAAGAGACGTTCGGAACCGGGCGATTTCAGGCGAAGCATCGTTTCGCCGAAAGTGACAACTCGCATGGAACACTCCTTGGATTCAAAGGGAAATGAAAACGGTCCGCCGCGCCTGTGTGATCCTTCTCCCCCCTTTTACAGTGAAAGGATATACTCAATCAGGTCGTCGAGCTCCTGCGGCGAAAGATCGGCGGTTTTGCCGCCGCGGGCCGGGTGGTTTCCCCCGGCGAGCATCTCGCGCAGAGTAAGCCAGTGCCCGGTGCTCAGATAGGGAGCTGTCCGCCAGACCTCGACGAGGGTCGGGGTATCGAACCGGAGCCGCGGCTCCTTGTAATCCTGCGATCCGGTCGCGTGCATTGAAAGATCGGTAAAGAGGGGTTCCGGATGGCACCCCGCGCAGCCGGTGCGGGAACTTTCGAAGAGAACTTTCCCGCGCCGCGCCTTTTCGTTCAGTTCCCCGTTTTCGAGGTAAGGGCTCGGCAGAGGACGGAGCGATTTTAAGTATTCGTCGATGGCGCAGTAATCCTCTTCGGGCAGGGTGCCGAAAAGGATGTGAACCACCCCGGCGCGCACGGCGGTCTCGGCATCGGCCCGGACGCCGGTGATCATCGACGGGGGCGTTTCGTGGGCGAGAAGGAGGCTCTTCGTGTTTTTCGGGTTTCCGACCCCGTCGTTTTCGAGATCCCAGCTCAGCGCGTCGGCGCGTCCGTCCGGATGGCATGTTATACAGCTTTGCCACTCCTCTTCGCAGTAGCGCGCGTCGCTGAACAGGTATTCCCCCCGCCGGGCGGCGGATTCCGCCGGTTTCGGCGCCAGGCGCGTGAACGAGCGGGTGAAGAGCACCCCCGGCATCGGCGAGAAGTCGGGCAGCGGAATCCAGACCGATTCGGGGGCCGCGTCCTTTTCGGCCCGGTCCGGATCGGGCGGGGCCGGAATGTCGCGCGGCGAGAAGTACGGTTTGCCCAGCGGCGGGGAGGTGTTCAGGGTGATTTTGCCGACCGCGTTATCGAAGTAGGCGGTGACCCGCGCGGTATTTCCCCGAAGCAGAACGCGCCGTGTTCCGCGAAGCCCGAGCTGCACACGGTAGCGGAGCGGGTCGATCCCTTTGGCGGCCGGCGCGGGAGCCTCCCCGCCCCGCCGGCCGCCGAGGGTCGCCATCAGGCTTTCGACGGAAAGGAAGAGTACTTCGCCGCTTCCGGAAAGGGCGACCGCGATATATTTGCCGTCTTCGCCGAACGAAACACCCCACGGGTTCGGCGCGCCGCAGTAGGTGTTGTCGAGGTAGACCGTGTCGACGAATTTCTTTGCCGGAATGTCGATGATCGAGACGATATTGTGAACGATCCACCCGTCGATCACCTGGCTCGTAACCGTGTGGTAGTTCGCGTTGGTGCCGGTTACCGCCGCGAAACGGCCGTCGGGCGAGATGTCGAGGTCGTAGAGATTTGCCGTTCCGTTGGAGAGGTCGATCGGGGTGACCTCGCCGCTTTCCAGGTCGATCAGCCGGACGCGCGATGTGGTGAACGAAGCGTCGGCGCGGTATTCGGGCAGAAGATTGGCGACCGCGAGTGTTTTTCGGTCGGGTGTTGCTTTGAGCGCCGAAGGTTCGCGTCCGGCGTCGAAGACGCGGAGCTCCTCGCCGGTCGTGCCGTCGAATTCCCGAACCTTTCCCAGGAACCGGTCGGCGGCGTAGAAACGAAGCCCCTCTTCCCGCTGCAGGGCGGTCACGCTTTCGGGGAAATGGCCGGCGGGAATACTCTTTTCGATCGTTAAGGGAACCGGGTTGCCCGACTCGTCCCTGACCCGGACCAGAAAGAGGGTTCCCGGCCCGATTCCGGCGGAGATGAGAATTCCGGTTTCGCCGGGGGTGAAAGTCATCCGGGCCGGATCGGCGGGAAGCGGGAGGATTTCGTCGGGGTCGGAACCGGTTTCGCTGCGCCGGCGAAGCCGCGCTTCCCCCTTTTCGAGGGTATAGAGATAAACGCCTTCCCGGTCGAGGAGCAGATCGCAGACCGAGGGATATTTTTCGGGCGGAATATCCTGTTCGCTGCTGCGGCCGATCGCGGCGAAGGCCGTCAGGAGAAAGAAGAGAAGGATTCCGCACCGCATGATGAACGCCCGCGTTTGTGAATTGACAGTCCCGTTTCGGGAAAAACCGCCTTGAAGCCGCCGGCCGGAAGGGCCGGGCCGGCGGGTTTATTATGCCGGGAGCCGGCGGCGCTGTCAAGAATCCTTCCGGACGGTTCTTCCCGGCCTGCGCGGAAACGGCGGGGCGGAGTCCCAAGGAAAACGGTATAGACGGGGAAAGAAGGGGTGGTATAATGGAGGAGGTTTCCGATTCCCGGCAGGGCCTGTTTGGAGCCGCCCGAAGGGAGCGGGGCTGGAATTTTGAGGAGATTATGAGCCAGCGGTTTAAACTCACGTGCCCGTGCGGTATCGAGCATCCGGTCGAGTTGTCTCAGGCCGGCCGGTCGGTCGAGTGCGCGTGCGGGCGGCGTCTGGCGATCCCCTCGATGCTCAAAATGAAACGCCTTCCGCCCTGGGGGCAGGAAGACGTCGCCGGCCGGCCGGCAGCCGTGCCCGAACCGGGTGCCGAACCGCCGGAAACCGTTCAGGTTCCCGCCGCAGAAGGAACCGTTCCCGCCGCGCCCCAGCCGCCGGCCGAAGGCGCGTCCCTTTCCGGCGCGGAACCGAAAAAACGCGTCAAGTTTCCCGCCGCGCGCAAAGGGCTTCTCATAGCCGGCATTCTCGGTTTCCTCTTCTTTTCCGCGCTCCTGGTCCGCACCGTTTTCAATCCTCCCGAGCTGATCGATGTGCTGAACATTCAGCGTTTCTATCTCGACAAGGGGAAGGTGATTCAGCGCGATTCCAATCCGATTGAAGGGTCCGACGCTTACTTTTTCATTACCAAAGACGGCTACATTGTCAACGATTCGGTTATCGATCGGATGACGCCGGTCTATTCCGTCGAGTATTTCGACTATCTGAAAACCGGCCTGAACCTGAGCGATAACTTCTACGATAAATACGATTCCTTGATTGTCCGCCACCGCCTGATGATGATCTTCTTCGGCGTCCTTGCCGGAATTTCTCTCGCCGCGGCGGCGGTACCCCTCTTCCTGCCGAACGTGCAAAAGACGGTCGGCGCGGCAAGAGGATCGGATTGGAAATCCTGAACCCCGGTTTGTTAACCCTAAAAGAGAGGAGACGCAGAAATGGATTCACCGAAAATCAAGCGCGCGCTTTTGAGCGTCAGCGATAAAATGGGAATTGCCGATTTTGCCAAGGGGCTGGTTTCGGCGGGAGTGGAGCTGTTCAGCACCGGCGGAACGAAACGCCATCTCGAAGAGAACAACATTCCGGTCAAGGATATCACCGATTACACCGGTTTTCCCGAAATGATGTCGGGCCGTCTCAAGACGCTCCATCCGAAGGTGCACGGCGGAATCCTCTGCCGCCGCGACAATCCCGACGATATGGCGTCGGCGCAGGAACACGGAATCGAGCCGTTCGAGCTGGTCATCGTCAACCTCTATCCGTTTGAAATGACGGTTGCCAAAGAAGGGGTGACCGACGAGGAAGCGATCGAAAATATCGATATCGGCGGCCCGACGATGGTACGCGCCGCGGCGAAAAACCACGAGTTCTGCACCATCGTTACGAGCGCCGGCCAATACGCCGAGGTTCTCGAACAGATCGAAAAGACCGGATGCACCACGCTGGCGCTCCGCCGCCGTCTTGCCAAAGACGCCTTTTCGATGACCGCCGCCTACGATACGGCGATTTCGCAGTACTTCATCAGCCGCAGCGAAAACCCCGAATTTCCCGAACGGCTGACCGCCTCGATGCGCCGGAAAATGGTTCTGCGTTACGGCGAGAACCCGCATCAGCGCGCCGCCCTTTACATCGACAGCAAAGCGAAATCGGCGAGTGTCGTCGGCGCGCGTCAGCTGAACGGCAAAGAGCTCTCGTATAACAACATCCTCGATCTTGACGCGGCGCTCGGGCTTGTCCGCTCGTTCAAGGAACCGGCGGTCGCCGTTCTGAAACACAGCAATCCCTGCGGCGCGGCGATCGGCAAAGACCTCGACGAAGCGCTCCGCAAAGCGATGGCGGGCGATCCGATGTCGGCGTTCGGCGGGATCGTCGGTTTCAACCGTCCCGTCGACGCGGCATGCGCCGACTATCTGAGCACTCCCGGCTTCTTCCTGGAGGCGATTGTGGCGCCCGATTTCGAGCCCCGTGCGCTCGAGATTCTGACCACCAAACCGAAGTGGAAGCTGAACGTCCGCCTTCTGGCCGCCGGTTCGCTCGACACGCCTCCTTCGAGCTGGCTGCTCCGTCCGCTGGAAGGGGGCGCCCTCCTGCAGGAGACCGACATCCTTCCCGACGACGAATCGGAATGGACGGTGGTGACCGAAGCCAAACCGACCGCCGAGCAGATGGTCGATCTGCGTTTCGCCTGGGCGATGGTCCGCCATGTCAAGTCGAACGCCATCACGATCTGCAAGGACGGTATGCTCCTGGGGGCCGGCGCCGGACAGATGAGCCGTGTCGACTCGGTCGAGATCGCGGTGAAAAAGGCCGGCGACCGCATCAAGGACTCCGTGCTGGCCTCGGACGCCTTCTTCCCGTTCCCCGACGGTCTCGAAGCCGGCGCCAACGCCGGTGTGACCGCCTTCATTCAGCCGGGCGGCTCGAAGAAGGACGACATCGTCATCGAAGCGTGCAACAAATTCGGCCTTCCGATGGTCTTTACCGGCCGGCGTCACTTCAAACACTAATTTCTCTCCATCTGAATCGCCGCGTTTCAGGAAACGCCTTTTCCGGAACGCGGCGGGCCGACACGGGTCTTTGGCGGAGCCGACGATTTGACGAACGCGCAAATTTCAGAGCAGCTCGACTACATCGCTTCCCTTCTGGAATACCTTGAAGGGGAATCGTTCCCCGCGCGCCGGTTCACCGAAATGGCGCGCGCGGTCGAGCGCTTCGATTTCCCGGTCTCCCTGTTCAGCCGTCATCACGAAATCCACAAGATGCGCGTCCTCTTCTTTCCGAAGGCACGCGACGAGCAGCTTGACGTGCTGCGGGAACTGATCCTCGAAAAAGACCCTCCCGCCGACGAGGCGTATCAGCGCCAGACGCGCCTTTCCTACCATTCCCAGATTCAGCTGGTCGCCGCGCTCGAAAAGGAAGTCCCCCTCGAGACGGCCGCGCTGATCCGGATTCCCGAAATGGGCGCCGCGCGGGCGGCCGCCCTGCGTGATGCGCTCGGGGTCAAGAATTCCGGCGATCTCACCCGGCAGTGCCAGAGCCACGCCGTTCGCAAGCTCGAGGGGTTCGACGCGGAACTGGAAAAGAAATGGCTTTTCGGCAAATGGTATTCCTCCGAAGAGAGGGCCGGCGCGTTTGCGCCGATCCAATGGGTTCGTTCCGAATCGGTCGTCGACTATATCCTCGAACAGCTTGAACCCCTGACCCGGGAGACGGCTCCCTTTTGGGCACCGACCCCCTGGGAAGAGTTTCGGCAGGATCCGCGCCCGCAGGGGGCTCCCCCCGCCGAACCGTTTGGCGGTTACCCCCCGGCAGCGGAACCCGGCGCCTTTCCCGCAAGGCCGGACCGTTGGAACGCGCCGGTCCGCCCGATTCCAAATGTCCGCTTGCGCCGTTCTCTTTCGGAACGGGTGCGCGCTTTCTTCTCGAAACCGAAACCTTCCGACCTGTCGAATCTTCCCCAACCGCGCCCGCGCGGCGACATGCTCCGCGGCGCGCGCAGCGGAATGCCGACCACTCTGCTCGAAAAAACCGAGGTCGCCGGCGATTTCCGCCGGCTGAACGAGGGGGTTCGGTCGTTCGATTTCCTTCTTGTTACACGTTTTCCCGACCAGGTCTCCGAGCGGATCGCGGCGCTCCCCTTTCTGCGGGTCACGCGCGAAAGCGGAAACGTGATCGAGGCGGCGATCGACCGGAAAAAACTGACGATTGCCGAAAAGTACGCGTTTCCCGGCGGCGAGGCGCGTTTCTTCCTCTGTTCGCCCCACAGCCGTGTCGCCGCGTCGGTCTGCCGCTCCTCGTCGCAGCCGCACTGGTCCGAACTTATCGCCCGCGCCGAAAAAGCCGGTTTTTTCCTCGACGAAACGGGCCTCTACCGCGAAAAGAAAGAGGTCCCTCTCGAAAAGGAAGGGGACCTCTACGAAAAGCTCGGACTGCCCGACCTTCCGCCGGAAATCCGCGATTCCCTTTTTGAGTTCAGGCAGCCTCCGGCCTCTCCGGAACTTCTGATCAGCCGCAGCCGGATCCGCGGCGATCTGCATATGCACTCCACCTTTTCGGACGGCCGGGGAACGATCGAGCAGATGGCCGACAAGGCC
Source organism: Thermoguttaceae bacterium (assembly GCA_017405595.1). Taxonomy (GTDB): domain Bacteria; phylum Planctomycetota; class Planctomycetia; order Pirellulales; family Thermoguttaceae; genus RUG695. The sequence goes on along the minus strand of JAFRAC010000023.1, from coordinate 49,454 downwards.
GTCGAAAGCGGGTACGAGTATATCGCGCTGACCGACCACACCAAGCGCTCCTACGGGCTCGACGAAGAGGGGGTTCTGGAATGCTGGCGCGCGGTCGACCGCGTCAACCGGCGGATCCGCGAAATCGGACTTCCCCTGACCATTCTGCGCGGGATCGAGGTCGATGTACTCGAAGACGCGCGGCTCGACCTTTCCGAAGAGATTCTCGCCCAGGCCGACTGGGTGATGGCGTCGCTCCACTACGGCCGGGGGCAGTCCCGCGAGATGATACACCGCCGCATGGAAACCGCGCTGACCTGTCCGTATGTCAGCGGGATCTCCCACCCAACCGGAAAGGAATGGCAGTCCTCGTTCCGGCTCGACATGGATCTGGACTACATTTTCGATCTGGCGGCGAAACACGGCAAATGCCTCGAGATGAACTGCAAACTTCACCGTTTCGATCTCGACTGGCGTCTCTGCCGCCGCGCAAAAGAGCACGGAATCAAGATTGTGATTTCCACCGATTCCCATTCCCCCCAGGAGATGGACAACCTGCGCTATGGCGTTCAGTTCGCGCGGAAAGCCGGCCTGACCCCGGACGACGTCGTCAACACGCTCCCCCTTTCGGAACTGATGGCGATGCGCAAACGCCAGCTCCAAAACCCGGCCCCCTTGTCCGACTGAAAACCGCGCTTTGTTATTTCCGGTGTCAAGTTCAGGGTAGCTTATCAGCCAGTGCCGGGGAGACATTGAATCATCTCAAGGTAGGGGCGGATCACATTTGCCACGCGGCAGACCTTTGCGTATCTCATCAGCTCGGCCGGTTTGAATTCCATTTGCTGCCGATAGAGGCGAAGCGCTTCAAGAACGGTTACCATGCCAAGCCTGTTTCGGAACTTGAAACAGTCGGCAATCGTTTTTTCCGGCGTTGTGATCCTGACCCGCCTCCGGTCAATATAGACGGTTCGGACACCCTCTTTCAGGGAGATGTCAGAAAACCGGTAGATCTGCGCGTCCGGCATATCGGCTGGCAGATAACAGCCGCGCCTTACCGCGATTGAGACGCGAAAGGGGATTTGCGTGGTAATGCCGTACCAATCAAGCGCCGACACAAGGCAAAGAACCGCGTCCGGTTTTTTCGAGATGACCTCGATAATATCGGGATGAGCGTCGAAATCGTCTTCCGAAACGGGCCGATAGACGCCCCTCGAAACCCTTTCGAGTTTTCCCGCGGCCAGGAGCCGGTAGACCATATAGCGGGAAAGCCCCTTTTTATGGGATTCGGCGACCCGGACAAGTTCGTTTCTTCTGAGGTTCATTCCGCAAGCGGTTTCCTGTATCTGGCAAATCTATAACATTTGTAAATAAGTGTTATAGATTTGTCTGAAAAATATATATTTTATGCGTTGTTTTAATGTTTAAAAGGATTTAAACCTAAATGTGTTTTACGGGGAATAGCGGTTATGTCAAGAGAGTTTGCCGACTTTTGGGACGGAAGTTGTTTCAGCGGACTTCTTCCCGCTTTGATGAGGACATACCAGTGGACAAGGGACCGTTGCAGAAGACGAGAAATTTTCTCGTCGCCGTAATGGCAGGGAGGGGAATTGGGCGGATCGGCTGGATTAAGCGGCTGATATTTTTGATTTTGGCGTGATGATTTGGGTTGATGGTTTGAAAGACGGGTAATATAATGGTGCACATACTCGCGAAATCCCTTAACGGGATGAGTGTTGCCCCTTCCGGAAGTTGACCCGTTTTAAACTTTTTCCTTACAAAAGGATCCGTGATGAACAATCTCACCAACGCCCGTAAACTCCGCCTTGAATCTCTCGAAGAAAGAACCCTTCTGGCCGTTGTTGCCGGATCGGAAGAGTCCGCCGCCGCTCTTATCGCTCAGCCAGAACCGACCTCGGCACCGATTGTCGTTTCCAGCCTGACCTACTCTGCCCTCCAGTCGGCGATTAACAGTGCTGCGGCGGGTTCAACGATTACATTCGCCAAGTCCGGGACGATTACCCTGACCGGAACACAACTTGTAATTTCAAAGAGCATTACGATCGACGCAAGCAGTGTTGGCGGGGTTACGATTGACGCGAACCAAGAGAGCCGGGTATTCTATGTGAGCGGTGGCACGCGCAATTCACCTGTTGAACTGATCTCACTGACAATTACGGGAGGGTACATTTGTGACAATGACGGAGAATACGATGGTGGCGGCGGGATTTACAACGTCGGTTCTCTTACGATGATGAGCTGCACCGTTTCGAATAATAATCGAGCGAACGGCTGGGGGGGCGGTGGCGGAATTCACAACGTCGGTTCTCTTACGATGATGAGCTGCACCGTTTCGAATAATCGAGAGAACGGCTGGGGGGGCGGTGGTGGAATTTGCAACGACGACAGTGCCAGCCTCTCACTCACCAATTGTGTCGTAATGAATTGTTTAGGCACCTATGGTGGTGGAATCCACAACCGTCATGGCACAGTTACCATCACCAACACATATGTGGGATCGAATACGGTGACCGTGTCCGGTGGCGGGATTTGCAACGTCGGTTCTCTTACGATGATGAGCTGCACCGTTTCCGGTAATACAGCACCAACCGCTGTGGGCGGTGAGTTTCACTGCGGCGGTGGGATCCTCAACCAAACCGGCACGGCAACCCTTATAAACTCGACCGTGTTAGGTAATAGAGCGTTTTCCGGCGGTGGGCTCAGCAATGTAGATGGCGGTACGTTGATCCTCGTCAACTCAACCGTTGCGGCGAATAGCGGCGGGATTACTAATGATTGCTGGTACAGTAGCGACCTTGACAGCTCGCTTGTGCTTTACAATTCCATTGTTGCTGGAAATTATCGGGGTTACAGTGTAAGCGACATAATCATAAATGACGAACATTCCGGTGGCATCTATGCCTATAACACACTTTCCACCTTCAACGGCTGGACGGAATCCTCGAACTGCCTGACCTACAATCCTTCGCTTCCTCTCTTTACCGATGCGGCAAACGGCGATTATACCCTCGCTGAAAATTCCCAGGCTATCGACAAGGGAAACAACAGCTATATTTCTGGTTATGATACCGATCTTGCGGGAAAGAGCCGTATTTATGGCGGGATCGTTGATCTCGGCGCATACGAATTCCAATCTGAAACTTGGAGTGCGCCGAATATCTCTGTTGAAACAATCACCATTCCCAATACGGGAAATCATATAGTTACAGGGGAAGAAGTGAAGCTCGTTGCGACGATTCAGGAAAACACCAATGACCATGATCTTAGCGATTACGAGTTGAAAGACATGGCATGGACAATCGAAAAGCTGAACGAGACCACCAATGAGTATGAAGTCGTCAAAACGGACATTGTTGCTGCAACCAGCAACCGATGGGCGAAAGTGACACTTTCATCTGATAAGTGGGAGATACATTACACAGGATGGCAGCCAGAAGAGGGAGATCAGGGAAAATACCTTATCTTTTGTGATTTAACTTACAAAGTGAAAGGAAGTCATTGGTCGGCAAGGCACGTCGGGTACACATATAAATCTACTGCGAGACTGGACAATGTTGAAGTTGAGGTCAGTGAACAACCCGATATTTCTGTTGAAAATATCACCATTTCGTGTAATGACCCTGATATTAGCAAGAACCATCCGGACTGGGGGGCGGTTGTCGGCAAAAATGTAAAACTTGTCGCGACAATTCAGGAAAACACCAAAGATCACAATCTCAGTGATTATGAACTGAAAAACATGGTGTGGAAGATCGAAAAACTGGATGCGGACGGCAACGTTGTTAAAACCGTTAAAACGGACACGGTCAGTGCCACCAGCGATAGGTGGGCGAAGGTGACGCTATCCAGTGAGAAGTGGGAAATACATTACACGGGCTGGCTGCCGGAAAAGGGGGATCACGGATCGTATAAAGTTGCCTGCACACTAAATTACAAGGTGAAGGGAACCAACTGGGTGACAACCCTTTTTTCCGAAACATTCAGCTCCTCACAGACCTTAGATGATGCAAAAGTCGATGTGGCGGAATATGCTGTGGCCTGGGCAAGACCAAAGTGGAGCAACAAAGGTATGCTTATCAACGAGTTTAATGATGACATATCGACTTTGAGCTATAAGTCACTTGAAGGTCTGTATGTTACGAGGTCATGGTATGAAGGTACATATCTCAAAAGCACCGGTAGCCAGAAAGTCAGGCAAACCCTTATCGAAGGCGAATTACGGAGAAATCGCAAGGAGGGACAGGAAGAGATTGGAGACGTCACATATTTCGTCCCTTCGAATTCGTGTTTCATCGTTTTTGGTGCTGCCGGGAAAAACGGCACGATTCAATACTCCTACGATTTGCTTGCGTCCGATGAATGTGTTCTTTCAACTACGAACAGAGAAAAGGGATGTCATGCAATTGTGTTTGAATATCCCGATTCAGAGTTCATGTTAAAACAGGATGCAGAAGTCTTTGAACGTGCCTGGAACAGCTGGCAAGTGAAAGAAAGAATGACTCTTGCAAATCCAAGCTACAATAACAATTTGAAAGATAGTTGGTATAACCCCAAATGGATTCAAACGGGATATTTCATCGAAAGACAATACTATAATTACAACTCCGATACCGGTCTTGATGCTTTTTGTCTTTCACCGGTAGATAATACTCATAATCCCGTATTGCTTTTTCCCGGTACAGATACTCGAGCCATAGAAAGCACTGGTATTTCATTTCTTTCGGCGGATATCTTGTCGGATTTGAATCCGGATGGAGTTGGTTATGACCAATATGTGGAGAAAAGGTCAAACCTAGAAGGTTGGAGCGAATATAAAAACAGTCAGGGTTATTCTGTCGATGTTTATGGCTATTCTCTGGGAGCGGCACTGTCCCAATGGTTTGTCGCAAACTATAAAGGTTTAGTCGGAAATGTTGAGCTTTATAATGCCCCTGGGATTTCAAGGGAAGCTGTTGATTACTATAAAAACCGTTTCCATTCCGTCCAGAGTATAACGTACCATATTGCCATCGGCGATCTGGTAAGCATGGCCGGTGAAGCATACTTGCCCGGGACGGTAAAACTTTATACGAATTCAAATGAGAACTACAGTTGCACCGACTACCATCTTGCTCCAATGGTTACACAGTATGCATTTGTTCGAACCAGAGAAAATGGAGTAATCAAATATAAAAACACCGCCCAACTCAAAGACACTATTACCGCTGAAACATTCGGCAGTTATTGGTTCAATTACGATCATTTTCAAAAATATTACGATACATTCATAGAAATTCCGGTAAATCTTACGACTCCGAAAACATCGATTGGTATTCATACGCGCTTAAAACTTACTGAAAATCTCTATATAAGGGGAACAACAGAATATATACGGTCACATGTTGATTTGGCAGAAACATTAAGGGATTTTGATGGTGCTTTAGTAGAGGCGTTTTTTGGCATTGTATTGTTGGATCCTGATCTTGTCAGGGAAGCGGCCCAAGATGCATTGGAATCCGCTCTGTCATTTGTTGTGAACTTAATAGAGGCACGAATGCTGGTTGATCTGCCATTGTCTCATAACTGGACCTTGAAGAAAATCAATCAGAATCTTTGTGGTTCAGGAAACGTGAAAGGGCGGCCTACCGTTACCATTCAAACTCCTGATGGCATCTCTATGCAAGCGTTCATTTCATATGCAGGATATGGACTTGATAAGATCAGCGTTGACCCGCGACTCTACTACGTTCGGAATCAAGATTATTTGAAAATTGGCAACGCCTCTTTATGGCTGCCTAATACGGACAACGGGACTTTGTCATTTACAGCAATAGACGGGAGTTCACCAACGGACGTCTATAGAGACACCGATTACATGCTTTCGGGAAATGTAACTGCGAGATTCGGATCGTTTGTGCCATCAAAGAAGATGGCTGAGTTTAAGATCTCATCCATCAAAGCTTCATCCTGGGATATTTCAGACATCAATCTGCATTACGACGGTAAATCGGTTGCTAACCTAAATACTACTAATCGATCATTTACAGCTACTAACAAGGGGAAACGGCTCTCCGGAAATGTTGATTTAACACTGACAGTCTATGATTATAAGTTGAATTCAGACGGAACCGATTACATCCTGGTTAGGTCAGATCGGACTTTTAGTAATTCAACGATGACATTTAAGAGCGGACTGATCAGTGATAATATTACTATTACCAATAATTCCGGGAATGATCATTTAGTGTTTCAATATGCCGAAGGCAAATCCCCGACACTTAAAATTGGTTCGACAATTTACTCATATAACTCCTCTACAAACGAATGGTATACAACCGCATCGAAGCCAGCTGCTCCGCAGTTACCCCAGGCAGCGATTCTTCCTGATCCCTTGCCGACCGGTTTATCGGGTTCCGTTACTGCTAATGCTTCCGGGTATGAAATCAGCGTTAAAATCCCGAAAAGCACGTTCGACCGTTATTCGTTAGTATCTTTCTATCTGGACTCAAACAATTCCGGTTTTGACGGGGATTACATCACAAGCCTTGCCAAATCGGACATGGTTCTTAAAAGCGGGTACTATACCTGTTCCTTTGACCTGTCGGGAACGGATGTTGAACCGGGAACCTACTACCTGTATGCGCATGGCGATTTTGAGGCTGAGAATCAATCGGTCTATAGTAACAAATTCACTTTAACTCAGCCTTTGCAGGCACTTACTCTTTCGGAAACGGCATATCAGTTCTCTGATACGAATATCGGTATAGTCAATGATAGTATCAAAAAACAGTTTACCATAACGAACTCCGGCGAGACCGACGCTACTTTTGCCATTACGATGTCAGAGGATTCCGATTATCTGGATTTTCTCTGTACCGCCCAGCTTTCGGACGGTTCGTATCTGACAACCCCGACCGTCACATTGTCGCCGGGTGAAACTTTATCGTTAGACGTCTATTTTGTTCCGCAAACAGTCGGCGATAAAGGGGCGGTTATCAAGCTCGTATCCGATCTCGACGATTCCGAGCTCGGCACGATTTCTCTAACAGGAAAAGCGCTGGAAATGCTCCCTGCCGATATTGGAACATCAACGGCTGGCGCGGCTGTCTCGCCGCAGTCCGTCTGCGTTGGCGAAGCGTTTGACGTCTCATGCACAATCTTCAACAACAGCGCCAATACTGCCGATTGTTCATCCGTCAGTTTTTATGTTTCACAAAACGCATCCAATATCACATCTGGAACGTTAATCGGGACGGTCGATGTGTCGGAATGGATCCTTTCCGGCGAATCGAAAACGGTGACCTTGTCTCTCGAATCGTTCCCCCAGCTGTCAGCCGGAAACTATTATGTCGGCTGGGTTGTTGAATCTGAAAATGATTCCGATCTGTCGAATAACAGTGCAGTCTTAGACCGGAGAATTACTGTCTCGGACACCCAGACAAACCGGCTTGCCGCGCCAACGATTACGACCGGCGCCAGAGGGGTTTACGTTTCTTACGGCGCGAACCGCCATCAGATTCAATGGAATACGGTTAAGAACGCGGCCGGTTATGTGGTTAAATATTCCGAAAACGGGACCGATTGGGTGCTGGTCTCGACACAGGATACCAGTATTGTGGTCAATGACCTGACCTACGGCGCCGATGTGACCTATCTTGTCCGTGCGCAGGGGAACGGCTCTTATGCCGATTCGGAATGGAGCGCCTCCAAAACTTTCAACGTCTGCCCGATGGACATCAACAACGACGGGGATATTTCCGGAGCCGACCGCACATTGCTTTCAAACGCCTGGCTTGCGGAAGAGGGCGACGACGAATACCAGTACTGTGCCGACATCAACGGCGACGGGGACATCTCGAGTGCCGACCGGACTTTCCTCAGCAACAACTGGCTCGGCGAAGTCGGCGACATTGATCTGAATTATCCCAAACCGAAGCAGGAAAATCCTGTAACGATTGACCTTGCGGTATTGAGCGGCGGAAATGTGCAGCTCTCGAACGGCGTGATTTCGCTGACGACCGGAAAAATCAAGAACAATGGAACCGGAACCGCAGTGGGAGGGTATAAGATCAAGATTTACGCATCGACGGATACGTCGATTTCATCAAGCGATATTCTTCTCGGCACCTATACGGTCAATACCCCCCTGCAAACAGGGCAGTCAACCACTCTCAGCTATCACAATATATCGGCAAACGCTCTCACTGCCGGGCGGAGCTACTACATCGGGTGGATTGTTTCCGATGTTAACGGTGAAACCGTTACAAGCAACAATACCGCTTACTGTTCGTCCAAGATAACGGTTCCGGCACCGGCTCTCGCCCCCGACCTTACCGCAACCGTAGGCGGAAGCATAACGATGACCTCTGACGGCAAGTTTACCTTGTCGTACGTAACAATTAAGAACGTGGGCAACGGAGACGCTCCCGCCGGATTTAAGATTAGCATCTACGCGTCAAGCGATACTTCGATTACAACCGCCGATACGCTCCTGACCTCATTTACGAATAACACAGATCTACCGGCAGGAGAGTCAATGAGGTGTAATTTTGACGATATTTCTGTCGAAGGTCTCACTGCCGGGCAGAGCTACTACATCGGGTGGATCATTTCCGATGTAGAGGGCGAAACCGTTACAAGCAACAATACCGCCTACTGTTCGTCAAAGATAACCGTTCCGGTACCGGCCCTAGCCCCAGACATTACCGCCACCGTGGGCGGAAGCGTATCAACCATCTCAGGCGGCAAGTTCACTCTGTCGAACGTGACGATCAAGAACGTGGGCAACGGAGACGCTCCAGCCGGTTTCAGGATTGATTTCTACGCATCGACCGACACGTCGATTACAACAGCCGATACGCTCCTGTTTGCAGGTACGACTAACGCAGGTCTGGAAGCAGGGGAATCAATAACGTTTGGTGTTCCCGATATTTCTGTCGAAGGGCTCACCGCCGGACAGAGCTACTACATCGGGTGGATCATTTCCGATGTAGAGGGCGAAACCGTTACAAGCAACAATACCGCTTACTGTTCCTCCAAGATAACCGTTCCGATACCGGCTCTCGCCCCCGATATTACCGCCACCGTGGGCGGAAGCGTATCAACCATCTCAGGCGGCAAGTTCACTCTGTCGAACGTGACGATCAAGAACGTGGGCAACGGAGACGCTCCCGCCGGTTTCAAGGTTAACGTCTATGCGTCAACCGACACGTCGATTACATCCGCCGATACGCTCCTGACCACATACACGGTGAACGACACTCTGGCGGTGGGAAAATCAAAGACGGTTAAAATTATCGATATTCCGTTTCCTGTGGAAGGTCTTGCCGTCGGCGGATCCTACTATATCGGGTGGATCGTCAGTGATGTTGCGGGCGAGGCAGTTCTCGACAACAACGCCGCATACTGTAAAACCCAGCTGACTGTTCCCGCACCCGATCTCGCGGCGAGTAACGGCGGGACAGTTACCACTCCTTCCAGTTTCAAGTTGACTCTGAAAACCGGAACGATCAAGAACGCGGGGAAAGGAGACGCTCCCGCCGGTTTCAGGATTAACGTCTATGCTTCAACCGACACATCGATTACTACCGATGACATTCTGCTGACGTCTCATACTGTTACCGAAGCTTTGGCGGCGGGTAAATCCGCAACGTTCACGATTGAAGACATTTCAACAACTAAACTTGCCGTCGGGCAATACTATATCGGCTGGATCGTTGACAATGTCAGCGGTGAATCGGTCCTCACGAATAATAAGGCCTACTGCACGACAAAGCTGAAGGTTACGCAGCAGAATTGGGTTGTCAACACGATCGCTGATCCCGCCTCTTGGAGTACAACGGATTCCGTGGTTTCACTCCGCGAAGCGGTGTCGCGTGCCTCGAACGGAGACCTGATCACTTTCGCCGACACTCTTGCCGGTAAGACGATCACCCTCAACGGATCCCAGATCAATATTGATAAATCCGTCACGATCGACGCTTCCTCGATCGGCGGAATTACGATCGACGCCGACGGAAAGAACCGTGTTTTCTATATTACCGGAGGAACAAATACCCAGCCCGTTGTAATGACACGTCTGACGATTCAGGGGGGAGACACGCGTTCCTACGAAGACATTGCGGACCGAACCGGTGCCGGTTTTTATAGCAAACTCGCAACCATCGTGATGACTGACTGCCTTATTACGGATAACTATTCCTATTACGGCGGCGGATTCTTCAGTGGCGGAGGCACGGCAACAATAACAAACTGTGTTATTTCGAATAATTCGGCTGCCCAGGGCGGCGGATTCGCGAATGCTGCTTGCCTACTGACAATGACAAACTGTTCCGTCATACAGAATTATGGTTATTGGGGAGGAATATTCAATACCGGCAACGTCAACGATATTTCTCTGAAAATGATAAACTGTACAGTGGCAGGAAACTCTTCAAACGCAAATCCGGGCGCGGGACTTTATAATCACTATACAAATGCTTACCTCTACAATACAGTCATTGCCGAAAACACATCACCGACATCAAACAGTGATGTTTGTAATGAAAACGGTTCTATTTATGCCTACAATTCCATTTCATCCTTTACCGACTGGACAACTTCCTCGAACTGCCTGATCTACAATTCCTCCAAACCGCTCTTTACCAACGCGGCCAAAGGGAATTACACCCTTGCCGCCAATTCTCAGGCGATTAACAAGGGGAACAACAGTTATATTTCCGGCTACGGAACCGATCTGGCGGGGAATGCGCGTATCGTGAACGGAACGGTTGATATCGGCGCTTATGAGTACCAGGGCGCTACGTCTGCCGCGTTGCCGCAGTTCAACTCTCCTTCTCTCCTAACCGGCGATAAGGCCTATTATGGCTTTGAGGTACGGGAACAAGATCAAACGATCCCAAACGCCTTTGCGGACGCCGATCTTTCGTTCCTGCCGAACAGCTGGTTCGGCGAGGCAGACGACGATGATCTGACCACCTCCAAACCTCTTGCCGCCGACATCGTTTTCGCCGAATTTGCTTCGGCTGACATCGGCGTGGACCTGGACGTGTTCTGAACGAAATTCTGAATTTTATCTATGGGCGGCATCGGGCCGGATGGTTTCGGTGCCGCCTTTTTACAGACGACGAGAAAAAATCTCCTTATCCGCCCTCAGCCTCCTCCGTCGCCTCGCTCGCAGCAAGGGCGACAATCCGAAGTTTTTCAAGAGTGCCGAAAAATCGTTTCTTCACTTCCCCCATCCGCAGACGGAACCACCTCACTCTTCTTCGCGTTCCATCTCCTGGCCGGGGGACGTGATCTGAGACGGAGTCCGGGAAAATTTCTCGGCGGCCATGCGCAAGCGCCTGCTCGAAAAACCGGTTCCCTCGTCCGACTGAAACCGCGTTTCTGCCTTGTTCTTCTATTCTTCCCCGGCAACGGTCGGTATTTCAAGTTCGCCGTTTTTCGTCCAGTCGATCCGTACGCGGGAAAGGTACCAGTCTTTCCGGTTGTTGTTCCCCTGGAAGAAGAGCCATGTGGCGCCGTCCTGGTCGGTGAAGATGCCCGGATGTCCCGATTCGCTCCGGTTCCACTGGCCGTCGGGACCGTTGGGAATGAAGGGAACGTTCCAGAGCCGCTCAAAATGGATTCCGTCGCCGCTGACCGCAACACCGATCTGCTGCGGCTCGTTGTTGTAGGCGCCGGCGTAAAAGAGGTAGAGCTTTTCGCCGCGCACGATGGCGCTGGGCGCTTCAATGCAGTTCTTTTCCCACGGCAGAGTCGGTTCGAGAATCGAAAAGTCCGCGGCTTGCGTCCATGCGTCCGGTCCCAGACCGCTTGCCGGGTCGGCGGTCGCGACGGTGAGTTTCTGGACTTTTCCCGCGGGATCGCGTGTGGCGGCGTAAAGGAAAAATTTCCCCTGAAACAGAACGAGGTCGGTGTCGATCGCGCGGCCGTTGGTCCAGTCGCCGTGCGGGCGGAAGACCGGGTTTTGCGGGTGCGGGGTAAAGTTGAGTCCGTCGTCGGACCACGCAAGGCAGATGGCGTCTTTGGGGCCGCCGCCGTAACTCTGGTAGAGAAGCAGAACACGGTCACCGATCACCTTGGCGCAGGGAGCGCCCAGGCCTTTCGCGTCAACTTCCTGCATCGGCAGGAGATTCTTCTCGAAATGCCAGTTCGTCAGGTCGTCGCTCGTCGCGATACCGATGGTCAGGATAGGGTGTTCGGACCGGCTGTCGAAATAGGAGTAGTAAAGAAAGTAGCGGCCGCCGAACCGGATGACCGATGGGTCTTTGGCGAACGTTCCCTGCGCCCATTTCATTCTGGGTTGCCGGATCGTGGGAAAGTCGGCGGGGGTCACGGCGTCGCCGGCAGCGGTGAGCGGAAGGGACGGCTCGGCGGGAACGGGCGCCGCGAGCAGCACGGCCGCAAGGGCGTAAAGAATCGTCAGGCTCTTTTTCATGGGAGATCTCTCGGTTATAATGGTGGTCGGGGGTGGAGCGCCGGGTCGGGACACCGTTTTCCCTGAACAGGGCGGTTCCATTCTACCCCCTTTTTCGGCGAAGGAAAAGTCTTTGGGGGGGAGAGGCGCGCAGGAGCGGCCGTTGACGTTTTTTTGAAGGAGTGCTGATGTTCGGCAATACCGGTGAATTTTCCCTGCCGCCGCGTGGCACGGTCACGCTGCGGCTGGCGGGGGTTCCGATTCAGATCCAGCCCTTCTTTTGGCTGGTCGCTCTCTTCTTTTCCCCGTTCCTCACTCCGAATCATTCGGAAGCAGATTCCCGCATCCTTTTTCTGGGGCTTGTGGCGTGGATCGCCGCCTGGCTTCTGAACTTCCTGATCCATGAGCTCGGGCACGCGTTTTCGGCCCGTTTCCTCTACGGCGCCCGTCCCCGGATCGTCTTGTTCGGTTTTGGCGGTGTCACGCTGTGGAATCCTCTCTATACGCGGGTTCCGGGAAGACGGGGGCGTTTGCTGATCGCGCTTGCGGGTCCGGGGGCCGAAATTGCCGCGGCCCTCCTTCTGGCGGGCATACTCTTCGTGTGCGGTCTTCCGATGACGGCCGGATGGAACTCGTTCGGGCCGATTCCGGTTCCTTCTCTCAGTTTCAGCCTGGAACCGTTTCTTGCCGAATCGGTCTCCGCGGCCGGGTTTCTCGGTATCGTGACGCTCGAAATCTTTCTGAACAGCTTTCTCTGGATGGGAATCTTTTGGGGAATCTTAAACCTCCTGCCGATCGACCCGCTCGACGGCGGCCATATCGCGAGCGCTCTTTTCGGTTCGCTCTTTTCCCGCCGCGGCGAGATTTTTGCCGACGCTCTTTCTCTGCTCTTCGCCGGCGGACTGGCCGTTTACTGTCTCGCGGAACGGAACTTCTTTATGGCGTTCTTTTTCGGCCTTTTCGCCCACCACAGCTGGGGAAAGCTCCGGATTGCTTGATATTTCGGGCGGATAAGGTTAAAATAAACAAGGCTTGCCGGCGCTCTTTTGAACCCCTTTTTTCGAAGAGGGAAGGTTTCGGCGGCGTCTATTCCTTACCGGTTCCGGCGCCGTCCAAGAGTTTTCGGCTGGACGGTGTTTTTCCCTCGTACGGAATGTTCCCTGAAATGATCAAGAACGACAGCTCCCTGCAGTTTCCGCGTGTCCGCTATGTTAAGCGGCTTCGGATGTCGATTGATTTCGAGGAGTATCCCGAGGCTGCGGCGGGGCCGAAACCGCTTCCGAACGGGTTCGTCTGGATCCCCTGGGACAAGCATCTGACCGAGGTTCACGGCGAAGTGAAGTTTCTCGCGTTCCGCGATTCGTACGATTCCGAGATTTTCCCGACGTTCCGTTCCCGTTCCGCCTGTCTGGGACTGATGCGTTCGATCGCTTCGCACAGCGGTTTTCTGCCCGAGGGGACCTGGCTGATTGCCCGCCGGGCGCCGGGGTGTTCCCTCCCGATACCGGTCAATGACCGGAATGAGTATCAGCTTCGTTCGCCGAAACCGGAATCGGAACAGCTCGAATTCATCGCGACGATTCAGGGGATCCGCACCGCTCCGCGGATCGCCGCCATCCAGAATGTCGCGGTTCGCCCCGAGTTTTGCGGACGCGGGTTCGGGCGGGCCATCTTGATGAAAGGGCTCGAAGGATTTTACCGGGCCGGAATCCGCAAGGTCACCTTAGAGGCGACCGGAGGAAACGTTCCCGCGGTACGCCTTTACGAGACGAGCGGATTTCATCTCTATCAGACTCTCTACAAAGAAGTGTATGTTTCATGACCGAAGCTGTCGAAACGCGCCTGTTGGATAACGGACTGGTTCTTCTGACCGAACGGATCGCCGAAACCGAAGCCGCGGCTTATTCGTTCCATGTCCCCTACGGCACCGTTGACGAACCGGAAGACCGGCCCGGACTGGCCGGAATGATCACCGAAATGATTGTCCGCGGCGCAGGGGATTACAATAACCGCCAGCTTCTCGAAGCGTTCGAGAAACGCGGGATCGATGCGTCGGAAACCGCGCAACGGACCTTTTCGGCGTTTGGCGCCGTTTTGGTCGCCGATAAGCTGAACGATTCCCTGGCACTGACAGCCGATATCCTGCGGCGTCCGCATTTTCCGGAAGAGGAACTGGAACCGTCGCGTCAGGTCCTCCTTCAGGAACTGGCGGGGGTTGAGGACGAGCCGGGCCGGATCCTTGCGCGGTGGCTTTCCAAGCTCTTCTTCCCCGCGCCGTGGGGGCGTTTCCCTTCCGGCGAAGTCGAAGGGGTTCAGGCGATTACGCTGGACGATGTTGTCGAAACCTACAAGAAACGGTATTCCCCCAACGGCGCGATCCTCTGTGTGGCCGGCAAGATCGATCCCGACGCGGTGGCCGCGCGGGCCGAGTCTCTTTTCGGCGACTGGACGGGGCCGCGGCGCGAACTGCCCGACGGCGAAAAGCCGTCTCAGCAAAAAGTGCACATTCCGTTCGATTCGGCGCAGACCCATCTCGGAATCGCGTGGCCGGCGGTTTGTCCGAATCACGGCGATTTTCTTCCCCTGCGCATCGGAATCTCGGCGCTGAGCGGCGGGATGAGCAGCCGCCTTTTCGATCAGGTGCGCGAAAAACGAGGGCTTTGCTATTCGGTGAGCGCTTCGTATATCGGGTCCAAGAAATACAGCGCCGGCTGCTGCTCCTGCGCGTCCGGCTCCGATACCGCGCAGGAAGCCCTTGATGTGATTCTCGCGGAACTCCGCCGCCTTTCCGAAGGGGGGATTACCCAGTCGGAACTTGACCGGTGTAAAATCTGCCGCAAATCGTCGATGGTGATGTCGCAGGAGTCGACCGTGTCGAGAATCGCGCGAATGGCGGCCCATTACGACCTCTTCGGCCGTGTCCGCTCCTTGCAGGAGTGCTTAAAAGAGCTCGACGATCTGACCCTCGAAGAGGTCAATCAGAAGATCGCCGCCCATCCGATCGGCCCGTTCCGTCTGGCGACCCTCGGCCCGGAGGAACTGGAAATCGACCCGGCGCTTCTCGGGTAAAAGGGGTCCGGAGATGTCCCGGCAAACAGCCGCCCCCGGAAGATTGACGATTTCGGGGGATCGCCTTTGAGTTTGGCGGCTTGCCTAAAATCCGGATCCGGAAAGCCGCTGCTGTTCGTTGGCGAACAGCTTTTCTTCGGCGAGTTTGTAATAGAGATACCGCTTTAAATCTTTCGATGAAAAGGTGTAATACCCTCCGCTCTTGTACTTTCCCAGCAAAGAGATATAGTCCATAAAATCGCCGGTCAGCAAAACGTCGGAGATCCGTTTCCGGGGCAAGTCCGTCAGGATGTAAAGACCCCCGTAAACCCCAGATCCTTTATTGCACAAGGTGATTTTGAGGTCCTTAACGCTCTTGATAATGGAGCAGACGGAGTACTTTTTCCGGTAAACATCCTTGATCCCCTGTGTTCTTCCGAAACCGTACCACTCGTTCGGATTTGTAATGCTCCGCGCCCTGAGCCGGTTTTCGTGTTCGGCATAATAGCCGGCGGCGGAGGTTTTCGCGATCGCGTCATAGGGAATCAGCCTGCCCGCACGGTCATAGGGGAACAGGCATCTGGCCCATTGGCCCGTCGACGCCTTGACGACCGGAATTGTCCATTCTGAGAACGAAAAATCGCCGATAAAAAAGGAGTCCAATAATGTCGCGAACCCGTTTTTCACATCCAGTTCGGCAAACTTTGACCTGATACTCAAAATCTTCGCCAGCTTCGCCAGGGGCTCTTTCCTGCCGAAGTAAAAGCTGCCGTCCAAACAGAAATCCTCGTACGCCAAACGGTTCACGAAACGGGGCTGCAGCCGGTTTTGGTCGTATTCGTAACAGGCGGTTTCCCGGCGTTCTCCTCCTTTTCGCAGCACCATGATCGTTGTGTAGGTCGCGGCTTCAAAGGGCTGGTAGTGTTTCAGATCAACCGCGGATTCGATGAGGCTGTTCTTCACAAGGTGCCGGCGCAGCGCGGCGCCGGCCTTGCTGTGAAAAAAGGAGCTCGGCGTAATATACCCCAGCACCCCGCCGGGTTTGAGCATGTTAAGACCGATTTCATAGAAGGCCAAAAACAGATCGGTCATCCCCCCTTGCGAAAAGCGAAACCGCTTCATCGTTTCATAGGTCTCGGCAAGGTTGTGGACGCGGACATAAGGCGGGTTTCCCAAAACAAAGTCCATCAGCCCGTCGTAGCGGTGAACCGTCAGGGTATTGTCCCGGTTAAGATCCCACTTAATACTGCCGAGGCTAAATTCCGAAACGGCGGAAGAGACTCTCCCGCCCGCCTTTCGCAGCTCTTCCGGGTCGATTTCGATACCGTGAACATACGTTTCCAGATCCTGGACGAGCCGCTTTCGGGAATAATGCGCCAGAGCGGCTTCCTCGCAATAGCGGCGGACAATCTCGGCTAAGAAGGCTCCGTCTCCGCAGCTGTTATCGATGACATGTTTGCCGAGAATCGCCTCACCGCGGTAACCCGATAGATCCAGGATGTTATTGACGATATGAGCGGGGGTATAAACCCGCCCCTTTGTTTTCTCGATCGAAATATTCATGGCGTTTTGTCGGCGGAGTGATCTGGGAGTATTATACATCTCATTGCGTTAAATGACCACTCCAGCGATAAGAAATCTGACAAACGCTCGGATTCGGGTGTTGGCACGAAATCCGAAATGAACTCGATTCAGCAAGAATTTTCTGCAGGTAAATTCCTCCGTTATCCCTTATATCTGCGCATAAGCCAGTCATCAGTATGTTCAGCTTCTGGCATAAACTCACATCCAGTTTTTAACTGAGTCGATTCGAACCATTCTCGAAATTTCTCATCAACTGCATAGAAACATTCCAATCCGATAGGTTTAAAAATGTTGTTTCCGTGCCAACGCCGTCTGTCAATGATAAACCCATCCCATTTTACAAGCCCTAAAGATTTTTCGTCATCGAATGGCTCTATAGGGTTCAAGCAATACTCGCAGTATCGAGGACATTCAATGACCGCATTTGATTGCTCCAAATCAATTGCGCCGTCTACAGTAACATCAGTTAAGAAATACCGTGGTGGTAAAGGCAATTTAGCTTTTCTGACTCCATCGTGGGTAGAAATTTTAGAGATTGATATTTCCCTAAATTCTCTTATACCGCATAAACCAGATTTTTCATAAGCTTTTTTAAAATCCTCTGATACGAATAGAAATTCATTGTTAAAAACAATATCACAAAAAAAGGCTTTGCTGTTACAAAATTAAATTCGAGCGGTTTGATTAAATATCTGCTCAACTGGCTGTTACAGACTGGACAGAAAGGCGGACGGTTCTTGGCATACACAGGCTTTTGTGTTGTGCCAATAAATTCGTTTACACTCCACCATTTGTCCGTGAATAGTGGCTCAATAATATAGAAGATCATGGAATCTTGATTTATAAACATTGTAACTTTCCTTGTGCCAAATGACCACTCCAGCGATAAGAAATCTGACAAACGCTCGGATTCGGATTCAAGGTATTAAGCGATTTGGCAGATCGTTGTGTTTCTATTCCGTAAAACCGTCATACAGCTTTTCGATGGTGCTTCGCAGGCTTTCGGCATTGAGATCAAGGGATGTTTTCGATTCAGGGATAAAATTGGCACCTGTCAGATTGTTGCATTCAACCCAAGATTTGAAGTTTTCGTCTACCATGATTTTGCCCCCTATTCCCAAAAGTTCAAAGATATTGTTGCCGTTCCATCGTGACTCATCAACATAAAGCCCACTGTACCCTCTTATAAAGCCTTTGTAGTCTTTACAATACTCGCATATTATTGGGTCGGGTTTACTGAAGACTGCCTTTGATTTCTCATAATCCCAAGTCGCTCCGTCAACGGCTATCTGACACCAGTAATAAGTGGGTAGTGGAGACAATTTTGCTTTCCTGACACCGTTATGACACGCAACCTTAAGAATTTCGATTTTTCTAAATTTCTCTATCCCTTTTAAATCTGATTCTTCATATATTATTTTGGCTCTATCTGAAAAATATACTTCAGCCCCTCGGGTAACAATATCACCAAAATATGGTTTTGCGACATGTATTTCCCGTCTCAAAGGTGAAAGAGGATATAAATGTCTCATGTTCTTATGGCAAACTGGACAAAACGGCCCCTGATCACGACTAAACCTGGGATACAAAGGGTCATCTTCCTTTCTATCCCAGTCCTTGTCATATTCGGTAATAAGATTTTCATGCCAACAGTTACTTGTCATAAAGTTACTTAACAGATAAAACTTCATTTTGGCCCTCGTTTCAACATTTCAGACGTTCTTTTCAGATCAAATAGAAATTTTAAGCACAATCTTTCGGGAATCCCTATCAGCCAAGTCCGTGCAGCGAGGCTGTGATGGAAATGTCGAGCATGACGCCGAGCGCGGCGTGCTGAACCCAGCCGGAAAGAATCGAACGGGTCCGGAGCGCCAGACACCCCCAAAAGATCGAGCCGCCCAAACAGCCGAGCGTTTCGGGGAAGGGGTGCCCGTAGTGGAGCATTGTCGCGGCAAGAGCCTGAATCAGAACGGCGGCGGCGATGCCGTACCGCGGGGCGAGCCCTTTCAGAAGGAACCCGCGGAACATGAACTCCCAGCCGAAATAGTAGCACAGCGCGTAAACGATAAGGTGCAGCGAGAAGAGCGGTTTCGGCAGGATCGCGGCCAGCGGGTTCAAAGGGTAAACCTGGGCGTATTTTACCGGGTCCGAAAACGACACGAAAACGACCATCAGCGGCGTAAAGAGGAGAATCGACTGGATCGTATAACGGTTTCCCAGCCGCAGCCCGTAGTCGGAAAGCTTTTCGCGGAACCCCCATTTGACGATCGCGATCGGCAGTATCCCCATGAGAAAGAGCGCCGCAATGCTTTTGAGTTCTCCCGTCCAGAAGAGGGAAAGGGGGAGAGCCTCGCCGCTGTTCAGGGTTTCGATTCCCCGGATTATCGACTCGGTATAGCAGGGGATGCCGAACTGGCTGACCGAATCGGGATCATGTGTCGGAATGTATTTCCAGACCGTCAGCGCCAGCGCGGCGTAAAGGAGAATCACCGTGGCCTTGAGCTGGTCTTTCCTGAAAAAACGCAGACAGTCAGCCGGTCCGAAAACCTTTTCCGGGGAATGGGCAGCCATGACAGCTCCTTTTTGGGGGGATTTCAGCGAAAAGGCGGACCGGCATCGTTTTGTGCCGATCCGCCTGTCTGATGCCGATGCAGATTCACCCGCGCCGCAGAGGGCCGCCGCGCGGGAAAACCGCCCGGTTACACCGGTCAGTTGCTCTTGATTTCGGAGAGTTTGGTGTAATACTCGAACCGCTTGTAGATGTCGTCCTGAGCTTTCGCTTCGAACGTGGCGGCGGCTTCGGGATTGATCCGCTTGAGCTGCTTGAAGCGGTTCTGTTTCGCCTCGAAGTCTTTGAGAAGCCCTTCCGGCGCTTTGCTGGCGACCTGGAACGGTTTTTCAAGACGCGGGTCATACGACCAGAGCGGCCAGTAACCGCACTTGACGGCTTCTTTCTGAAGCTCCATGCCGGCTTTCATGTCGATCCCCTGCGCGATGCAGTGCGCGTAGGCGATGATCAGCGACGGGCCCTTGTACGATTCGGCGGCGATGAGCGTTTTGATCGCGTGCATCGGGTTCGCGCCGATCGAGATCTGGCCGACGAACGCGGTGCCGTACGAAACCGCCATCATGCCGAGGTATTTGTGGCCAATGGGTTTTCCGCCCGCGGCGAACTTGGCCACGGCGCCCAGCGGGGTCGCCTTCGAGGCCTGGCCGCCGGTGTTCGAGTAGACTTCGGTATCGAGAACCAGAATGTTGACATCGCGGTTCGAGGCGACCACGTGGTCGAGACCGCCGTAGCCGATATCGTAGGCCCAGCCGTCGCCGCCGATGATCCAGTTGCTGCGGCGGATCATGTATTCGGCCGAAGCGGCCAGGAGCTTTGCCTTTTCGCAGCCGCAGTCGCACCCTTCGGCCTTCGCTTTGACTTCGGCGACCCACTTGCGCTGCTGCGCGATCTCTTCTTCGGTTTCCTGCTTGTTGTTCAGGATGTTTTCGACCAGCGCGTCGCCGAGTTTCTCTTTCGCGCCTTCGAGAATTTCGCGGGCGAACTGCTTCTGCTGATCGACGCCCAGACGCATCCCCATTCCGAATTCGGCGGCGTCTTCAAAGAGGGAGTTGGCCCAGCAGGGGCCGCAGCCGTCGGCGTTGGTGGTGTAAGGCGTACTCGGCAGGTTGCCGCCGTAAATCGAGGAGCAGCCGGTGGCGTTGGCGATCATCATGCGGTCGCCGAAGAGCTGAGTCACGAGTTTGACGTAGGGCGTTTCGCCGCAGCCGGCGCAGGCGCCCGAGAATTCAAACAGAGGCAGCAGCAGCTGCGAACCCTTGATCGTACCCGGCTTGACCTTCGTGCGGTCGTAATCGGGAATCGTGAGGAAGTATTCCCAGTTCGCCTTTTCGGCCTGAAGGTTGGCGATCTTGTCTTCGAGGTTGATCGCTTTCTTCCCTTCGACAGCCTTGTTCTTGGCGGGGCAGACGTAGACGCACATGCCGCAGCCGGTGCAGTCTTCGGGAGCGACCTGGAGCGTGGCGTACTGGCCTTTGAACTCGGCTTTGGCTTCGGCCGATTTGAAGGTTTCGGGAGCGCCCTTGAGCGCGTCGGCGTCGTAGACCTTCATGCGGATCGCGGCATGCGGGCAAACCAGCGAGCACTGGCCGCACTGGATGCAGGTGTCTTTATCCCAGATCGGGATGTCGATCGCGACGCTCCGTTTTTCGTACTTGGTGGTGCCGGTCGGGAAGGTTCCGTCGGCCGCTTCGTTAAAGGCGCTGACCGGAAGCTGGTTTCCGCGGGCCGCCATGATTTCGGCGAGGGTCTTCTTGACGAATTCCGGAGCCGAAGGATCGATTCCGTCGATGCGGTGGAACTTCGAGGTGACCTGCGCGGGAACTTTGACTTCCTGAAGCGCGGGAAGCGCGGAATCGACCGCGGCGTAGTTCTTCTGAACGACTTCTTCGCCCTTCTTGCTGTAAGCTTTCTTGATCCCGTCCTTGATGCGCTGAATCGCTTCGTCGGGTTCCATGAAGTTGGCGAGTTTGAAGAAGCAGGTTTCCATGACGGTGTTGATGCGCCCGCCCATGCCGGCTGCCTTGGCGACCTTGACCGCGTCGATCACGTAGAACTTGAGTTTCTTGTCAATGATCTCCTGCTGGAGTTCGATCGGCAGGTAATCCCAGACTTCGTCGGCCGAGTAGGGCGCGTTCAGAAGGAAGGTGCCCCCTTCGACGATGGTCGCGAGCATATCGACGCGTTCGGTGAAGACGAACTGATGGCAGGCGACGAAGTTGGCCTGATGAATGAGGTACGAGCCTTTGATCGGACGGGGCGAAAGGCGCAGGTGCGAAATCGTGATCGATCCGGATTTTTTCGAGTCGTACTCGAAGTAGCCCTGGCAGTAGTTCGGGGTGTATTCGCCGACGATCTTCGAGGTTTCCTTGTTGGCGCCGACCGTTCCGTCGCTCCCCAGCCCGTAGAACATGCAGCGGCGGACGTCGTCTTTTTCGGTCGAGAAGTTCTCGTCGTAGGCGATCGAACGGCCGGTCACATCGTCTTCGATACCGACGACGAAGTTGTTCATCGGCGCGTCTTTGGCCAGTTCGTCGTAGACGCCCTTGACCATCGCCGGAGTGAACTCTTTCGAGGAGAGGCCGTAACGGCCGCCGACGATCGTCGGCAGAGCGCCCTTCCAGCCCTGGGCCATCGCCGTAACGACGTCGAGGTAAAGGGGTTCGCCGATTCCGCCCGGTTCCTTGGTGCGGTCGAGAACGGCGATCTTCTTGATGCTCTTGGGCATCGCCGCCAGGAAGGCTTCGGCATCGAACGGACGGTAAAGGCGGACGTTGACCATACCGACGCCCTTATCGGCGCCGATGAAGTCGATGTATTCTTCGACGATCCCCGAACCGCTCGCCATGATGACGATGACGTTTTCGGCGTTCGGGTCGCCGTAGTAGTCGAACAGGTGATACTGGCGGCCGGTCAGCTTGGCAAACTTGTCCATCTCTTTCTGGACGATTGCCGGAACCTTCGAGTAGGCCGTGTTGCACGCTTCGCGGGCCTGGAAGAAGACGTCGGGGTTCTGGGCGGTGCCGCGGATGACCGGGCGGTTCGGATTGAGGGCGTTTTCGCGGAAACGCTTGATCTTTTCGACGTCGATCATCTGACGGACGACGTCTTCCGGAATCTTCTCGAGTTTGTTGATTTCGTGGCTGGTGCGGAACCCGTCGAAGAAGTGAACGAACGGGATCTTCGCTTCGTGGGTCGAAGCGTAGGCGACCAGCGCCATATCGTGCGTTTCCTGAATAGTGCCGCCGCAGAGCATCGCCCAGCCGCAGGAACGGACGGCCATGACGTCGCTGTGGTCACCGAAAATCGAAAGGGCGTGGGTCGCAACGCAGCGGGCCGAAACGTGGAACACCGTCGGGGTCATTTCGCCGGCGATTTTGAACATGTTCGGGATCATCAGGAGGAGTCCCTGGCTGGCGGTGAAGGTGCAGGTCAGCGCGCCCGCCTGAAGAGAACCGTGAACCGCGCCCGCGGCGCCGGCTTCGCTTTGCATTTCGACGACGTGCGGAATTGTGCCGAAAAGGTTTTTCTTCCCTTTCGCCGCCCAGTCGTCTGCCAGTTCGCCCATCGTTGACGACGGGGTAATCGGGTAGATGGCCATCACTTCGTTACAAAGATGTGCGATCATCGTGGTCGCTTCATTCCCGTCGGTCATGACAAAGCGTTTTTCTTCGCTCACTGTAGAATCCTCCAAAGGTTTAAACGGTATTGGCTTGGCTGAAATGATTACGATTCTCCGGACCGTCTCGGCGATATGCCCCCGCAATAGATGATGGGTACTGCTGTGATGGCGCAATAAGCCGATTACAATCCATTTTACCCCGATTTCGCCTTTCATCAAGGATTGCGAAAACCAAATTTCATAAAAAATGGGGGTGTTTGCCTTGAAATCTGCCGGCGCTGGTTTTAAAATGGGGAAAGTGGCGATTGAGCCTTCACAAACCTCCTGACCCGTTACAGTTATTCAGAACAGCAAGGATTTTTTATGGACAACATGTTTTCGCGACGTCGTTTTCTTCGGACTTCCGGTCTGGCCGCTGCGGGTGTGCTCGCTTCCGGCGCCGGGATTCCCCGCGTTCATGCCGGGGAAGACAACACCATCAAAATCGCTTGGGTCGGCTGCGGCAACCGCGGCGGCGGGGCGGTACGCCAGGCTCTCGAAGCCGAACCGAACGCCAAACTCTGGGCGGTTGCCGATGCGTTCGAAGACAAGGCGAAAGGGGCGATTGAAGCCCTTGAGGCCACGCACGAAGACCGCCTTTCCGAAGGGATCGAAGACCGTACGTTCCACGGTCTCGAAGCGTACAAGCAGGCGATCGACTCGCTTGGCGACGGCGATGTCGTCCTGCTGACGACTCCGCCGGCATTCCGCCCGCTCCACTATGAGTATGTGGTCAACTCGCCGAAGATGATCAACGTCTTCGCCGAAAAGCCGGTCGCGACCGATATGGTCAACCTGCGCCGGATCCGCGCGGCGAACGAAAAAGCGCTCGCCAAGGGGATCAAGGTCGGTGTCGGGCTCAACAACCGGAACAAGTTCCGTTACGAAGAGACGATCAAGGCGATTCATGACGGCGTTCTCGGCGACGTCACCACCTGCTGGGTTTACCGGTTCCAGGGGCCCCACAACCTCGGTCCGAAAGGGAACTTCACCCCGCTTCAGCACCAGCTGCGGAACCTGTTCTGCTTCGACTGGACCAGCGGCGGCTTTATCGTGGACGCCCTGATTCACAACCTCGATATCGCCTGCTGGGCGGCTCAGGAATATCCCGCGTTCGCGCAGGGTTCCGGCGGCCGGACCCACCGGCCCGACAAAGACCAGCTGATCGACATCGCCAGCGTCGAATACGTGTTCCCGAGCGGGAAACGCCTGATGATGCAGACCCGCACCATGCCGAACACGTGGAACAATTTCTGCTGCATCGTTCAGGGAACCAAGGGGGTTGCCCGCGTCGGGGAAGGCGTCGGCGATCCGAAAATCTGCAAGGGGTTCGAAGGGCTCCAGTTTTCCGGCCTGCGCGGCGAGACGATCTGGGAACCGACCTCGCCCGACAACGACTCCTACCAGACCGAGCATGACCGCCTGTTTGCCGCGATTCGCGAAAATCGTCCCTGGAACGAGATGGAACGCGGGATCATGGCGACCTTTACCGCCCTCTTGGGCCGTTTCGCGGTCGAAACGGGCCAGTACCTTTCCGCCGAACAGGCCTGGAAATCGGAGTTCCGTTACGACAGCGACATTGCCTACGACAACCTTGTCGATATCAACGGCCCCTCGGTGGCGATGCCCGACGAGAACGGCGACTACTATATTCCGCATCCGGGCGTAACGAAGTTCGTCTGACGGCCCGGTTTCAGCCGGCCTGATCCGGCCGCATTTCTTTCCGGAGAGGGAAGAACCTATCGATGACGGAGTTTAAGCATACCGAGCTCGGCAACGGGCTCGACGTCATTGCCGAAGTCAATCCGAACGCCTGCGCGGCGTCGATCGGCTTTTTTGTCCGTACCGGTTCGCGGGACGAGTCCGACGAAATCTCCGGCGTGAGCCACTTTTTGGAGCATATGCTCTTCAAGGGAACGCCGCGCCGGAGCGCCGAAGAGGTCAACCGCGAACTTGACGCGATGGGGGGTGTCTCGAACGCGTTTACCAACGAAGAGGTGACCGTCTACTACGTTTCGGTCCTTCCGGAACTGCAGACGCAGGCGGTCGACCTCCTGGCCGATATTCTTCGTCCTTCCCTGCGCGAAGAGGATTTTCACACCGAAAAGAAGGTGATCCTCGAAGAGATCAAAATGTACGCCGATCAGCCCCCCTTCGGGGTCGACGAGAAGTGCCGCGAACTCTTCTTCAAAGGGCATCCTCTTTCCCGAAGCGTGCTGGGAACCGCCGAGTCGGTCGGCAGCCTGACCGTTTCCCAGATGCGCGCCTATTTCGAAAACCGCTATTCTCCCGGAAACATTGTTGTCGCCGCCAGCGGGGCCGTCGATTTTGAAAAGTTTGTCCGCGACCTCGAAGAGCGGTGCGGCGGCTGGGAACCGAAGCCGGTCAGCCGCGAAACCTTCCGACCTGAAGGCTGTGCCGGAAAAGAATCCTTTTTGCGCCCCTCCTCGGCTCAGGAGTATCTTTTCCTCCTTTCCGACGCTCCTTCGTCGCGCGACGACGACCGCTACGCCGCCGCGCTCCTTGCCAATATCGTCGGAGATGATATCGGCAGCCGCCTTTTCTGGGCGCTCCTCGACAACGGGAAAGCCGATTGCGCCTCGCTCGGTTTTTCGGACTATTTCGACGCGGGGTTCTTCTGTGCCAGCCTTTGCTGCGCTCCCGGGAAAGTTTCGGAAAACCTGAAAATCATGGAAGAGATTCTCTCCCAATGCGTTGAAGAGGGGATTACGCAGGAAGAGCTCCTTCGTTCCCAGAATAAAGTGCTCGCGCGTTTGGTCCGCGCCGCGGAACGCTCGCGGGGCCGTCTCTTTTCAATCGGTCAGGAATGGATTCAGAACCGCATCTACTGCCCGGTCAGCAGCGATATGGAAAAGGTGCGCGCCATTACGGTTGACGAAATGAACCGTCTTCTCCGGAAATATCCCGTCACACCGAAACTTTCGGTCGCGGTCGGGCCGATGTCCGATCCCTTTTAGCCTTCCCCTCTCCGCGAACGGGGTTTCCTCTTTTCGCCGAATTGTTTTGCAGGCGCCGGTTATTCCAAACGGGCGATAATGGCGTCGGCGGCGAGTTTAAACGGCGACCCCCCCGCCGAAACACGGTCCCGCAGACGGGCGAGTTCCGTGCGCCGCCGGGCGAGTTTTTCCGGTTCTGCGAGCCATTCGATGAGCGGCCGGGCGGCTTCGGCCGAGAGGTCGCGCCCGGTCAGAAATTCCGGATAGAGGGCAAGAGACCTCTCTTTTTCGCTCGGCCGGGCCGGGGCGCGGCGGGTGGGATAGAAGATCGATTCGCCGCAGGCATCGGCGGCAAGGAGGTTGACGAGCGAGATGAACCTGACCCGGCGGAAAAAGCGGGAAAACCAGAGGGGGAACGCCCCGACGCGGTAGTAGACGACCGCCGGCTTGGCGAGCGCCAAGAGCTCGATGGAAACCGACCCGGAAACCGCCAGCGCGCAGGCGCCCAGTGCGATCAGCTCGCGTGTCTTTCCGACATAGACGGGAAAATCCAGAGACTCGCGCCGGAGAATCTTTGAGATGAGCGGGACGAATTCCTCTTTAAAGGCGGCGACAACCGGACGAAGGCCGGGAACCGACCGCGCGGCGCACGCCGCGGCGCGCGCCATTTCGGGCAGGTTCGCGGCGATTTCGCTCCGGCGCGAACCGGGCAGCAGGGTCAGGACCGGATTCGGCGGAAGGGGGCACGGCCCGTAAGACGGGGCCGGCCGGGTGAGCGCGGCGGCTTCTTCGCCCGCCAGCCCGCGCATAAAATCGAGGTCGAACGGCTGGCTCTTGATCTCCTCAAAAAAAGGGTGCGGGATCGCGACCGTCTCGACCCCGCGCGAGGCGAGCCATTTCTGCTCGAAGGGGAGGGGAGAGATCGTGAAGTCGATATCCCGCCTCATCTTTTCGACCCGTCCCTGGGCCCAGGCCCAGATCTGGGGCGGGACAAAGAAACAGACCCGGATTCCTTCCTCCCTGGCGATTTTCGCCAGACGAAAATTGAAGCCGGGATAATCGATCAGAATCAGAATGTCAGGCTTTTCGCGGCGGAAAAACTCCCGAGCCCGTTTCAGACACCGGGCGAAAAAGGGAATCTTCACCAGCGCCTGAAGAAACCACATGACCGGCGACTCGGTCAGGTCGACTTCGAGCCGACACCCCGCCTTCTCCATCTCGGGGCCGCCGAACCCGACAAAGCGGGCGTCCGGGAACCTGGCTTTGAGTTCCCGGATCAGCCCGGCGGCGTGAAGATCGCCGCTCGGTTCCCCGGCCGAGAGATAAAAGAGGGGACGTCGCATCAAGGGGCGCGGACCTCGGATTTACAGCTTCGAGGTAAACTTCCAAACGCCGCTGCCGATTTCAAACTCGACGCGGCCATCGGCTGCGGTTCCCTGCAGCTCGACAGGCTGCCCGTCGCCTCCGGTGACCGTGACCGATTCGGGATCGGAGGCCGGCACGCTCGCCCGTGCGGTCGAGTTGACCGGAACGAGAACATTCCAGGTAAAGGTGCCGTTTTCGACGTTCCACGCCGAAAGGATGCGTCCCCGGATCGAATCGTACGCCGCGTCGACCCAGGTCAGGTCGCCGACGACGTGCGGCGTCATCAGAATGTGTTTAAAGCCCGGGTTTCCGGCGTCGGCCTTGATGCCGGCGAGATACTCAAAATACCAGATCGCCTCGTCGCCGACCAGCATCACATGATTGCCGCTGTTCATCGCCGGATCGGCGGTGTCGCCGTTCCAGAGTTCCCAGACCGTCGTCGCGCCCTTTTCGACCATGTAGCCCCAGCTCGGGTAGGTGGTGTTGGTGGCGAAAGCGTAGGCCAAATCGTCGCGCCCGCCGTACGAAAGAACGCGGTTCACCCACTGGCCCCCGATCAGTCCGGTTCCGATATGCTTGTCGGTGACATTCTCGATATTGCCGACCAGTGTGGCGAAGACCTTCGATTCGTCCCCTTCGGGAACCAATCCGAACGCCAGAGGAAGGACACACGAGGTTTGAGTGCCGTTATCGTATTTTCCTTCGGCGGCGTTGTAGTAGACGCTGTTAAACGCGTTCTTTGCGGCTTCGGCACGCTCGCGCAGCGCGGCGGCTTCGTCGGACTTGCCGAGCATCTCGGCGAACGCGGCTTCGAGACTGAGATCCTTGGAGTAATACGAAGTTGCCAGGAGCCCTTTGTTCGTGGTGCGCATCGGATCTCCGGAATGGATCAGTTCGGGGCTTTCGGGCGGAACGCACCAGTCGCCGTAGTTGTCCTTATCGATGGTGCCGTCGGGCTTGATGAACGTTGCGAGATGGTTGAGCCACTTGACGCGCGAATCGTGGTGCGCGGCGATGGCGGTGATGTCGCCGTACATCAGCCAGAGCGATTCGGCAACCAAAAGCTGCGCGCTCGGCCAGGTCACGTTGGTGCCGTAAAGCTCCCAGTAGTTCGGCGCGACGTCGGAGACGTTTCCGTCGTCGTGCTGGCTGTCTTCAATATCCTGCATCCATTTGCGGTAAAGGGTCAGGTTGTCGAAGATGAACGATTCCCCCTTCGATTCCGCGGCGCGGTCGCCCTGCCACCCCTGCCGTTCGTCGCGCTGCGGGCAGTCGGTCGGCATGCTCAGGTAATTGCTCCGGGTACCCCAGAGAATGTTGTGGAAGATTTTGTTGATCGTCTCGTTGGAGGTGCGGAACCGTCCGGTTTGGGTCAGGTCGGTTCCGACGACGCAGCCGATAAAATCGTCGAGCGTCGGTTTGCCGGGATACCCCTCAATCTTCAGGAAACGGAATCCGTGGTAGGTGAAACGGGGCTGGTAGTACTGCGGCTCATTCCCCGTATCGCGCAGTGTGTAAATATCGCGCGCCTGGGCGTACCGCAGATTGGCGGTGTAAAGATCGCCGGCGTTTTCCCCCTCGGGGATCAGCGTTTCGGCATGACGGAGCGTGACCTCGCTTCCCGCCTGCCCGCTGACCTTCATCCAGACCCAGCCGACGAAGTTCTGGCCGAAATCAACAATGTAGACGTTCGGTTTGTACTCGGTGATCGAAATCGGGCGAATCAGGTCGTTGACCCGCATCGGGGGGATTGTCTGCGCAACGAGTTTTCCCGCGGGACCGTCGAGAACCTCGACCGCGCCGGGGGTCGGAACCGCGTAGGAGAGGGTTTCGGAATCCTCGATGAAGTAGTCCCCTTCCGGATGAAGCACAGCTT
Organism: Thermoguttaceae bacterium; assembly: GCA_017405595.1. Taxonomy (GTDB): domain Bacteria; phylum Planctomycetota; class Planctomycetia; order Pirellulales; family Thermoguttaceae; genus RUG695. The sequence continues at coordinate 20,000 of JAFRAC010000023.1, read as the reverse complement.
CTTCCAGCGGTACGGCGCGGCGCATATCGCAGATTTCGCCGTCAAAATCGTTGTTCCCCTGAATCGGGCCTTCAACCGACATCTTCCACGACTCGTCGCTGACGATCAGGTCGCTGGAACCGTCGCTGTATTCGATTTTCATCTGGAACAGGAGGCGCGGCACCCGGTTCGGATCGGGATTGCGCGGGGCGTAGAAGCGGCCGTTCCCCAAGATGACGCCGATCGGGAAATCGACGGTTTCCACCTCGTCCGGATTTTCCGCCTCGAACGCCGAACTCTGGATCTGCGTCATCAGGTCGGTCACGTCGAAGACGTTGTAGGCGACCCGTTTGGTGAAATCGGTGTACATCGGGTCGAGAACATGGTCGCCGACCTTTTCGCCGGCAATGTAAAGCTCGTTATACCCCAGGCCGGCAATATAGGCGGCGGCCCGGACGATCGTTTTTTGCGTGGGAGAGGCGACCGTGCCCTTTTTCGAGAAGTAGCGTGCCGGAAGGTCGGGCGCGGCTTCCGTTTCGGATTTGCCGATCCACTTTCCCTTCCACGGGTTCGGATCGGCGTCGGTCGGCCAAAGGCCGGTCGAAAAGGTGCCGGTGATGGTATCGGAAAGTTCGCCGTCCTCGTTCCAGACGGTCAGGTCGACAAGGTAGGCGGTGCCGGGCTGCAGATCGTCTCCGGTATAGGGGACGAATGTTTGCTGATCGCTTTCCACCTTGCCGCTGGTCCAGAGAATTTCGTCTCCGGCCGGCCAGTTGCGCAAAACGATCTGGTAGGCCGACTGAGCCTGGTTATTGACGGGGGCGCCGGGAAGGGGAGCGTTGTAGCGCCAGCCGAAATGCGGTCTGGGGGTATCGATCCCCTGCGGAGCCTGCAGGTCGTTGATCGTGAACGCGGCGACCGAAAAGGTGACGGGCTCGCCGTCCGCCGGTTCGGCGGCGCGGGAGACGAATGCCATTCCGGCAAGAAGGATTACGGCGAGGATCGAAAGAATCTTAAACGGCGTTTTCATGGGATATCGGTTTCCTTGATAGGGGTGAACGGTTCCGCCTGGCAATAGGGCACGCGAAAACCTTTTTTAACCAACATCACCATTTTACCGGCGAAAGCCCCCGTAAACAAGATGGAAGTGCAGGGGGAAGGAAAAAAGTTTCTCCGCGGGGAATTTCGTTGACTTTCGGCGGCAAGAGACGTAAAATCAAGGTAGACCCCGGCGGCGGAGCAGCGGCTCTCTTTCCGTCTTCTTTACGGGCTGGGCGCCGTTTCGGCCGGGTTCCCGGCCGAGAACAGCAGATGATCTTTTTGACGATCCGGGTTTGCTCCCGAAATTCGGATCTCAGGTATGATTGAGGTTAAACCTATGGCGGATGAGAATACGAACGACCTGAACCAGGCTCTTTTCGATGCGGCGGCCGAAGGCAGCGATGACCGTTTGCGTCAGCTCCTCGACCAGGGAGCTGATCCCGGATATCGGATCAAGAGCGGGTGGAGCGTCCTGCACAACGCCGCCCGCGACTGTTCGGCGGAATCGCTCCGCCTTTTGATCGAACGGGGCGCGTCCGCCGACCTTTGCGACAATAACAGCTGGTCGGTTCTCCACTGCGCCGCCGCAGGGGGGAGACCCGAGTCGATCGTCTATCTTGCCGACGAACTCAAACAGGATGTCAATGCGGCCGACAAAAACGGGTGGACGGTTCTGCACAGCGCCGCGGCCAGCGGCGCGCTCGAAGCGGTAAACACCCTTCTGGAGCGGGGCGCCGATCCCGCCGCCTGCGATCATGACGGAAACACCATTCTGCACAGCGCCGCCGGAAGCGGCAGTGAAGAGCTTGTCCGGAACCTGATCGAGCAGCGGGGGGCCGACCCGGCGGCGGTCACCCTCGACGGCGAAACGGTCCTGCACAAAGCCGTCCGCAGCGGCAGTGTCGGGCTGGTCCGTTACCTGGTTGACCATCAGCCGAATTCCGGCAGTGTGAACGATGTCCTGTGGACCGCCCTCTGTATCGGCTCGTCTGAAGATATTTCGGTCCTCGGCGAAGAGGAACCTTCCTCCCCCGACCGTGCGTTCGATTCCGACAATCAGTATAAAATCGTCAACTTCCTGCTGGCTCGCGGCGCCGACATTAACGCCGCCGACGAAAAAGGCCGGACTCCGCTGCACCGGGCCGTGTTTACCCGCCGCTGGAAGATTGTGCGTTACCTTTTAACACGCGGCGCCGATGTTTCGCTCCGCGACCGGGCCGGGCACACTCCCCTTTTCCTTGCCGCCGGCCGCGGGAAAACCCCGGTCGTTAAGCAGCTGATCTCCGCCGGGGCTTCGATTGCCGACCGCGACCGCCGGGGGAAGACGGTTCTGCACGCCGCCGCGAAGAGCGGCAGACTCGATCTGGTTACGTACATTGTCGAGCTTGGCGCCGACCTGAACGCCCGCGACAGCCGCCGCCGGACGGTTCTCCACTACGCGGTCAAGAACGGGAAACCGGAACTGGTTCAGTATCTGGTGAACCGCCGTGCCGATATCAACGCGAAGGATGTGAACGAACGGACCGCTCTCCATTACGCCGCCAACTTTAAAAAGTGGCGGAGTCTCCGTTATCTTGCCGGGCTTGGCGCCGATCTGAACGGCCGCGACAGCGAGGGGGAGACGATCCTCATGATGGCGGCCCGTGCGCGGAAATGGAAAATTGTCCGATACTTGGTCGGGTTGGGCGCTTCGGTCACCGCCCCCGATGCGGGGGGACAGACCGTTCTGCATGCCGCCGCCGAAACCGGGAATCTGCCGATTATCCGCTATTTGGTCAGCCGGGGGGCCGACGCGAACGCGAAAACACATCAGAACTGGACGGTTCTGCGCAGCGCCGCCGCCAGCGGCAATGTCGATCTGGTCCGCTACCTGATCAAGGCGGGGGCCGATCCGAACACGAAAGACGATAAAGGGGAAACCACGCTGCACCGCGCGGCGCAGATGGGGAACCTCGAGTTGGTCCGCGCGCTGGTCGAAGGGGGAGCCGAGGTGAACACCCCCGACGACGCGGGGTGGACTCCGCTTCATATGGCGGCCGGCCGCGGTTCATACGAAACCGTCAAGTATCTGATCGAAGAGTGCGGCGCCCATGCCGCCGCGCAGAACAACTGGGGCAGAACCGTTCTTCACCGCGCGGCGCAGAGCGGGAATCTCCAGCTGGTCAAATACCTGATCGAAAGCTGCGGCGCCGATCCGAACGCCAAAGACAACGGAGCCTGGACCGTCTTGCACAGCGCCGCCGAGAGCCGGAATCCCGAACTGATCCGTTTCCTGGTCGAGCGGCAGGGGGTCGATACCAAAGCGAAAGACTCGTGGGGACGTACTCCCCTCTATGTCGCCCAGGCCGAAGAGCAGGACGAAATGATCCGCCTGCTCGCCGGCCCCGGCGAGCAGACCCCCAAACCGCAGAGCGAGACTCCCGCCCCCAAAGGCTTTTTCGCCCGGTTCTTCAAGAAGTAGTCTGTCACGCTGCCGGCCGCCGCGGCAGCCGCGGAGATTTCCTTTCCCGGGACCGCTGTGTATCAGCCCGGGCTTTTCCCGTGTTTGAACAAGAAGTGAAAAGCGCCAAACCCCTTTGATGGAGTTTGACGCTTTTCGCACAGACCGGACCGGAGCCGGCGTGCTCTGCAGATTTCTGACCTACTTCAGGTGTATCTGTTCGCAGATCGCCGCGGCGATCGTGTCGGGGTTCGTTCCTTTGGTGACCCGTACGAAATCTTTTCCCGCGGCGGAGACCATCTTCTTGAACTCTTCGGAATGCTTGTGCGAGCACCAGGGAATATAGACCGCGACAAGCCGGACCGCCTCATCGTTGAGCGCCGACTGAAACCGGCTCAGCGAGTCGCCGTGAGTATGTTCTTCCCAAAGGACGTCTTCGACCTGGAGATAGAGTTTCAGCCGTTCAATGATGTGCGGCTGCGGAGTTCCGCCGACGAAGACCATTTTCGTCCCCTTATACGCCTTGCGGACTTTCCGGACAGCGGGAGAGATTTTCAGGTCCCGGACCGCCATGTGCGTCGGACGGCGGAGCGCTTCGGGATCGGCGCCGACTTCGATGTATTGCACAATGCGGATGAACAGGTCGGTCATCTCGACTTCTTCGGGAATCTTGCCGATGAACGGCTTCAAATACCCTTTGATTTCGTCGGAAGTCCACGTGACTCCGCATTCCTGTACGAGTTCGGTGACCGAGGCGACAACAACATTCCAGTCGTGAATGTCGCCGGGCAGGGCGTCCTTGATTTTGTCGAGATGGTAGTTGATTCTCCCCTGAAGCTGCTTCTTCTTTTTCGCGGTGTCCTGCCGCGTCAGCCGCCTTTCCATCTCCTGGAACTGGTTCTTGATGTCTTTCCGGTCGGCAACGTTCATCCGGTCTTCGAACTTCATGTTCTGCAGGAAGACGCGGTACTGTTTTGTGAACTTGCTCAGTTCATCGTAGGCGTCCCTCTGAACGCCGTCCGAAGAGAGTTCGATTCCCTTTTCGAGCAGAGCGGTTTTGAGCAGACAGATCGAGTCGGCGCAGCACTGCCCGATCTGGTCCCGGTCGGCCGTCGGAATCAGTTTGCCGTCGAGACACGCAGCCAAAAGGCGGGTGATGATCTCGAGCGCCTCGTAGCAGTCGGCGAACATCAGAACATCCTCTTCCCGCATGTCGGCGGGCAGAGCGCCGAGGTTGACGAAGAGGTACTTCGCCTGCTGGAAGAAATCGGATTCTTTCCGCTGGTTTTCGGCGTCGGTTCCCTTTTTTTCTTTGCGGACGCGCCAGCGGCAGAAATCTTTCATCAGAGCCGCCCGTTTCGAGACCGATTCAAAATCGGGGTAGATCGAGATCGGTTTCGTGAGCGGCGGCGCCTGGACGCGGATGGCGACAGGTCCGCTTGCCGGCCGGTAACTCGAAACGCCGTGCGGAAGGTGCGAGGCAATCCACTCTTCGTTGATGTGCCCGTCGAGAATGGGGTGGAGCGATTTGACCTTGTCGGCGAGTTCCGCGAGCGAGACGCCGCTGGAATGTTCCGAGACCATTTCGTTCAGTTCCGAATTCAGAAGACGGTCGTTCTGCAGAAGCCATGCGCCGACCTGGGCGGGAACCGGATCGAGTTCCGGCTGGTCGGTCCGGCAGACCGTGACCTGACCGCCGTCGTCGATCGAGCGAATGTCCTCGGGAAGGAGCGGCTGAACGAAGACGCTTCCTCCCTTTCCGGCTTCCGAAGGCTGCATGCGGATCGAGGCCGCCAGTTCCGAGAGGGGAATCCGCTTTTCGCCGAGCGCTCTGAGGAGTTCCTTGACCTGGTCTTTAACGCTGATTTCGAGCTGAACCGTATCGTTTCCGACCGCCTGAACGAGATCGGAAATGTCGATCTGGGGAGAAACCGGTGCGACGGCGGCCGGGGCAGGGGTGCCGGCGGGTGCCGGCAGTTCGGCGGAATCCGCGGCAGGCGTCGGAACCGGGGAGGAGACCGGTGCCGGTTTCGCGGGCGCCGGCGGAACGGCGCTCTTTGCCGGAGCCGCAGGTTTTGCTGCGGCGGGAGCGGCGGGGGCGACCGGAGGAACCGCCGCCGGGGCTGCCGCAGCCGCAGGAGCCGGAGTTTGGGGAACCGGCTTTTCCGCAGCGGGAGGAACCGCCTGACGGGGTGATTCACTCTTAGCCGACCCCGAAAAATGCTGCAGTTCCGGTTCGCGCGGCGGGAGGGGGATAATCACCGGCTGTTTTCCTTCCGGCTTTGCCGGACCCGCTTTCGCGGAGTCGCCTTTGGCGGAGGCGAAACCGGTTCCGCTTTCCGCGAAAAGAGCGCCCAGGTCGAGCCATGCGTCGCATTCCGGGGGGATTCCTCCCCCCACCGAGAGAATGGTTCTTTTACCGATCCCCTGCAATTTTCTTAAAAACCGGTCTGGGACTTGATCGGCAAATCCGAAAATAAACTCGCTTGGCGCGTTTTCGCGCCCCGCGTCAAACAAAGCTGAGAGAGCTATCTGATATGTCTCGCTGTCGGCGGGGACCACGTCAAACCCGCTTTCGAGAAACAAACCCGCCCGGCCGAACCGGCTCTTCTCCAAATAAACGGACGGCGCCGGAGCTGTCAGTCCGCTTTCCGCCAAATAGCCGGATAAAAACTGCTGAACGCGGGTTAAAGGCGCCGAATCCGATACCGTGTCGAAAATCGCGCCGGCAAGGTAAATCTTTGCTTCTTTCATGATTCATCATCCTTTCGCTGAAAAAACGGTTGGGTCGGAGTTTAAACGCATTTACTCCACTTTATCTATTTTAACATATATTTGGGATATAGGGAAGTCTTTACCCGCGATATTTTCAGGTACTCCTTTTCCCGGAATCGGGGTATAATCGCCCCGGTTTCATGGAGGGGATCCCCGCTTTGCCGCTCTCGAGGATGAATTATGCGAACCGATCAATCTCAAACCGGGAAAACCGAAAGACTCTGGACCCGCGCTTTTATTGCGCTTTTGGCAACGCAGTTTTTCGTGGCCTTCAATGACAACCTGTTCCGGTGGCTCATTATCCCGATCGGCAAGGTTTCGTCGGGCTGGAGCGATAACCCGACCCGGGTGATTACGCTGGGCGGGGTCTGTTTTCTCACGCCGTTCCTCCTTTTTACTCCGTACGCCGGTTACTGCAGCGACCGGTTCAGCCGGAACCGCGTGATTATCGGCGCGAAAATTGCCGAGCTGGTGATCATTCTGTTCGGGATCGCCGCCATCCTCTGCCATTCGGTTTCGATGATGCTGGCGGTCCTCTTTTGCCTCGGCGCGCAAAGCGCGTTTTTCAGTCCCGCCAAGTACAGCAGTCTTCCGATGGCGGTTCCCCAGTCGCGCATCGCCGAGGCGAACGGCCTTTACTGCGCCACGACCCTCGCGGCCTGTATCGGCGGACAGTTTCTCGGCGGGTTTCTTTTCGACCGGACGACCCGTTTCGACGATCTGAACCAGCCGGTTCTCGATTCCGGGGGGAGCCAGCACTGGCACCTTTGGGCGGGCGCACTCCTTTTTGTCGCGGTTTCGGGGCTGATCACCAGCCTTTTCATTCCCCGCTTTAAACCGGCGGCGCCCGGGACGCGGTTCCCCCTGAATCCCATCGCGCAGATCGGCCGTGATTTGCGCTTTCTGTTCCGTCAGCGGGCCGTTTTCCGTATTGCCATGGCGAGCTCGTTCTTCTGGGGGTTGGCGACGCTGGCGCAGTCGAACACCGACTTTTTCGGAACGAAATACCTGATGGTTTCGCAGACGCACACAATGGTTCTTCTGGTGATCATCACTGTGGGACTCGCGGTGGGCGCTCTTTTGGCGGGGCGGATTTCGCGGGGGAAAATTCTCATGTCCCTTGTTCCCGCCTCCGCGTTTTTGATCATTCTTTTTGCCCTCCTCCTGGGATTCACCCCCGCCGTCCATACCGACGGGGGGCTCGCTTCGCCCCTCTCTTTCCCCTACCTCTACGCGGCGGGAGCGCTCTTTCTTTTAGGGGCCGCGGCCGAGATGTTCGACATCCCCCTGCAGGCGGCGATTCAGGTGGAGAGTCCCCCCGAGTACCGGGGACGCGTCTTAGCCGCGTACAACTTTTACTCCTTTTCGGCGATGGCGCTCTTCATGGTCTTTTTCGGCGTGCTGACCGACAAGGGCGCCTTCGGGCTGACCGCGTCGGGGGTCTGGTTCACCATCGCGGTGATCACCTTTCCCGTTTGGCTTGCGGCGCGCCGCGCCTGGCGGAAATCGTAACCGTTCCCGGAACAGGGCCAGCCCCGACGGCGGGAGGATTTCCCGGCTGGGATTTATTCCCAAAAATGGAACTTCTGTTAGAATGAGCGGGGGAAGGGGTGGAGTCTGCCTGGCCGTTTTTCCGCAGAAAAAAAGTCACGGGGTACCGCGCTATGACAACGGAAGTAATCAGACTGTCCGAAAATCCCTCCCTCTCGTCGGTCAAAAAAACAACGATCGGCGCGCTCCGGGCGGGGAAACTTGTCGTCTTTCCGACCGAGACGGTTTACGGGATCGGCGCGCTGGCGTCATCGTCGGAGGCTGTTCTTCGTCTGATCTCGGCGAAAGGGCGCAAAAAGGGGCACGCGGTACCGGTCGCGATTTCGGGCTATCGTGCTCTTCCCCGCTATTCTCCCGATCTGGATGAGGTTACCGCCCGCCTTGCCCGCCGCTGCTGGCCCGGTCCGATCACGCTGGTCGCCGATGCTTCCAGCCCGAAGAGCCGGTTTGCCTCCCTTCCCGACGAGGTCAAAGAGGTGATCATGCCCCGCGGCACGGTCGGATACCGGGTTCCGAATCACCCGGTCTTTCTGAACATTTTGCGTGAACTCGACGAACCGGTTCTGCTGACCAGCGCCAACCTGACCGGGGAACCTCCGGCGGTCAGCGCCGAAAGCGCGAAGGTCGGCCTGGGCGATCGTCCCGATTTGATCATCGACGACGGTATTGCCTGCTTTCGGCGGCCGTCGACCGTCGTCTCGGTATCGGGGGGGAAGATCGACGTCATTCGCGAAGGGGTCTATACCAAAGAGCAGATCGAGAAGATGAAGGTGAAGATGATCCTTTTCGTCTGCACCGGAAACACCTGCCGCAGCCCGATGGCCGAGATGATCTGCTCAAAGCTGATCGCCCAGAAACTGGGCTGCCCGCCCGAAGAACTTGAGAATCACGGTTATATGGTCATGTCGGCAGGGATTGCCGCGATTCCCGGCGCGTCGGCGAGTCCCGAAGCCGTCGAGGTGATGAAAAACCGCGGAATTTCGCTTGAAGAGCACAAGACGCAGCTTCTTTCGGAATCCCTTCTGCGCTACGCCGACCGCGTCTACGTTATGGGGCGCGCCCACAAAGAAGCGATCTGCAAAGAGTTTACCGAAGATGCCGACCGTATTTCGTTTCTCAGCGCCGACGGTTCCGAGATCAGCGATCCGCTCGGCGGCGATGTCAGTGTTTATCAGAAATGCGCCGCTCAGATCGAGTCGGAACTCGAAAAACATCTCTCGGAAATTCTCACGCCCCAGTAATCCCGATAACGATCGGAAAAGAGACCCCGATGAAGAATCTTGCCGACTACATCCGTTCGATCCCCGATTTTCCGAAACCGGGGATTCTCTTCCGCGATATTACCACGCTGATCGAAGATGCCGAAGGGTTTCGCCGGACGATTGACGAGCTGGCCCTGCAGGCCGAAAAGTTCGGTCCGGTCGATAAAATCGCCGCACCCGAAGCGCGCGGCTTTATTTTCGGCGCTCCGCTCGCTCTCCGTTTGGGGACCGGGCTTGTTCTGATCCGGAAAAAGGGGAAACTTCCCGGAAAGACCGTTTCGGCGGAGTATGCGCTCGAATACGGAACCGATGAAATCTTCATTCACGAAGATTCGGTTCAGCCGGGAGAACGCGTTTTGGTGATCGATGATCTGCTGGCCACCGGCGGCACGATCGACGGCTGCTGCCGGCTCCTCGAGGGGCAGGGGGCAAAGATTGCCGCGGTCGGTTTCGTGATTGAACTGATCGATCTCGGCGGACGCGAAAAGCTTTCCGGCCGGAACGTCTTTTCGCTCGTTCCGTTTCCGGGGCACTGAGAGCCGGCCTCCTCGCTATGGCCGCGAAACAAAAAAGGGGACGCGCGGCGTCCCCTTGAAAGTGGTTTTTGACCGGTCCGGTTAGTATTTATACCCCTCGGACTTGAACCAGTCGATGAACTTTTCCAGGCCGACTTCGATCGGCGTCTGCGGAACAAACCCGAAATCGTTCTGGATCGCGGTAATATCGGCGCAGGTGCGCATGACATCGCCGGGCTGGAGAGGAAGGTATTCGATCTGGGCTTTTCTGCCGATCTTCTCTTCAAGGACTTCAACGAAATGGGAGAGCTTTTCCGGCCGGTGGTTCCCGATATTGTACACTTTGGCGCGTACCCCCTTGGCGTTCGGTTTCGGGGGGGAATTGAGCGTTTTTTCGATCCCGCTGACGATGTCGTCGATATAGGTGAAATCGCGGTAGAGGTCTCCGTGATTAAAGACCTGGATCGGTTTCCCCTCGTCAATTTTTTTCGCGAACATATACGCGGCCATGTCTGGGCGTCCCCAGGGCCCGTTGACGGTGAAGAAGCGCAGCCCCGTGATCGCCATATCGAAAAGGTGGGCATAGGTGTGCGCCATCAGCTCGTTCGATTTTTTGCTGGCGGCGTAAAGGGAGATCGGTTCATCGACAAAATCCGCCTCCGAGAAAGGGGTCTTATCGCGGTTTCCGTAAACCGAAGAGCTGGAAGCGTAGACGAGATGGCGCACGGGATGATGCCGGCACGCTTCGAGGATGTTGAGAAAACCGACAATGTTCGAGTCGATGTAGGCGCGCGGATTATCGAGTGAGTAGCGCACACCCGCCTGGGCGGCCAGGTTGACCGCGATTTCCGGCCGGAAGCTCCGAAAGATGCCGTTGATCGATTCGGCGTCGGCGAGATCGTTCCGCTGAAACTGGAACTGGGGGTACTTCTTTAAAATGGAAAGGCGGGTCTCTTTGAGTTCGGAATTGTAATAACTGTTGACGTTGTCGTAACCGAAAACTTCGTTCCCCTGGTCTAAGAGGAGTTTTGCCAGATGGAAACCGATAAAGCCGGCGGTTCCCGTTACAAAGCAGCGCATAACAGTTCCTTTGTGAAAGACGGTTGAAGATTCCAGGCGCAGATAAGGATGATTATACCCACGGCTTTTGAGCTTGTCCAGACTCGCTATCGCAGAGCTTTCCGCTATAATGGAAAGAGTGCGTTAGTTCTTAGTTCGGCCGGAGCATCCTTTCCGGTCGGAATCGATGAAACAGATCAATGATACTGAAACTTGCCGATCTGCCGCAGAAAAGTTTCTGTCCCCAGCGGGTCTGTCCGCTCGGGGCCCACGTTGACCACCAGCACGGGCTGGTGACCGGGTTCGCGCTCGACAAGGGAATTACATTCCACTACCGGCCGAGCGAAAAGTTCTTTCTCGAGAGTTTGGCGTTTCCCGGGTCAGCCAGGTTTTCCATCTCCCATGTTCCCCCGAGGCAGGGGAACTGGGGAGACTATCTGCGCGGGGCGGTCCGGTCGCTGGCGGCGCGCTACGAGCTTACGTGCGGTGTTACGGGGATTTTTGAAGGGTCCCTTCCGGTCGGCGGGCTTTCGTCGTCGGCGGCGCTGATCATCTCGTTCCTGACCGCGCTTTGCCGCGCGAACGGGATTCAGATCTCGCCGCAGGAACTGATCGCCGTTGCCCTCGAGGCGGAACGGGATTATGTCGGTGTTCATGTCGGCATTCTCGACCAAAGCTGCGAGGTCTACTCGAAGAAAGACCATCTCCTCTATCTGGATACCCGGGATCAGGCCTGCGAACTCCTTCCCCGTCCGGGGAATATGCCTCCCTTTGAAATCGCTGTTTTTTTCAGCGGAATCGAACGCTCTCTGGCCGGTTCCGCCTTTAATACACGGGTCGACGAGCTGAAAGCCGCGGCCTACGCGCTCAAAGCGTGGTCGGGAATGGAATACGGCAGCTTTGCCCAGACCCGTTTGCGCGATGTGCCGGTCGAGGTCTACGAAAAATACCGGGACCGGCTCCCGAAAAATTGGCGTAAGCGCGCCGACCATTTCTATTCGGAATGCGAACGTGTCCGAAAGGGAACCGAGGCATGGCGGGCCGGCGATCTGGAAGAGTTCGGTTCCCTGATCTTCGCCAGCGGCGCCAGTTCCATTCACCAGTACGAGACCGGTTCGGCCGAGCTGAAACGGATTTTTGAACTGATGAAACGGACGCCCGGCGTCTACGGGGGGCGTTTCAGCGGCGCGGGGTTTAAAGGGTGCTGCATGGCGCTTGTCGACCCGGCCCGAAAGGAGGAGATCGCCGAACGGATCACCGCCGGTTACGTTAAAGCCTTCCCCCATCTCCAGTCGAAATTTGCTGTCTATTTCTGCCGGACCGATAACGGCGCCTCGCAGCCGGGATAACCGGTTCCCGGGGCCGTTCCGGTTCCCGCTTCCGGAATCTGACCGGTTGTAACGAAAAAGAGCTTCTTACTCCCTCCTGCGGAACAGAAAAAGACTCTTTCCTGTTCCGGGTTAAACCCGGTTCCCCCTTTAAAACGATGAATGAAAAAAGGTGTCCCCGCCGGGGAAGCGCTATCGGTTTGCCTTGACGGCACGCCGTTTCCGATTCGAAAGAGAGCATTTTCAAAACAGACGTATGAGCGGGTATTCCCTCATTCTAGGGTTGTGGCCCGGGCTTTCCGGGCTGGTGCGGTACGGACGCGGCATTTTTTTGGTTGTCGCCGCCGGTTTCGGCATGCTCGCTTCGGCAACCCTCTTTTGCTGCGGCTTTTGGACCGAACTGATCGCTTCGGCCTCGAAGCCCTGGCTGGCCGGCGGAGTGGCTCTCGCCTGGCTTCTCCTTTCCCTTCTGAGCGCCGCCCTTTCCACTCTTTTTGAAGGCCAGCTCGCTTATGACGAAGACGGGGACCGCTACCTGATGGCGCTCGACGCCTATCTGGCGGCGGACTGGTCCCGTGCCGAAAAGATTGCCAGGGCGATCCTTCGCCGAAATAAACGGGATCCCGACACCCTCCTTCTCCTGGCAACGCTCTACAGGCGTACCGGCCGGTTCGCCTCGGCGTCGGAATCTCTCGATCGGCTCATTCGGCTCGATTCCGCTGAAAAATGGAGCCGGGAAATCGCCGCCGAACGTGCCGCGCTGGCCGGGGAGGCCCTGAACGAAGAAGATCCGTTCACCGACGAAGTGCCCGAAACGATTCCCCATCCCGAAACGGTCTCCTCGTCTTGCCGGGACGGGGAAGGGGGATACGAACGGCGGAAAGCCGCCGGGGAATAACGCTCTTTTTCCGAAAACCCCTCGTTTTTTCGCGCAAGAATTTCGTCTGATCGGTAACGGTTCTGTGTGCGGGGCGTTCCCGTGTTCCGGATTTTTTAAGAAAGGGTGTTCCATGAAAAGTTTCTACGCGTTACTGGCCGCCGGGGCGGTCCTGTTTGTTCTCGGAACCGCATCGGCGCAAGAGGGGGGCGGCCAATGCAAGTTTGAACTGACGGCGGGGCGTTCGGTTCTGCCGGTCGACAAGAAGACGGAACTCTGTCTGAAAGTCGGAGTGACCGGTTTCGAGACGGAATCGGAGGTTTCGAGGCCGGAACTGAATATCGCGCTGGTCATCGACAAATCGGGTTCGATGAGCGGTGACCGGATTCGGCAGGCCAAAGAAGCGGCGGCTTTCGCCGTGAACCAGATGAAAGAGAGCGACATCGTTTCCGTCGTTGTTTACGACAGCGATGTCGAGGTTCTTGTTCCCGCCACCAAGCTGACCTCGAAAAAAGACGTTCTCGCCAAGATCGACTCGATCGATGCCGACGGGACGACCGCCCTTTACGCAGGCACGGAAAAAGGCGCCGAAGAAGTCAAAAAGTTCTACGACAAAGGGCGCGTCAACCGCGTTATTCTGCTGAGCGACGGAATGGCGAATGTCGGGCCGAGCAATCCTGGCGATCTGAAAAAGCTCGGTCAGCGTCTCGGAGGGGAAGGGATTACGGTGACGACGCTGGGCCTGGGGGACGGCTATAATGAAGATTTAATGCAGCAGCTGGCGCAGGCGGCCGACGGCAACCACGCGTTCATCACTTCGGCCAACAATCTTGTCGAGGTCTTCGACGAAGAGTTTAAGACGGTCACGAAAGTGGTCGCTTCGGAAGCCGGCTGCAAACTGGTTTGCGCCGAAGGAATCCGTCCGATCCGCGTGCTGAACCGCGAGGCCGAAATCAGCGGCCAGGAAGTCAAATTCAGCTGGAATCAGATCTATTCGGGCCATCAGCGTTATGCGCTGGTCGAAGTGGAAGTTCCGGCCGGGGCAAACGGCGAAAAGCGTCAGGTCGCGACCGCCACCCTTTCCTACGCCAATATGAAAACAAACAAGACCGATAACCTTTCCGATTCGGTGGAAATCACTTACTCCTCCTCGGAAGAGGACGTGAAGGCCGCGGAAAACGAAGAGGTGATGAAAGATTACGTTTCCCAGTCGGCGGCACTGGCCCGCGACGAGGCGGTCCGCCTGCGTGACGCGGGGGATGTCGATGCGGCACGGGGCGTGTTGGACGGTATGGCCGGTATGGCGGGAAACGCGGGACTGGGCAGCATGGCTGCGGATCTTGCCGAAGAAGCCGCCGCAATCGACGACGATTCCACCTGGAATTACGCTCGCAAGGCAATGCGTGCCAAATCGAACAGCATGCAGAATCAGCAGATGTCGGCACCGGTGAAATAAAACCCGCTTTTGAACCTTTTTTCTGCCGCCGGGAGAGTCCCCAAGGGGTCAAACTCTCCGGCGGCCGCTTTTCTCCCCTTTTTGAGCCTGCCTGACTGAAAAAATGATGATAATTTTGCGTACTTGTCATTTTTGAAAGAAAAATCGTTATGATGGTATTCCGTCCCATTGACCAATTTTAAAATTTAAGTTATTATAACTGTCAAATAAATCCTATTCGATTTTCAACTGCAAGAAAATTTTCTTACAGTTGGTTAATTTCTTACTGTTTTTTTATAAGGAGGTGTGTAATGACAAGCATTCATCCTATTGATCCTGTCGAAAGAAACGGGAAAAAGTGCTGTTTCGAACTCTCGGCAGGCCGATCGGTCCTTCCGGCGGGGCAGAAGTCGATTCTCGAGCTGAAGGCAAGTGTGACCGGCTTCGAGGTGGAATCGGAGAGTCATCGGCCCAGCCTGAATATCGCCCTGGTCATCGACCGTTCCGGTTCGATGAGCGGAAGAAAGATCGAACAGGCGAAAGAGGCCGCCGCCTGTGCCGTCCGCCAAATGCGGGAAAACGATATTGTCTCGGTGGTCATCTACGACGACGAAGTTGAAGTCCTCGTTCCCGCGACCAAGTGTACCGACGAACAGACGATCCTCTCGAAAATCAAATCGATCCGAAGCGGCGGGGCGACCGCCCTTTACGACGGAACGGTCAAGGGCGCCAATGAAGTGAAAAAGTTCTTCGCCAAAGGGCAGGTCAACCGCGTCATCCTGCTGAGCGACGGCATGGCGAATGTCGGTCCCAGCACTCCCGAAGAACTCGGCGAACTTGGCGGCAGGCTCGCCGACGAAGGGATCAGCGTGACCACCCTCGGTTTGGGGGAAGGGTACGACGAAGACCTGATGCAGAAGCTGGCTCAGGCCTCGGACGGGAATCACGTTTTCATCACCTCCGAAAGTTCCCTCGTCGAGGTTTTCGACCAGGAGTTCCAGTCGGTGACCAGCGTGGTGGCTTCGGAAGCCGTCTGTGAGATTCTTTGCGCCGAGGGGGTTTGTCCGATCCGCGTGCTGAACCGCGACGCCGAAATTGACGGGGGAAAGGTCAGGGTTTCCTGGAACCAGATCTATTCGGGGCACGAGCGTTACGTTCTCCTCGAAGTGGAGGTTCCTTCCGGCGCGAACCGCCAAAAGCGCTCCATCGCCTCGGGAACCCTCAAATACGCCAATCTGCAAACCCGCACTGCCGACACTCTGACCGACTCGGTCGAAATTTCCTACTCCGTTTCGGAAGACGATGTCCGCCGGTCCGCGAACGCATCGGTGCTGCGGAGTTATGCCGAGCAGTCGGCCGCCTCGGCAAGGGAAGAAGCGATCCGCATGCGCGACGCGGGGGATCTCGTAGGTGCGCAGTATATGCTTTACAGCGCGGTTAACAATGTAAAAATGTACTCCCCGGCGATGGCCGAAGATCTTGCCGAAGAGGCGAATGAGGTCAAGAATGATTCGAAGTGGAACGGTTTCCGCAAGAGGATGCGGGCACGGGCCAACAGCACCCGAAACCAGCAGAAAGGGGATTCGGTCAAGTAAGCCGTCTGAAGCGCGCCGCTTTTGAGCGGCCCGCTTCAATGTGAAAAACGCCCCCTTTTGTTTCCGGCGGGAAACCGAAAGGGGGCGTTTTTGGGGTAATGCCAAGAAGGGGATAGGCTATTTGCCGAGTTCCGCGCTGCGGCGGGCAGCCGCTTCGACGGCGGCAATGAGCGCGCCGCGCAGTCCGCGGTTTTCGAGTTCGGCGACTCCGGCGATCGTCGTTCCGGCGGGACTGGTGACCTTGTCTTTGAGCGCGCCGGGATGTTCCCCGGTTTTGAGAACCATTTCGGCGCTCCCTTTGAGGGTCTGCGCCGCGAGCGTAAGCGCCGCCGCGCGCGGGAGCCCCATCTTGACCCCGCCGTCGGCCAGAGCTTCGATCATCATGTAGACAAATGCCGGCCCCGATCCGGAAAGGCCGGTTACGGCGTCGAGAAGGTGTTCCGGCAGTTCAAAGGCGACGCCGACCGTTTCGAGAAGGTCCCTGACAATCGACGCATCTTCTTCGGTCGCTTTTCCGCCCCGCGAGAAGCCGCTGGCGGCCTGGCCGACCAGGCAGGGGGTGTTCGGCATGACGCGGACGATGCGAAGCTGACTGGCGAACGCGTTTTCGAAATAACGGATCGGAAGCCCCGCGGCAATCGTCACAATGAGCTTTGAAGCCAGTGCGGCGGCATTCTGCTGAAGCTCGGCAATAACCGAACTCATCTGCTGCGGCTTGACGCAAAGGAAAAGAACGTCGGCCTTTCCGGAGACTTCCGAAATCGAGCCGCAGAAAGTTCCCCCGCCGACGGCCGTTTTAAACCGCTGCGCGGCTTCGGCCGACAAGTCGTAGGCGTAGAGGTCGGCGACGGCCAGTTTGCCGGCTCCGACAAAACCGCCCGCCAGAGCCGTTGCCATTTGTCCCATCCCAATAAAACCGATCTTTCGCGACACTGAAAACTCCTTATCTGACTGCATGTGATCTTTTGAACGCGGGGGAGGGGAGGACCCGCTCTCCCTCTGGTCAAATTTGCCGTTTATGGTATTATAATGGGCGAGGATTTTTCGGGCAAGGGTGAGAGGCCCTCTTATCCCGCCCGGGAATGCGACTGACACCGTTAACCCTTGGAGAAAGGCCATCTATGATGAACGAACGCGTCTACAATTTTGCGGCCGGTCCCGCCGTGCTTCCCCTTCCGGTTCTGAAAAAAGCTCAGGAAGAACTGCTCTGTCTTCCCGGCGCCGGTGCATCCATTCTGGAGATCAGTCACCGTTCCAAGACGTTCGACGCCATCATCAACGGAGCGCAGGAGAACATCCGCAAACTCTACAATATTCCCGAAAACTACAAAATCCTCCTCATGCAGGGGGGCGCGCTGACTCACTTCGCGATGGTTCCGATGAACATCCTGCGCAATTCCGGCAAAAAGGCCGACTACATTGTTACGGGAACGTGGAGCAAGAAGGCTTCGGGCGAAGCCAAAACGCAGGGCGAAGTCAACGTCGTCTGGGACGGCAAGGCCGAAAGCAATTTCACCCGCGATCCGCTTCCGAGCGAATACAAGATTGATGCCGACGCGAAATACGTCTACTTCACCTCGAACGAAACGATCGAGGGGGTTCAGTGGCCGGCCGAACCGGAGTCGAACGGACTTCCGCTCGTCTGCGATTCTTCGAGCGACGTCTTCAGCCGCCCGGTCGATATCAACCGCTACGGTGTCCTTTTTGCCTGCGCGCAGAAGAACGCCGGGCCCGCCGGTGTGACGATGATCATCATCCGCGACGATCTGCTCGAATGTTCCGGTGACGATCTGCCGACGATGTTCAACTACAAGAAGCAGGCCGCCGGAAACTCGATGGTCAACACTCCCCCCTGCTTCGCGATCTACATGCTCAAGCTCGTGACCGAATGGCTCCTCAACGATATCGGCGGGCTTGAAGCGATGAAAAAGCTCAACGAAGAGAAAGCCGCGATTCTGTACGAGGTGATCGACGCTTCGGACGGTTTCTACAAGGGGCACGCGGCCAAAGAATACCGTTCGATGATGAACGTTCCGTTCCGTCTTCCTTCCGAAGAGCTCGACAACAAATTCAAGGCCGAAGCCCAGGAAGTCGGCCTTTCGACTCTCGGCGGTCACCGGAGTGTCGGCGGCCTGCGCGCTTCGATCTATAACGCCATGCCGAAAGCCGGCGTCGAGAAACTCGCCGCCTTCATGGAAGATTTCCGGAAGAAGAACGCCTAAGAAGCGCTTTCGCCGCCGGCTTTAACGCCGGACCGGTTCCATTTAACAGAAACCCGCTTCTCTCTGCCATCGGCAGAGAGAAGCGGGTTTTCCTTTTGGCGGGGGAAGATTCGGTTTAAAACTGGGGGAAAAGGCGGAACGGTTCTTGTTTTACGAAATCCTGTAACTGCGCCGCAGCTGACCGCAAGCGGCGTTAATATCGTCCCCTTTCCGGAACCGGACCTTGACCTGGATTCCGGCCTGGGTCAGCGCACGGACGAACGACTCGACCGCGCGCGGGGCCGGGCTTTTCCATTCGAGTTCCGGAACGGGATTGTAGGGGATCACATTGACGATCGCGGTTTTGCGGTCGAGGAGTTTGGCCAGGCGGAGCGCGTCGGCGCCGCTGTCGTTGACACCCGCGATCAGGATATACTCAAAAGTTACACGCCGGCCGGTCTGGGCGAAGTAGCGGTCGGCCGCGGCCAGAACCGCGCGGATGCCGCAATGCTGATTCTGCGGGATGATCTTGTTTCGCGTGGCGTCGTCGGCGGCATGGAGCGAGACGGCCAGTTTGTAGGGAAGATCGGCGGCGGTCATTTTGTCGATTCCGGCCGGTATTCCGACCGTCGAGATCGTCACACGCCGGTTTCCGATGTCGAGCCCGTCGGCGGCGGTCGCTTCGGCCAGCGCCGCCAGGAGCGCATCGAGGTTGAGCGTCGGTTCCCCGGTTCCCATAATTACCAGGTGGGTGAGGCGCTGCGGATCGGGCAGAAGGGCGTTGAGACGGAGGATCTGTTCCAGAATTTCCCCCCGCGAGAGGTTCCGCACGAACCCGTCGAGCCCGCTGGCGCAGAACCGGCACCCCATCGCGCAGCCGACCTGCGTGCTGATGCATCCCGTACGGTGCCCGCGGTCGTCCCGCAGGAGGACCGATTCGACCCGGTGCCTGTCGGGCCATTCCAGGAGAATTTTCTGCGTTCCGTCTTCCGACCCGGTCTGGGTCACGAGTTTGCCGGAAAAGAGGGTGTTTCCAAACAGGCCCGACAGTTTCGCCCGGTCCGATTTGGAGATGTCGGTCATCTCGTCGAATGCGAACGTCTTTCGCGCGAAGACCCAGCGGCGAACCTGCCCGGCGCGGTAGCCGGGAATCCGGTTTTCCCGCAGAATCTCGCGGAACTCTTCGGTCGGAAGGTCCAAAAAGGGGGCATGTGCGGCGGGCATAAACGCTCCGGCTGGCGTCTCGATGGTTTTTCAGCAGAACAACGGTCCATGCGACCTACGGAATATACCAGACCTCGCGGCAAAGTCAATCAATCCGGAAGAAATTACCCGAATGCATGCCGCTGGTTATGCGATAACGCAGGACGGGAAAACCGCCGTAAAAAACCTCTTCTTAAGTCCTGCGGCTCTTTCGAGGGGAGCGCCAAAGGTTTTTGCGCGGGGAGGCTGCCGGCCTTTCCGGCAGACCCTTTGGGGAACGCCGAAAAGCCTCTTTCGCGAGGCGGGAACAGAAGATCGGGGACGGAAAATTTTTTGGGATTTTTTCTTTGAGTGCCCCTTGACCGTTTTTTAAACTGGGGTAAACTCTTTCCTGTCGATTCGCGGAATCGCGGGCGGCAAGTGAACTTTGACAATCAGGTAAAAGTGAATCATACAGTGTGAGAACCGTTACCGGCTTCTACGCGAGTAGAGGTCGATAACCTTTTGAGAAGCCAATTGGTTGTAAGCGGCGCTGATTTGACCGTCAGCGCCCCCAGAATTAAACAGCGAACCGCATAAGCGGTTTGACTTCAAGTCAAAATATTTTTGAAGGGTTTGATCCTGGCTCAGAATGAACGTTGGCGGCGTGGATTAGGCATGCAAGTCGAACGGTAAGGTTACTTAGCTTGCTTTGTAACCCTAGAGTGGCGAAAGGGATAGTACAATGTAGATCATATAC
>JAFRAC010000022.1 GCA_017405595.1 Thermoguttaceae bacterium | reverse complement strand
CCGTACCCTTCTGGCACAGGCCTGGCTTTCCGAAGAGGGGGAAGAAGAGTACCGTTACTATGCCGATGTCAACGGCGACGGCGATATCGGCGGCGCCGACCGCGCCTATCTGGCGAACAACTGGCTTCTGAACGTGTACGACGATGCCGACGATCTTCAGTATCCGCCGGCGCGCCGCGCCGACGCGTTCTTCGCCGATTTCGCTTCGGCGGAGATCGGCGTTGATCTCGATGTTTTCTAGTCGGCCCGGCCGTTAGTTCTTAGGCGTTCCGGGAACGCCGGCCTTTAAAAACAGCCCCCTTTTCGGGGGCTGTTTTCATGGAGATCGGGTGATCGCCGGGAAACCGCAGAAGAGACAAAAAGGCTTTTTCAGGCAGAGAGCGCGGCGGCCGGGCGAACCGTGAAACCGTCCAGCCCCATGAAAGGCAGGAACTTTAAGAAAAATGGGGGAAATTCTAAAAATTTAGGCTCTCCCCCCTTTCTTTATGCGGGGGACCAATTAAAATAACTGTTGTATCGGTTGTCCCAACATTCGTTTTTTTCACTATGTTCAGACTAGAAAGTTAAAGAACGCTATGAAAAAAGAAATTTATGCTGACGGTATCGGCCAGATTCACTTCGCTGGGAATATGGTTCGCTTCGACTTCATGACCCTCCAGCCCGGCGCTGACGGCGCTGCTCCGACCCCGGAATTCAACGAACGGATCATCATGCCGCCGATGGGTTTCCTCGCTGCGTTCAACAGCATGCAGCAGCTGATCAACAAGCTCGTGGATGCCGGCGTTCTCACCAAGAACCCGCAGGCTCCCCAGGCTTGATCCCGATCATCTGAGCCGTATCAGAGTCAATAAAAAGGGCCGGCGCTTGCGCCGGTCTTTTTTGTTGAATGAACCTTTCTTATCTCTTTTTCGTAATGAAAAGCGGTTCCGCTCTTTCGCCGGGCCGCGCGGGCGCTCCTCCTTCCGGTGCCGAACGGTTTTCCCGGCAAGTTTGCCTTTTTCGATTCCTCAATCTATAATTCCCGGTGGGGGGTTCTCTCGGCATTCCGAGGCGGAGGGAAGTTCGGAAGGCGGGGCGGACCGGGAGGAAAACCGTTTCCGGGAAATCTTTGCGAAAGGACGCCCGCCGAAAATCGGATTCAGCCCGTTGCGTTTGAAGTATCGCTCTGTTAGAATGAATGGAAATCCCGATGTGGGAAAATGTACTCTAGATTCAAGGGGTTTCGAGAATGAAAGCAAAAATTTGGTACGCGGTTCTCTCGATTTTCGCGCTGGCCGCCGGGCTGCGCGCGGATGTTTTTCAGGGAATTGTCACCCGTGTCGAAGACGGCGATACGATTGCGGTCTATGACTCTCTGACACGAACGACTTACACCGTCTGTTTCGCCGATGCCGATGCGCCGGAACTCGGACAGGCCAGCGGCGAGGATGCCCGCCATTACCTCTCGAACATTGCGTTCGGCAAACATGTGATCGTCGCCTATACCGAGACCGATTCGCTGGGGCGCATCGTCGGCCGCGTCTATACCGACGACGGGCGCGAGCTTGGTCTGAGAATGATCGAAGCCGGCTACGCCTGGCATAACGACATCTTCTACAACGATCCGGTTTACGCGCAGGCGCAGATCCGCGCCCGGGCCGCGAAGTTCGGGCTTTGGCTCATCATTAATCCTGTCGCGCCGTGGGATTACCGCGCGCTCCGTCCCGGCGCCCGTCCGGCGCCGCGTCATCCCGCCCCCCCGAACCGCCGGCCCCCGGCGCCTCCGGTCGCGGTCAATGTGCATGGACCCGGACCCCGCCCCCACAGCGCCCCGCCGGCGCCGGCTCCGCATCATCCCGCTCCGCCGCCTCCGCCAAAACCGGGAAGACCGGCTCCGAAACCTTCGGCGGCTCCCGCTCATCACGGGGCGGTTCCTCCGCCGGCTCCCCGCCCGAACGCCTATAACGGCGCGCGTCCCGCTCCGGCTCCCAAGCCGGCTCCCGGACACGCTTCGAATCCCGCGCACAAGCCGGGCGCCCGTCCTGCGCCGCCGAAACCGGGCCATCACCGGCCTCATCCGTAGGAGTTTCTTCCGGCGGTCTTTCCCGCCGGAACGCGCGCCTTGTCCGGAGCGTTTTTTCCTGACAATCCCTTCCGCGGAAAACCGTGTTTCTGTTTTCCGCGGATTTCCGGTATGTATCTTTCTTTTTCTTGATAAAGGAGTTCTGCAATGGCCGATCTTCAAGCCGCGTCGCCCGAGACGGATTCCCGTCCCTGGTATCGCCAATTGAGCGGAAAACACTGGTTCATTCTGATTGTCTGCACGCTGGGCTGGGCGCTTGATACGCTGAACCAGCAGCTCTTCGCTTTGGCGAAAAGCCCCGCGATCGCGGGACTGACCGGGATGGGGGAATGGACCGGCGCCGTCTCCAGTTATGCCGCGTGGGCCACCGCGCTGATGCTGATCGGCTGGGCGACCGGCGGGATTATCTTCGGTGTCTGCGGTGATAAATACGGCCGTGTCCGGACGATGTTCTGGATGATCCTTCTCTATTCGGTCGCTTCGGGTGTGACCTGCTTTGTGAAAGACGTGAACCAGTTCCTGGCGCTCCGCTTCATTTCGGGACTCGGGTTCGGCGGCGCGTTTGCCGTCTGCGCCACCGTCGTCGCCGAAAGCATGCCGGCGTCCGCGCGCCCCTACGCCCTGGCGTTTCTGCAGGCGATGAGTTCGCTCGGAAATATCACCGCCGCGCTGATCGCGTTCGTTCTCGGTCAGGTCGTTCCGCACGGCGGCGGCTGGGGAGTCTGGAACTGGACCTTTTTCTTCGGGTTCTTCCCGGTGATCCTTCTCTTCTTCATTCGGACGATGGACGAGCCGGAGGCGTGGAAGAAGGCACACGAAGAGGCCAAAGAGGCGGGCCGGAAGGCGAGCCCTCTCGCCGAGCTTTTCGGCAACTCCTTTACGCGCAACCGCGTTATCCTCGGAATGATCTTCGCCTCGATCGGGATTATCGGATTCTGGGGGATTATGCTTTTTGCGATCGACCTGAACCGCTCGGTTTTCCGGTATAACTGTGAAACCGCCGGGCTGGAAGAGTTTTCGAAAAACGAGCAGATCTTTTTCGCAAAACTCGTGACCGACAAAGATTTCGCCAAGGCGGTCAAAGACCAGGAGATCAAAGAGGGATTCTTCATGAACCGGGTCAACGAACCCGGGCTTGCCCTCAGCGGCGGTAAAATCTTCAAGGTGCTTAAGGATATTGCTGACGGTCAGAATGACCTTGCCGATGAAGAAATTGTGGACGTGCTTGCGCCGGCGACTGACAGCAGCAATAAGGCCATCGGGAATGAGGAGGCCGCCAGAATTAAAGAGTGGATCGATGAAGCCAGGGCCGATGCCCGGCAGTCGGATACCGACGAACTGATCGGGCTGATCAAAGCCGATAAAAGCCGGATCGACAAAACGGTCAGCAACTGGGGGGCGATTACCTCGGCGCTCATCAATTTGGGCGCGTTTTTCGGAATGTACGCTTTCGCGCTGATCACGCGCCGGATCGGCCGCCGCCCGACCTTTGTCTTTTTCCTGCTGGCGGCGATGTGCGCCTCGCTGGCGGTCTTCGGCTTTGCCCGCACCTCGATTTCGGTCCTGATTCTCAATCCGCTGATGGGGTTCTCGGTCGCATCGCTTTTGAGCGGCTACACAATCTACTTTCCGGAACTCTTCCCGACCCGCGTCCGGAGCACCTCTGTTTCGCTCTGCTACAACGCCGGCCGGTATATTTCGGCGATCGGGCCGTTCTTTATCGGGTTCCTTACCTCGAGTGTCTACGCCCATAAGGCGGAACCGATGGCCTGGGCGGGCGCGACCCTTTGCCCGATTTTCCTTCTGGGGATCATCCTGATCTTCTTCCTCCCCGAAACGAAAGACCAGCCCCTCCCCGAATAATCGAAAGACGAGCGATGAACCGGTTTTCCGCAGCTGTTTTTCTGGCCCTCCTTCTTCTTGCTCCGGCCTTTGCTCTCCGGGCTCAGGAGGGGGCTGACACGGCGCCCGCGCTCGTCGAGCCGGACGGCTGGACGATGGTCGTTATCCCCGATCCGCAGGCGTATTCCCGCTACAGCCGGAACCAGGGGATTTTCGATCTGATGACCGCGTGGATCGCCGAGAACCGCGATACGCTTCATATCGAACAGGTTGTCTGTGTCGGCGATCTGGTCGAGTCGAACGGCCTGCAGGAACCGGACGGAAAATTCGCCAACCAGATCTGGAGTCAGATGTGGGGGTCGGTTTCGCGCGCCTTTCAGCGGCTCGACGGGGTCTATCCTTATATTCTTTGTACCGGAAATCACGATTACGGCCCCGATATCTACCCGGAGGGGGTGCATTACGGGGTTCGCTCCTCGGAGACGCGCGATACGCATTTCGGGGAGTTTTTCCCGATCGGCCGGAACCCTGCGCTCAAGGGGGTTCTCGTCGAGACCGCGCCGAACGCCTTTGGTGTGCACACCCTCGAGAACGCCGCCTACGAGTGGACCGCACCGGGCGGAAAGAAGATTCTGGCGGCCGCGCTCGAGTTTGTTCCGCGCGACGAGGTGATCGCCTGGGCGAAAGACCTTTTTGCCCGGCCGGAATACCGGGACCATTTCGGGATCGTCGTGACCCATTCGTATATGCTCGGCTATAACAAGGATGTCCGCCGCACCAAACAGGAAGGATACGCCATCTGCGCCGACGGCAATTCCGGCCAGGACGTGTGGGAAAAGCTGGTAAAACCGGCCGGCAATATCCGAATGGTCATCTGCGGCCATATCGCCGCCGCCGACGATATGGACGGGAGTACCGGATTCCGCGCCGACCCGAACGATGCGGGGAAACCGGTTTACCAGATCCTTTTCAACACCCAGGCGATGGGGGGCGGCTGGGAAGGGAACGGCGGGGACGGCTGGCTTCAGCTGCTCGAATTTAACCCTGAGATGACGCGCGTCCATGTACGGACCTTTTCTCCGCTGAAAGCGATTTCACCCGCTTCGCGGGGCCAAGCGTGGTATCGGGACGCGCGGCGCCAGTTCGATTTTGAGATTGAATAGGCGCCTTTGGCCTTTTCCGATGAAAAAACCGGCACGGGCGAAAATGCCCCTGCCGGTTTTTTTTATGGGACTCGCCGGATTCGGGAAAGATTTCCTCTTGATTCGGTTTCGGAAAAAGATTACTCTCGCCCGTGGTGCCGTGATTTTCGGCGGAATGATACCAGAAGAAAAAGGTTTGTAGAGATGGAAAAAAAGAGCGTTCTCCGGGCAGCGCTGATCCTGGCCGCTGCCGTCAGTTTCGGGCTGACAGGATGTCAAACCTCGTCGTGGAATATGCACAATCCCTTTGAGCGGAAGCCGAAACCGGAAATCAAATCCCCCGCCGAAATGGACGATATCCAGCTCAAAGCCCCGCCGGAACGCTATACGAAAGACGACTATCTGCGCAATGCCGAACAGGGGGAAAAGGGGGAACAATCGCTTGCCCAGAACGGAGAATACGGCGAAAAGGGGGCCCCGGCGCAGCCGGACCGCCGCGAGCCTGAAAAGACCGCGATGCGGGATTCTTCCGAAAGTTCTCCTTCGGCGTCCTCTTCGCCGGAAGCCGCTCCCGGTTTCGACGACTATCCCGGTTCGGTTCCGTTCGCACCGGGAAGTATCGGGGAATCGCAGCTTCGCTAACCGCCCTGGCGGCCATTCCCGCCCTGCCGATGAGCGTGAATTATCCGAAAACGCGCGCCTTTCCGGAAGGGAAGGCGCGCACGCTATTTGAGCGAGTCGATATATTTGCAGAAGTTCTTCTGGAACTTTTCCCAATCGCTGCCGAAAACGGCCTCGAAATCCGCAACCCGTTCGTCCGGGGTCCAGAGAGCGTAAGGGGGTTTTTCGGCGGCGTTTTTCAGGTAACGGGCGAGTTTCTCCGGTTCTTTATTCTGCAGATAGTAATAGAGCCCCCAGGAAAGGGAATAGGAACGGAGCGGATCGTCATGAAAATGCTCTTCCCGAAGAATTTCGCGGATCGGGTCGGCGGGACCGGAGGCAAGGAGCCGGCGTAGATCGGCAAGGCGGGGCGCGTTGACTTTCCCCCGCGAACCGCGGAAACTCCACCCCTGGGGTGAACGGGGATCGGGGACCTCGAAAAACATCGACAGCCCTTCAACCGCCCAGAGAGGGTAGGGCCCGCTCCGAAGAAACAGGCCGCGGTTAAAGGCGATCTGGTGCGTCGCCTCGTGGATGATCGTCGTGACGCTTGCCGCCGCGCCGGGCCGGGAGAGGAATTCATTGATGTCGGCCGAAGCCCGTTTTTTCCGCTGGAGGTCGCCGCGTGCGGTCTCTTCTTCGGAGAAATCGTATAAGACGATCCGGTTGGAGTTCCGGTTAAAATAGGCGGCGATCCCCTCGGCGCTCGGCATATCGTTTTGCGCGTATTCGAGGAACGCCTGCCGGTTCGGCAGAAGGATGGCCTGGAGCGGAAACTCCGGTTCCCCCAGCCGGAAACCGCGCCGGTTCTGGTAAAAGTTAAAGGCGGTGTAGAGAGACTCAAAAAGTTTGCCGCACCAGACCGCGTACGTTGCGCTCGTCCGGTGAACGATCACAAAGTGCCTGGTCTGATGGAGATAGTAGCCGGTTCCGAGTTCTTCGAGAAGAGCCTGGCCCGCCTCTTCCTGCGACATCGGGGTGAAAGGTTCCGCCGATTTGGTCAGCTTCAGGATATGTTCGGAATGGATCGTCTCGATGGCGCCGTCCCGCTTCTGGATCGCGGTAAGACCGCGTCCGTCGTCTTGACGGTAGTCGGCCAAAAGGCGCCCCGTGTACGCCGCGCCGCTGTCGAGTTCGGCCGTTACGACAGGTTCGGCGGCCGGCGGCGCGGGTTCCTGGGCGAACCCCGGCAGACCGAAAAGGAGCAGGAGAGGAATGATAATGAAGATCAACATTGCGGGATGCCAAACGAATGAACGAACCGGCGGAAGGAATCACCGCCCCGCTTTAATATATCCCTTTTTCCCCGGGCCGGCAAGAAGATTCCGCGCCTGCGCGCCGCGGGGTCCGGCAAAGCCGCCCCGAAAGGGAGTGAAAAGAATCGATCTTGTTTTCGACGGTTCTTTTTGCTATTGTTCCCCGGTCTGTTCGGAGGGGAAGGGAATATGCGTTTCATAATGAGAGTAGCTATGCCGTTTGGTCACCGCAGCCTGGTGCTGATACTGCCCCTCTTTTTCCTTGCCGCAGGATGCAATTCCGCGTTCTGGGCAACCGACAACGATCTTCTTTTGCGGCTTCCGGGCACGGAAAGGCGGAGCGATCAGATCGAGGGGATCCTGCGTCCGTGGGAACGGATTGAGCGGATCGCCGAAAAGGGAAAAGAAGGCGCGAAGGCTCCCCCCGAAGAGAAGAAGATTCTGGCGTTCCAGCTGATCGAGGAATACAACCGTTCGCAGGATCCGCTTGTCCGACGTGCGGCGCTGCGCGCGCTGGGGCAGATTACCGAGAACACCGCGATTCCTTCGGCTCTGGAAACACTGTTGTCGGCGCTTCATGAAGAGAACCTCGGAAACCGCATGGCGGCGGCCGACGCGCTCGGCATGTATGGTTCGATGGTGAAGTCGAACGAGATGAAAGAGGTCCGTCTCGGCATTCTTTCGGTTTTTTCCGAGACTTATCGGGAAGCCGCCTTCTCGTCGGATGCCGGGAACGAAAAAGAGAACAATGAGCGGAAAGATTTCCGACTCTCTCTTTTGCGCAACGCCGCCCGGATGGACGATTCGCCGCAGCTGATCGAGTTCCTGGCCGAGGCGATGCAGGATGAGCCGCTCGACGACGGCGCGCTGCGTCTGGCCGCGATGGACGCGCTGGCCAAGGTTACCGGAAAGAATTACGGTGCCGATTACGAGCTGTGGAGCACCTATGTTGCGTATCGTCAGGGGAAGCGGGACCGTCCGCCGAAGGAAATCTCGGGTCTGCGTTCGGCGCTGAATCTTCAGGATTCCGCACTTTTGAAGTAACGCTTTCCCGAGCGCCCCGAAATCAGCGAGGCCCGGCTTCCGCATGCGGAAGACGGGCCTAGCTGTGTCTAATCAATGATGTAAACCGGGTTTACTTCGAGGCGACGGTCAGCCCCTTTTCCTGCTGGAAATCGCGCAGATCGAAGGCGACCAGGGAACTGCCCCCGGCCCGCAGCTCGGTCTGTTTGGTTCCGGAAAAGATCTTGCCGTCCTGTTCGATGAGGACTTTGACCTCGAACTCATAGATTTCGCCCGGAACGAGGTCTTTGGCGACAAAGGTCCGGACCGCGCCGGTCAGTTTGGTACGGTAGCCGTTGATGATGACCACGGCGTTTTCGGGAACCTGCATCCGGATACTTCCGATGGTCATGGTCTCTTCCGGTTCGGCATTGCTGGAGGCCGGGCCGAAGATACCGCGGAACCCATCGTCGCTTTCCGGTTCGGCTTCGGGAAGGATAGGCGGTTCCGGTTCCTCGGGCATGGTCTGTTCCAGAGACTGGGCGCCGGACTCCGAGGGGACGGCCGGATCGGTTGCGCCGCCCTTCTGCGGTATCAGGTCCGAATTTTCGTCTTGTGCGGGGGAATCCGACCCTTCGGCCGCGGAATCGGTCGAAACCTGATCGTCCTGCGCAGGTTCCGCGTTGTCGGAAGAATCGTCTTCGGACGCCGCCTCTTCCGGATCGGCTTCAGTATTGGCGACGCTACCACAGGCGTTTCCGTCGAGGAAAACGCCGCCGGCGCAGTCGGAGCAGTCAGAATAGGAATCGACATAGATTCCGTCGCAGCAGGTTCCGTACGCGTCTACTGCGTATCCTTCGGCAAACGGGTCGACAAAAGGCCGGCCGCATCCCCCGACCCGGTATCCGGGACAGTTGAACCCGCCGTAGCCGCCGTGACCGCTGTACGCCTCGCAGCAGTAACGGCCGAAACCGCCGTTATACGCACGGCAACTGCCGCAGACGCCGCAGCCCCCGCAGCCGAAAAGCGCACGGGCAACACATGCAATCGGGCGCAGGAGGCAGCAGGGAGGATCGTCGTCGCAAAAACTCTCGAAATTATAGATGAACCGGCCCTGGTAGGCGCCTTCATAACTGCTGACCGTATAAGAGGCCTGAGTGATATGGGTGTCGGCGGGTTCGGGAGCCGCAGGCTGGGCGGGGACAGCCGGAGTTTCGGCCGGCTGGGCCTTAACGGCACTGCCGCTTTCGGCTTCGCGGGGAAGGGAGAGCGCACCCTGGTCCGAATCGCCGTAACTCGCGGATTCGGCGATCGCCCCGGCCGAAACGGCGGAATCGTCGCTGCGGTAAGCGACCTGGTCGGTGATATACCAGTTTTTATCCCAACGCTTCCCGTAGTAGGGGGAATAGTTGTACTGGTCGTTGTAGTAGTCGTAGTGGAACGGCGTTTTGCCGATAACCGGGCTGACGAAAGCGATATCGGTATCGTATTCGTCGAAACCGGCGTAAATGTTGGGGGAACCGTAAAGGTATTCCGGGTAGGTGTTGGCGAAATAGACCGGAGCCGGAATGGCACGCCGGCCGAAATCGCTGTTGGCAAGCCCGCCGCCCGGGATCCCAAGTCCGAAACCGTGATGCCCCAGGAGAGGAAGCCCGACCGGACCGGCGGCATAGCCGGCGCATTCGTCGCAGCAATCCCCTTGGGCCGATGCTGATACGGTCATCAGCAGAGAGGCCATTCCCAGAAGGAATGTTCCGATGTACCCGAAATAACTCTTTTTCATTATCTTTCCCTTTTTCTCTAAAAAACGGTAAGTTAAGCTGTTTACGTATTTTATAAAAACTTTTTGTTTTATCAAGTGTCCGGTTCGACAGAACACCCTGTATCTGAACAGAACACCCTGTATCTGAAGTTTACGACATCAAAATAATTCGGGGCGGGGGATTCCCGATAATTTCTGCGAATTTCCCCTGACGGTTCTCTGCCGCCGGGGAATCTCCGGCGGCGCGAAGAGCTTCGGGAAACGGTTCACGGAACCGGTTTGGCCGGGGAAAAATCTTTCGGCCGCGATCGGCAAAACGGGGAAGATGCCTTCTCTTTTCCTGAAAATAAAATAGAATGAATCGGAGGCCGGCATTGACATGGGATTGACAGGAGCGCTTTGATGAGGGTCGAGAACACCCCCTACTACTTTGACCCGGAACTGAGAAGAAAGGTCGAGTCGATCCTTTTGCCCGATGTTCAGCTTCCCGGCCAGTATATCGGGGGGGAATTGGGACGGGTCGTCAAAGAGGCGCAGGACCTTCGGGGAAGATTCTGTTTCGCGTTTCCCGACGCCTACGCGATCGGCATGAGCAACTACGCGCTCCAGGTTCTTTACGCGATCGTGAACAAGCGGCCGGACCTCTGCTGCGAACGGGCGTTTGCCCCGTTCCCCGACATGGAGGCGAAACTTCGTGAAAACCGCCTGCCGCTCTATTCCCTCGAGACGTTTTCTCCCCTTTGGTCGTTCGATATATTAGGGTTTACCCTGCAGCACGAGCTCAGTTCAACCAATATCCTCACGATGCTCGATTTGGGGGGAATTCCGATCCACCGCGAAGAGCGGCGCGCCGAAGACCCTCTGGTGATGGCGGGGGGGCCCGCGGCGTTTAATCCGGAACCGCTTTCCCCGTTTATCGACTTCTTTCTGGTCGGGGACGGCGAGGCGGCGCAGACCGAGATGATCGATTACTGGCTTGAACTTCGTTCCGAGGCCGGGCTTCCCCGTATTTATGAGTCACATCTCGGCCGGAAACCGGCGGATTGGGAACGATTTCCGGCCGGGGAGTCGCGCCGTCTGCGCCGCGACATGCTTCTGAAAATGGCGCGCCGGTTTTCCTGGGGATACGTGCCGGAGTTCTATTCTGTCGAGATCTCGCCGACCGGACGCGCCCGCCGGCCCCGGCCGACCGAACCGGGTGTGCCCGAGTTTATCTATCCCGCCATCATCAAAAGCCTGAACGATTACGAGCCCCCTTCGTCGCCGGTGGTGCCGCTGGTCGAAAGCGTTCAGGACCGCGTGGCGATCGAAATTATGCGGGGCTGCCCCCAAAAATGCCGGTTCTGCCAGAGTACCACCATTAAACGGCCGCTTCGGTTCCGCGATATCGACCCGATTGTCTCAGCGGCGGTCGGCGCGTGTCAGAGGACCGGCAACAATGAGGTTACGCTCCTTTCGCTTTCGTCGAGCGAGTATCCGAAATTCGACGCGCTGATGGACACGTTTACGAAAGAGGCCGCGCCGAAAGGGATCGCGGTTTCGGTGCCGAGTCTGCGGGTCAATCACCAGCTTTCCGAGGTGGTGGCGAACCTGACGACGGAACGTTCAAGCGCGCTGACCATCGCTCCGGAAGCGGCGCTGGACTCGATGCGCAGGAAAATCGCGAAGAGGGTGACCGACGAGAATCTGATGAGCGGATGCCGGAGCGCGTTTGAACACGGGTTTTATCGGATTAAGATGTATTTTATGGTCGGGTTTCCCGGCGAGACCGACGAAGACGTTGACGGGATCATCGATCTTTGCGAACGGGTTTCCCGGCTGGGGAAAGAGGTCCGGGGCAAATGGCCGGTGATTGTCGCGAATGTCTCGAATTTCATTCCGAAACCCCAAACTCCCCTTCAGTGGGCGCCGATGGCCACCGAAGAGGTCTTTCGCCGCACGCACGAGCGGCTCCGGACCCGGCCCCGCGGCCGGTCGGTCGACTTGAAATACCATTATCTCAAAACAAGTCTTCTCGAAGGGCTTTTAGCGCGGGGGGACCGCCGTGTCGCCAAGGTGATTGAACTGGCCTGGCGGAAAGGGGCGCGCTTTGAGGCATGGAAAGATATGTTTGACTGGCGCGTTTGGGATGAAGCCGAGAAGGAATCGGGGATCGACCGGATGGCGATTGCCCATACGCCGTACCGGCTCGACGAGGAGCTCCCCTGGGACCATATCACCATCTGGGCAGGGAAAGAAAAACTGAAAAAGGAGGCCCGGGAAAGCGGGATGATCGAAACCGATTCCTGAGCGATGCCGTTTTGAATGACCGTTTTTTGCGGAGAATAGGACAGGTTTTATTTTGGACGAAAAAAAAGAGATTACATTCCGCGATTTTCAGGCGCTGATTAAAAAAATGTATTACGAGAAGGACGCCCAGCGCGGGATCGAGGCGACCTTCATGTGGCTGATCGAGGAGATCGGCGAGTTGGCGACCTCGCTGCGCAGCGAGACGAAAGAACAGCTTCGCGGCGAGTTCGCCGATGTGATCGCCTGGCTGACCACGATCGCCAATGTTGCCGGGATTGACCTGACGCAGGCGCTGACCGAGAAGTACGGGGCGGGGTGTCCCGGCTGCGGGCAGTATGTCTGCGTTTGTCCCGACGAGGAGAAACCGTGAAATCCGTTTTTCGCGCACTTGGGGTTCTTGCCGCATTTCTCCTGTTATGGGGGGGGCGTCCTTTCGCTTCGGAGAGCCGTCCGGCTTCAGAACCTGAGCCGGTTCCGGCGGCCGGTATTGCGATCGAAGGGCTTTCGGTCGGATTTGACGGGTGTTACAAGTGCGGATTTTTAACGCCGGCGCGTTTGCGGATTTCCGGCGGTCAGGGGGAGACCGTCCGTGCTGTGCTGAAATCGGAGGATCCTGACTCGGCGGCGGCCTGCTGGGAACAGGAGATTCCGATTCCGGATACCGGCCCCTTTTCGGCCGATCTCCTCTTTATGCCGGGGCGGGAGAACGCTCCGCTGACAGTGAGCCTCTTTGCCGCCGGCGGAGAACTCCTCGACCGCCGCGTTTTTCACCCCGGCGGGGTTCCTCCCGCGCTTCGGGCTGGGGAAGGGGCGGTGCAGGAAACCCCTCCTTTGCCGAAACCGGTCGATTCGCGGCGCCCGATTTGGCTGGTCGTCGGAGGGGATATTTCGGCGGTCACGCAAATGCTTGCCGCGCTGCAGCTGCCTGCCGAACGGGTTCCTGTTCCGGTTCCGATCGCGAAGATAGCGGACCTGCCCCATGAGCCGGAGAGCCTCGACGCGGTTGACCTGGTTATTCTGAACACGTCGGACACCGCGGCTTTCGAGGGGGGGGAAGACGCGGCCGGTCTCCTTTTGGAGTGGACGGCGCAGGGGGGGAAAACGGTCCTTTTCGGCGCGGCGGGCCCCTCGGCGGTTCTGGCTCCGGGCGGACCGCTTGCCGCTCTGGCGCCGGGCACGATACGTGCCGAAAAACCGGCGGAGCTCCGCGCTGCGCCTTCGCTTGTACGCTTTGTGCCCCATGCGAAGAATCTGGTGATGCTCGGCTCGCTCGATTCTCCCTACCTGAAATTCACCGATCTCGAAACGCTTGCCCCGGACGCGCAATCGGTATTAAACGAAGGGGAGTTTCCGCTCCTTGTCCGCCGGCCGATCGGGTTCGGGACGCTGATCTTTTTCGCGCCCGATCCGCAGGAGGCGCCTTTATCGAATTGGAACGGCCGATCCGGACTTTTGATGAAGATCTTCTCGTCCGAAGTCAGCCGGCTGACGAGCCAGGCCGAGCAGACAGGATTGTTGCGGCTGGGCTACAGCGATCTGGCGGGGGAACTCCGTTCGGCGCTCGACCGGTTCCGCGGGATACGGCCGCTCCCCTTTTCGGCGGTCTTTGCCCTGCTGGCGCTCTTTGCCGCGGTGATCGGTCCGTTCGACTGGTTTCTGGTTCACCGTCTTCTGAGACGGCCGAACGCCACGTGGATCACGCTCCCCTGCTGGCTTCTGATTTTTGCCGCGTCGGCGGTCTGGCTCGGCCGCGCGTTCCGGCCGGACGAGTTTTGCCTGAACCGGGCCGAAATCACCGATATCGACGCGGCGACGGGCCGGGCGCGGGGCGAAGTGTGGGGGGGAATCTACGTCCCGTCGGACGCCCGTTTCCGGATTACCGCGGAAAGCGCGCTGGCCGATGCCGCCGACGCCGAGTCGCGTCTTGCGTGGCTCGGCCTGACCGGGTCCGGTTTGGGGGGCATTTCTTCCCCGATCCGTTTTTTCGGGAGCCCGGACGAAGAGTATACTCTGAACGGGGGAACCATCCGGAACTTTCCGGTTCCGATCCGTTCGACCCGTTCGATTCACGGACGGTGGCGCGCCCGCCTGAAGCCGTTCGGCGCGCGGCTGGCCGAACATGACGGGGAACTGACCGGCCGGATTGTCAATCCGCTCCCGGTGCCGATTTCCGGCGCGGTTCTCTTTTACCGCGGAAAGGCGAGGTTTCTCGGAACGATTCCGCCGGGAGAGACGGTTCTTGAAAGTCAAACGCCGAAGACCGACGAGGTCCAGCGTCTTCTTCTCGGCAGCGTCAATCCGTTTGACGGGCGTTTCGGCGATTTTCCCGACCAGCCGGTTTGGGAGCGGTACAGCGATACCGCGGCCGATCTTCTTCCGATTCTGCGTGTCGCCGCGTTCTACCGCCTGGCGGGGGGGCGTTCGGCCGCAGGGCTCGGGAATGAAACCGTTTTGCGGCTGGACGGCACGGACGCTCTCGACGCGGGGCGCGCGATTCTCTGGGGGGAGACGGAAAGGGAAAATACCGCGCTGACGGTCAGCCTTTCGGACGGCGGGAAAGGGGCCTGGACGGCGGAAGACCGGGGAAGAGCGGTACGAATATGGATTCCGGTCGAAAGAGAAGAGGCTGATAACGCGGAAGGGCGGTGAAGCGAATGGAAATGATCAAAACCGAAGACCTGACAAAACAGTACGGCCGGCTTTTCGCCCTGAAAGGCCTTAATCTGAGCCTTTCGGAAGGGGATCTGTTCGGATTTATCGGACCGAACGGGTCGGGGAAAACGACGACGATGAAAATCCTGGCGACCCTTCTTCAGCCGACCTGGGGCGAAGCGTATATCTGCGGGCTTTCGATCTATACACGGCCGAAGGAGATACGCCGGCAGATCGGCTTCATGCCCGATTTTTTCGGTGTCTATGACGACATGAAGGTGATCGAGTATCTCGAGTTTTTTGCCTCGGCGTACCGGATCCGGGGCGCCGCGCGGAAGAAAGTCTGCGATGACGTTCTGGAACTGGTCGATCTGGGGTATAAACGCGAGGCGCTTGTCACGAGCCTTTCGCGCGGAATGACCCAGCGGCTTGGCCTGGCCCGGGTTCTTCTCCACGACCCGGCCGTACTTCTTTTGGACGAGCCGGCGAGCGGGCTTGACCCCCGTGCGCGCATCGAAATGCGCGAACTCCTTAAACGGCTCGGGCAGCGGGGGAAGACCATCATGGTTTCGAGCCATATCCTGCCGGAACTCGCCGATATCTGCAACAAGGTCGGCATTATCGAGCGCGGCGAGCTGCTGGTCAATGCCGAAGTGAACGAGGTGATGAAAAAGGTGCGCGACCGGCCGGTTCTGGTCGTGGAACTCCTCGAACCGGCCGGCGGGGCGCCGGGCCGGTCGGCCGACGACGCGCTGAGATTTCTTTCGGATCAGCCGGAGGTCGAATCGGCCGATCTGAAGAAGGGGCAGATTGCGGTGACGGTGAAGAAAGGGGTGACGCTCGACGCGTATGCCGAACTTCTTCCCCGCCTTATCGCGGAAGGGTTCCGGATCCGGTCGTTCCGGGAAGAGGAGATCAACCTCGAAACCGCATTCATGGCGCTGACCAAGGGGATGACCGCCTAGCCGGAAACGGGGCAGTCGGGGGGCGTTTCCGGCTCTTTCCGAGACGGGACACCCCTGTCCGCTGGTTCTGTTAAGGGTTTTCCCGTTTGGGGAACAGAACCCCGAAGATGACCTGTTTTTGACTTGGGTCGAGCTTTTCGATCCGCGGGAGCGTGATGCGGTAAAGCGTACCGTTTCCCGCCGGTTCCGGCTCGATGGCGCACGGCCCCATGTCGGGCGGTACACTGCACGATATTCCGATCTCTTCGGCGGGACCCGGCCGCCAGATGCGCAGCTGATAGGAAAGCTCTTCGGTCAGAGCCCCTTTCTCCGGATTGATGCCGATGGCGAGCATCCCGGCATCGAGCGTTTCGATTTCGGGATGCCAGAGTTCAACGTCGACATCGAGAATCCCCTGCGTGACGTGCCGCGAGGTGCTCAGGAGAACGGGGCGGGAGTCGGTGATCGGACGGACCGCCAGGATCAGGCACGAGGCGGGCGGCACGGTGACATCGACCGGAACACCGGGACCGCCGTCGGTCATGAAGCGGTCTCCCCAAAAGTCGTAGACCGCATAGGAATCGGCATTTTCAAGCCCGAGTTTTTCGGCGGAAAGGCGGAATGATTCGGGCTGGTTTTCGTTCCAGTTGAAAATGCCGACCACGGCGCGCGCGGGACGGACACCGTCGACGGCCGGATCGGTCAGAACCCAGACCCGCGCCAGATCGGACGTGAACAGGTCGACCGGACGGGCAGTCTTCCGCTGATGGTTCGGCATGGTGCGGCGCAAAACGTTGACGCGTTCGTCGGAAAGGTCGGGGAGCCAGTCGCTGAACGCGTAGAGCTGGCCGGAGATCGCCGCCCACGAGGTGATCGTCTGCGCGTGCTGCAGCGGAATCTCGTCCCGGACGTAGACCGGATCCGGATCGTTCCACCAGACGCGCCCGTTGTAGAAGTAGCGGTTTGTCGCGCGCCACGGGCCGCGGCAGATCCCTTCCCAGGAGGCGCCGTTGTCCGGACCGATCCGCATGGCGTCGACATAGCCGATCGAAGCCGCCATGACGCGCATATTCTGCGAGACGTTGCACCCCAGAATGAAGACGTCGTCGCCTGCGGCTTTCCGGACCGTTTCGAGTCCGAGACGGTAGACTTCCATGTTCGAAAGGGCCGGATTGAAGAACTTCTGATTCCCGATATCGTCGGGAAGGT
This sequence comes from Thermoguttaceae bacterium, assembly GCA_017405595.1. Taxonomy (GTDB): domain Bacteria; phylum Planctomycetota; class Planctomycetia; order Pirellulales; family Thermoguttaceae; genus RUG695. Next base: position 16,450 of record JAFRAC010000022.1, on the reverse strand, counting down.
ATTCGTCGTTCACGTAGAGCTGTTCGATTCCAGCTCCGGTCCACATCCCGTCGATCTTGAAATAGCGGCAGTTCCAGTCCCTGACAATGCGGCTGACCTCGTCGGCGACATACTGCCGGGTTTTCGGATTCGACATGTCCAGACAGGTTCCTCCCCAGAACGTTTCGTAAGGGGCGTCTTTCGTCTGGTCGATATTGGAGAATCGGCGTGTGTTCTTTTCCCCCTGGGACGGGTAGTCGATCGCGCTTCGGATGAAGAGATCCTGCTTGTCGGCGTACCAGGGGTCGTCGTAGTTTCCCGAAAAGGGCATGAACCAGATGCCGGTTGTCAGGCCCAGGGAGGCGAGACGGCCGGATGTTTCTTTCAGGCCGGAATGGTAGGGGCCGTTCGGGTCGTGCGCGGTGAAATTCTTTCGCGGACCGTTCGTTCCCGCGCCGAGCTGCCAGCCGTCGTCGATCTGGAAGAAGGACATCCCGTACGGAACGAGTTTTTCGGCGGCGATCTTCGCAAACTCGGCGGTCGTCTCTTCGCTGCCGCAGCCGCCGTTTTTGTTGCTGTACCAGGTACAGTAGCCGCAGGGAGCCGGTTTCAGGCGGACATTGTTCCGGAGGGCGAGTGTATCGCCGTATGCCTCCAGACCGTCGCGCAGGTCGTCGAACGCGCCGAGAACCATTGTTTCGCTTTTATCCCCGCCGTCTGCGGGAACCTGCCACGCGCCGTAATCGATCTGCGGGGTGAGACGGACGCTGCCGTTTTCGGTGTCGGAGAAGAAGACGCCGCTTCCGTGCCGGCTTGTCAGCCAGCCCGCCAGAACGCCGGCGTTATTTTCGGGGTTTACGATTCCCAGAAACGCATAGCTTCCCCGGTGCCCGTCGACCGGAGTCAGGCCGCCTGAGCCGAACGCGCGGAGCGATTCCGGAGAATCGTTCCCTTCGAGTGAAATGGGGGGGAGAACGATTTTGCCGAGCGGCTCCTGGCCTTCCCCCGGGAGCGGCTCAACCCGAAAGAGGATGAATCGGGGAGGTTCGGGAGTGATCGTGAGGGTGTAAGAGCCGTTTTGAACGATCAGCGTCTCCCCCTCGGCGCGCGCCGTCATCCCGGCGGGGAGGAGCATCGACGCGAAAAGGGTTTCCGCCCCGTCGGAGCTGCGGCCGCAGAAGCCTATTCGGACGCCCTCTTCGGATTGAAGAAGGCGGATCTGGGGAGTGTCCGCGCGGGCCGGAACGAGACTCAGAAAGGTGAGGAGCGCGGCGGCTGCGGAAAGAAAAAGGGAACGGGGATCTGTTTTCATCGGAGATTCTTGGTGAATTGCGTAAAATTGATACAAACGGCCCGGGCGCCGCTGGCTGGGAAACGGGACGGCCGCCGCGGCGGGGATGAACTTTTGCCTTTCATTTTACCCGTGCCGGATTCATATTCAACGATCCTGACGGTTTTGGCGGTTGCGAAAAATCTCCTTTTTTCGATCAGCGGCATACCTAATTTTCCAATCTTACCCAGGTTCTTTTCTGAAACGGGGTGCCGGAGGGGGCGAGAAAAAATTTTCAAAATTTTTTCGCCGTTGCTATGACGAGCTCAAAGCCGATTTTCGCCTCCCGAAGGAGAAAAATTTTGGGATTTTTACTCATTGCCCTCTGGTAATGATACGATTTATGATGTATACTGCTACTAAATACAGGAATTTGGTGGCCGTAAATCCTATATATAGTTTTATAGATAGGCAAATTGGATAAACGGGCACAATCCCAGGGTTGTGCAGGCCAGGTCGGATTCAGGATCGTTCAAAGGTCGCTCGGATCGAGCCGGTTCCACCGAAATTTCCGAATTCTGCGAGTTGAGCGGACAGAAGGGAGTCTGAACAAGGGCGCCGCAGCGCCCTTCGGCAAGATGCCGCGTATTCCTTCTCGCCGGTGGCAAAGCTCATCTCGGATGTCCATTTTTAGACGGTTCCAACCACATTCAACCACATTACCACAGAAAAAGGAGCAAGGTGCAATGTCTGTTATCTGTCGTGAAGATTCCGTTCTCGTTTCCTCGAATGATTCCCATAAGGCTGCTACTCCCATGATTGAGTCGATTGTTAAGCGCGACGGCCGCGAAGTCCCTTTCAACGAACAGAAGATCGCCGATGCGATGCGCAAAGCGTTTGATGCAAACCGCCAGCATCAGGACGATTCCTATCTGACGGAGCTTGCCGGCCGCGTTACCGAACGTCTGATTTCGGAAGGTCTGACCGAACCGAGCGTCGAAGAGATCCAGGACCGTGTCGAGGAGGTTCTCAAAGAAGCGGGGCACGTGATCACGGCTCTGCAGTACAGCCGCTACCGCAAAGAGCGGAGCAAGATCCGCGAGCAGAATTCCTGGCTGATGAAAACCTACACCGACATCACCTTCAAAGATGCCGATGACAGCGACATCAAGCGCGAGAACGCCAATATCGACGGCAATACCGCGATGGGCATGATGCTCAAATACGGGTCGGAAGGGGCGAAACACTTCTTCAAGGTCAATGTGATGCGTCCCGAGTTCGCCGAAGCCCATGACAGCGGCGATATCCATATCCACGACATGGATTTTTACACCACGACGACGACCTGTTGCCAGATCGACCTGACCCGTCTGTTTAACGGCGGGTTCAGCACCGGCCACGGGATTCTGCGCGAACCGCAGGATATCCAGAGCTACGCCGCGCTGGCCTGCATCGCGATTCAGTCGAACCAGAATGACCAGCATGGCGGGCAGTCGATCCCGAACTTCGATTACGCTCTGGGCGCGGGCGTTAACAAGACGTACCGCCGCCTCTACCGCCAGAACCTTGCCAAGGCCCTCGAGCTCTACTCGGGGAGCAACGTCGATATGAACGAGCTCAAAAAGCTCCAGAGCGAGATTTTCGAGGCGGGCTACACATTTACCCCCGAAAAGGAAGCCGATTACCTCGAACAGGAAGCTCTGCGCCTGACCCAGGAAGAGGGGATCGACGCCGACATCGTCGCCAAATCGCAGAAGTTCGCCGTGAAGGAAGCGCTCCGCGAGACCGACCGCGCCACATTCCAGGCGATGGAAGCGCTCGTGCATAACCTGAATACGATGCATTCCCGCGCCGGCGCGCAGACTCCGTTTTCCTCGATCAACTACGGAACCGACACCTCCCCCGAAGGGCGGATGGTGACCAAGAACGTGCTTCTGGCGCAGGAAGCCGGTCTGGGCGACGGCGAGACGCCGATCTTCCCGATCCACATTTTCCGCGTCAAAGAGGGTGTCAATGCCCGGAAAGGGGATCCGAACTACGATCTGTTCCAGCTGGCCTGCCGCGTCAGCGCCAAGCGCCTTTTCCCGAACTTCTCGTTCCAGGACGCGCCGTTTAATATTTCCTACTACAAGCCGGGGCGTCCGGAAACCGAAATTTCCTACATGGGCTGCCGGACCCGCGTGATCGGGAACGTTTACGATCCGGAACGTGAGATCGCTTTCTCGCGCGGAAATCTTTCGTTCACCTCGATCAATCTGCCGCGGATCGCCATTAAGGCGCACGGGAACATCGACTGGTTCTTCGATGAACTGAGCCGCAAGATCGACCTTTGCGTTGCGCAGCTGCTCGAACGTTTTGAGTTCCAGTCCCACAAGAAGGTGAAGAATTTCCCCTTCCTGATGGGGCAGGGGTGCTGGCTCGACAGCGACAAACTCTCCCCCGACGACGAGGTCGGCGAGATTCTGAAACACGGCACGTTCTCGGTCGGGTTCATCGGGCTTGCCGAAACGCTTAAGGCCCTTATCGGTGTCCATCACGGCGAGAGCGAAACCGCTCAGAACCTCGGCCTTGAAATCGTCACTTTTATGCGCCAAAAGGTCGACAGCTATTCCCGCAAAATGGGGCTGAACTTCACGCTTCTGGCGACTCCCGCCGAAGGGCTTTCGGGCCGCTTTGTCCGAATCGACCGGAAACGGTTCGGCCTGATCGAAGGGGTGACCGACCGCGACTATTACACCAACAGTTTCCATATTCCGGTCTACTACGATATTACCGCTTTCGAGAAGATCCGTCTTGAAGCGCCGTATCACGCTCTGACCAATGCCGGGCATATCACCTATGTCGAGGTTGACGGCGACATTTCGCACAATCCGGAAGCCTTCGAGGATATCGTCAACATGATGCGCAAGGCGGGGATCGGTTACGGGGCGATCAACCATCCGGTCGACCGCGATCCGGTCTGCGGCTATACCGGAATCATCAACGACAAGTGCCCGAAATGCGGACGCGAAGAGGGTGACCAGCCGTTCGAGCGGATTCGCCGCATTACCGGCTACCTTGTCGGTACCCTTGACCGGTTCAACAACGCAAAACGGAAGGAAGTCGAAGACCGTGTCAAGCATACCCACTGACGATATCCTCGTTGCGGGTATCGAGCCGGAATCGATTACCGACGGGCCGGGGGTGCGCTTTGTGATTTTCACCCAGGGGTGCCCCCATCATTGCCCCGGCTGCCATAATCCGGAAACCCACGCCCTGACGGGACGGGGGGAGCGGATGACTGTCGGCGAGTTATTCGACCGGATCGCAGCCGACCCGCTCGTTTCGGGCGTTACCTTTTCGGGAGGCGAACCGTTCCTGCATGCCCGCGCGCTGGCGAAATTGGCGAAAATGTGCCGGGAGGCCGGCAAAACCGTGATGGTCTATACCGGATATCTTTACGAGAAACTCCGCGAGGCGAAGAACCCTGACTGGGACGCCCTTTTGGCGGAAGCCGATATTCTGGTCGACGGTCCCTATCTTGAAAAAGAGAGATCCCTCGACATCTGTTTCCGCGGTTCGCGGAATCAGCGGGTTTTCTTCCTGAGCGATCGGGGGAAACTGGACGAAAAATATTTCTGACCGCGCATTCTCGGCAAGCCGCGTCATCGCGAAAAGGCCGGGCATCGTTTGATGTCCGGCTTTTTTTATCCCCCGCAGGACGGCTTTCCGCCGGCGCTGCTGCGGCGATTGCGAAAAAAAAGACCAACCCCGAAGGGTCGGTCGCAGAAAGAATTTGAAAGCCGTTTCGAAGAACGTCTTTCAAAGGGGAGGGGTTCGGTTATTTGCCGAAATAACGGTCGAGGAGCCCCTTGAACGCCGCGCCGTGACGGGCTTCGTCTTTCGCCATTTCGTGAACGGTGTCGTGAACGGCATCGTAGTTGAGCTGTTTCGCCTTTTTGGCGATTTCGAATTTTCCGGCGCACGCGCCCGCTTCGGCCTCAACACGCATTTCAAGATTTTTCTTGGTGCAGGGGGTCACAACATCGCCGAGGAGTTCCGCAAACTTGGCGGCATGTTCGGCTTCTTCGAAAGCGATCCGCTTGTAGGCTTCGGCGATTTCGGGATATCCTTCGCGGTCGGCCTGGCGGCTCATGGCGAGGTACATGCCGACTTCGGTGCATTCGCCCATGAAGTTGGCTTTGAGCCCTTCGACGATTTCCGCGTCTTCGACAACGCCGTCGCCGATTTTGTGGACGGTGGCGTAAGCGGCTTCGCCGGAATTCTCTTTGACCTCTTCAAATTTTGAGGCGGGAGCTTTGCACTGGGGGCATTTCTCGGGAGGGGTGTCCCCTTCGTGGATGTAACCGCAGACTTTGCAGCGAAACTTCATAATACAGTCCTTTCTTTAAACAATGATGAACGATCGCCTCGCGTTTTGAACGCTTCGGCTGTTAAAACTTCTGAACCATCGGCCGGCCCGGCGGAACATTCACGTTCGGCAAAGCGGCGAATGCGCCGCCGGCCGCGGGATCGGGAGAGACGCTGCACACAAAGGAGATCAAACTGACGCGGGCTTTACCGTTCGGTCTGGCCGGCCCCCGAAAGGCGTGCAACTTACCGTTTCGAGGATACCGTTCCTTTTTTTCTGCGGCAAAACGGCGTACCCGCGGTGAGTACGAGGTTCTTAACGCTACAGTCTCAAATCTACCTGACATATTCCTTTTTGTCAAGGGAGTTCGGCTAAAAGGAGTTCTCGTCGGAGGGGAATTGGCCGTTTCGGACCTCGTCGGCGTACCTTTGGACGGCGCCGGTAATCACCGAGCCGAGATCGGCGTAAGCGCGGGCATGTTTCGGAGCTTTTTCTTCGGGCAGATGGTAGCCCAAAAGGTCGTGAAAGACGAGAACCTGGCCGTCGCAGCCGGCCCCGGCGCCGATGCCGATTGTCGGAATCGCCAGTTCGGCGGTCAGCCGCCGGGAGATTTCGCGCGGCACGCATTCGAGGACGACGGCGAACGCGCCGTTTTCCTGAATGGCGGCGAGATCGCGGCGGAGAGCGTCTTCGTCGCGCTGGACCTTATAGCAGCCGAGTTTTCGGATCTCCTGCGGCATGAGGCCGCAATGCCCCATGACGGGGATTCCGGCATCGGTAACGGCACGAACGACATCGGCGCGCTTTTCGCCCCCTTCGATCTTCACGGCGCCGGCGTTGCTCTGTTTTAGGATTTCGGCACAGGCTCGAACCGCATCGGCGGGTCCCAGCTGCGCGTAAGGGAAGGGGAGATCGGCAACCACGAGCGCACGTTTTGCGGCGCGGGCGACCAGCTCGGTGTGGTAGATCATCTCGTCGAGCGTAACCGAAAGGGTGGTCTTTTTCCCCTGAATGACGGTTCCCAGGCTGTCGCCGACCAAGATGACATCGACACCCGCCCTGTCGAGAAGTTCCGCCGAGGGAAAATCGTAAGCTGTCATCATTACGATGGGACTGCGGCTCTCTTTCATCTTCCGCAGAGAAACCGGCGTAACGCGTTTAGGGGTTTCGGACATGGATGGAAATTCCTCTCTTTACAGGGGGTAACGGCCGGCAGCGAACACGCTCCGCGCTTATTATACCCTATCGCGCATTTTTTAGAATGAGAGCGGGTTTACCTCTTTACTTTTTTTCGGCGAGCTGACATAATATTCCCGAAACGGAGAACCGCCGGTACTGCCGGAACGGCAGGTCATTTTCGCCGCGGTTTTTTCTCCGCCCCTTTGATTTCCCGCGGCCCGGCGCGGGGAATCCGGCCGATACCCCTTATGAGTGTGGAGCACGATGTCACTTTCCATCCCGAATCTTTCCCCGATCCGATCGTTCCGGGTCGATCAGTTAAACGTCAGCGTCTATTCTTCGCGCCGTGACCTGGGCGCCGCCGCCGGTACGCGCGCCGCCGCAATCATCCGCGAAGCTCTGAAAAGGCAGGACGAAGTCCGCGTAATCTTTGCCGCCGCCCCGAGTCAAAACGAAACACTCGAGACGCTGGCCGCCGCCGAGGGGATCGACTGGGGGCGGGTCGTCGGCCTTCATATGGACGAATATATCGGGCTGGCTCCGGAAGCGCCCCAGCGCTTTTCGCGCTACCTTTACGACCATATCGTCAGCAAGGTTCCGTTTAAGGAGTTTCTTTACCTCGACGATACCTCGCTGAACCTGAGTTCCGCTGAAATTATCGCCCGCTATACCGAAATTCTTTCGGCGGCTCCGGTTGATCTGGTCTGCATGGGGATCGGCGAAAACGGACATATCGCCTTTAATGACCCTCCGGTCAATTTCGACGAACCGGCTCTGGTGAAAGTCGTTGATCTCGACGATGTCTGCCGTCAGCAGCAGGTCAACGACGGCTGTTTTCCCGCATTCGACGCGGTACCCAAACAGGCGGTTTCGCTGACGGTACCCGCACTGATGGGCGCCAAAGCGCTTGTCTGTTCTGTTCCCGCCCCAACGAAACGCGCCGCGGTCATGAGAACCGTCAGCGGCGGGATCTCGCCCGAATGTCCCGCGACGATCCTGCGCCGCCACGCCGACGCCGTTCTCTACGCTGACACCGATTCCTACGATCTCGGCGATTAGTTTCACCGGGCCGATTTCATTACGTTAAAGAAGGTAAAAATGAAAGATTTAAAACAGATTGTTTTTCAGCGGACCGACGCCGGGCGTCTTATTGAATCCGAAAATCCCGCCGAAGTCTGGCCCGGCTGGCAGGGGGAGAACGAGTCATGGCTTTTCATGTCGCCCCACGACGACGATATCGTTTGCGGCTGCGGGCTGACGTTTCTCTCGGCGCTGCGGACAGGAATCAAAACTTCTGCAGCCGTTGTGACGAACGGAAAGATGGGGTATTGCCGGCCGGAACAGAAAGAGACGATCGCCGCGATCCGTCTCGATGAATGCCGGGCCTCGTTTAAGATGCTCGGCCTGCCTGAAAAAAACCTCTATTTTCTCCATTACGACGATGGGAACCTGAACCGTCAGGCGGGACGCCGGTTCGATGATTCCGGCGCGGCTTACGCGATTGCGGGCGCTTCGGGGCTCCAGAACTCGTTTGTCTGGCTTCTGCGCCGGGTGCGCCCGACCCGTCTTTTCCTCCCTTCGGTGACCGACCTGCACCCCGACCACAAGTTCACCAATACCGAGATGATGATCAGCATCTTTCACGCGCAGGGGAACATCTGGCCGGAACTGGGCGAACCGATTCCCGAAATTCCGAGACTTTACGAGTATCCGACCTACAGCAACCTTCTCACGCCGCCGTCGATCCGCGTCTGTGTTCCCGACGAACTGCTGGAACTGAAGCTGAACTCGATCTATGCCTATAAGAGCCAGGAACAGATTGAGCTGACGATCGAAATGCAGCGGCGCGGCGGCACGAAAGAGTATCTGCGCGAAGTCCGTTTCGACCTGTTCGAGCCGGAAAAGTGCGCCCCCCTGTTCGAGGAACGCCAATGAGCAAGAATGTCTGCTATTTCGGCGACGACGCGATCGGCGGCGCGGCGAGTTACCTTTCGGGGGTGATGGCGCATTACGGCATCACGTTCGACCGTGTTGACAGCGGTAGCGCCCCGGCGCCCTCTTTTTTCGAGACGGAGTACAATCTTTACATTCTGAGCGACTATCCGCGTTCCGCGGTTGACGGCACCCCGGTTTTGGAGCACATTGTCAGCCGTGTTACGGAATCGGGTGCCGGCCTTCTGATGATCGGCGGGTGGGAAAGTTTTCACGGCCGGCTGGGGGAATACCACAAAACCCCGGTCGCGGAGATTCTGCCGGTTGAAATGAGGCAGGAGGACGATCGGCGCAACTACCCGGTTTCCCTTCTGCTCCATCGGTGCGCACCGCACCCGATTACCGACGGGCTCCCGTGGAACAACCCGCCCGGAATCGGCGGATTTAACGCGTTTACCGTGAAAAAAGACGCGCAGCTTCTGATCGAAGGGGTCCGCCTGAATTTTTCGATGAACGACTCCGCGGCCGAGCCGGAACCGCTGCCGTCGGATCCGGTACAGATCCCCGTTGGCGGTGCGGCGCCCGCGTCTCTTTCGATTTCGGTCGCGGAAATTGTTCCGCTTCTGGCCGTCGGCAATGCGGGAAAAGGGCGTACCGCCGCGTTCGCTTCGGATGCCGCTCCCCACTGGGTCGGCGGTTTCGTCGATTGGGGAACGAAACGGATCCATCAGGAGATTGGCGACGGTTTTATTGAGGTTGGGGAAGATTACGCCGCTTTCTGGAGAAATCTGGTTCGCTGGACAGCGGGGCTTGACTGACCGCGGATTCCCCGAAAAACCCTTTGAAGTTTAGGGAGAATTCGGCAACATGAAAAAGCCCTCGAAAAGGACGACTTGCGCCGCAGCCGTTCTGGTTGCAGCCGCAGCGGCCATAGGCGGCCTCTTCCTTCTGAACTTCTATTACAAGATCGACCGGTCGTTCCGCTGCGTTGAGGTTCCGCAAGACCCGGCTGTCTGGCAAATGGTTCGCAACCTCGATTCAGACGGAAAGAAGTCGACGAGATACGACCTGTACCTGCCTCAGCCGGCTGATTCCGTGCGGAACTATTCCCTCATCCTTTATATTCACGGGGGCAGCTTTACCGGAGGGGACAAGCGGGAAGGGAGACATATCTGCCCCTACTACGCGTCGAAAGGGCTTGTCGCCGCCTCGGTGAACTACACGCTTTACAGAGGGCCCGGTACGGCGAATCTCTTTTCACTGTACGACGAGATCATTTCGACAACATACGCCATCAAAGATGAGTGCGCCAAACGGGGCTACAACATCACGGAAATGGCGTTTACCGGCTTTTCCGCCGGCGGGTATACGGCACTGCTTTGCGCGTATAAAAACCCGAACGCGGCGGCGGTACCGGTGAAATTTGTTTTCGAGCAGTCGGCACCGGCATCGTTCGAGCCTGACCTGTGGGGAAAGAAAAGCGACAAGAGACGCGCCGCCTTTATCAGCCTTCTGACCGGCAAGAAGTATACCGCCGACGATGTCGGAACCGAAACCTTTCAGGAGGCGGTGAACGCAATTTCCCCCTCCGCAATGGTCAGTGCCGAAACGGTTCCGACCGTACTCGCCTACGGCCCCCACGATTGGCGCGTGCCTCCGGCACAGAAATTTCCGCTTCTCGAGAACTTGGAAAAATACAAGGTGCCGCACGACTACATCGAGTTTCCTCATTCCGGCCACCGGCTTTTCGACGACCTGGACCGGTCGGAAGTCTATTTCAGAACGGTAGACACTTATATTGAGCGGTATTTTGATAATTTCAAAAAGTAGTCCATCCCTCCGGCGCGAACCGGCGGGCAATCGGGGCGGGCTGGTTTTCGGACGGATAAAAGATTTGTGTTGCAGAGGATTTTGGGGCTTCTTCCAGTCCCTGCGGGGGCTGGCGGGACTGCGAAATAAGGGGTGTGAAATCGTTTTCCGCGTCTTTCCGAGACCGCTTTGAGGAACTCCATTCCTCAAAGCGGTTTTCCCGTCCCGCAATATTTTCGTTCTGTCCCGGACGTTGCCCGGCTATCTTATACGATAGCCGGTTCGAAAATTAGCGAAAACGGATGCCGAAAGGCCTTCTGTCTTGAAAGGAAGGCTCTTAGGGCATAACAGTGGGTGTTTCTGCCCTTTTTAGCATTTTCGGTTAACCGAGAAAGAGCAAATAGGCCGCGGCCGCCGCTCCGCCGCCGTCGGGACCGTCGTAGCGTGCAACCGGTGTGCCGGAAGTATAGTTTCCCGACCAGACTTTTCCGTTTTCATAACGGGCCATGGGAGTGCCGGAAGTGTAGTTCCCCGACCAAATCTTTCCGTTTTCATAACGGGCATCGGGAGTGCCGGAAGTATAGTTTCCCGACCAGACCCTCCCGTTTTCATAACGGGCCGCGGGAGTACCGGAAGTGTAGCTCCCGGACCAAATCTTTCCGTTTTCATAGCTCGCATCGGGAGTTCCGGAGGTATAATTTCCGCGCCACAATTTGAATGCCATCTGCAATCACCTTTCTTTGGGTAAATGGTTTTCCTTTTCTTGAACGGCCATTCCGTCAAGTTGATATTAAAGGATTGATTATTTTTTGTTTGCAATGAACTTCTATATTATAACATAATTTCCCAAAATTTTGGAATATTAAAAGAATTTTATGGACTCGAAAAATAATGTAAGTCATAAAAAGCCACAACTCTACCAACATGCCATTGACAAAACCCCCAAAAATCAGACATTCCGGTTCGCATAAGGAATAATTCTATATTATCGCTACATCTGCGTCAACGATGAAAGTTACGCAGAAGACTTGGCGGCTTTCCTCATTTCACGCGGCTTTCGCTACATGGAGGCCCGCCGATCCAAGTCTGCTGAGTGGGTGACTTCCGTTTCAGAACAGAATTGCCCCCATTCCCATCGGACAGTCCGGGACGGAAATTTTTTCTTTGGCGGCGACAGCCGCGATTGCCAAAAATTTTGGTAATCGTTTACGGTTTGGACCTGACCGGAATTTAGTCATGGACATGGTGGCCTGTGAATCATTGGTCATAAGCGACAGGACGTCAGTGCGATACCTGTCGGAAAAACGTAAAGCAATCGATACCGTTTTTGTCCATTTTGCTGTTTGCGGGAAAACCGCAAACTTTCCGATGGACGCCGCCGCGGCGAACGCAACCGTAAGACATTTCACGGGCCTTTCCCGGCGTTGGCAGAGCAAAGACAATCTTCCTGTCCGGTTTATTGGGACCGCTTCAACTCGTTTTGACATTCTTCTCCGATCTGCTGAGATATTGGAAATGCAAAACCAATTCAATTAACACAAACCCAATGGATTTTTAGTCCAAACCATAGGTAATTGTCTTTTGCGATGATCTGATTTTGAACTCTCGGAACCATTCCCGGCGTTAACCCCATCCGAACGAGAAGCGCGGAAAACGGAACGGTGATCAATTTCGAAAGATCACTTCCTCAGAAATTTCTCATCCGAAGCGGGAGTTTCTGCGCCAACGTATCTCTCGACGGTCATGTGAAGATCGTACTTTTCACGCAGTTCGGTAATCGTTTTCATCATTGCGGTGGCATGATGCGCATCGACCGCTTCCTGGTTTTCCCAACAGTCAATCAGAAGAATCGTTTCCGGATCATCAAGCGAGGCATAATACTCGTATCGCAGATTTCCTGTTTCGGCTCGGATCGCTTCAACCGTTCCGCTTGAAATCATTTCGTCGGCAAATTTTCTTGCCGCACCGTCCTTTCCTGTATAGCGCAAATTCACGGTAACCGGTCCGGTTTTGGAAACTGTTTCGGTTTTTTCACGGCAGTTCCGGCAGGAAGTCAAACTGAAAATGATTCCAGTGGCAAGAAGGCAACGAATGATACGGCAACGCTTCATTTGATTTTCAAAAACTTTGGAAGCAAGGGGTTTTAGGGTCATTGTAAATCCGGCAGTCCTTGACAGTGCCAAGGTAATAATACACCCCAAAAAGGGAATCAAAGCCGGAGCAATGAAATCATTTTAGCCAACGGAATCAACTTTCGCAAGGGAACGAGTCAGAACCTGTCCGGTTCGGTTTTCGGCTTTTGGAAATCGACAAGGTGTTTTCTTCTGATCTGCTCTTGTTCCCCGTTGGTCCGCATACGATTTCTCCGATTTGAAGGGCGCGTTCACCCGATATGGTTCCCTATTGTAAAACAGGAGAAGTACGTCGGTTTTTCAGAGAACCTCGACACCGCGATTAAATGGGCGCGGTCCGAAAATCCGGAAATCGGAATACCCGGAATCGGAGTTTCTTTGCTTGCTGAAATTCTTCCCCGGTAACAGGCGTCAAACGGACCGAACGGTCTTCCCCAAACCGTCCCGGCTGAGCGACTCTGGTTTGGGACCGAAGGGCTCTTCGCCATTTTTGAAGTTTGACCCGTTTCCTTTTGCAGTTTGTCAGAGAGCATTTGCAGAAGGTCGTCCCCGGCTTTTTCCGGGCGATTAAGCGCTTCAAAACCGTTCTCCAGCCGATCAGGAAATGCCGTTTTATCGCGAAAACCGCGTCGAGACCCCCTCTGCCGCGGCTGTTTTTCCGATACCGGTCGAATACGGCGGATGGTCATAGGACAATATGAAGCGAAAACTTCAGCCTAGTTTTGATCGATGTGGCATTTATCAGACAAGCGCCTCCAGACATCGACGTATGAACACCAAAGTGGATAGCACTGTATTGAGGGGAGGGGACCGCTAAACGGGTTCACCTCAGCCATTTTTTTTGTGACGGCGGAGTTTCAGAGGGCGTTTCATAGCGCTTAACCATCAACAAGATATGTTGGCACACTTTTTTGTATTGCAGAATTCCCGGTTTGGGGCCTGGTTCAAAACACAAAAAAAGCGTCAGGCACCTAGAAACAGGTAGTCTGACGCTTAGTGGCGCGGTTGGATTCGAACCGACGACCTACGGCTTATGAAGCCAACAACCAGATCGGGAGAATCCTTGTTTTAAGGAGTCTGAATGATGTTGACATCGTCATTTTACCCCAGTTTCAACAACCTTTTCTGAGCTTTTCTGAGTTGGAGCACAGGACGGAGAGACCGCCTGCGCCGATACTGTTTTCCGTCGTGGCAGCCGCCCTTTGCTCCCGTGCGGCGAAATCCGTTCGCGCGTCATGGAACGGCAGGGTGAGATTGGGAGGATCTGTTGATTCCTAGACTCACGAAATAAGGGGACGTGTCGGAGTCCTCTTTGACCGTTAAAATCTCTCCAAACCCAAATTGTTTGGGAAGTCATATGACCATACAGATACAGGGCTGTTACTGTCGATTTTTTACTCTGAAAACGGAACCGTCTAAACCTTGTCGATTATTCCGTTGAAAAACGGCCTGTTTTCATTCTTTTGAATCTCTCTTATGTAACCGTCTTGTCTAACCGCAATATGTAATGTAAAATACATTACATATCAGGCGTGCAGTTTTTACTTTCAGGGAGGTGGAGAGTCGATGCGATGAAAAAAACAAAAGAACAGAGCAAAAAGACCGAACAGCCGGATCGGGGTGTCGACGGCGAAGCCGACCGCGCACCCCTCCTGCGGAAACGTGGGATCGAACGACGGCGTAAAATGCTCGATGCCGCATTGAAACTCTTGCAGGAGAAGGGGTTTGAGGGGGTTTCGATGAATGATGTGGTTCGCGAAGCCGGAGGGTCGCTTTCTTCAGCCTACAAGTTCTTTCGGAATAAGGAAGGTCTCCTTATCGCTGTTTTTGAAGAGACCATGCGGAGAAAGGGGGAAACCATCGCTAAGATCGAATTTCGCGGCGCCTCCTTTTCCGAAAAACTCGACGCGTTAATTCGCGGGGTGTTTGAGGCAGGGACTGAGGCTCAGGCAACTATCTTCATCTTCAACGGACTTGCGATCGAGTCGTTTCGTCGGCGTTCCCTTGCGGCGTTTGAAGAACTCCTTTTTCCCCGTTTTACCGAGGTGCTCGAAAGGATAGCGGACGAAACGTGTGTCTCGTTCCGAATTCCGGCGGAGGATGTTGCTCTCGTCCTGGTCCGTTTGCTCCGCGGCACACTGATTGAGGTAATCCTGACTCCCGGAACCGATAAAGCCCGTTTGGAGAAAGGCGTCCGGCTGATTACCGAAGCCGTCTCATCGTTCACGGAAGTCCGCGATTCAAAGAAGAATAAGCGCCGTTCTTCGGCGTCTCCATCCAGATGGTGAAGGGGTATGTTATGAAAAGTCTGGCCCGCGTTTTAGTTTTTGCGCTTCTGATCGCCGCCGTGGCTTTCGGTCTTTTTAAATGGCATGCGTATCAGCTGTCGCGAGACCGGGGTGCCGATCAGTCTTTGACCTTCTACGGCAATGTTGAAATCCGCCGGGTGAACCTGGGGTTTCGCATATCCGGCCGGATTGAGGAGATCATGTTCGAAGAAGGGGACCGGGTCCGAAAGGGGGATAAGATCGCCCTCCTCGATAAGGCTCCGGTACAGGCGCGCCTTGACGCGGCCCGGGCCCAGCTCGACTTGGCGGGTGCCAATCTCGAACTTCTTGAAAACGGTTACCGAAAGCAGGAGATAGATCAGGCACGGGCGAAATTGGATGAGTTGCGCGCAACCCTGGTGTTCGCCGAAGCCAACCTCGAAAGAGACAATTCGCTTGTCGGCAACGGCGGAATCAGTGCGAACGATCGCGACAAATCACTTTCAGTTCGGGACGAAACCGCCGCGAAAATCGCTCAGGCCGAGGCGAATCTCAGTCTGCTGGAAGAAGGTTACCGAAAAGAAGATATTGCCGCCGCCCGCGCTCAAAAGGCGCAGGCCGAAGCCGAAAAAAGGGATGCCGAAATCGCCCTGGCCGATACCGAACTGATTTCGCCGAGCGACGGCATCCTTCTGAACCGGGTCGAGGAGACCGGAGCGGTCGTTCAGAACGGCCAGACGGTCGCCATCCTTTCGCTCGATACCGATGTCTGGGTTTACGTCTATGTCGACGAGCCGGATCTGGGTAAGCTCTCTCCCGGCGGAAAAGTCTTTATCCGCACCGACTCGTCCGACAAGGTTTACACCGGTCAGATCGGCTACATTTCGCCGGAGGCGGAGTTTACCCCTAAAAACGTCGAGACCGAAAAACTTCGCACCGACCTGGTTTACCGAGTGCGGATCATTGCCGACGCGCCCGATAACGGGCTTCGCCAGGGGATGCCGGTTACCGTGACAATTCCGCTCGGCGAATCTTCCGGCTCTTGTCCGGCCCTTCTTCCGGAATCGTCGCCATGCGGCTGTTCCGACAGCGGGACGCCTGCGGAACAGCCGTCCCAAGAAACATCCGAAGCCGGTTCCGTTTCCGAACCTGTTCTCCGGGAAACTTCGGAAGATTTGTAATACGGCAGTCTTTTTCCGGTTTAACCGTATCGCTCCAGAATGATCCGTTTAGAGAACCTTACCAAAAGCTGGAATCAGCCTGACGGCGCACCTGCGCTTGACCGCATCACGGTCGATATTCGTCCCGGACGGATCACCGGTCTGGTCGGGCCCGACGGCGCGGGAAAGACGACTCTGCTCCGTCTGATGGCGGGTCTGCTCGAACCGAGCGAAGGCAGTGTTTCGGTTTTCGGGTTCGACGCGACGGCCCAAACCGACCGGATCAAGCCGCTTCTCGGTTATATGCCTCAGAAGTTCGGCCTCTACGAAGATCTCACCGTTATGGAAAATCTTCAGCTCTATGCCAAGCT
>JAFRAC010000021.1 GCA_017405595.1 Thermoguttaceae bacterium | reverse complement strand
GTCGCGGGCAACCTTCACGTAAACGGTATAGGTCCCCGGATCGGTGTAGGCCACCACGTCGGCGGAATAGGTCTCGCCGTCGGCACTGTAGGTAACAACATCGCCGGCTTCAAGGCCGCTCAGCGATACCGTATGCGCCTGACCGTCATAATCGCCGGTGTAATCGGTAACCGTCACCTCGAACGTCGGAAGCGGCGCGGTTTGGTATTCATAGCAGCCCAGGTCTTGAGCCGAACCGTAAACGCGCACATAGGGCTCGTTCCGGACATCATAAGCCGAAACGAATGCCGGGGGCGTCGGGGCATCGGCGGAAAGCGCGTCGAGCGCCTGCGAGGGATTGATGCCGCTCCATGGCGTGTAATCGCCGTTCGCTTCGTCGGTAAAGACCTTGTAGCGCGCCAGCCAGCGGATGCTCCCTTCGTAATTGTAATTGCTGCCGGCCATTCCGCTGTTGTTGTACAGCGAATACAAAACCGAAAACGCCGAGTTATTGTCTTTAAGCGCATCGCTGTTCGACGTGGCTTCCGTCCCGGAATTCTGAATGTAGTTGTGGAACAGAACGCTTCCGACGAGGTTTAACGTCGCCGCACCGCCGCCGTCTCGACGATCACTCGAACCGGTAGCATTGTCGGCGAAATTATAAATCCCGCCGCCCCAGGTGGTGCTGTCGGTGCCAAAGTTGGTGTAGTCGACACAGGAGAGCGTATTGTGCGTAATGGTGCAGTAGTAGATATCCATCACCGTTTCGTCCCAGCACTGGGCGCGGTCATTCTTGATGGCGCCGTTATAAATACCTGCGCCGTGAAGGTAACCGGTCATATTGCCGCTCAAATCAGTACAACCGGCATCAATTGTGTTGTCGGCGATGAGGCTGTTCACCAGAAGCGCTTTTCCGGAATGGAAGATACCCGCGCCTTCGCAGAAACCGTTGTTGAAGACATTATGGTCGCCAACCGAGTTGCCGGTCACCTTTGAATTGGCAATGATCAGGCCGTAAGGACTCGACCCAGTGTTGTGGGCTTCGAGCCAGTAGTCACCCAGGTTGTAGTAGTAGATCCCGCCGCCGAATTGGTTGATGGCGCAGCCGACCGTTTTGTTATCGCTCACCTCGCAATAGGTCAGCTGAACCAGTTCTCCTTCGGAACCGATCCCCGCACCGTAGCCGTAACCGTATCCCCACTCGTCCGAATGACCCTGGTAATACTCGGAGGTCAGAGTGTTATTGGAAATCACCGATTCGTTGGCGGTCAGATAACCGCGCAGACCAACATAGATACCGCCGCCGTTCAGAGTAATGTTTGTATTGCGGTTCCCCGTCTGGATAACGGTATTATCAATGACCTTCACGTTATCGAGATTCAGCTTGCCGTAGTAGATCCCCGCAAGGCCGCCGCCCCCGCAAGCGCCCATCGCCCACGCGTTCTCATCGGCGTAGAGAACGTTGTCCGAAACCGTCGCGTTCGAGAGATTCAGAACGGCGTTTTGCATGGCATAGATTCCCGCCCCCCCCGTGGCGGTTCTTCCAAGCCGGGCAGCGCCGCCCGTAAAGTTCATGTCGTTGATCGTGACGGTAATGTCGTAATCGTTACTATGAACGGGCAATCCCCCTTCGAGATCCAGAGTGGCGAATTTGCGCCCTTCAATGTCCAGCTGATAGTTGTAGTTCTTCAGGAAGAGAACACGGCTCGCCCCGCCGGCGTCGACCGTGACACCCGCCCCTTCGATGTTCAGGTCGGTGCTGGCCGCCAGCTGGCCGTGGGCAAGCGAGATTGTGCCTCCCGCCAGTCCGTCGGCAAAGGTAATCGTCGGAGTTCCGGCAGTTCCGGCAACCGTGGCGTACGCAATCGCTTCGCGCAGCGAAACTTCGCCGTCGGTGCTGTCGATCGAGTCGTCGAGTGTCGTAACGACAAGGGAATCGCCGGAATAGCCTTCGCCGGTATATTCGCCCGGATTCGCGCCGATTCCCGCCCACGCAGCGACGCTGCTTGTATTGATAGTCAGGTCAATCGTGTCGAGGTTCGTAATCGCGCCGTTTTCATCGAGCACAGGCGCTTCCACGAAGAAATCGCCGGTCTGGCCGATAAGGGAGTTCGTGCAGGCGATTTTGGTAAAGGTATCGTCCTTGTCATACGCGTTCCAGCGGACAACGCCGTTTCCGTAAAGGCCTTTGCCGAAAGCCTCGTAAATATCGGCCCCGGCGGGATCGGTGGCGGTGATTTCGTCATTCGAACCGATCGAATAGGAAAAGTTGTACGCGAAAATCGAGTTGGCAATCGTTGTATCGCAGATATAAAACTCGTGGCTCCACTTGTTAGGATCAGATGTGCCGTTGACGACAAAGTAGCTGCTGTCGTAAATGGCCCCCTGAGGCGAGGAGTTCGCAACCACCGAGCAGTTCGTCAGGTTAAGGATCCCCCCGATATTCGCAATCGCGCCGCCGTAACCGCTGGCGCTGTTCCCGTAGAAATTGCAGTTCGTCGCGTTGATCGTCGCGTTGGTATTCTGGCCGTTGATGAAGGCAAATCCGCCGTAGGCGGCCTTGTTGCTGTAGACGCTGCAGTTGTTCATGTTCAGCGTCCCCGTAACATAGAATGCCCCGCCGGAATCATTGTTCCCTTCAAGAGAGCTGTTGTCGTGAATGATGCAGTCGTTCAGCGTCACCGTAATCCCTTCACCGACACGGCCGACACCGCCGTTGCCGGAAGAGTCGGTCGTAGCGCCATTGGCCAGCTCCAGCCCCGTAAAACTGCACGAACTGGTAATGTTGAAAAGAGGGCGATCGCCGGCACCCTGAAGGGTGATGCTGCCGCCGCCGTCGATCGTGATATTTTTGGCAATCGCGATTGCCGAAGTCGTATTAATCGTCCCGCTGACACTGAAGGTAATCGTATCACCGTCGTTCGCATCGCGGATCGCGTTTCTCAGTGCGGTTATCGTCAGAGCGTTGACGACAATTTCAGCCCCCGTTTCGGCCGGTGCGGCATACCCGGCCGCTGCAGCCTCCTCGCACCCGGCGGTCACCGCCAGAAGCATACGGTCTTCGAGAGACTCGAGACGAAGTGAACGTTCACGAATCTTTTTCATGATAAAGCCCTTTCGTAACAAAATAACAGGAAACAAAATGGTATCCAAACCAAATCTTTTGAACTCTGCGGAAACAGACCCCGCGCGGGACGGCAAGGACCGCGGACGCGCGATAGCAACGGCATCCCCCGCAACATCGGATTATAACAGAAGGCACCTGCGAAAAACAGACCTATTCGGAAAAATCAGGATTTTTCAAAAATAACAGAAAAAAATTGTTAGTTCGCCATTTAAATCAAATTACCTATTTTACAAACAAAATATTCCAAAGGGCCCCCGCATGGGAGGCCCCTTTTAGGAAAAACGGATCCCCGGCACAAACTATCTCCTGTACGAAGGGGGATTAAAAACCGCGCAGCGTCTTAGAAGATGCCAAGATCAGCATCCAGGTCGGCCGAGGCGAACTCGGCGAAGAACGCGTTGGCGGCTTTTGCCGGCGGATACTGAAGATCGTCGTCACCCGCTTCGCCAAGCCAGTTGTTCGAAAGATACGCGCGGTCGGCGCCGCCGACATCGCCGTCGCCGTTGATATCGGCGTAGGGCCGGTAATTGTCGTCATCCTCTTCGGCAAGCCAAGAGGCAGCCAGAAGGGTGCGGTCGCCGCCGGAGATATCTTCGTCGTTGTTGATGTCCATCGGGCAGACGTTGAACGTCTTCACGGCACTCCAATCCGAATCGGCATAAGAGGTGCCGTCGCCCAGCGCGCGGACTTTGTAGTCCACATCGAGCCCATAGGTCAGACCGCTGATCACCGCCGAGGTCCCCTCTTCCACCGAGACGAGATTCCAGGCTGTCCCGCCGTCCGTGTACGCAACCTCGTAGCCGGAAGCGTTCCCGACCTCGCTCCACTGGAGCTGGTGACGGTTCGCGCCGTACGAGACGTAAATGTTCTTGCCGGTCAAGATCACCGGGGTCTCAAGCTGTACGGCAGGGCCGGCCGCGTTGATCGTCACCGTTCCCGAACCGCTATAATCCTGATAGCCGCCGCGCGCAACCCTCACGTAAACGGTGTAGGTCCCCGGATCGGTGTAAGAAATGACCTCTTCGGAATAGGTTTCGCCGTCGGCACTGTAAAGAACAGTGTCCCCCTCTTCGAGACCGCTCAGCGATACCGTATGCGCCTGACCGTCATAATCGCCGGTGTAATCGGTAATCGTCACTTGGAAGGTTGGCGAGGGTTCCGGCTGAGTTTCATAGCAGCCCAGGTCTTGAGCCGAACCGTAGACGCGCACATAGGGTTCGTTCCGGACGTCGTACGCCGAAACGTAGGCTTCGGGGGGAGCCGGAGCATTGCCGGAAAGCGCGTCGAGCGCCTGCGAAGGATTCGTACCTGACCAGGGTGTGTAGTCGCCGTTTGCTTCGTCAGTAAAGACCTTGTAGCGCGCCAGATACTTGATGCAGTCGGTATAAGTGTAGCCGCTCCCCTTGATACCGGACTGGTTGTAAAGCGTACTCGACATATTCAGCGCGGAATCGCTCCCGTTATGGGAGTCGCTGTTCGAGGTTGCGCCAGTGCTCGAATTCCGGATGTAGTTGTGGAACTGAATGCTTCCAACCAGGTTGACCGTCGCGGCGCAGGGGGTTCCGTCAGAGGTTTGTGTGCTGCTGCCAAGCGATTGGATTCCGCCCCCCCAATCCGAACTGTCGGAGACGTCGACGCAGGCGAGCGTGTTGTTCGTGATCGTGCTGTAGTAAATGTCGAGCCGCGGGATATTGTAGTAGCGGGCACGGTAATCGTAGAGCGAGCGGTTGTAGATTCCCGCGCCGCCAAGGTCGCCGGTCAGGCTGATCGAATGGCTTCCGGCGTCGATGGTGTTTTCGGCGATCAGGTCGTTGACCAGGAGAGCCGCGCCCGAAGTGAAAAGGCCGGCACCCTGGCAGAACCCGTTGTTTTCGACGCGGTGGTCGCCGACCGAGTTGCCGGAAATCACGCTGCTTGTGACAACCAGCGTGTAATCGAGACCGGCGTTAAGGAACTGGGTGTCGTAAAGGCCGTAGTAGTAGATGCCGCCGCCGAACTGCTGAACGCCGCCGCCGACGATCGTATTTCCGCTCACTTCCGAGTTGGTTAAGTTCAGCGCGCCCCCCGGATTCGCGAAATAGGCGCAGATGCCGCCCCCCCAGCCTTTACCGTAACCCCACTCGGTTTTGCCGCTGTTCAAGTAGTATTCCGACGTAATTTCGTTGCCCGAAACAACGGTGTTATCCGCGGTCAGCGAAGAACGCTTTCCGACGAAGACGCCGCCCCCCAGAAGCATCATGTCGGTAGAATGATCGCCAACCTGGATCAGGGTGTTGTCGGTAATTTTGACGTTGTCGAGCGAGACGTTCGAGTAGAGAATCGCCGCAAGCCCGCCGCCGCCGTTCATCGCCTCCTGCCCGTCGTAATTGTAAGTGTCGCCGCTCACACGGAGTACGTTATCGGAAACGGTCAGATTCGACAGGGAAAGACTGACATTCTGAAGGGCGAGAATCCCCGCGCCGCCGGTAAACTTTGACCGAATGTCAACCGTGCCGCCGGTGATGTTGACCCCGTCGATCGAAACATCGATATTGCTGGAAACAGAGTCGTGAACCGGAACCTCATCTTCGTACTCCCCGGTGCCGATACTCGCGTAATTCCCGGGGATGTCATACTGATAATTATACGATTTCAGATAGAGCACACGGCTTTCGCCGCCCGCGTCGACGGTGATGTTGTCGCCGGCGATATTGACGTCGGAAATCACCGCCAGCTGTCCGCCGGAAAGAGCGATGACGCCGCCCGCCAGCCCGTCGGCAAAGGTGATCGTCGGCGTCTCGTCAAACGTGCCGAGCGTGGCGTAGGCAAGCGCTTCGCGCAGCGAGACAACACCGTCGTTGGCATCGGCGGCATCTTCAAGCGTGGTCACAACCAGTGAACTGGCATCGTAACCGGCGCCGGTATAATCGGCGGGATTGGCGCCGATCCCGGCCCACGCGGCAATGCTGTCGGACCTGATCGAGAGGTCAATCGTTTCAAGGTTCGTCAGGTTCCCGTCCTCATCGAAAACCGGCGCTTCGGCGAAATAATCCCCCGCCAGGCCGATGATCGAGTTGGCGCACTCGAATTTGGTGAACGTGTCGTCCTTCCGGTATGTTTCCCACGTGTAGGCGCCGCCGTGAACCAGAACAGTGGCGTAATCTTCGCAAAAGTCGGCGACGGCCTGGTCAGGCGAATAATTGCAGGCAAAAATCGAATCGGTGACCGTGGTATCGCAAATTTCAAGGACGGTGTACCACACTCCGTCGGAGCCCAGATCGGAATGGAGCCAGTTGACGTCAAAGATCGCCCCCTGCTGCGACGTATTTCCGGCAACCGAGCAGCTGGTCAGGTTCAGGGTTCCCCCCTGATTGTAGATAACAGCGCCGTCGTCGGCGCTATTCCCGTAGAAATTACAGTTGACCGCATTAACCGTGGCATGGGTTCCGCGTCCGCTGATATAGGCAAATCCGCCGTAGGCGGCCTTGTTGCTGTAGACACTGCAGTTATTCATGTTCAGCGTCCCCGAAACATAGAACGCCCCGCCGGAATCGTTGTTCCCTTCAAGAGCGCTGTTATCATGAATGCTGCAGTCGTTCAGTGTCACCGTAACCCCTTCATTGACACGGCCGACACCGCCGTTGCCGGAAGAGTCGGTCGTGGCGCCGCCTGCCAGCTCCAGCCCCGTAAAACTGCACGAGCTGGTGATGTTGAAAAGAGGGCGATCGCCGGCACCCTGAAGGATGATATTGCCGCCGCCGTCGATCGTGATATTTTTGCCGATCGTGATTGCCGAAGTCACACTAATCGTTCCGCTGACGCTGAAAGTAATCGTATCGCCGTCATTCGCATCGCGGATCGCGTTCCTCAGCGCATTCATCGTCAGAGTGTTGACGACGATTTCGGCCCCCGTTTCGGCCGGTGCGGCATACCCGGCCGCTGCAGCCTCCTCGCACCCGGCGGTCACCGCCAGAAGCATACGGTCTTCAAGACTCTCTAAACGGAGAGAACGCTCACGAATCTTTTTCATCACAAAACCCTTTCACAGTCAAAAAAAACACAAATGGACTCCACAGCATACAGTCTGACGAATATTGCCGGCCGGTGAATATTGCCGGCGGCCCCTATTCCGCATCGGCGCGCGGCGGATCGGAAACATCGGCCGTCACCGGTTCCGATGCCAGTCCGCAGGTGTTGTAAACGGTCACCGTCACCGGTCCGATACCGGCACGGTAATCGGGAATCTGAAACTCGAGAGGGGGAACCGGATCGTTCGGCGTATCACTGTAACGGAGCCCCTGATAGAGGTTTCGCCCGAAGGGGTTGCGGTTCTCCTCCGGTATTTTCCACTCGGAGCCGTTCCACTGAACCGAAACACCGGCAAACCCGCTTTCCGGATCAGCGGTCAGTTCCCAGGCCAGAAGCCCCTCTTCGGTAAGGGAAACCTTATACGGAGCGGGAGGCGGGGTTTCGTCGTCGAACGAACAGTCTTGTTCGTAACGGCGCCAGACCTCGGCAAACCCCTCGCTCGGAAGCCAGAATCCGTCTTTGAGGAAAGGCCGGACCGCGGCGTCATTCTCTTCGTCGGCCGAAAGGATCACCCCCTTCGGCGCGGGACGCAGCTCGGAAGAACCGGGAGTTTCGGGAAGGCGCGCGGCAAGACACTCGTCCAGAAACCGGATCGCCGGGTACCGGGAATCCCCCGTTTCATGGTCGGTATGCGGATCGATCATATAGCCGACAAGCGCCCCTTGCGCACGGAACCGCGCCACCAGGGGAAACCCGTCTTTCCAGATCAGCGAGAGGGGCCCTTCCCGTTCGGCGGTGCCGATATTAAAGAGGATCGGCGTCCGGCGAAACTCCGGCGTATCCGGAAGTTCGTCGGTTGTCATGGAAACCGTGTTGGTATGCCCCGACCTCAGGAATGCGCCAACGATCCGTTCCGGATAGAGATGGCACAAGGATCCGCACCACTGCGCTCCTCCGGAATGCCCCCAGAGGGCCCAGGGAACCCGATTGAGTTCGCCGTGACCGGTCATTTCGGCAAAATCATCGAGGGCCGTAAAGAAAGAGTCTGCGGAACCGTTGCGCGGATCGCACCAAAGCTCGCATTTCCCCGTCTGCTCGAAGGTCGGAACGATCAGTGCGCAGTCGTACTTCCGCGCCAGCGCCTGCCAGTGTAAATCATCAATGGCGGTTTGGGACGCCCCCCACGAACCTTCACTGCAGCCGTGCTGATGAAGCACGATGCCGCGCAGCGTTTCAACTTGCGGCGGAATCCAGATCTGCCAGAGCGCCCCGTAGACGAACTCGCGCGGGGCCGGAGCTGCCGGGGCGGGATAATACTTCTTGAAATAGGACCCGTCGGCAAAAAGAGACCCCGCCGCAAAAAAGAGGAGGGTGAAAAACCAGGAAACAGAAAACGCTGACTTTTTCATCGCGGAATTCAATCTTCTCTGCTAAAAAACTTTCTTTTATGCCGCGGTTCCGCAGCCGAAGGCGCCCGGCGGCCGCCTTCGAAGAACTTTTTCCCGATTGTAACTTGATCCGCAATCCGATGCAACCTGGAAGCAGTGATGTCAGAAAGGGAAAAAGACCTCCGCAATGCCGCGGAAATCACATTCCGGAAGAAAGAAGGAAAAGGGAAAAAGAAAATTCTGTTAAGAGGGGTTTCCCCCGCGCCCGGCTAAGCAAAAAACGCGCCGCGGGAATAACCCGCGGCGCGTTTTCCAGGCTCAGGCTCTGCTGCCGGACGTCTCTTTTGTATCGGATGTCCCAAAACTAGGACAAGAGACGCCGGGAACCGGAAAGAGCTTGAATCTTACATGTTGGCCATCTTTTCGATCAGGTCGACAGCGCGGCAGCTGTAACCCCATTCGTTATCGTACCAGCTGAGGACTTTGATCAGGTTGTCGCCGATCACATCGGTCCATTCGGGAACGAAAATCGAGGAGTGGGGATCACCCTTGATATCCGAGAGGACGAGCGGATCTTCGTTGTAGTCGAGGATACCCTTCATCGCGCCTTCGGCAGCACGCTTCATGGCGGCGTTCACGGCATCTTTGGTGACCGGTTTGCTGGTGACGCAGGTCAGGTCGACGATCGAGCCGGTCGGGGTCGGGACGCGGAGCGAAATGCCCGTCAGCTTGCCGTTGACTTCGGGAATGACCTTGCCGACAGCTTTGGCGGCGCCGGTGGTGGTCGGGATGATGTTCAGACCGGCAGCGCGGCCGCGGTAGATGTTTTTGTAGGGGATGTCGAGAACGACCTGGTCGTTCGTGTAGGAGTGGACCGTCGTCATGAGACCCTTGTCGATACCGAATTCATCGACGAGGACTTTCACGATCGGGGCAAGGCAGTTGGTCGTGCAGGAAGCGTTCGAAACACATTTGTGTTCGGGTTTGAGTTCGGCATCGTTGACACCGAGAACGCAGGTCAGGTCGATATCGTCTTTCGCCGGAGCGGAAAGGACGACCTTGCGGGCACCCGCCTGAAGGTGGCTGTCGTAACCGGCGGCGCCGTCTTTGGCGCGGCTGGTGAAACGGCCGGTGCTTTCGAGAACGACGTCAGCGCCAAGCTTCGCCCACGGAATGTCGGCGGGATTCTTTTCGGCGGTGATCGGGATCTTCTTTCCGTTGACGATCAGGTTCGCGTCGTCGTTCGAGACTTCACCACCCTTGAAACGGCCGTGGGTGCTGTCGTACTTGAGAAGGATGGCGAGATCTTTCGGGTTCGAAAGATCGTTGATCCCGACGACATTGAACTTTTCGGGGGTTTCCATCATGCGACGGAAAACGAGACGACCGATGCGGCCGAAACCGTTGATACCAACATTGATAGCCACTGTTGAAACTCCTTATAACTTTTACCGGTTCCCCGCCGAAAACTCTGCTACGCGAAAGCGCGGAAGGGAACGAAATGAAAAATGCACTTACCGAAGGCGAAAACCCGCAACTCTGCCCTTATGCGAAAGAAGGGCGCGGCATACCCGGAACGGATAGCTTTCACCGCCCCTATTATAAGTGAAATCTCCGACTCCGCAAGGGAACCCCGGCCGGCTCCGGCGGGAAGAGAAAGGAGAAGGACCGGAAAGGGAAAAGAGGGGGCAGGAGAAAAAAGAACCCTCTCTTCCCCCCTTTTTCCCTCCCCTTTCCGCCCCCCCCGGTCTCTTGAAAAAGAGGTCTCTCTCGGCTACGATAAGAACATTGTGGGGAACCGGTCCCCCAAAGTAAAAAGTGACCCCGACAGAGGAAAACCGATGACCAACGAAATTTTAGAAGCGATGAAGCGGCGCCGGAGCGTCCGCGCCTATAAGCCGGAACAGATTACCGCCGAACAGCTCGACGCCGTTCTCGAAGCGGGCACATTCGCCGCCTCGGGAATGAACATGCAGCCGGTCAAACTGGTCGCGATTCAGGACGAACCGACCCGCAAAATCCTTTCCCGCCTGAACGCGCAGGTCATGGGAACTGATGCCGACCCCTTCTACGGCGCGCCGACTTTTGTCGCGGTGTTCGCCGATAAGGCACGGAGCACCTATCTCGAAGACGGATCGCTGGCGATCGGCAACATGATGCTCGCCGCCTACTCGATCGGACTCGGCTCCTGCTGGATTCACCGGGCCCGCGAAGTCTTTTCGATGCCGGAAGGGAAAGAACTGATGAAAAAGTGGGGCATTCCCGAAAACTTTGCCGGAATCGGACATTGCGCCCTCGGCTATGCCGCCGACCCCCTGCCGCCGATAAAGCCGCGCAAGCCGGGCATGATCATCAAACCGGGAGAGTAGACCATGATTCAGCGCTTTTTTGCCATTTTTCTCCTCTTCGGATTCGCCGCTGTTGAGGTTTTTGCCCAGGAGCTTCCCGAACGGGGAATCTGCTCGCACCGCGGATGGCAGTCCGAATTCCCGGAAAACACGATTCCCGCGTTTCAGGCCGCCGTTCTGATGAAAGCGCAAATGATCGAGTTCGACGTCTTTTTCACCAAAGACCGCCAGATGGTCATTATCCACGACCGGACAGTCGACCGTACAAGTAACGGAACCGGGCATATCCTCGATCTGACGTTCGACGAGGTGCGCGCTCTCGATTTCGGCAGCTGGAAATCGCCCCGCTTCGCCGGAACAAAAATCCCGACACTCGACGAAACGCTGGCGGTCATGCCGCGCGACATTTGGCTCAACATCCATATCAGCGGGCTTCCCGAACCGATCAATAAAGAGCTGGCCGTGGCGGTCGCCGAAAAGATTGTCGCCGATGACCGGGTCCATCAGGCGTTCGTCGCCTGCGGACACGCCGAAGCCGACGCGATTAAAGCGAAATACCCGCAGGTCAAAATCTGCAACATGGAACGGTGGGACGCCAAAGGCTACATCGAGGACACAATCGAGCGGAAAACCGAATTCATCCAAATCGCGGGAGAATTCCCTTCCCCCGAACAGGTCGCCAAACTGAAAGAAGCCGGGGTCAGGATCAACTATTTCGGCACCGACGACCCGGAAACAATGCGGCAGCTCTTCGATCTGGGGGTGGATTTCCCGCTGGTCGACAAGCTCGAAGCCGGAATGAACCTTTTTGACCGGTATTCCCGGCAACAGGAATAAAGACGTGCCGGATCGGGCAGCCGAAACCTCTCTCCCCGGAACAGCGAATCGTCTGGAGCGCGTCGAAGACTACCTCCTCTCAATCGACCGTGACGGATTCCGTGCCGTGTGGGAAAGGATCATCCGCTCTCTCCGCCGGCATCCGGAGGGAGCGGGAATTGTCACACCGGAAAGTGTCGGCGCTCTCTACGAAATCGGTTTGGCTCATCTCTGCAAGACCGAAAAGAAAGCGCAGGGGCAATACTTCACCCCCGGCGATGTAGCCGCCCTGATGGCGTCGTGGTTTATCGCCCTTCCCGGCCGGAACCTTTGCGACGTCTGCTGCGGCACGGGAAAACTGATTCTCGCCGTTCTCGCCCGCCTCGGACGGCGCCGGGCGCGCAGCCTGATTTCGGCCGGACGGCTTTACCTGTACGACATCGACCCGCTCGCGCTGAAAATCTCCCGGTCCCTCATCGGGATTCTGTACGGATCCGACCTCGAACCGAAAATCCGTACGATTGCGGGAGACTTCCTTTCGGATTCCGTCCGGCTGCCCGAAAAGTGCAAGGTGATCTCGAATCCCCCCTATTCGAAAATCGGCCGGTTTTCCGCCGGCTGGAACCGGACCGAAAACCTTCTCCGTTCAAAAGAGCTCTATTCGGCGATCATGGAAAAGATTCTCGATTCGAGCCGCGCTTCGGTCGTGATCACCCCGTACAGCTTTCTCGGCGGAGAGAAGTTCTTTCCTCTCCGAACGAAGATGAACCAAAAGAACGGGTTTATCGTCTCGTTCGACAATGTTCCCGGAAACATCTTTTACGGGCGGAAGAAGGGGATTTTTAACACCAATTCCGCGAACTCGGTTCGGGCGGCGATCACCGTTACCGAAAACCGGCCCGGAGACCGCGGGTACCGCTGTTCCCCCCTGATTCGGTTCAAGAACGAGGAAAGAGCCGCGCTCCTGCAAGAGGAAACGCTCAGGCCGCTCGTCTCGGGACACCCTCAGACCGTCTCGGCCGAAAATCCGAAATATCAAAAATGTTTCCCCGCGCTCGAAAAGGTTCTCGACCGGTGGAGGGCGCGTGCCGGAGGGACGGTTCTGGCCGGCCTTCTTGCCCCGAAGGGAGCGTACACCCTCTGCGTTCCGAGCACCTGCCGTTACTATTCGGTCGCGGCGGCGCGGAATCTCCGCCGGCAGGGGAAGTACACCCTCTCGTTCGACGACAAAATGAAATGGGGTTTCGCCTACTGCCTGATCAACTCGAGTTTCTGCTACTGGCACTGGCGGCTGTACGACGGCGGAATCACCTACCCTGTTTCCCTCTTAAAAGAGATGCCGGCCCCTTACTTTACGCTCACGGGCCGCGAAAGAAACCGTTTTTTCAAGGCCGCCGAGACGATGGCCGCGGCCGAGACCGGCTATCTCGTCTACAAGAAGAATGCCGGCGCGTTTCAGGAGAACATCAAGTTCCCGGAAATGTTCCGGGCAACGCTCAACAACCTTCTCCTGAAAGCGATCGGGCTCCCTCAGCAGGATTCCTCCCTTTTCGATCCGGTTCACGCCAACACGATTGTTCCCAGCCTCGCCGAAGGCCGGCGGCTCTGAAATTATTGATGTTGTCTTGTTCCCCAAACTCTTTCTATAATGCGCCGATTTTAATGACCTCGCGCCGCCCTGCCCGGCGGCGCAAATCCGGACTGGCAGGACGCCACTCCCAACGCAGGAGCAGTTTCGATGGATCGACGGAATCAGCGGCAGCGGTTATTTCCGCGCGCATTGGCATTTTTTCTTCTCGCCCTCTTTTTCGCGGTTTCCCCCGCGCCGGCACAAGTCTCGAATCTCCCTCATCCGGAACCGAACCGCGGCACGGATCCCCCTTCCGCGGCGAATCGGGCCGTGCAAAATCAGGGGGCGCAATACCGTTCCGAGACGGCCCTTCCCGGAACCGCTCAAGCCCCGGCCGGCCGGACCGCGCCGGCCCATACCGATGCGGGGCCGTCTCTGACTCTTTCGTTTGAACCTCTCGCCGAGGAACCGGTCATCGAAGAGGCGGCGGAAACCGGTGAAATGGTTACCGAGAGCAACACGATTCCGGACGAGATGAAATCGAAAGAGGGGTTCATTCCCGCGCCGGTTCATCCTCTGAAGATCGCCCAAAATGCCGGCGGCGAAAAGAGCCCCTCCCAGGATGAGGAACAAACCCCGCCGCCCTCTGAAAAGACTGAAGAGGTCGACGCGCACGAAATTGTCGTCAAGAAACAGCTTTCCGGTCCCAAACAGACCGTGAGCTTCTTTATGCACGCCTGCGGCAAGAGCAACTACTTCGATGCGATCCGTTCCATGGACTTTTCGCGCATGCCGGAACTGAACAAAGCCGACCGGCAGTCGTACGCGCATCAGCTCGCCGCAATTCTGGTTCGGCTCGACAATTTCGACATCGAAAAGATTCCGGAACATTACGACCAGGATGAATGTTATCTCTGGCCCGACCACAATTATAAGGCGCTCAGCCTTACCCGTGCCGAAGACGGCACATGGCAGTTCAGCGCCTCGACCGTCTCGGACATTCCCGCCATCTACGAACAGATCAAAAACAAAAAGCCGGTCTTCTTCAACGACACCATTCTGGGAAAACTCCCCGACATTTTCTTTACCCGGTTCGCCGGCATCCTCGTTCTGCAATGGTGTATTCTGGGAGTCTTTTTCCTCGCCGGCCTTTTAGCACTCAAGATCATTCCCGTCGTCATTTCGTGGCTGATTCTTCTCTTCACGAAGTTCGGCCGGAGCAAGCATGAGTATTCGAAAAAGTTTCAGTGGGCGCTCCGTCCCCTGGCGTATATCGGCATGGCGTGGATCTGGTTCGCCGGACTTATCTTCACCTCAACTTATCCGGCGCTGATCCATATCGCGTTCATCATTCTGCATCCGCTCTGCGTCATCATGCTGATGCTGATGCTTCTGCGGGTGGTCGACATCTTCAAATACTGGCTCCAGGTTCATCTGAACACGTCGGTCAACAAGGTTAAAAGCGTTCTGGTCGATCTTTCCTCCGGCGTTCTGAAATTCCTCGTCATCTGCACGGCGGTCGTCGCCATTGTGCAAATCTTCGGCATTTCGGCGCTCGGCATCCTTTCCGGGATGGGAATCGGCGGCGTGGCGGTCGCGCTGGCCGCCCAGCAGACGATCTCCAACTTCTTCGGCAGCATGACCATCCTTCTCGACCATCCGTTTACGGTCGGCGACTACATTATCGTCGGGAGCATCGAAGGGGTGGTTGAACGGATCGGACTCCGCTCGACCTCAATCAAAACCTTCTACGACTCGCGCGTCGTCATTCCGAACGGCCAGCTTGCCACCGACGTGGTCGACAATATGGGGCGGCGGCAGTCGCGCCGGTTCAAGACGACTCTCGGCCTTCAGTACGATACGCCGGTTCCCCTTTTCGAAGCGTTCGTCGCCGGTGTGCGCCGTCTCATCGAGGACCGCACCGATACCCGCAAGGACGATATCCGCGTGAGTGTCAACGATTTCGGACCTTCCTCGATCGACATTCAGATGATCTGCTTCTTCGTCGTTGCGAACGTCCACGAGGAACTGCGCTCTCGGCAGGAACTGATTCTCGACATCATGAACCTGGCGTCGCGGCTCGGCGTCTCGTTCGCGTTCCCGTCGCAGACCACATACATGGTTCCGTCCGAAAACCTCACCTACCCGATCGCCTCGCAGATCAGCGGCCGGCCCGCCGCCCTTTCGCTCGGGAAAGATTTCGCCGCGCAGATCTTCGCCGAAAAGAACCAGGAACAGAAGTAACCGGGCCGGGAACGCCGGTTTCGGCATCCCCGAAAGACGTGCGCCGCCGCGCTTTTCCTTTTCGGAAAAGCGCGGTTCTTTTTTGAAATGGCCGGAATAATCAATTGGCATTCTGAAAAATCCACCCCCGGCGGCGAATGTTCCGGGGAAAAATGCTTCGGTTTTAGCGGTTTCTCATAAAAATCTGAAATTTAATCCTTTTTGTCTGTAACGAAACCGGCTTATAATCGACTAACCAGTGAGCCCGAAAGAAAGGAGGTGGAAATAGTGGGTAAAGAGAATGGCGGTACTGAAAAACTATATAAAACCTACTACATGAGAGTTTTTTCTTACGCGATGACGCTGACGGAAAACCGGGCGCAGGCGGAAGAGATCACTCAGGAGACCTTCTTTCGGGCATTTTCGGCTCAGCGCCGGTTTCGCGGGGATTCGGACGAAGCCACATGGCTCTGCGCCATTGCGAAGAAATATTATCTCGATGAACAGCGGCGCCGATCCAGGCATAAACCGATCCCGGAAGAAGTGCCGGATTCCGCGAAAGAGATTGGCAGGATCGCTGAAGACCGGGAATCGTCTTTCCAGGTCCACTTAGCGCTTCATCAGTTGGACGAACCGTTTCGCGAAGTCTTTACACTGAGGGTCTTCGGTGAACTGAGTTTTCGCGAGATCGGTATCATTTTCAAAAAAACGGAAAACTGGGCGCGGGTAACATACCACCGTGCCCGGCTCAAACTGCGGGAAAGGATGGGTGAGCCATGAAGATCAATTGCAGCGTGATTCGTGACCTGCTGCCGCTTTACGCGGATGAAGTCTGCAGTGAAGAGAGTCGCGGTCTGGTGCAGGAGCATCTGCAGGAATGTCCCGGCTGCTCGGATATGCTCCGCCGGCTTCAGGAGACGGAAATTGAAGAGAAACTGCAGGATGAAAAAAACGGCGTGATCCAATATGGAACCCGCTGGTTCAAGCGCCGTTCCACGATCATCGGAGCTACGGTTGCGGGATTGCTTATGATTCCGATCCTGGTCTCGCTGATTGTGAATCTCAGCATCGGGATG
>JAFRAC010000020.1 GCA_017405595.1 Thermoguttaceae bacterium | reverse complement strand
CATCCCCGTTGAACTGGACTCGCTCTATCCCGATCTCATCGAAGAAGTCATCTGGACGCGGGACTCCGGAGGATTCAACTTCTTCCACGTACCGGACCAGATCGCCGAATACCTGCTTCCTGTAGCCGGAGCCTATCAGGTCGAATATGAAATCCGCCTGAGGAACGAAAACCCGGTCAAGCTCTGCTACGAAATCTTCGTCTACTGAAACGAGAACGGCAGCTTCTTAGCGATTTGGCAAAATCGGAAGATGTCTGCAGTTTTGCTGAAGAGACAATTTTCCCTCTATTTTTCGAGAAGCGACTTCAAAATCTAAAAATTACACTCTGTTCATATTGTTTTTACAGAAAAACAGAGTATAATTTTATTTAGAGTTAACATTTATTTGCGAGAAAAGAGGATAATGCCATGTATGTAGGTCAATATCAACCTGTACAAATTCCGAAGTGCGGCAAACTCCACATTCAGAAAAACGGATATGTATACTTGTCCAACGCCTCCGTGTGGAACAATGAAAAAAAGCGGAGTATCGACAACCGGGTCTCCATTGGCAAGGTGATTCCCGATCTGCCTGGCATGATGTATCCCAACAAAAAATATTTCGATATATTCGGAGACGATTCTAATAGCAGAGAAAATACAATGACGGGCAACATGATCACCAATCTGAACATTGAGAACTTCAGGGGTATTCAGAAGTTAAGCATCAAAGAGATGCGTCGTCTTGTCTTGTTGTCCGGCAACAACAATGTTGGAAAAAGCTCCGTATTGGAAGCGGTCTTTTTTATGATGGATCATCTCTCCCCCGATTCCTTCAGTCGCATGAATGGCTTCAGGGGGTTAAACATTCCGACAAACGGAGTCAGTCTATGGGAGCCTCTCTTTTACCAAATGAATCCTGATAATTCAATCAGAATTCAAGCAAAGCGGGGAGAAGACACTCTGACTTTGTCATATGCGAAAGATGACAGTTATATTCCCGCCTTGAACGGTGGAATTCCCAAAAACGTGGCCGGGAGCTTTCAATCTTCTGCGAAAAGAAATTATACTTTACGGTTTGATTTCCAAGTTGAAGGATCTGCTGATTATTCTGAGATCGGACATTATACCGCAAGCGAGAATGGAGTGCTTCGAGAGCTGGTAGATGACGATGGTGACAAGCAAGTCATGCAACTCTCCTACACGTCATTTGTAAACAACAATTTTGTCCGGACTGACCGAGCGATTCTTGATCGTATGGGAAAAGCGGAAATCAATGGCGAAAAGGAGAAATTGATTCATTTCCTGAATCGAATTGATTCTTCTATCAGTGATATTATTACTTTATCCACAAATGGCATTTCGCAACTTTATATTAACACAAACAGAAAACTCCTCCCGGTTCAGTTTTCAGGAGATGGCATCAATAAACTCCTGTACATCGTTCTGAGCATCATGGACGCCAGGGACGGGATTCTGCTTATCGATGAGATAGACACGGGTTTCCACTACTCTATGTATGAGGATTTATGGAAGATCGTGTCTGATGTCAGCCGTGATTATAACTGCCAAGTCATTGCGACAACGCACAGCTATGAAAACATCATGGGTGCAGTCGAAGGTGTGAAAGACTATCCCGAAGACTTCTCTTTTCACCGGCTTGGCTATACCAGAAATGGAATCGAATCTTTCCGCTACAGTTATGACCTGCTTAAAAACGCACTTCGTTCTGATATGGAGGTGCGTTGATGTCTATTGAGCGAAAAAGAATTTTAAAATCGTTTATTGTTCTTTGCGAAGGCAGAGACGCGCAAGGTTTTCTGATAGAATACCTGAACAGCAAAGCGTTGGCACATGACCAAAGATTTTCCGACGAGATTCAAGTCTTCGATTTCGGCGGCAACGACAATTTGAGTAATTCTCTGATGAGTCTTAAGAATATGGATGGGTTTGACCAAGTCACAAACCTAGCCATCATCCGGGACGCGGAAAAGAATTACACTAAGGCCTGTCAAGAGATCAACGGTTCATTAAAGAGATGCGGTTTTCCATCTCCGGAAAATAGCGGCATGTGGGTTTATGACGCTTCAGGACCGAAAGTCGGTTTTCTTCTTTTCCCTCTGAACAACAGCGCCGGAACATTGGAAGACCTCTGTCTCCGGATTCTTTCCGAGAAGAACAAGAGCATCTTGTCTTCAATAGACGCATTTTTGGCTACGATGGAATCAACTTGTGGTCGTAAATACCGCCGAAAACATAAGAATGAACTCTATACCTATCTCTCTTCCAGCGACGAATACGTCACGATGCCCCTCGGCATAGCATCAAAATCCGGGGCATTTGATTGGGGTAGCGATGAGCTGGATCCACTGAAGAGATTTCTAACCGCGGGGTTTAGCAATTAGGTGGTCCCCTTCCCCCTTGCCGGAGCCTATCAGGCGGAACATGGAATCCGACTGAAGAACGAGAAATCCAGTCAAACTTTGCGATGACTACGTCTGTCAGGGAGAGGAGAACATTCTCAGAATTTCTCAGAATCTGTTTCAGAATAGTGCCGATTTAACCGATATGGAGGCAGAGTTGTTTCGAAAAGGGACGCTCATATCGCTAAATTTAAGGGGCTTTCCAACCACTGTCTGAACCCTAAATTTCCTACGGAACCGAAGGTTATCCGTTCGAATCGGATTGGGTGTACTAGTCCAGGTGCCTTGTTTTAAGGCATCTGGACCTTTTTTTATGGTCACGTTCCGTACCCCCAAAAACCTAAAATGTATGAGAAAACTCATACATCGAAGGAGGAACGCCCCATGAAACGCCCCCCTAGTCTGTGCCGAAACAAGGCGAAAGACTTCGCCTACGTCTACATCAACCGGAAACAAGTCTACCTCGGAAAGTGGGGATCAGCAGAAGCACAAGCGGTTTACAAGCGTCTGATCCTCGAGTGGGTAAACCAGAACGGACGGCCCTCGATCGGCTTTCCCCGAGAAAAATCGTCCTTCCCGAACTGTCTCGGCCGTGGCGCTGGAAATCGGCTGAAAACGCGCCATTCAAAGACAAAACGGGGGCAGGAGTTTTTATCGCTCTTGCCCTTCCCTTTTTGCTGGAACCCTCAGAACTGTTTTTCAGTTTGTCTCTGCTAAATTTTTTAGTTCCCGTTTGCAGTTGACCCGTCAAACTATAGTTGACAATTATACGGTATAACCGTATAATACCTAATAAATGTCAACTACCAAGGAGGCGAGGCCATGAGTACTATCAATCCGTTGATTTTGGAGTCTTTGGCAGAGAACAATAATATGATCACGACGTCCGAGATCCAGACGCTCGGTTTTTCCAGGCAGCTTCTGTTGAAATATGTTCATTTGGGCTTGCTGGAACGTGTGCGGCAGGGAGTCTACGTTCTGGCTGATACGGTTCACGATGATATGTACACCTTGATGCTGCGATCCGAATATATCATCTTCTCTCACGAAAGCGCACTATTTCTGAACGGTCTGTCTGACAGGACACCGTTTACTCACTATATTACGTTTCCCAGCAACAAGGCGGTTCCGGGATCGATCAAAGACGAGTGTACTTATTTCTATATCAAGCCGGAACTTCACAAGCTCGGTCTGATTGAACGCCAGACCGCCTTCGGAAATACGGTCCGATGCTACGACCCGGAACGGACCGTCTGCGATTTTCTTCGAACCAGGAGCCGCTGTGACGAAGAGACGGTGATTTCGGCCGTCAAGAACTATGCCGTATCCGACCGGAAAGACCTGAACCGTCTGGGAAATTACGCGGACCTGCTGAAGGTCAAAGCGGAATTAAAAAAGTATATGGAGGTACTGCTATGAACTCAAGAGAGATGAGTCTGAAAGCCAGAATTCGGAACTATGCCAAAAAAAGCGGCCTTACGGCACAGGTGGTTCTTCAGAATTTCATGTTTGAGCGGTTTCTTGCCAGACTCTCCCGGTCTGAGTACAAGGACAAATTTGTGATCAAAGGCGGTATACTTATCGCGGCGATCGTGGGTCTGGACGTTCGCTCGACGATGGACATTGACACCACGCTAAGAGGATTGCCTCTTGAGGAGCAAAAAGTTCGGTCCGCGATTGAATCGATCGGCAAAGTGGCGCTTGACGATAATGTGGCGTTCCGCGTGGTGTCGATTGAACCGATCCGGAAAGATGATCATTATGGCGGCTACCGCGTCAGGATCGATGCCGTCTACGATACTATAGCGACAACGCTGTCCATTGATGTTACAGCTGGAGATGTTATCACTCCCGGCGCTGTCCGGTATGAGTTTAACGGAATCCTTGATGAGACCGAACATATCAGTCTGTGGGGATACAACATTGAAACGGTCATGGCCGAGAAAGCGGAAACCATTCTCCGCAGAGGCGTCTTCAATACAAGACCGAGAGACTATTACGACATCTATATCCTCGGAACAACGCAGAACTACAGCCGCAAAGTTTTTAGGAACGCTCTCGCGGCAACAGCGGCACATCGGAGGACGACGGAACTCATCGCGGATCCGGTCACGATTGTGTCGAATATTTCCAACAGCGGTGATCTTCAGGAAATGTGGACAAAGTACCAGAATAGGTTTCCGTATGCAAGAACAATTCAGTATGCGGACGTTATAACGGTGCTGAAAAGCCTACTTGGTCTTCAGTAACAGGTGCTGGCTGAAGCAGTCCTTTGATAACCTGAACGAAACGGCCCTCCAAACGGATGGGATTGAAGGACCTTTCATGACTCCTGCCCCCTTCCCCTTTCAGTACCGTCATGAGCATGTGGTGCTCTGTTCAGTGAAGGGCGTAGGGACGATATTTTATATTTGCCCCTCTCCCGCCTTCGTTTTTCAAGGTGAAAATTTTACACCTTGAAAGTTCTTCCGCTGAGCGTTCAAGGTCACAATTTGTGATCTTGAAAATTACAGCCCGTTTTCTTTAGATTGGAACATAAACTCGTTGTCCTCAAATCATTCTGTGTTCCACCTTAAATTGTTGATTCCTTTGCGGTAAAGTGAACCGTTATTCCAAAACTACCCATTTGCCAGCCTTGGTAGGCCCCTGATGCTCAATCCGACCTGACCCTCTCAATTTATCAAGTCGATACTTTACGCTATCACAGGTGTTATGCCTAGTAATTGCGCCAAATCTTTTCGATTGACATCTGGTTTTTCTGCGAGGAAACGACAAGAACCTTGATCTCCGACGGTATCACTTATGAACAGACCGCCGCTGCTCTGAGCGAAATAGCGGAAAAATTGTTTGGCGACTGACCGTGTTCACATTCGTGTAAACGATGGACGCTATCGGTGCGGGGATAACGGTTCCGGAGTTTAAAAAGAGGATCGCCACCTGAAGAAACGAACAACTTGACCCCGTTCAGGTTGACAAAGTAACCGGCGCGATTCGGATATTCCATCGGTCTGTCCGTTTTGCTGTTGTAACTAAAGTTGATTTTAGTTACGGACAATTTTCCCAGTCATAACTAAAATATTCACATATTTTTTTTAGTTACAGTCATGGTGAGCTTAGATTTTATCCGGCAGATGCTTTGCGCCTTAACCATTTTAACATCCGGATATTATGTGAACCGATGCAGTATTATGACGACCGTCCGTTTTTATCCCTCTCCCCTGAAAATGACCGGCCCTTTCTCTTTTATTCTTTGGCTCGATATAGTAGTATTATGAGGTCGGGGTGACGATGATCAACATCAATGACGGGCATAACAAAAAATTGCTCAACGCCTGCAAGCCCCTGAAAGAATATTCCTGGTTCGGCGATTCGGTTCGGGCCAACCAGAAGACAAAAACGCCGGAAGGCGCCATCGACGTCGCGTTAAAGGATCTGCCGGACGATTCCATCATGAAACCGTTCCTTTTAGCGAACAGAGCAGAGGTAAAGCACATGATCTTAACCGAATACGATGAAGAAAGGATCCTGAAGGAACTTGCCGAAGAGCATGAGGAGATTGGCGAAGCGAGAGGCGAGGCAAAGGGCCGGGCAGAAGGTCGGGCGGAAGGCCGAGAGGAAGGCCGCCTTGAAAGCTTGGCCGATCTCGTAAGCGATGGAACCATCACTCTTGTCAAAGCCGCTCAAAAGGCGGGGATGACGGTTTCGGAGTTTAAAAAGCGGGTTACCCAGCTGAAGAAGTAAACGGTCGGTACCTGATCCCCGCGTTTGGCGCTTAGAGGGAGCTCGTTGACACAGTAACACCGGAAGTGTTATCTGTTACGTTAGGTTAGGGACAAGTGTCCGTTTTAATAGTGACATGTCGCCCAGCTCCGTCTCCGGATCGGCCGACCGGTATTCGGCGAAGACGATATCGGCGGCTAGCGCCTTCGGGTAACAAAGATTCTCACTGCCTGATGCCAAAAACCAGTTTGAGGAAAGATAAGAATAGTCGCCCGGACCGATAAATCCGTCGCCGTCAATGTCGCACTGTTCATTCCAGCCGGCTTTCTCTTCGTTCGAAAACCATGCGGCGGAAAGAATGGCGTTGTCGCCCGGGCCGATGAAATCGTCGCCGTCGATATCCATCGGACAGACATTAAACGTTTTGATCTCGCTCCAGTCGGAATTGGTGTAGGAGCCGGTTCCTAATGCGCGAACGCGGTATTTCATGTCCTGGCCGTAAGTAAGTCCCGTCACAACCGCAGCCGTATCCACTGCCGAAACGGTTGTCCAGTGTCTTCCGTCGGCGGAGTACTGCAGTTCGTAGCCTGAAGCGTTTTCGACGGCGGTCCAGTCAATCTGATGCCGATTCGCACCGCAGGAAACATAAAACCCTCCGCTGCCGGTTGAGATCGCCGGTGCGGTAAGCCGTTCGGTTTCTCCTTCGCGGTATTCGTACGCGCCGATATCGACAGTGCCGTTAACAATCCGCAGATGCCCGGCAATATCGGTTTCTGTCGTTACCGCAGAATTCAGCCCCGCATCGATCGCGGTACTCCCTTCGGCAAGCGAAAGGTCAAGCGAATCGCCGTTGACGAGAACGCCGTCTTCAAAAATCGGCGCGGTAACAAACCCGGGATCGGTACCGACGATGTTGTTGGTTCCGGTCCAGGTGCCGGCAAGATCGGCGCTAGTGGCTGCATCGTTCAGTGCGACGATGGTATTCGTCAGCTCGGCTTTGCCGGAAGAGACCGAAAGCCCGCCGCCCTTGGGGGCGGTATTTCCCGAGAGGGTCGAATTGACAAGCGTGATTTCTTTGGTACTGTAAATCCCGCCGCCGTTGCTGGTCGCGGTATTCCCCGTAAGAACGCAGTTCACCAGCTTCAGCCAGCCCACATTGTATATCCCGGCGCCGTAGCCGAAACCGCCGCCCGTAATCGTAAGGCCGATCAGCGTGACCGGCACATCGGTACTCCCGCCGTACACTCTCAAAACGCGGCCTGTTCCGCTCCCGCAAACCGTGATCCCGCCGGCCGGCGACGCGTCGACGGTCACCCGCCGGTCGATTATAATCTCTTTATCCGCGAGCTGAATCGTTCCGCCGGCAAGCGAAGGGTCGAACGTAATCACGGCACGGTCATCGGCAAGGAGAAGCGCCTCGCGAAGCGAGAGGAACCCGTCGCTATCGAAAGAGTCTTCAAGGGTGGTCACGACGAGCGTACTCGGACTCCCCACCCGAACGGTATAGGAGCCAAGACTCCCGTAGTCGGAATAGATCCCCGGCGAACCGGTTTCACATCCCGTCCCCTCGACTGTCAGGAAATAGGTTCCCGCGGCTTCGGTGAAAAGGAACTCGACGTCAAGCCGATCCGACGGGTCGTACGTCCAGATCAGCTCGTAATCTTCGGAATAGAGTTTCACCAGCACGTCCAGGTTGGTCACCCATGAAATTCCTCCGACGAAGAAATCGAGCGCCGAGCCGTCCGATTCAAAAACGAAACAGTCGACATCGGTGTTCCGTTCGACAATTCCGGTAATCTCCCCGACTCCGTCGGTAATCGAAAGAACCTCGGCGCCGTCGAGTGTGTCGGCATAATCGTCGTCGCGGTACCCGAAACCGTTTTTCGTAGTAATGGTCAGAAGCTCGTCGACCGTATCCGTGGCATCGGCGTATTCCCCTTTCGACCACTGGGTCAGCTCTATACTCAGGGGGTTCCCCATGATCGGACCCCATCCGTTCAATCCGCTGAAATACGACCGTTTCCCTTTTCCTTTGTGGCCCAAACCGAGCGTATGCCCGACTTCATGCGAGGCCGTTACGGCGATTCCGTTAATGTCGTACCCAATCGAACCCGAAAAGACGAAGTTGGGGATGTCGCCAGCCCGGGGGAACGAACTGCGGTAAGAGATCCCCAACACGGACCCGGTATACCAGTCGTCGTTCTTGCCGCCGATCACCACCCGCTGAGACCGGCCCGCGGCGAAAGATGCGCTCGAAGGTTCCACGGTGGTCACGTTGACGTCGAACGGCATATAATCTTCGGCGACACGGAGCCATATATCGTAGATCGCGGCTTTTTCGCTCGCCGAAAACGACGTCTTTTCGGTGTCCCCGTCCAGGGCGAAACGGGGAGAGACGATATCGCCGCCATCGTTATAGCGGTTCCAGGACGTATTTGAAGTGACGTGTCCGTCGAAATCAAGAAAGATCGTGTAGAGGGAATCCGGTTTACTGCTGAGGTTCGTGACGTCAATATCGGCGTCGGCATCGCTGTAGGCATCGTAGATGTTCCCGCCGGTGTTGGCGTAATTGCGCGTCACCGACGAATTCGTAAGGGTCAGCGTTCCGAAGGAGTTGTAAATGCCTCCTCCTTTTCCGAGCGCGGTGTTCCGCGTCACCGTACAGTCGGTGAGGACAAGCGATCCGGTAAAGTAGATCCCACCGCCGTTAAATTCGTACCCGTCAGTAATCTTCAGTCCGATCAGCGTTACCGGAACATCCTCGCTCCCCCCTTTGATATGAAAGATCCGGCTCCGATCATCTGCGTCGATCGTAATTCCGCCGGCACTCGACGCATCAATGGTAATTCCGGTGGAGACTTTAAGCTGATCTCCGCATAAAACAATGGTTCCCCCCGCCAGCGACTCGTCGAAAACGATCTGGTCCCCCTCAGCGGAACGGTCGATGGCCTCCCGCAGGGAGACCACATCGTCGTCGGCGGTCCAGTCCCAGGAATCTTCGAGGGTGTTGACAACCCAAGTCTCGGATTCGGTCGGCGCAATTCTCCGAACAACTGTTTCCAGCCCCCCGGCGGCAACGGCCAGAAGCATACGGTCTTCGAGGTTCTCAACACGGAGCTTTGAAAAGCGAAGGGAGTTTTTCATCATTTTTCCTCAGAAACGGGAGTCAGATATGCTTGCCGTTATTCTAAAAAAATATCCCATTTTTTCAAGACAAAGACCCCCGGCTTTCACTTTCGGCCAAAATTTTACCCCCCGCTGCATAAACAGCCGGGCAGCTGTCCGGCACGCTCAATATGTCTGAGATAACCGAACCATTACAATCACCTTGAAAATACCGGTTAGGTTCGTCTTGCGTTCATTGCACATATCGAAGGGATACCATAACCGTTCAGCGTCATGAACTTCGCATCTGCAAAACGCTTCATGGTGCCGAAGAAGGATTTTTCCGAAATCATTGATTTTCCCTCAAAGCAAATGTAAAATCGTTTTATCGTTCTTGGGGAATCGGCCGTTTTTCGCGGCCCGCGTCGCTCAGTAACCCGCATGTAGAGCAGAAGAATGAAGAAGTCTCTTTTCAGTTCTGTTTTCGGATTTCTCGTTCTTGCCGGGGCTTTCCTTTTTTCTCTGAAAGCCGAGACCGAAAAAGAACCGTCGGTCATTTGGCTCGATGAACTCAATCCGGCGCTCGGCGAGGAAGGCGATCCCGCCGCCGGCAAGGAGTGGTGGAATATGCCGGCATGCCGAACTTCGGCGCACGGCAAACCGATCAAAATCGACAATCGTGTTTTTGACCGCGGTATCGGCGTTCATTCGCCGCAAATCGTCTGTGTTGAACTTTCCGGCGAACCGGGAACATTCGCCGCAACGGTTGGAATCGATGACAATATCGACCGGCCGGGCGATGTGGAGTTTATTGTCCGTTCCGACGAAAAAATCCTCTGGCGAAGCGGAATGATCGGCAGCCGGCGGTCCATACCGCTTGAAGTCCCCCTGGAAGGGGTTTCCCATCTC
Organism: Thermoguttaceae bacterium; assembly: GCA_017405595.1. GTDB lineage: Bacteria > Planctomycetota > Planctomycetia > Pirellulales > Thermoguttaceae > RUG695. Next base: position 90,479 of record JAFRAC010000020.1, on the reverse strand, counting down.
TATCTGCAGACCCTTCAAAGGCACGGCGAACGGGGAAACCACGCCGATTGGGCGGATGCGCGTTTTACCGGTCTTTCGACCCGGCCGGCCGTCGTCCCCATCCCCGAAAATCTCTGTTTCCCCGACAACGGCGATGCGCCGTTTTCACGTCTCGACGAGGCGCGGCTTCAGTGGGAGGCGCTTGCCCGCGACCTGAGAAACGGCATTCCCGAAAATGCGGCGAAGGAGGCTTTAAACGAACAGGCAACGATCCTCTCCTCCGATCGCGATCCGCTCGATATTCTCCTGCGCCGCGCCGAGTCGCTTGCCGATTGGCTGGAGAACAGCGACCCCGAAACGGACCGCGGGGCGATTCGGGCCGATCTGGCGGCGGCGAAAGAGAAAGCCGCGTCGATCGCGGCCGGCGAGATTGATCGGCGCCGTGCCTGTTTTGCCGAAACGCTAACGGTTCTCCGCCGGCTTGCGCTGACGAACCCACTCCTCGATTTTGCGGACATCCTTTTTGTCAAGCATTTCGAGGCGCCGATGGCCGAACTGAAGGGGAACCACATGATCGACCAGTTTTTCGGGTTTCAGGCGCGTCCCGGCGGAGGTCTCTTTCTGTTAAAGGACGCGTTTACCGAATCTCCCCGAACGGTGAATCTTCTCGAAAACCTGACCGTCGGCCAGGGAAGAAATTCAGGACGCGAACTCGATCAGGGGTGGTCGTTTATCTCGCCGGAACTGAGTTACGATGCCGATCAGATCCTTTTTGCCGCGGCGGACGCGACGCTTCCCCGCGCCACTTTTACCTGGTCGAAGGAAAACAGCTATCAGATATTCAAAGTGGATTTCAATCCCGATACCATCTGCACTTCCAACCTGACGCAATTGACCGATGACCCGTTCGACAGTTTCGATCCCTGCTGTCTGCCGAACGGGCGCGTGGCATTCATCTCGATGCGGCGCGGAGGATACGGGCGCTGCCATCCACGGCCGGCGCCGACCTACACCCTGAACTCAATGAATCCCGACGGTTCGGATCCGGTAGTTCTTTCATGGCACGAGACCAATGAATGGGCGCCCTCGGTCGACCGCAACGGGATGATTCTCTATACACGCTGGGACTACGTTGACCGCGGAGCGAACAATGCGCACCACCCCTGGATCACCTATCCCGACGGCCGCGACGCCCGCGCTCTGGTCGGCAATTATCACGAGGTCCGCGCCGGGGTTCCGATCATGGAACTCGACCTTCGTCAGGTTCCGGAAAGCAGTAAGATCACGGCGACCGCCGCGGCGCATCACGGACAGTCGTACGGCGCGTTGGTTCTGATCGACCCGCAGGTGCCCGATGATAACCTCATGAGCACGACCCGGCGAATAACGCCGGAACAGGTCTTTCCGGAAGCGGAACAGGAGACCGATCTTCCATGTCCGATGCAGTATGCATCATGCTACCCCCTTTCGGAACAGTTCTATCTTTGTGTGTACGATCCGTTTGCCGAACAGGGAAACAGCGGCTGCATGACCAACAGCAACCGGTACGGCATTTATCTTTTGGACGCGTTCGGCAACCGTGTCCTTCTCTACCGTGATCCGCATATCTCGTGCCGGGAACCGATTCCGCTGCGCGTCCGCGGCCGGGAACCGGTGATTCCTCATCAGACGCTGGTGGGCAAACCGCCGGCCGACGGCACCGTGAAACCCCACCCCGAAGACCTTCCGAAAACGGCGGAAGTCGGCCTGATGAACGTTTACAACTCGAAGGTGCCGTTTCCCGAAGGAGTCAAGATCAAACGGCTCCGGATTGTGCAGCTTCTGCCGAAAACGACTCCGTTATGGCATAATCCGGTAATCGGCGCGGGAATGCAGAAGGGCGCGCGGCAGGTTCTCGGAACGGTTCCGGTCGAAGACGACGGAAGCGCTTATTTCAAAATGCCGGTGAATGTGCCGGTTTACTTCCAGGCTCTCGACGAAAATGGCCTGGCGGTTCAGTCGATGCGTTCCGACGCCTATGTTCATCCGGGTGAAGTGCTTCTTTGTCAGGGGTGCCATGAAGACCGTTTGGCGCCGACCGAACAGCGGATCGGTTTGCCGCTGGCGACCCGGCGTCCGCCGAGTGAAATCGAGCCGGACCCCGACGGAAGCCGGCCGATCAATTTCGTCCGGCTGATTCAGCCGATTCTCGACGCGAAATGCGTGAACTGCCATCAGGCCTCGGACGATGAGCGCGCCATTGATCTTTCTGATAACCCGAAAGACGCGCATTTTTCCAATGCGTTTACGAATCTGATTAAATACTGTTTTTACTATGACCATTATCTGTGGGATGAACCGCGAACCGAGCCGATGAATTTCGGCGCCAGCCGGAGCCGTCTTTATGGAATTCTCAAATCCGATCATCACGGCGTGGAACTGACTCCGGAAGAACTTTACCGGTTCACCCTTTGGATGGACAACAACTGCGGCTTCTATGGCGCGTATATCAAAATTCCCGAACAGCGTCGCGGCGAGACAGTTCTCCCAGACCTGGAATAGCCGGAAAACAGCAGCAAAGGAGTATTCCGTAACGAACCGTTCCCTATTGTTCACTTGCAGGCGGCGCCGCAAAGTCGTTGACGCCCGTCCCTGCGGGGACTCGCTTAACCGCGTGCCGGCGGCAATGAGAATGTTCAGAACCGAAAACATCACCCTCTTCCGGTCGGTTGATGCCCGTCCCGTACCGATCAGGAATCACAGAAAATCAATCCCGCAGCAGCCCCGGACGGGCCGGCGCGTTGCGGAAAAACCGTATTGAGGAGAAATATTATGTCGAACAAGTACGCAGGAACTCAGACAGAAAAGAATCTCATGCAGGCGTTCGCGGGGGAATCCCAGGCGAGAAACAAGTACACCTACTTCGCTTCGGTCGCGAAAAAGGAGGGATACGAGCAGATTTCGGCTCTCTTCCAGAAGACCGCCGATAACGAAAAAGAACACGCCAAGATGTGGTTCAAGGAACTCAACGGCATCGGCGACACTTCCGCCAACCTGGCTGCCGCCGCCGACGGCGAAAACTATGAATGGACCGACATGTACGACGGGTTTGCAAAGACCGCCGAAGCCGAAGGGTTCACGGAACTGGCGGCGAAGTTCCGGCTGGTCGCGGCAATCGAAAAGCATCATGAGGAGCGCTATCGCGCCCTTCTGAAAAATATCGAAACGAAACAGGTCTTCGAAAAAAGCGAGGTCAAGGTGTGGGAATGCCGCAATTGCGGGCATATCGTCGTCGGTGTGAAAGCCCCGGCAATCTGCCCGACATGCGCTCATCCGCAGAGCTATTTCGAAGTCCATGCCGAAAACTACTAAGGGATACCCGACATGGCACAATACAAATGCTCGATTTGCGGTTATGTCTACGACGAGGCGAAAGAGGGCGTTCCCTTTTCCCAACTGAAAGCGTGTCCGGTCTGCTTTCAGCCGGCCGTCTGTTTCGAAAAGATCGGCGAAACCTTCGATTCCCCTGAACGCCCTGACGCCGAATCGGACCTTCCCCTGGCCTATCCCGAACAGTATGCCCGGAACGACAGTTCAATCCGCCACATGGACGATATACACAAGATGGCGGTCAGCGGCGAATCGATTCACGCGGCGATGGCAACGGAAATCCCCGTACCGGGATTCGACGAGATTCTGATCCTGGGCGCGGGGCTGGATCCGATGCCGCTGGAAAGCGGCGCGCCGGTAACCACAACAACCGTGATCGGGCCCAAAGCCGCGAAACCGATGGTTCTCGAAAATCCGGTCTACGTGTCGCACATGTCGTTCGGCGCCCTCTCGAAGGAGGCCAAAATCGCCCTCTCGAAAGGGAGTGCAATGGCGCACTCGGCAATCTGTTCCGGCGAGGGGGGAGTCCTGCCGGAAGAGATGAGCGCCGCCGAACATTACATCTTCGAATATATCCCGAATCACTACAGTCTCACCGACGAAAACCTGAGAAACTCCTCCGCAATCGAAATTAAGATCGGCCAGGGAACCAAGCCGGGAATGGGAGGGCATCTTCCGGGAAGTAAGGTCACCCCCGATATCGCCGCGGTCCGGGGGAAACCGGTCGGCGAGGATATTCAGAGTCCGTCCCGATTCCCCGGAATCAACACCCCTGACGACCTGAAGGCGCTTGTGGCGGAATTGAGAGCACGTTCCGAAGGACGGCCGATCGGAATCAAGCTCGCCGCCGGCCATATCGAACGCGATCTGGCTTTCGCGCTGAAAGCGGAACCCGACTTTATCACGATCGACGGGCGCGGTGGTGCGACGGGGTCCAGCCCGAAACTTCTCCGCGACGCGACGAGTGTACCCACCGTCTATGCGCTCTACCGGGCCCGAAGATACCTCGATGAGCATGCCGAAGGGGTCTCGCTGGTCATTACCGGCGGTTTGAGGGTCTCCTCTGATTTCGCCAAGGCGATCGCGATGGGCGCCGATGCCGTGGCGGTGGCAAGCGCCGCGCTGATCGCCGCCGGATGCCAGCAGTACCGGATCTGCGGCAGCGGCCTCTGTCCCGTCGGAATCGCCACACAGGACGAAGAATTGCGCAGGCGTTTCGATGCCGATGCCGCCGCGCACCGGGTCGCGAACTTCCTGAACGTCTCGCTCGAAGAACTCCGGATGTTTGCCCGGATTACAGGTCATGCCAACATCCATGACCTTTCGGCGGACGACCTGATCACGGTCAGCCGCGAAATCGCGGAGCATACCAACATTCAACACGCGTAACAGGCGCTTCGGCGCGGAACGCTGATTCCGCGACAAGCCGCCCCGGAAAGGAAAACGCGCGGGTTTGGCCCGCGCGTTTTCGTCCTCGGCCGCATTTCGGATCCGTCCGGTATGCAGCCGATACTCCCGTCTTCATCTATTTCGCCGAAAGTTTCATAATGGCGGCGGCAATCGCCTCCCGTTTGGCGTAAATGGTGTCCGGCGTATCGGTAAAATGATCGATCGCACTAGAAATGGACGAAAGATCAAACAGAGCGTCCAGTTCCGATTTCTCTTCGGCGGAAAGAAGGTCCGCTTTCCGGCCGGCCAGATCCCGAAGCATCACAAGCATTTCATAATCCTCGTTCCCTTCCCGCAGCTCTTCCCAGCGAAGGCTTGAAACCGGTTCGTCGGCAATATACCCGCTTGTCTTCTCCGGGTCGGCGGCGGCCAGCGGGGGATAGATAAGCCGGCCGTCCCCGTTCCCCCAGGGGGAACGCGTCCCCTTTTCAAGCCCGTAACCGGCCGCATAGCACATCGGATCGAGATAGGGATTCTGGAGTGTGTCGGGAAAAGCGGTCCGGCTGGTCCAGTAGTTCGACTGCCAGATGAGCGTTCCCGAAATCCCGCGCTGATACGCCTGCCACAGCCAGACTCTGAGTTCCAGCGCCGGATGGTCGGTAAACTCCGTCGCAAAAGGATGAACAAGGCCGGTGCAGACATACCACCAGAACCGTTCCCCTTTTGCCATCCGTTTTTGAGCGGCCTCTTCCGAAAACAGAGAGGAAAGGGGACACCAAATATCGATATTTGTCCCCTTCTCTTCCAGAACGGCGCAGAATGCGTCGGAAGGCTCCTCGGTCAGCATTCGGGAGATGCCGGGCGCGTATTTCTTCAGTTTCGCGAACCCTTCGGCGACAAACTCGTAGTCTTTCTCGGCCGGTTCATCGAACCAGTAAACATATCCTTTGTCGAGCGCGCCGAGCTCCCGCAGATGATCTTCCAGCTTTTTCAGGAAATCGGAGAACATCGATTCATACTCCGGCGTCCCCTCCTCGTAATCGAGAATTTTTCCGGGATGACGGTCAAAAAAAGTTCCGCCCCCCATCCCCGGAATGAAAAGCATCATGGTATTAAAATGATACTTTTCGAAAACACGTTTGTAATCCCGGTCGAACGCGGAAAAATCGACCTCGCAGCAGGGCGGGTCTGCATCGGGCTTCCATTGGGTAACATACGAAGCAAAAGGAAGCGGGCTGTAGGGCGAAATCCGGTGTTCGCTCATGTTTCTGAGGTATTTATCGAAAATCTCGCGCCGTTCTTCTTCGGTGCCGCAATGGTGATACCGGAAGATCAGACCCGGGTCGAGTCCGTAGGCGGTTTCTACACGCCCTTCCTGCGGAAGGGCAAAATCCCAGACCTCCAGAGAAAACGGAATTGCCGCGGTAAAATCCCCCCCGCTCTCACCCAGTGTCAGCGTTCCGGCATAGGTGCCGGCGGGAACTCCTTCGGGAATGTGGACAGTAATATACACCGGCTGGTTCTCCCGGGTCTCGACATCGAGCGGAGCGCCGAGACCGTCCGCCCCCTTTTCCAGCGGAACAAGGGCATCGGGGTACCAGCCGGCCAGTGAAACGGCATCGGTCGGGTTCGAGACGTAATGATAGTAGGCGTATCGGATCTCAATATTCTCTTTGGGGATCAGCCCCCCTTCCGGCCCCGCCAGATCGGTTACCGATGCCGACAGACCGGACAGCTTGCGCTGAATCGGCCGGACGACAATCTGAAACGACTCGAAATCGTTCCGGGGCGCCTTGATCAGAATCGGCGAGGCGGGTTGGTAACCGATAATCTTCGGCGTCTTGAACACACGCCAATCCGCGGCGGCCCAGGAAAGTTCAACCCCTTCCCCGGCGGCGACCCCTTCGATTTCCGAGGTGAAATACTGAACCTCGTTCCGGATCAGGTTCTTTTCCTTCGGAGAAAGATGTTCCCAGGCCTCCGGGGAAAATTGAGGACCTTCTCCTCGAAGAAAGGAGCCGGTTCCCCCCAAAAAAACGGCTGCCGCCAACGCTGCCGAAAAAAGAGAGATGAAACGCATTTTAAGAGTCTTCATTTCAGCCGGCTCCTGAATTTCCGTTCTGTTCGTTATGAGATCGTTACCGCTTTCGTCGTCGTTTTGGCATTCAAAACAACCGTTCCGAAAGAACAAAACATTCCCCGTTCAGAATCATTCTACCTCTTTCCGCCCCGGTTTTCAAACTCCAAGCCGGTGAAAAAAGAGTCCCCTATTCACTTCCCCGTCTTCTCCCATTCGCGGATAAGGCGGTTTCTCGGGCACCGCGCGGCCGGCAAATGACGGAGTCCCCCCAAAGCAAATGATTCCGGAAGAATCACACAAAACAGGAAACCCGGCTCCGTTATTGATAAGGAGGCCTTTTTCCGGGCCCAATTTCAATCAACGTCGATCGTCAGAATGATGCCGAAACACGCAAGAGCCAGACCGACCCAAACAAAACCGTTCGTCGGCTCGTGAAGTGCAAACCGGCCGAGAAGGGCCAGAAGTACCAGCTGCGAAACGGCAATCATCGTCACTTTCGAAGCGCTCGCATATCGAAGTCCCAGATTCAGCAAAAGAAACGCCGCCATCCCGGCAACTCCCGCACTGATCCCCAGCAGCCAGCAAAGGGGCGGGGCTGTAACCACCGCCGAAGGCCCCTCCTCCGCCGTCAAAAAACCGGCTCCGGTCAGAACACCGACAAGGCAGATGAGGAACATCGAAAGCGTAAGCGGAACCGGTTGTGATTTTTGGTTTCCGTCCTGATTCTCTCCCCCCTCAATTCTGGAGACTTTACGCATGATCACGTAAAAAAGGGTATGGCCCAGCCCGGTTAAAAGGGCAAGCGCGACCCCCCACCCGATATGGGAAGTCAGAAACGAGTTTTTAAGAAGCGGATCCATCCCGGTACGGCTGGCCGCAATCAGAACAATCGCGGCGGTCAGGACGGTAAACGCCCCCCACTTTCTGGGGGAGATTGATTCGCGCAAAAAGAGGGCGCCCAGGAGCATGGTTTCAAGAATCGTGGAGATCTGGATAATCGGGTTCGCCAGAACAAGACCTAAAACCGCGTACGACCAGATTCTTAAGCGTGCGCCGAAAAATTCGCAGAAGAAACCGGCCAGAAGAATCCAGCCGACCACGGTCAGCGAAGGCCACGAATATTTGCGGCGGAGCGCGAGTGCCAAAATGATCGGAAACGTGACAATAACGGTAACCGACTCTTTCACATAAAGCGTCCAGTCAGGGTTGATCCGGCCCGCCAGGCACCGTACAAGAAAAAAGGTCAATGTATAACAGAGGCTGGAAGCCAGACAGCAGTAAAATCCGAAACGGCGAGCCGATTCGCCTGTACGATCGATCACGTTTGCTCCTCATCCTTTGCGGGAGTGCAGATGCCTCAGCCCTTCTTTATCATTCTCCTGACCTGCCAAGACTCCCTGATCCCGCTTTTCTCCCATTCCGGCCCTATCCATTCTAACAGATTTCACCTTAGCGAAAACATCCGCCGCCGGCGGACTTCGATAACCGGTGATCCATCAAAACGGATCACCGACGGCTAATAACCTGAAAAGACATCTTAATACTGAAACAAGAAAAACCTGAAAAAGTGTCCGCCGCAACAAGGCGATAAAAACCCCCGTTTCGGGAATGCGGCTTTCCGGCAGAACCGGTAAAAACTAAGTCGCGTCAAATCCGGACTGATCGTCGAAGTCCTGCTCCTCGGAAGATTTTCCGGTTTCACCGAAACCCGGTTCCAAAAGCGTTTTCTCCCACTCGCTGAACCGCTGTGACTCGTGGATCGTAAAGAAACTTTTTCGGTTAACAGGAGCGGCGTTCTCTTCGGCGGATGTCAGTTGGGGAAGATCGGCCGGGTCGTTATCCACCCCACCCTGTTCGTCATTCTGCCTGAGAATCAAATCACCGTTCGCATCGCGTTCGCCGCACGCATTGATAACCATTTCGAGTTTCAGAAAGAGTGCGCGGCGGTTGAACGGTTTCAAAATCGATTCAAGGAGTCCCTTTTGTTTGGCGCTGCAGATCGTGTGACCGGGATCGTAGCCAAACTCGGTGCTCAAGATGAGAGGAGGAACCTGCAGATCCGGGTAAAGATCAAAAAGACGAAGCATAAACTGATAGCCGCTCATTCCGCCCGCCGGTTTCAGTTCGCAGATAATCGCATCGTAACGGGAAACGCGGATCATCTTTAAGGCAACCAGGGCATCGGGCGCCGATTCGACAGTGCAGCCCTGTTCGGCAAGAAGAGCAGATGCGGTTCGCGCCACTTCCTTATCGTGGTCGACAACCAGGATACGCCGCCCGTTGAGGATGGGATGGGATTCGGCGGAAGGATCGAGGGTTCCTTCCGCTGTCATTCTGCGGCGAATCAGGGAGATTTGATCACGGATCACGCGCGTCTTTTCGATAATCGCACGAAGCGCGGGCACCGAAGCGGGATCCTGTTCAAGGTTGGCATCGATCAGAACAGCCGTATCCTGGAGGATCTCATCGATCGGCGAGGAGATCGATTCAACCACAGCGCCCAAACTCATCTGAACAGCAAAGATTTTTTCGTAGGAGAGAAGATTGAGTGTATGAAGCGCGGCGGCGACATCGCGCATAAATATCTTCAGGTAATAGAGATCGAGTTCCGAAAAATCGTTCGGTTTTCGGCTCTCGACATTACACGTGCCGATCACGCGGTCGTGCCAGACAAGAGGAACCGTCAACGAGGAACGCGCGTCGGGCGAACCGGGAAGATAGAACGGGTGATCCAGCGTTTCTTCACAGTTGTAGGTCACCCGATTATGGGCGACATAGCCGGTGATTCCGTTGTCGTTCGACGAAGAGAAGAGTTTGCGGGAAGCGGCCTCGCGGGAAATACCGAAGGCAAGAAACGGGTGAAGCTGCCCGGTCGTCTCTTCGAGAAGACGGATCTCGCAAATTTCATAATGCAGAATGTCGCGCAGACCGCTTTCAACTTTCTGACGAAGAAGGTCCATCCGCTCCTGGGGAGTGTTTTCGGCAAGGCGGTGCGAAGGCAAGTCCGAAAGTTCGGTGCCGATCTCCAGAAGGCGGCGGAGCGTATCGCTGATTTCCTGGCTGGAAGTCACATCACGCATCTCCACCACAATGAAAAAATAGTTTCCACGAGAGGCGCGGTGGGGAGAGAAGGTCAGCTCAAAAGTGCGGGAACCGACACGAACCGAAGTCACAACCGGCTGCTGACGATGGCAGACCGAAGCGAAGGGGCAAAAATCGGGACCCTCGATTTCGGGGTCGCCGAGAGCGTCGTAAAAGAGGGTATCGGCGGGAACTTCCCGGTTCAGTAAATGAGCGAATGCCTTATTGGAGCAGATGATCCGCTGGTCGGAACCGACAATCGCAATGCCGATCGTCAGCATATCGATCCGGCGTTGAGATTCGGGAGACCTGAGAAAATCAGAGAAATCCTCTTCATCGAATGAAGGAATCGGTTGATTTTCGGGATTTGCCACAACAAAACGCTTTTCGAATAAAATACCGGCGGCGTTTGTAATGGGAAACGCCCCTAGTGCTGAAATGGCTCCGATTCTCATAGAGCACCTGCCGAAAGAAGATGAAAAATTTAGGGCCGCGCCCGGACCCCTCCGCGCACCGAAACCCGAATCAATAATCCATCCCTCCCTGGCGGTTATCATTATACGCGTCACGTTCCTTTTAATCAACAAAGATTTTACAATTTCCGTATTTTCTGCGGCCTTTTCCTCCTTGTTAATCGTTACAACCGGAACTAACCCTTGTTAATGGTTCCGAAATCATATAGAATGGGCGTATCCTCTCCGTTCGCTCAGCCGGCATCGATAAAGACAATCCCATCGAAGCTCCCGGCAGCGGCGTGTTTGCGGGAAAAGGAAGGAAAACAGCAAACCGATAAGCGCTTCAAAAGCCGCTTCATCGTTTCGAACAAAAAGGAGATCAAATTGTCAACGCGATTGTTCACAAGCGAAGCTGTCAGTATGGGGCACCCCGACAAAGTCGCCGACCGGATTTCCGACTCGATACTCGACGCATTCCTGGCACAAGACCCCAACAGCCACGTTGCTTGTGAGACATTGGTTACGACCGGTCTGGCGGTTATCGCCGGCGAAATCGCATCTCAGGCTTCCGTTGATTGCGAGTCGGTTGTCCGCCGGGCAATCCGCGAAATCGGTTACCGCGACGAAGCCTGGGGCATCGATGCCGACACGTGCAAGGTACGCGTTCTCTTAGACGAGCAAAGTCCCGATATCGCGCAAGGGGTCAATCGGGAATCCTCGATCGGTGCCGGGGACCAGGGTCTCATGTTCGGCTACGCCTGCAACCAGACTCCGGAACTGATGCCTCTGCCGATCGCCCTGGCCCATAAGATCACCAACCGGCTTACCGAAGCCCGTTTCAGCGGGCAGATCGGCTGGCTTCGGCCCGACAGCAAAAGTCAGGTCACCGTCGAATACGACGGCAACACTCCTGTCCGCATCGATACTGTCGTCGTCTCGACTCAGCACCACGATCATGTTTCCCAAGACGAAATCCGAAAACGAGTCATCGAAGAGATTGTCGAGCCGCTCCTCCCCCCCGCCCTTGTCAAGGGTACGCCGAAGTACTGGATTAACCCGACAGGCCGGTTTGTTACCGGCGGCCCGAACGGCGACTGCGGTCTGACCGGCCGCAAGGTCATCGTCGACACCTACGGCGGCTGGGCCCATCACGGCGGCGGCGCGTTTTCCGGAAAAGACCCGACCAAGGTCGACCGCAGCGCGGCGTATATGGCTCGCTACATCGCGAAAAATCTCGTGGCCGCCGGTCTCGCCGACGAATGCGAAGTTCAGCTCGCTTACGCGATCGGGGTCGACAAGCCGGTCAGTGTTTCACTCAACACCGCGGGAAGCGCCAAAATCCCCGAAGAAGAATTGATCGAATTGGTTAAGCGTCACTTCGATATGACCCCGGCGGGGATCATCGATACCCTCAATCTCCGCCGTCCGATTTATGCGAAAACGAGCAGCGGCGGCCATTTCGGCCGGAATGATCCCGATTTCACCTGGGAACAAACAAACCTTGCCGAAACGCTTCGGCGCGAATCCGGTCTCTAAATTCGTTCCATGCTCCGCAGCAAAGGTTTCACAAACGCCTATCAAGACTCCGATCCGGTCAGCTGGGTCCTGACCGGAATGAGCCTTTTTTTTGCCGGTTTTCTCTGGCTGACCTTTGCCCTTCTTCTGCTGCGCCTTGGTCATTTCAGCCGGAACGCTTCGGTTGTCTTTCCTCTTTTCGGAATCGTGTTTTTTCTTTCGTTCTGCTCGTTCGGCGCCCATTTCTTTCACTCGGCTCTATCCGAATGGAAGTGTTACCCGTTCTGGCTCGATGAAACCGATCAGAAAGAGAGTTCTTTTTTGCTCTCCCTTCCGAACCTTCTGGTTTCGGTACTTCTTCTGGGCTGGAATATGTCGTGGGTAACGGCGGGGACCGTTCTTTCCCTCTTCCTTCTGGAACTAACCGTCGGGCGTTACGCTCCCTCAGTCGGCGAGGCGGCCGGCCATTTCCTTCGGGTTCATGCCCCTCAAAACAGCTCTCCCCCTTCTCCGGATCGGCACGATGCGCCGGCCGAACCGTACACCGAAACAGGTGTTGTGACCCCCTCCGCCGGAACCTTTCCGGAACAGGCCGCGCCCTTTGCCGTCGATGAAGTCATCAAACTCAGTCCCGACGAAGATCTCTACCGCGGAGATGAAGAGGAGATCGAAGAAGAAGCCGAAGTCCCGCCGCCCGAAGATCTTCTGGTCACGCAAAACCGCTGTCTGAACCCCGACGGCTCTCAGCGTGTCGAGGGATGGTTTCGTGTCCCCTTTTCCCGCGGCGAAACGGTATCGGTCTGCCATCTCGCGTTCTGCCCCCCATTCAAATCCCGCCCGCATTTGCAGCTGATCCAGCTGGAAGGGGTCGAGGTCCAAATCACCCCCACAATGACCGAACCGTTCGGCGCGCGAATCGAAATCAAACGCGCTTTGCCGAAATACATAGCTCCGTTCGCGGGGGAAGAACAGGACGGCGAGCAGGTCGACCGGTCGGTACGCATCTGTTTTTTCGCCGACGAAACCGCGCCCCATTCCGAACAAGGTTAAGCGGAGCCGGCCAATGGGAAAAATGCCCGATTTTCTGCTGAGAGCTCTGGGAGTTTGCGGGCGGGATATCAACAGCTTCTGGATGGGGACGCTCGACTATCAAGTCGCATATTACGATTCAAGCGTCGATCCGGCGTTTCCGGATGACCGGCGCGAACGGCTCTACATTTTCTGGCACGAGTATATCCCCTTCTACATCCACCAGCGCCATCACTGCCGCCTGTCGATGCTCCTGTCGAAACACCGTGACGCCGATATTCTGGAGAAGGCCGCACACCTTACCGGATTCGGCACGGTACGCGGCTCGACACGGCGCGGCGGCGCCGAAGCGATTCTCGGAATGATACGTCAGGAAAAGGAACACCGGCACCTGACCATCACCCCCGACGGGCCGCGCGGTCCCCGGCGTAAAATGGCGCCCGGTTCGGTCTACCTGGCGTCAAAACTGCAAATTCCCATCATCGCCGTCGGCATCGGCTACGACCGTCCCTGGCGTCTTTCGACTTGGGACCATTTCGCTGTTCCGCGCCCCTATTCCCGCGCCCGGACAATCTCAAGTCCCGAAATATTCATCCCCCCCGACCTGCCAAAGTCCGGAATCGAACACTACTGCCGAAAACTCGAAATTCTGCTCAACCGGCTGACCGCCGATGCCGAAGACTGGGCCGAAAAAGGTTACCGGATCGACGGGGCGTGCAACATGCAGGCCGGTCCGAAAAACGGCATTCTCTATTTTGCGAAACCCCGCCCGGCCGCGCAAAACGCTCCGACCCAAAGCTGAACCGGCGAATCAGCTGACCGCGATCCGTTCACCGCCCCGCCGGCCGCTCTCGATTCCGGCGATCACCAGCTTCATCAGCTCAATGGTCTCTTCAAACGGAATCGGACGAACGCCTGTCCGCAGGTATTCGATAAACGTACACTGCAGATCGCGGAACGAATTGTAACTGTCCTGGAACTTGATTTCAGCTTCCCCGGCGTTGCCGACAAGCATCAGGCGGCTCCAGAAAATATCTTTGCGGTTGGCGATCAGCACATCGGCGCCGCACGAATGGACCAGGTGCACCAGGTTTTTCCCCGGCTGCGGATCGATATTTTCAACGGACACAAATCCGGGCCCGAGAATCGGATAGATCGTTTCCAAAGCGTGAATTCCGTACGTTTCCCATTTTTTGGGCATCGTCATGGTCACGTAACGCATTTCACCCAGCTCATGATAATTCTGATGATACGGCTTAAATTCCTTGCCGAACCGCATCGAACTGGCCGAAATGAACTTCGCGCCCGCGCGATCCCAGGCAATAAACTGTTCGAGATCGGCCTGGGAATCGCAGAGCGGCTTATCGATCAAAAGCGGAACGCCGTTTTCAATAAAGAATCGGGCGCGGTCAACGTGCTGGCCCCCGATATCCGTTCCGATAATGACGGCATCGACTTCACCAAGCATCTCTTCCGGCCGGTCGACCACGTTCGGAACCAGTGAAAGCGCCGAAACATGTTCGGCATCCGACCGGTTGTCGCAATAGACGTGGGTGACTTTCGCGCCGGGGATCCCGATTTCGTCCGAAGGGACCTTGTTCAGGTAAGCGGGAATCCCGGGAAACGGACACTCGTTTGTCATCCGCTCTTTATTGTAATTGTTGTAGATCGCGCTCCACGAATAGGGATGGCCGTTCCCTTCCGTCATGCCGATCATGCCGAGGCGAATGTTGTTCGGGTCTTTGACTAAACTGCTCATTGTCGAACCTTTCCTTTACGGGCGTTGTTTTCTATGACTTCATATACGTGTATTTCACATTATCTCCGGGGGGAGGAAACCGCTTACCCCTCTCCGACGGACGGATCGGAAAGGACTTTTGCCGGAAACGGATAACTGGCGATCCATCCGACCAGATAGGTTGTGACCACTCCGATCCCGGAATAGAGGAGGAGATGGACCACCTGATGCTTAACAAGATAGAACTGCAGAACGCAGCTGACAACCAGTCCGATCAGGGTGCCGGGAGTGTTCGCGCGCTTACAAAACACGCCAAGGAAGAAGATTCCCGCCAGACTGCTCGAAACCAGCCCGATAAACATGTTATACTGATCCCAGAGCGAAGCGATATCCCAGGTCGCCATCGCCAGTGCGAAAAGGATGCCGCACATTCCCGAAACAACCGTGACCGTGCGCGCCGTTCCCAGTGCGTGCTGGCGTGAAAAATGGAAAATCCGTTCGTGGAAATCGATGGTATAGGTCGCCGAAATGGCATTGATGCCGGAACTGACGCTCGACATGGCCGAGGTGAAGAGGGCCAGAAGGAGACAGCCCGAAAGCCCGTTCGGCAGCTGGCTGACGAAGAACCACGGCATCAGCGAATCGTTGTTGTTCATCGTCACGAGAAGCTCTTTGGGATTCTCCTTATAGAACACGTAAAAAAGCGTTCCCGCCAGGAAAAGGAGGACCAGGTTCGGAACCATCAGACCCAAACTGATCCAGACGCCGCGGCTGCGGGCGTTGTTGTCCTTCCCGGCAAAATACCGCTGGAGAATCGTCTGATCCGAGGCATAGGGGATAATGTAGAGGAAGAAGGAGGCGATCAAAACAACCCAAAGCGTCGGCAGATGGAAGTCGGGCGCGGCGTCGTAAAGATGAAGCTTCCCGTCGGCGTAGGCAATTCGGAGCATGTCGAAGAGAGACCCGTCGAACCGCCACACAATCACGATCAGGGTCAGAACAAACCCGATCAGCAGGGTGATAATTTGAATCACCTCGATCCAGACCACAATCTCGAGTCCGCCGAGGAGTGTGCAAAAGACCCCGGCGATCCCGACCCCAAGAATGCACGTTTTGATGTCGATACCGGTAATCGCGTTAAGCGCGATCGACGGCAAAAAGAGGAGGATGGCGATCCGCATCACCTGGAAGACGATGAAAATGACACTCCCCAGAAGACGCACGAAGAAGTTGAACCGGTATTCCAGATACTCGTACGCGCTGGTGAAGTTGAACTTGCTGATCTTCGGAATGTAGAACCAAATCAAAAGGGGAACCGCCAAAAACGGACCGACCGTCAAAAGAAAATAACACCAGTTGGTCATAAAACTCTTGGCGGGAACCGTGATATAGGTGATCGCGCTGGTAATCGTTCCGTAGATACTGATGCCGAGCGCCCACCACGGAATACGGCATCCCCCGCGGAAAAAGTCGTCGGTTCCCCGCATACGGCTCAGAAAGTAGAGGCTTGCGGCAATCAAAAAGAGGAAATACGCGGCAATAATCGCCTGATTCAGACGGCTGAGCCGGTTCGTTTTCTCTTCGAGGGTCAGCGAGTAGAAATCCGTCTGCTCTGAACCGGCTAAGGGGAGAACCGCATGACCGTTCCAAAAGGTCCCTTCCCCGGCGGGAGATGAAGCCAGCTCGCCCAGTGAAAAGAATTTGTTGGTAATGGTGTTGTAGACGCGCACCTCGCCCGAAGCGGGCACGGCCGCGTTCGCCGGAAGGATACCGCCGACACCCGGAAAGACAATATGAATCGTACCGCTCGCCAGAGCCGAACCTCCGGTTACGGTAAACGGCAGCCCATCGGCATTTTCGAGTTCCCGCCACGATTTCGTTTGGAAATCATAGAGGAGCGCGCTCTCAAGCGGCTTGGGGGCCGAACCGCTGAAAAGGAAAAAGTCGGCGGGCGGTTCACCGATGGATTGCCGCTGGGGAGCGGGAATCCCGCCGAAAAGGAAAAAGCCTTTCCCCGCCGAAATATTCTGAACCAGCCCCGGCGCAAAAACACGGCCCGGTCCCGGATAGGGTTCCAGCTCTTCCCAAATAGGGGCGGGCGCTTCGGTATCGCATTTCAGAAATCGGGGCGCCCCCTGCTGATCGGCTCCGGCAACATAGAGTGTCCCGCCCCAACAACCTGCGGCCGCGCCGGCAAGGGGGGTTGGAAGCGGCGAAAATTCCTCGACAACAAGACCGCGCCGCTCCTTCTTCTCCCGTGTGATCTTATAACAGCGGGAAGAGGGGACAAGATCCGCACCCGCAACCCCGCCGATCAGGAAGAACGCGTGATCGGTCGAAACCGAGGCTCCGAAAGAGAGCCTTTCCGGAAGACCCGATTCGGTGATTGAGGAAACCGAAACGGCGTCGCCCTCTTTCTCCAAAACATAGATGGGAGCCGAGGCGGGTTCCTCCTGCTGAAGACCGCCGGCCGCCACCAGCACGCCGTCAACCGAACCGACAAACGCTCCGGTCCGGTCTTTGAGAAATGCCGACAAGGCCCCGTCCCGGTCAACGGCAACGGCGTCCAGCGCGGCAAGGCGTGGAACAAAACCGAGTGCAAAAAACGCAAGGGAAAGAAGACGTGCTAAAAGGCGCATAAAAAATCTCTCAAGTGTGGATCCAGGAGTAACGGGCGGCAAACCTCTCGTGCGGGAACAAAAAGAAAGTGCCCGCCGAAGACCCCCTTTCGAAAAACGCGGCTCGTCCGGAATCAAACACCCGGAAACGCGCCGAATCAGCCCGGTAATTGAACATCATTTCGACTCAACCTCAGGGACGCCGACATTCTCGAACCTGTTGCCGCGCCGGTAAACGTTCACCGGACGGTTGGTGATACTTAAACCGACATCGGCATCCCGTACCAGATTGTTCTCGACGACGATATCCGAAGCGAATCCGCGGACTTCAAGAAACGCGTTCCCCAAGAGCCTGCAGTCCCGGATCAAAGACGAACGCATCAGCGGATAATCGTAATCGCCAAACCCCGCGCCGTTGGAAATCAGCGCAACGTGCGCATCGGTGGCGGGGACCTCGTTAAACGGACCGCGGTAATAGGTTCCCGAAGCGACGGTGTTGTTGAGTATTTCAATAAACCAGCTCGTTTCGCCAAACATGGTGTCGGCATGATATCCGCCGGTATGGCGGGTGACGTTGTCGGCAATGACCGATTCCATCATCGAGCCGTAGAGCTGAAGTGCCACCGTCGAATCGTTCGCTTCGTTCCCGGTATAGATAAATCGGCCGCGGCAGGTGCCGATATAGAAAACCGAACCGCTGTCGGGATCAATATCCCACGGACGGTCGAGCGTCAGATAAAGCCTGCCGTCTTTCGGAACCATCGAAACGATCCGCCGGAACTGGCCGACCCCGCGGCCGGCGCAAATCTGAACGACTCCCCGGTGCATCCACTGGGCGTAATTGTCGTTTCGGATCCGCGCCATATCAAGGACAAGCCTGTCCGGCCCGGGGATCTCGGCGGTATCGATATAGAGAACGTCGCGGCAGTCGCCGGTGATGGTCTCGCGGTTGTTCCCGTCAAAGCAGTTTTCGTGATAGTTGTGTCCCCAGTAAACATTTTCGGACATCTCGGGAATCCCGTAAAACGAGGTGCAGTTCGCCCCTCCGAGATGATTGTTTTCGAAAATCATGTGCTGCCCGCGGAATCCGTTCCAGCCGATAATGTTCGCGTGGGAAAAACGGTTGTTCGCCACCTCGCTCCAGCGCGCCGAGAATTCAAAGACGCCCCCCGAAGCCGCGTAAATGTCGCAGCCTGTAACACGCACAAAAAGGCCGCGAAGCCGAAGCGCCCGGTAATAATGGAGTTTTTCGAGCCGTTTTTTCGCCTTTTCGAGATCGTCGTTCACATATTCGCTGTAGAGAAGGCGCATCGTCATGTTGCGGAGCGTGACATTCCCTTTCGGGCGGGGCTCCCACCCGTTCTCTTCCGGACTGAGGGCATCCGAAATGCCGTCGCGATGAAACCCGCTTGTCAGAAAGATGTTTTCGACACCGAAAGAGTGATCGCCCATGATCAGCGCCTGCGGCGGATCGTCAGTATCGGGCCAGTAGATTTCGGAAAGATCCTGCGAGATCCCCTGCAGTGCCGAATAAGGGGGCAGAACGATCGTCTTGGTCATGCAGAACCGGCCACGGGGAACAAAAAGGATCCCTCCGCCGTTATTCCGAAGTGCTTCGGCGGCTTTCAGAATCGCTTCGGTATCGTCTTTTCGATCGTTGGCGACCGCGCCGAACTCGGTAATGTCGAAAACGTCCGTTTTCCAGACATCCCGGTGAACCGCGACTTTAAACGGGGATGTCCGGCAGACCCCGCCGGTTACCGGATCGTTCCACGCCAGGCAATACGTTCCCTCGGCAATCTCGGAAGAAAGGACGATTTTCTGGGACCAGCGGTCAACCTCTTCCTGGCTTTCCAAACCGGGCGCCGGATTCCCCGATTCGTCGGTCAGGAAAAAATCCCGTGGCTCTCCCTGAGGCGATTCGATACAGCGGCCGAAAAGGCGGACCCAGCCGCCCGGCGAGGCTTCGGTTCCCCAATCCCCCTGCACCCACCAGATATCGGGGGAATTGATTGAGTACGTATTGCTTGCTTTTTCGTCAGAAACGACGCGCAGCGAAACCTCGCAGGGCTGCCAGTCTTCCGGGAAAAGAAACATGAGCGCCGTCTCGGCAACCGAAATAGGTTCGAGCAAGGCGGTATTCTCCGCCGACTTGATCTCGAGGCGCGGATGATCGCCGAAATCGCCGCCGTGAATCAGAATCGTCTCGCCCGGACCGACGGGGGACGAAGCCCACAGAATTACCGGTTCCGGCATTTCCGCCGGCACGTTTTCCGCCGCCGCCGCACACAAGACCAGCCCCCACACGGCCAAAACTCCGGGCAGCGCAGCCTTAAAAACCGAGTATCGAAATTTCATCACAAATCCCATCTCCCGACTCTGCTCCTTTTCGGGAATGTGTAAAACAATCCTATTGCCTCTTTTCCGCCGCCTGATGCTCGAACCGTCCGATCCGTTCTGTCGGGATCCGGTCGAATTTGATTTTCGTGTTCGGAATTTCCGCGGTCGGCGCTTTATCAAGGGAAGTCAACAGCCGATAATCGCCGATCACGTTATCGGTAACCTCGACATAGGGACGGGCCTCATCATAAATATCGTCCCCCTCGAAAGACGCGGGCTGATCCTGAAACCAGCCGCTTCGGATAACGACGTTCCGCGCAAAGACGTTCCCTTCCGGCGCGTGGGGATTTTCGCTTTTCAGGACTTCGCGCAATTTCGGGTATGCCGAGGCGTACGGCTCGGTCACCACCGAAATTCCCTCGATCGTACCGTTCTTTCTGAGTGTCGCCATCCGGTCGTCAACCGCCGCCGATTGCCAGTTCAGCCCCCGTCCGTCAATCCGCACCGCAGGATGGCATTCCACGTAAAGGTTGTTCAGGATACTGTTATCGCGTCCGCCGCCGATAAACGTGGCGGCGGTCACGTTCACGAAAAGATTGCCGATAATATCCGCCGACGAAAACTCATCGTCGAGATAAACCCCGACGCATCCCTTATTCTGAAACCCCTGGATATCATGGAAGTAGTTATTCTTGATCACATTGCCGCGAGCCACCCAGGTGCGTCCGCAATAGATGGCGCCGGCATCGTTCGATTCCTGACACACATACCCGATTTCATTAAATTCGATATGGTTTTCGACACCGCCGAAAGCGATCGCGTTATGAGGAGCGTTCGTAATCCGGTTATGTGCGATCAAATTACCGCACCCGCCGAACGACACGCCGGGCGCGTAACAACGCTGAATCCGGCCGTAGTCATGAATATCGTTATTGATCACCGCCGAGTTGCCGCGGTAGATCTGTTTCGGATCGCCCGCGTCAAGCCCGATCCCAAACGCTCCGAGATTATAAAGATGGCAGCCGAAAACCAGAGAGCGGTTCCCGTTAATCTCGATTCCACCCTTGCCGACATTTCGAACCACACAGCCGACAACAACAATATCTTCTCCGTTTAAGGATATCGCGGTCTTTCGGCATCCGTCGAATCCGAAACCGGCAAAAACCGTATACGTCAGCCCGCTGCCGGTAATCGCCGAAGGATGAACCGTCATAAAGAGGTTATCGTCGCGAACCTCTTCAGGCGGATAGAAGTAGAGAATGCCGCTGTCGCTGTCGATATAAAACTCACCCGGCCGGTCAAGCTCGCAAAGGAGATGATAGACGTAGAAATACTGCCCCTCACGGTATCCGTATTCATGATACGGCTCGGCCAGTTCAAGAATCTTCTTTTTCGGGTCGACATGTTTGAATTTTTGCTCGGTCAGAACCCAATCCCAGCACCAGTATCCCTTGGCCCAGGCGTCCGGTTCCGCCGGCCATGCCGACATATCATCATCGAGAATGAATTTGCCCTGTACATAGGTCTCCGTCGTCCGAAGTTTCATTATCGGGTTCCCTTCGGTAACGAAGTCTTCGAGGGTAATGAACCCTTCGTTCGGATACCGGGCAATGGTCATCGGCTGGTTGTTCAGGAAAAGCTCGGCAAGATTGTCCTGAGTCGCGTAATCTCCGTAATCGGTAATCCCCTGAGCGCGCAGATCGAACTGCACGACTTTATCGCGTACTTCAGGTTTCAGCCGGGCCAAAATCGCCTCATCGGTCACGGGCACTCCGCCGGTGATCGTTTTTCCCGCACGCAGAACGGTTAAAGGCTCGCCGGTATTCCGATCGGTTCCCGCGCCGCGCCAAATCACCGGCGAATCGTCTGTCCCGGAATCGTCCGGTCCGAAACCGATCGGTCCGTCGAGATCATAAACGCCGGGCATCACATCAACAACGGTCGGTTTTCCCCCCAGATCGGACGAGAGACGCCACTGGCGAAGCGCTTTCTGAGCCGCGGCAATCGTGCGGAACGGTCCGTCGGTTCCGTCTTCGTTCGGTACCGGATAAAAGCCGGACCACGCGTCGTCTCCGTCCGGAGAAACATAGAAAAGCGCGGGCATTTCCTGGACCGAGTCGATCAGATTAAGTTTCCGTTCGCCGATAAAATCGCGCCAGTTATTCTGCGCGGCGGCGAACATCGAGAGGGACAGCCAAAGAACGCTGAATACGATGAATCGTTTCATAGGGGGACTCTTTCTACGGTAACGTAAAAAACAGGGCCAAACGCCGCCCTAATTATAACAGCCCGCCAAACGAATAACAAGATTCCGGAAAGAATACCCGCCTCCCTCAGAACTTGAGGTCACAAATTGTGACTTCAAAAAACCAACCTCATCTTCGGTCACTTGGAACATCAATTCGTCGCCCTCAATTCTTTCTATGAGAATCCGATCATTGGGTCTTCTACAGACAAATTTTCTTGGGCGATTTCTTGGGTGATTTCATGGCGGTTTTCTTGGTGGTTTTCTTGGCGGTGCCGCTGATACTGCAATCGGAGGTAGTGTCAAGCATCTTCTTTGGTCTTATGATGGCATAGCATTGGGGGACGTTTCACGGCATGGTCTCTCCGAAAATACGTGCTTACACCTATTTTTTGTATGAAGGGATATGGATTAACAAGTACATAAAAAAGCTCAGATATCTCGGAATAAGGTATCTGAGCGAGCACGCCTGGAGGGATTCGAACCCCCAACCCTCGGTTCCGAAGACCGATGCTCTATCCAATTGAGCTACAGGCGCTTAAAGACATCATTCGCGTCTCTGACCGCGCGCGGCGGCATGTCTCTGTTCCGGCCCGCGGCCCCTTTATTATAGCGTTACGCGCCCTTTCTGCAAGTGGAAAGGGCAGCGGCATCGAAGGCCCTTCCCCCCTGTTTCCTGCGGTCAACGCCCGGCTTTTAAAATAAAACCGGCATACAATTCCGCGATATCAAGGTCGGTTTTGGCATAGAGAGTCCGGGTGCCGACCACGTCTTCGATTTCGTTGAAAACAGACTTTCCCCGATCGAAGATAAAGTCGATCCCGGCGAGCCCGAAATTGTAAAGTTCCGTTATCCGGCCGACCTGTTCCGTAATATCAGGCGGAATGGGGTCAACGATTTCGGCGGCCCCCCCCAAACAGAAGTTGCTCCGAAAATCGGTTTCACTGCGGCGAAGGATTCCGGCGACAATCTTCTTTCCCAAAACGTAAACGCGCAAATCTTTTCCGCGATCGGCCGCTGCGCGCTGAAAGACGGCGGTCGGTTTGCCGATTCTGCGGAACGCTTCAATCAGTCCGTCCCGGTCTTGCACGAGAAAGACCTCCGTTCCCCCATGGCCGTCCCTTGATTTTAAAACGGCGGGAAAAATATCGGGTAACGTATACAGGTTTTCCGCCGTCGCCAAATAGGACGGAAGCGAGCCGATTCCCGCTTCTTCCAGCCGGCAGTACGCCTCCCATTTGTCGTTCCCGATCCGTGCGATTTTCGCGTTGTTCCAGACCCGGCATCCCGCCTCTTCGAGCCGGCCGGCAATTTCGGCGCTGCCGGTTCGGTTCAGTACGATTTCGGGGAAAGGCCCCTCCGGAAGGTCGCCGGGAGTATCAGCGACAAAGAGACTTGTGTGAAACTCTCTTTTCCGGAAAGCTTCCGCAAGGCGGCTGGCGAACCACCGATTGACGTCATACCGGGCGCGGTCGTAGATGATCCAGAGGTCTAACACAGTTTCGGCGGCGTTTCTCTTTCCCGAAGAAGCGTTTCGATAACGTAGTCGGCAAGCATCTCCTCGAAACGGATTCCCAGCGCGTTATCGAGGTTAACAAAGTGGGCGTTCGAGTTCACTTCACAAACCAGCGGGGTCTCCCCTTCCCCGTAAAGAAGGTCGATTCCCGCAAAGTCGAGGCGCAAAAGTTCCGCGGTCCGAACCGCGAGTTCTTTAAATGAACCGGGCGGGTCAATCGGTTCCATCCGGCCGCCGGCGGTAACGTTCGATCGAAAATCGTTCGGCGCCCCGTATCGCGCGGCGGCGGCAACGGCCCTGCCCCCTAAGGTCTGGATGCGCAGATCGCGCCCGAAACTCGTCGCGATATATTCCTGAAAGAGCCATGATGAGCCTGGCCGGCTATGGATCATCGCGCGGATTTCTCCGGTATTCCGCACTAAAGAAACCTGCGCGCCGAACGAACCGACCCGCTCTTTCATGACAAGCGGGAAACCAAGCTGGCCGGCAACAGAATCGAAAAAGTCATCGTTCGGATACGGTTCGGAACTGAACTTTAACGGTGCGATCACGGTTTTCGGCTGCGCGATTCCCCCCTGTTCAAGCGCCAGCGCGGTTTCCGCCTTGTCGTCGCACCGGGCGATCGCCTGAGCGCGGTTAAACAGGCGCAAGCCAAGGTTCTCCAAATGACGGGCAAGCGGGATATCTTTGTCCCAGAAAAGCGCAAAGTCGGGCAAATCGGCAATCGGACGGCCGAGAACCGAAACAAGTTCGGCGTTCCCTCTCCGGGCGAGGGGAACCCCCCGCAAGGAAAACGCCCGGATCAGCCGGGCGTAAATTTCCTCGAATTTCGGCGAGTCTAAAAAGCTGTTGACAACAAGCCAGCCTCTGAGATTACTGTTTAACACGGCTGTCGAGGATGGCGTTAACCGTTTCTTTGATTTTCGGATCGACCGAACTGGTCAGCTGAACCATGTAGATGCGGGCTTCCCCCGTCTTGAGGTTGGCGCGTCCCTCGGTTCCGAGCGCGCCCCCGTGCCAAATCGACTCGCCGTCGGTCCACATTCCGAGGGAATAGGGGTTGTCGATTCCGTCGGGAGTCTGTTTCGTCGCCATGGCCTGAACAGCTTCTTCCGAAAGGATCCGCGTACCCTTATACTGGCCTTTCCCGGCGATCATCTGGTAAAACTTAATCGTGTCGCGCGGGGTCGAGAAGAGGCCACCGCCGCCCTCGGCAAAACGATGCTGCCGGTCGGTAAACGGATAGATCAGGCAGGAAATGCTGTCGGGAATACAGCGGCCGTCGAGAACCTTATACGGTGTAACAAGACGGGCGTTCTGCTCTTCGGTCAGCCAGAACGAAGTATCGTACATTTTGAGCGGTTCGAAGATCCGCTTCTGGAGGAATTCCTCGAAGGGGATTCCGCTGACCTCTTCGATAATCGCCGCGCCCACGTCAATTCCGAGATTGCTGTAACTGAATTGGGTACCGGGATCCGCGAAAAGAGGAACCTCGACCATCGCCGAGGCGAGCGGACGGGCGGGAAAAACGTCGATCCCGAACCGGTCCATGGTCGGCGTCACGAACCGGAGCCCGGCCATGTGCGACATGACCTGCCGCACGGTCGGTTTCGTTTTCGGGGGGCGGACGGTGCTGACGCCATTTTCGCCGCACTCTTCGACCCGGAGATCCTTAAATTCCGGCAGATAGGTTTCGACCGGCGCGTTCAGATCCACCAGCCCCTCATCGACCAGGATCATCAGTCCGGCGGCGACCATTCCCTTGGTCATCGAAGCGATCCAGTAAACACCGTCGAACGAAGCCGGGGTTCCGCTTTCGATATCGGCGTAACCGGCCGTCTCAACCGTGAGCTTTCCGTCTTTATCGGCGGAAACCGAAACGAGTCCGGGAAAGACTCCCTGATCAACGTACGGCTGAATCGCCGCCGTGATCGAATCCTGCGCGAAAAGCGCTGATCCCCCGAGCAGAAAAACGGAGAGAAGCGCAATACAAAATATCCGGCGCGTCAACATAACGAAATCTCCCTTCGGATGAATGAAAGCGTAACGGGCTGCGGATCTCCTCCGCGGACAGACTACCTGCGTTTTTTGGCCTTGTTCAGACGGTCGGCGGCTTTTTTCCGCTTTTCGAGTTCGGCTTTGGCAAGCTTCTGCTGCTCTTTCGTCTTTTCGAGCACCTCTTGCCACATGGCGCGCCACCCCTTCTTGGCGGGTTCGGCCTCTTCGGAACCGCCGCGGCGGGGACGGCGGCCGTTTTTCGGCCTCGCCGGTTTCGGTTCAGGCTCGGCGGCGTTCTCGGGCACCGCGTCGATCAGAACCGTACCCGAATCGGTAACAATCTCCTGGTCCCGTTTCGGCAGGAAACGGCGTTCGAGGATTCCCCAAAGCGCGCTGGTGATAAAATAGATACACAGCCCGCACGGCACCTTAAAGAACATGAAGCCCATCATCACCATCATGACCTTCATCATGACGCGCATCATCTTCTGCTGCTGAATCTCTTCGGGCGTCCGGCCGGTGACCGGCGGCATGAGAAAGGCCTGCTGAACAAGGAAAAGCGCCACCGTCAGAAGCGGAAGGAGGTTCAGGTAGGGGCCGAGCGAAAAGATCCCGACACCCAAATTGAACGAGGTCCAGCCGTGCGAGTTCCAGAAATTGCTCCAGTTGTAGAGCATATCGGGCGCCGCCAGGTTCGAGCACCAGCGGACTTTTTCGCTGATCAAAGGCGCGCCGTACAGGTTCACATCCAGGTTGAGAACCTTATAAAGGCCGCAGAAGACCGGGATCTGCAGGAACATCGGCAGACAGCTGCCGAACGGATTCACCTTGTTCTTTTTCCAGAGTTCCCGCTGGGCCCGCATCAGGGCGGCAGCATCGTTCTTGTATTTTTCCTGCAGGGCGCTGATCTGCGGCTGAAGTTTCTGCATGCGGAGCGAGCTGGCGACCATCTTGATACTGATCGGGAACATGCAGAGCCGCACCAGGATCGTCAGCAGGATAATCGCGAGCCCGTAATTGAAAACCAGACAGTGGCGGAAGAACTCGAGAATCGCGGCAAGGGGTTTCGAAACGAACCAAAACCAGCCGTAAACGAGCGTTTCGCCCAATCCGTACGATTTGAGGTCCGCCGGACGTTTCGGGCCGACGAAAACGGTATAGCTTTCGGCCGAAACATCGCCCGGCTGGCCGGCAGGGGCAAGTTTCTTCTCGGCGCTTTTCAGGCGGAACGAAATGTTCGTGTATGTTTCTTTTCCGGAAAGGCGGGCGCCGACACGGATCGGCAAATATTCGTGAAGTTCGGCGTTCGGATCCGGAATCATCGTCGCTTCAAAATACTGCGAATCGACTCCGATAAAATTGATCGCAACCGGATCGCTCGGGCGGCTGTTTTCCTTCTTTTCGAGGGCGATATCGCTGCACCGGAAAACGCGGAAATTGTTCCCCCCCAGTTTCAGCACCATATCGTGCATTCCGTAGGTTCCCCAGCCGGGTCCGGTCTTTCGTCCGAGAGAATACCAGAGTCCCTCAACCGGCAGCGAAGTGGGGCCGTCGAGAAAATAGGAAACCGTATGGGCATTTTCGGCATCGAGGTTCCGGACTTCCACGGTGAGCGTCAAATGGTAATCCCGCTCTCCTTGCTTTTTCTTTCCCGACCCGGCCGAATCAAAAGCGCTGAGCCGGTAGATCTTCCGCATTTCCAGACGGCGGACCGGAAGAACTTTTCGAAACACGGCGGTCGTCTGATCCGATTCGGCGGCGGCAAATTCCCAGTTGCCGTTTCTCATCCCCGCTTCAGGCGAAGGAGCGAGTTCCCCTTCCCCGCCGATCCCGTAGAAAGGAAGTTCCGTTTCGATCGCGTAATTCCGTCCGGCCGACGTCTTTCGGTCCCCTTCACGGTAAAGGGGCCACTCGAGTTTTTCAGCGGTATCGTACGAGGCAAGTGTCATCAGGAACGAGGAAGCATCGGTATTCGGCCGCCGATGGAACTCTTTATCGTTCATGACGTCATACAAGTCGTTCGAATCGTCGCGGCACACCCCCTGAAGACCGACCATATTCACGTAGTCGCCGTAATTGGCGATCACGCCCATCGGACGGATCACCTGAAGCGGCGCCTCGGTCAGGGTCACCGGAACCGTTTCCGGTTCCGGCAGGGATTCCCCTTCCGAAGGAAGGTTCTCACGGCGCAAAACACTCAGCTCAACGGTTTCGTCGGGCTGGGTCTCCAAAAGAGCCTTGCGCAAATCGTCAAACGAACCGGTCGCCGCCGGTTCGGAAACCGAACCGTTTTCGGAACGGGCAACCGCCAAAATACGGTCACCCGGCCGGAGTCCGGCCAAGGCGGCGGGCGTTCCGGGACCAACGGTCTGAATACCGACCCCCGGCAGTCCCTGGGCATTCTCTTCGCCGGCAGCGGTCTCGTCGGCGATAATCTGGCCAAGGTAACCGGAATTGTCGGCGCAGTCGCGGAACCCGGCTTCATTCATTTCAACACGGGTTACCGCGGCCCCCCGGCTCGAGAGGGTCACAAGCATCCGATACGGGCTTTCCGGATCGAGGCTGCCGAGCGTCACAAATTCCGAGGGAACCGTTTTCTGCGCGTCCTGTTTGATCTCCTCAGGAAGAGATTCGGCAATGGCGCTGAGTGTTTCGGCGGCGATCGGTTCAACCTGTGCCTGCGGCTCGACCGGAGTCTCGGTTGCGGGCGCCGGTTCTTTCTTTTTTGTCAGAAAAGAAATGGCCCACATCATGACCAGGATCATCAAGACCGTATTAAAACAGCCTCCCCCTTTTTTGCCGTCGTCGGCCGAAGGGGCGCCGCGTCTGGGGATCGAGGGAGGAGTCGTATATTGAGGGAGTTTTGGAATCGGCATAAATCACTTTCAAAAACGGCGCCGGCGTCTTGCCGGCACGTAAGCACAGAGGAAGATCCGGCAGCCGCCGAAAACAGTCTGGCGCCAGTGTCAGCGCCCCTGTTTCAGGCGTTCTCCGAGGAAATTGTCGAGATCCGGGATCTGCAGAATCTTCTGGTAGGTTTTTTCGATATCGTAGGGAACGCGGCGGAACTCGAGAAGCTGCCCGTCATAAAGCACCGCGTAGCAGGCCCGGGAATCGTGATCGCGGGGCTGACCGACCGAACCGACGTTAATCATCACCTTTTCCGATCCGATCTTATAACGGTTGTTCTCGAGCTGATCGGGGGAAACGAAATCGTAGGGGAAAACGGTTGTCGGCGAATTGTCGCAGGTAAAAACGCCCGGGACGTGCGTGTGCCCCATAAAGCAGCAGTGCGGAACAAGCCCAAACAGTTTTTCCATCTTGCTGTCGCGGACATCTTCCTTAAAGACATATTCCGTGGTCGGATTTTTCGGAGATCCGTGAACAAAGAGAAAATCCCCCTCGCGATAAGCGCGTTTCAGCTGTCCGCTGACGAAATCGAGACGTTCCTCTTTTTTGCTGTCCCGTGCGCGTTCGAGCTGTTCGCGGGTCCAGTAGATCGCCTGCTCGGCCACCGAATTGAACCCGCCCGGCTCGTAGACGGCGGCGTAGTCGTGGTTCCCCATAATGCAGACTTTGATCTTCGTTTCGGGTTTCATCGCAAGATCAACGCATTCTTTCGGGTTCGGACCGTAACCGATCAGATCTCCGAGACAGAAGACCTCGTCGATTCCCAATTCGTTCATATCGGCCAGCACCGCCTGAAACGCTTCGAGGTTGCTGTGAATGTCGCTGATAATGGCCTGTTTCACCAAGCGCCCCTTAAAAATATCGCTATTATAGGTCGAACGAACTTGTCAACACACAGCACTTAGTATAATATAAATAAAAAAAATAGGAAGAACCGCCGACCTCGCGATGAAACTCTTAGCCATCGAAACTACCGGAATCAACGGAACCGTTGCCTGTGCCGAAAACGGCCGTCTGATCGCCGAATCGCCTCTTCCCGCCGGTCAGCGAAGCGCCCAGTCCCTTGTTCCCGCTATCGAGGCGATCCTCTCTTCATTGGGGTGGAGTCCGAACGGTTTAGATGCGGTTGCCGCGGCAATCGGGCCCGGCTCATTTACCGGTCTGCGAGTCGGCGTAACGACCGCCAAAATCCTGGCCTGGTCCTGCAAAGCCGATCTCTACGGGGTCAATTCCCTCGACGCCTCCGCCTGGCAAATCGCCGCCGCTCTCCCGGACCTGCTCAAAAGCGACCGTTCGAACCCCGTCTACGAAAAAGTGCTCCGCCGCGGCGCCGCGTTTCTGACCGTTTCGATCGATGCGCAGCGGGGCGATGTCGCGGCCCGCGACTTTATCATCAATCTTGAATCGGCGGTCCCCGTCCCTCTCGGCGGCAGTTTTCGGCTTCTTCCCCTTTCAGACTGGCTTGCCCCGAGAACCGAAATCCTCTCTCCGGCCCCGGCCGGCGGTCCCGATGGCGGCGTGCCCGGCTCCGTTCCGGAAAAGACCCCCGCGGGTCCCTATCCGGTTCTCTATGCCGGAGCCCCTCTCAGGTCGCGCCGGGCGAAGTTCTTGCCCGATCAGCAGCCCGCTTTTTTACCGGACCCCCTCGGAATTCCGACCGCTGGCGGAGTCGCGCTCGCTTCCCAAAATTGCCCGAAAGCCGACCCGTTCCATTTTCTTCCCCTCTATTCCCGGGAAAGCGCCGCTGAAGAGAAAAGAAAGACGGGTCAATCGGTCGATAATAGACCCTGTTAAAACCATCGTTCATTTCGTTGAACCCGGCAAGTTGCCGTAACCGGTAAAACCCGCAAAAAAGGAGGTTTTTCAAGAATGGCTGACTCGAACAACGTTGAAGTTTACTGGCACCAATTTGCCGTTCCCCGTTCCGAACGGGAAACCGCGAACAAGAATAAAGGTTGCATCGTCTGGTTCACCGGCCTTTCCGCCAGCGGAAAGAGCACTATCGCGAACATTGTCGATCACAAACTCTTCGAACTCGGCAAGAAAAGCTTCGTTCTCGACGGCGACAATGTCCGCCACGGCCTGAACGCCTCGCCGAAAATCCTTGCCGAAGAGCATAGCGAAGATTTCTCGAAACGGTTCGGACTCGGTTTTTCCGCCGAAGACCGCGAAGAGAACATCCGCCGGATCGGCGCGGTCGCGAAACTCTTTGCCGAATCGGGAACGATTGCCCTGACGGCGTTCATCAGCCCCTATCGGATCGACCGCGACCGGGTTCGCAAGACGATGACCGAAAACGATTTCATCGAAATCTTCGTCAACACCCCTCTGGAAGTCTGTGAAGCCCGCGATCCGAAAGGACTCTATAAAAAAGCGCGTGCCGGCGAAATGAAAGGGTTTACCGGCATCGACGACCCTTACGAAGCCCCCCTCAATCCGGAACTGGTTCTTGACGGCGGAAGCAAGTCGGCCGAACAGCTGGCCGACGAGGTCATCGCCTATCTGAAAGAACGCGGCATTCTCATGGCCTGAAAGAAAACTCGCGCAAATTCTCCAGAGCCATGAAAAAAGGCTCTCCTTTCACCGGGAGAGCCTTTTTTCACGGCCTTTTTTTATGGCGAACGAATCCGAAACTCATTCGGAATCGTAAACTTCGTGGATCCGGCGTACCCGATCCGAAACCTTTTCGCGCATCGACTGGGGAGAAAGAACTTCGGCTCTCACCCCGAAACTCAGAATCCAGGAGACGAACCCGTCGGGATTGACCTCCATTTCCCCTTCAAGAGAGCCGTCCCTTTTCTTCACAGGGTCTTTTGTCCAGGGAAGATTCTGCTCTTTCACGTAGGTAACTACCGCCGGATCAAAACGGACTTTCACACGAACCTGCTGTTCGTCGCCGGCATAGGGGGAAAGAATCCCGCTGAAATATTTCTTCGGGTTGAATTTTTTGGGGGGCACAAACAGAATGTTGGTGAGTTTGACCCCGCGGATCCGGCTCAGCTTCCACAGATGCGGTTTCGCCGAATCGTTCTTCGAGTCAACCAGATCGTTGTACTTGTAGGCAACCAGGTAAATAAAGCCGTCGCTGTAAATGAACGTGCACGGAAGAATCGTGTAGGTGTGCTCGTCGCTTTCGCCGCCGAGACTGTATCTGATTTTCAACGCGCGGGAACGAAGCAGAGCGTTCAAAATCAGATCGATCGTCCGTCCGTAACGGCTGTTTGCGGGACGCTTGAACTCGGGCCGGTAGAAAAACGAGGCGTAATCGTCGACCCTTTCAAGGGTCGGCTTGCGGAGGCAGCTGCGCATCTTATCGCAGCCCGAACGCATATTTTCCCCGAAAACGGTTCCCTTCAGCGGATTCATCAGACGCTGGGCAACGCAAAAGGCAATCAGCTCGTCCCGGGAAAGCCCCGAAGTCGCTTCGCCGATTTTGTTCCCGATCGGAATGCGTTCCAGCGTGAACCGGCGTTTTCCCCATTTCTCGAACTCAGTATCGAAACCGCCGAAAACCACGTCGAAGATTCCGATATCCCGGCGGATCGTTCGCGCGCTGACATTAAAATGCTCGGCAAGCTCTTCGAGCGTGTACCCTTTATTCGAATCGAGAATCATATTGATAATCGCCCACTTACGCCGGAACGACTTCATATCGGCGTCATCGGCGATTTCCGGAGCAGTTCCCCGCTTCGTCTTTTTTACGGGAATGATCCTGGGTTTTTCATCTTCGGAAATGAGGCTGATTCTCATAGCTGTGCTCGAAAAATGGGTTTGCGGAAACAATCTGCCTTCGGCCGCTGCGTCAGGCCGAAAATTCGACAGCGGGCCGGACAAGCGGCCCGCCGGCTCCTTTAAAATTCCCCCGCCCGTCAATTTCCATTATATAGGAAATTCACCTGAACGAAAGACCTTTGAGGGAAAATTAAGGGCGGGTCTGGTTTTTCAGATAGTAAAACCGGCCGTCTTCGGCGCCGATAACCAGATCGGGTACGCCGTCGGCATTGAAATCGGCGGTCGTCGGACTGGTGGAATGCCCCGCCAGGAGTGTCGAACTCAGATCTCCCATGTCCTGAAAATACCAGTCTCCGTTCTCAGCCTTAACGCACCGCAGAAGAGCGGCGTTTCGTGTATTAACCAAAAGGTCGGGGAGCCCGTCTCCATCCCAGTCGGTCACACAGATTTTGCGGCGGCCGCTCGCGCCCCCCTTGTTGGCGTTCAGCCGGTACGGGGTTCCGTTGGAATCCTTGAACGCGCGGCGGGGCGCTTTCAGTTTCAGTTCACCGTCCTCGTCGCGGTACCGCTCAAAAAGGACAAGGTACCCTTCGGTATCGAGCATCGAAAGGTCGGGCAGCCCGTCCCCCGTCCAGTCGTAGGCCAGCGGCGTGGTCCGCCACTGCGTCAGCAGCGCTTTCCCCGGCCTCGCCGGAAAATGTTCCGGCGGCCGGCAGATCGGAAGGGTGTCATTCCCAGGCGTCATCCAGCCCCACGCCAGACGGGGCTGTTCCCCCTCCCACTCGACCTCGATCCGGCGCGGCGTGTCGAATGCCGGCTGCGCCGCGGAACCGATATTCCGGAGCCAGACCACTTTTCCGAAAATCGAATTGACAAGAATGTCCGGGAACCCGTCCGCGTCCCAGTCGGTCACCGAAATCGCGGTATAGCCGTATTTCCGTTCAATCGGTCCCTGAATCGAACCGTTCGTTCCGGCAGTAATCCGGAAAACCTCGTCCCCGCTTTTCCCCCGCGCTTTCAGATAGACCGGCCGCGCCCATTTCGGAAACTCCTCGCCGGGCGGCGAGAGGTTCTTGAAAAAGAGGATCGTCCCTTCCGTCGTTCCGGTCACGATATCGACGGCGCCGTCGCCGTCAAAATCGACGCAGCAGGGAGTGGTCAGCGACGAGGCTTTCAGCTCGTCCGCCTCCTGTTGGAAATAGAGGGGGCGTTTGAACAGAGGAACCGAAACCGGTACGGCCGAAGCCCCTTCCCCGGCGGTCATCTTCGTAAACTTGCCGGTATTCTCAAAAAACGAGACCCGTCCGTCTTCATTCCCCGCAATGATGTCAGGATACCCGTTGCCGGTCCAGTCGTAGAGAACCGGGGTCGGCATACAGAGATTTTCACAGGCATTCGTCCCGTCTTCAAAGAGAACCGGAACCCCCGGCGCATAGACCGGCTTCTCCGCCGAACCGACATTTTCAAAGTAGGTGAACCGTTCGATAAACTCGCCGCAGAGAAGATCGAGGTCGCCGTCCCCGTCGAAATCGAAGAAGTTCGGACTCGGCCAGGCGTAGGTGTCGATCGGCCGGCCGTCGAGCGTCTCCAGGAGGACCGGCTTGTCGTAACGCGGCTCATTGTCGGTTCCGCGGTTGATCAGCAGATAGACGTTTCCCGCCGCTTTCGGGTTCTGCCAGACCCCTTCGGCGCTGTACGCGTTATCCCATCCGTACTTGGTCCAGTCATCGACCCCGACAGCAAGATCCGTCGCGCCGTCGGCATTAAAGTCGACATATTTCCACATATTCGCCCGGCCGTCGGGAGGAAGTTCCCCCAGTCCCGGAACCGGTTCCGGCCGGCCCATTCCCGTCTCGGTAAAATCGGGATACTGCTTTTCGCGGGTTATCACGCGAAGTTCTCCGTTCACCCAGCTCGGTACAAGATTCCGGTCGGCACGGCTGACCGGTTTCCCCGCCGGCTTAAAGACCGGCATGGCGGGGTTCGGCACCGGCGCCGACGATTCGGGAGGCGTTCCCTGCCCCGGAAATTCCGGTGAAACGGGAAGGCTTTCAAATCGGAAGACTCCGTTATACGGAACGCATTCGCTGCTGACGATCAGATCGGGGCGGCCGTCATGGTTGAAGTCGGCCGGAACCGGCCAGCTCCAAAGACCGACGGCCAAATCGTCGAGGAGACCGGGATGATTGTAATGCATAATCGTCATCTCCGGTTTCGCCTCGTCCTGCGCAAAACACGGCAAAAGCGCAATCGTAAAACAGATAACGGCGGAAAACGCAAAACGTCGCATCTTTCGGTCTCCGGGAAAATCGCTTAGTCGAACATCGGCGCGCTGTAATCCCAGAAATAGGCATACAGGCAAAGGGTGACGATCACCACCAGAATTCCGACAACGACCGCAATCTTCGAGAACGAAAGATTGAGCGATGTCTTCGCCTCGAGAATGAACGCCTCTTTCCGCGGATGGAGAAGCGTAATAATCAGGTCAAGAACAATGATGGCAAAGAAGGTCACCACCATACGGTTCAGGAAATCGAGGCCCGGCACAAAGGCGTGCAGACATCCGTAAATGACCGGGCAGAGGAGAAGCGAAACCACACCGCAAACCGAAGGGGCCCGCTTCACACAGAACCCGATGGCAAACGCCGCCAGAATACCGGGCGAGATATACCCCTGGAACTCCTGGATAAACTTGAAGATCCCGCCGAAACGGGGATTCGCCAGCTGGGGGGCGAGCCAGCAGCCGACGATCACAAAGACCACGACCGCCGCGCGGCCGATGGAAACAAGATGCCGGTCCGAAGCCTGTTTGCCGAAATATTCCTTGTAAATATCCATGGTAAAGATGGTCGAGGCGGCGTTAAGCATGGCGGCGACCGAACTGATGATCGCGCCCAGGAGAGCAGCAAGAAGGAACCCGCGAAACCCGCCGAGAGGAACCAGATTCTTGACCAGAAGGGGGAACGCGGCATCATAGTCGCAGTAGGCGACAGGCGGATTGAAATCGGCATCGAACGAAGGATCGGCATCCCCTTTGGCGGCGAGTTTGGCTTGAAAATCTTCGCGGAGCGCGCCGACCTCGGCGATCGTTTCATCGAGGCCGATCCCGGTGATTCTGGCGTTGGCCAGGATCATCTCACGGGCTTTTTCCGGATTCTTAACGGCAAATTCGTCGGTAAAGGAGAAGAGAGGTTCGCCGGTCAGCGCGGTCTGTTCCAAGTCCTGGTATTTCTCGAGACGTTCCAGTTCGCCGGACGCGTTTTCGGCGGCGCTCCTTCTCATATCGTCGTGATAGAGGTTGTAGGCGATAATCCCCGGAAAGACAATGATGAACGGAATGATCAGTTTCATAACCGCCGCAAAAACGAGCCCCTTCTGCCCTTCGGCCAGGCTCTTCGATCCAAGGGTACGCTGAATGATATACTGGTTCAGGCCCCAGTAGTAGAGGTTCGGAATCCAGATCCCCAGAAGGAGAGCGGTGATCGGAAGAAAGGAGTCGGACGCGGGAAGGTTCATCCGCAGCTTGCCGAGATTCAGCTCGCGGAACCGTTCGACCGCCCCGTGGTCGGCGATGCTCTGCATATTGCCGGAAAACTCGGCGGCCTGCATCGGGGCGGGAGTCAGCGTCTCGGGATCGGCCTGGCCGAGTGTGTGCATGGCGAAATAGAGAACAATCGCTCCGCCGATGATGAGCGCCGACCCCTGAAGGAGATCGGCCCAGGCGCACGCTTTCAGTCCGCCGGCAAAGACGTACGCCGCCGCCAGAATCCCGATAAACCAGCTGAGGGTATAGAGGTTGATCGGATCGCCGGCAAAGATCCCGCTGGCAACCCGATGCTCAGAGAAGACGACGTCGAAGTATTTCGCTCCGGCATAGGTAACGGCGGTAAAGTTGACGGCGATAAGCATGATGACCATCATCAGCGACATGATCGTCCGTGCCCCTTTACTGAAGCGGTTTTCCAGATATTCGGGAATGGTGTAGATACCGGCCCGCAGAAAACGGGGGAGGAAGAAGAACGCGACAATAACCAGAGAAAGGGCGGCCACCCACTCGTAACTGGCGACCGCCATCCCGATATAGTCCGAAGCGTTCCCCGACATTCCGATAAACTGTTCCGCCGAGATGTTGGCGGCGATAAGCGAAACGCCGATCAGCCACCACGAAAGGCCGCGCCCGGCGAGAAAATACGATTCGCTTCCCGTGTTCGATTTGCGGCTGACCGAAAACGCGGTAAAGATTACGGCCAGAAGAAACAGGACAAAAACGACAATGTCGGCGCAATAACCGCGGGTTCCTTCCGCCGCGGCATCGGAAACGGACTGCGCCAACAGAAACAGATTCGACATCACTCACCTCTTATGAGCAAAGGGTCTATGAAACAAAACGGACCAAATTTGATAAGAAGATTATAGGAGAAAAAGAGGGCCGATTCAAGTGTTCTGAATTGAGCCGGCCCGTTCATCGGAGAAAGCGGGTTCAATCGCAAATTTGCGCTTGAACCTGTTAATTTGAAGATGGAAACGGCTTGGGAAAACAACAAAGCCCGTCTATAATTTGAGCCACCGGATCCGGTTGTTCTCGATCCGGAACCTCCGGGCACGGATATTCGACCCGTCCCCCTCCTCATAGTAAACGATGAGCGTCGAACCGTCTTTAAGTGTGACCATCGAGGGATAGGCGCCCGTATGATAATCGACGGTTTCGGGGACACTCCACGTCCTCCCCTCATCGAAACTGATCCGGATCGTCGTTGAGGAGGGAACCACATTATACCCCTCAATCGGGGTCGGGCCGGTTCTGGTCCCCAGAACGAAAACGCCTTCAGGGGTTTTGTAGAGATAGGGGCAATGGCCCGAAAAACCGGCGCTTTCGGCCTGCTGCCAGGTGTTCCCGTTGTCATAGGAGACGCTCCAGGCCATCGGGAGGGGTCCCTGTCCCTCGCGGTGACGCATAAACGCCAGCAGAGAACCGTCGGAACGCTGGATCACGTCGGTTTCGGCGTCCACCATAAGGTTGCCGGTCGGTATCACGACAGGACGCCACGAGTTACCCTGATCGTCGGAGATGGCAACGACGGCTTCCCAGTCAGGTTCCTCTCCGTAGAGTCCGACGATCCAGCGGCCGTTTTCAAGAACGCGGATCGGCGAAGAAACCCAGTAGCGGTCAGAAATCGGGGTCGGTTCCGACCAGGTCGCGCCGCCGTCGGCCGAACGGATAAACCAGGTTCCGAGTTTCCTGTATCCGGTTCCCGGATTCACCGGTTTATCCAATAGGAAAAAGGTGCAGAGAACCGTTCCGTCCTCCAGCATGGTCACCGAGGGATCGCGGTCGTCGAACGGAGAATCGAAAACGACGAACGGCTCGCTCCACGTTTTCCCCTCGTCCTCCGAATAACAACCCGAAACCCGGCCGCCGGTCTTAAAGATGTTCGCATCGGGCCAGGCGATATGTCCGTAACCGTCGTAGAAAACGCAGAAAAGGCGCCCGTCCGCAAGGCGGCAAACATCGGGAAACGCCTCATAACCGCCCGCGCCGGCATCGGTCGTAACGAAAACGAAATCGTCACCGTCGGTATCCGGCACATCAACCGGAATGGCCGGGGGATATGAAAATTCGTCAGTTGCAACTTCACCCAACCAGTTTTCGGAAAGAAACGCACGGTCTTTACCTGAAACATCGCCGTCACCGTCGATATCGGCATAGTACCGGTAATTGTCGTCCCCCTCTTCGGTAAGCCAGGACTGCGCCAAGAGGGTCCGGTCGCCCCCCGAAATATCCCCGTCATTATTGATATCGATAGGATTGACGCGAAAAGTTTTCGGCACACTCCAGTCGGAGTCGACATGGGAACCGTTTGACAATGCCCGAATGCGGTAAATCACATTGGCGCCGTATGTTAAGCCGCCGATCACCGCGCTCGTCTCAGCCGTATCGATACTCGTCCAGAAACGGCCGTCCGGCGAATACGACAGCTCGTAACCGTCGGCGTTTTCAATTTCGCTCCAGGTAATTCGGTGTCTGTTGGCGCCGTAGGAAACATAGACACCGTGACTGCCGGTGATGATTTCCGGTGCGGAAAGACGCACGAAAAGATCTGTTTTCTGATTTTCATAAGCGCCCATATCGACCGTTCCGCCGACCAGCCGGGGATTCCCCGCCAGATCGGTTCGGACCGTCACATAATCGTTGTTCCCGGCATTATTCGCGGGGGATCTGTCGGCAAGGGAATAATCGCCGCGGGAAAAGTCGGCGAATACGGAAGCCCCTCCGGCGGCGGTCCGGCATCGGCTGGCAGAGATTTGCCCCGAACAGGCCGACGGGTTCCAGAGGGAACTGGCAAGAACGATCGTATTGTTGGTCTTCAGATCGGGAACGTCTCCCGAATTGCCGAGAATGATCGTATTATAAATATTGAGCGCGCCCTGATTATAGATACCCCCGACCGCAGATCCCATATTCCCGGAAATAGTGCAGTTTGTCAGGGTTGTTGACGCGTAATAATTGACAATTGTTCCTCCATCATTGCCACTGTTAACATTGTCGGCAAAGAGTGTGTTAACCGCTTCCAAAAACCCGTGATAATTCTGGATCGCGCCGCCGTCGCCGGTCGATGTATTATCGGTAAAAATCGAATTGACAATCGTTGCCGATCCGTCCTGGAGATCAAGTCCGCCGGAAGTTCTCGCGCTGTTCCCGGTTACAATACAATCGGACATCACCAAAGAACCGCCGTAAACCTGAATACCTCCCCCGTTCCCGGCGGGGGACACCGCATCGGGCACCGAACCGCCGGTAATCGTCAGACCGGTCAGAGCCGCGCTTCCCGTAACGTAAAAGACGCGCGAATTTCCTCCGGCATCGACGGTGATCGGCTTCGATTTATCCGCGATAATGCGTGTCTTTCCGTCTATCGTAAGGGATCCGTGCCGGAGATGAATCGTTCCGGAAGACGTTTCGATCCACTTTCCCGCGTTGTTGTCGAAGGCGTAAAGCGTATCGGCAAAAGTTACGGTTTGGTTCGCCCCCGCATAATCAATCGCCTCGCGAAGAGAGATATAACCGTCTTCGGGGTCAACGGTGTCATCGATCGTCGTAACCACAGGTGAAGGCTGTTCGGCCGATGCTCCAGCAGCCGTCGGCGTACCGCCGACATTGAGAGCCAGGAGAAATCCGGCGTAAACAGCGAACAGAGTCCGTTCCTCGAGAGGCTCCACCCGAAGCAATCTCTTCCGACGCTTAACTGTTCTCAACGAATTAAATATTCCCTCTAACATTCCCATCGATACAAAACCTTAAACGAATTCGGATTAATCCTGCGGCCCGTGTCCGAAGGAAACCATCCGGAAGTTTCCAAAGGGATTCCCCTCTTCCGCACAATAAAAAACAGCTTGGAAAAGCTTCCCTTTTCAAGGAAAGGGGTCCCTCAGCGGGACCCCCTTCAGAAACCGAAAAACCGGTTCAGCGCAGGCAGGCTGAAAACGATTTCTCAGAAGAGATCCAGAACAACATCAAGATCGGCCGAAGCGAATTCGGCGAAAACCGCATCGGCACTGCGTGCGGGCGGATACTGAAGATCATCTGCATCGTCTTCCACGTTCAGAAGCCAGTTGTTCGCCAGGTACGCGCGGTCGGCACCGCCGATATCGCCGTCGCCGTTGATGTCGGCGTAGTACTGGTAATTCTCTTCCCCCTCTTCGGAAAGCCAAGCCTGCGCCAGAAGCGTGCGGTCGCCGCCCGAAATGTCCTCGTCGTTATTAATGTCCATCGGGCAGACACTGAACGTCTTAGACGTGCTCCAGTCCGAATCGGTATAGGAACCTTCGCCCAGTGCGCGGACGCGGTAGGTCATCTTGGCACCGTAGGTCAGGCCGGTGATGACCGCACTGGTTTCTGCGGCGGAAACGGTCGTCCAAGTGCTTCCGTCGGTCGAATAGGCCAGTTCGTAGCCGGAAGCGTTCTCAACCGCGCTCCACTGAAGGAAATGGCGGTTCGCACCGTAGGAGACGTAAACGCCCTTGCCGGTCGAGATCGTCGGGGCGGCGAGCGGTTCAGTCTCGCCGCCGCCCTGATACTCATAAGCACCCATATCGACAATACCGCCGACAATACGGTCGTTCCCCGCTAGGTCGGTTGAAACGGTAACGTAATCGTTGTTCCCGGCGTTAATCGCTACTGAGCCGCTCACAAGGGTGTAATCCCCGTTTGCTGCGTCGGTGAAGAGCGGTGTTCCTTCGACGTATTCCAGACAACCGTTCGCTGTGATTTCACCGGAACAATTGGCCGAAACCCAGAGCGAGGAATTCAAACCGGTCTGACCGTATCCAGCATGACAGATATCCGGTCCGTTTTCCGTGCCGCTATTCCCAAGAACGACGGAGTTATTAATAAACAGATCCCCGTAATTCCAAACTGCTCCACCACTGCGGTCAGCTCTATTCCCTGTCACAGTGCAGTTGGTCATTGTCATCGTCGCAACCCAATTAACAATAGCACCGCCGTCACGCGCTGAGTTATTCGCGAAGAGAGTGTTAACCGCGTTTAAAGTTCCGTTATAATTCTGAACTGCACCGCCATCACCGGAAGCGGAATTATTCGTTAAGACGGAATTAACGATCGTTGCCGAACCGTTTTGAAGATCGAGTGCTCCGGATGTCCTCGCAGTATTTCCGGTCACAACACAATCGGTCATCGTCAGCGAACCGCCAGAAACCTGAATCCCGCCGCCGTTCCCTTCGGCAACTGCTCCGCCGGTAATCGTCAAACCGGCCAATCGAACCGGATTGTCGGCTGTTCCGGCCGTAATGCCGAAAACCCGTGAGAGGCCGTCGGCACTAACCGTCA
Source organism: Thermoguttaceae bacterium (assembly GCA_017405595.1). Classification (GTDB taxonomy): domain Bacteria; phylum Planctomycetota; class Planctomycetia; order Pirellulales; family Thermoguttaceae; genus RUG695. The sequence continues at coordinate 49,640 of JAFRAC010000020.1, read as the reverse complement.
GACCATCGGCAAGATCTCCGGCATCAACGGCAAACACGTTCAGAACGGCAAGTTCGTTTCCCGCCAAATGGATCGTCCCGCCGGAAAGACTCTGGGTGAAACGGATCGAGATATCGTAGTCGCGGGAATTATCCCCGTTGGCATAGAGGATGGCTTCGCGCAGGGTCGTCTTTGAATCGTTGGCAATCGTATCTTCAAGAGAATCAACTGTGTAAACAATCGTTTTCGCTCCCTCATCCACACTCCTGTTGATATTCCATTTGGCGCCGTTCGCCTCGTAGGCTCCGATATCGACCGTAACCCCCTGAATGCGCTCATTCCCGGCAAGGTCGAAACCGTAGGAGACTGCGTCCATATTCCCGGCGTCGATCGCAATCGAACCGGTCGCCAGTGTATAGTCCCCCGCATCGGCATTGGCAAAAAGAACTTTTTTTGACGTATATGTCACACAGTCGTTGGCGGCAATCTCGCCCGTGCAGCGTGCGGTCTGGTAGACCGAGTTATTAAGCGTGACCACGCTGTCCGCCTGGATATCCTGCCCGGCAGAAGCGTCGTTCTTCACCACGATGGTGTTGTTCAGAACAAGAGTACCGCCGCCGCCGTTATAAATGCCTCCCCCGGACCCTGTTGCCGTGTTGTTCGCAAACGTGCAGTTCGTTAGGGTTGTCGTTGCCTGCCAATTAAGGAACGCACCGCCGTCCCGGCCGGAGTTGTTCGCGAAGAGAGAGTTGATTACCGTCAGATTGCCGAGAAAATTCTGAACCGCGCCGCCGTCCCACGATGTGGAATTGTTCGTAAACGCGGAATTCACAACCGTTGCAGAACCGTTATAGACATCAAGCGCACCGGATGTCCGCGCGGTATTTCCGGTTACAATGCAGTCGGTCATCGTCAGCGAACCGCCGTTAACCTGAATCCCGCCGCCGTTCCCCTCGGCAACCGCCCCGCCGGTAATCGTCAGACCTTCCAGAACCGCGGTACCCGTCACGGAAAAGACGCGTGAATTTCCGCCGGCGTCAACCGTAATCGGGTTCGAATCAGTAGCAATGATGGTAGTCTTTCCGCTGAGAAGGATATCACTGCCTTGGAGGAGAATCGTCCGGCCGGATGCTTCGACCCACGTCCCTGTCTCGGTGTTGTAGGTGTAGAGCGTTTCCGCAAAAGTCACCGCCGAGTCAGATCCGGCATAGATAACTGCCTCGCGGAGAGAAATCTGCCCGTCATAGGGATCAAATACATCATCGATCGTCGTAACAACCGGAGAGGGATCTTCTTCCGTTGTACTGAAAACATACTCATAAGCGCCCTGATCGACAAGAATGGCGATAATCCGATCGTTTCCCGTCAGGTCGGTCGAAGCGGTAACATAGTCGTTGTTCCCGGCGTTAATCGCAACCGAATCGTCCGCAAGGGTATAGTCCCCGTTTGCCGCATCGGTAAAGAGCGCCGCTCCCTCGGTATATTCCTGACAGCCGATAGACGTGATGAGACCGGAACAGTGAGCCGGAACCCAGAGCGAAGCATTCAAAACGGTCTGACCATATTCGGCATGGCAGATATCCATTCCATTTTCTGTGGCGCTATTCCCCAGAACAATGGAATTGTTGATTGTGAGGTTTCCAAAATTCCAAACTGCTCCCCCGCTTCGCGCGGCGGTGTTGGCCGTTACCGTGCAGTTCGTCAGTATTGTCGTCGCCTCGTAATTAACAAGCGCGCCGCCGTCCCGGCCGGTATTGTTTGTAAAAAGAGAATTGATAAAAGTGAGGTTGCCGAGGTAATTCTGGGACACACCTCCGTCCGATGTCGCCGTGTTGTTCGTAAAGATCGAGTTGATAACGGTTACCGAACCGTTATAGACATCAAGCGCGCCGGATGTCCGCGCGGTATTTCCGGTCACAACACAATCCGTCATTGTCAGCGAACCGCCGGAAACCTGAATCCCGCCGCCGTTCCCTTCGGCAACCGACCCGCCGGTGATTGTCAGGCCGGACAGGTTCAGTCTTCCCGAAACGGCAAAGACCCGTGAGTTGCCGCCAGCGTCGATGGTAATCATATCCGAATCCGCAGACCGGATTCCTGTAATTCCGGTAATCGTTATCTCTCCGTCCCGGAGAAGAATCGTCCGACTGTCGGTTTCAATCCACTCTCCAGCGTCCGCGTTGTAAGTGTAAAGGGTATCCGAAAAAGAGACCGTCTCTTCGGCGCCCGCATAGGCAATCGCTTCACGAATGGAAATCTGTCCATCGTGGGGATCCACAATGTCATCGATTGTCGTCACAATGGACGAAGGATCCTCCGTCGGTTCAACAGGAACATAGGTCTGGTTTTCGTAGGCCCCCATATCGACAATGCCGCCGACAATACGCGGATTTCCCGCCAGATCGGTCTCGGCGGTCACATACCTGTTGTTCCCCGTGTTGACTGCAATCGAACTGTCGGGAAGCGAATAATCACCGCCCGCGGCATCGGTAAAAAGAACCATCTCCTCAGAATAATCGAGACAATTGTTCGCCGTGATTGAACCGACAGCACGAGAGGCCTGGTAGACGGAATTGTTGAATGCCGCCGTACTGTCTACCTTGATATCCAGACCCTGAGAGTCGGCGTTCATGACAACAATCATATTGTTCAGTGTTACACTGCCCCCGCCGCCGATATAGATGCCGCCGCCGTCGCGCGATGCGGTATTATTGACCACGGTGCAGTTGGTCATTGTCATCGTCGCATCCCAGTTGACAATGGCGCCGCCGTCACGCGCTGAGTTGTTCGCGAAGAGAGTATTAATCACCGTCATATTACTGAGATAATTCTGAACCGCACCGCCGTCCCAGGTAGTGGAATTGTTCGTAAACGCGGAATTGACAACAGTTGCTGAACCGTTATAGACGTCAAGCCCGCCGGATGTCCGCGCGGTATTTCCGGTCACAACGCAATCCGTCATCGTCAGCGAACCGCCGAAAACCTGAATCCCGCCGCCGTTCCCTTCGGCAACCGCACCGCCGGTGATCGTAAGGCCGGACAGATCAGCGCTTCCGCTGATATAAAACACACGACTGTCACCCCCCCCCCGAACCGTAATTTCGTCATTTCCCTTAATAACGGCGCTCTCCGTGATTTCCAGCTGGCCGCGGGTCAGATTGATTGTCCCGGCAACATCAAAAGTGATATCGGTTTTCAGGGTCTTGGCGTTTTCGATCGCTTCCCGAAGAGAAATGACCCCATCCGAATCATCGACCGTGTCCGCCAGCGTCGTAACGACTGTCGATGGGGCATCACCTGTCGGAGCGGGCAACAGGCCGGCGTAAACGGCCAGAAGCGTCCGCTCCTCAAGAGATTCCAGGCGAAAGGACTTTTTCCGCAGCTGACGCCGCTCCGAAGCGGTCCTGGTTTTTTCGAACATTTTCATAAGATTCTCCTTAAAAAACACCCAGTAAAATCGGCAAAAACAAAATTCCCACGGGTCTGCACCCGGTTTTCTCGCCCATTATTACCGATTCAAAAATGAAGGTCAATATAGATTTCTATAAATTTCTAAAAATTTCTGAAAAACCAAAAATTAATATTGACTCGCCGGTTTATTTCATTATGATTTCACTAAAAGGCAGCCGCTGCGGCCGCTCAGACCCCCGCGACGGTCTCAATCGTTTTCATCTGTAATTGTATTTCGCAATCGCACCGGACTGGATTTGAATCATGAGGAAAAATGGTTTTACTTTGGTGGAACTTTTGGTGGTTATCGCCATCATCGGGATTTTGATCGGGCTCCTTCTCCCCGCCGTTCAGGCGGCACGCGAGGCGGCGCGGCGAATGAAATGCTCCAATAACCTGAAACAGCTGGCACTTTCGGTTCACAGTTATCACGACACAACCGATGCCATTCCGTCTCAGATGAACGGTTCGTGGGCCTACTATTACTCGATCATGAGTCCGCTGGTTACGCTTCTCCCCTATTCGGAACAGCAGGAACGCTACAATGCGATTATGACGGGGAATATCGATCCGTTTACCGCACAGGAGAACGAGGTTTATCAGGGAACAATTCCCTACCTCGCCTGTCCTTCCGACGGAAACGCGTCGCTCCCCTCCGTTCAGATGGGAAACCGGACCCGGACAAGCTACGCGCTTGGAATCGGCGACACGATTAAGGCTTCGCGCTGTCAGCTCGCGAACCCAAATTTTTCAGCGCCCGGTGAACTGCTGTCGAATAAGCGGGGCTTCTTTCCCGGCCGGCTGAATTGGTTCGGCTTTTCCAGTGTAAAAGACGGTCTTTCCAATACGGTCGCGCTCAGCGAACGGGTTGTCGCAAACGAAGAGTTCACCCTGAACGTCAAAGGGGGACTCGCATTTGTCGATGACGAAGAGGGGATTATCCCCTCGGTCTGCAATGCCGCGCGGAATCCGAACGACCGCAACCTTCTTTCCTCGACCGAAAGCAAAGGATGGCGGCGCGGAGCCGGTGCCTGTTTCTCCGGGGGATATTCCGCCTCGTCGGCGTTTCAGACGATCCTCCCGCCCAACTCCCCTTCCTGCGTCCGCCTGATCGGCGACTCAATGTCGGACGGAGACGGAATCGAAACCCTCGCCTCGGCTTCCTCGAACCATCCCGGAGGGGCTAACGTTGCAATGGGGGACGGATCTGTCCGCTTTATTACCGACAATGTTAATTGCATTACAGAAGGGAAAGACAACTACAATACCGGCGAGGAAGCGTCCGGAAAATCACCCTACGGCATTTGGGGGGCGATGGGAACTCGTTCCGGGGGTGAAAGCAGTTCGCTGTAAACAGGCCTGTTTGCGTGTGAGGCAAACAAGAAAATTTTTCCACATTTCCAAACACGAGAACGATGAGAAAATCAGCTGAAACGGGTATTTTGAAAAGTCGGCAGTATCGCACTCTGTTCTGTCTTGCGGTGATTGCGCTTCTCGGGGCGGCCGGGGGGTGCCGCGGGGGCAAACCGGCGGGATTTCCCCCCCTCGTTCCCGTCGAAATCGGAGTTGAAAGGGACGGGGCGCCGATGGAAGATGTCGATCTCTGTCTGATCTCCGACCGTCAGACGGTTCCCTGGTCGGTCTCGGGGCGAACCGGTTCGAACGGGACAGCCGGACTGATCACCTCGCAGGGGAGTTATTCAAAAACGGGCGCGCCCTGCGGAACGTTTAGGGTGACACTCCGAAAAAGCATCCCTCCGATTGAAGAGCTCCCCGGCAATGAGGTCGAGGCGCTTCCGCCGCAGGAAAAAGCTGAATACGCGGCAAAAATCGCCGCCGACCGCGCCGAGCGGGACGAGATGATCGGGGAATCGACCCCGGCGTTTTTGGGAAACATCAAAGAAACTCCCGTAACGATCGAAATCACCAAAGACACACACAATATTACCATCAAGATTGACGATTATCTGTAAACCCAAGCCCCACAGATTCAGCGAGACGGAAAATGCAAGATTTACTGAGAACCGTTAACAGAATCAATGATTACGTTGTCCTGCTGGAAAATGATATCAGGAAGAAAAAGCTCGCGCCCGGCGATAAATACTATACCGCCGCCGAAGCTGGCCGGTTTCTGGGGGTCGCCGTCGATACCGCCAATAAAGCTTTGCAGGTCCTCGAAAAAAAGGGGGCTGTCACCCGTCAGAAAAAGATCGGAACTGTGATTGCCGACCCCGCGCAAGACAAAACAGACAAACGCCTTAGCCGTATTCATTTTCTCCTCGATGCCAAAGCGCTTTCGGTCGAAGGGATTGGAAATATCGATATTTTGGGAGGGCTTCAGGCAGTCTTTCCGGTCGCCTCGGTCAATTATTCCTTTATCGACAAGGAAGAAACTTCCATTTCCAGACTGGTCGAGGGAACATATAATAAAAACAACACGGACGCCTTTGTCCTGGTCAGTGTCCCCTATCAAATTCAGCAGCTTCTTGCCTCGACCGACAGTCCCGCCGTCATATTCGGATCCCGCTATCATATCTCCCGGTTTATTCCCTCGATTGAGCAGGATTTTCATCAGGTCGCCAAAGACGTTTTCAATTACTTCAAGGAAAAGAAACGAAAGAAAACCGCCATCCTGCTCAAACAGACGGTGTTGGGCGGGGACGCTATTCTTCTGAACGAGCTTCTCCAGATTTTCCCCGGAAAACCTCCCCTTTTTTTCCTTCCCGATGACCCGGATATGATTTTCAGCGAGCTGGCGGACCGTTTCGGAAACGATTTCCCCGACTTTATCATTTCAACCCACACGCAGTTTACCCTCGTTGCCGACCGGCTCCGGAATGAGAGGAAAATCTCGGCGCGGGACTGCGATTTGGTGACAATCCACCCGGTCCTTCGGGAAACGAATTCGGGAACCGGTTCCTACTTCATTGACACTCTGACACCGTTTGAACTGGGGGAGCTGATCGGGCACTCTCTCCAAAAGGTTTTGAACGGTGATGAAGGAGAGGATATCCGTCTCCCGATGAAGCTGATCAAGGTCGAAGAACAGTAATGAAAGGATAGAATCTATGTGTCGCTATTTGCTGAAGCATTTTCTGAATCTTGTCGTTTTCGCCGTCTCCCTTTCGGCGGCAGAGGCTGTATTTTCCGAGGAGTTAATCGAGGGTGAGGACTTTGTCTGCGTCACCCTTGACGGCGGCGCCGGGGGATATGAAGCGTTCCCCGATGTCTGCCGTCTTGCCGACGGGCGGCTCTTCTGTGTTTTTTACGACGGTTACGGACACGTTGCCTGGCCCGACGCGAACGTCTTTAAAACGGGCGGCCGGGTTTCCGGCTGCTATTCGGAAGACGAGGGGAAAACATGGAGCGAGCCGTTCGTCGTTTTCGATTCCCCGTTCGACGACCGCGACCCTTCGGTAACGGTTCTGGAAGACGGAACCGTTCTGTGTAACTTCTTTCTTCTCGATAAACCGGTCGAACAGGAAAAGTGGTACCGGAAACTCGGAACCTGGTATATCCGCTCGAACGACAACGGACAAACATGGTCGGAACCGACCCCGATTTCAGACCGTTATTTTGTGTCCGCTCCGATCCGCGTTCTTGAAAACGGCCGCTGGGTTGTCGGGCTTTACAGTGAAGAGCCGAATTGGGAAGCCGCCGTCGCTGTTTCCGATGACGGAGGAAGATGGTGGAAACCCGTTGTGATTCCGACCGGCAATCTTAAAGTGGATGCCGAAACCGACGTGATCCAGCGGTCCGACGGTTCTCTGCTCGCATTCATGCGGCACCGCGAAGGGGAAGGTCCGCTTCCGATGGCGTGGAGCGTCTCCTGCGACAACGGCGACACCTGGTCCGAGGCGGAAAGTGCCGGGTTCTCCGGCCATTGCCCCTATCTCTATAAAACCCCCGAGGGCGTTTTCGTTCTGGGAACCAGAACCGGTCCGACCCCGATCGAGGGGGAAAACGTTGTTCCGTGGTCAACGACGATCCGGATCAGTTCCGATGAGGGAAAAACCTGGAGTCTGCCGGAAACCGCCGATCCGCACCTCGGCGCCTATCCTTCGATGGTCACGCTCAAAGACGGTTCGACTCTTTTCGTTTACTACGAAGAAGGAGACGGATCAAACATCCGCGCCCGCAAATTCCGGATCACCGATGGCAAGATTGAATGGCTGAAGTTTTAGGAAAGCTTTTACCGTTCACTTAAACAATCGGCCTTTCCACAGGAAAACAAGAGCCGGTCGGTTCCTGCTCCGGCCGGCTCTTTCTCTTTCCGTTTCGGAATTTTCGGAAAATGCCGGCAGCCGACATAAAAACTCCCCTGAAAACCGGAAATACCGGGTCTTCAGGGGAGCCGATCTGCGGATCCGCAATACACCAATCTCAGCTCAGCGAAGCGAGAAACGAATCAACCGTCGGAACCTCGCCGAACAGCGGGGCGACCTGGCTCATCACAAACTCATGGATTTCGGGGGCGGCCGAAGCGCACGCTTCGGGGATCATCCGGACTGTCAGTCCTAAATCGTAGGCGCTCCACGCGGTGGCCTGGGCGCAGATGTTCGTCAGCTGACCGGTCACGATGAAATTCCTGATTCCGGCAAAACGGAGGATGTCGGCAAGATTGGTATGGGTAAAGGCGCTGAGCGAACGTTTCCCTTCAACAATCACTTCCCCGTCAATCGGTTTAAGCTCGTCGATAATCTCGTGTCCCCAGGTGCCGGGCGCGAAAACGTTTCCGTCATAGACATCCTTTAAAAGCCCCTGAACATTCTGTGTTTCACACCAGGCTCGGTCGAGCGTGAAGGGGGCATGAATCACCTGGCATCCGGCGCGGCGCGCACCCGCCAAGAGCCGCTGCGCGTTGGCGACGGTTCCCAACCGCGCCAGTTCCCCTCTGACGGTATCGTAGAGAAGCCCGTTCGGATGACAGAAATCATTTTGAAATTCGATGAAAATGACTGCGGTTTCTTTCGCGTTCATTGTTTGGTTCCTTCATAAGGAGAGTTCACTATTTCCAGCCGTATTTCTGACGGACCTTCACCATCATTTCAAGAATGTCGTTCCAGGTCTCCTGCCGGAGCATGACCTCGTTGGGGAACATGCAGCCGTCCCAGCAGATATGATTGAACATTTTCAGAAGACCGTCTTCGTCTTCGAGCCAAAATCCGGCGTATTTGACGATATCGAGTTTCCCGTTCGGGTCTTTCGGCAGACAGTGCCTTCCCGTCTTATCGTGCGAGCCTGAACCGAAAACCGTCGCATCGTTCTGGGCGATATGCAGATCGACGGTCCACGGCCGAAGCTTGTCGGTCATCTTCTTGTAGGCGGCGTCAAAAGCAGCGGTATCGGACCAGTCGAAATTTTCGGGCAGAAGACGGTCTTCCGGAGCGTTATACCCCAGAAGATAAAGGAGCGTGTGTGCCAAATCCGCCTGGAAACGGAGTGTTCTGGGCCGGTCAACCATCTCGAGAAGCTGGAGCATCCGCCTCCAGCTGTGCATTCCGCCCCAGCAGATTTCACCTTCGGCGGCAAGAACTTCGTCGTACTCGTCGGCGATATTGCAGGCGGCGTCGAATGTTTCGGCAAGCTGTTTTTGGTTCCCTTCCGGATCTTTCGCCCATTCGGCGACCGAAACCGAGGAATCAATACGCACGCAGCCGTTCGGCCGAACCCCCAGATCGCGCAACTCCTTGGCAATCGAGCAGCCGAGCCGAACCTGGTTTAAAAAGTGGGTCCGCTTTTCCTCCGGACCGATCGCCGAACCGCTCCAAATCGGCGCGACCACGGTTCCGATATCAAGACCGTATTCGCCGACCAGCGCGGCCATCTCTTCGGCGGCGGCATGCCCCCCTTCGATATTGTAGTGCGGGTGGTCGAGAAAGAGGTCAACCCCATCGAAATGGACGCCTTCGTATTCGGCATTCTTCGTGAGTTCGAGCATCTGTTTCAGCTCGATCACCGGATTGTCGGGGGCTCCTTTTCCGACGACTCCCGGCCATGTCGCGTTATGCAGTTTCGGGAAGTTCTTTTGAGCTTTCGGTCTTGCCATAAAAATGACTCCTGATTTCATATTCAATCCGACCGCGGTCGGCAGCCGCACGGGCGGGACCGCGGACAGAAGGCGTGTTCAAAAACGTTCCTCTCGATCCTGATCCGGCCCCTCATGGCGCGGATTCGGCCAATAGCAAATCGGGTCCCGCTCGGAACGGCTCGCCCAGACCGCCAGGTCCGGGAAAAGGGACGCGAGACGGTCGGCCATTCTTTCCATCGCAAACCGTTCCGTGGCATAATGGCCGGGAAGAAGAAGCGCCAGCCCCAATTCCCGGCTCAGAAGCGCATTATGAAAACGCGCTTCCCCCAGCAAAAGGGCATCGGCGCCCGCGCGCGCGGCTTCGGTAATAAACTCGTCGGCGGCGCCGCAGCCGATCGCCAGCCGCGATAGTTCGCGGTTCGGATCCCCGACGAAAGTCAGGTCCGGCTGGCGGAGCTTTCGGCAAACCTCGTCGGCAAAAGCCGAAAGACGGACAGGTTTCGGAAAAGACCCGATACGCCCGCTTCCCAATGGAAGGTCCAGCTCGCCGTTCAACAGGACGGCCTTTTCGGAAGGAACCCCGCCGAGCATCGCCGAACCGGCGCAAATGTCGCCCGGGCAAAGGGGCTTAACGTCGGTCAGGCCGAATAAATCGGCCAGCTGGCGGTTCACCCCCCAAAATGCGGAATCATGTGCGGTATGGGGGCTGAAAACCGCAACTCCCCCCCGCACAAGGGTCAGCAGAACCGATCCGGCATGAGTCTCGTCGGTCCACCTCTTTTCGGCGCGAAAGGGGAACGGATGGTGCGAAACGATCAGGTCGGCGTTTTCGCGCACGGCCTCGCCGGCGGTTTCGAGCGAAACGGTCAGACAGGTCATCACCCGACGAACCTCTTTCCCCGATTCACCGATCAAGAGGCCGACGTTATCCCACTCCTCGGCCAGCGGCAGAGGACAGGCGGCTCGAATCGCTTCGGCAAGATCGCGGCAGCAGACCATTCCTTATCCCTCGGCGGCAGAACCGTTATTGCACACCGAAACGGTGAACGGTCGTCTGACGGTACGTTTCGCCGGGACGGAGAATTGTGTTGGGGAACGCGGGCTTGTTCGGGGAATCGGGATAGTGCTGGGCCTCTAAACAGAAAGCGGTATGCTGTTCGTATTTGTAATCGCCCACACCCGTCGTTCCGTCAAGCCAGTTGCCCGAATAGAACTGAACAGCCGGTTCGGTCGTCTCGATCTCCATTGTCCGCCCCGATTTCGGATCGGCAACGAACGCGCAGAAACTGAGTTCCCCTTCCAGCGGCTTGTCGAGCACCAGACAATGATCAAACCCGCCCCGGAACCAGGGATCGGTAATCTGGGCGATATCCTGCCCGATCGGTTTCGCGGTGCGGAAATCGAGCGGAGTCGATTCGACCGGAGCAACCTCGCCGGTCGGAATAAGGCCGTCGTCGGTCGGCAGATAGTTCGATGCGCCGAGTTTCAGAACATGGTCGAGGATCGGCCCGGACTGGGCGCCGCCCAGATTCCAGAAGGTATGGTTCGTCAGGTTCAGCGGCGTCGCTTTGTCGGTCGTCGCGGTATAGTCGATCGTCAGCGAATTGTCGTTCGAGAGGATGTAGCAGACCGTCACGGCGAGATTCCCGGGATACCCCTCTTCGCCGTCCTGAGCGGTATACGAAAGTTTCACCCCGACGCCGTTTTCCGTCATAAAGGGTTCCGCGTCCCAAATCCGCTGGTCAAAGCCGCGGAGCCCGCCGTGAAGAGTGTTTACGCCGTCATTCACGGGAACCTGATAATCAACGCCGTCGAGCGTGAACTTCCCGCGGGCAATCCGGTTGCCGTAACGGCCGACCAGTGAACCGAAATAAGGGCGATACTGTTCGTATTCCGCGACCGTTGCCAGATTCGCCGAAATATTCTCGAGTTTGCCGTCGCGGTCGGGGACTTCCATCGAATAGAGAACCCCGCCGAAAGTCAGCACGACGGCTTTAAGTCCGTTGGCGTTGGTCAGCGTGTAAGCGACGACTGTTTTCCCCTCTTTAGTTTGCCCGAAAGGCTCAGATTGATATCCCATTGTTGTGTACTCTCCTGGATGATCGTTACTGTTGTCAGCGCAGACAACCTGCCGCATGCACTGGTTCTGACCGGCGGCCGGGCCGAAGATCGGAATCGGTACAAGACCGGTTCCCAACTGCGGAATAACCGGAAGAACAGGTTCCGGAAGGAAACGGCCGGCGCCGGCTCCCGAAAACGGCGGCGGAGAAAATATGTTTTGAGCCGGAACCGCCGCGGTTCCGCCCAGCGCCAAAACGAGCACCGGAACCAGAACTCGCAAGCAAAACTGACGAACATTCATCGTTTGAACCCTTTCAAATTTTCTCTCGGAATCAAAAGCGGCTGGGAAAGCCGCTTTATCCCGCTCACAAGACGAATCCCCCTCTCCGGAATTATATCCCAAAGAATGTGAACTTGCAAGCTTTTTCGACGGCCCCGTCGTTTACAAATTGCCTAATAGGGGTAGAATGGGGAAAGGTTTATTTGGATAAAGCCCAACTCAAACAGTCTAACGCGTCAGGAGACAATGATGAATCCCGATCCTCAAAGCAGTCAATTACAGGATGTGAGCGAAAAACCGCTGTCCGCCTACGAAAAGCTCAATGTTGTCGCCAACAACATATGGTGGAGCTGGCATCAGGATGTCGTGGCCATCTTTCAGGCAATCGATCCTGTCCTTTGGCGCGACCTGGGGCACAACCCCATCGCCCTCTTGAAGCAGTTCACCCCGGAAGAGTTCGAGGAGCGTGTTCTGGAACGGGTTCTCCATACGCGTATCGATCAGGCTTACCGCCGTCTCAAGAACTATATGCGCGCCCGGCCTCTCAACGCTCAGCAGTATACCGGCGTGCTCGGCTCGAAACCGGTCGCCTATTTTTCCCTCGAATTCGGTCTTCACGAATCGGTTCCGATCTATTCCGGCGGTCTGGGGATTCTGGCCGGCGACCATATCAAAAGCGCCAGCGGCCTGGGGGTTCCCCTCGTTGCGGTCGGCCTTTTTTACGACCAGGGTTATTTCCGCCAGGTTCTCGATAAAGAGGGGTGGCAGCACGAAGAATATATCGACACCAAAGTCGAGCATCTTCCGCTCGAAACGGCGGTCGACCAAAACGGCAACAAGATCACCGTCCAGGTCGAAACCACAAACGGCCCGATCTACGCCCGCGTTCGGAAACTCAAAGTCGGGCGTGTCGATCTTTACCTTCTCGACACCGACCTGCCCGAAAATTCCAATGAAGACCGTGAGCTGACGAGCACCCTTTACGGCGGCGACAAGCGTACCCGAATCCGTCAGGAAATCGTTTCCGGGATCGGTGGCGTGCGCGCACTGCGCGCACTCGGGATCACCCCCGGCGTCTATCACCTCAACGAGGGGCACAACGCCTTCGTCACTCTCGAAGTCATCCGCGAACTGATGGAAGATAACGGCCTCACCTTCGAGGATGCGGCCCGCGAAGTCGCTCAAAAGACCGTCTTTACCACTCACACTCCGGTCGAAGCGGGGCACGATTACTTCTCAAGCGAGCTGATCAACGAGCACCTGTCTCCGCTGCGCCAGAAACTCGGACTGACCCACGAGCAGCTGATGGCGCTTGGGCGGAAGAATTCCTTCGATCAGAACGAAGATTTCTGCATGACCATCCTTGGCATGAAGCTTTCGCATTACGCCAATGCGGTCAGCTCGCTTCACGGGAAAGTCACCCGCCATATGTGGCGCGATCTCTGGCCTCAGCGGGCCGAAGAAGACGTTCCGATCGGTCATATCACCAACGGGGTCCATGTTCCGAGCTGGATGGCCTGGCAAATGCGCGTTCTCTTTGAACGGCACATTACCGGCTGGACCGAAGAGTCGATCGATCCCGCTGTCTGGGCGCAGGTCTACAATATCGACTCCGGCGAGCTCTGGGAAACGCACGGGGCCCTGAAAATCTTGCTGATCAATTTCATCCGTCACCGTCTCGAAGAGCAGCTGACACGGCTCGAAGCGCCCGCCGAGGAAATCGCCCGCGCCAAGACGATTTTCAATCCGAACGCCCTGACCATCGGATTCGGCCGCCGCTTCGCCACCTATAAACGTGCCACCCTCCTCTTTCAAGACCTGGAATGGCTGGCGCGGATTGTCAGCGATCCCGAGCGGCCGGTGCAATTCGTCTTCGCCGGCAAGGCCCACCCGGCCGACGAACCGGGGAAACGCCTGATCCGCACCATTTCCGAAATCCGTACCGATCCGCGGTTCACCGACAAGATCGTCTTCCTCGAAAATTACGACATCAACGTTGCGCGCCACATGGTGCAAGGGGTTGATGTCTGGCTCAACAATCCCCGCCGCCCCCTCGAGGCTTCCGGCACGAGCGGTCAGAAAGCGGTCCTGAGCGGCGCGCTCAATTTCTCCATTCTCGACGGATGGTGGGCCGAAGCGTACGACGGAACCAACGGATTTTCGATCGGCAACGGGACGAATCACATCTACGACGCGATCACTGACCAGCGGGATCAGGAATCCCTCATGAATGTTCTCGAACATCAGATTATTCCGATGTACTACGACCGCGACAAATACGGTCTGCCCCGTACATGGGTCGAGTATATGAAGAACTCCTTTGCCACGCTGGCATGGCGGTTCAGTGCCCATCGGATGGTTGCCGACTATGTCCGTCTTGCCTATCTTCCTGCCGCCGGCGGGATCAGCGCGAAGATGCCGCGCTGACGCCGAAAGGCACTGTAAAATCAGGGCGCGGTTCCTTCACCGGGGAACCGCGCTCTTTTTACCGGGAAAAACAGGCGTCTGAAAACGGATCCGGCGCGATTGTTTTTCGGTCCGTATAAAATCCTGCGGACCGAACCGGCCTACGCCGCTTTTCTTTTCCGTCCGAAGATCATCTGAATCACCGAGTAGAATACCGGGGTTAAAAAGATGCCGAAGAGAGTCACCCCGATCATTCCGCTGAAAACCGCGACTCCGAGCGTATAGCGCATTTCATGGCCCGCCCCGCTGGAAACCAGAAGCGGAACCACGCCGAGGATAAACGCCAGCGAAGTCATCACAATCGGGCGCAAACGGATGCGGCACGCCTCGGCGGCGGCCTCGAAACGCGAAAGTCCCTCATCCTGTTTCGATTTGGCGAACTCCACGATCAGAATGGCGTTCTTGCACGCCAGCCCCATCAGGACGAGAAAACCGATCTGTGTGAAGATGTTCATGTCCAGCCGGCAGAGGATGACGCCGATAAGTGAACTGAGCAGGCACATCGGCACCACCATAATGATTGCCAGGGGGAGTGTCCACGACTCGTAAAGAGCGGCGAGAACCAGGAAAACGAACAAAATGGCAAAGAGGAAGGTCAAAATCGCGGTATTCCCCGCGGCCTTCTCGAGATAAGCCAGTTCACACCACTCGTAGTTCATCGTGTTCGGCAGCATGTCGGCGGCGATGTTCTCCATAACTTTAAGGCTCTCGCCGGAACTGACCCCTTCGGCGGGCGCGCCGATGATCGCCGCCGAAGGATACATGTTGAACCGGCTCACCGATTGGGGGCCGTTAAAGTCTTCAATCGTCATCAGGCTCCCGAGCGGGACCATTCCCCCTCTGTCGCTTTTGATATGGATCCGGTTCAAGTCGGTCTGATGGCTGCGGAACGGACCGTCGGCCTGCACCTTCACTTGGAAATTCCGTCCGACATAAGTGAGATCGTTCACGTAATTTGAACCGAGATAGGTCTGGAAAGCGTCGAAGATATCCTCGATCGGAATCCCCATGGCGATCGCCTTTTTACGGTCGACGGTAATATACTTCTGGGGAGAATTGGCGCGGTACTGGGTTAAGACATTTCGAAGGCGCGGATCGGCGTTAGCAACCTCGATGATCTCGTCGGCCATCTGCTGCAAAACATAAACCCCCATGTCGCCGCGGTCCTGGAGCTGGAACTTAAATCCGCTCGACGACCCCATCCCGTCGACCGGGGCGGGACGAACCACCCGGACGCTTGCCATGGTAATATGCTCGTCGAGCCGTCGGGTCAGCTCTTCCTGCACCATCACGTCGGTAATCCCCGATTTTTTCCGTTCTTCAAACGAGTCAAGAATCACCGTGAGTGATGCCATATTCGAGGACGTACTGGAGGTCAGAAACGACATTCCGACCGTCGAAATCACCGTTCGGATTCCCGGCACCGGTTCGATCCCCTCCTCTTCGTTCCCGTAACAGAGATCCTGAATCTGGCGGATCACCGCGCGTGTCCGGTCCAGCGACGAGGAATCGGGCAGCTGAACAAACATCATCAGGTAGCCGCGGTCCTGAATCGGAATAAATCCGGTCGGCACATTCGTGAACGTCTTGTAGGTCAGAAAGAGCAGCCCCGCGTAAAGCAGGATCACAATCAAACTGATACGGAGAAATCCCCGCACCAATTTCACGTAAACGGCGGTTGTCAGATTGAATGAAAAGTTGAAGAGGCGGAAAAATGCGCCGAGGGTCCAATCGTTCAGACGGGCGAGGATTCCCCTGCCGCTCCCCTTCGGTTTCAGAAGGATCGCCGAAAGCGCGGGAGACAGTGTCAGTGAATTAAACGCCGAAATCACGGTCGAAATCGCGATCGTCAGCGCGAACTGCCGGAAAAACTGTCCCGTTACCCCCGAAAGAAAGGCGCACGGAACAAAGACACAACAGAGGACAAGCGCGATGGCGACCAGCGCGCCCGAGACCTCGTCCATCGCCTTGCGCGCCGCCTCCCTGGCGTCGAGGCCGGCGCTCATGTGCCGTTCGACATTTTCGACGACAACAATGGCGTCATCGACCACAATCCCGATCGCCAAAACCAGTCCGAAAAGGGAAAGATTGTTCAGGCTGAATCCGAACGCCGACATCGCCGAAAAGGTCCCGATCAGCGAAACGGGCACTGCCAAAAGAGGGATCAGCGCCGCCCGCCACGACTGCAGAAACAAAAAGACGACCAGGGCGACCAAAATGACCGCGTCGCGAAGCGTATGTTTAACCTCGGTAATCGACTCCTCAATAAAGGGGGTGGTGTCGAAAACGATGGTGTATTTCATGTCCGACGGAAACTTCTGCCCCAGTTCCACCATTTTTTCCTTGACAACCCGGGCCGTATCAAGTGCGTTGGCGTCGGGCAGCTGCGAAACCGCCAGTGTACAGCCGGGGAGCGCCCGGTATGTCCTGTCGGCCGAAACATTGGCGGCCGAGTCGTACCGGGGGTCGATCGGCGAAAGATTCCCGTCGAGGTAATTGACCACGTCAATCGATTTGGCGCCGATTTCGACGCGGGCAACATCTTTAAGAAGCGTGATGCGCCCGTCGCTGTCGGCTTTGACAACAATATTCTCGAACGACTCAACATCGGGCAGGCGGCCCTGCGTCCGAAGGATGTACTGGAACATCACCGGGTCGTCGAGCGGCTGCTGGCCGAGCTGACCGGCGGCAACCTGCGTGTTCTGGTTTTCGATCGCGTCGGCGACATCTTCCGCCGAAAGGCGCCGAATCTGCATCTTGTCCGGGTCGAGCCAGATCCGCATACTGTATTCCTTTTCGCCGTAAATCGACGTGTCGCCGACCCCCGGCAGGCGCGCGATCACATCCCGCACATTGAGCCGCACGTAGTTGCTCAAAAAGATCTGATCGTAGACCTCCGAAAAGAAGTTCACGTAGAGGATCACCGTCGGGCTCCGTTTGCGGGTGGTCACACCGAGCGAACGGGTCACCGCGGGAAGTTTCGGCGTCGCGACCCCGACCCGGTTCTGAACCAGAACCTGAGCCATGTTCAGATCTGTTCCGACCTTGAACGTCACGATCAGGCGGCAAACGCCGTCGTTGGTGCAGACCGACTCCATGTAGAGCATATCTTCGACCCCGTTGATCTGCTCTTCGAGGGGAATCGCGACCGTTTCGGAAAGCGTCTGCGCATCGGCGCCCGGATAATGGGCGTTCACAAAGATCGTCGGCGGAGCGACATTCGGATATTGGGCCTGCGGAAGATTGTAATAAGAGATCGCACCGGTAATGACGATCAGAATCGACAGAACGCAGGCGAATATGGGGCGGTCAATAAAAAAACGGGCAAACATGTCGGAATCCTCTCGGGCGAAAGATGCCGCAAAAAGGGTCTCGAATCACTCTATTCCGCGGCGAAGCTTTTCGAGTGTCGTCTCTTTCGCCTCGACCTCGGAACCGGGCCTCAGACGGAGCAGCCCGCTGACGATCACCTCGTCGGTTTCCTCGATCCCCGAACGGACAACCCGCATGCCGTCCTCCTGCAGCGGACCGAGCTGGGGACGGCGCATTTGGGCTTTCCCCTCGGCATCTTTCACGTAAAGGTACCGGGTTCCCTGTTCCGTTCCGAACGCTTCCTCTGGAACCACAAGGGCCGAATAACGGCTCGTTACGGGAATCCGGATGTGAACCATCATCCCCGGAATGATCTCGCTGACCTGGGCGTCCGCAGCACGGGGATTCGGGCAGGTCGCCCGCAGAAGCAATGTTCCCGAGGCCGCATCCATCTGCGGATCGGAATAGCGTACCGTTCCCGCATGGAGGGGTTTCCCGTCCGGATCGGTCCAGGATTCTTCGCTGGTCAGCCGAAACTCGATATGCAGTTCTTCCGGATCGGTCCCGGCTGCGGCCTGCTGCTTCGCGTTTTCGATCAGCTTGAGAAAAGTTGTCTCGTCAATGTAAAAGAAAACGTAAATGGGGTCATGAGAAACGATCTGGGCCAGTTCCGTTTGATGGTCCCGAATCAGATTCCCCTCGGTCACGAGTTTGCGGGAAATATAGCCGTCGATCGGCGAAAGAATCTTCGTGTATTTTAAATTGATCAAAGCCTCTTGGACTTCGGCCTCGGCTTTGAGAATGTCGGCATCCGCCTTTTCGATTTTGGCGAGACACTCGTCATGAGCGGCTTTCGCCTCGTCGAAATCGGAACGCGAAACGGCGTTCGAGGCGAGAAGCTTCGCGTTCCGGTCCCGTTCGATCCGCAGCTGAGGTTCGCGTGCGCGAAGAACCGCCAATTCCCCTCTCGCGCTGTTCAGGTTCCCGACCGCGGTGTCGAGCGCCGCCTGGTAGAGTTCCGGCTCAATCTCGAAAAGAATGTCGTTCTTCTTAACAAAAGCCCCTTCGGCAAAATCGCACTTGGTCAGGATCCCCGAAACCTGGGCCTGAATCGTCACATCGTCAACGGCGCGGGTATCGCCGGTAAACTCCTCGTAATCGATCACGTCGCGGCGGAGAGGGTTCATCGTCTCGACCGGGATGGAGGTGCGCTTAACCCGATCTTCCGCATCATTTTTTCCCATCATCCTGTTCCAAAGGTCACAGCCTGAAAGAAGAAAAGCGGCGAGACCGACGAAAAGGAAAACTGACCGATAATAGACCGTTTTCATTGGATACCGAGCCGTTTACGCAGTGAAGGAATAACTTTCCAGACTAAAAACACAAGGTTCATTATAGTCGAAACGGGCGCGAATTCAATAAAAATCCCTTTCCCGATAGGCGCGCCAGACATTCTCAAACCACTCGTCCGTCTCGGGAAGCGGCGGGAGTTTCCGCCACCGGCTCGTAAAAGCGGCGAGGTTTTCATCGTAACAGGTCATCAGGATCGACCCGCGAAAACGGGGATCTTCCGGTTTAACGCGCCACGAGTCCGGAAAGAGACGATGGATCGGCGTCCCTACGGTATCCAGAACAAGGGCGGAACCGCGTGACCCGGCCTCGAACGCGGCGTTCAGCGCCGAAAGATACGCCTCCTGGGCCAAAAGGAGATGCCGGTTCCGCAGGATTTCAGCAGCCGCCGCCGGTAAAAGCCCGGGAGACTCTTCCCGGGAAGGGTCTTTCATCCGGGTGCGTATCCGGCGGCACTCCGACGACGTTTCTTCGAGAGCTTTCCTGACCTCTTCCTTTTGGCGCAGATGGGCGGCCGAACGGGTCATTCGGACTTGAAAACGTTTTCGTTCTTTTTCCCAGGCGTAATCGGGATTCGAGACGGTTCGGCCGAGATAGGCGTTTAACGACTCCAGGGCGCCGCGGAGAGCTTTTTCGGCTTCGGCATCATCGACCGTCCAGCCGGAATAGCACTGAGCGATCTTTTGCGCCGCGCGGAACGCGCCGACCTGGCCGGCGTTCAGAGCCGATCCTCCGGGACGGGTCACGCCGTGGGAACCGTTCACCTCGCCGACCGGAAACAGATGCGCCACATTCTCGGATTCATACCAGACGGTCCCTTTCAAACCGCCGTTGTTGTGCTGGGCACAAAGCGCGATTTCAAGCGGTTCCGTAGCCAGATCGATCCCGTGATCCCGATAGAGCTCAACGGCTCCGGGATTCATCTTTTCGAGACGCGCCAGCGGGGTCTCGAGAAGCGCCTCCGATTTTTCGAGATATTCCCGCGCTTCCGCCGAAAGAGCGCCGAACGAAAAATCGGCCGGATCGGTCCGAAAATCAAGAAACACACGCCGTCCGAGAATGGCGGTTTCATAAAAAACCGCCATATCGATCAGGGAAGAGCCGCCGGGAAGCTTCCGCGCGTCGAATGGCCACTGATAACCTTTGAGAAAAACAAGGCTGTTCATCTGTCCGAGTTCCGGAAAATAGCTGCGCAGGAATTCCCGCTCCCCGCCGCTCCCCTCCGGTCCGGTCGAAATGAACCGGGGGAGGACCTGCATATAGGTTCCGGAAACATTCCATCGAAACGACGCCGGCCGGTCGCAGATTTCATCGGCCTTCATGTCCCGGCCGGTCATATCGGTAACCGACGCCAATCCGAATTGGCTTTCGGGCAAAGAGCATGCCGCCGCGCCGATCTCCAGGGCAAGACCGATCGCGCCGAACTGGGAACTCGGATAGACGCTCGCGTCGTAGAGGCCTCCCGGCCCTCCGACTGCGAAAATCAAATTTTCACAGCAGTAACACTCCCACGCGTTTTCGAGCGTATTGACCGCGACAAGGCCGCAAATCCGCTTTTCCCCGGCCTGGCCGGCCGCCGCCAGTTTCACCGCCGAACGCTGTTCGAGAATCGGTATTCCCAGCCGCTTCACTTCGCGGATCAGGGCGCGGCACATCTCGCGCGAGGTATACGGTCCGCAGCTGGTCGCGCGGCGAAGCGGGTCATGATCGGTTTTGTACCCGATATACTGGCCGAAACGGTCGTGCGGGAACGGAACGCCCAGATTGACGAGATGAAAAAAAGCGCGGACCGAAAGGGCCGATTCCGTCAGGGCGACTTCCGGATCGGCGCTCCCCCCCGAAAGATACGTCTCGGCCAGAGCGCGGGGCGAATCGTTCTGTCCGCCGTAAAGGCCGAGTTTATAATAGGTCTGCTTATCGCTGCCGGCGTTGACGGATGTGCCGAAACGGAGATCTTCGGTCAGAATCGCGATATCTTCGCAGCCTTCCCGTCTGAGACGTACCGCGGCGGCCAGCCCGGCCGCGCCGCTTCCGAGTACAAGTGTGTGAATCTTTCTGATCGGCGTCCGTTTCATGGTTTCCTCGCTTTACGGTTTTGCCGCTCCGGCAGTCTGAAAAGAAGAAGCGCTTCTACGAAAATTTCAGCGTTCCGACCAGATCGGCAGCCGACGAAACTCCCGCCTCGTCCAAAAGGCGCGGAAGTTCGTCCAGAATACGGATCGGGGCATCGGGACGGTAGAAATTCGCCGTTCCGACCTCAACCGCGGAAGCCCCGGCCACAAGGAATTCCATCACGTCCTCGGCGCACTCAATCCCGCCGATCCCGATCACCGGAATCTTCACCGCACGGTAAATTTGGCTGACGCAGCGGAGCGCCACCGGTTTCACCGCCGGACCGCTGTATCCGGCATAGCCGTTCCCGATCCTCGGGATGCGGCGGCGCCAGTCGACCGCCAAACCGTAAAGGGTGTTAATGGCCGAAATGATATCGGCGCCGCCGGCCTCGGCGGCTTTCGCGATTTCGGCGATCGCGGTTACGTTCGGCGAAAGTTTCACACAAAGTGGGAGCCGGCAATACTTTTTCATCTCCGAAACGATCTTCTCGCACAAAGCCGGATCGGTTCCGAAATCGACCCCTCCGGAAACGTTCGGACAGCTGATATTCAGTTCCAGAGCCGCGATGCCGTCGGCCGCATTGAATTTTTCGGCAAAAAGAGCACACTCATCGATCTTCTTCGCGGCAAAACTGACGATAATCGGGGCGCCCGTTCCGCGAAGCCATGGGAGTTTTTTCGCTAAGAACTCGTCCGCGCCGTCGTTATCCAAACCGATTGCGTTTAAAAGTCCCGCAGTGACTTCGACCGTTCGGGGAGGTTTGTTCCCGGGCCGGGGCGCCAGCGTGATTGTTTTGGGGATAATCCCGCCCAGCCGGGAAAGGTCATAAAGCCCCGCAATTTCTTTAGCGTAACCGAAAGTGCCCGACGCGGTCAGAATCGGGTTCGGCAATGTTAACGGACCAAGTTTGACGGACAGCTTCTTCTTCGACATCGCGCTCTCTTCGTTTTTAACGGCTTTTCCCTCCGGAAAACGTGCGGAAGCTTTTTGCCGAAAAGGAAAAAAGAGGTTCCGCCGCATTCGAGGGGAGAAATAAAGTTCCCGGCTCCTAGAGAGTGTACCCTCTTTCGGCTCTTTTGGAAAGAGGCGGGAAGAATCGCCCGCAAAAGAGAATTTCAGTTTGCTCTTTCTCGCTTCAGCTGGTATAATTCCGGCGGTTTTTAACAACATCATCACAAAAGTCTCAGGGCATCAAAAATGATGAAAACAGCTCCCGTTTCGTTTTTCCGTTTGGCCGCGTTTCTCCTGCTCGGTATCGCCGCAGCCTTTCTTCCGGTCTCCACGGCCCAGGAAACCCGAAAACCTTCTCCCATGCGGCCGAACGCCCTCACCTGCGAAAACCTGGTTGACCCCCTCGATATCGACACCCCCGCTCCGCGTCTGAGCTGGAAATTCACCACCGACGGAGCCAAACTCCGGGGGTGGAATCAGACCGCCTACCGTATTTTGGTCGCCTCCTCGGATACGGGACTTGTCGATGAAAACCCCGATGAAATTCTCTGGGACTCCGGGTGGGTTGAGTCCGATGCCGCGCGGCTGATCCCTTACGACGGTCTCCCCCTCCGGTCAAACCAAACCTGCTACTGGAATGTCCGCGTCCGCGACAACCAAGGGGGTGAATCGAGTCCGAGCGGTATCGCAAAATGGACCACCGCCCTTCTTTCCCCTTCCGAATGGACCGCCGAGTGGATCGGCACCGGTTTAGAGTATACCGCCGAAGAGGAAGACGGCAGCGACCGGCCGTTTGATCCCTGGTTCCGAAAAACGTTCACACTCGACGCTCGGCCGGACAGCGCGCTCCTGCATCTCGCTTCGGTCGGTTACCACGAACTGTACGTGAACGGCACAAAGGTCGATGACGCGGTTCTCTCTCCCTGCATGACCGACCACAAGCACCGCGCCCGGTATATCACCTACGATATTGCCCCCTTTCTGACCCCCGGCAAAAACGTGATCGCCGTCTGGCTCGGTGCCGGGTGGAGCGTTTTCGGCGACTACAAAACCGAGGACCGGCCCAACGCCCCGATATTCAAGGCTCAGTGCGACATTGTCACCGGAGACCAAACCGAACGGATCGCCACCGACGCCTCCTGGCTGTTTGCCCAGAGCGGAAACAAGCTTCTCGGACAATGGTGGTTCGCCCATTACGGCGGCGAGTTCCAGGATGCCGATGTCAGCACCACCGACTGGGCCCAAACCTCTTACGACGATTCCTACTGGCAGGCAAGTACCGTTTACCATCCCAGCCTCGCCGTCTCGCCCCAACGGGTCGAGAAAAACCGCCAGACGACACTCCTGACCCCGGTCGAAATCGTCGAGACAGGCGAAAACACCTGGCAGGTCGACATGGGGAAAAATTTCGCGGGTTTCATGGGAATCGACGTTCAGGGAGATCCCGGCGACATTATCGAGTTCCGCTTTTCGGAATATCCCGACATTGAAATGACCTTCAATCTGTTCAGCAGAATCAAAATCGACCGTACCGGACACGGGCATTTTCGGAACAGATTCAACTACAGCGCCGGGCGCTGGATTACCGTCCGCGGTCTGAAAAAAGCCCCGGCCCGCGACCAGTTCCGCGGCTGGTCGATCCGAACCGACTACGAACCGGTCGCGTCATTTCAGTGTTCAGACGATCTTCAAAACTGGATACACGATACGGTCATGTGGACCTACGAAAACCTCTCGATCGGCGGCTGTATCGTCGATTGCTCGCAGCGCGAGCGAATGGGCTACGGCGGCGACGCCCATGCCACCTGCGAAACCGGGATGTTCCACTACCGGCTCGACGCCTTCTACAAGAAATGGATGGAAGACTGGCGCGATGTTCAGGGCCAATATCAGGAATGGCTCAACGACATCGAAAACATCAATCCCGGCCAGCGCGACGCCGCGCTCAAAGGGACTCTCCCGAACACCGCTCCCACCTATTTCGGCGGCGGGGGGCCGGCCTGGGGAGGGATTGTTGTCACACTCCCCTGGTTCTATTACAACGCGTACGGCGATATCCAAATTCTGGAAGAGAACTGGGAACTGATCGACCGCTGGCTCGGGTTTTTAAACTGTTACGTCAGCGACGGCCTTCTCCGCTACTACGGCGAACCCTGGACGTTCCTCGGCGACTGGCTCTGGCCGGGCGCTCCCGACGGTCCCGAAAATGACAAGGAAGAGCTCGTCTGCTTCAACAATATGTACCGCGTTTTTAATCTGCGTACCGCCGCAAAAATCGCCCGGGCGCTCGGCAAAACCGAAAAGGAGGCCGAATGGACCCGTCTTGCCGAGGAGAGCCGCCGTGCGATCAACGAGAAGTACTTCCACCCCGAAGACGCCACGTACGGCACCGGCAAAACTTCGATTCTCGCGGCGGCGCTCCTGGCCGAGGTTCCCCCTGCGGAAGAGCTGCAGCGGGTCAAAGACCGCCTCGAAAAAAGGATTCTCGACGAAGAGCACGGTCATGTCGGCGTCGGAATCACCGGCGGTGCGCTCCTCTTCCGATGGCTGCGTCAGGAAGGGCGCGACGACCTCATTTACACAATGGCCTCCCAGACCGATTATCCCGGCTGGGGCTTTATGCGGGGCCACGACGCGACGACCATCTGGGAGGCATGGGAGCTGAAACGTCCCGGTCATTCCCTCTGCCACAGTTCTTTCCTGTTCATCGGATCCTGGTATATCGACTCGGTTCTCGGAATTCGAAGCGATCCCGCCACTCCCGGCTATAAAAAGATCGTCATTCATCCGCCGAAATCAGGCGATACCCCGCTCGAATGGGCTCGGGGCTACTTTAACAGTCCCGCCGGCAAGATCAGTGTCAGTTGGCAGAAACAGCGTAAGAACAGTTCGTTTTACATGAAGGTGACTGTTCCCGTAAACACAACCGCCACCGTCTACGTCCCCTCCGACGGGCCGGCGAGTGCGACCGCCGGCGCACTTCCTCTGCGCGGCCGGGAAACACCCGGATATACCGTCTATGAAGTCCCTTCCGGAGAATACGAATTCAAGAGCCGGATTACCCCTCCCCAGCAGTAACCATCCTCCAAAAAATCAGGATCTCCCCATGATCGAGTTTCGCAAGATTGCTTCCTTCAAGTCCCCGGCGGAACTGCGCGCCCGCCTGGCCGAAATCGGCGCCGACATTCCGATCCCCGACGCTCCGGCGGCGGAATCCCCCTTTAAGGTGCCGTTTCAATATCAAAGCGCGATCACCGGCCGGTCCCGCGAAATCCCGAACCGTTGGGCGATTCTGCCGATGGAGGGATGGGATTGCCTTCCCAGCGGGGCGCCGAGCGCTTCGGCGCGCCGCCGTTGGCTGCGCTTTGCCGAAAGCGGCGCGAAACTGATCTTCGGCTGCGAGGCCGCGGCGGTCATGAAAGAGGGGAAAGCCAACACACGGCAAATGACCCTCACGCCTGAAACGGTCGGGCCGATCGGAGACCTGCGCGCCGAGATGGTCCGAAGGCATCAGGACCTTTTCGGAGATCCGCCGATGGTCGGTCTCCAGCTGACCCATTCCGGACGGTTCAGCAAACCGAACAGCGACGCCAAACTCGAATCCCGCACCGCCTACCAGCACCCGTATCTCGACCCGAAGTTCGGCTGTTCGGCTCAAAACGTTCTTTCCGATGGCGAGGTTGAGGGAATCATCGAAAAGTTTCACGAAGCCGCGCACTTGGCGCGGGAAGCGGGTTTCGATTTCGTCGACATCAAGTGCGCCCACGGCTACCTGGGGCACGAGTTCCTTTCGGCGCACACACGTCCCGGCAAATACGGCGGCTCGTTTGAGAACCGGACCCGCTTTTTTCGGGAAATTGTCGAAGGGATCAAGTCGCAGACGCCCGATCTCGATATCGCCGTCCGCCTGAGTCTCGGCGATATGATTCCCTTTGCCAAAGGCCCGGACGGAACCGGGGAACCGGTTGCCCGGCATACCGCCGAAAACCCCTACCTTTTCGCGTTCGGCGGCGACGGAACCGGTCTGGGGCTCGACCCCGCCGAACCGATCGCGTTCGTCAAAATGGCCCGGGAACTTGGGATTCGTCTCGTTTGCGCCACCCTCGGTTCCCCCTATTATGTCCCCCACATTCAGCGTCCGGCCGCATACGCGGTCAGTGACGGCTATCTTCCGCCCGAAGATCCGCTTGCCGGCGCGGCGCGTCAGATCCGGGCGGTCCGCGCCGTTAAAGCCGCATGCCCCGGGATGGCCTTTGTCACCTCCGGCATGACCTACCTCCAGGAATACCTTCCTTTGGCGGGAGAAGGGATTCTGGCCGCCGGCGATGCCGACTTTATCGGAATCGGCCGAATGGCGCTCTGCTACCCAACCCTCTGTGCCGATGCGCTCGCCGGCCGGCCGCTCGACCGGCACAAGATCTGCCGCACGTTCGGCGACTGTACAAACGCGCCGCGGGCCGGCTTGGTCTCAGGCTGTTTCCCGCTCGACCCGTACTACAAAACGCACGAAGACGCGCAAAAGCTCAAAGAGCTCAAAAAGAAGAGCTAGTCGTTATTCTTGAAGATAACGCGAACCGCTTTCCCTTCTTGCCGCGGAAGCGTGCCCGGTTTGAAGACGTCCCCTTTCGGCGAAAAACCGAGCCGTTCTTTGAGGTGCTTGGCAACGGTATAGCCGGTCACCCCCTCTTCGGCCTCAACGTTGACGCGGATATCCTTTACTCCCGCGGTCTCTTCAATCACAATCTGATAGTGCGGGTGAACCCCCGGAATTTCAAGAAGGGCCTGTTCCACTTGGGCGGGGAAGAAGTTGACCCCTTTAATGATCAGCATATCATCGGTTCGCCCGGCGATGTTGTCGATTTTGATATGGGTCCGTCCGCAAGCGCACTTCCGGCGGGAGACGATCCGGGTCAGATCCCCCGTTTTATAGCGGAGTACCGGGATCGCCTCGCGTGTCAGCGAGGTCACGAGAAGTTCTCCGAGTTCCCCGTCCGGAAGAGGCGCTTTCGTTGCCGGATCGACGACTTCCAGATAGTACTGGTCTTCCCAGACATGGATCCCCGAATGGTCGCCGCAGTCGCAGCCGAGCGTTCCGACCCCGCCGGTTTCGGTCATGCCGTAAATATTGAACGCCTCGATATTGAGTTCCGAAGAAATCCGTTTCGTCATCGATTTGGTGAGTGATTCCGCGCCGAAGATGCCGACTTTCAGATCGGGCAGTTCGATCCCCAGCCGATTCATCACCTCGGCAATGCGGATCGAGTAGGAGACAACCGCGGTCAGAATCTTGGTTTTGAAGTCACGGGCAAGTTTCACCTGCCGCTCGGTATTTCCGGAACCGGTCGGAATCACAAAGAGTTCCGCCATCCGCGCGCCGTGATACATCCCGAACCCGCCGTTAAACAGGCCGAACGAGGGGGTGATCTGAACCACGTCATTCGGATATCCCCCCGCCATGCGGTAGCAGCGCGCCATGCACTCGGCCCATTGCCGCAGATCGTTCGGGGTATACCCCATCACCACAGGGGTTCCGGTCGAGCCGCTCGACATATGCATCTCGCGCAGCTCCTCTTTCGGACGGCAGCAAAGACCGAGCGGGTAGGTCGTACGGAACGTCTCTTTGGTGATAATCGGCAGTTTCGCGACATCCTCGATCCCCCGAAAGTCCTCCGGAATCACTCCGGCCTGGTCGAGCAGACCGCGCATAATCGTGTTGTTCTTATAGACGTAGGCGACAACCTCTTTGAGCTTCCGGTTCTGAAGCGCAAGGATTTCGTCCTGCGACATGGTTTCGGCGGCGGGATTGAAGTAGGGGGAACAGGTTGACATGGCGGCAGCCTTTTTGATGTTAGAGAAAACAAATGATTCTTGCGGAGACGGCACCCTCCGAAAAACGGCGGATAAGCCCGTTCCAACGGGATTCCGTCAAATTATAGGAACAGTCCCAACAATTGTCCAGTCCCCGAGCGCCCGCGGGAATACGATTTTGCCGCACCGGCCGGGACTGGAAAGAATCCCCCCGTCTATTTAAAATAACGGGAACCGCGGAGAAGAACTGCCGCTGCAGCCCCATTCCCAAAAAACGACGAAAGGTCAAAAATGAATCGAAAAATCGTTGTACTCGACGGCTGGACGCTCAACCCGGGCGATCTTTCCTGGGAAGCCTTGGAAGAACTCGGCGAGGTGACCGTCTACGACCGTACCCCGGCCGAAGAGATCATCCCCCGTGCCGCAGGCGCGGCGGTGGCGCTCACCAACAAAGTCCCCTTCTCTTCCGAAACGATCGCCGCGCTCCCCGATCTCCGCCTGATCAGCGTTCTGGCAACCGGCGTGAATCCGATCGACACCGAAGCGGCCCGAAAGCGCGGCATTCCGGTATCGAATGTTCCGGGGTACAGTACCGAATCGGTTGTTCAGATGACGTTCGCCCATCTGCTGAACATGGTTTCGGCTCTCTGTTACTTCACCGAAAAGACACGCGGCGGCGCCTGGACTTCCGCCCCCGATTTCACCTTTTACGGCGAACCGCTCGTCGAACTCGCCGGAAAGACATTCGGCATCGTCGGTTACGGCGCCATCGGCAGACGGGTGGCTCAGGTCGCCATGGCGTTCGGAATGAATGTGATCGCGTTCAGCCGCAGTCTGACTCCGGGAACCGAAACTGGCGGTGTCAGGTCTGTGACCCTCGACGATCTTTTCGCTTCCGCCGACGTCGTCTCGCTTCACTGCCCCTTAACCTCCGAAAACCGGCACATGGTCGACCGGCGGCGCCTGGCAATGATGAAACCTTCCGCCTTCCTGATCAACACCGCGCGCGGGCCGCTGATCGATCCCGATGCGCTTGCCGATGCGCTCAACGCCGGAAAACTGGCCGGCGCGGGGATGGATGTCCTCACTTTCGAGCCCCCCGCCGAAAGCGAACCGCTCCTTTCGGCTCGCCACTGTTTCATCACCCCGCATAACGCCTGGGCGACCCGTGAGGCGCGCCTGAGACTGATGGCCGAAACGGTCGCCAACGTGAAAGCGTTTTTCGACGGAAAACCCCGTAACGTCGTTAACGGTCTCGGCTGAGTAAGAACGGTTCGGTACCCATTTTCAGGCTCTTTCGGGAAGCCCGGGGCATTGACAGCACTCAAATATCAGTTAAAATGAGGTTGTTGTATTGTTTTTCCAACCCTAACAGAAGGAATATTTCTCGACATTCCAAACAGAACATTGATTCAGACGCGCTCCGCGCGGACTGCAATCGCAGCAGAAAGAGGTTTTCGATGACCATCATGACCAAAGATGAAAAACAGGCGATCATCGCGGAATATCGCCGCGGTGCCGAAGACACCGGCAGCCCCGAAGTTCAGGTCGCTCTCCTGACGAAGAAGATTAACGCCCTGACCGAGCACATGAAGGCGAACAAAAAAGATTTCGCCACCCGCCGCGGTCTTCTGCAAATGGTTTCCGACCGCCGCAGTCTTCTCGATTACCTCAAAAAGGTTGATCTCGAACGCTATGCCTCTCTGATCAAGAGACTCGGCATTCGTAAATGAATTTCCCTCTTTTTTGCCGGCGCCGGCCTCGGTGCCGGCAAAAAAGTTATATCGGCCCGAGAAACCCTCATCGTTTCAGATTGGCATCGTCTTCGATTCTCCTCTTCGCGGTGTCGGTTTCTCTTTCCGGCTGGTGCCGGAAACCTGTGAGGGGTTTTCTGTTGTTCATCCCCGCGTTTTTAGAGTATTGTAGTGGATAAAACCGGTGAGGACCGGTAAAAAGATAGGCTCTTTCGTTGAAATTGTTTTACCCCTTCGGGCATCCCGCCCGGAGCCGCGGATTCCTTCCTGCAAGGTTTCACTGTAAAACAAAACCGATTCGGCGTTTCGTGATCCTATTCAGATCGGACTGTGAACGAACCGGCCGGAATCGTCATTTTTGGCGTCAGAGACTGTGTCAGTAAGGTTGTAGAAAGAGAAAGCAGTAAAAGTCGAATGAAACAACGAGTAGAAAAAGTTATCGGCGGAAAGAATTTCTGGATCGAAACAGGTGAATTGGCAAAACAGGCTCACGGCAGCTGTCTCATCGGGTGCGACGACACCGTTCTTCTCTGTACCGTTACCACGGCGCCCAGCAAGCCGGGCGCGGATTTCTTCCCGCTCACGTGTGATTACCGCGAACGGATGGCCGCTTCCGGAAAATTCCCGGGAGGTTTTCTGAAACGGGAAGGACGCCCCGGTCTGAAAGAAGTTCTGACCTCCCGTCTGATCGACCGGCCGATGCGCCCCCTCTTCCCGGAAGGGTTCTTCAACGAAGTCCAGGTCCTGGCCCAGGTTTTTGCCTGCGACCAGACGATCGACCCCGATATCATTGCCATGAACGGCTGCGCGACCGCCGTCCAGCTGAGCCCCGTCCCCTTCAGCGGCCCGCTCGCCTCGGTGCGTCTCGGACTGATCGACGGCGAGTTTGTTCCGTTCCCGAACTTCGAGCAGCTCGAATCGAGCGAACTCGATATGGTCGTTTCGGGAAACCTTGACTCCGTTCTGATGATCGAAGGGTTCGCCCGCGAACTCCCCGAACCGAAAGTCTACGGAGCCATCATGGAAGCTCATAAATACGTCAGAGAGCTTTGCCAGCTCCAGCTCGACCTGGTCGGCCTGGTCAACCCCGAAAAGCTCGAATTTACCCCTCCGCCGACCGAAACCCTCTACAAAGCCATCCTGAAGAAATACTACAAAGACTACACGAAGGCCAAAAAGACCGAGGGGAAGATCGCGCGGGCCGAAGCCTGTGCCGAA
Source organism: Thermoguttaceae bacterium (assembly GCA_017405595.1). Taxonomy (GTDB): domain Bacteria; phylum Planctomycetota; class Planctomycetia; order Pirellulales; family Thermoguttaceae; genus RUG695. The sequence goes on along the minus strand of JAFRAC010000020.1, from coordinate 18,865 downwards.
GTCCGTCAGGCCGCCAAAGACGACTTGGTCGCGACCCCCGAACAGATCGAGCAGGACACGCTCGCCGGCAAAGAGAACCTCTATACCCCCGAACTGTTCGAGGTCGCCTTCCACGATTTTGAACGCCGCGTTGTGCGCGACATCATCCTTGCCGGAGACCGTCTCGACGGCCGCGGCCAAAAGGAAGTCCGTCCCATCGAGTGCCGAATTAACGTTCTCCCCCGTGTTCACGGTTCCGCGGTGTTCCAGCGCGGCGAGACTCAGGCCCTCATCACCGTCACCCTCGGTACCGCCAAAGACGAGCAGCGGGTCGACGGCCTTTTCGATGAGTACTCGAAACGCTTCATGCTCGATTACAACTTCCCCCCCTACTCGGTGGGGGAATGCAAGCCGATCCGCGGAACCGGCCGCCGCGAATATGGACACGGCGCCTTGGCGGAACGGAGCGTCAAACCGGTTCTTCCCGACACAGAAGCCTTCCCCTATACCATCCGCGTGATCAGCGATATTCTCGAATCGAACGGTTCGAGTTCCATGGCGACCGTCTGCGGCGCGACCCTCGGCCTGATGTCGGCAGGGGTTCCGATCGCCAATCCGGTAGCCGGCATCTCGATCGGTTTAGTCAAAGAGTCCGACGAAAAGTGGATCACCATCACCGACATCATGGGCGATGAAGACCATTTCGGCGACATGGATTTCAAAGTCGCGGGAACCCAAAACGGGATCACCGGCATTCAGCTCGATCTGAAGATCGGCGGTATCACCAAAGAGATTATCCAGCAGACCTTAAAGCAGGCCCGGGAAGCCCGCATCGGGATTCTTCGCAAGATGCTCTCCGTAGCGCCCTCTCCCGCCGAAGACATCTCCCCCTACGCGCCCCGCCTTTACCGTACAACGATCGACCAAGACAAAATCGGTCTGCTTATCGGCCCCGGCGGTAAGACGATCCGCGGCATTCAGGAAGCGACCGGCGCTTCCATCGAAATCGATAACGACGGTACCGTTTCGATCGCTTCGAACGATGAAGCCAGCGCCCAGGCCGCATTGGATCAGGTCAACCGTCTGACCGCCAATGTCGAAGTCGGCAAAACCTACAAAGGCCGCGTCGCGAGCATTCAGAACTTCGGCGTTTTCGTCGAGATTCTTCCCGGCCGCGACGGATTATGCCATATCAGTGAACTCTCCGACCAATACGTCAGCGATGTTCACTCGTTCTGCAAAGTCGGCGACGAAATGGAAGTGAAAGTCCTCGCCATCGACGAACAGAACCGGATCAAGCTGAGCCGTAAAGCCGTTCTCCTCCAGGAAAAAGAAGGCGGCAACAACTGACAATGTCCCAAAAGAAGGCGGCAAATCCATCTGAAGCCGAGGAGAGGCTGCGCCAACAGTACTCCGAAATCGCCCAACTGGCGGGCGGGTTGGCGCACGAAGTCAAAAATCCCCTTTCGACCATCCGGCTGAATATGGATTTGCTCGCCGAAGACATGGAAGACCTTCCCGAATCGCCGCAGCAAAAGCGGGCTCTCAAAAAGATCGCGGTTGTGCGGCGCGAGACGGTCCGGCTCGAAGACCTCCTCAACGAGTTTCTCCACTTTACCCGCGCTCATCATCTCGAACTGACCCCTGCCGATATCAACAAGGAAATCCGGAGCATCCTTCATTTTTTCAAACCCCAGGCCGACGAGAGCGGCGTCGAACTGATCGACTTCCTCACCCCGGACCTGCCGACAGTCCGGCTCGATAAACGTTCATTCCGCCAGGCGATTCTCAACCTTCTGCTCAATTCCCTCCAGGCGATGAAAGGCCAGGGCGGGCAAATCATGATACGAACCCGGGCGTTGGGCGAAAGTGTCGCCTTGGACCTGATCGATACCGGCTGCGGAATGGAACCCGAAACGCTTGAAAAGATTTTCGACCCCTTCTTCTCAACAAAACAGGGAGGGTCCGGTCTTGGCCTTCCGACCGTACGCAAAATCATCGCGGGCCACGGCGGACATATCGCCATTCAGAGCGAGGTCGGCCGCGGTACGCAATTTACGCTCACCTTTCCCGGCTTGGCGCAAATCCCCGAATTCCCCCCGCCGCCGGTTGTCATTCTTCCGAAATCCTAAACCTCATTCTTCCGTCCGAAAAACCGGCCGCCGGCTGTCAGAGACGGCTGCGCGGATGCGCTTTGAGATAAACCTCGCGCATCGCTTCGGTGCTGACATGGGTGTAGATTTGAGTCGTCACAAGGTTTTTGTGCCCTAAGAGCTCCTGAATCGCACGGATGTCGGCTCCGGCGTTCAGCAGGTGTGTCGCGAAACTGTGCCGGAGAGAGTGGGGCGAGATCTTCTGATTCAGGCCGGTTTCCCGGATGTATTTGTCGACCATCCGCTCGACGCTCCGCGCCGTAATGCGCATCCCCGTGGAGCCGAGAAAGACCGGATCCCCCTCCTGCGGGCGTTTGCACCGTTTGAGAATCTCAGGGCGAAGTTTCAGCCAGACCCGAAGAGCGTCAACGGCATAACTGCCGAGAAAGCAGTACCGTTCTTTCATCCCCTTTCCGCGTACCAAAACCATCCCCTCGTTAAGGGTCAAATCCCCGGTATTGATTTCCACCAACTCGCCGACCCGCAGCCCCGCCGAATAGATCACTTCCAGAATGGCGCGGTTCCGCAATCCCTGCCAGTTCGTCTGTTTCGGCGCGTCCAAAAGACGCTCGATTTCGGACGTCGAAAGAAAAACCGGGAGACTCCGTCCGATCTTCGGATTCCGAACCGAGGAAGCGGGGTTTTCGCCGCACCACCCCTGCCGCTGCGCGAACCGGAAAAAGGTGCGCAGCGAAGCCATCCGGCGCGCGACCGTCGTCTTCGCGTACCCCGCTCCGTTCATCGCCGCAAGGTATCCGCGAATCTCCGGTGAATGAATATTCCGGATAGGGGGAACGCGTTTCCGGTGAAGCTCAAAAGTATAATCGAACCAGGCTTCCAAATCCTCGGAATAGCTTTTGAGGGTCATTGCCGGAGCGTTCTTCTCAACCTTAAGAAAGTGGAGAAATTCGTTGATTTGAGATTCTAACTCGCTCATCCGAAACGGTACCCGTCGGACCGGTCAGCCCGCGGACAAAATAACACCCGGCCATGGAGACCGGGCTGTGCAGAACGGTATAAAAAAAGCACCGGCACCCGGTGCTTTTTATGAACATCCGGAGAGGTGAAATCAAAAATGGTTTTGGCGGTCAAAATCTTCATACCGTTCCGAAACCGAAAGCCTGTCACGCAGACCGGCAAGGGCTTCGCGGTGAGACTCGCGGCGCATTTTCTGGCTCAAGACAGCGGCATCGTACCACGAAAAGCTCAGTTCAGGATTCGAAGCGTAACGCCCAATCAGACGCATTGTTTCAGAACGGTTCTCTTCATTGTAGATAAAAACGTATCGTTCTTCCCCTTTAACCAGAGCTAAAACATTGATATCGCGATTCACTGAATTCCCTGCCTTTGAAAATACCGACTTGACTTTGACCGGCGCCGGGCGCCTTCAAGTTTTTCTATCGGCCTAACTCCCAAAACAATTTGATAAAAAGACCAGTTCCTTAAAATAAGGAAGAGCCGAAACTCTTTTGATCTTTTGCCAATAAACTCATCTTGCCGGCCCAGCGCCGGCGAGGCAACCGCCTCTGCTGTTATTATCGGCAAAGTTTGGTTAAGCTCTCCAATTTAAACCGCTGCAATTTGAAAAAAGCCGGAGATTTCGTCCCCGCCAAGGAGCCAGAGAAGAGGAAACAACGGCAGCCGCCGCGGTATCAGCAGATATCAAAGAAGATAAAAAAGGAGGAATCAGTGTTCCGAAGAGCCGGAAGTTTCCTCAGAGCCTTTAAATTCCGGCATGGTCGCGCAGCCCGCGGCCGAAATCCCTTCGCGGCGGCACGCCTGGACAAGCGTCATCGCAATAATCCTGAGGTCAAGCCAAAAGGAAACATGCTCAACATACCAGACATCAAACCGGAACTTCTCTTCCCAGGTAATCGCGTTTCTCCCGTGAACCTGCGCCCAACCGGTAATGCCGGGCCGGACAAGATGGCGGCGCGCCTGTTCGGGAGAATAGAGAGGCAGATACTTCACCAGAAGAGGACGGGGACCGACGAGACTCATCTCCCCTTTGAGGACATTAAGAAGTTCCGGCAGTTCATCGAGACTTGTTCGGCGCAAAAAGTTCCCGAAACGGGTCAGCCGTTCCGCGTCCGGCAAAAGGTTCCCCTCCCTGTCCCGCTGATCGGTCATGGTGCGGAATTTGATCAGCCGGAAGATCTGGCCGCCGCGTCCCGGCCTCTCCTGCCGGAAGAAGACGGGACTCCCCAAAAAGAGCCGGACCGCCAGCGCTAAAAACAGAAGCGGTACCGAAAGCAGAACCAGCAAAAAGAGGGATACCGTGATATCGCAAAGGCGCTTTCCGAACGTGCGGTAGACCATCATTCCCCTCTCCCGGAAAGATTCAGTACACGCTGAAACAGACCGGTGATTTTCCGGTACCCGATCTCAAACGCCATTTCACTTTCATAAAAACGGCGTCCTGCCCGTCCCATCTCCTCCAGCTCCTCTTTCGGCGTTGAGGCGGCGCGGCGGATCGTCTCGGCGAGGGAAACCGGGTTTTCCGGTTCAAAGACAAATCCGGCGCCGGCCCGTTCAATCAGGCGTGCCGCATCCCCTTCAATACCGCAAAGAATCGGCCGGCCCGCCCGCAGATAAGCCTGCGTTTTCCCCGGGATCGTCACCTTAAAAAGGTCGAGTTTTTTAAGATGGAGCAGAAGCGCGTCGGCGCGGGCCAGTTCCGCGCCGATTTGGTTCGAGGGCATCCAGGGAACAAAGGTCAGGTTGGGAAGATTTTTCGCGGCGGCCGATTTTCGGAGCCGTTCCAGCTCGACACCGCCGCCGATCAGCCGCAGATCGGCAGGAACACCTTGTTCCGCAAGAATCGCGGCGGCCTCAATAAAGGTGTCAATCCCCTGGTAGACCCCCATATTCCCCGCATACACCGCCGTCCAGCGCCGATTCGGTTCATCGGGCCGGGGAAACGGGGGGACAGTTTCATCTGTCCAGTTATAGACCACTTCTATTCGGGACGGATCGGCGCCCCGGCCGATCAGCCTTTCCCTGAATCCGGGGGAAAGGCCTGTCAGACCATCCGCCGAACGATAAAACTTCCGGCACCACCGATCCAGACAAGAGGTCAGAAACCCGCTCTTCATCATCCCGGAATGCGCCACCGACTCGGGCCAAAGGTCCTGAACCATCACGACGATCTTCGCCCCGCGGAAAAGGCGGAACAGCCGCGCCGGCCATCCGAGCGTCGGCAGGTTATAGAGAAAAACAATGTCAGGACGCTGAAGACCGAACTGTCCGAGAAGAGCGGCTGAAATTCCGAACGATGAATAACAAAGAATCCGTCCCAGTCCGCTCCGGCTCTGGCTGATGAAAAGTGGAAGCCGGACAACCTTAATACCGTCGAGTGTTTCGGTCTGCCGGAACTTCATTCGATATCCCGAAACGATCTTGCCGTCGGCCAGAGAATAGGGAACCGCCGAAAGGACCTCGACTCCGTAACCGTCGGCAGCCAGCCGCCGTGCCAGATCGCGCAGCTGCATCCAAGTATCCGGAAAATACCATTGCGAAAGGATCAGGATGTTCGGCATTGCTTGATGACCTCAACGATTCGATCCAAATCATGGTCGGTCAGGTCGGAACCGCTCGGCAGACAAAGGCCGTCTCGAAAGATTTGGTCGGAAACACCGGAAATATAGCGGTCACACTTGGCGAACACCGGCTGCAGATGCATCGGTTTCCAGATCGGGCGCGACTCGATATTTTCGGCTTCCAAGGCCAGCCGAACCTTTTCTCGGTCTGCGCCGAACCTCGCCGGATCGATCAGTACGCAGGTCAGCCACTTGGTCGAAAACCAGTCCCCCTCTTTCGGCTCCCGCATAAACGTGATTCCGTCAAGCTCGCCGAGCTCGCTGGAATAAAACGCGAATATTTCCCGGTGCCGCGCGATGCGCTCATCGATCCACGCAAGCTGGCCGCGCCCGACCGCCGCACACAGATTGCTCATACGGTAGTTGTACCCGAGCTCGCGGTGCTGGTAATGGGGAGCCGGTTCGCGGGACTGGGTCGACCAAAACCGAACCTTGGCAGCTTCCTCTTCACTGTCGGTCAGCAGCATCCCCCCCCCGCTGGTCGTCACCATTTTATTCCCGTTAAACGAAAGAATCGCGATTCTGCCGAACTGGCCGGCGTTCTTCCTCCCGTACCGTGCCCCCTGGGCCTCGGCGGCGTCTTCGAGGATCGGAACACCATAACGGGCGCAGATCTCCAGGATGGAATCCCACCGGCAGCACTGGCCGTAAAGATCGACCGGAATCACCGCCTTCGGAATCCGTCCTTTCGCGGCGCGCTCTTTCAGAGCCGTTTCCAAAAGGTTCGGATCCATATTCCAGGTTTCCCAATCCGAATCGATGAGAACCGGACGCGCACCCAGATAGCAAATCGGGTTAACCGATCCGGAAAAGGTCAGGCTGGAAACAAAAACTTCGTCCCCTGCCCCGACGCCAAGGAGTTTGAGTCCCAGATGGATTGCCGCCGTACCGCTCGACAGGGCGCAGCCGTAATTGCGGCCGACATACGCGGCGGTCTCGGCCTCGAACGCGTTAACATGCGGACCGAGCGGGGCGATCCAATTCGAATCGAACGCGTCAAGAAGAAGCCCGCGTTCACGGGAACTGACATGAGGACGGGAAAGGTAGATTCGCGGAAAGGTCATGACGGTTTTCCCGGCATACTGGGCCGGTATTCGGGAACCAGTTCTTTAAATTTTCGGCGGAGCGCGGCCTCGTCGCCGGTCTTCGCCAGGTCGAGCAGATCCTGAATCTGACGCTGAACCAGATCGCGCCGAAACTCGCGGTGACGGGCAGCGTACAGCTTGGGATGGGTGGTATTAATTTTCTGTTCGGAATCGAAATAGAGTTCTTCGTAGAGTTTTTCGCCCCGGCGAAGTCCGATCTGCTGAATTTCGATCGCCCCGTCGGGCAGACCGGCAAGCCGTACCATGTCGCGGGCCAATTCCAGAATATGAACGGGTTCCCCCATATCGAGAACGAAAATTTCTCCTCCGTTCCCCATCACCGAGGCCTCCAACACAAGCTGCGAGGCTTCGGGAATCGTCATGAAATAACGGGTCATCCGAAAATCGGTAACGGTAATCGGGCCCCCTTTTTCAATTTGACCCTTAAAAATCGGCACCACGCTCCCGGTCGAACCGAGTACATTGCCGAAACGCGTCACAATGAACTTCGTCTTCGAGGTTTCGGCCGCCGAGTTCACATACCTTTCGGCCAGATGTTTCGTCAGCCCCATCACGCTGGTCGGGTTCACCGCCTTATCGGTCGAAATAAGGACGAACCGCCCCACGCCGCAACGGTCAGCCGCGTCGACCAAATTTTTGGTTCCGCCGACATTGTTCCGCACCGCTTCCGACACATTCGCTTCCATCAGCGGCACATGTTTATGCGCCGCCGCGTGGTAGATGAAATCAGGCCGGGTCGTATCCAGAATCTGATCAATCCGGGTTCGGTCGGTCACATCGGCAATGAGAGGGGTAATCAACGTGCTCTTTTTGAGTTCACGCAACTCCCGTTCAAGGAAGAAGATTCGGTTTTCACCGCGTCCGAGAATCAGCAGCTCTTTCGGCTCAAACGCCAGAATCTGCCGGCAGATTTCCGAACCGATACTCCCTCCCGCGCCGGTCACCAGCACTTTCTTTCCCTGAAACTGCTGTTTCAGTTCGTCGGTATGCAGAAAGACCGGATCGCGCTTTAAGAGGTCGTTAATCTCGATTTTTCGGATCGGAATCGTCTGGCTCACCGAAATTTCGGTCGCGGGAATCACATGCAGTTCAATTCCGATACTCCTGCACTGGTCGAAAAGGGTTCGGAACCGCGGCCCGGGCAAAAACCCGGCCACCACCAGCAGATCGCGCACACCGTCTTCTGCGGCGCACGCCGCAAGCGTTTCCGGGGTACAGACAACCGGGATAAAATCGAGTTCCGAATGAACCGGGTAATCTTCCGTCCTGACCGCAACGTACCCCATCACCCGAAATCCGACCGTTTTTCGCGAATTGATGATATTGGCGATACGGGCCGTTTCGCCGGTGGCGCCGACCATATAGGCGGGTTTCAAATCGGAATCGGACCGAAGAAGCAGGAATTCCTCGCGAAACGAGCGCGCCAAAAACTGAACGCCCCCCAGAAAGAGGATCGTTAAGCCGAAATCAATGAGGATGACGCCGGTCGATGAGCTGACAATCGGCATATAGAGACCGCAGCGGGTCGCCAGAATGATCGAAAGCTGCCTGAGCAAAAGAAAGGTAATCGTGGCGCAGGCGGTACTTTCAAGAATTTTCCGCAGACTCTTGAGCGAGGCGAAAAACATATCGTTTCGGAAATGATGATGAACGTAGAAGTAGGCGATTTTAATCAGAATCGTAATTCCGACCGTCTGATAAAACTCGGTGCGGAACCGCTCGTCGGGATTAAAATCGAAACGGAACTGATAAGACAAATAGTAAGCGGCGTAAAAGATGAGGGTATAGACGAGTACACAAAACCCCCGCAGGAAAAGCTGTGACCGCAGCCATATCCGTTTAAAGGGGAGCCCCCGCAATAACTCGCCGCTCAGTGAAGTCATGTTTGCTATGATTATTGGAGATCCGGATTCTTCGCGGGAGCGTTGACAATCCATTTTGCGATACCGGTATTACCGCTTTCCGAACGAACCGTCAGTTTATGGGGACCGTTCGCGCAATTCTGCACAATCACGGTACGTTCCCCTTCCGGTCCGGCGAGGTAGGGATCGGTAAACATCGGCACGGTCGACCAAGTGATCCGGAAATCTTCGGGAAGCTCCTGCTTAAAATAGGGGAACTGCCAAGTCACGCCGATATCGCTCGATTTAATGACCGCACGCCCCGATTCGGAAATAAAGTCCTCTTTTGAGTTTCCGGCACCGTCTTCGCCGGTAACAGACCCGGCAACCTTATATTCCAGGTAGGTGCCGTCCTGACTCGATCCTTCGGTGGCCGTCAGAACCCAATCTTCGGCAACCGGCGTCTTTTCAAACCCGACATAATTGATGCAGGGCATCCAGCAAGGGCCGGTACTCGGGCGGGTGGAAGCCCAGAGATTGATATCATCGGCAAACGGCTCTCCGTCGAGCAGAAAGGTGACTTCACCTTCCCCCATTCCGTTCGATACCGCCACCACACGGTTGCCGTCAAACGAAAAAGTCAAATCGCCGTTTTCTTCCTTCACGATGCAGGGAGCATCGGCGGGATACTCGGTAATCGTCCCGGAGATTTCGGGTTCCCCCTCGGTTCCGGGAACCCGGACAATCTCTTCCCAGATCATGTTCGCGTAAATATGGCACCCGTCCTCGTTCAGGTGGATTCCGTCGCTGAGCAGACGATTCGGCTCCCAGCCGTTATCGACCAGCATCCGGCACCATTTTTTATTGAGGTCAATCACCATGCAGTGATTCCGCTGGGCAACTTCAAGAATATCCTTTGACCGCTGATCCCGCTGGAGGAGCATTTTTTTCGGGTCCTGAGACCCGTTCAGATGGCTGGTCCACAAAATAATCTCGGCAGAGGTGCGTTCCCGCGTTTTTTTAACAATCTCTTCATACTTGTCGATCGGTCCGTAAACGTGGAAAAAGAGGAGGTCCGGATACCAGGGATAGAGATCGCATTCAGCTGAACGCACAAGGTTCGGCGACTCAAATCCGCCGATCGCGGCGTTCCGGAACTCAAAAACCGCCGTCGGGTACTTTTCCTGAAAAAACCGCTCCACCTCCCTAGTCCAAGCCTGGGCGGTAATCGACTGCCCGTAAAACATCACACGGAGATGGGCGGGATGTTCGGCGGTCGACTCTTCCAGCGCTTTCATGGTCCGCTGAATATGTACCGCAGTCGGATTTTCGGCCCGCAGCAGGGCGGCGCCCGATAAAAGGACCAGGAAAAAAACGGAAACCGGAAAAAGGATGGTCGATTTCATCGCGAACCTTTCGTAAAAGCCAACCAATAAAAACCTTTTCAAGCGGAAAGGCAACTGTTATAATATACTAGCACAAAACCGGCGGAGCGGTCAACCCGTAAACCGCGCTTTCGCCCGCTTCCACTCCCCCTTTAACCGCGAGAAACAGCATGAACTCACGACGGACATTTCTCGGCGCCCTCGCTTCCGGAACCGTTGGGCTTTTTACCGGAAAACGCGCTGCGGCGCAAGAGACGGCCGCTCCCGCCGCCCCTCCCCTTCCGGTCTGTCACGAAACGGATATCTGCGTTTTAGGGGGGAGCGCCACCGGCGTCTTTGCCGCAGTGCGGGCAGCGCGTCTCGGCGCGCGTGTCGCCATTGTCGAAAAGCAAAACGGGTTCGGCGGAGTCGCCGTCAACAGCCTTGTAAATGTCTGGCACCCCCTTTACGACACACGGTTTGAAAAAAAGATCATCGCCGGCCTGACCGAAGAGACGGTCGCCCGGCTTCAAAAGCGGGACGCGGTCACAATCTACGACAAGAACCCGAGCGTCTGGGCAGGCTTCAACTCGTCCGAACTCAAAATCGAACTCGACGAACTTGTCATGGAATCGCACATCAGGCCGTTTCTCCACACCCTCTTTTCCGAGCCCTACTACGAATCGGGAAAACTTGCCGGGGTTATCATCGACGGAAAATCGGGGCGCCGGGTCATCAAAGCCCGCGTCTTTATCGACGCGACCGGGGACGGCGACCTCTGTGTTCGGATGGGGTTCGGCTCCCGTCTTCCGGAACACCCGCAGCCGCCGACCATGTGCGCTCATCTCGACGGATTCGACATCACCCGCTGCAACGAACTGCTCAGCGAACATGCCAAAGAATACAACATTCCGAAAGGTTTCCTCTGGGGGCTTGATATTCCAGGAACCCATTCCTTTATGTTCGCCGGAACGCGCGTCTACGATGCCGCCTGTGCCGAGGCCGACGACCTGACTGCCGCCGAAATCGAAGGGCGGCGCCAGGTGCGCGCGGTCATGGATATGTACCGCAAATACGGCAATAAACCTGCCCAGTTCGGACTGACCGCGCTCCCTTCGGCGCTCGGGATCCGCGAGTCGCGGCACATCGACTGCCTTTACCGCGTTACCGACAGCGACGCAATGTACGGCAAACGCCTTCCCGACGCCATTGCCAACTGCAGTTATACATTCGACCTTCATCACAACACCGAAAAAGGGCGCGCGATCACGTTCCGCTCTCTCGACGGAACCGAAGAGAGTTACGGTGCACCGGGAGAACCGGTGAAAAGGGGAAGATGGCGTCCCGAAACTGCGGAAAACCCGACCTTCTACCAGATTCCGTTTCGGTCCATCGTACCGAAAAACTCGGAAAATGTTCTTCTCGCGGGGCGTATGTTCGATGCCGAAGAGATCGCCTTTTCCGGAATGCGCGTCATGGTCAACATGAACCAGCTGGGTGAAGCGGCAGGGGTTGCCGCCTATCTGGCGCTCGATCAGGGGATCCCGGTCCATCAAATCGACGCGGCCGACGTTCGAAGAACCCTCGCCGCGGGAGGATCAATCGTCATCTGATGCCGCGGCGCCATCATGCAGATTTCACGTTTATTCCTTAATAAACATAAAACTCTAAAAGAAAGGTATTTCCATGCAAGGTGAATTCCGTTTCTCGTTCGGTCCCTGGAACATTCACGAAGGAGCCGACCCGTTCGGTCCGGAAGTCCGTCAGACGATTCCGTTCCGTAAAAAACTTGAGATCTATAAGACGATCGGATTCGACGGCGTCCAGTTTCACGACGATGACGCCGTACCGAACATGAACAACATGTCCCCCTCCGAAATCGTCAAAGAGGCCGAAGAGGTCAAAAAAGTCCTCGACGACCACGGTCTCGTTGCCGAATTCGTCGCCCCGCGTCTCTGGATGGACCCGCACACGATCGACGGCGGTTACACGTCAAACGACAAGGCGTGCCGCGAGTTCGCCATCGAACGCACCAAACGGACGATCGATATCGCCAAGGCGCTCGGCACCAAAAACATCGTCTTCTGGCTCGCTCGCGAAGGGACCTATATCCGCGAAGCGAAAGATCCGGTCTGGGCCACCGAAAAGATCGTTGAAGCAATCCAGACCCTTCTCGACTACGACAAGGACGTCCGTCTCATGGTCGAGTCGAAGCCAAACGAACCGATGGACCACGCCTACATTCCGACAATCGGACACGCGATCGCGCTCGGCCTTTTGACCACCGCGCCCGATCGGGTCGGCTGTCTCATCGAAACGGCGCATGCTCTCCTGGCAAACCTTTCGCCTTCCGACGAAATGGGCTACGCCCTCGCGCACAAAAAGCTCTGGAGTGTCCACCTCAATGATCAGAACGGCTTGAAATTTGACCAGGACCTGACCTTCGGCGCTGTCGATCCGCGGCGGGCGCTCAATCAGGTCCGCGTCCTCGACAAGCACGGCTATGGCCGAAACGGCGAATGGATCGGTCTCGACGTCAAGGTCATGCGTACGCAAAAAGACGAAACCGCGTGCAAACACCTTGAATACAGCCGAAAAATCTTCCTCCGTCTCCTCGAAATCAGCCGTTCGCTCGACGATGCCAAAATCGAGCAGCTTCAGGCCGAACGCGACTACGAGGAACTCAACTACTACATCGTCGATGCGATGCTGAAATAGTCAGGCAAAATGAAGATCGCGGTCATCGGAACAGGGGGACTGGTTGGTTCGGCAATGATGCGCTGCTGGAACGCGCTTCCCCTTCCCGAAACGCCATCGTCCCCCCGATGTCCCGATGAGCTGATCGGATTCGATCTGCCGGAATTCGATGCGGCGTCCCGTATCAGCACCGACGGTCTGATCGGCATTCAGCCCGATGTCATCATTAATCTGGCCTCGATCAACCTGCCCGACTGGCTCGAGGCGCACCCGAACACCGCGCGAACGATTCATGTCCAGGGGGCGGCAAATCTGCGCCACGTCGCTTTAAAAACCGGCGCTTTGCTGGTACAGCTGGGGTGCGGCGAAATCTTCTACCACGAAGAAGACGCGCCCCCGCACGCCGAAGGCGATATCCCCAACCCCGAAAGCGTCTACGCCGTCACCAAACTCGATGCCGAACGAGCCGTATCCGAATACGAACGCCATCTGATCGTACGGACCTCGGCGCTCTTCGGAACTCCCGGCACACAGGGGTCGGGAAATCTTGTCGACACAGTTTTAAAGGCGGTGCGCCGAACCCGCGAGATCAAAGTTTTAAATGACACGCGCGTTTCGCTGACCGATGCCGGCGATCTTGTCGGCGCGCTCCGCTATTTGGTACATGCCGGCGCGACCGGACTTTATCATGTCGCACCGCCCGACAGTGTCACCCCGGCTGAAGCCGCAGACTTTCTCTTAGGCGTCTGCGGACTGCGGAACCACCGGATCGTGGGAATCACGACCGCCGAATACGGGGGGAAAGCCCCCCGTTCACGGTCAACCGCGCTCGACGCCGCACGCTACCGCCTCCTCCCCGGTGCCCATCCGATCCCCGGTTGGCGGGAAGCTCTCCGCCGGTTCCTGGACCGCCGCGCCCCAAAAAGCGCCCCCCCTCTTGCCAAACCTGTCAAATAGGGTAGAATGGTTTCGAGTCGGCTGCGTAGCTCAGTTGGTTAGAGCGGCGGCTTCATAAGCCGTAGGTCGTCGGTTCGAATCCAACCGCAGCCACTAAGCGTCAGATCCTTGTTTTCAAGGGTCTGACGCTTTTTTAATGCCACAAAATGTATGGCAGAAAAGGCTGTTTTTTGTGTTAAAATTCTGATAAATATCAGAAAACTGAGGAATTTCATCATGAAACGCCGCCCGAAACTCTGCCGAAACAAGTTTAACAATACCGCCCATATCACCGTCAACGGCAAACAAGTTTATCTCGGAAAATGAGGTTCTGAGGAAGCTCTGACCGCATACGAACGCTTTCTGTTAAACCGGATAAAGGCCAAGAAGGAAAATCAGCCTAACATCCCCCAAACCCCAGCGGCGGGTTTACCATCACCGAACTGGTCAGACTCAACCCGAAATTCTGCATCACGGAATACCCCGCACTGAAGATCTACGACGGGGAAGCCAGGGAGGAGCGGCCGGACCGTTCTTCCTCGCCTATCGCAGCATCGTGAAACGGATCGCCATTCACGAGGACAACTGGAAACGAGTAACGAAACTGTTCCGTCTGCGGATGGACGAAGTGAAGAAACGGTATTCCGGATCTCTTGAAAAGCTCCGACCATCGCCCTTGCGGCAACCGAATCGACGGAGAAGGAAAACGAAACAAACTAACTGCGGCTGAGAAATTCGGAAGGATTCAAGATCTCAATTCCCGAAACCTTATCGCGGACATTCAAAAGATGAGGGTCGCCCGTTAAAAGAATGTCGGCATTGTGAACAAGCGCAGCCCGTAAAATGGGGCGGTCTTTAACATCAACAACATTTTCTTCTTCGGACAATGCCTGAGACGGCGTCGCCACAACCTGCAGAGCAGGCAAAACATCCGAGAGAAAAGAGTTTAATTCCTCCGTTTTGCCGGGGAATTTATCGGCACATTTCCTAAAAAATTCCTGCAGAACATAATCCGAAACAAGCGCTTCATTCGGGGAATCCGACGCGAGAACGAAAGCTTTGACAACGACCGTTCCTGGAGTAATAACGGATGAAATGAGGATGTTGGTATCAAGAAAGACCCGCACGCCTATTCCTCTTCGTGCCGCCACTTGGAAAGCAGTTCAAAAACATCCTCGTCGGTTTTGCATCCCAGGCGTTCCGCTTCGCCCTTCATCGTCCTTCTGCATTTTTCGATCGCATAACGGACGGAATTGACAACCACAATCCGGTCGCCATCAACAATAACCCTTGGCGGGACTTTTGGCGAAGCACCAATTTTTGAAAGAAGCTCGTTCGACAACACCAGTCCGGTATCACTGAACGAAGCCGCACTGGCCATCTCGACCCGGACGTTCGTAGTTTCCGTTGTTGGTTCAATAATGCCGGACATAAAAACCTCGCAAAGTTAGAAGGCTAACGACTTTCCACCTGATCACCACGCAGATTTTTGCTCGTTGACGTCCTTTCTATCTGCTGACTATAGCTCAATTGCCCCTAAAAGTAAAGGGGGATCGGGGAAAACTCTTAACGGGAAATCTTCTCATTATCTGCAAAACGTGCGGCACCGAAACGTTCCTGCTCGATGCCGCCCGTAGGTTGAAATTCAGAATTTCATTCAGAAGACGTTCAAATCCTCTCCCGGATCGGCTGAGGCGAACTCGGCAAATATCGCCTCTGCCGCGAGGGGCGCCGGATATTGAAACCCTTCCTCTTCAGGATCCATGAGCCAGTTGTTTGAAAGGAAAACGCGGTCGCCGCCGGAAACGTTTCCGTCCCCGTTAATATCAGCAGCAGACAGGTACTCGTCCTCCCCTTCTTCGGAAAGCCAGGAATTGACAAGCAGGGTTCGGTCGCCGCCAGAAATATCACCATCGTTGTTGATGTCCATCGGGCAGACTTTGAACACTTTATCCGCGCTCCAGTCGGAATCGGTATAGGAAACCCCGTCACCCAAAGCGCGAACACGGTATTTTACGTTCTGGCCGTAAGTGAGCCCAGTAACTATTGCGCTGGTTTCTAAGACCGAAACGGTCGTCCATGTGCCGCCATCGGCGGAATACTGCAGCTCGTAGCCTGAAACGTTTTCGAATCCGTTCCAGAAAATCTGATGTCTGTTCGCGCCAGCGGAAACGTAGACTCCGTGATTCCCGGTCAGGATTGTCGGTGAGGCAAGCTGTTCGGCCGGGCTGCAGCCCTGATACTCGTAGGCGCCGAGATCGACGATTCCGTTCACAATGCGAGGATTCCCTGCCAGATCGGTTTTGGCGGTCACAAAATCGTTGTTCCCGGCGTTGATCGCCTGGGAACCGGCGGCAAGTGTGTAGTCTCCGTTTTCGGCGTCGGTGAAGAGAGGCAGATTCGAGTCGTATTCAAGGCAGTTTTCCGAATCCGTCCAGTCGGTGTAGGAGGAAAGCGTATTGCGGGCCGAGAGGGTTCCGGAGGTGCCGCTTCTGAAGATGTCATCTCCGTTGCCGTCCGCCTGGTTTTGGGTGATGACCGAATTGCAGACGTTCAGAACGACCGGCAGCTGGGGAACAACGTAAATCCCACCGCCGGTGTCTGCGGTGTTCCCGGCAATGGTCGAGCCGGTAATCGTGATTGTGCCGTTGTATGTGTAAATCCCGCCGCCGGTATCCGCAGTATTCCCGGCAATGAGCGAGTCGGTGATCGTCAACGTGCCTTCGATGTTGTAGATGCCGCAGCCGAAGTTCCCCTCAATGACCGTGTCGGCCATCGTCAGCGTCCCCTTGTTGAAAATCGCTCCGTGATATTCGGTTGCCGTGTTGCCCGATACAGTGCAGTTCGTGAGCGTCATTGTGCCGCCGTTGTAGATGCCGCCGCCGATGGACCCTACGGTGTTCCCCGCCACGATACAGCCGCTCAAAGCCACCGTGCCCGCAGAACAGTAGACTCCCGCGCCGTTGTTGGTATCTTTGCCGCCGGTAATCGTCAGTCCTTTCAGTACGGGCGCGCTCTCGGTGCCGCCGCTCAGAAAGAAAACACGGCTGTTTCCGCCCGCATCGATCGTAATTCCACCAGGAAGGTCCGTGGCGTCGACGGTGACCCCTCTCCGAACCCTGAGCTGACCGGCCGACAACGTTATCGTTTGCCCCGAAAGTTCCGGAACGAACCGGACCGTATCGCCGTCTTGCGCTTTGGCGATGGCGTCTCTCAAGGAAAAACTTTCGCTGCCGGTGGTGTCTTCGACGGTTTCCACCCACCAGGTCGCGGCTTCAGTCGGTTCGGGCAACGAAACGGCACACCCTTCGGCACCGGCGGTGACGGCCAACAGGGTCCGTTCTTCGAGGCTTTCGACACGGAGTTTTGAAAATCGGGGGGGCTTTTTCATTATTGGCTCCCCGGAAAGGATTATTTTGGACGCAGCAGCTGACATTATATTGGCATACCCTATAATCGTTCAAGAGATTTCCCCTTCTCCGCCGATTTCCCCCCCTCCATTTCATTGCGCGCGGAGAGATTTCGCCAAACGGGAACAAGGGACGGGAGTTTTCATTGCTTTTGATCTTCCCTTTTCAGGATCCGCTTTTCACTTTCAGCGCTATTACATAAACGGAAAATCCTGTGACAATCACAGTAGGAGAAGTAGGAAAAGTAGGGTTTTGGCTTAGCGAGGAAATCATGGCAACCGTTATCGGTTGCCGACGTGGATTCCGGCACTTCTCTTTTTGCGCAGGCGCAAAGAGCAAGCAGAATCAGAAAGACAATACTGACGGCTGCTGGCTTATTCCAACGCTTTGCCAAACCGATACGCCTCATGCTGTTCCTCTTGCTTTCCGTCTGCTTCGCCCGCATCGGAGATGCCGCCGCAGAACAGCGAGTCTGCAAGCTCCGCCTTTTCAAAGCAGGCGACCCAGCCCTGCAATCCGCTGACGGCTTTTTCGGGAACACCGTCTTCATCTTCCGTCGCTGTAGAGAGCATATACACCTTGCGGAACTTATAATCGGAAGGATACAGCGGATTCATACGATCCAGCAGTGTCTTCATCTGTCCGCTCATTTCGTAGTAATAAATCGGCGTAACGAATACGAGTGTATCCGCATTTTTGACCTTTTCAGCGATCTCGACGGCATCGTCCTTTATAACGCATTTCAGCGTCTTCTGACAGGCGAGGCAGCCGATGCAGAACCGAATATCTTTTTTCTTCAGACTGATGCACTCGACATCATGCCCCGCGTCCTTTGCGCCGCGGACCAGCTCCTCCGCCAATCGGTCTGAATTGCTCCTTGCCCGCAGGCTGGTTGTGATCACAAGCACCTTACTCATTTCATTCTCCTATTCTTTTTATGATTTTCGCCGGAACTCCGGCAGCGACGGTTTTGGCCGGGACATCCTTTGTTACAACCGCTCCCGCAGCGATGATTGCACCGTCCCCGATGGTCACACCGGGTAACACCGTCGCATTCGCCCCAAGCCAGACATCTTTGCCGATCACGATGCGGGAAGGAATCAGGTTCCCGCGCTTTTCCGGGTCGGGATTGTGGTTTAGCGTAGCCAAGACCGCATTGTGCCCGATCAACGCATTATCCCCGACCCAAACGCCCCCCTGATCTTGGAATCGGCAGCCGGAATTGATGAACACATTATGACCGAAGTGGATATTCTTCCCGCAGTCCGTATAGAACGGTGGAAAGAGTACAAAGGAGGGCAAATCCGGCTGACCAGTCAGCTTCCGCATCAGCTCCACCAATTCTTCCGGAGTATGATAGGCATTGTTCATCTCCATCGTGATGCGTAGCGCTTCCTGGGAAAGGCCATGCATGAACAGGTGGTATTCCGATCCCGCTTCGATTTCCTCGCCTGTATCCATTTTTTCAAGAAAATCTTTTAGTTCCATGATATCGTCTCACTGAGGTGTACCTTTCTTAACGGACTTCTTCGCCCGGAATGATGAAACTATCGTCAGGTGCCGCAGTCCCGTTCCGTTCGGAAGAGAAACGAAAATCTGCCGGCATGCCACCGGAACGGCGGTATTATTATTCCATCCGCTTTCGGAACATATACGCCGCCGAGGTGAGCGTTACCGCCGAAATGACAAAAAGCGGAATCAAATTCTGGCAGACCGCGATTGGCGACATGCCCCGCATAAAAAGGCCCTTGACGATAATCAGAAACCAGCGGAGCGGATT